>NZ_RKLV01000009.1 GCF_026242195.1 Halorutilus salinus | reverse complement strand
TAACGCTGTGTTCGGGTGTTAATCCGGAGCCGACCCGTTATGCGAAGGTCGAGGGGAATTAAATTCGCCTGCGACGGAACGACCCGGTTTGGGACGTGCGGTCAAAACGGTGAAGCCTCGGGGCTTGCCCCCGAGGTACTTCACCTTTTCCGGAGAAGATCAGCTTAGGTTGGTGGCATAGGTTCGGATAACAACCTCGGAGGAGAACTGAACCACGGTCAGTCCGTTCGCGGTAACCGCTCACTTCCTTCACCGGTTCAATCCCGATCGGCTTTCGCTCCGCTAAGCTTCGCTCAAGCCTCGGCCGGGAATTGAACCCGGGAACCTCGTCATTACCAATGACGCGCTCTACCAGGCTGAGCTACCGAGGCGCGTCGTGTGATTGCACACGCCGGGTTAAGAGTATTTCTTTCTCAGACGCTCCTCTGAACCCGTCCGAGAAGGTATCCGAGGTAGACGAACGAGAGACCCGCGAGCCCGACACCTACGACGCCGAGAAGGAGGTCGGTCGTGGTCGCCTCGGATGTGAGAGCGATCAGAATCCTGTTGAGACCCCAGAAGAAGGCTACCGCGGCGACTACCCCGATAAGCCATCTGAGCATACCTACCGTACACGACGCCTGTATATAACTCTTAACCCGGCTTCCCGAATACGACCGTTTCAAGAAGCCGACCCGCGTACCCGACGTATGGAAGGCGATACACACGAAAACGTCGTGCCGGGGAGCGACGAGGAGGTCGACGCCCCCGACGTACGCGGCTACGACTTCCGCGACGGCTTCGACCTGAGCGCGATGCTCAACGCGTACGCAACGACGGGGTTTCAGGCAACGCATCTCGCAGAGGCTGTCGACATCTGCGAACGGATGCGCGACGACGACGCGACGGTCTACCTCACCTTCACCTCCAACATCGTCTCGTCGGGTCTGCGCGAAGCCGTCGCCTACCTCGTCCGCGAGGGACATGTCGACGTAGTCATCACCACGTCCGGCTCCGTCGCCGAGGACGTTATAAAGACGGAGAAGCCGTTCAAGATGGGCGACTGGGACGCTGACGAGGCGGAGCTACGTGACCGCGGCATAAACCGTCTCGGCAACATCTACGTCCCCTCCGACCGTTACGTCTGGTTAGAGGAGTACCTGTACGACTTCTTCGACGACTTCTTCGCCGATGAACGCGTCCGTACACCGTCTGAGTTCTGCGCCGAACTCGGCGAGCGACTCGACGACCCTGACTCCGTCCTGAAACAGTCAGCCGACAACGACGTACCCGTCTACTGTCCCGCACTTACCGACGCCGAGGTCGGAAACTTCCTCTACTACTACCGCCAGCGCGACGACGCGCACGACGGCGTCGGTATCGAGATACTCGACGACTACGAGGCTCTCATAGACGACGGCTTGCTCGCCGATACGACGGGTCTTATCGCCGTCGGCGGCGGCGTCCCCAAGCACCACGCGATCATGACCAACCTGTTCCGCGGCGGTGCCGACTACGCCGTCTACGTCTCAACAGGCATGGAGGGCGACGGTTCGCTTTCGGGCGCGCCCCCCGACGAGGCGGTTTCGTGGGGGAAGATAAGATCGGAGGACGAGACCAACTACACTCAGGTACAGGCGGAGGCGACGCTCGTCCTCCCCCTCCTGATCGCAGGAGCCTTCGCCGAAGATTCATAAACGTTAACCACCGTTCGGACGAAACACCCCCAAGAATGGGGACGAGACAGAAAGAGCTGGTCGAGGTTCTGAAGGACGAGATCGGCGACAAGCTACGTGCTGTCGGGCGGTACGACAGGGAAGGCTACGAGGTTCTCTACATACGTGACGACGTGGCGGACGAGTTCAGTCAGGAGGATATAGAGGAGATACACCACGACATGGTTCTGAAGGGTCTCGGAAACCAGCATATAGAGTCACTGTTCAACGACGAGGCGCTCGAATGCTCCATCTACCAGTTCGACGACTCCGTCCGTCTCCATTTCGTAAACAACGACTACCTCGGCTACTACGTCTCTTTCGACTACGACGGCGAGATAAACCCGTCGAGGATAGTCAACGACTGTAAGAATCTCGTTTAGGGAGCGCCGTCTCTGTAAAATTAGGTTTACAGATTAGGAGGCTTCTCTGTGCAAACGAATAAAGTATAAGTACGCGCAGGTATATGTCCTAGGTAGAAGGTCAAGAAACAGACGGAGTACGTATTCAACATCATGAATCAGGAGAGTCCGTTTCCGGACGAAAAGACCCGGAACAACGAAGTGCTCACACATCTGCGCGACGACGGACCCGCGACGGCGGACGAGCTACCGCGCAACCCCAACCTTCAGGAACGCCGGTGGATGGGGACGTTCGACGTCACACGGTCGGGGACAGGTTCGTCGAAGTCGCGCGGACGTACCGTTGCGGTCTACTACCTCTACGGCGACGAGCGCCGAGCGGTGCGTAAGTATATACAGGAGAATCAGGGGTTCGTCGAGTCGTGCATGGACGACAAGGTCAACCCTATCAACATGGGTATGGAGGACTACTGGTGGCAGATGTTCTGCGAGGAGTGGGTCTGGGGCGGCTACGATAGCTAACCATTTACGCGTCGATAGCTTAGCGGGGGTATGTCGATGGAAACGTCGGACGCGCTCAACGAGTCGATGCGGGGTATACGGGCGCGCAAGGATCGTGACGCCAACCCCGACGAGCCTATACGTGTCTGGGTCGACGAGGATCGGTCGCCCGAAGGACGCGGTAAGTCTCTCACTATCGTCTTCAACACCGACGGATGCAGATGGGCGCGCGCGGGCGGATGTACGATGTGCGGCTACGTCGGCGAGTCGAACAAGGGCGCTGTCGACGCCGACTCGATGTTGACCCAGTTGGACAAGGCGTTGGAGCACGAGCGCGACGAGGGTGTTGAGTGCGAGAACGTCAAGATGTACACGAGCGGGACGTTCTTCGACCGCCGTGAGATACCGCCGGAGGCGCGCCACGAGATACTCGACACGTTCTCCGACCGGCGCGTGGTCGTCGAGACGCTCCCCGACTTCGTGGAGGACGACGTTATACAGGACGCCGTCGAACGCGTCCGTAAGCTCTGTATCGCCGTCGGTCTCGAAACCGCCGACGACCACGTCAGACGCGAATGCGTCAACAAGTACTTCGAGTTCGACGAGTTCGTACGCGCCGCGAACGTGGCGCACGATCACGGCGCGACCGTGAAGGCGTATCTCCTGATGAAGCCGCCTTTCCTGACAGAGAGCGAGGCTATCGAGGATGCCGTCTACTCCGTACGCAAGAGCGCCGAGCACGCCGATCTCGTCTCCGTCAACCCGTGTAACGTACAGAGGTACACGCTCGTTGACCGTCTCCATTACCGTGACGGCTACCGCCCTCCGTGGCTCTGGAGCGTCGTAGAGGTTCTGCAACGCACCCAGGACGCGCCCGCCGTCGTCGTTTCGCGCCCCGTGGGTTCGGGCGGCGACAGGGGCGCGCACAACTGCGGCGAATGCGACGACGACGTATACGACGCCGTGACGGCGTACTCGCTTACGGGCGACGCCGATGTTCTCGAACGCCCTGACTGCGGATGTAAGAAGAAATGGCGTGCCGTGCTCGAACGCGAAACGGCGTGGCGAGCGCCCCTCGGATGACCGACGGAGACGCGAACGCCGAAGGGTTCTACGTCGCTGTACGTATACTCGAAGAGGTGGCGAAGGAGGATGGCGATACCGAGGGTGCGGCGGTCTGCGCGCGCGTCGCTGAACACGTACGCGACACAGGACTATCCGGCGTGGAAGGGATACTCGACGGTGCCGAAGGGCGCTCGGCGGAACGTATACGCGTCGCTCTCGCCGAGGTACGTGAGAACGGAACCGCCGAGATCGCCGGTGAGGTGGACGACGATCTCGTGGCGGTTATCAGATCGGAGTTTGACGCCTAGATATACTCCTCTTCGAGAACCCAGCCGAGCGCGCGTTTGTAGTACGTGAACATCTGCCGCACACCTTCGTGGTTCATGTTCTCGTCGTCTAACTGCTCCTTTAGAAACTCGTACTGCTCCCTTATCTCTTCCTCGTCGCGCATACGCGGTGTACGTGCGCGCGACTTTCAAGCCTTACGTCTCGGTGGCGTTGTCTCCGCGCGAACCGTTCCCGGATACGTCCGTCGAGTTCCACCAGTACCCTCGTGGAGGTAGTTCGTCAGGGAAGGCTATCTCGTCGCAGGGGGCATACCCCTGATCCCGCTGGTTCACAGCGAGGACACGGATGGTGTCGACGGTGTCCGGAGACAGACTCTCGTTACGCGCCGGTATGGTGACGTTCTTTCCGAACGTTGGAACCTCGACGGGTCTGGTACCGCCGGGGTCTAACGGTGCGTCGCTCAACCGCTCGGTGTCGTTGTAGAACGAAGCACCGATATGGAACGTGAGAGACTCTGTTTCGGGACAGTAGAGGTACGGCTCCGCTCTTATCTCCGCCGTAACGACGCCGTCCTGAGTCTGCCCCTTTTCGATATCCGTCACGGTAATACGCTGGTACCTGTTGTCGGGGTCTTCGGGCGGCGCGTTGACGAACACGTAGCCTAAAACCGCGACCTCGGCGACTATGAGTACACCTAACACGTACGCGGAGACCATCACCCATCTCTTCATTCATCCCACCATGGGCGCATTGAGCCGGACGAAGTTAAGTCCTAACCTCTATACCACCGCTCTCCTCCGTCGCCGTTCCACGGTCGGTACGTTCGAGCGCGAAGTACGCCACGAAGCTGTACCCGCCGCCGAGCTTTGCGTTCGACGTGCCGAGGAAAAGACCGTCGTCGACCTCCTTGAGGTCGTCGCGTACCCTGCGCACACCGGGCGGGTTTTCGGGCTGGTCGTAGTCGAAGATCAGTACGTCGTTGTCGTCAGGTACGAGCGACGAGGCGATACGCGTCTCGAACTCAAACCCCTGCCGTTCGAGAGGTCCGTACCCGAACCTGTTCGCACCGACGCCGCGGTCGATACGTTTCCCTTTCCACGGTAGGAGCGACGTGTTCACGGCTTCGCGCACGGCTTCGGCGCGGAGGGGTCCACGCCCCGCGAGTACGCGCCCCTCGGTCTCACCGTCGAGCGCGTCCTCGTCGGGCGTTTCGCCGCCGAGGAAAAGCTCGTCGAGTTCGGACTTCGACCTGTTTACGAGTTCGTCTGCGGTCAGCATATCCGTTGTTTTGAGGACGACGTATTTATAGGTTGCACCGCGTATAACCGGCTCCGAGACGGCAGGAACTGTTAACCCTGCGCGACGCGTCGGTTCCGTATGTCCGAGATGGGTTTTCTCACCGACGCAGTCGACGGTTCGAAGGTCAAGTTAGGTGACGGCGAACGGGACAGGCACGCGAACGACTGGGCGACCGAAGGGCGCGTGGAGGCAACGCCCGACGCAGTCGTCTACCCAACTACGACCGAGGACGTTTCGAACGTCGTCGCAGTCTGTGACGAACGCGGTGTGCCCGTCACGCCGTACGCCGCAGGGACAGGTCTGGAGGGTAACGCCGTCCCCGTCCGCCGCGGTGTCTCTCTCGACATGACGGAGATGGATGCCGTCCTCGACGTACGCCCCGACGACTTTCAGATCGACGTTGAACCAGGTGTCTACGGGAGCGCCGTGAACGAGGCGGTGGAGGGCGACGGCTTGTTCTTCCCGCCTCTGCCTTCGTCGGGGAGCATATCGACGATTGGCGGTATGGTAGCCAACGACGCGGGTGGTATGGGGACGGTACGTTACGGTAAGGTCGGCGACTGGATCGACGAGCTTGAGGTGGTTCTGGCTGACGGGCGCATCGTCGAGTTCGGGAGCAAGGCAAAAAAGACGTCGAGCGGTTACAGGATGCGCGACCTCATCGTGGGAAGCGAAGGGACGCTCGGCGTCGTGACACGCGCCACGCTCCGTCTCAAAGGCATACCCGAGCAGATACGCGGCGGTCGCGCAACATTCGACAGCCTAGACGACGCCGCGGGTGCCGTCTTCGACGCCGTCCGTTCGGAGGTCGACGTGGCGAAGATAGAGCTTGTCGATGCGACGGCGGCGAGCATGGCGAACAGCTACCTCGGCACCGACCTGCCCGACGCGCCGATGGTCTTCGTCGAGTTCCACGCCAACCATGGCGTCGAACGTGAGGTGGGGTTCGCGCGTTCGGTCTTCGAGGCGCACGACGTCGCATCTTTCGAGGTGGGCGCTGACGACGAGGCGGACGAACTCTGGGAGCTACGCCGCGAACTCGGCGTCGCGGTGCGCTCCGCCAACCCGTCGCTCGAACCCGTGCACGCGGGCGACATCGCCGTTCCGATTACGGAGTACCCCGACACCGTCCGTTATATCAAGGAGCTTTCGGAGGAGCACGGCGTCCCCATACCGTGCTTCGGACACGCGGGCGACGGAAACATACATTACCTCGTTCTCGTTGAGGAAGGAGACGACGAGGCGATGCGTGAGGGCGTCGAACTGTACGAGAAGGTCGTCGAGCACGCGCTTGAGGTCGGCGGTACGTGCACCGGGGAGCACGGTATCGGTCTGGGTAAACGGAAGTTCATGGGGCGCGAACACGGCGAGGGCGGCGTCAGGGCGATGCGTACGGTCAAGGATGCGCTCGACCCTAACGGGACGCTGAATCCGGGTAAGGTGTTTCCCGACGACGGTGAGGATCCCCTGTAGCCGTCGTCAGTCGTGTACGGCAACGTCGACGACGTGAACGCCCTCACCGCTCGCGTCGCGTAGGGCGTCGGTTAGCGCGTCCTTCGCCTCGACGCGCGTTGCCTCCGCGCCGTACGCACGCGCGCTGTCAGCCACGCTCATCGAAGGGTCGAAACGCGTCGCCGTGTACGCGTGGTCGCCTTCGCCGAACATCTCGTCCGTGTTGTCGCGCAGTATGGTGTATCCATCGTTGTCAGGCACGACGAAAGTGGTATCGAGACCTTCGCGCACCGCGGTGTAGACCGACTGAGGGTAGTAGAAGTAAGAGCCGTCGCCTATGAAGGCGACGACGCGTCGGTCGTTTCCGGCATCGCGGTGTGCGAGCGCCGCGCCTACGGTCGCGGGCGCCCCGTATCCCAAGCCGCCGCCCTTGTTGGCGAGATAGTCGCCGCCCTCGAACGGGTAACGTGTGAGAAGGGCGTACTTGCTCGTCACGCCCTCGTCGACGACGTACGCGTCCCCGAGTTCGTCGCGGATGGCGTCGACGAGCTCAGCCTTCGACGGAAACGGCGAGTCGGCTTCGTCCTCGCCCATCGAACGTACCATAGGCGCGAGAGACCCCTTGGTGGATCGGACGTTCTCTTTCCGTGCGCCGCGCTCCTCGTCGTCGAGCGCCTCACCGAGACGGTTAGCGAGACGGCTACAGACGCGCGCCGGATCTCCGAGAACAGCGACGTCGGCGGGAGCGTTCTTACCGAGTTCGCGTCCCGAATCGCCGATATGTACGAGGGTTGCGTCGTCGGGTACGAGAGGCGTCTCGTTCTTCCAGAGCGTCGCGTTCGACGAACAGCCGACGAAGACGACCGTATCGGTACGTAGGAAGGTTGAGACTATACCGTCATCGGGCGGTAAGAAGGAGACGAACTGGTCATGTTCGGTCGGGAAGTTGGTTTCGGACGCGAAGATCTCGGCATGTACACGCGCTCCCGCCGACTCTGCGAGAGCCACGGCGGCGTCCACGCCGTCGGAGCGTGCCACACCGTCGCCGACGACGAGTACGGGGGCTTGGGCTTCAACGAAGGCTTCGACCGCCTCTTCGACCGCGTCGGTGTCGCCCTCTCCGGCGTCGGGGATACCTCCGAGACGTTCGGGTGTCGCGTCTGTCTCCGCCGTCATCGTGTCCATGGGAAGGGCGACGAAGACGGGTCCAGTCGGCGGTGTGAGAGCCTCGCGGAACGCGCGACGGAGAACCGACGGCAGTGCGTCAACGTCCTTCGCCTCGGCGGCGAACTTGACGTACGGGCGTGCCGTCTCAACGAGCGGACCGCTCAGGACGGGTTCCTCGTGCTGGAAGTCGGTCGCGTGCGTTCCTGCGGTAACCACGAGCGGCACACACGAACGCGCGGCGTTGTAGACGTTACCGAGACCGTGTGCCAATCCGGGTACGACGTGCAGGTTTACGACGCCAACAGGCGCGGGTTCGCCGAGATGGCGCGCCGTGCTCGCGTACCCCGCCGCCGCACCGACCGCAACGTCCTCGTGAAGACCGAGAACGTACTCAACGTCGCCGTCCGCAAGCGCCTCGGTGATAGGAAGCTCTGTCGTGCCGGGGTTACCGAAGACACGTCCGACGCCGTACGTTTCGAGCGTCTCGACGAACAGATCCGCGCCGTTTCTCGCGTCACCCGACACCCTTAGACCTCCGGCGTCTCGGCTATGTCGGGTACACCGCGCGCTACGACCGTCTCGCCCACGACGAACGACGAGGCGGGCGACGCGAGGAAGCTTACTATGTCGGCGACCTCGTCGGGTTCGCCTATCGTGCGCTCCGGATCACGCCGGTCGATGTCGTCTGCGCTCACACCCATCTGCGACTCAACACCGGGTGTGGCGACGTACCCCGGAGCGACGCAGTTTACACGTACACCGTCGCTCGCCCATTCGTACGCGAGGGTGCTCGTGAGGTTGATGATACCTGCTTTCGCCGCGCCGTAGTGCGACATGTAAGGCGCTCCCTGTACGCCCGCGACGCTCGCCATGTTTACGACGGTGCCGTTACCGTCCTTGAGGTGTTCACCCGCGGCGCGTGTGCAGTTGTACGTACCGCCGAGGTTTATGTCGACGACCCTATCCCAGCCGTTCGGCGTCACACCGTCGAAGTTGGACATGAACGACGCGCCCGCGTTGTTTACGAGAACGTCGATACCGCCGAACTCGTCGACGGCGACTTCGACGAGCGCGCCAACCTCATCGCGGTTCGTAACGTCGCATTCGACGCCCACGGCACCGATGTCGTCCGCGGTCGCCTCTACCTCGTCCTTTGTGCGCGAGCAGATGACGACATCAGCGCCGTCGTCCACGAAGCTCTCGGCTACGGCGCGTCCGATACCTTTCGACCCACCCGTGACCACAGCGGTGCCTGAGACGTTGAAACGGGACATAGACGTAAGACGCGCCCGGACGACGTAAGCTTAGGGGCTGTTACCGATCTCGTCTGTATCCCGGTCGTGCTCCGAACCTTCCTCGACGCCGAGCTTGAAGACGCCGCGGGCGCGGGCTATCTCGTCGCCCTGGGCTGACCCGTATCCGTCTTCGGCGTCCGCGTCGCCCTCGCCTTCGTGTCTCACCGTCACGTCGACGACTGCGGACGTGTTGCCGCGCCGTACCACCTCGGCGCGCGCCGTCATGTCGTCGGTGGCGGGCTTGAGGTAGTCTATACGCATATCGACCGTCGGCGCGGGTTCCCCCGTGAGAGAGACGACAGCCGCGCCCGCCACCGTATCCGCGAGCGCGAACGCCACGCCGCCGTGTCCGACGTTTCTCGCGGTGTTAGAGCTGAGCTTCCGTGTCATCTGCAGACGCGCCTCTGCCATACCGTCCTCGGCGCGCGTGACCTCGATACCGAGTAGCTCCGCGAAAGGCATACTCGAAAACAGCTGAGTTATCTCCATGGACGCCGTAGACGCGACCGTCTCTAATAGCTTGCGACAGTCCCCGCGAAAAGCTTTATGTCTAAGGTTGCGTACTAACCCCGATGGCAGAGAACGAGGACATAGAGGAACGGATGGAGGAAGCCGACGACTACTTCGAAGGCGAGGATCAGTGGTACGACATAGACGAGTACGTCGACGACGAGGAAGACGGGTAAGAAAGATGGACGTAATACCCGCCGTCGATATGAAGGGAGGCGAATGCGTCCAGTTGGTACAGGGTGATGAAGGCACAGCGAAGACGTACGGCGACCCTGTCGAGTCGGCTCGGCGTTGGGTCGACGAGGGAGCGGAACATCTCCACGTCGTCGACCTTGACGGTGCTATAGATGGCGAACGCAGGAACGCGTCGCAGGTTCGGCGTATCGTCGAGGAGACGGATGTCTCCGTACAGGTCGGCGGCGGCGTACGCTCGGTCGGTGACGCAAGGACGTTGTTCGAGGCGGGCGCGGATCGTGTCGTCATGGGAACCGCCGCCGTCGAGAATCCGCCACTCGTCGGACGTGCGGCGGAGTACGGCGAGGTCGTCGTCTCACTCGACGCCCGCGAAGGCGAGGTCGTCGTCGAAGGGTGGAAGGAGGGCGCGGGCGTCTCGCCCGTCGAGGTGGCACGGCGTTTCGAGGACGAGGGCGCTTCGGCGTTCCTGTTCACGAACGTCGACGACGAGGGTCTTCTCGAAGGCGTAACCGTCGAACCCGTCGAGGAACTCGTCGAGGCGGTCGACGTTCCCGTGATAGCGTCGGGCGGCGTGGCGACGACCGACGACGTGAAGGCTCTGCGAGAAGCGGGCGCGTCGGGCGTAGTCATCGGCACGGCTTTCTACGAGGGACGTATGTCGTACGACGAGGCTAACGAGGTGGCGACATGACACGCAAAGGAAACGCGGAACGTGAGACGGTCGAGACGAAGGTGAACGTTGAGTTCGCGCTTGACGGCGACGGTAAGAGCGACATCGAGACGGGCGTAGGGTTCCTCGATCATATGCTCGTCGCCGTTGCGAAGCACGGTATGTTTGACCTGACCGTCGAGGCGGACGGCGACCTCGAAACCGGCGACCACCATACGGTCGAGGACACAGCTATCGTCCTTGGACGCGCGTTCGGTGACGCAGTCGGCGACGGTGCGTGTATCGCGCGTTTCGGCGACAGACGCGCGCCGATGGACGAGGCGCTCGCCTCAGTCGCCGTCGACGTGTCGGGGCGCGGACGTGCTTTCACCGAGGTCGAACTCGACCGCGACGGAGTCGGCGACCTGACGAACGAGATGGTGCCGCATTTCTTCGGTACGTTCGCGCGTAACGCGGGCGTGACGCTCCACGTAGAGGCGGCGGGCGACAACGACCACCACGTGATCGAGGCTGTCTTCAAGGGGTTCGCGCTCGCACTCGACGATGCTACACGTCACGACGAGCGACGCGACGACGTACCGAGTACAAAAGGGGAGCTTTAGGCTGTCTGACGCTCGCGGTTCTTAGGACGTAGCTTCTTGTGCCCGCATTTCCTGCATGAAGTAGCGTCCTCCGGGTTACGTGCGTTACATCTCATACATATCTGCTTCTCAAGCAGACGTTTCTCCGCTTCGGGGAAGTTTGCCATACTCATAGAACTCCGTCATCGTGTATAACTCTTGTTCTCTCGCTACACAAGCTATATGTCCGATGCGGGCGTCTTCCGAACATGTCAGTAGACGTAGACAGAGAAGACGGTGTGACCACGGTTACGATAGAACGTCCTGAGGTCAAGAACGCACTCGACCACGAGACGATGTCGGCGCTCGCAGACGAACTGCGCGAAATAAAGGGGTCGGACGCGCGTGCGGTCGTCCTCCAAGGCTCGGGCGGAACCTTCTGCGCCGGGGCGGACGTAAACGCGCTCGTCAACTTCGCGCATACGTCGCCGCCGGAGATAGTCGAACTGATAGAGAACGACCTACACGAGATAGTCCGCCAGCTTTTCCGTATGCGGAAGCCGACCGTGGCTAAGGTTCAGGGACACGCCGTCGGTGCGGGATGTAACCTCGCGCTTGCGTGTGATCTGACCGTCGCGGAGGAGTCGGCGACCTTTGCGGAGCTTTTCGCAAAGATCGGGCTGTCGCAGGACTCGGGTTCGTCGTACATACTCCCGCGTCTCGTGGGTATGAAGAAGGCGAAGGAGCTCGTCTTCACCGGACGTGACGTACCCGCGCCTGAGGCGGAGGAGATGGGTCTCATAAACCACGCCTACGCCGACGATGAGTTCGACGAACGCGCCGACGAACTCGTCGACGAACTCGCGTCGGGACCGACGCGCGCAATCGGCGCGAGCAAGTCGCTTCTGCATTACGGCGCCGACAACGACCTCGATTCGGCGCTCGAACGCGAGGCATGGGTCCAGAGTTCGGTGTCTCAGTCGGACGACGTTGAGGAAGGCGTGACGGCGTTCGTCGAGAACCGCGAACCCGAGTTCGAAGGTCGTTAGTCAGACGTTGACAAACGTCGTATAATCCGGAAGCTTATTCAAAGAGTTCCGCGCAGTACGCGTATGAGCGTAGCCGTAACCGAGGAAGACGACGAGGAGAAGAGTCTGGACGAGATAATCAGCGAGTACGAGAACGGGTCGCCTGAGTAAGCCACAGGTTTTTCTCCGGCGTGTCCTTACTGCTACCATGAGGTACACGCGTGCGGTTCTGGCTACACTCGCGGTGCTCTCTTTGCTGATTACTCTCACGGGCTGTCTCGGAAACGGCGGCTTGACGAACGGCGATACTCAACCTGCGAACGAGACCACCGGCTCAGAGAACGTATCCCGGAACGTAGGGACGAATTCCATGCCGCTTGGTAACCGTAGCTTAATGCTGGAGGAGGTTTCGGAGAACGCGACACACGACGGTAACGTGGTGAACGCGACCGTTCTGACTGACAACGGACGGTTCGTCATCGACTACTCGGTACGCGGAGATATGAGAATAGAGCCTGCTTTAGGCGACAACGAGATACCGAGGATGCACAGGAGCGTACGTAGAAGCCTGTACGGGTATATACAGAACTCCACGGAGGGAGACACATACGTCAGTCTCGACGGAAGGTACTACAGGGTAACCGTCGGCGATGTATGGGAGGGGGAGCCTACCATAGACCCGTCCGACCCACAGGACAAGGCTGTGGTAGCCGTTAACCGTAGCCTCGGAAACGTAACAATGAATGTGACTGTCGGTAACACCAACGGGACGGTCTATCGGGTCGAAAAGACGCTGAGCCGGAACTCTACCGCCGGGTACAACCTCACCCGTCCGGGGAACTACAGCCTGAAGGTAGAGTGGGGGAACAGAACAGTCACGGGGTCGTTCAACGTGACCTTCCGTCAGTTAGCCGACTGCAACCGTCAGACTTGGTCGTTTATACTGCAGGACGACGGATACAGATTCACCCCGTACAGTACCCTGCTCAGTTGCAGGGATCCGGCGGATACACAGTACTAATCGAGGTAGTCTTCCTGCACCTCAACGACCTCCTCGCTCGTCTCACAGACAGCGTACCTCTCCAACGGCTCGCGGTTCAACGATAAGAACGTCCCTCCGTAGCTGAAGTACGAGGCGATACGGCGCGCGTCCTCCTTCTCTCCGGTGATGTATAGCGCCGTGATCACAGCCTCTGCGGTGTTGAGCCTGAACGGCTTTCCGTAGCTCACGGGGTTCGCAGAGACGACGAAAGGTAGTGCACGTTCGGTTCCGTCGTACGGTTCGGCGACCTCCTCGGCGGACTTCCACGACGAGTCGAAGACGACGATAGGCGGAGAGTCGGCGGGCGAGAGCGCCGTCTCTGCGTACGGCGAAAGCGCCGTGGCTCGCGGCAGACTGTCGTAACGTTCGTGGAGGCGCGCCTCGCCCTCGTCCGCAAGACGCCGCGCGGTGCATTTCGCCGGGTCGTCGTCGCCCTCGTGGTAGATATGAACCTCAGTACCTCTCTCGTCCACGTGCCCCGTACGCGCTCGTCGGACTTATTGGGTTCGGATACGTACGATCCGTATGAACCTGCTTCTGTTCCGTGACGATCTCCGTGTCCACGACAACCCGACACTCGCCGAGGCGGCGCGCGACGGCTTCGTACCCGTCTACGTCTTCGACGAACGCGACTACGGCGAGACGCGTTACGGAACCGAAAAGACGGGTGCACACAGGGCGCGTTTCATACGCGAGACGGTCGAGGATCTCCGTTCCTCTCTCCGTGAACTCGGCGGCGACCTTGCGGTACGTCAGGGCAGGACGGAGGAGGTCGTCGCGTCGCTCGTCGACGGGTACGGCGTTGACACGGTCTTTCTGCAGACTAAGCCCGCGACGGAGGAGTTCGGGCGTGAACGTGCGGTGCGCGAAACGGCGCGTGCTGAGGGCGCAGAGACGCGGAGGCTCTGGACGCATACGCTCCACCATATCAACGACCTTCCGACACCCCCGGAGAGGATGAACGACACGTTCACGCCGTGGCGTAAGGAGGTCGAGGCGAACGACAAGCCGCGTGAGACGGTCGACGCGCCCGACGGGATCGACACGCCGTCCTTCGACGACGGGATACCGTCGCTCGACGAACTCGGTCTCGAACCGTCGGAGGACGACGGACGCGGTGCGCTCGGCTTCGAGGGTGGCGAGACGCGCGCACTCGAACGCTTAGAGGAGTACATCTGGGAACGCGACCTTCTCCGTGAGTACAAGGAGACACGTAACCGTCTCGTCGGTGCCGACTACTCGTCTAAGCTTTCGGCGTGGCTCGCACGCGGATCTATCTCGCCGCGCCGCGTCTACGAGGAGGTCAAAAGGTACGAGGACGAACGCGTCTCCAACGACTCGACGTACTGGCTCGTATTCGAACTTCGTTGGCGCGACTTCTTCCAGTTTGGGTTCGTGAAACATGGCTCGGCGTTCTTCGCTCCCGGAGGTATACGCGGCGTGTCGCGTGAATGGCGCGGTCGCGGCGAACGTTTCGAACGGTGGTGCAAGGGCACGACGGGCGTACCGTTCGTCGACGCCGCGATGCGTGAACTCAACGCCACGGGGTACACCTCGAACCGTGCGAGGCAGAACGTCGCGTCCTTCCTCGTCGACGTACTCGGCGTCGACTGGCGTCTCGGCGCGGCGTACTTCGAGGAGAAGCTCGTCGACTACGATGTCGCATCGAACTGGGGCAACTGGGCGTATCAGGCGGGTGTTGGAAACGACTCGCGCGACAGGTATTTCAACGTCCTGAAGCAGGGGAAGCGGTACGACGGAGACGGCGGGTTCGTACGTACGTGGGTAGAGGAGAAGGAGGCGTCACCCAATCCGCACGAGCCTTACGCACCCGAGGGCTACGACGCGCCCGTCGTGGACGTCCGTACCGAGTACGACCGTCTCGCCGAGGAGCGTGGCTAACCTCACCCGAACCAACAACCGATGCGCTTTTGACCGCGCCGACGTGATTCGTTACCGATGAAAGCTTATCTCGCGTTAGAGGACGGGACGGTCGTAGAGGGCGAGGGACACGGTACGCCCGGCGAGGTACAGAGCGAACTCGTCTTCACGACGCAGTACACGGGTTACGAGGAGAGCCTTACGGATCCGTCGTACGAGTTTCAGACCCTGATGTTCACCTACCCGCTCATCGGTAACTACGGCGTCGACCCCGACTCCTTCCAGTCGGACGGCATCAAGGCGGAGGCGTGCGTCGCACGTGAGTTCTCCACCGACCCGCCCGACGTTCTCGAATGGTTCGAGGACGAGGGCGTCCCCGCGATGAGCGGAGTCGATACGCGCGCCCTGACGGTAAAGACGCGCGAGTACGGCACGATGCGTTCGGGTCTGGTCGTCGGCGACGATGCGACGCCCGGACGCGCAAAGGAACTCGCCGAGGACTGCCCCGACATAGAGGAACTCGACCTCGGCGCGCGCGTCACGATCGACGAGCCCAAGACGTACGAGGGCTTCGGAAGTGGGGACGCCGACGCTACGGTCGCTCTCATCGACTGCGGATGTAAGAGGAACATAATCACGAGCCTCCGGAGAAGAAACCTCGATGTCGTCGCTCTGCCGTACGACGTATCGCCCGGAGAGATACGCGACGTTGACCCCGACTCGCTGTTCATCTCGAACGGTCCCGGCGACCCGGCGAACTACGACGACGCAGTCGCGGCTGTCGACGAGTTCCTCGGCGAGCTACCCGTCGCTGGCGTCTGTCTCGGACACCAGCTAATCTCGCGCGCCTTCGACGCCGAGACGTACAAGCTCAAGTTCGGGCACCGCGGAGCGAACCAGCCCGTCAAGGATCTCGAAGACGGTGTGGTGCATATCACGGCGCAGAACCACGGCTTCGCCGTAGAGGAGGAGACGCTCGACGAGCTTGAGGTCACGGAGGTGAACGCCAACGACGGTACGAGCGAGGCGGTACGTAGCGACTACCACAAGGTTGAGGCGCGCCAGTATCATCCTGAGGCGCATTCGGGACCCCGCGACACCGAAGGCGACTTCTTCGACGGAATCAAGCAGGATATCGTCGAGGGTCTGTAGTCCGACCACGTAGCCGGCTTCTTAGCCGTCCGAGGCGTTTCGGCTCCCCTGTCTAAACGCCTAAAGCTTTATTCGTCTCAGGTACGTTCCCCATCATATGCCGGACGAGGTTGTCGCCGCCGACGAGAAGGTCGAGAAGACGTACCTACGCCGTCTTTACGAGGTTCTCAGGCTCAAAGGGATCGTGGTACTCGCGGGCGTTCCCGCGGCGCTCGCCCTCTCAGCCGTCGCACCCGACGTCGTTTCCCCGGTCGTTGTCGGAGGAACGGCGACCGTCCTGTTCGGCGTCGCGGCGGTCTTCGACTCCAGGAACGACCCCGCCTCATCCGTCGACACCGTAGGCGTCGCATTCGTCGTCGTCTCCGCTTCTTACGCGGTTATCGTGGTCAACGGCTACGGCTTCGTACGTAGCTACTCGGTCGTCTCAGCGGGTCTCGTCCTCGGTGCCGTCGCGTACGAGTACCTGTCGAAGGGCGGTGACGGAAGCCTCGGCGAGATCCACGGAACGAACGTCGACCCTCTCCATCTCGACATCGTCGGCTTCGTAACCGCTGAGATACTCGTCGTCTACGCCGTCCTACATTCGACCGGCTGGGGCGTCTTCGCCGACTCGCCCGTCTTCGTGATACTCGCGTACGTCTTCTACTCCAGCACCGTCGCGGCGTTTGCGGGGTACGCCGTCATCACGCGCGAGATCGTAGTCTCACGAACCTCCGACGAGGTACACGACGCCGTCGTTAGCGTCTTAACCGATATTCAGGATATAGCCGACGACGGTCTGAGGAAGAAGCTCGCCTTGAACGCGCGGCATATCGCCGAATGCCTCGACGGCGTCCGTATACCGTCGCGTGTCGAGGATCAGTACGGACGGGTTCCGATCGTCCTCTCGACACGTAAGCCCGATGTCAGACGTATAGATCTGCGCGTAAAGGACGTGCTCAGAATCGCCGACGAAGCCGAGTTCACGGGATACGTCGTACAGGGTGACGCAGTCTTCGTCTTCCTGAACGGCGAACTGTCGAAGCATTACCGCGGCGGGGGGTACACCGAGGACGCCGACGGTGTCGATGAGGGTATAGACGACGCCTCGTTCTTCTCTCTCGAATACCCGACGGCGAGAAACCTCGCCGAGATAACACCGGTAGCCGGTGCGATACGGAGACCTGACGAGGTCGTCGAACAGATACAGGACAAGGAGGTCGACGAGAGCGCCAAGATGGGGCACGGTCTCAGCATAGGCGGCGACGACGTGGACGTGAAACAGATGTTCTCGCTCACGGAGGAACTCGTCGACGAAAGCCCCAAGAGCCGCGAGAGGAAGCTCGACGTAGGGGGCGACGAGATAGATGTGGACGAGATAATGGAGAGGGCGGACGACGTTATAGAGGAGCTTTCAGAGGATTAGAGACGGTCGCGGTCGTGGGGTTCGTCGAAACGCGGCGGAGGTCCACGCGCGACGATACCCGTCGGGTTGACATCGGGATGTGTCGTGTAGTAGTGCTCCTTGATGTGATCGAGGTTCACGGTCGCGGCGATACCCTCCGTCTGGTAGACATCGCGTAGGTACCCCCAGAGGTTGTCGTAGTCACGGACACGCCGGACGTTACATTTGAAATGCGTGTGGTATACGTGGTCGAAACGGACGAGCGTGGTAAACATCGCCACGTCCGCCTCCGTGAGCTCGTCACCGACGAGGTACCGCTGATCGGCGAGCACGTCGTCCCACCGGTCGAGGGCGTCGAACAGTTCGTCCACGGCTTCGTCGTACGCCTCCTGACCCTTCGCAAAGCCCGCGCGGTAGACGCCGTTGTTGATGGGTTCGTATATCTCGTCGAGGACGCCGTCGACCTCTTCCTCGCGTCCGTCGGGAAGGAGCGTACCGTCGTTTGCGTACGCCTCGAAACGCGTGTTGAGGATACGCATCACCTCGCGCGACTCGTTGTTGACGATCGTGCCGCGCTTCTTGTCCCAGAGAACAGGAACGGTGACGCGTCCCGTGTAGTCCTCGTCAGCCTTGAGGTAGAGTTCGCGGAGGTACTCCGCCCCGTTTACACTGTCGTGCGTACATCCGTCCTTTTCGGGCGAGAAACGCCATCCGCCTTCGCCGCGCCACGGATCAACGATGTCGACCGAGACGGTGCCCTGTAGACCACGGAGGCGTCGCGTTATGAGCGTACGGTGTGCCCAAGGGCACGCGTACGAGACGTACAGATGGTAACGCCCTTCTTCCGCCGGAAACCTGTCGTCCTCGCCTATCCACGACCTAAAGGAGGTTGTCGCGCGCTCGAACTCGCCGCTCTCGTTCGTCGCCTCGTACTCGCCCCATTCTCCGTCTACGAAGGCTTTCATGAACACGTATACGACACACGAACGCAAAAAGATACAGATTAAGCTACCAGCCGTCTCCGATACCGACGGCACCGACTCTTCTTCGGTCTCGGTGCCGTCGTATCCACCCCGGAGCAGTAACTTTTGGCGTCGAGTCAACGGTACTTCCGCCGTACGGATTAGCTAGTCCGGTGTCTTTCTCGTGGCTTCTCGACGAATAGTGAACTACCCCGACCTACTCGTTCGGGCTGACGCCTTCACTCCTTGAGGTCGGGGCTTCGGTGTCCTCTCCACTACGTAGTACCGTACCAGAGGTAGTTTCATCGTGGCACCGTTCGAGCCTGTCCACGGAGGCTCCGAGGCTGGATAGAGGTCGTTCGATAGACTTACCCAACCCTCTCTTTGCGATGTTCGTCGCACCGTTCTTGTCTGCGTTGTCGTCCAGTCCGCACTCGTCGCACAGGAAACGCCCCTGTCCTTCACGCCCCGTATCCTGATTGCCACAACGCGAACACGTCTGCGAAGTCATGTACTCATCCACCTCAACGACGACGACGCCTTCCCACCTTGACTTGTACTCTATGAACCGCTTGAGTTTGTAGTGCGGCATTTGTGAAAGCCGTCGGTTCATCTCCGCGCCTTTGTCGCCGCCGTCTATACCTTCGAGGTCTCCAACAACGATGAAGGCGTTTCGTTCCTTCGCTTCCTCAACGATTGACCGGCTGATTTTGTGTAGACGGTCTTCGACCACACGACGTTCTTTGTCCTTGATTTGTCGGAGTGAACGGTACGCGCCCTTCTCCTGTAGCCGTGTCCGTAGCTCGCCGTAGTGACGGCGTACGCGACGTATCTCTTCGCCGTAGAAAGAGGTGTTGCGGGACGGCAACGCCACCGACGTTGCCGCCCAACGAACGCCGAAGTCCACGCCTATCACGCCGTCGTAGGATTCGGACACATCCACCTGTTGTTCTATGCTCAGGTGAGCGTAATACTCACCGTCATCGCGGACTATCTTTGAGTCGCATAGCTCCGCTTCATCAGGTATCGGTTCGTGAGGTTTGATGGGTACGTTGACACCGCCGTAGACCGTGGCGACGGGTATCTTGAGCCACCAGTCCGCTACGTCGTTGTCGTCACGCCGTAGGTCAACGTCTCCAGAAGCATCGCTTCTGGATGGCTCGTCAGACTCCGTCTGACGAACGTCGAAGTTCTGATTCCGTATCGGTACGGGGTACTCACGTCCGTCCTTGATTTCGTCGCGGTCTATATGCCGGAAGGCGTCTTGACATATTGCGGAGTACAGTTCTACGTCCTCTTCGCCGTGTACGTACCGCTGGAAGGCGTCGTACTCACGTTCGATAGCCTCACGCTTCTTGTTCGTGAGCCTGTCGGTGAGTATCTTGGCGACGACGGTCTTCCGAGCGTATGCTGAGCCAAGCTCAGCCTGCACAGAAATCTCCGATTTCTGTACGGTCTGTTGCATCTTACGCTACTCCTTGTTGTTCGACGTACTCCGTGAGTTTTTCCAGCGATACCTCACCCGTCGATATGAGGCAGTACGACGGACTCCAGAAGACGCCGTTCCAGAGTTTGTCCTGCCACTCGTCGGCGTACTCGTCGTTCATCTTGCGGGCGGTTGCACTCTTGAGTACGTTGATGTACTTCGGTATCTCTGTCGTAGGCTTGGTTCGGAACAGGATGTGTACGTGGTCTTCGTCGTGTTCCATGTTCTTGATGTGTACGTCGTAGCTCTCCGAGACGCTTTTAGCTATCTCTTTGAGTAGCACCATCCGTTCGTCGTTGAGTACGCTACGGCGGTACTTGATGGTGAGTATCAGGTGGTAGTCCAGAGAGTACACGGAGTGCGCGCCCGCATCAAGCTCGTACTCCACCAGTTACTCACACTCCTTGACGTGGTTGAAGCTGTCCGCCGAAACGTGTTCGTGACCGCACTCGGTGCAACGGTAGCACTCGTAGGGTGTACCTGTCTCATCCCGGTCTATTTCTCTGACGACGCTGTGATGTCCGAACTCTTTTGTCCGCGTGGTCTGTATGCTCATTTGCTTCACCTTCGAAGCACGGTTCGGTGTTGGCTCACCGAACCACCCTTTCTCAGAGAACCGTTTCCTGAGACGGTGGTCTGTCCCGCGCTCCTTACCTACCCTATACACCGTTATCACTTATACTTTATGGTACTCAGTACAAATATTTGTACTACATAAGATTGAAGTGCTTACAGTATAATTTCGGTGTATGGTAACGACCACAGTTGAAATGGATGAAAAGGGTAGGATAGTCATACCACAAGCAGTACGCAAATCGTTGGGTGTTGATGGAGAAAATGCTATACTTGAGCTTGAAGTCAGCGTTGTTGAACAACCGGATGAGTAAGGGTTGACGGGGTGTATCTCCGCCCTACTCACTCGCTACGCTCGTTCGTTGAGGGCGGAGGCTTACCCATGTCTCAAAGCTAATCCTTTTGCTCAGGTATCCCGGGAATTTTCTCAGCCTTTTCTTTTGCGAACACCATCAAGATCCCAATAGGTCCCATTGCAAGTGCTATGACGCGACTGATAATCATTACTGTGTTATAACTCTCAAAGTTTCGAACAAGATCCACAGAAAAGTAGAGAACCCCCACTACGAGTATTATCCCGATGAGGTAATCGCGCCATGAGTTTTGCATCATCGTCAGTATTACTGAGCGAAACATAAAGACTTCACCTGTCTCACGATATATTAAAATATGATTTACCGACTGTAGTCGCGCGGCTCTCCGTACGCCGGCGCGACGGGGAAGAATGCTGGCAACCAAAACGGTATAAAGCGGCGGGCACGAAATACGCGCAACGTGTCATTCCAGTCACAGCTCACCGACGACATCGCCGAGGAACTCGCGGCGGAACAGCGCTCGATCTCGGTCGCCGAGTTCTTCGAGAAGAACAAGCATATGCTCGGCTTCGACTCGCCGGCACGCGGTCTGGTGACGGCGGTCAAGGAGGGGGTGGATAACAGCCTGACTTGGGGTACACCCTTCGTGTACCGCGAGGACGGGGAGACCAGACACGGTAGGATAGGCGAGTTCGTGGACAGAGTGATGGAGGAGAACAGGGACGAAGTTGTCGAGGAGAGGGGTGGCGACCTCCAGAAGCTACGTATCGGGTCGCAGGAGGTGGAGTCTCTCTCGTTCGACGACGGGTACGACGTGGGGTTCAAGAACGTCAGTACGCTCTTCCGGCACAGGGTCAACAGCGACATCTACCGTATCACCGTCGAAGGCGGTCACGAGGTCGAGCTTACCGACTACCACAGCGTCTTCGTCCTCCGCGAGGGGGAGGTCGTCTCGGTGAAGACGGACGAAGTAACCGAAGACGACTACATAGTCGCTCCCGAGACAGGATGGTCGCCGGAGGAAACCGTGGAGGAGATAAATCTGGTCGAGGAACTGCTCGAACTCCGACCCGAAGAGACACAGAAGGTCGAGGTTTACGGTATCGAAGACCTACTCGACGAACACCGCGACGAGATACTCGGACACGTGAAAGCGGACTACCGGATAAGCGACTTCAGGAAGTGCGACCGTCTACCCCTGAACCTCGTGAGGGAACTCGACCTGAGCCCTGAGGAGTTCAAAGGTCGTGAGGTGGGGTACAGATTCGGTAAGAGTATACCCGCGGTTCTACCCGTGACACAGGGGTTGACGGAGATGCTGGGGGTATACGTTGCCGAAGGGTGCGTGACAGGCGTTGATACCGGATACGAGAAGACATACATCTCGCTTGGTAGCCACGAGAACGAACTCGTGGAGCACGTCGAGAGCCTCGCCGAGGAGGTCTTCGGTCTGGAGGCTTCGACAGTCGACGCCCACGACACAGCTATCAACGTTACTCTCAACGCGAGCATCGTGGGTCTTGTAATCAAAGAGGTGTTCAACGCAGGAACCCGAGCCGACGAGAAGAGGATTCCGAGGTTCGTCTTCGACCTCGACGACCGAAAGAAGGAGAGCTTCGTTCTCGGATACGGCGCGGGCGACGGCTACCCCACCGAGGGGTTCATAGACGCGGTTGGAACGGACGCCTCGATAGAAGAGATAGATAGGAAGAGGCTCACGTTCTCGACAGCGTCCGAACGTCTTTCCTCCGGGCTCCGTTACCTGCTCTCGTCACTCGGGTTCAGGCTGACACACGAGACGCGGGAGGGCGGGGAACGTGACGTGAACGGGACGACGGCGGAGTTCGGCGGGTGTAGCCTCCTACACCTGAGAACGGACAGGTCGCAGACCTACGACAACCGGTTACCGGCAGACCATATCCTCGACGAGGTTAGGGACGCGAAGCTGTCCTACAACCTCGAACAAGGTCGTCAAGAAAAGGTAGTCTCCGACAACGCCTTGGCACTCGCCGACGGAGGGAAGGTCACGTTCAAAGGAGAAGCTGAGTCCTTCGCAAGGAACGACCTCACAGCCCTCCCTGTCGAAGGGATAGAGAAGATAGAGTACGACAAAGAATGGGTGTACGACCTCTCGGTTCCGGGTTACGAGAACTTCATGGCGGGAACGTACCCGGTCGCGTGTCACAACTCGCTCGACGCTTGTGAGGAAGCGGGTGCTCTACCCGACATACTCGTAGGGATAGAGGAGGTGCGCGACGGCTACAGGCTCGTTATCGAGGACAACGGACCCGGCATCGTCAAGAGACAGATACCTAAGATATTCGGCAAACTGCTGTACGGGAGCCGTTTCGGTAAACGCGTTCAGTCTCTGGCACCGGATCAGAGGCTACTCGTGCGCCGCGACGGTCGCACGGAGTTCATACCTATAGGTGTTCTCTGCGACGCCTACCTCCCTGAAGACGGTGAGGGGGTTCGTCCCATAGACGGGATAGAGGTTCCTTCGTTCAACCGCGAAACGCACGAGATGAGCTGGGAGCCGGTCACGACCGTCATCCGCCACGAGACCCAAGAACGGATGTACGAGATTACGACAGAGAAGGGGAGAACCGTCGAGGTGACCGGGAACCACAGCCTGTTCTGCTTGACAGAGCAGGGAGAAACGAAGGAACTGGACGCCGGCGAACTCGAACCCGGCGATACCGTTCTCGCACCGCGGAAGCTACCGACACCCGAAGAGACGGTCGAAGAGGTAAACCTTCTGAACCATATCGACCGCGAGCAGTTAGAAGGTAGGCGTGTGTACGTATACGGGTTCGACAGGGAGATGGTAGGGAAGATCCGGGCAGGAGAGAAGATTAGGAAGAAGCCTTCCGAGGACAGCGACAGAAAACGCACGTACTACAGGTACGACGGCGTGGACATACTGAAGGACAGCTTAGAAGCCAACTACCTCAAAAAAGGCTACCTCCCCGCCGAAACCGTCCTCGAACTCGGCTGGGAGCAGAAAGCCTCTGACTGCAGTCTCAGAACGTATCAGGTAGGCGGCGACGAGACCGATATTCCTGTGTCGGTTCCGCTCAACGGCTCGTTCGCCAAGCTCCTTGGCTACTACATCTCCGAGGGGCACGCCGGCGACAGACAGGTGGGATTCACGTTCGGTTCCCACGAGGACGAACTCATCGAGGCAACAGAACGAGCCGTTGCTACTGTCGGCGGGGGAACGACAACGGTCGAGCGCGAGCGGAACTCGACGCGCGTCAAGGCATTCGGCTCCCCGTTGTGCGTATTTCTGGAGAACGTGTGTGGAGAGGGTGCAGAGAACAAACGAGTTCCCGGCTTCGTCTTCGAGGCTCCTTCCGGGTTCCAGCAACTTTTCATAGCCGCACTGTACGAAGGCGACGGCTCCGATAGCCATCCAGCCAACGAACTATCGCACACGACGACGAGCGAGGCGCTCGCACGACAGCTGTCCGTGCTCTGGAACATGCAGGGTGTGGTCGCCAGCACCGAGGAACACGAAAGTACGGAGGGATATGCCGACAGAACGACCACGATGTATAGAACAAAGGTGTACGGCGAGGACACAGACCTGTGTGGCGTGTTCGAGGAGAAGACCGATACGGGCGAACAAAACCACAAGAGGATTCCGACATCGGTACTCGACGAGATACGCGTGGGCGATGGCGTCGAACGCGCCACTGTTCCCGACTCTATACCCGGGCTGTTGATGGGCGCGGGCGTAGGCTCGTCGCTTGAACACGCCGCTGTTTATGCATCGCTAATAGAAGACGCTCTTGATGGGGAGTACGTCGACAAGCCTTGGTACGTATCCAACCTGAAAAACAAGGGTCTTCTCAACGACGACCACAAGCCAACGGACAGACTCAGGAGCCTCTGGGAGGGGGTTCAGAACCTACACGGTTTTACCGACACGGATATGTGCCTGCTCCCCGTGAAATCCGTCGAGGAAACCGAGCCACCCGAGTACGTCTACGATATATCAGTTCCGGGCGAGACGGGTTACGATGAGAACTTTGTCGTCGCCAACGAAGGTGCGTTGTCGGTTAAGAACAGCCGGGGACAACAAGGCATCGGTATATCCGCCGCCGTCCTGTACGCCCAGCTAACGAGCGGTAAGCCCGCCATCGTCACTTCGAAGACACAGACCGGCGAGGCGCAGAGGTTCGAGGTGGTCATCGACACCGACACCAACGAACCCGAGATCGTCTCCGAGGAGGAGGTCGACTGGGACAGGACGCACGGTACGCGTATAGAGATAGAGATGGAGGCTAACATGCGCGCACGTTCCCAGCTACACGACTACTTCAAGAACACGGCGGTCGTCAACCCGCACGCACGTCTCCGTCTCCGCGAACCCGACGAGGAGTTCTCGTTCGACCGTGCGACCGACGAACTACCCGAAGAACCGAGCGAGATAAAGCCCCATCCTCACGGTGTCGAACTCGGTACTCTGATACGTCTCCTCGAATCGACCGACTCGTACTCCGTCCGTGGCTTCGTGAGCAACGAGTTTACGCGTGTCGGAGGCAAGACGGCTGACTCTATACTCGCGGGCTTCCGTGACCGTCTGTACGGACGTGAAGCCGGCTGGTCACCGCCGCGTAGCTACGAAGACGACGACGGACTCGTAGCCGTCGTCACCGAAGCCGTGGCGAACAAGCCCGCCGACGCGACGCGTGAGTTCGCCGAAGCCGTCGCCGATGGGATCGAGGGACACGACGTTCTGACACGTACGGCGGTACGCTCGGTCGTCGAAGAAACAGCGGAGTCGAACGACGAACGTTTCGGCGACACCGTACGTGGTAACGTCGTCGAAGCCGTCTGGGACGAGGTCGTCGATGCGCGTGAGGACGACCTCTACAGGGTTCTCGACGGTGCGACGACCGACCGTAAGGACGAGACTGCGGTACGCGATCTCGCCGAACGTCTCGCGGGACGTTTCGACGACGCAGACGATACCATGACGCGCGAGGCGCTCGAAGAGGCGGTGAACGGTGCAGGCGACGGTGTCGAGGAGGTACGTGACGAACGTTTTGGCGAGAAGGCACGCGAAAACATCACCGACGGTGTCTGGGAACGTATGGAGACCGTCGAACGCGACACGCCGTCGACCGACGATGTGGCGGGGGATCGTGACGTGGCGCGGTATCTACTCAACGCGATGCGCGCCACAGACGTGATCGCACCGCCGACCGACTGTCTCTCACCTATCGGACGCGACGACCTTGAGGCGGGTCTGCGTAAGGAGTACGACGCCGAGTTCTACGGCGCGACGACGCGCGACGCGAGCGTACACGGGGGCGATCCGTTCGTCGTAGAGGCGGGTATCGCCTACGGCGGTTCGGTGCCCGCCGAAGGGGATGCGACGCTCCTCCGTTTCGCAAACCGCGTCCCCCTCGTCTACCAGCAGGGTGCGTGCGCTATCACGGACACCGTCGGAGACATAGGCTGGAAGAACTACGGTCTCGACGAGACATCGCTCCCACAGGGTCCCGCGGTTATCGCCGTACATATAGCCTCGACGAACGTACCTTTCACATCGGAGTCGAAGGACGCCGTGGCGAACGTTCCTGAGATAGAGGACGAGATAGAAAGAGCCGTACGTGAGGTCGCGCGCGAACTCAAGAGCCACATAAAGAAGACGGAGTCGCGTAAGAAACGCAGAAAGAAGGAACGCGTCGTTGCGAACCTTCTGCCACAGATGGCGGAGAAGGTCGCCGAGGTCACGGAGCGCCAAACCCCATCGACGGATACGACACTCGCACGTATACTCAACAAGGTTACCGTCGAGGCGGAGGGGGACGGCGACGGTACGACCGTCCGCGTTGAGAACAACTCCGACCGCAAGCAGGAGTTCGAGGTTCACGCCTTCGTCGACGACGAGGTAGAGATGGACGGTGAGGCGAACGTCGTCGATCTCGGCGACGAGTTCGACGTCGTCTGGGACGTATCGGTCGGTAAGGGCGACGAGGCGTCGCTCGACGTACCCGCGGAGGCGTCGGTGACCGTCGACGGGATAGACGAGGAAATCGTGGAGGTGGTAGAATGAGCGCAGACGCCGAGGATGCACCTGCAGGTAGCGACGACGAGGTGATGCAGGAACTCGTTAAGCTCGCCGACGAACTGTACGAACAGATAGACGACGGCGAGGTGCCGCGCGTCCGGATACCGACACGTACGAAGAACAACGTCGAGTACGACGACGAAAGCGGCGTCTGGGTCTACGGCGACTCACAGAGCACGCGTTCGGCGGCGTCGGTCAGCGGCGCGCGTAAGCTCCTGCGCCTCGCTTACGTCCTCGACTTCATACACGATCAGGTAGACGAAGGGCGCTCGTCGACGTTACGTGAACTCTACTACCTCAGCGAGGGCTGGGGCGACGCACAGTTCAACTCACAGGACGAGAGCGACAGGCTCGTCGAGGATCTCGAAATCGTGAGCGACGTGCGCAGAGAGCGTTTCCGTATGCGTCCTGAGGAGGACGGCGCGACCGTGATCGGACCCGTCCGTATACGTGAACAGACACGCCGCGGCGAGCGCGAAATACACTGTCAGGAGGACGTGGGCGAAGGAGGGTACCAGATACCGACGGACGTCGACACGGTCGAGTTCCTCCAGAACGACTCCGAGTTCGTCCTCGCCGTCGAGACGGGCGGTATGCGTGACAGGCTCGTCGAGAACGGGTTCGACGAGGAGTACGGCGCACTCGTCGTCCATCTCAAGGGACAGCCGGCGAGGTCTACGCGCCGCCTAATAAAACGTCTCCACAACGAACAGGATCTGCCCGTCGCCGTCTTTACCGACTCCGACCCGTGGTCGTACCGTATCTTCGGTAGCGTCGCGTACGGAAGCATCAAGAGCGCACATCTCTCGAAGCATCTCGCAACCCCCGAAGCCGAGTTCGTCGGTATACAGCCCTCCGACATCGTCGACTACGACCTACCGACCGACCCGCTGGGCGACTCCGACATCAACGCGCTCGAAAACGAACTCGACGACCCGCGTTTCGACACGCCGTACTGGAAGGAGCAGATAGAGCTTCAGCTTGATATAGACAAGAAGGCGGAACAGCAGTCGCTCGCCTCACGTGGACTTGACTTTGTGACGGAGTCGTACCTGCCGGAGCGCCTCGGTGAGATGGGGTATCTGTAAGGACGAGAAAGATTAGCCGGCGGAGGGATTTGAACCCTCGACCTAGTCCTTACGAAGGACTCGCTCTCCCAGCTGAGCTACGCCGGCGCGCGTACCGTCGTAGGCACGTACGATTTTTAACCGTTCCGGTACAGTATAGGGTATGGAAGAAAGCGCACGTGTCGCCGTTGAGGACTGTATGAACGTCTCCGCGGACGAGACGGTTCTCGTAGTCACGGATGAGGAGAGACGTGAGATAGGACGGGCGTTGTACGACGCCGCTGGTCGTGTCGGCTCTGAGACAGTCTACGTTGAGATAGCCGTCGACGAAAACCACGGTGCGGAGCCGCCCGCGCCCGTCGGGTCGGCGATGCGTTCGAGCGACGTCGTCTTCGCGGCGACGACACGGAGCCTGACCCACACGGAGGCGCGTCAGGAGGCGTGCGGTTCGGGTGCGCGTGTCGCCACGCTTCCGGGTATAACGCGCGAGGTTATGGAGGGTGCGATGCGTGCCGACTACGGAGAGGTTGCCGACAACGCCGCCGATCTCCTCGATGAACTCGGCGGTGCGGACGAGGTGCGTATAGAGACCGATGCAGGCACCGACCTGACGCTCCGTATCGGCGCGAGGGACTGGCACCCGGACGACGGTATCTGCCACGAAGACGGATGCGTCACCAACCTGCCCGCGGGTGAGGTCTACGTCGCGCCTGAGACGGGCGACGGTACGCTCGTAATCGACGGTTCGCTTGCGGGCTTCGGGGTTCTCGACGAAGCCGTCCGCGTCGAGTTCGAAGACGGACGCGCAACCTCCGTTTCCCATGATGGTCTCCGTGAGAGGATGGACGACGTCGGCGACTGCGGGCGCAACCTCGCAGAACTCGGTGTGGGCGTAAACCCGACGGCGACGCTCATAGGCAACGTTCTTCAGGACGAGAAGGTACGTGGTACCGTGCACGTCGCGGTCGGTGACTCGTCGGGCTTCGGCGGAGATGTCGAATGCGACCTACACGTCGACGGTGTCGTCACCCAACCGCGTCTGTACGCCGACGGCGAACGCGTCGAACTCGACGGCTGAGCTACTCGGATACGTTCGACGCCGAGGTGCTCTCGGAGGCGTACGCACCGCTCATCACACCCGTTCCGTCGTGCGAAACAGAGACCTCGTCGGGTATCTCGCCGTCGAAGCTGAACGTCGCCTCGTACCCGATCGCCACGAGCGCCTGCGTACATACCTCGGTTCCGTCGCTGACCGTCCCTACACCGACGTTCAGCGTGCCGTCCTCGACGTTCGCCTCGGAGAGACGCGCGGTTGCGCATCCGTTTTTTCCTACCACCGTACCTGAGACGACGATACGTCCTTCGTCTTCGTCGAACCCGATGTCGGCGGCTCCTTCGTCGCCCGATGCGTTCTCGCGTCCTTCGACGGTGAACCCCGCCGTCTCGATACCGTCGCCGATACCGTCGACCACGACGCCGTCGTGCGAGACGGACGCCGAACCCGCGACGCCGTTCTCGAACGTCGCTTCGAGCCTGTACCCGACCTCCGTGATACAGTCCTGACAAGCGTCGTCGTCGGTACGCGCCGTACGTACGTCGGCGACGAGCGTGTCGCCTTCGGCGTCGTAGCTCGTGTATCCGAGTTCGGCGGTCGTACACGAGTCGGGACCCGACAGCGTGCCTTCGACTATGCCGATGCTTTCGTCCCCCTCCGACATACCCTGTGTCGCGGTGTACTCGGCTTCGTCGACCTCCTCGCCGCATCCCGAAGCCGTCACCTCGAACTCCGAGTCTGTGACCGTCGTGTTCGTCTCGCTCCTGTCGCCTCCGACCCCTTCGGTAGCACCGACCTCCTCGCCGTCGTGCGTAACGACGACTTCGGGCTGTCCGCCGTCGAAGCCGACGGTCGCCTCGTAACGTATCGGCGTCAGAACCTGCGCGCACATCCTTCTGTTAGCGTCGTCGGCGTTGACCGTGGTGACGCTGACGACGATAGCGCCGCGTTCCTCGTCGTACACCGCGGATCCGAGTTCTGCGACCTTGCACGCGTCCGAACCCACGATTACGCCCGTGACGTTCAGGCTTCCGTCTTCGAACGAGTACGAGGCGGATTCGCCTATATCGCCGCCGCGTACAGGCGAGGTTGAGAACGAGGTACCGGTAACGGTCGCACCGTCTGCGCCGTCGCCGTCGGTCGTGTTTCCGTCGGTTCGGTTACCGTCGGTCTCGTTACCCTCACCGTTTCCTATACATCCCGTAACGCCCGTCGCCCCGGCGACCGACAGGGCGGAAACGAACTGTCTGCGTCTCATAGACTCAGTTTCGTTCGGCTTTTTGATAGACCTTACGTAGGCTGAAACAGCCGTTTTACTCTATCCATCACCGTAAAGTGAGACGACGACGTAACACGGGCGATGATAGAGGTTCGAGACCTGCGGAAGGAGTACGCGGGACACGTCGCCGTCTCAGGCTCCACGTTCGAGGTCGAACCCGGCGAGGTTTTCGGCGTCGTAGGTCCCAACGGTGCGGGTAAGACGACGACGCTCAAGACGGTTGCGGGACTCGTCGAACCCACCGAGGGCGAGGTACGTGTCGCGGGCGGTGATCCTACCGAGGCGGAGACGCGCAGGTCGCTCGGCTACCTTCCTGAGGAGTCGCCGCTGTACGAGGAGATGACGGCGCTCTCGTACCTCCGTTTCTTCGCCGACCTTTACGACGTTCCGCGCGGTGTCGCCGACGAACGTATACACGACACCCTCGACAGGCTCGAACTCGACAGACGCGAGACACGGACGGGCGACATGTCGAAAGGCATGAAACGTAAGGTTGCGGTCGCGCGGTCGCTCGTAAACGACCCCGACGTTCTGGTCTACGACGAACCCGCGAGCGGTCTTGACCCTCTGACGACGAACTACGTCGTTGAGTTCGTGCGTGAACTTGCCGACGAGGGAAAGACGGTCGTCTTCAGCGCACACAACCTCTACCATGTCGAACGCGTCTGCGACCGCGTCGTGATTATGAACGAGGGGGACATCGTTGCACGCGGTACCCTTGAGGAGATACGTGACGAACACGGAGGGGTCGAGTACACCGTAGAGACGACCGTCGAGGTCGAAGGAGCGACCGAGGAGGGCGGGGGTTACCGTACCACCGTCGAGGATATGGACGGTGTCGAACGCGTCCGTGAGGAGGCGCGTGAGAACGGCGGAGAGGTCGTCGACATACGGACGCGCGAACCGAGCCTCGAAGACATCTTCCTCGATGTTGCGGAGGCTACGTGAGACCGCGGAAGGTTCTCCGTATCGCACGGTGGGAGGTGTCGCGGAGCGCCGGGGGTCTCGACCGTAGAAGCCTCGCGTACGCACTCGTTGCTCTTCTCCTCGTCGCCGGTGTCGCGCCGTTCGCGGTCGACGGCGGTCTGTATGACAGTCTGTACGTCGTAGGCGTCGACGAGGAAAGCGGTTACCACGACGCTGTCGAGAGGAGCGAGACGTTACGCGCCGTCGAGCCGTCTGAGGAAGCTTTCTCGTCGGGGCGTCTCGACGTACTCGTAACCGACGGTGTAAGAGCCGCCGACACGGGCAAAGGACGTGCCGCCGTCTCTGAGCTACGTGACGCGGTTCGCGCTTACAACGCCGATCTCCTCGACGGATACGACACGGCGTACCCCGTCTCTGTCGATCTCAGGTACGTCGACCGCGGTACGGCGGTGAGTGCGGACGACGCGTCGGAATCTGTCTCAGGCGGTTCGTCCGGTGGAGACGGGACGGAGGGGGGTACCGACGGCGGTACCGACGTAGAAGCTTCGGGCGAAGAAGACGGTTTTTCGTTCCCGTCCGGCGGTCTCGACGGAGTCCTCGGTCAGGGCGGACGCGCCGGAACACCCGGCGGTATAACACCCCCGTTTCCGTTTAGCTCTCTGGTTCTTGCGTTCGCCTTCCTCGTACCCCTGAACTTCGTCATACAGGCGTACTCGACGAGTATCATGAACGAACGTATCGACAGACGCGGCGTCCTGACGCTCGCCTCGCCGGTTTCGCGGTACGAGATAGTTGCCGGGAAGACAGTCCCCTACTTCGCCATAGCCCTCGGTACCGTCGCGGTCGTAGCCGTCGCCGTGAGCGGAGGTGTGGCGTCTGTCGTCGCCGTCGCACCCGTCGCGTTCGTCTTCCTCGCGCTAACCTTCGTAGGTTCTATGTTCGCGCGGTCGTACAAGGAACTCACCTTCGTTACCGTCTTCGTCAGCGTCTCAGTAACCTCGTACGTCTTCGTCCCCGCGGTGTTCACCGACGTCGATCCTATCGCCGCCATATCGCCCCTGAGCATCGTCGTACGTGATCTTCAGGGCGCGACCGCGCCTGTGTCGTGGTACCTATTCTCCGGCGCACCCCTCGTCTTCTCGTCGGCAGTTCTTTTCTCACTCGGTGCGGGCGTCTACCGCGAGGAGGATATGTTCACACAACGCCCTGTACGTCTCAAGGCTCTCGACGCCCTCGTATCGTGGCTCCACCGGCGTGCAAGCGTCGCCAAGGTCAGCGTCCTTCTGATCCCGTTCGTCTTCGTCGCACAGCTACTCGTGGTCGCCGTCGTCTTCGCATTACCCGTCGGTATCTCGGTTCCTCTTCTCCTCGTCGTCGCCGCCGTGGTCGAGGAGACAGCCAAGAGCATGGCGGTCTACGCGGGCTTCGTCTCCTCCGTCTTCGAACGCACGACGCCGAACGCCGTCGTTCTCGGTGCTCTCAGCGGCGTCGGCTTCTTCGTCGGCGAGAAGGCGGCACATCTCGCGCAGGTCGTGGGTCTCGACCGTCTGGAGGTAGGACGCGCGGCGCTTGGTATAGCTTCGGACGCGTCACCCCTCGTACTCGCCGTCCTACTCGTCGCCCCTCTCGTTCTCCATACCGTCACAACGTGTATCGCGTCCGTGGGGGCGAGTTACGGGAAACGCGAGTTCGGCGTCGGTCTGTCCGCCGCCGTCGCCGTCCACGTCGCGTACAACCTCGCGGTGGTGAGCCTCGTTGCGTAGACTACGTCTCGCACGGCGCGAACTCGCGTCTCTCCGTTCGGAGAAGACCGTGGTTCTCGCGCTTGCGATACAGCTTTTCATAGCGGCTTTCTCCTCGTTCCTCGTCGTCGGTCTCGTCTCACTCTACGACCCGGGTTCGGGTTCGGTCGAGTTCGCCGTGGCAGGCGACACCGACGAGATCGTCGATATAGTAGAGGACGAGGACGCGTGGACGGCGACGAGACACGCGACGCGCGCCGAGGCGGTCGATTTCTTCGAAAGGGGCGACGCCGACGCCGTCCTTTTTGTCGAACGTCCGGGTGGCGGAGGCGACGTCGAGGTCACGGTTATAGCGCCACGTAGCGACCTCCGTACGACGCTCGTCGTCTCGTCGGCGCGCGACCTTCTGGAGAGGTACGAGGACACGGAGCGCGAGAGACGCGCCGCCTCACTCGGTGTCGAGACGGTCGAAGTTCCTGAAGGAGAAGCGTCGCCGTACCACGGCTTCACGTACGCCGTACTCGTCCCCCTGCTCATGTTCCTCCCCGTCTTCATCAGCGGAAGCATAGCCGCCGATTCGGTTACGGAGGAGTTCGAACGCGGGACGCTCGACCTTCTGCGTGTCTCACCCCTCTCCGACGCCGCGGTCTTCGACGGTAAGACGGCGACGGCGGTCGTCATAGCCCCCGCGCAGGCGGCTCTCTGGCTCGCCCTCCTGAGCCTCAACGGCGTTGTGGTTGCGTCACCCGTCGGTCTCATCGCACTCGTCGCGGGTGTAACGGCGGTGGCTGTCGGCTTCGGTGCTTCGGTCGCCCTTTCGTTCCAAGAGAGGAAACAGGCGCAGTTCGTCTACTCTGTCGGCGTCATGGCTTTCTTCGTTATGACGTTCGCGCTCCCCGAACCGTCTGCGAACACCGTCGCAAAGCTCGCTGTAGGGAGCGCGACATGGGCGACGTACGGGCACGTAGCCGTATACGTCGTACTCGGAGCGGTCGGTTACGCCGTCGCGCGCAAGGTCGCGGGACGAAAGCTTAGTTAGTGTCGTCCGCGTATCCCCTCCGTGACACGTGTCCGTGTACTCGGAAAGGACGGCTACGACATCAGGGGCGAACTCATCGCCAGCGAGACGTCGCGTGAGGCTCTCGCAACCTACGACCTCCTCGACACGCGTATCGACAACGCCGTTGCTGTCGAGACTGCGACGCTCGGCGGTGCTCTCGCACTACTCAACGACCTCGACTGGTACCTGACGCGTTACGCACGCACCGCGGAGGTTCTTGAACCGTCGGTAAGCGAGAATGAATGGCTGTCACGGCGTCTCGCCGAACGCGTCTACGGCGACCGCGTCGATGTTTCGGAGACGGATGAGTTCTACCTCGTCCGCGGTGTGCGTGACGGCGAACCCCTCGATCCGCTTTACTCGCGCAACGAACCCGCGGAGTACGACCTCGGTGACACCGACTTCGTGACGGCGACACGTATCGATGAGACGGAGTTCTGACGAAAACGTCTTGGGTCGGGACGACAACATCCCAACATGGGACTTGACGAACTCGACGGTCAGTTAGAACGTAACAGACGCGCGCTCGGCGACGATGTACACGTCCCTCTCGACGGTCAGTCACGCGATGAACTCGCCCTGCTCGCCGCCGTACTCGGAACCGACGCCGACGAGGTCATGCGCCGTGCCGTCCACGAGTACCTGCGCGTTCTTCTCGGAAACCAGGTTCTCGACGCACATCTGCGCCAGAAGTACGACGTGGCATACAACGAGTACCTCGCGGGGAGGGAGACGGAGGATCTTCCGGGCGAGGGCTCCGTCCGGGGTGACGACGACAGGGGATTCCTCTAAGGGTAGTACCTCCACTCATCGGGTTCCTCGTCCGGATCGTGGTAGTAGACAACGGTTCCGCCTATCCCGACGGCGGCGACGGCTTCTACGAACGCCGTGGCTAACACGGCTTCCCTTACCGAAAGACCGAGTTGCCTTCCCAACGGAAGACCGGCGAACAGACCGACCGCGGCTACCGCCGCCAGCGACACGCAGACGCACCAAGCGTACCACGGCATGTAGTCGTATATGCCCCTCCTGTCCATACCGTCTGTAACGGGCGCGTCAACTAAAGCCTACAGACGGATCTACCGTCACCCGCGGAAGCCGGTTACAGCGTAGGACCGGATTTGAACTTTGGTCGTTCCGCTGACGCTCCACTCACGAGTTCAAATCCGCTCCTACTTGTCGTTTTCTCTCTCGTACCTCACTCGAAAAGACTGCGTGGGACCGGATTTGAACCGGCGGACCCCTACGGGACAGCGTCCTAAGCGCTGCGCCGTTGGCCTAGCTTGGCTACCCACGCGCGTTCGGAACGTCGCGGTGTCGGCGCTTAACGGTTATGGATAGTAGGCGGCGGTCTTTTAACCTCTCCGTACGTACGGCGATCATGGACAAACGCGAGATGCTCGACGAACTGCCGGTAAGACGTAGCGAGAACATCTGTACCGGGTGCTTCGTCGTGCCGCCCGAATGGTACAGGGACGGTGAGATAGAGAGATGCTCCGAATGCGACGCGCCGCGCGACGACAGCGAGTCCGCGCTCTCGATGACGGAGGAACAGCTCCAGAAGGCTGTCGAGTAAACGCGATCGACTAAAGACGGTCGACGTCAGCCTCACCGGTAACGCGTACGACCCTGCCGTCGGATTCGGCGACCCGCCCCCGGATACCGCCATCCGCCGTCGCGTTTACCGTCGCGGTTCGGTTCGTCGCCTCGGCTTCGGTTCGGAAGACGCGGACGACCGTAACCTCGGCTGTCGAACCCCCGGCTTCGGTACCCACGCGTTTACCTCGTGCGACCACCGGATCGTCGTAGACCGCCCTGCCGGTCACGAACGTACCGTTGCCGAGCGCGTCGACGAGGGAGGCGAAGCCGTCGTCGGTGTCGGTCGCCTTAACACCGGTGTCCGCGGAGGCGTCGACGGTTCGACGGACTGCGTCGGGACCGAGCGCGGAACGTATACACGTTTCACCGTCAAGGGCAACCGCACCGTCGTATCGCTCGAACAGCCTGTAACCTTCTCTCCCGTCCGACTCAGTGAAGCCTTCGGAGCCGAGCGCCGTCGAGGCTTCCGAGACGTTGAACTCACCCTCCGCTGTCACCGTCGCGTTCCTTTCACCGAAGGCGACGGCTCCGTTCACCTGATCGAGGGAGACGCCGGGGATACCGCCGACTGAACGGGGTACGGAGTAGTCACGGATACGGAGTTCGTCGTGGGCGCGTACGTCGTCGGCGTCCACGTAGTCGAAGCCCGCCGTGGCGCTCGGCGGTAGAGTTTCGACGGGTCTCGGCGAACCCGTGTCCGCTCCGGTCGAACCGAGACATCCGGCTACGGATGCGCCTACGCCCGCCGAGAACAGACCTGCGACGAACCGACGGCGGTTCATACGGTTGGGCACGCCGTCGTACCGCAAAAGGGTTGCGGCGTCCTATGCGGCTTCCTGCACCTTACGCATGATTCTGGCTTCGAGTTCGGCGTCGGTCTTCTCTATGTACTCCTCGTGGAACTCGTCGCTGAACTTCTCCTTACCTACTGTCTCGAAGCTCGAACGCATGTAGCTGAGCGACGCATCGACCATATCGGGGAGATCGACGCCGAGCGGGTTGGGGACGTAGATGTTCTGCACCGTCGGGCCCACGACAACATCCTCGAAACGGCGTATATGCGGCTCGTACTGCTCACGTACGATGCTCGGATCCTCCTCGGCGAGACGTTTCATAAGCCATCTTCCGTTGTTGATATGCCGCGCCTCGTCCTTCTGAGTCATACGCATGCCCTTCTGAAAGCCGGGCATCGCGTCCTTCTCGTCGAGAGCCTGTTCGAGTACGTTGTAACCCGTTTCGGCGAGCTGTGCCTCTACGATACCCATGTAATGCATCGTCGCGTCGCCGAGCCTGTGCCGGAGTTCGCGCTGTGTACGTTCTATCTCATCCTCGTCGCCCTGTCTCTTCGACTGCTCGGCGCGTCCGACGGCGTCGCGTAGCTCACCCGAAACTCGGTCGAGGTCGTCGATGAGGTACTCCTGTATCTCAGGGTTCCAGAAGCCTTCGTCGAAGTCGCCTCCCATGGTATCCTGCGTGCCGAAGACCTCGTTAAAGTACCTGCTGAAGAAGTCGACGTGTTTCGACTCCTCCCAGAGATGCGTCGTGAGGTACATCTCCTCCTGAAGCGTGTCGAAGCTCGCGTCCTCAAGCGCTCCGACAGCCATGGGATACGGCGCGAGCGTCTGTGTCACAGACTCCTCGCCCTCGTAGAAAAGCGAACAGATAGTCATGAACTGTCTGCGCTCCTCCTCGTCGAACTTCTCCTCCCAGTCGCGTCTGTCCTGCTCGAAATCTATCTCCTCCGGATCCCAGACACCGTGTTTCTTAGCCGCGCGGTACCACTCGAAAGGCGATTCAAGGCTGTCGTAGTCAAGCGCCATACGCCTTATTGGGTTCGAACGGTCTAAACCTTCTTCCCGTCCATAAGCGGTGGTTTATACGGTTGTTCGTAAAGAGCCGTCGGGTTCGGACACGGAAGAGTCAACAGTCCGGGGCGCGTACGGTCGGTAGATGACCGACACAGCGACGGCGGTTCGGCGGTCGTTCTCACCCATCGTCGCCGCGGTCGAGCTACTCGTACACAGCAACGTCTTCATATCGCTTTCGGCGACATCGGTCGCGGTCACGACCGTACTGCTCGCCGACCTCCGTCCCGATCCCGTGCCTCTTTTCATAGTCTTCGCCGCGACGCTTTTCGTCTACTCGTTCAACCGTATAACGGATATCTCGGAGGACGAGGAGAACGTCCCCCGGCGTGCGAACTTCACGCGGAGGTACGGGCGCGCGCTCTTCGCCGTCGGTGTCGTCCTGTACCTGACCGCACTCGTTCTCGCCTTCGTCTTCGACCTGCCCGGAGCGACCTTCGTCGCGCTCCCCGTCGTCGTCGGTATCGTCTACTCGGTCGGTCGCGCCAAACGCGTCCTGTTGGTCAAGAACCTCATCGTCGGCTTCGCGTGGGGGGCTATACCTCTCGGCGTCGGCGTCTACTACGGCGTCCTTTTCGACGCCGAGGTTCTGTTCCTGTCGGTCTTCTTCGGCGTTACGCTCACCGTCGCCGCGGCGCTTTTCGACATAAAGGACATCGAGGGCGACCGACAGGAGGGTATACGTACCGTCCCGAACGTCTACGGATCGCATGCGACACGTATTGGTTCGGCGATCGTCTACATCGCCCTCGTCCCCGTCGTCTTAGCCTCCGCCTCGGTCGTTTCGCGTGACCTCCTCGTCCTACTCGTCTACCTCTGCTACACCGTCGCGTACACGCCTTTCGCTACGAGGGATCGCGGTACGTTGTTCTACGGCTTGGTCATAGACGGCGAACACGTCTTCCTCGCGGGTACGGTCGTACTCGCCGAGTTAGCGGGTTACGTGTAACGCTGTGCCCTCGCGGACGCAACCCCGGCGAAGAAACGTCCGACGATGAACACGACGACACCCGCGACCACGAGCGATACGGCGGTTACGAACTCTACGCTTACGCTCCGTGGCGCGACGAGAACACCGTGCTGTAGAACCATAGAGACGACACGTATACCGCCGTCGAGTATCAGTATAGCGCCGAAGCCGGCGAGCGCGTAGCCAATGAGGACGAGAAAGGCGGAGACGATGCCGAGGATGCTACGTGAACCCTCTCCGAAAGGCACCGGCTTCTTCGACATGCACAGAACATGTAACTCGGTTAACTTCACTCTTTGCTACCTAACTTAGACCTCATCAGGGCTGTCGTCTCAGATAAGCTACCTCTCGTCTCCTGTTCGGTGTACGTCGAAAGAGGGAAGACCTTACGCCGGTACTTTACTGTATGAGGATAGTTCTTGACTACGGCGGTACGATCGTTGACCGTATCGACGACTACGAGTACTCGCGGACGCTCGGCGACGGTGTCGTGCGCCATCCCGCGTTCGTCGCTTACTCGGCGTTCGAGAGGGGGATTATACAGACGGAGGACGAGTACCTGCGCGCTCTCTCCGCACTTTCGGGCGACACCGTCGAAGACTGCCGTGCGTACCTTGAGGAGCGGAAGGAGGCAGTTTCGCTACCCGACGACCGCGAACGAGTCCTGCGTGAACTCGCCGACGACCACTCGCTCGCCCTGTTTACGGATCAGGTTCGCGTCTGGATCGACGGGTTTCTCGGACGCCTCGGTATCGCCGACCTTTTCGACGACACCGTGGTTTCGAGCGATATCGGACGTGTCAAGCCGCACCCCGAAGGCTACTCGCGTCTCTGTGACGGCTACGACGACGCCGTCATGGTCGGCGACGAGGTGAGTACCGACCTCGTGATGGCGGAGCGGTTCGGCATGGAGACGGTCTGGGTCAAGAACAGCCACGGCGACGGCACCGCCCATGGGGAACCCGACCACACGGTCGACGACCTGACGGAGGTGCCGGAGGTTCTATGAGCATCTGGGAAAGAGAGGACGACCTACCCGACGTGAACCCCGTGACATCGGAGGAGGGCGACACGCCGGTCGTACCCGCGCCGTGTATCGCCGACGACCTCGGCGTTGAGGAGCTACTTTTCAAGGACGAGTCACGTAACCCGACGGGGAGCATACACGACCGCGCTGTCTCCGTCGGTGTCTCCGTAGCGCGCGACGAGGGTGCGGAACGCGTCACGTGTCACGCCGCGGGCGACCTCGCCGTCTCCGTGGCTTGCTACACGGCGCGTGCGGGTATCGGCTCCAAAGCCTACGTTCCGTCACGTACGCGTTTCGATGTCAAGGCTTCGGTGAATGTCCACGGCGGCGACATGAAGGTCGTACGCGGCAACCTCAACGACGCGCGCCGTGAGGCGGACGAGGACGACGGCTACGCCGTATCTTCGCCCGACGACCGTCTGCGCGCGGGATACGCAACGGCGGCGCGCGAGGTTGCAGAGACGGATCCCGATGCGGTCGTCTGTCCCGTCGGAACCGGGGATCTCTACACAGCCTTCGCCGACGAACTCGACGGTGTTCCCGTACACGCCGTACAGCCCGAAGGGTGCGCGACGCTGTCCGAGGAGGTTGAAACACCCGACACCGTGGTCGGCGAACTCGAAGACCCGTCGCCCCCACGTGTCGATGAACTCAGGGCGACCGTCGAGGCAAACGGCGAGGCGGTCGCAGTATCCGATGGCGACGCACTCGACGCGTGTCTCGACGCATCACGTGAGGGTGTCTCCGTCTCACCCGCCGGTGGCGTCGCGCTCGCGGGCGTCGAAAGCCTCGACGTTTCGGGGCGCGTCGTCGTACTCAACCCGGCTCTGGGGCGTCTTTCCGCCGACGCGTTACGTAACCGTATGGTCTACCACGGCGAGTGAGGACGAACGAGCGACAGGGTTAAGCCGGATCCACCCGTTAGGCGACGTATGAGTAAGGTACTCGGAATGAACCTGACCGAGATGGACGTAATGGGAAACGACGGAACCGAACTCGGCGAACTCCGTAACATCACGTGTGACCTCGAAACGGGTAACCTCGGCGACCTCGTCGTAGACCCTACGGAGAAGGCGCGCGACAGGTACGAGGTACGTGACGACGGCGACGTTCATATACCGACGCGGCGTCTGTCCGCGGTCAAGGACTACATCGTAATCAAGCGATAGTGCTCGTACTCGACTCGTCGTTCTTTATCGAGGACAGGTCGCTCGAAGGCGACGAGGACGCTCTCTCCTTACCGGGTGTGCGCGACGAACTCGAAGACGCCTCGCGTTTCCGTTTCGACGCCACGGTAGGGCAGGGGATGAGACTCGAAACGCCGTCGGACGAAGCGGTGCGCGAGGTGCGCGGTGCGGCGCGTGAGACGGGCGACGCGTCCGTCCTTAGCGGTACCGACATACGTCTCGTCGCTCTCGCATGCGACGAAGACGCGACGCTCGTCACCGACGACTACGCGATGCAGAACGTCGCGTCACGTCTCGGTGTCGGGAGCAGAGGTATAGGAAAGAAACGTATCGATGAGGAACGCGACTGGCGTTATCAGTGCGCGGGATGCGGACGCGTCTACGACGAAAAGAAACGGTGCGGAGTATGCGGGTCGGAAACGACGCGTAAAAACCCGTCGTAGCTCTCAGACGAGACGGACGAGACGACGGGCGAAGTCGATGGACGTGTAAGAACCCGTCTTTGCTCTCAGACTAACTCGGACGTTACACGTAACGCCTCCTTAGGTTCGGGACCGAGGGGCGAACCTACAACCACGGTGTCGACGCCCGTCTCGTACAGTGCGTCGACGCGCTCGCCGCACTCCTCCGGGGTTCCGTAGACGGAGAAAGCGTCGAGCATCGGGTCGGTAACCTTACCGAACGCCTCCGAGAACTCGCCACGTTCGATATGACCGCCTATTTCGTCCGCGAGTTCGGCGTCGACACCGTGCCGTTCGAGAACCGGCGGCGGTGACGCGGACGCGATGAACGCCACGGGCTGGCGTGCCGACTTCTTCGCCTCCTCGCGGTTGTCGCTCACCGAGAACGAGGTATACGCGACGATCTCGGCGTCGGCTTCGTCTATCTGCTCGAACGACCAGACGAAGTCGTCAGGATGTGACGCGTTTATGAGTATACCGTCGCCGTGGTCGTTAGCCATACGGAGCATGTTGGGACCCTGTGCGCCGACGTAGACGGGTACTGTCTCCGTCTCGTAGTTTAGCTTTGCACCCTTGGTAAGACCCTCCTCGGTCACCTTCTCGCCGGCGAGCAGGGAGCGCGTAAGCTTAACGGCGTCGAGAACCTCGTACAGCGGAGAGTCACGTTCGATTTCGAGCGCCTTGAGCGTATTGGGGTCGCCGGGTCCGACACCGAGACGCGCGCGTCCGCCGGTGTACTCGTCGAGAGTCGCAACCGCGTTCGCCGTGTACGCGGGATGGGCGTAGTAAGGGTTGGTGATACCGGGTCCTATATCGACATCCTCGGTCGCCCCCGCTATCGCCGTCAGTGCGACGAACGGGTTACGGTTGTTGTAGTGGTCGGTAACCCAGACGCCGTCGAAGCCCTCGTCCTCCGCCGTCTCCGAGAGTGAGACGAGCCTGTCGACGGGCTCCTCGGCGACGAGTTCGACATCAGCCATCGTCGCCCTCCTGTACTGCGTCTACCCCGTCCGTCCCCACACCGGGGGCTTCGGAGACATCGACATCGTCGGGTTCGTCGCGTCCGCCGCGTGCCGTATCCCCCTTCTCATCCTCGACGTAGACGCCGTCGTCGTACCCTTCGACCGCGTGGGGATGGTCGGGTTCGTCGAGCTTCTCCGGCGTCGCGGGTGCGTCGGGCGCTTCGCCGAACGCCCCAAGAGGGTCTTCGACCGTAACCCCGTGGCGTTCGAAGAAGTCACCGTAACGGTCGTAATGCTCATCGACCTCGCCAGCCGGGAACTCCATCATCTCCGTCCATCCGTGGCTGTAGAAGTCGAAGTTCGCCTGCACATGCGTGATCTCGCGCGCCTCAGCCTCCGTATAGCCTTCGTTGAGCGCGGTCAGGTAGGCGTCCATCGTGGCGTCGAAGAAGCCTTCGAGACGTTCACGTCTTTCCTCGGCGTGCGCTTCGTCGGCTTTGTCGAGAAAGACGCCCGTATGCAGGCTGACGAGCCTGTCGTTGACAACCCCTCCGACGACGGGTGTCTCAAGCGCCTTCTTCGCCGCAAAATGCCTGACAGTCTGCCGGATCTTCATGGAGAACGTACGCGCTCGCGCCTCTTAACTTCACCGAGTCGGGGTACCGGCGAAGCTTTAACTTCCCACGGCACGTAGACGAAAGCACGATGCATAAGGAAGAGCTCATACAGCTACACGAGCTGATGTCGGAGGTTCAGGGCTACTTCGAGGACGCCGAGGGCGAAGAGGTCTTCGAGGAGTACGGGGATCTCGACGTAGGACCGTCGGACATACACCAGAGCAAGAGCGAGCACAAACACGCTATCTTCGTTCTGGGACAGGAGATGGCTGAAAGCATGGCTGACGACGAGTTTTCGGATCGCGGACGTATCAGCGAACGTATGCGTGAACTCGCCGACAAGAACGCCGACGACTGAGGCGGCGACAAGCGGGACTCTTATTATACGGGCGTGGTACTTTATCCCATGGGCAAGTTCTCAGAAGCCGTTGAGCGCGTGGAGCCGAGCGCCACGTTACGTATAAGCGATCTCGCGGGTGAACTCGAAGGAAAGGGGGCGGACGTCGTCGACCTTAGCGTCGGCGAACCCGACTTCACGACACCGGAGCATATACGTGAGGAGGCTAAGGCGTCGCTCGACCGTGGCGAGACGGGGTACACGCCGAGCGCGGGTATACCGGATCTGCGCGAGGCGATAGCCCACAAGCTTAGGGAGGAGAACGACCTGCGTGTCGAGCGTGACGAGGTTGTCGTGACGCCGGGCGGGAAGCAGGCGCTTTTCGAGGTTATATTCTCGCTCGTACGTGATGGTGACGAGGTCGTACTCCTCGATCCTGCGTGGGTCTCGTACGAGGCTATGGTGAAGATGGCGGGCGGCGAGCTAAACCGCGTTACGCTCGACCCTCAGACGGGTTTCACGCCCGGAGAGGTCGACCTCGCCGAGCATGTGAGCGACGACACGCGTCTCATGGTGGTCAACACGCCGTCGAACCCGACGGGCGGCGTCTTCTCGGAGGACGAACTCGAAGAGATACGTGACCTCGCCGTCGACCACGACTTCCGGGTGATAAGCGACGAAATCTACGAGAAGATCACGTACGGGGCGGAACACCTCTCCCTCGCGGCGATGGACGGTATGAGCGAACGTACGGTGACGGTCAACGGCTTCTCGAAGTCGTACGCCATGACGGGATGGCGTCTCGGCTACTTCGTCGGTTCCCAAGACGTACGCGAACAGGCGTCGAAGGTACATTCACACTCGGTTTCTTGCGCCACGTCGTTCGCACAGCGCGGTGCCGTCGCCGCCATAGACGGTCCTCAGGAGCCTGTCGAAAAGATGGTCGACGCCTTCGAGTCGCGCCGCGACACGCTCGTCGATGCGCTCGCCGACGCGGGTGTTGAGATACCCAAGCCGGAGGGGGCGTTCTACGCCTTCGTACCCGTCGACGCCGAAGACGACGCCGCGCTCTGTGAGGAGGTGCTACAGGAGGAGTACGTCGCCACGACGCCGGGTAGCGCATTCGGCGTGCCGGGTTACATGCGCGTATCGTACGCGACGAGCGAGGAACGTATCAAGGAAGGCGTCGAACGTTTCGCGCCGTACCTCTAAGACCGTCTTTCGACAACCCTCTCGACTATACGGCTCGTAGAAAGTATCTCTTCGTCGGTCTCGTCGCGCCCCGATACACGGACGACGTCGGCTTCGAAGCCACGGTCGCGCAGTTCGTCACGTAGATCGTCCTCGTCGTAGTGCTGGTCGTGACCGAGGGTTATGATGTCGGGACGTATACGGCGTAGAGGTTCGAATATGGAGTCCTCGCTACCGAGAACGGCTTTGTCAACGACGCCGAGCGCGCCTACCATCTCACGTCTCTGTTCCTCGGGGACGACGGGCGGGTTCTTGTGGTCTACCATCGACTCGCGCGCGACGATGACGACGAGTTCGTCGCCTTCCGCCGCCGACTCGCGGAGGTAATGTACGTGACCCGGATGGAGGAGATCGAAGGTTCCGGTTGCGAGTACCTTCGTCACACTAACGCCTCCCGAAGAAGCCGTCGCCGTCTGTCTCAAAAGGCTCCTCCTCAAAATCGACGTCGAGAACATCGAGATGGACGCCTTCGCCCTCGGAGCTGTAGCAACGCCACGTGTCGCGGTCGTACGGCCTTCCTACGATTATATGCCGCGCGCCCTTACTGCCGAACGTCCGCAGATCCTCCTCGCTCGGACGTATACTCCCCGACGGGTGCGAATGTACGGTGCCGACGCCGCCGACGTTCGCGGGTACCATCTCCTCCCTGACCGACGCCATCGCCTCGCCCGAAGTCGTGCCGGGTATAACAAGAACGTCGGTTATGACGCGTCCCGAACCGGGTTCCTCTCCGTCGAAACGGAGACGGGGGCTCGACACCTCCTCGGCGCGCAGAAGACCCATGAACTCGTTGGGATGGCTGTCGGCGCACGTTTCGAGGACGAACTCCAACGTCTCGTCGGCGATTCCGACAACCGAACTCGACCTGAACAGACCCATTCGACGGAGATGGGTGCGTCGCGTTAATTACTCTTGTCATCGAACCCAAACACGGATTAGAGGCGCGTCCATAGGGTACGCCGATGATGGAAAAAAGAGACGAACTCGACGGTCCGGTTCTCTACCACCTCGACGACTCGTGTGGACTCGAAGATGTCGAAGAAGGACACGCCTACTCGGGATACGTGAACGGAACAGCCGACTACGGCGTCTTCGTAAGCCTAAACGACTCCGTAAGCGGTCTGATACACGAGTCGAACCTCGCTTCGTCGCTTGAGGTCGGCGAGGACACGAAGGTGCGCGTGGAGGAGATACGTGACGACGGCAACCTGTCGCTCACGCCCGTCCATATGCACGACTACGAGGAGGTCTACATAGGCGAAGACGGGGGCGAGGACGGCGGAGAGGAAAGACGTACGCCGATAGGCGAGGTCGTCGAAGGCGACGATGTCGTACTCGAAGGTGAGGCTCTCTCCGTGCGCCAGACGAGCGGACCGACCGTCTTCACCGTCGCCGACGGCACGGGTACGGTCGACTGCGCCGCCTTCGTAGGTGCAGGCGAACGCGCGTACCCGGAAGCCGAGGACGGCGACGCCGTCCGTGTCACCGGAGAGGTCGAAACGCGTAACGGCGAGCTACAGGTCGAGACAGACGAACTCGAAGTTCTGGAAGGCGAAGACGAAGGGGAGGTACGTGACCGTCTTTCGGAGGCTCTCGACGACCGCGCCGAACCTCCCGAACTCGAACCTCTCGTAGACTCCGAGATACTCCACGACCTCTATCCGCGTCTCCGGCGTCTCGCATTCGGCGTACGCCGCGCCGTCCTCAAGGATCGTCCGGTCGTCGTCCGTCACCACGCCGATGCCGACGGAATGGCGAGCGGCGTCGCCGTCGAACGCGCCGTCTTCTCGTTGCTCGACGAGGTCGCCGACGACCCTGAGGCGCAGTACCACCGTTTCAACAGGATGCCGTCGCGCGCCCCCTTCTACGAGATGGAGGACGTGACGCGCGACCTGAACTACGCACTGAAGGATGTCGAGCGCCACGGACATCCCAAGCCTATCGTCCTTATGCTCGACAACGGTTCGACGGGCGAGGACGGCGACGCGTACAGGACGCTCGACGCCTACGACATACCCGTCTACGTCGTCGATCACCACTCGCCCGACGACGAGATAGAGCCGCTCGTCGAGGAACACGTCAACCCGTACCTCGAAGACGGCGACTACTCGATAACGTCGGGCATGCTCTGTGTCGAACTCGCGCGCCTTATCGAACCCTCCGTCGAGGACGAGCTTCTACACGTCCCCGCCGTCGCAGGAAAGGGCGACTACTCCGAAGCATCCGAGATGGACAAGTACGTTGAACTCGCGCGCGAACACGGGTACGGCGAGGAACACGTCGAGGATATAGCCGACGCACTCGACTACGAGTCGTACCAGCTAAAGTACGACGACGGTCGTCATCTCATAAACCATATACTCGACGTGGAGGAGAACGAGGCGCACGACGAACTCGTGCCCCATCTCAAGACGCTCGCCGAGGAGGCGTTCGAGAAACAGATGGACTCGGCGAGGAGGCACGTCGACGACGTATCGACGCCGAACGGTGCGACGCTCTGTACGCTCGACGTCGAGAAGTACACACATAAGTTCACCTTCCCGGGTCCCGGAAAGACGACGGGACGTATACACGACGAGAAGGTTGACGAACACGACGGCAACGTCGTCACCGTCGGGCACGGACCCGACTTCTGTGTCATACGCGCCGAAGGCGTCGGTATCAACATACCCGAGATAGTTGACGAGCTACAGGACGAGGTGGACGGCGCGGGCGTCGACGGCGGCGGTCATCTCGTCGTCGGTTCTATAAACTTCGTGCAGGGGAAGCGTGAGGAGGTGCTCGAAGCACTGTACACCAAGATAGCGCAGGCACCGCTCAAGGAAGAGTAGAAGTAATGTGGAACTACAGGGTGGTCACGGTCACGGGGATCCCTATACGGGTCAACATAACGCTCCTGCTGTTCATACCCGTGATAGTCTGGCTGATAGGTAGCAACATAGGAACCCCTCAGGGCGCGGAGATATGGGTTGATATACTCTCCGGTCTCTCGGACGCCGAACTCTCGGCGGAGCAACTGCGCGGAGGAAACACGCCGTGGCTACTCGGTGCTCTCGCGGCGGTGGGGCTGTTCTTCGGCGTCACCGTCCACGAACTCGGACACGCATGGACGGCGCGGAGGTACGACCTCGAAATCTCTTCCATAACGCTCTGGATATTCGGGGGTATGGCGCATATGGAGGAGAACCCGACGGACTGGCGTACTGAGTTCTGGATAGCTGTCGCGGGACCTATAACAAGCGTCGTCGTCGCGGGCGCTTTCTACGTGGCGTTACAGGCTGTCCCGTCGGTACCCGCTCTCGTCTTCGTCTTCGGGTGGCTCACGATCATGAACGTCGTACTCGCCGTCTTCAACATGGTTCCGGCGTTCCCGATGGACGGCGGACGCGTCCTCCGTGCACTTCTCGCACGTAACCGTCCTTACGCGAAGGCGACACAGAGCGCCGCGACCGTCGCCAAGTTCCTCGCCGTCGCCATGGGTATACTCGGTCTCCTCGGAAACCCGGTTCTCATACTCATAGCCCTCTTCGTATACGTCGCGGCTTCGAGCGAGTCTAGGATGACAGCCATAAGCGAGTCGTTGACCGACGTAACCGTCGCGGATCTCATGACGCGCGAGGTCAGCACCGTCTCACCCGAAGACACCGTACAGGAGCTTTTCGACCGTATGCTCGTCGAGCGCCATACGGGCTACCCTGTCGTCCGTAACGGAAACGTCGTAGGTATCGTTACGCTGTCGGACGCAAAGGAGGTGCGCCCTGAGGAGCGCGAGGCGTTCGTCGTCGAGGAAATAATGACCGAGGATATAGTCACCGTCGAACCCGGCGAGGACGCCTTCGAGGTCTTACAGACGATCAGCCGTGAGTCGTTCGGTAGGCTCGTCGTCGTCGAGGACGGCGACCTCGTCGGTATCGTCTCACGTACCGACATCATGACGGCGCTCGACGTGCTCGAAGGCGGCGGTATGTCGCGCCAGCCCGCCGAGTCGGTCTGACCACGGGAGTTAAGTGCCGGGGGTGCGTAACCTTCCTGCCTCCCGACTAAAAGGAGTAGGAGGCTGGAGAAAAAGATGACAGAAACAGAGATACGACAGACAGCCGAGCAGATAGCCGAACGTTTCTCAGAACAGGCGGACGTGTCGGTCGACGACGTGGAGGAGAGGCTCCAAAACCTTGTGGAGGAGTACAAGGTACCGATGGACGAGGCGCGCCGGAGCGTCACGAGCCATTTCGCAAAGGAGACGGGCGTCTCGCGTGACGAACTCGGGAGCGAAGGCTCCGAGAACGCGACCGTCGCCCAAATCGACACGCCGGAGGAGTGGCTCACGGTCGACGTAAAGGTCGCCGAACTCTGGGAGCCGTCGAGCGACTCGATCGCACAGACGGGTCTCGTCGGCGACGAAACGGGGACGATCAAGTTCACGTCGTGGGCTAAGAGCGACGTACCGACTCTCGAAGAAGGCGCGACGTACAGACTCCAAAACGTCGTTACCGACGAGTTTCAGGGACGTATGAGCGTAAAGCTCAACTCGTCGACGGAGGTTGAGGAGATAGACGCCGAGATCGAGGTGGGTGAGCAGGAGATAGAGGTCGAGGGTGCCCTCGTCGCCGTGCAGTCGGGTAGCGGTCTCATAAAACGGTGCCCTGAGGACGACTGCACGCGCGTCCTACAGAACGGACGTTGCTCCGAACACGGCGAGGTCGAGGGCGAGTTCGACATGCGCGTAAAGGGCGTTCTCGACGACGGTAACGAGACGTACGATGTACTACTCGACCGCGAGGCGACCGAACGCGTGACAGGCATAGAGATGGAGGAGGCGAAGCAGGAGGCGATGGACGCGCTCGACACGAGCGTTGTCACCGATCGCATCAAGTCGTTGCTCGTCGGAAGGTACTTCAGGGTCGAAGGTCCTCGCGTCGGCAGGTACGTACTCGGTGACGATGTAGAAGAGGTCGACGAGACACCCGACGCCGATGCGCTTCTGATGGAGGCGCGGTCGGCATGAGCACCGAGATGCGCCGCGAGGTCGCTAAACGCGTCTTCGCGGGCGAGTTCCGTGACGCGGGACATACGTTCAAGGAGAGCGAAGAGGAGCGCGCGCCGACCTACCTCCTCCTACCGACGGGCGAGAAGGCGAACCGTGTCTTCGCCGTCGGTACGCTCACGGAGAAGGACGACATAGGTAGCGACTCCGAGTACTGGCGCGCACGCGTCGTCGACCCGACGGGGACGTTCCTCGTCTACGCGGGACAGTACCAGCCTGAGGCGGTCGACGTGATACGTGACGTACAGCCGCCTGAGTACGTCGCCGTGGTCGGAAAGCCCGACACGTACGAACCCGACGACTCCGACGACGTGATTACGTCGGTACGTCCCGAGTCGATGACCGTCGTCGACGCAGACACGCGCGACAGATGGATAGCCGAGACGGCGGAACGGACGCTCGAACGTATCAAGGACGGCGAACTGAGCGGTAGAGCGGGCGAGGTGTACGGGGAACGTGACTACAGACGGGTGGTTACCGAGGCGCTGGAGAATCTGGAGTAGACGGAGAGTCGGAACGGCGACCTACTGCTTGCTCGGACGGGTTCTCTCGGTTCCCTTACCCTTCTCGCGCTGACCGCGTCCGCGCTTGCCCGCCGATGTCTTTCCGCGTTCGGCGCGTCCGCTTCCGGTGTCGGCTATCCAGCCAAGGTCGTCGTCGTTCTGTATCGCGGGATGGTCGGGGTCGAGAAGGATAATCTCGAACCACTTGTGGCTACCGTCGGCACCGACCCAGTACGAGTTCAGGCTTTCGAGGTTGGGGTGCTTCTCCGACGCGCGCTCCTCGGCGATACGCTGGAGGCTCTTGTCGCGCGTGATACGCGTCGTGCCGAGGCGTTTCGACCGCCGTCCCTTGTTGGGACGCGGCTTACGCGCACTACCCTTACGGACACGCGCACGGACGACAATAACGCCCTGCTTCGCCTTGTAGCCAAGAGACCGCGCCCTGTCGAGACGCGTCGGGCGCTCGATACGTTCGACAGCGCCCTGTTCGCGCCAGTCCTGTAACCGTCGCCACTGTACCTCCTCGATTTCGCCCTCGTCGAGGTTCTTCCATTCGTCGCGTATATGTGTGTAGAACGACTTTGCCATGTTATCACCACGGCGCTTCGGCGGTTCAGTCTCGCGACCACATACCGGCGTGTCGAGACACGCGCTACCGTGTGCGCTCGTAGGGACGGATTGCCTGTTTGCGTATTAAAGAGTTTTCTTATGTACCAGTCAGGGATTAGGTAGCCCTCTTCCGTGCGGTTTCGTGGATATAGCCACCGAGCGCACCGAGCGGTAGCGTGAGCCAGAAAGTCGTCGTGAACGCGCCGTATCCGAGGGATACTGCCCAGAATGGTGCCCACATGAGAAACAGGAAATACTCCGACAGCGGCGCGGAGGGTCCGGCAACCAACTGCTGAAGCGGTAATATGACCGCTATATCAAGCAGCGCGCTCGCGGGGTACATCAAAACCATCGCCGCGACCCCGGCTGGAACGCCACGCCACACGCGAAGTCTCGGTACCCGCCAGACGACGAAACCAGCGATGAATCCGCCTGGAACCGTCGCGACCATTCCGATGACCTGCTCAAGTAGCGGTCCATCGTACGGCTCGTACCACGAGGACATGACCGTTGAGATACCGACGAGTTGCGTAACCAGAATGAACACAGTCGTCGTAATCCCTGCGACGGTTGCCATCACATAACCCGCACCAACATCCCGACGGTTGGCGTACGGGAGTCTGCCCGGACCGTACCGCTCGCAGACGGCTACGACCGGCTTAGTGAACGGCATTATTATTACGGGGTTTGGGTATACAATAAGCCCTGTGGTGAAAAGAGACAGCGGTCAAACCTACAGAAGCTGAACGACGCCCTCGCGTGTCCTCATCGCCTCCCCCTCCATGCATAGCTTGTCCACGAGTTCGAACGCTTTGTCGCGGTCGACGCCGCGCTCCTCTGCGAACTCCGCGACGTCCTCGTCCGTCGGTTCGTCGAGGAACTCGACGGCGTCCTTTACAATACGTGTCTGGGGCTTAGAGTCGCCGTCGGTCGTCTCGCGGTTGACTTCGCCCGCCTCTTCGACCGCGTCGGTGTCGATACCCCGGTCTTCCATGAGTTCGTCCTCGCCGAAACGGTCGCCGACGTTCTCCGAGACGATCCCGCCCTCGACTATCTCGTCGGCGATACCGTCGAATCCCTGCTGTCGGGCGAGCGCCATCGATCTTGCTTCCTTCGCCTCTTCGAGGTTCTCGGATCGGAAGATGGCGCGCGCGTCGGCAACGTCTATCTGGTTCTGGCACCGGTTGCAGACAGTCTTTTCGTCGTCCTCGACGGCTATCTTGACGCTCTCGCAGTTCGAGCATCCGACGACCTTGTACACGTTCGGTGTACGTACCGCCCCGTATAATCTTTTTCGACGGTGTTTTTGTACCGCGCGGAGAAGACGAACCGATGAAACTGTACGGTATAATCGGTGATCCCGTCGAGCATTCGGTGTCGCCGCCGATGCACGCAACAGCGTACGAGGCGACGGGGATCGACGCGACGTACTCGCGTTACCGTGTCGGCGAGGACGACGTGCGCGCCGCTGTACGCGGTGCCGACGCCCTGAACATCGACGGTCTCAACGTCACCGTGCCGCATAAGGAGACGGTCTCGGCGCTCGACGGCGTGGCGCTCGACGAGACGGCGGAACGTATAGGCGCGGTCAACACGGTCGACTTCGGCGACGAGGTACGCGGATACAACACCGACGCATCGGGCGCTTTACGCGCCATCGAACGTGAGACGGATGTTGCAGGAAAGGATGTTGTCGTCGTCGGAGCGGGCGGTGCCGGACGTGCCGTCTCCTTCGCTCTCGCCGAGGAAGGGGCGGCCGTCCGTATAGCCAACCGGACGTTCGGACGCGCCGAAACGGTCGCCGACGAGCTGTGCGGCTTCGGTGAGGCGACACCGCATTCGCTCGACGAACTCGGTGACGTGGTACCCGACGCGGATATAGTCGTCAACGCGACGACGGTGGGCATGGAGGAGGACGTTTCGCCGGTTCCGGCGGACGCACTGCGGTCGCACCACGTCGTCTTCGACGTTGTCTACACGCCGTTGGAGACGCGTCTCCTCCACGACGCCGACGACGCCGGAGCGACCACCGTAGACGGCGCGTGGATGCTCGTCTATCAGGGTGCTGAGGCTTTCGAGATATGGACGGGACGGGACGCGCCCGTCGAAGATATGAACGACGCGCTTAGGGAGGAGATATGACGGACGAAACCCTCGAACTCTTCGCCGAACGTACCTACCGTCTCATCGTCCGTTTGGACTCGGTCGGTGTCGACGCCGTCGAGAACGCGGTCACCGAGGTCTTCGACGCCGATTTCGAGGACATCGACGTAGCCGAGTTCGCGCCGGGTGCCTCGCACGCCGAGTTCGAGGGAACGTACGAGGGAAACGAGGTTCAGGGAACTGTTTCGGAGAACCTTGACGGCAACGCCGTGCTGACGTTACAGGATATCGTCTACGTCGACGGCGCGGCGGAACGTCTCGAAGCCCTGAACGACCTCCTGCGTGACGAAACGCTCGCTGATACAGCCGACCGTCTACGTGAACACGACGCCGACGAGAACCCGCTCGAAAGGGTTCTATGACGCTCGAACGTTACCGCTCAATCGTAGACGGCTACGAGGCGTTCGTCGAGGCTTGCGAAAAGCCCGTTCCGCGTACGGGACGTGTCAACCCCGCCAAGTCGTCGTTCGGAGAGGTGCGCGACTCTCTTACCGCCGCAGGCTTCGGCGTCGACCGTTTCGACTGGTTCGCGGACGGCTTCCGTATCGACGAACCCGACGACGCAAAGGTCGGTAACACGGTGGCGCACTACCTCGGCTGGATCGCGGTACAGGAAGAGGTCAGCATGCTACCGCCCGTCGTCCTCCGCCGGTCGGAGGTGTCGCTCGGAGACGGTCTCGTTCTCGATATCTGCGCCGCACCGGGTAGCAAGACGACGCAGGTCGCCGCCCACTCAGCGGGCGTCGTAGCAAACGACGACAACGTGGGACGTATAGCCGCCCTGCGTAACAACACCGACCGTCTCGGTCTCACCAACGTCGCGGTTACGAGCTATGACGGACGCAGGTTCCCCGGCGGTGTCGACTTCGACGCCGCCCTTGTCGACGTTCCGTGTACGTCAGAGGGCACTGTACGTAAGAACCCCGAGTACAGCGAAGCCGGCGCGGTCTCCGACGACGAACGCGCGTCGGTCTCAGGTGTCCAGAAAGGGATACTGACGCGGGCGCTCAAGCTCGTACGCGACGGCGGACGCGTCGTCTACTCGACGTGTACGTTCGCGCCGGAGGAGAACGAGGCGGTCGTCGATCACGCCGTACGTAACGACGATGCGCGCGTCGTACCGTTCGACGTCGGTCTCGGTTCGTCGCCGGGTGTTACGGAATGGCAAGGAGAGACGTACGCCGACCCGGTGCGCGACACACGCCGTTTCTACCCGCACCAGAACGACACGGGCGGATTCTACGTCGCACTACTCGAACCGACGACAGACACCGTCAGTCCTTGACCTCCACGGTCTGCATGTCCTCGGCGATATGAACCTCGCCTCCGTAATGCTCACCAACCGTCTCAACCATCGCCTCCTCCTCGCCGCGCGTATGCGGATAGAGATGTGTCAGGTAGACACGGTTCACGAAGCAGTCTTCGAGAACGGGCGCGAGAGTCGAAGGGCGCGTATGGTTGCTGACCTCGATCTCGTCGGGGAACGAGCATTCGTGTATAAGAACGTCACAGCCGCTCGCGAACTCCGCGATACCCTCGACCGCCTCGGTGTCACCCGTGTAGACGAAAGAGTCGTCCATACGGTACGCCGTCGACGGCACGCTGTGCTCCGTCGGGAACGTCTCGAAGCTATGCCCGCCAACCTCGAACGAGTCACCGGGTTCGAACTCGGTGATACCGATAGTCATCTTGTCGCGGAGGTAGTCGTACGCGTCGACGAGATGGTTCAACGTCTCCGTGGTTCCGGGGGGTCCGTATACGTGTATAGCCTCGCGTCCGAGCAACCAGTCCGCCTTGACGAGCGCCATCAGGTCGTTGACGTGGTCGAGATGCGTATGCGTCAGAAAGATGTTCGTAACTCCGTCGACGGGAACCCGTGACCTGTTGAGGTTGTGCAGAACACCGCTACCGCAGTCGAACAGGAAGCCCTCGTCCTCGACGATAAGACCGCTGTGTACGCGTTCGGAAGGTATGGCGCTCCCTGTCCCGAGAAAGGTGAGCTTCATACGGGAACGTCGGAAAGCCACCGACTTAAACGCGCCGTCTCATCTACACCGAACGGCTGTCCGGGCGTCCGAAACCCGCGCCGTCTTCGAGCGACTCGACGAATCCTGTAAAGAGGTCGCGCGCGTTCTCAAGATCGTTGAGGTCGACGAGTTCGGAGGTTGTATGCATGTTGCGGTTGGGTACGCCGACGGAGACTGTGGGTGTCGCGCCGCGTGCGACGTAGAAGGCGTCACCGTCGGTCGCGCCGCGTGTCATTATCGCCTCGTCCTGTGTCTCGATACCGTTCGTGTCGGCGACCTCGCGCAGACGGTCGAGGACGACGGGATGGTTCTCCTTTCCGTGTTTCAGCGTCGGACCCTCACCGAGCGAGACGTCGCCGTGCTCGGTCTCCGCGACGTCGGGTACGTCGGTTGCGAAGGTCACGTCGACGACGAGTGCGACGTCAGGATCGAGCGAGTAGCCCGCCATACGTGCGCCGCGTAGACCGAGTTCCTCCTGTACCGTCGCGGTCGCGTGCAGGGTCACGTCGAGTTCATCTGCGTCGACGGAGCGCAGCGTTTCGGCGGCTATCCACGCTCCTATACGGTTGTCGAGTCCACGTCCCGCGACGGTGTCGCCGAGTAGGTGTTCGAAGCCGGCTTCGTACGTCGCCGTCGCGCCGACGTGTACGCCCGCGTCGCGCGCTTCCTCGGCGTCCTCCGCGCCTATATCGACGTAGATTTCGCCCATGTCGGGTATCTTTTCGCGCTCCTCGTCCTCCTGTAGATGTACGGGCTTCCGTGCGACGACTCCGGGTACGTCGCTGTCGCCGCCGTGTATACGGAGGCGCTGTCCCTGAGCCACGCCCGTGTCGATACCGCCCACCTTCTTGAGGTAGACGTAGCCGTCGTCGGTGATATGGTTAACCATGAGCGCGATCTCGTCGACGTGTCCCGTGACGACGACCGACGTTTCGGATCCGGGGTTGACCGTCGCCGTCGTGTTTCCGTAGGCGTCCGTCTCTACCTCGTCGGCGACTTCCTCGACGCGTTCGCGCCAGTTGGCGAGGTTCTCGTCCTCAAAACCCGACGGCGAAGCTGTCTCTACCAATGTGCGTAGGAACCCAAGCGGTTCTTCGTCCATACGGAACGATGACGCGCCTAACGGATAACTCTATATCAGTCCGACGTAGACCGCCGCGCCGAAGGCGGCGAACGCGAGACTCCCGGCGAGTACGGGCGCTATTATCCACGTCGCCACGATACGCCGTGACGTGCCGAGGTCGTACATGTTGAGGCGATCCTCACGTATCTTGGCGCGTTCCTCCTGCGGGAGTTCGCCGACGGCTACGTCCGAACGCACGGGTACGCGTCTCGTCGCACGTCCCCAGCCGAGTCCTATGACCGAGAGCGTGGCGACTATCGCAAGGCTCGCGGGTATACCTGCGAGGCTCAGGAGCGTGATAATGGTTCCTGCGACGAGTTCGACCACGAGCGCGGCTTCGAGCGACAGATCGGTTATCTTGTTACCCACGGTGTCCATCGTCCGTGGACCTATGACGAACGCACCGACGCCGATCGCGACGCCTCCCATGACGACGGCGGGAACCATCGCTATGCTCTCGCCGCCTCCCACGAGGGGCGCGACTGCGTTTGCGACGTTCGACGCCCCCGCGCTAAACGCCATGTAACAGCCGACGCCGATAACGAGGTACTCGCCGAACGCGCTCTTGTCGCCGTCGTCGCCGAAGTCGAGGACGGAGACGAGACGGTCGTAGAAGTACCTGCCGACGACGACGGATATCCAGAAGGCGATAATCGCCGAGAGTATCCACCACGTGAGTATGAAGCCGAAGATCCCCCAGTCGAGAACGTTGAGCGCGACACCCATACCTGCGATAGCAACGACGGCGATCTGGCTCGTGCTCGCGGAGATACGTAGGTAGTTGCTGAGAGCGAGTCCGATACCCGTAAACAGAAGAACCGCCGTCGCGGCGGCGAGAGTGAACTCACTCGGAGGCACGAGGTCACGTCCCATAGTCTCGACGACGTTAGGTCCTACGACCACGCCACCTATGAGAGCGAAGAACGCCATGAGCGCCGACGCCGCCCGCATCGACACGACACCGCTACCGACGGCGGGACCGAAACAGACGCCCGTCGACGAACCGCCGACGTTGATAGCGACGAAGACGGCTGTTAGGAGACCGAGGCTCAGAAGCGCCAGCTCGGTCATCCGTCGTCTTCCTCTTCAACCTTCTCCTCGACTATCTCCTCGACCTTCTCCTCCGCTTTCTCCTCGGCTTTCTGTTCTATCTTCTCCTCGGCTTTCTGTTCTATCTTCTCCTCAGCCTTCTTTTCAACAGTCTCCTCAACCTTCTTCTCCGCCTTCTGTTCAACCTTCTCCTCGACCTTCTCATCGACAACGTCGTCCTCTATGGTTTCTTCGAGCTTCTCCTCCGCCTTCTTCTCCGCCTTCTCCTCTATCTTCTCCTCAGCCTTCCTTTCGACCTCCTCCTCGACACGTCTTTCGACCTCTTCGCCTATCGTCTCCTCAACCTTCTCCTCCGCCTTCTCTTCCGCCGTCTCCTCCGCCTTCTTTTCGACCTCGCCGACCTTCTCCTCAACCTCTTCGCCTACCGTCTCCTCGACCTTCTCCTCCACCTTCTCTTTCGCCGTCTCCTCCGCCTTCTTTTCGACCTCGCCGACCTTCTCCTCAACCTGTTCAACCTTCTGTTCGACGCGTTTCTCGACCTCGCCGACGCCCTTGCTTACCTCCTCGACGGTCTCCTTTGCGCGCTCCTCAGCCTTCTTTTCGACCTCACCGACCTTCTCATCGACCTTCTTTTCGGTCTCCTCTGAGACGTACTCGCGCAGGATCTTGTCACGGAACTCCATCTTACCCCAGACGTTGAGTCCGTACCCGAAGACGAGACCGCCGAGGAAGGCGGCGACACGTGTGTCGGGACGGAATACGAGAACGACGAAACCGATGAAGAATACTATACCGTAGATAACATCTATGTATATCTGCCGGTCTCTTTCTACCGAGATACTTACACCCTGAGGACGTTACACCGGGCAGGATTTAACCGTACCGATACCGGAAAGCCAGCCAAAAGAGTAATATACCGGCGGTCGGGAACTTCCCAAAGGGTGAGATGTATCTCGGTACAGGTTGACACAGAAGGCGAGGGAGGTAACGACGGAGAAGACGGCGAGGACGGAGGTACGCCACCGAAGGTTCTCGTGACCGCCGTGGCGGGGGCGGTCATACTCGGCGGTATAGCCGCGTACGCGACGAGGAACATAAACATCTACGCGTCGGCGGGTGCTTTCGTCGTATTTGGCGTCGCTACTGGCTACCATCTGTCCAACAAAGACCTCCCTGCCGAGGTTGCTGGTTCGACCTCGTACATCTCGGCGGTTCTTACAGTTTTTACGCCCTTTGCCTTGTATATATCCAGCATCGTCTTTCAGGGTATGGAGGTCAGCGTCATAGGCGCGCAAGCGCAGGACGTGGAAGGCTCGAACGTCTCGGTAGGCGGCGGTTCGTGGTTCAGCGCAGGTTCGATCGATGCGGGGAGTATAACGTCGGGTACCATCGACTCGGTAATATCGCTCGCAACATGGGTGGTTCTGGCTGTCGTCGTCTCTCTTGTCCTCGTCGTCGTCGGGCGCGTCTTCAAGGCTGTCGCAGAGAAAGGAAGGACGAGCGGTTAGTTAAGCGCGTTCCGCACCGCTTCGCGTGTCGCGTCCGTCTTTACCGTATCGCCCGATGCCTCAAGTGCGGCGTCGGGATCCTTGAGGACGTGTCCGGTCGTGACACATGCGATCGTTTCGGTACTGTCTATCACACCCTCGTCGAGTAGCTTACGGACGCCTGCGACGCTCGTCGCGCTCGCGGGTTCGACACCGATACCCTCGTACTGTGCAAGCTTGACCTGAGCGTCCATGAGTTCCTCGTCGGTTACGCTCGTCGCCGTTCCGCCCGTCTCCCCTATCGCCTCGCGCGCCTTCGGAGCGTTGACCGGGTCGCCTATACGTATCGCAGTCGCCTTCGTCTCGGGCGACTCGAACGGTTCGAGAGGTCCGCTTTTCTGTAACGCGCCGACGAGAGGTGAGGCTCCTTCCGCCTGCACCCCCGTCATCATCGGTATCTCTTCTATGATACCGGCGTGGTAGAACTCACGGAAACCCTTGTAGATTGCGCTGATGTTGCCCGCGTTCCCGATTGGCAGGACGACACGGTCGGGTAGCTCCCAGTTTAGCTGTTCGAGTAGCTCGAACGCGATCGTCTTCTGTCCTTCGAGCCTGTACGGGTTTATCGAGTTTAGGACGTAGAAGAAGCCCTCGTCGGCGAGATCACGTACGATACGGAGGCATTCATCGAAGTTTCCGTCTAACTCGACGAGTTCCGCGCCGTGCATCAGAGCCTGAGCCACCTTGCCCATAGCGACCTTGTCCTGAGGGAGAAGGACGACGGCGGGTATGTCGGCGGCGGCACCGTACGCTGAGAGGGCGGCGCTCGTGTTGCCCGTCGAGGCGCACGCGACGCGTTCGATACCGAGTTCGATAGCCTTTGAGACGCCGACCGTCATACCGCGGTCCTTGAACGAGCACGTCGGGTTCATCCCCTCGTGCTTGACGTGTATATCGACGCCGAGTTCGTCGGACAGCTTTCCTGCGTCGTACAGCGGCGTACCGCCCTCGTGGAGTGTAACGCTGTCGGCTGTTTCAAGCGGGAGTATCGACGAGTAACGCCAGACACCAAGCGGTCCCGTGAAGTCCGAACGCGAAGGTATCTCCTCGTAACGTACCTCCAGCAGACCTCCGCAGTCGCAGGTGTAACGCGGTTCACCGCCGCTGTACCTCTCATCGCACTCGATGCACTGTAGCCATGTCATATCTGTTCCTCGATTATACGTTTCGACTCCTCAAGAGCCTCGTTGACCTTCTCCGTATCTGGACCGCCGCCCTGACCGAACGCGGGCGAACCGCCGCCGTCGCCGCCAAGGAACGACGAGAGTTCCCCCGCGACATCCCCGGCGTCCACGTCCGTGTTCTCAGGAACCCCGACGACGACGGTTGCGCTACCGTCGCCGCCCGCGAAGACGGCGACCTTTCCTTCGTCGACGACGGTGTTCGCCGCTGTACGTAGCTCGTCCATACCCGCGTCCATACGGCGTGTAACGACGGGCACGCCCTCTATCTCGACCGTGTCGTCGTCGGAGGCTTCGGCGCGTATCTCCGCAAGCTCCGACCGTAGCTCATCGACGCGTTTTCCGCGCTCCTTCCATTCGTCGAAGAAACGTTCGGCGGTCGCGGGGAGGTCGTCGCGTGGCACGCCGAACACGTCGGATGCTTCGTCGGCTACGCGTTCGACCTCCTGCGAAGCCTCGACAGCGGCGTCGCCCGCCGAGAAGACGATACGTTCGACACCGTCCTGTATACGTTCCGTGTTACGTACCTTTATGTAGCCGATGTCACCCGTACGCCGGACGTGCGTACCTCCGCAAGCCTGCACGTCGTCGTCGACATGCACGACACGTATCTCCTCGCCCGCGGGTATACCGCCCTGATACAGACCGAATCCGTGCTCCTCCTCCGCCTCGTGTCTGTCGAGCCATTCGTCGTCGACCTGCACGTTGTCACGTACGGTTTCGTTGGCGACGCGCTCTATCTCGCGCACGTCGTCGTCGGTGAGACGTTTGTGGTGCGTGATATCTATACGCGAGGATTCGACTCCTTTCTGAGCGCCCGCCTGACGTACGTGATCGCCAAGGACGCGCCGCGCCGCATCGATAACGGTATGGGTCGCCGTATGGTTACGCATGAGTGCGCGTCGGCGATCCGGATCGACCTGTCCGCGCACGACGTCGCCCTTGCTCAACGGCTTGTCTGTGCGGTGGAAGACGACGCCGTCGCGTTTCTGTACGTCCTCAACGTGTGCGACCTCACCGTTTTCGAGAACCCCCGTGTCGGGAGGCTGTCCTCCGCCTTCGGGGTAGAAACGCGTCTGGTCGAGGACGATCTCGTACGACTCGTCGTCCTCGTCGTAGTAGGTGTTGAGGACGACAGCCTCGAACTCGGTGCGCTCGACGTCGTCGTAGAACAGGAGGTCGGTTTCGGGTAGATCGTCGTCGACACCCGTCGACGCGTCGTCCTTCTCGGCGCTCTCGCGCTCCTCGTGACGGTCGGCGACCTGCGCGTAGAAGTCATCGGGTACGTCGACATCGACGCCCTCTTGATCGGCGATCTCGGCGACGGTATCCGGCTGTATACCGTGTGAGTCGTACATCTCCACGAGTTCGTCGTTGGGTATGGAGCCTTCACCCGCGTACTCCTCCGCCTTCCTGCGTACGAGACGCCCGCCGCGTTCAAGCGTCTCCTCGTACTTCTCGACCTCCTCACGTACGACGTCCTCGATCACGTCGCGGTTTCTGTAGCCGAGACGTTTCGCCTGTTCGTCAACGAGGTCTTCGAGAGGTACGTCGAGACCTATCTCATCGGCGAGACGTACGGTGCGCCGTAGAACGAGACGCGCGAGGTATCCGGTTCCGACGTTCGACGGAACGATACCGTCGCCGAGCATGTATGCGAGGACACGCGTATGGTCGGCGACACCGAAGGCGTTCTCGACGGGCGTAAGTATCTCGTCGAGTTCGTCGAGTGATAGACCGACGTCCTCTGCGACCTGCTGGCGTACGGCGCGGAGGTCGTCAACCTCGTCGGCGTCCATCTTCCCCGCGAGACGCGCGACGTCTGCGAGTATCTCTTCGTCGGCGCGTTCGATACACGCGGCGTCGAGTATCTCGTCGACCATGTCGGGGTAGATAGCCTCGTAGACCGTCGGCGTTCCCTGACTCAGCCACGCGAAACGCTCCAGACCGTACCCCGTATCGACGATGTAGTTGTCCATCTTGGAGTACGTCTTGCCGTCCTTCATCTCGTACTCGCCGTCTTCGTCGAGTTCGAGATCCATGAAGACGAGCGTCGCTACCTCCGCGCCGCGTAGGATGACCTCGAATGCGGGACCCGCGTTACCGCCGCCGACCCACGGTGACTCCACATACGTAACCTCGTCGAGGGGCGCGCCGAGATGTTCGAGAAAGCCGTCGCAGTACGCCACCGTCTCCTCCTTCCAGTATACCTCACCCTCGTACGCACCGTCGTCCGTCCGTGAGTTGAACGCATGGTGCGCCATCATCTCGAACGCGAGCGTGTGCCTCCCCGTCTTACCCACGTTGTCGATATCCTGCATACGTATACACGGCTGGGAGATACAGAGAGGGTTCGCGGGCGGTGGCGTCTCACCCGACGTGACCAGAGGCTGGAAGTCGTAGATGGAAGCCTGAGTCAGAAGAACGTCGTCACGCCACCGCGAGGCGTCGACGGGGTAAGGCTCTACGCGTTCGTGATCGCTGTCCTCGAAGAAGGAGAGAAACTCCTCACGCATCCCTTCGAGAGTGAACTCGTCTTCGAAAGGCGGGTTTCCGATGAACGAATACTCGTCGCAGGGGGGTTCACCGCACGACTCCTTCGAGGCGTCGCGTGTCCAGAACCCGCGCCCGCATCCGGGGCAGGTCTTCCGGACGAATCCGTTGTCCTCGAAGTAGTCGAGACGGTACTCGTCCTCGTCCATACACGTCGTTTCCGGCGCTTGGGCAAAACGTTTTCTGAAAGCCACCGCCGAACGGCGGAACCGGGCGCGTGCCTCTGTCCCACGCCGTGAGCTATCCCAGACCGTGGGAACCAAGGATTAAGTACTAAACCTTTGTAACTCAGGCATATGCGATCTAACGGGGGACGTAGTGGGCAGACGAGCGTGGACTTCCTCGTAGGCGTATCTATATTCGCAGTCACGCTTCTGTTCGTCCTACAGTTAGCCACGGGTTCGGCTGTCAACCTGTCGCCCGATACTCAGACGGAGGGCGCTCTGGCGGATCGAACCGGGGACGTTCTTCTTTCGGACTGGTCGGACGCCGAACCCGGCGTGTTTGGGAACACGACAGCCGAGGACTATCTAGACAGAAGCTACACGGATGTGGCTGACGACCTCAACATACCGAAGGAGGGCGGTAACTACCTGTACCGGTACAACGTAACCGTGGTGGAACTCGAAGAGCTATCCGAGGAGCCGCCGGAGCCGGTTGAACCGGGTTCGGTGGAGCTAACCGCGGGTAACTCGACCACGGACGCGACGGGTACCGTCGCGGGCAGGAACAGGGTGGCGTACATGAACACCACGGGCGGTGGAGATATGGTAGGCGTAAGGGTGAAAGTATGGTGACGAAAGGTCACGACGACGGTGCGCAGTTACACACGCTTGAAGGTGTCGCCGCCTCGGTCATACTCGTACTCGCGGTTACGTACGCGTTCAACGCGTTCGTCGTAACCCCGACGGGCGGCATCAATCCGGGTGCGGACAGCAACCAGCAGATAGCCGACGATCTCCTGACGGCGACGGCGTCGAACGGGGATCTGAAGGAGGCGATGCTCTACTGGAACGACACGAACGACACGAACGAGGGCGCTCGTTTCGTAAACAGTAGCGACGGAACCTACTACTACAACAGCGAGGATCCCGACGACGGATATCTCGACTTCGGCAACTATAGCCACGACGCCTTCACCGAACAGGGGGTGGCGTACAACATCGAGCTTGCGTTCAGCAAGGACAACGGAACCGAGACGGGTACGCTGACGATGGTGGAACACGGCGAACCCGGAGCCTCGGCGGTCACAGCGAGCCGGACGGTGACGCTTGACGACAGGGACAACGTGACGAACGCATCGGGTAAGGTTACGCTCGAAAACTCGACGACGTACCCGATACCCAAGGACGGCGTAGCTATCTACAACAGGGTGGAAGTTAGGATAACGGTGTGGTAAAAATGAAAAAGATAGACAGAAACTCAGACACGGAACAGGGGAACGACAGCGGACAGATGATACTGTTAGCGGGGTTCGTGATAGCCGTCACGCTGGTGAGCCTCGCCGTGGTCGTCGGGAGCGGCTTCTTCTCTCAGGCTTCCCCCGACGACGGAGGGCTGTCGTCGCTAACCTCGCAGGTGACGGATCAGGTGGATACGGCGAGGGAGGTCGGGTTAGAGACGGTGGACTTCGTTAACGAGAACAAGACGAGAGAAGAGGGCGCGAACGTAACGGAGGTCTGTGAGGATATCATCGACAACACCGAGGTTCAGCAACAGGTGGCTGAACAGCTTTCTGAGGAAGAGGTTCTTCTTGATATTAAGCTCAAGAACGACTGCGACGAACTCAACGACACGAGCAGTTACAGATTCGGTCAACAGAAGGCTGCCCCGCTTCCCGGTGTCAATCTCAACAAGACGGAAGATGTCACGAAGAACGTCACCTGCACCAACCTACGTAGCGAAGACTGGACGAACTTCGACAACAAGCAGGATGATTTCAACGCGGCGCTCATGGACGTTGTAAGAAACGAAACCTCGGGTGACGAGATACCCGACGACTACAACGAGACAGCGGATAAGAAAGATGGTAGCACGGAGTACTCCTACACTCAGCACAAGAAAGAAGCTCTGCGGGATATCGGAATTACCGGGGATGACCTACCGGACACAGATGACATAACACTCAACGACTTCGCGGAAGACTGTCTCTCGGACTCACAGCTGAAGGAGCCGAAGACGGACTACGCGTGCGCAGACCTGCGTGGAGAGGTGGGGTTCAACGATAGCACGTTTGAGCTGTTCAACGAAGAGTTCGAAGAGTACCTCCGTGACAACGTTGGCGGAGATGGGATCCCCGCCGACTACAACGAGACAAAGAACAGCAACTACAGCTATACTAACCACACGCTCGATATTCTGGAAGAGCTGAACTCGTCGGATGAGGTCGATATAGACCTTACCAAGCTCCCCGATGGCGTCACAAAGAGGGGATTCGCGGGCGACTGTATCATACTTGAAGCCGAGGAAGGGCGTGCGCCCGTCGATGTCGTGTTCTCTATCGACACGACGGGTTCGATGGGGCTTGATCCTGGAACGGAGGTAGACAGCGATTATAACTCCGACTACGATGACGATTACTCACCTTCGGAGGCTGGAACCCCGATAGTACAGGGTCACAACGAAAGGGTAAACGAATATCCCTCGACGGATCCGTACAACATTGGGTGTTACAAGGAGTATAACAAGACAGGGGTACCTTTCCCGACAAGTGCCGGTCCATACGGGGATCAGGATGCCGCTAACCAAGGCTGGTGTGCTGGAGAATACCTCGGGAATACGTTCAACACCTCGGTCGGACAAGTTGGAGACTTCGTCTACGACGACCCCGAGAGCGAGTTGGTGAAAGTAACAAACATTCCCCCGGCAGGTCCTCCGGCGGGAATACCGACCAGCTGGACTCCGGTGACGACGCCCGGTGTGGATACCAGCGATCCGTCAGAGTATCCCGTCGGAGCGCCGAACGACTGTGCAAGTGAACCCTGTGACACGAGAACTACAGGCGGAACCGTCTCTGTGGGCGATGTAGTGATAGGCGCAGGAAGTGGCGCGGGCAACTATCCGGACAGTGACGAAACTGTCGAGGTTCTTGACGATGTCGGGGGTGTGAGCGGTGTTCCGACGAGTTACGAGACGTTGAATGATCCGGGAGACGTCGGAACCTCTACGGAGAAAGATGACATCTGTGTGGACGGTGATGGAGACCGGTTCCCGTGTGATACTAACACCGACGGCTCAGTCAATCCGAGTTCAGGCGACATATTGGAAGTTGACCATAGTGGGCTCTCAGAACCGGCATCACCTCCTGACTCAGAGGAGCCTGTGATAGCTGAAGTGACCGGTCTAGAAGAGTCAAATAGGTGCTTTGGATTTGATACAATCTTCGGTTGCCTTGGTCCCGAGGATGATGTCTACAATATCGACACCGGCTCCGGTACGTACGAGGCACGTGAGGATGCATTGGGTGAATTCGAGTACAGAGTTGACACGGATATAGACTACAAGGTCGGCGACGGAAGTGGAACAGCGGGTTACGCTGATGAAAGTCAGCTTGAGTTTTTCGAGTACAAGTGGGATCAGCCGAGCCCACAGGTAGAAGTTGAGGATGAGTCCGGTTCGACTAGGATGGAACCGGTGAGCAACCTCGACTACATCGAGTACCGCTGGTGGCCTCCTGATAGGCTGTATCTGACACAGCTTGGTGCGCGTGCCGCTATGGAGGATCTGGTTGTCGGTGAGGACAGGGTTGGACTGGTTCAGTACAGCACCTCCATCTACGGTGACGCGGACACGGTAGAGGATATGGCTAACCTCACCTCCGGTTACAAAACCGACCTCAAGGAAGATATAGACGGGCTGAGACCGGGATCAGGTACTGACATAACTGAAGGGATAGAGGAAGCAAGGAACGCGCTTGAGACATCCGTCTGTAAAGGTACCGCCGACCGTGATGCAACCTGTCACATAGTCGTGATGTCCGATGGCGAGCAGACGGACGGTGAAGACCCCTACCCGGACGACTACCTCGAAAACAACGATGACTACGAGAACGTCACCGTGCACGCGATAGCACTCGGTGAAGGCGCGGACGATGACATGATGGAAGAGATAGCCAACCCCGACGGTGGAGACTCCGTGCGTCCTGAAGGTGTCTTTGAGTCTTCGAACGACCCGGAGGAAGCTAAGGGAATCTTCGAAGACGTAATCGGTTCGATAAACAAAGACCGTGGGAATACCACTCAGGGGATCGACGCGATCAATGATACCGGCAACGTTACCGGTGTGAGTAACAACGTCACCGCGGGCGGCGACGACGGTGAGTTCGAAAACGTTACCCTGGAAGCGGACGCGGGCGTTATCCAGAAGATCTACGACCTCGGCATGAACATCACCAACTTCAGCGGCACCGGCACATACAGCCTCAACCTCACCGACGCGGAAGACGGCGTAGGCGAGACCGTGATATGGGGTATGACGGTGGACAACAACTTTACCGGTACGAAAACTCAGGTCAGGTTCCGGGCTGACGACGACATCGTGGAAGACTACGACGACGATGATGAGTTCCTTGAGAGCACGTTCAACGTCTCCGCCGACTTCTCGGAAAGCTCTGTATACGCGTCCGTTGAACTCGCTCCGAACCCTCGGTTTAAGATGGCGAACGGTTCGGGTGTCAAGTTCTCGTCCAACGACGACTATGATATAACGAGGGTGATCGACGACGTCATACAGCCTCAGATTAACAGCGGTGTGGCTGTCAAGATGGGAACGGGTAATACACCGGAGGCGGAAGCAAACGGAACTTTCTCGTTTGACTTCAAGCCGGTGGGTGGCAACTTCTCGCTGGTCGGCGACGCCGCAGGCGGAGTATGCGGAGAGGATGACGACGGCACTATGGTCACATGTGGGGTTGAGGATACAGACAACGGCACGTACGCGACGGCGCAGGCTAAGGAGGTATCGTTCATAGTCACCGTCGAAGGACCCGGCGGTGTTTCGGAGAGGGAGATAGAGGTGAGGATAGAGGACGCTCTAATCGGCGGTGGTAGCTGATATGCGGAGGGGACCCGGTCGCGGTAGCTCCACGAAGGCTTCCTCGGTTCAGATAGGCTTCATACTGAACACGGGGATAATGACGACCTTCATCGCCGTCATGCTCGTGGTTCTTAGCGGCGGCTTCGGCGACGACGTAGCTACACAGGAGGAACTCGACGCCGTCAACGACGAGATGTTTTCGAACATCATACAGGCTGACGCGCTGGCGCAGACGGAGGGTGAGTTCACAGCCTTCTTCGAGCCACCGTCGTCCGGGGCGGAGTACACAGCGAGGATAAACAACAGCGGGGGAATGGTAATAACAGCACCCGATGGCTCCATCGTGGAGACGGACCTCAACGGTTCGACGGAAACGAATGTCAGTGTGGTCGACGGCTCCGAGATAGAGTTCACCCAGAACGACGAGAACGTGGTGGTGGAGGGGAACTCAACTGGTATACTCCTCGACGTACAGGAAGGGGCTGTACAGAACAGGAGCGTGGATGGATAGATGAGAACGCAGACGACCAACCGGGACGACAGAGCGGTTTCGGAGGCTATCAGCTACGTCCTGATCTTCAGCCTGATAACCTTGGGAACGACCATAATCTACCTCCAAGGCGGTCCCGCGCTCGACGGGGCGAAGGAAAGACAGGTCACACAGAACTCCGAACGCGCCGTTGTTCTCGTACAGGAGCGTCTGAACGAGATGATGGAGCAGAAAGCGCCGACGCGTGAGGTACCTATAGATCTTCAGGATATAACCGTCGGTGTCGGGGGGCTGGAACCGGGCTGGGTGAACGTCACGGCGAACACATCGGAAGGAGAGGTAAGCTACAACGCCACCATGAACCCCGTCCACATCGATACAGGAAGCCGTATAATAACGTACGAGAACGGCGCGGTCATGGCTGGTCAGGAGGGCAACGCCGATAGCTGGGGGTTACGACGCGAGCCGTCTTGGGCTATATCCACGAACGACACGGGTTACCTGGGTACGGCGTTCCTCCGTACCATATCGACGACCGGCGAAGGAAGCATCGGTGGAGAGGGGCGTGTTCGTCTCGTCTTTGAGTCGGTGAGCCGGACGAACGAAAACCTGAACGGTGTCGACGAACTCAGTATCACCGTGTCTTCGCCGCGTACGTCCGCATGGGAAAGCTACCTACGGGGTCTAAACGGTAGCCTCAACGAGAGCGATGTCACCGTCAGCGGTGAGAAGGTCACCATGGAGGTCGACGGGTTTGCGGACGGGGACGGTAGCATAAGCTACAACGAACAGGTACTAAGAACAAAGGTGGTATCCGGATGAAACGCCGTAACCCACGGACGAGAGACGTGTCGGACGGTACGAGTAAAGCACAGAGCGAGACCGTCGGTCTGGTTCTCCTCTTCGGTATGACGTTCATCGGTATCTCGGCGGTTCTCGTCATCGGAGCGCCGGTTATCGACGACGCGCGCGAGAACGCCCAGATCGAAAAGACGCAGGTCGAGTTCAGCACTCTCGACCAGCAGATACGTGAGTCGGTGTACACGCCGAGCGACTCAGGCGCGAGCATAAGCCTAAGCGAGGGCGGTATCTCCGTCGAACCCGACTCTATGACGGTCAACTTCACGTACGACAACGGCTCCGGCACCGACACCACCGCAAACACCACGCTCGGTGGGCTGGAGTACGAACACGAGAACATGGGCGTCGCGTACGAGATGGGCGGGATCTGGACGAGATACCGGAACGGCGGCACGGTTACACAGTCACCTCCCCAGATGACCTACACGGGTCGGAGTCTAACGATGACGCTCATCAACTTCACGAACCCCGTCGACGTAGCGGGTTCGGGGACGAGACTCTCCATCTCTCACCAAGGCGTCAGAAGGTCGGACGACCTGTCCGAGATAACCGACGGCGCTCTCCAAAACGGGACGCTGACCGTCGACATAGGAACCGAGTACACGGGCGCGTGGTCGGACTACCTCAACCGGATGGGTATGGGTGACGTGACCGTGCCCTCGGACGACAGGGTTCGGACGCAGATACGTACGGGTCCGCCGCTGTTCGCGGTGGAGTATCTTGGAGATAGGTATGACGATGATGACAACAAAACAAGAGTCTACGATTCGCGTATCGGAAACGTATCCGAGTATAACTACACCGTCGATACGGATACTGTAGTCTCCAGCGAGATAGACCCGCTTCCTGTGACGGAGGATGATATAGATGATTTGATTATATCACGTAGCGGAAGCGATACACTCCCCTCGTCTGGTTCAAGAGTTACTGCCGGTGACTACAGAGGAGACGATGACTTGGATGGTCATACGTTCGATACTTCTTCCGGGAAAATAAGGTACCTAGCTAATCCGGGTGCCGATGTATCTATCGCCAATAATCCGGTAACGTTCAATACAACAGGTGGTTCTGTGGAAATACATGTACCCAGCGACTTTAATCTCAACCAAGACGTATTTGTCAATGGAAATAATCCGGTTCGTATATATGTCGGAGAGGACACACAATTAGATAACAATTATTCAGTAAATGTTGAAGGCGGTAGGAACGAACTATTCCAAATATACTCTTCAAACTCCGACGTAAAAGTTGATGGTGTAGATTACAACGGAACCCTCTATGCGCCTACTGCTAATGTCACCATCGACCAGGATTCTGCATTCAGAGGTGCCGTGATAGCAGATGAGTTAGAGGTTAATGGCGAGTATTACCACGACGCCTCACTACGCCAAGCCGACGTACCAGAGGAACTCAACCTCAACCTACCGTTAGCGCGGTTCAACGCCGCCGAGAGGCTGGTGGAGCTAAGGTAGCCTTCCCCTACTACAGAACGACTGCGTAGCGAAGACAGCGCCCGACTCGTTCGATACGACGCCGACGCCCGTCGACCGCCATTCGTCGTCGAGCAAAGCCTTCCGGTGCGACGACGAGTTCATCCAGATGTTGACGATGTTCCGCGCGACCCCCTCCCCGGTTCTCACGAAGACGGTGCTGTTCCTATCCGGGGAGACGACTTTCTTACCTACCCACGACCTCGCTATGTTCTCCGAGTAAGAGAAGTTACCTACACCCGGCAGGGACTGACAGGTATCGCTGTACCTGACGACACCGACGCCTGAGAGGTCGACGTGACTAACGTAGCCCGACTCGGACATGTTCAGGGAGTGGTTACGCGAGACGGACGACAGACCGGCGTTCTCCTCAACCACGCGAACGTCACGCGACCCTCTCTCCCGGTTGACCAGACGCAGGATACGTTCCTCTATCCTTGACCTGTTGATCTCCTCCACGTTCTGCGAGACGTTTTTGCGCGTCTCTTTGTTACCGCGTGAACCCACCCGCCGAGGGATATCTTCGGGCGGTTCTGTCGCGGTCGTCAAGCCACCCGACCCGTCTATACTGTCACCCCCTTCGCGTGGGCTGTCCGTACCACTCGACCTGTCATCTACCAAGACAAAAGCCAGAGAGACGGAGACGATGAGAATGAAAACGAGTACGAGGAGAATCTTTGCGACGCGTGCACCGGAGCCGGTGCTGTCCACTGCGCCCCTCCTGTCGTGGGGACGGTGCGGCGACATACTCAGATCAAGGTACGGAGAATCAAATAGCTTACTCAGTCCCGGATTCGCGGAAACCACCGCAAAGCATATACTCTCGCATGCCGTATGTTAACTTGCATCGTGGACGCTCCGTCCGCACACATCCTCAGAACGGACACGGCGGAACGCTGATGTTCGTAGAAACCATAATGAAAGTAAGTAACAGTTAGCATGAGAAGCCTACAAGAGATAAGCGACAGTTACCGTGACTCGGTTCCCGACGGTATTAGAAGCGCGAGGAGCTTCGGCTGGTACCTTGATGAGATAAACGAGTCGCCGCGTATAGCGCGCAACGCCCACCAGCGCCTTGCCGACATGTTCGACTTCTACGGAACGGAGTACGACGAGGAGGCTGGCGTGGTGAGGTACAGGCTCGCCTCCGACGACCCGCTTGACGACGGCGAGAACAGGTTCTTCGGGAGGCAGATACACGAGGCGATACACGAGTTCGTCAACAAGGTAAAGAGCGGTTCGCGGAGGCTCGGACCCGAAAAACGGATAAAGCTCCTACTCGGACCCGTCGGTAGCGGTAAGTCTGACTTCGACAGACAGGTTCGTCGGTACTTCGAGGACTACACCGAGCGCGACGAAGGGCGTATGTACACCTTCCGGTGGACGAACCTCTGCGACGTGATCGAGGATCAGGATCCGATGGACGATACCGTGCGTTCGCCTATGAACCAGGATCCGCTCGTCCTCCTTCCACGCGAGGAGCGCAGAGAGGTAATCGAAGAACTGAACGGGAGCCTCGACGCGCCGTACACGCTCAGGAACGACCAGTCGCTCGACCCCGAAAGCGCCTTCTACATGGACGCGCTTCTCGCCGAGTACGACGACGATCTTGAGGCTGTTCTCGAAAACCACGTCGAGGTCGTCCGTCTCGTTGCGGACGAGAACAAGAGACAGGCGGTCGAGACGTTCGAACCCAAGGACAAGAAGAACCAGGACGAGACCGAACTCACGGGGGAGGTTGACTACTCCAAGATCGCGGTCTACGGCGAGTCCGATCCGCGCGCATTCGACTACTCGGGCGCGTTCTGTAACGCAAACCGTGGAGTCTTCTCGGGCGAGGAGCTACTCAAGCTACAGCGTGAGTTCCTGTACGACTTCCTCCACGCGACACAGGAACAGACGATCAAGCCCAAGAGCAACCCGCGTATCGACATCGATCAGGTCATCGTCGGACGTACGAACATGCCCGAGTACCTCGACAAGAAGAACGACGAGAAGATGGAGGCGTTCAACGACCGCACCAAACGCGTCGACTTCCCTTACGTCCTCGAATACGAGGAGGAGGCGCGTATCTACGACAAGCTGTTGACGAACGCCGACCTTCCCGACATGAACATAGAGCCGCACACGCTCGAAACCGCGGGTCTTTTCGCCGTCCTCACACGTGTCGAGGAGCCGGACGACGAAACCGTCTCCGTCGTCCAGAAGGCGAAGGCGTACAACGGCGAGGACGAGGACGATGTCGATGTGGACAAGCTACGCGACGAGGCGGACGAGAGCGCCGAGGTTGGCGAAGGGATGCGCGGTGTATCGCCGCGTTTCATCGGCGACGAGATCGCGGAGGCTGTCATGGACTCGACACACCGCGAGCGCGGCTTCCTAAACCCGTTGACGCTCTTCAGCTACTTCGAGGAGAACCTTGAGGCGCACGCGAGCATAGACGAGGAGATGTACGAGACCTACCACCGTTACCTTGAGATGGTGCGCGAGGAGTACAAGGAACGCGCCATCGACGACGTTCGGCATGCTCTCGCGTACGACCTCGACGAGATACAGGAGCAGGGCGAGAAGTACATGGATCACGTGATGGCGTACATCAACGACGAAACGGTTCAGGACGAGATCACGGGGAGACAGCAGGAGCCTGACGAGGCATTCATGCGCGCCGTCGAGGAACAGCTCAACATACCCGACGACCGCAAGGACGACTTCAGACAGGAGGTGTCAAACTGGGTCTCAAGGCGCGCACGTGAGGGAGAGGAGTTCAAGCCGCAGGACAACGAACGTCTACGCCGCGCTCTCGAACGTAAGATGTGGGAGGACAAGAAGCACAACATAAACTTCAGCGCGCTCGTTTCGAGCGGAGAGACAGACGACGAGGCGAAGAGCGCATGGATAGAGTCGCTGACGAACCGCGGCTACTCGCGCGAGGGCGCGAAGGAGGTGTTGGAGTTCGCGGGTGCTGAGGTGGCGCGTTCGGAGATGGAGGAAACGTGAACGGCGCTGACGACGGCGAAAGGTACGTCGAGGAAGCCGACGACTCTCTCCGCGACGCGTACGACGAGCCTATACCGCTCGACGAGTACGTCGACCGTCTTCTCGACGAACCCGGTATCGGCTCACACTCGGCGAAGTACCTTCTCGAAGCCATCGAGTCTTACGGTACACGTACGGTCGTCGAGGAGGGCGAGGAGAGGGAACGTTACAGATTCTTCGACGACCCCGCCAACGACGGCGAGCACGCGGTTCTGGGTAACACGGAGGTTCTGAACGGCTTCGTCGACACTGTTAGGAGCATCGCGTCGGAGCGCGGAAAGGAGGAGAAGATAGTCTGGATAGAGGGACCTACGGCGACCGGAAAGAGCGAGTTCAAACGGTGTCTCGTAAACGGTCTACGTGAGTACTCTAAGACCGACGAGGGTCGGCGTTACACCGTAGAATGGAACGTTTCGAGCGTCCGTGAGTGGGGTAGCGAGGACGACGAGAACTGGTACGAGTCACCGACACAGGCGCATCCGCTCCTCGTCTTCCCTAACGACGTGCGTAAGGAGATACTCGCCAAGGTAAACGACCGTTCCGACGACCATATAGAGATACGTGTCGACGGCGAACTCGATCCGTTCAGCAGAGAGGCTTACGACTTCCTCGAAAGGATGTACCGCAGAAAGGGGACGCGAGACCTGTTTAGCGCCGTAACCGACGACCGCCATCTACGCGTCAAGAACTACGTCGTCGATCACGGTAGAGGCGTCGGTGTTCTACATTCGGAGGATTCGGGACCACCCAAACAGCGCCTCGTCGGTACATGGATGGAGGGTATGTTACAGAAGCTCGACTCGCGCGGACGTAAGAACCCTCAGGCTTTCTCGTACGACGGTGTTCTGTCACAGGGTAACTCCCTCCTAACCGTCGTCGAGGACGCGGCACAGCACGCCGATCTTCTCCAACAGCTTCTCAACGTCGCCGACGAGGGCGCTGTGAAGCTCGACAAAGGGATACGTATGGACATCGATACGGTCCTCGTCGTCGTCTCCAACCCCGATCTTGAGGCGCAGTTGGACGCAAAGTCAGAGATGGGCGAGGAGGATCCCCTGAAGGCTCTGAAACGCCGTCTCGAAAAGCACGAGTTCCGTTACCTGACCAACCTTTCGTTGGAGGTCGAGCTACTAAGACGCGAGATCACGAACGATACCAAGGTCTGGGAGACGGGCTCCGACTACGAAGAGATGGAGGAACGTATGGCGTCGCCTCTCCGTCTTGAGGTCGGCGATACGATCCGTGACGTACGCGAGCGCGAGATAGCTCCCCACGCCGTCGAGGCGACGGCGATGTACGACGTTGTCACACGTCTCGACACCGACGACCTGCCCGCGGGTCTCGACCTCGTCGACAAGGCTCTCCTGTACGACCGTGGCTACCTGCGTCGCGGTGACGAGAGGCTCCAGAAGGACGACTTCCGTCTCGAAGAAAGCCCCGACGACGGACGTAACGGTATCCCTGTCACCTACCCTCGCGACGTGATCGCAGACCTGCTCAACGACGGTACAGACCGTAGCCATCCCGAACTCGACGTTGAGAACGTCATCACGCCGTCGGACGTACTCGACGAGATGGTTGCGCGTCTCGAAGACGAGCCTATGTTCTCGACCAAGGAGACCAACGAGTACGAGGATCGCGTACGTGAGGTACGTGACTACGTATTCGGAAGACAGGAGGAGGACGTTCTCGACGCCATGACGTACGACGTACGTGTTGAGGACGAGACCGTTGAGGAGTACGTCGAACACGTCTACGCGTGGTCGGAGAACGAGACGGTGGGCGCGGGGCGTGGTGAGGTCGAACCCGACGCGCTCAAGATGAAGGTCTTCGAGACTGAGCATCTCGGACGTTTCGACGACGACGACTACGAGGGCGACGAGCCTAAGCCCCACGTCGAGGGTTTCAGACAGGAGAAGATAGTGACGGCGATGAACGTACAGGCTTGGCAACAGCGCGGCGAGGGGTTCGCGGGCGGCTTCGACCCGCGTGACATACCCGTGATGCAGAACGTTCTGACAGCCTACGACTGGGACGACATCGGTCGTATGTACGAGGACTTCGAACCTTCTCAGTGGAGCGATCCGCCCAAAGGGACTGAGACGGAGAGCCTGAAACGGAAGACGAACGAGACGCTCGCCGATGAGTTCGGATACTCGCCCGCGAGCGCCGAGCTAACGTCACAACGCATCGTCGAGGAGGTGGCGAGCCGATGGGGCTGAGGGACGATCTCGACAGGTACCGTAAGGTGGGTGAGGAGCGCCGCGACGACCTCGCGGAGTTCATACAGTACGGCGACCTCGGTCAGAGCCGGCGTGACGAGATACGTATACCCATAAAGATAGTCGAGCTACCCGAGTTCGAGTACGACAGACGTGACCTTGGCGGCGTGGGACAGGGCGACGCCGACGAGGGCGACGCCGTAGGACGACCCCAACAGGGCGACGGTGACGAGGACGGTGAACCCGGTGAGGGCGAGGGTGAACACGGCTACTACGAGATGGATCCTGAGGAGTTCGCCGAGGAACTCGAACAGGAGTTCGAGCTACAGTTGGAGCCTAAGGGTAAGGCTGTCGTTGAGGAGAAGGAAGGCGACATGACCGACGTCGTCCGTTCGGGTCCGCGTAGCACCCTCGACCTCGAACGTATGTTTAAACGGGGTCTGAGACGTAAGCTCGCGTCACAGTTCGATCCCGAGTACGTACGTGAGGCTCTCCGCGTCGACGGTATGGATCCGGAGGATGTCTACGGATGGGCGCGGCGCGACAGTATAAACGTCTCCAAACGTTGGCTCGAAGAGACGTACGCGGAGATGGACGCCGAGGAGTGGGCGCGGTGGTCGTCGCTCGAAGAGATGGAGGAGAACGTCGACCGCAGGACGCCCGCCCAGCTCGTCCGTGCCGACAGCCGCGTTCCATTCAGAAGCGAGGACGAGCGTTACCGTTTCCCTGAGGTCGTCGAGGAGCACGAGTCGAAGGTCGTCGTCGTCAATATACGCGACGTCTCAGGCTCGATGGGTTCCGAGAAACGCGAACTCGTCGAACGTACGTTCACGCCCCTCGACTGGTACCTACAGGGCAAGTACGAGGAGGCGGAGTTCGTCTACATAGCACACGACATAGACGCATGGGAGGTCGACCGCGGGGAGTTCTTCGGTATACAGTCGGGCGGCGGTACCAAGATTTCGTCGGCGTACGAACTCGCCGCCGAGATACTTGAGGAGAGGTACCCGTGGAGCGACTGGAACCGTTACGTCTTCACGGCGGGCGACGGCGAGAACTCGTCGAACGACTCTAAGGAACGCGTCGTGCCTCTCATCGAGGGGATGGACGCAAACCTGCACGCCTACGTCGAGACACAGCCGTCGGGGGGTTCGGTAAACGCGACGCATTCGCAGGAGCTAACCGACGCGTTCGACGGCGACGAGGTGGTTGTGACGCAGGTGAACGCACGAGACGAGGTTATGGACGCCGTCTACACGGTTCTCAAGACAGCCGCGGAGCCTACGGAGGAAGTATGAGCATAGGACGTGAACTCGAAAAACGCAGAGAGGCGGACGAGCTAAGAAAGGTGGCAAAGGAAGCGACCCGGCTCGCGGAGCGCCTCGGTCTCGAACCGTACGACGTAAACTACTGGGTCGTCGATCACGACGAGATAAACCGCGCCGTCGCGTACGGCGGATTCCAGACGCGTTACCCACACTGGCGCTGGGGTATGAACTACGACCGCCAGCGCAAGAAGGATCGTTTCACGCAGGCGCGTATCTACGAACTCGTCGTCAACGACGATCCGTGCCACGCCTACCTACAGGTGTCGAACGAACTCGCCGACCAGAAGGCTGTCATAACCCATGTCGAGGCGCACGGCGACTTCTTCGCAAACAACCGATGGTTCCAGGATCTCGCGGGTGGCTTCGATGCGGCGGCTACGCTCGCACGCCACGCCGAAACCGTCGAAGGGTACATGGACGACCCTGAGGTAGACCGTGAGGAGGTCGAGGAATGGATAGACAACGTACTGTGCCTTGAGGACAACATAGACCAGCACGGTACCTACGGCGTGTCGTCGAACGACGAGGGGGATGTCGCCGAGAGCATAGATGAACTAGGCGTTTCTGAGGAGGTCAGACAGGAGATATTCGACGACGAATGGCTCGCCGAACAGCGCGAGGAGGGCGACGAACCCCGTGTTCCTGAGGAACCGGAGAAGGATATACTCGGATTCCTCGCACAGCACGGAAAGGCGTACGACGACGAGAACCGCAAGTCGGTCGGTTACGAGGACTGGCAACGCGACGTTATAGAGATGCTGAGACGCGAGGCGTACTACTTCGCGCCTCAGAAGATGACCAAGGTGATGAACGAAGGGTGGTCGTGCGTCGCCCCCGATACACGTGTCTTTACGTCCGAGGGCGTCGTCCCTATGCGCGAGACTGTCGGGAACCGTCCGGTCGTCTCGGACGGCGAGACGGGGCGCGAAGTCTACGACTCACACGTCGAAGCCGATAAGGAAACCGTCGAGATCGAGACACGGCGCGGCTTCGTACTCGACGGTTCGTCCGACCACCGTGTCCGTCAGCCCGACGGTTCGTGGAAACGCCTCGGAGAACTCGAAGCCGGCGACGAGGTGGAGGTTTCGGGCGGAGCCGACCTCTGGGCTGACGAACCCGAGCCTGTTAGCTGGGAGTCTCCGACCGCCAAGACGCTCGGCGACGTAGCCGACGACGCCGGCGTCTCCGTCTGGACTGTCATGCGTTACCGGCGCGTAGGACGCGCCGAGAAAGGTGACGCTATAGACGAGGCGCTCGAAGGCTACGACGGAAACGCCAACGCCGTGGCGCAACGCAACCCCGTACGCGTTCCCGACGAGACGACGCCCCGGCTCGGACGTTTACTCGGTCTTCTCGTCGGCGACGGGCACGTCTCGCGTTCGTCGGGTCACGTCGGCTTCACGACGGGCGACCGAGATAAAGCGGAGAGCTTCGCACGTCTCGTAACCGAGCTTTTCGGCGTCAGCCCGTCGGTCGAGGAAGACGGTTCGCGTTGGCGCGTCTACGTCTACTCGCTCAGCCTCGTCGATCTGTTCGCCGACGGTTTCGGTCTACCTGTCGGCGACTCGTCGGCGGAGAAGACCGTCCCGGAACACGTCCTGCGTTCGCCGAAGGAGGTCGTCGTCGCGTTTCTACGCGGCTTGTTCGACGCCGACGGCTACGCGGGCGACCAAGGCGTGATACTCAGCACCAAGAGCGAGGGGCTTTCGAAGACCGTACAGCTACTCCTCGCCAACCTCAGTGTCCTTAGCCGACGTAGACGTCAGTCGGACGGATGCTACCACGTTCATGTTACGGGAAGGTCTGCTTCGGTCTACGCCGACGAGGTTGGCTTCGGATACGCCGAGAAGGAAGAGAGGCTACGCGGGTACCTCGACAGTCTGGAGTGGTTCGAGGACGAGGAATGGACGGACGAGGTCGTCAACGTTTCCGAGGGTACGGGCGACGTTTACGACATCTCCGTCGACGGAACGCACAGGTACGCCGCCGGTGGGTTCGTCAACCACAACTCGTACTGGGAGTCGATGATGATGGGGAACGAACGTTTCGCGGGCGACGACGAGGTTCTCACGTACGCGGATCATCAGGCGAAGGTTCTGTCGGGCGGCGGTCTCAACCCGTACAAGCTCGGAAAGGAGCTTTGGGAGTACGTCGAAAACACCACCAACCGCGACGAGGTTGTACGTGCGCTTCTCAAGATAGACGGCGTGACACCGGCTACGTTCCACGACGAGATCGACTTCGATCTGGTTGAGGAGGTTCTCGAACCCACGTACCCGCTCGACGACGTACGCGAGGAGACGCTCGACGAACTCCGTACGCTCGACACCAAGGTGGATCACGACGCCGTCGAGGCGGCGCGCAACGGCGAGATAGACGTTTCGCGTAGCCCTTGGAAGGTTCTGAGCTACGACGGTCTCGCCGAGCGCAACTACTCTCTGACACGTCCCCAGAACCGTGGCTTCGTACGCCGTATCTCGCGCGATGAGCTCGAAGAGACGTACAGATACCTGTTCGACATCGACGTTTACGCCGACGTTGAGGAGGCTCTCGACCGTATAGGTTACACAGAAGGCTGGAGCCGTATGCGTGACGTACGCGCGACACATAACGACGTGACGTTTATCGACGAGTTCCTGACGGAGGAGTTCGTCGACAAAAACGACTACTTCGCGTACGAGCATAGCCACGCGACGGGAGGATACCACGTTTCGAGCACCGACTACGAGGATGTCAAGAAGAAGCTACTCCTGCGTTTCACCAACTTCGGCAAGCCGACGGTGGTCGTCGAGGACGGTAACTACAACAACGCGGGTGAGCTTCTCCTCGCACACCGTTTCAACGGCGTCGTGCTCGACACGGGGAAGGCGAAACGTACGCTCGAACGCGTCCATGCGCTCTGGGGGCGTCCGGTCAATCTCAAGACGGTCAAAAAAGAGATAGACGACAACGTTATGAAGATGGCGCGTCGACGCGGTAAGGAGCCGGAGCCTAACGAGAAGCCCGTCGTTATACGGTACGACGGCGAAGGGTTCGAGACGCGCGAACTCGACGAGGACGAGGCGGAAGGTCTGACGGCAACCAGCCTTGACTACGACACGCGTCCCGAAGACTGGCTCTGACGGTCGTCACGTCCTCTCCGGGAAGATAGAGACGAAACGCGAGACGAGCCGATCCGCCGTAACGGCGATGTTGACGACGGTTCTTCCGACGGGACCCATCCTCTTACGGACGAGGTAGTCACGTATGACGGGGAAGAAGTCGTAGCTGTTGTCGAGCGTGTAGAAGATCCCTTCGAGAACCGTCGTCGTGCGGAACAGAAGCGCGAGATCACGCGGTACACGCATCGGAAACTCGTACATATCCTCCTGAAGCTCGTCTATCATGTCCTCGACGCGTTCGTCGTCTATATCCTGACCCCGGACGTTGTCGAGCATGATCCTGAACATACGGCGTGCTATCTCCCTGTCGACGTTAGGGTCGAGAGCGCCCATGTCGATGAACGAGTTTATCATGTTGTCTATATCGTTACGTGATATGGCTACGTAGAGATCGAAGATACCGTCGCGCGTCTCGTCGGAGACACGTCCCACGATACCGAAGTCGTAGAAGATGACACGTCCGTCGGGTGCGACCGCGAGGTTTCCGGGATGGGGATCGGCGTGGAAGACGCCGTCTTCGAGTATCATCTGCATGTAAGCGCGCTGAAGATCCTGTACGACACGTGTCGTGTCTATCCCGCGTCCGCGTAGCTCTTCGACCTCGGTTATCTTCGTCCCCTCGACGTACTCCATCGTAATCACGCGGTCGCTCGAAAGTTCGTCGACGACCTCCGGAACCACGACGGGTTCGTCGCTCAGATTCTCGCGTATTGTCTCTATCGACCGCGCCTCGCGGTCGTAGTCGGTCTCCTCTCGTATCGCTTCCTTGAACTGGTCGGCGAGGTTTGAGAGCGTAAAACGCTGACCCTCCTTCGCGAAACGCAGGACGAGGGGGAGTGTCGCCTCTATGACACGTAGGTCGGTCTCGATACGGTCACGTACACCCGGTCGGAGTATCTTTACTGCGTATCTCTCACCTTCGCGCTCTGCGACGTGTACCTGTCCGATGCTCGCCCCGCTTATGGGTTCGCGTTCGAAACGCGTAAAGACGCGCTCCGGATCCCCGACGTCCTCGGATACGACCTCACGTACCTCCTCGTACGGTGCGGGGGGTACGTCGTCCTGTAGCTTCGAAAGCACTTCGGTGTAGACTTCGGGTAGCGCATCGGGACGTGTCGAAAGTACCTGACCGAACTTGATGAACGTAGGACCCAGAGACAGGAAGGTGTTCAGAAGATACTCGGCGCGTCTACGGTGCTCCTCGTCGGAAACATGACGTCTACTTCCGAAGAGGATGAAACGCTTTCTGTCGCGTAAGAAGGTAAAAGCCAACGGCACGAAAGCCGCAACAATAACACCGAACCGGTAGGCTGTATACGCTCTCTCGCGCGGTCGTAGACTCATTCGGTTGTACTACGTCACCGGGACGTTTTCGAGTTTCGGTACAGTACGGTCGGACTGTTCGACGCCGCCGCCAGGACTCGAACCTGGGACCACCTCGTTAACAGCGAGGCGCTCTACCAGCTGAGCTACGGCGGCTCGGTTACGGCTTTGGCGGCGTCTGTGTTAAGCCTTTTTCTTCGTCCCGCCGCAAGCGTAAAGTCGGTCGCCTTCCATCGATGCCCAATGGAACGAGAGATGATACGCAAGTCGCTCGACGACGGAACGCTCGACGAGTTCGAGGAACGCGTCGACGAACAGGCGGAGTTCCTCAAGGACGAGATACGCGAACGCCGTCTCGACAACCCTGACTTCACCGTGGGTCTTGAGGTCGAGGTCTACGCCGTCGGCGGAGACGGGAGGCTGGCGCGTGTCCCTGACGATGTCTTCGAGGACTGCGGCGACGGTCTAAACAAGGAACTCGGTCTGCACAACGCAGAGATAAACACGTCCCCTACGGTGTTCGACGACGATAGTCTTAGGGCACAGGAGGAGCAGGTAAACGAGACGCTCGACGAAGCCGACGAAGCGCTCGGACGCCACGGTGTCGAAGGTCAGCGGTTCGTTCTTGACTCGATCTGGACGGTACCGCCCGCGGAGGGAAGCGCCGAGTACCTCGGTTCGGTCGAGACCGACGACGGCTTCGTGTCCGCGGAGAACATGCGTTCGGACTCACGGTACGAGGCGATAGACAACTACTACATCGACATAGCGGGTGATGTTGAGATAGACGTCCCCGGCGCGTCGTTACGTTTCCCGACCATACTCGCCGAGTCTCTGGCTACATCCGTACAGCCCCATCTCCAGATACCCGACTCCGACGACCTGCCGCGTTACTACAACACGGCGATACGTACGATGGCTCCCGTCCTCGCACTATCGACAAACTCGCCGTTCCTTCCGCCCGATCTTTACGACGACCCCGATGCGTCGCTCGTCGACGAGACGTACGACGAGCTACGTATCCCAGTCTTCGAGGCTTCCGTAAACCCGCCCGGCGAGTACGACGACAAGAAGGTGCGTTTCCCGCGCGACATCGATAAGACGGTGGATGTCGTAGACAAGGTCGTCGAGGACACGCCCTACTCGCCCCTTCTGAGCGAATGGGACGACAGAACCGACGAGGGCTACATAGACGAGTTCTGGGAGTTCGAGTACAAACGCGGCACTTACTGGCGCTGGTTGCGCGCCGTCATAGGCGGCGAAGCCGTCGGTGACAACGACGAACGTTCCGTACGTATCGAGTACAGACCCCTGCCTACACAGCCCACGGTACGCGACATAATCGGTCTCCACACCCTCGTGTCGGGCGCTCTCGCCGGTATGGTCGTCGACAACCATCCGTTACCCTCACTCGGATGGCGCGAGGCGCGCGACTCCTTCTACAACGTCGTCGAGAACGGTATAGACGCACGTATGGCGTGGGTGGACAGGGACGGCGACGTTACCCACGACAAGAACGTGATCTACGACGAACTCTTCGAGTACGCGCGTCTCGGTCTCGAAGGACACGGCTTCGACGACGGGACGTACGAGAAGTACGTCACCCCGTTACGGACACGTTGGGAGGAACGTACGACACCGAGCGTCTGGAAGAAGGAGCGCGTACGCGAAGCCCTCGAAGACGGTGATTCGTTCGAGGAAGCCGTACACGGGATGCAACGCGAGTATATATCACGAACCGACGACCACGAGACGTTCGCCGAGTGGATATGAGCCGCGACCCGATCCTCAAAGACGTTCTCGACGAGGTAAGCCCGTCGGATGACGAGAGAGGGGCGTTGCGCGAGGCTTATGAGAACGTTCGTGACAGGGCGCTCGAAGCCCTCGAAGAAACGGGCGTCGACGGCGAAGTGACGCTCGTCGGTAGCACGGCGCGCGACACGTGGCTTTCGGGTGACCGTGACATCGATGTCTTCCTCCTCCTACCGACCCAACTCGACCGCGAAAGCTTCGAAACCGTCGGTCTCGATGTCGGACGCGCCGTCTTCCCCGACGGAACCGTGGAGTACGCCGAACATCCGTACGTCCAAGGCGACGAGTCGGGGTACGACGTTGACATCGTGCCGTGCTACGACCTCGGTTCGACAGACGAACTCAGAAGCGCCGTCGACCGTACTCCGTTCCACAACGAGTACGTCCGAGGTATCGCGGACGAACACGCCAACTTCGGCGACGAGGTACGTCTTCTCAAGGCTTTCGGACGTGGCGCGGGCGTCTACGGTAGCGACCTACGGACGCGCGGACTCAGCGGCTACCTGTGCGAACTCCTCGTACACAGGTACGGTGGGTTCGAGCAGGTCGTCGAGGCTGTGGCGGACTGGTCGCCGCCCGTCCGTATCGAACCCCGCGAACCGACCTCCGACGACCTCGCGGGACCTCTTATCGTCGTCGACCCCGTCGACCCGTCGCGTAACGTCGCCTCCGTCGTGACCGACGACTCATTCGCGCGTTTGATCGACGCCTCGCGCCGCTGGCTCGGATCCCCCGACAGAAGCCTCTTCTTCCCCGAAGATCCCGAACCGATCGACGCCGAGAGCCTGCGCCGAACCGTCGAGGAACGCGGAACGCGTACGGTCGCCGTCGTCTTCGACGCCCCCGGTATCGTCGACGACCAGCTTTATCCCCAGCTACGTAAGACACAAACCTCGCTCGTCGACGAACTCGAACGTCTCGGCTTCGACATACTGCGGTCGGAGATCTTCGCCGACAGAAACGCCGTCATACTCGTCGAAGCCAACGTCGGCGAGCAGTCGAATGTCGAGAAACATCCGGGCCCCCCTGTACACGTACGTGAACACGCCTCGGAGTTCGTCCGAAAGTACGACGACGCCGATGTCGTCGGACCGTATATAGAGGACGGGAGGTACGTCGTCGAGCGCCAACGCGAACATACGACCGTCGACGGCTTTGTGCGCTCCGACGACTTCCTCGAAATAGGCACCGGAAAACACGTCGGTGAAGAGATACGCAACGGCTACGACGTACTCGTGAACGGGGACTGTACGGAGCTACTCGACGAGTTCGGTGCGTGGTTCGCGGAGTACTTCGACCCTAAGCTTCCCTGAAAGGCGAAAGAACGTCGAGCCATCCCGTTTCGTCGAACTCGACATCGAAGGTTCTGAGTTCACGCTCCGCACCGTCGGAGCCGTAAGCGCGCCACGAGCCTTCGTCGTACGGCGGGAATACGACGACATGGACACGTCCACGGTTGGTGAAACGCGTGTAGTCCTCGCCTTCGAGTTCGCCCGACGGCGCGGACGCAACCGTGCCGACGATCGACGCGCTACGCGGAACCGCGTCGACGCCGAGTACACGGAAGACATCGCCGCGTCTCGAACCCGACTCAGGGGCGAAGACGATCTCGGTCAGTAAACGTCCGTCACTGTCAACATCCAAGTCACGAGCATCGGTCGCGCGGAGATGGGCGACAAACTTAGACGGATGGCTGTCGTCGGCGGACGCCAGAGCCGTGTCGAGCGTCTGGCGCGCTATACCGACCACGTCGTCTGTCATTCTCCTATGTCGCAGGTGTCGACGCCGAGAAGCTTGTACGCACCGCAGAACCCCGTTACGGCTGTGAAAGCCGTTATACCGCCCGCGATCCCGACGACGATACCCCCGTACGTACCCAGTATCTCGCCTACACCTCCGACACCCGCGATACCCGCGACACCGATCGCCAGCGCGATTATCCCTATTACTGCACGCAGACCACGGTCGTAGCTACCGACGTTTTTCTGTAGGTTCGCCATACCTTTGCTACGTGCTCAAAGCTAATAAATCCGGCACCACAACCTCTTTGTTCGGCGGATGCCTTTCGCCGTCATGGCGCTAAAAGAGTCCGAACGCGAGGAACTCGAAGAAGGGGACGTCGCTCCGGGTTTCGAGTTACGCGGTACAGACGGCGCGACGTACAGCCTCAACGACTTCGACGGCTACACGGCGCTTCTACTCGTCTTCACGTGTAACCACTGCCCTTACGCTCAGGCGAAGTTCGGTGTCCTAAACGGGATCGCTGAGGACTACGACGAGGTGGCTGTCGTCGGCGTCAACCCCAACGACGCCGATGAGTACCCCGACGACTCGTTCGAGAAGATGGAAGAGTTTGTCAACGACGGTACGGTACGTTACGACGCCTACCTGCGCGACGAGACACAGGAGGTGGCGCTCGACTACGGCGCGACCTGTACGCCCGATCCGTTCCTTTTCGAAAACCGTGACGGGAGGTTCGTGCTCGTCTACCACGGACGCCTCGACGACGCACTCAACCCCGACGACGAACCCACGAAGCACCATATGCGTGAGGCTATCGGCTCGGTACTCGCGGGAGAAGAGGTCGACAAGGGATTCCTGCCGTCACAGGGCTGTTCTATAAAGTGGGAGTAGTCAGCCGTCGGGGTATATAGACCCTATCTCGTCGGCGTACTCGTCACGTATCTCCCTGCGTTTCTTCTTCATCGTCGGCGTCATCAGACCGTTCTCCTCCGTCCATTCGTCGGCGACGATCCGGAACCCCTTGATACGTTCGAATCCCTCAAAGTCGGCGTTCGCCTCCTGTATCTCCTCCTCGATGAGTCCGCGTACGGCTTCGTCGTTGACGAGCGCCTCGTCGTTGTCGGGGAGGTCGAGACCTTCCTCGTCCGCGCGGTCACGTATCCTGTGTACGCTGGGGACGACGAGTGCGCCGACGAACTTGCGCTCATCGCCCACGAGCATACACTGATCGATGTACTCCGAGGCTACGACGGCGTCCTCGACGCGTTCCGCGGGTACGTTCTTCCCCGTCGAGAGGACGACGAGGCTCTTTACGCGGTCGACGAAACGGAGGTAGCCGTCCTCGCCCACCTCGACGACGTCGCCCGTACGGAACCAGTCGTCGCCGTCGTCGTCCGCCTCCTCAAACGCTTCGTCAGTCTCGTCCGGCTTGTTCCTGTACCCACCGAAGACGTTGGGTCCACGGACGAGTAGCTCGCCCACCTCGCCGTCGAGCGCGTCGTTTTCGACGACGCTCGTTCCTACACGCGATACGTCCACGCGCACCTCGACGTCGCACAACGGCGGACCGAGCTTTCCTACCCTCGGCTCTTCGGGAGGCGCGACGGAGATAACAGGCGAAGCCTCCGTCATACCGTACCCCTCGAAGACGGGTAGCCCCATGCCGAGGTACGTCCGTGCGAGATCCTCCGACAGGCTTCCGCCCGCGCTTAGGAAGCCCTCTATCTCGCCGCCGAGCGCCTCACGTATACGGCTGTAGACGAGTCTGTCGGCGACGGCGTGCTTGGCGCGTAGGACGGGCGGAAGGTCACGTGTGTAGTACGCGACGCCCGTGGGTTCGTCGCACGACTCGTAGAAACCCCAGCAGTCCTGACCGACGGAGACAGACCAGTCGAAGACACGGCGACCGACGAAGGAACCAGAAGCGCGTTCGAGTACGGCGTCGTATATCTTTTCGAGTAGACGTGGTACTGTTGCGATTCCGTTCGGACGTATCTTACGCATATCCTCGCGTAGCGGTTCGGGTTCGACGTCCTCGGCGTACGCTATCGTCGCTCCCGCGGTTAGCATCGAAAAATGCACGAAGCGTTCGAATGCGTGCGCGAGAGGTAAGAAAGAGAGTATACGTAGGTCGTCGTCGAGCGTTACCATCTCGTCGGGCTTGTCGGGACGGGGCCCGAGACGTTTCCACATCTGGTTGAGACAGGCGCGGAAGTTACCGTGGCTGATCTCGACCCCCTTCGGCTGTCCGGTGGTACCGGAGGTATAGATCAGTGTACAGAGGTCGTTAAGTGAGAGGTCGTCGAGCCAGTC
>NZ_RKLV01000008.1 GCF_026242195.1 Halorutilus salinus | reverse complement strand
TCCAACTCGATGTTTCCCGCTTCATTCTCCTTGCTCTAACGATACAATCCATCGCTACCTAGTGATTCACCAGAGCCCAGAAGTAGAAAACCCAGAGAAGGGATTGAAACGTCTTCACGATGAGTGGGGCTGGCAGAGTCTGGAGGGCGGAGAACTCATAGCGAACGGCGCTATGATGAACGACATCGAATCCACGGAACTCCTACGACAGTTTCTCACCGAGCGGCTTGAGGAGGATACCATCACGCCGTTTGTCTACACACATCGCGACCGAGCCGGACGGACAGCCTCCTTCGTACATTATCCCAACCGGCTCCACGCAAACAGCTTAATCGGTCGTATTCACACCGCCGGAACTCAGGACACGCTCCTACAACACCGCGTCAACGCCGAGGTTGCCCTGCATGACGAGTCTGAGCCAGCCGCGTCAGTCCTCGACTCGGTTCTCCAAGAAGGTCGTCCTGTTTATCTGATGGGGAATACCGTCGCAGGGTTCATGCGCGAGCTGAGCGAGGAGATTGACCGGCGATCTATTGAGTAAAACCCCATCAACTGCGCCGGAGGGGTTCTAAACCTCTCACTTCCCGGTTGCGTTAGTATTCAGCGTCGTATCGCCTTCGCTACCGCTCATGCTCGGGTTGTCTACAACGACACCATACTCCATGGTGTTGTAGTCGATCGTTGCCTCGGTTGAACTCCCCTCGCGCAGATCAAGCTTGATATTTGTCGTGACCCGTGTGCCAGCCGCTACGCCGTCGTCGATCCCCTGCGGATAGAGCTTTTTCGAGAACGAGTTGCTGGCGAGAGCCTGTTCGGTGAGCTTGACGGTTCCTTTCCCGCTCGCATCACCGAAGGATGTGCCGCTGTCGGCTGTCACATCGGATACGTCGCTGTTACCGCTACCGTCTGTGGAGAACTCACTGCTACTCGCGACATTGACGGCGCTGGTTTTACTCGACTGGTTGTTCCAGCTTGTTTTGATCGTACCGGCATCGACCGACTCACCTTCAGGAAGCAGGCTGTTCATAGCTTGCTCGTCGAGACCTGCTTCGGTCGTCACCTCAACGTCAAGCTGGAAGTCGGTCACGCCGTCGGAGAAGTCGCTCCATTTGAACTCTATCTCCGGAGCGATCGTCACGCCTGTGACATCCTGTTGGTTAGAGTCAAGCTCTACCGTAGCCATCGTACTGACGTCTGTGGCGGCGGCGACCGGTCGTGATGTATACAGGAGTGTGCCACCGGCGGCTGAGGCACCCCCTACTGCGCCACCCACTACTTTGAGTGCTGTACGCCGACGCGTTTCTGAAGGGTCGTCTTGGTCAGACATTGTTTCTCATCCAGAGGAGATTTACCGGTGAGAAGGGATAAGAGCGGAACCTAACTGTGTTGGAGTTGAGGTGTCCGGGGCGGATTAAGCCGTCCGGAGTCAGTTCTTGTCGTAGTGGTTTGGGTCATCAGCCATCGGATCCCTCTGAGGAGGTATCCACATCGTACTCACCCGTAGCAACCGCTGAGGGACTCGGTTAACACCTGTCGGCGTCTCGAACCGCATTCTGACCTTTCTGAGGCAAGGTTAACTTGATTCGTGCGCGCAACGAATATACGCCGTCATGTCCCACAACTTGGAGGACTACGACGAAAAGTACCAAAGCTTCGACTGGTCGGAGATATACGGCGAGGCGGACTGGGACGCACCCGGCGAAATAAACGTCGCGCACGAGACCTGCGACAGACACGCCGAGGGCGGCGACAACGACGCGATGGTACACGTCGCCAAGGACGGAAGTAAGACACGTATGACGTTTGACGAACTGGCGCGTCAGTCGTCCTCTTTCGCAAACGTCCTCGAACAAAACGGTATCGGTACCGGCGACCGTGTCTTTAGCTACATGCCGCGTGTCCCTGAGCACTACGTCTCGCTCATAGGGACGATGAAGTCGGGTGCTGTCTTCGGCGGAATAAACGAGCGTTTCGGACCCGACGGTATCTCGTACAGGCTCGGTGACTGCGACGCGTCCGCGATCATCACCACGAGCGACAACCTCGGAACCGTCGAGGAGGCTCTCGAAGAAGCGGATGTCGACACCGTCTTCGTCGTCGGCGACGACGCGGGCGGGTACACGTCGTACGGCGAATCGGTCGACTCCGCGGACGACGAGTACGACGCGGAGCGTACGGGCGGCGAGGACGACGCGCTCCTGTACTACACCAGCGGCACGACAGGTCTGCCCAAGGGGGTTCTGCACAAACACCGGTGGGTTGCGGGCGTCGCCGCGACGCAGAGGTACGCCGTCGACCTACAGGACGACGACCTCTACTGGTCGACCGCGGATCTCGGATGGCTTACGGGACCTATCAACACGCTCGGTGCGTGGTTCTGGGGTACGACGCTGTTCGTCTACGAGGGGGAGTTCGACCCCGCCGAATGGGCGGATCTACTCGATGAAAACCCGATCGATGTCCTGTTCAGCGTACCCACGGCGTACCGTATGTTACGCGAGAAGGACGAACTCCTCGAAGACGTAGACCTCGACCTTCGGCACGCCCTCTCTATCGGCGAACCCCTGAGTGCGGGTGTCGTCGACTGGGGCGAGGAGGTTCTCGGCGTGACCGTACACGACACGTACGGACAGACGGAGACGGGGAACATGGTGATCAACAACTACCCCGCTATGGAGCTACGTCCCGGAAGCATGGGTAAGCTGCTACCCGGTATCGAAGCCGAGATCGTCGACCCTGAGACAGGAGAGGTACTCGAAGCGGGTGAGACGGGTGAGATAGCGGAGCGCGGAGATTTTCCGTGCTTCTTTGCAGAGTACTGGGAGGAACCCGAAAAGACCGCCGACTGCTTCGTCGACGGATCCGACGGCGAGTGGTACCTTTCGGGCGACCTCGGACACAAGGACGACGACGGCTACTTCTGGTTCGAGGGACGCGCCGACGACGTCATACTGTCGTCAGGCTACCGTATCGGACCCTTCGAGGTCGAAAGCTCGCTCGGAGAGCACGAGGCGGTCGCCGAGAGTGCCGTCGTACCCAAGCCCGACGAGAAACGCGGCAACATCGTCAAGGCGTACATAGTGCCGAGCGAAGGTACCGATACCTCCGAGACGTTGAAGCAGGAGATAAAACAGCACGTCAAGGACGAGCTGTCGGCGCACGAGTATCCGCGCGAGGTGGAGTTCGTCGACGAACTCCCCAAGACGGTGACGGGTAAGATACGTAGGAAGGAGCTACGCGAGCAGGAGTCCGACGGTAGTTAGCACAGAACCTGAGTTACGTAGACCTCGCGCGTCTGACGGTCTATATGCATGCCTATACCCTGACGCGTGTAGTTAGCGTTGGTCAGGTACCCCATGCTTTCCTTGTTTCCGGTCGCCTCCTCCAAGCTCTGTCCGTCGTTGACGATACGTAGCTTGGCTACGGTAAGCGGGGGTGTCAGGTTCGCTCTGTCGCTGAACCAGACACCGCGCATGTCACGTACGAGTTCCTCGTGATCGGCTATAACGTCGACCTTCTCCCTCTGTGTCAAGGGCAGATCGTCGCCTTCCCAGCCGATATCCTTGTTACGCTGGTAGAGCCATCTTCCGTACGACTCGGTTACCTCCCTACAGACACCACCGTAACGGACGCTCAGGTTGCCGTACTCGGGGTTTGTGGAGATGTTCGTGTCCTCAGGCATCTTGTCGTCGGGTACCTCCGAGCGCACGAACTCAAGCTTCTCCATCACCCTACTGTGCTCCTGCGCTATCTCGCGCAGGTTGGGGTCACAGAGAAGCGGCTCTATGCTGTCGTTTCCGTGGGTCTCACGTAGCTGGTTTAGCTCGCGGTGGAGCATCGCCTCAGCCTGTCTCGCGTCGAACGGGGGACCGATACGTGAGTAGAGGCTGTCGACGCCCTGTGTCTGCTCCGGCGTTATGACGCTTCCCTGTACGTCGCATTCGGCGGACATGTTCGACGTGTCGACGTCTACCTCCTCGACGGGCGCACCGCCGTCCGTACCACCGTTGTCTTCGCCACCGCCGTCGGTCGCCGTACCCCCGGCTCCTGCGCCGTCGGTGCTCGTGTTGTTACTGTCCTGCGTCGGACCCACGCATCCCGAAAGAGCGCCTACGAGAACCAGACAGAGAACGGTACCGAGTATCAGCTTCTTTCTGTCCATCTACTACACCGGTTGTCACCGGTTCGACTTAAGCCTAAGCCCAAGAGCACAAGATGCGACGCGTACGGTCGGAAGCGTGCCCCACGGTCACTCGTGTTACTCGTTCTCTGCGGAAACGCCTACGGTCAGGAGCGTTCCCCACGGTCACTCGTGTCTACTCGTTCTCTGTGGAAACGCCTACGGTGAGAAGCGTTCCCCACGGTCACTCGTGTTACTCGTTCTCTGCGGAAACGCCTACTGTAAGAAGCGTTCCCCAACGTCTATAACGGTCGACCATCGCCTCGCGGCTCTCCCAGTCGTCCGTCGGGAACTCATCAGCAGGCGGTATCTCGACCTCTCTGTCGGGGATGTGATCCTGAGACGCGACGTAGAAGCCGGCTTCGCGGAAGGCTTCGCGGTACTCCGCGCGGCTCCAGAGCGTCATACCGACATCGACCTTCTCCTGCCATCGGTGCGTCGTCTCGCTCTCCTCGAAGAAGTTGACCGCGCAGTAGAACGTACCGCCGGGTCGGAGAACGCGGCGTACCTCGGCGAGAGCGTCGAGAGGGTCGCGTGCGTAGTAGAATGCCTCCATCGAAAAGACACCGTCGAACACGCCGTCGTCGAACGGTAGATGCTCGAAGTCGCCGCGTACGTAGCCGACGCCGTCGCCGTCGGTGTAGCCGCGCGCGTTACGGAGCATCTCGGGTGAGGCGTCGAGTCCGTACGCGCGTCCCGCGCCGCGTTCGCGTAGCGCGCGGGGTGCATACCCCGATCCTGTTCCGAGGTCGAGAACGTAGTCGCCCTTCTCCACAGGAATACGTGCGAGCGCGTGCTTCGCCGTGTTAAGGTGCCGTTCCTCCATGCCTCTGTCGCGCCCTTCGCGCGCCCAGTCGTCGAACTCCTCGCGTACGTTCATGACGGCGGTACGGGACGGTGGTTCACGACGGTTACGGTCGGTGCCGAGGCGGATCACGGTCGAAGTTGGGTGAGAAGCCGTAACCAGTTCGGGAAACGTATAATAAGCTAAACAACGTCTGTCTGAACATGATGGAAGACAACCTGTTCAAGAAGCCTCAGCCGTACGGTGCGAGGTGACACGGTGGTGGACGAATCCGGTACCGTAGAACGTTTACTCCGTTTGGTTCCGACGGGTGCGGTCGCGGCGCTTGCGGGCGCTTCGGCTCTCGCAGGCTCGTACGCCTCAGCCGGCTTCACAGGCGGGTTCGTAGTCGCGCCGATAGAGAGCTTTCTGACCGCGGTCATGCCCGACGCGGCGGTCAACTTCGCCATTACGGTTCTCGGTGACCTCGGTCAGAGCCTCAACCTGCTCATGGCTTTCGCCGTAGGCGTCGCCGTCTTCGGCTCCTTCGGTCTTCTCGGTACCGCCGTCTCACGTCGCACCCCAGCCGCGGGTGCGATCTTCACACTCCTCCTCTCGTGGGCGACGGCTTACGGTCTCACGGGCGCACCGGCTCTCGCATTCGGCGCGGCGGTTCCGCCCGCGGGCGTCGTCGTTTTCGCAGAGTTCCTACGCAGATACCCGGAGACGAAGGGCGAACCCCACGGACGCAGGGAGGTACTGGGCACGGCGGCGGGCGTAGGGAGCCTGTCCGTCTTCTCGTACCTCCTCGGCTCCCGAAGCACGGGGACGGAGACGCTCGGCGAGATCGGTCTGTCGACCTCTGAGGCTAAGGAGGCTGAGGAGCTTCTGTCCAAAGCCGACGAACGTTCTCTGGGTGTCGAAGGACTCGAACCGCTCGTGAGCGACGGCTTCTACGGCGTCGATATAAACTCCGTGGATCCCAACGTCGACGAGTCGGAATGGACGCTCACAGTCACGGGCGAGGTCGAGGAGGAGATAACCGTGACCTACGACGAGCTCACCTCCAAGGAGGCGAGCCACCGTTTCAGCACGCTCCGGTGCGTCGGTGAGACGTTGAACGGACGTAAGATGGACAACGCCCTCTGGACGGGCGTGCCTCTCTGGGAGATAATCGAACGCGCGAATCCGGGCGGCGACTGCGACTGCGTCATGCTCCGCGCCTCCGACGGCTACTACGAGGAGTTCCCCATCGACGCGACACGCGACGGATTCCTCGCATACGGTATGAACGGCGACGCGCTTCCACGCAAACACGGCTATCCGGCGCGCGCACTCATACCCGGTCACTGGGGTGAGATAAACGTCAAATGGATAACCGAGATAGAGGTTCTCGACGAGGAGGCGACGGGGTACTGGGAGGAGCGCGGATGGCAGGGAACCGGACCCGTCATCACCGTCGCCAAGCTACACGCCGTCAACGATCTCCCCGATGGGCGCAAACAGGTCGCGGGTCACGCATACGCAGGGACGCGGGGTATAGAGGCTGTCGAGGTTTCGACCGACGGTGAAGAGACGTGGAACGAGGCGACGCTCTCCGAACCCCTACCCGAAACCGCGGGCGAACCGCCTGAGGCGACGGGACAGACGCCGTACGGCGAGGATGTCTGGCGGCAGTGGGTGTACGATTTCGACGGCGAGGACGGCGATACGGTCACCGTGCGTGCACGCGACGGAAACGGGAACCTCCAGCCTGAGGAGGAACGCGACAGGTTCCCGTCGGGTCCGTCGGGATGGGTATCGCGCGAGGTCTGACGCCGGAGAGCGTGCGGTTTTATTGCAACGCGCGAGGAAGTCGTACCGGATGGAACAGGCTCTCTGGTACCTGCTCGCCGGAACACGCGGCGGCGAGAACCGGGCGCGTATAATACGGTCGCTCGACGACCGCCCCAAGAACGCGAACAGGCTATCGGAGAGCCTCGACCTTGACTACAAGACGGTTAGGCACCATATAGAGATGTTAGAGGAATACGGGATCGTAGAGTCCGGTGGCAACGACTACGGTGAGATGTACTTCCTCACCGACAGGTTCGAGGAGAACCGCGACAGCTTCGAGGAGATAGTGAGCGAGGTGGACGGTCTATGATGGAGACGTGGACGTTCGTAACCGTCGTCGTCTCCGGCGTTAACCTCGTCCTACTCGGCGCGCTGAGCTACATATGGATATCAAACTACACAAAGTTCAGATCGCCGCATATACTCGGTCTGGTTATATTCGCCGTCGCTCTCTCGGCGGAGAACCTCGCGGCGATATACTTCTACTTCAGCATGGAGATGCTGTACGCAACGAGTCCGACGGCTCAACGCGTCGTCGTCTTTCTCCGCGGGCTTCAGCTAGTCGCCCTTCTCGCGCTAACATGGACGACGGCGAAGTAGCGGGCACCGAAAAAGAACCCTTAAGCCGGAGAAAAACCACCTATGCGCATGGGTTTCGGAAACGTCTTCGGATGGTTCAAGGCTCTATCGCCGTTCCAGCATGCCGCGGTCGCCGTCCTCCTGCCCGTACTCGGATTCGGTCTGCTTCTGACCGCGTTCAACAGCTCCCTCATACCGTCGGCGTATATCGCCGTCGCCAGCTTCGTCTCTTTCGGTCTACTCATACCGTCGGTTGTTATCTACGTACTGTCTATCTATATCACCGAAGACGGCTGAAACGGGGTTCCGTCGGTCTGTTTGTTCGTTGCCTAACCCCCCGCGCCGACGGGGAACTGAACCCGGTCGCTCCTCCGTCGCTCACTGTTCAATTCCTGCTCTGCTCCTTCGCTCACTCCGTTCGCTCAGTGCGCCGACCGGGAATTGAACCCGGGCTATGAGCTTGGGAAGGCGGGGTTTTGAACCCCGCGCTTTCTTGCGATTTTACGAAATGTTTTCCCGCTCAGAGCTTATTTCTGATTCGGCGTTTCTCGCTTAACCCTTCTACGTCTGGTATTCTTCCTCGCTGGCTTCCGGGTTTCCTCAGCTGGTATTACATGCCGTTACTTTATAAAAACCCGCGTCATAAGCTTCAGGCTTAGATAGGTTATACTGAATTTGTCTAGCTCATTACTTACCGAATCGATTACGCCGCGTAATAGGAATCTGAGAAATTATAACCCGGTGTAATTGAAATCTATTTCTTCATGAGGTGACTAGCTTCTATCTTCTGTCTATTTTCTCTATCTGCCTTCCTACCTAATCTCAGTAAAATCTGGAGAGACTCCCTACAGTCACCGCTGTTATCTGCCACGTACTCAGCGATCTCTTCCAGGACTTCGTTAGGCACTGTACCAGGTCGGAAAGCCTTCTCAACACGTTTTTCCAAGATCTCCACCAGCTGCGGAGCAGTATACGGCTTGAATTCGAGTGTCTGACAGTTCAACCGGCTCTGGCTTCGCGGATCGAGCTTTACCGCTCGTGGGTGGCGGTTCGAGACCATTAGTAGTCCGAGCGGGTTGTCGGCTTCCTCGTTGAGCATCTGTAGGTCGTAGATTACCTCGGTCTGGTCGTCAAGCTGATCGAACTCGTCGAGGGCAACGGCTACCCCTCGGTTCTTGTCTAACCACTCAGAGATTTTCGAAAGGAGTTCGTCCACGGGTTTTCCTTTCCGTGGTGCCGGATATCCGAGTTCTATGAGTAGTTCGGTGAGGAGTGAGCTTCGTGTGTTGTACTGCCAGCAGTTGATGTAGATGGTCTTGACAGACGTGTTCTGATCGAGGTTATCGAGGACGTGTTTGACACAGGTCGTCTTCCCGACTCCTGCGGGACCGTAGACCAAGAGGTTCTCGGGGGTTCTGCGTCTGGACAGAGGACGGACCGCGTCGGCTATCCTGTCTATCTCGGCATCGCGTCCTACAGGATCCTGAGGCTCGTAATCGGTGGTCAGGTAGGCTTCCTTGCGTAGGATTCCGGAACCGGATGAGGTGGCGTTGTCGAACATCGATATACAACTACTCGGTTATATTCAAAAGAGAGGGGTACCACCGTGGTTCGCTTGAGTAGGTCGGGTGAATTAGTATATAACACTCGGAGCCAATACCGTTCTCAACTGAAACTCGGATACCATAAACCGGTGTAACCCTACCTCTCACTCTTACCCTATTATGAATCGAGACAACGTAATCTCGGACCCACAGCCCCTGAAACCCGAGTACACTCCAAAGAACCTCGTAGACCGCAAGGAGGAGAAGGCGGTTCTCACAGAAGCCTTCTCCGATATAACCGACTACGCCGAACAGAACCTATATCTCCACGGACCGAACGGAACGGGTAAGACGCTTCTCGCCAGGAAAACTCTTGAAGATCTGCCCGCTTCCACTCCTTCATCCTACGTAGACTGTAAGCTACACAACACGCAGTACAAGGCGTTGAAACAGATCTACAGCGACGTATCGCGGGAGGAGGTAGGAACCGGTCACCATACCTCCGAGCTTCAGAGGAAGGTCCAAGACAGGGTATCGGGCGTGAACACGGTTATCGTCCTCGACGATGTGGACTTTCTTCTGCAGAAGGACGGTGACGGTCTTCTGTACTACCTCTCCCGAACCAAGGACGTTAGCTTGGTCGTCGTGTCTTCCAACCACGCAGATCCTGCTTCGGTGCTCGAAGAGCGTACCTACAGTTCGCTACATCCTCGGAGGGCAAGTATAGAGCCATACACCGGAAAACAGGCTTACGAGATACTGAAGAAGAGAGCGGAGAAGTCGTTGGAGAAAAGGTCACTGCATAAAAATGCTCTAACCTACATTGCCTCGAAGACGCAGAACGCCACGGTCGGTTTGTTCTGGCTGAGGGAAGCCGCGTTGAACACCGACGACCATGTCTCCGAGAACCTCGTCAAGGAAGTAGAAGTCGACGCCCAGGCAAGGTACGTCGATTATCTCCTGGGCGACCTGACCGAACACCATACTCATGTCTATACCTCGATACAAGAGCTAACCTCAACCGGTGAGGAAACGGTTCAGACAGGTGATGTGTACAAAAAGTACCGAGAAACCGTAGGCGAAAAAGAGGCAGTGTCGGATAGAAGGCTGAGCGACTACATCAAACAGCTAGAACTACTCAACCTGATACAGGCGGAGTACCATTACGGCGGAAAGAAAGGAAAAACGCGGGAGATACGCCTCCGTGGATTAGAGGAGATCTGAAATAGTGTCCTCCTCCAGTTCTTCTATCTCTTTCAGGAGTTCTCTGCGCTCCCTTTCTAGCTCCTGTCTGTCACGCCAACGGTTGCGTTTCTCGCGTCGGATATCCTTGTACAGCACCTCTATCTTCTCCTTCAGTTCGTCGACGTCTTCTCCCGCTCCGTGGAACGTGTTGTATGTGGTTCTCAGACGGTCAAGGTACCAATCAAGCTTTGACTCCAGTTCGCTGGTGTTCTCTTCGTGAATTTGGTCGCGGTTCTCTAACTCCTGCTCAATACGTTTCAGCTCTTTCTCCAGTAGTTCTCGGCTCCTCTCCTGTGACTCCTCAAGAAAGCTCTCAATATCCAGATCGTTGAAGCCTGAGTCGAGTGTTTCCGCGAAGCCGTCATAGCTTGGGTAGTCCACAAAAAAGAATAGGTGTCGTAAAGGATAGAGGTTACTCGTCGCCGTCTTTCCGTAGCCTGCGGAGTTCCCTTACCTTCTGAATCTTGTAACCCCTTTCTGTAATGTCCCAGTACTTATTATCGTTGAGGTTATACCTAAACAGTAGATGTCGATAACGGAACGCGATTCGGCGAAGAAACGCGGTGAGATAGCCCGCGCCCTCGCCAAACAGGGTATGGATGACGTGTTTGTCCTCGACCGTGAGAGCGCACGAGAGGTGCTGACCGAGAAGAGAACCGAGATACTCGACACGCTCAAGTCGGAAGACGTTGAGTCGGTGCGTCACCTCGCGGATATACTCGACAGAGACAAGTCCGTGGTAAGCCAGGACCTCCAGGTTCTCGCCAAGAATGATATCGTCGAGTACGAGAAGGAAGGGCGTCGGAAGATTCCCCAGGTGAAGCACGAGAACGTTGTCGTTGCGCCTATCTGATGATGTTAATGACAGATTCTAATGAAACGGTTCTACAGCTATAGACTTGGGGAGTACCACGGAAACGTATACCACCTAACTGTCTCGGGTGAACCCAGCATCAACGACGTTGAGGATTTCTCAGTCACGGTTCATTACTTCGACGAAGAGAAGGAGGAAGAGATCGAGATAGCGAGGATAGACACCCGCCACGGAGGCGTACATTTCGACAAGCTGTACAGGCGTGACGAACCACGTGAGTTCCTTGATATTGAAGACTACTGGGAAGCGGAGGAGATGTTGATGGAGAACTGGAGAACGTACGCAAAAAGTTTCTCGCGGAGATAGCCACATCAACGTTATTCGCCGCTCTCGCGTACCGTTTCGCGTAGTTCCTTTGCCTTCTCGCTATAGAAACGGGGTAGCTCCTCGATCTCCTCTTCGCTCCACGATTCAAGTTCTTCTAAGAGCTGTTCCGCTTCGTTTAGCTCTCGGGTTAGTAGGCGCATACTCAGGAGTTAGGGATGGAGAAATAGATGCAATGCGTCAGGCGGTGTTACAGATGCATTCGTGTCTTTCGCCCGCCATCTGTAGGACGTGACCGTGTATCTCCTCCGCCAGTTCGACCATCAGTTCTGCTGTGCGTTCTGAACCGACGCCTTCGCGGTAGTACGTTCGGGAGCGGTTGTTCTCCCATAGGTCAACGAGCTTTTCCCTGAAGTCCGAACCGTATAGTGCGGCATTTTCGCCTAGTTCGTATACCTTTCTGTGATCCACGAACTCGTCGTCCTCAATGTACCCTTTCTCCAGTAGATAGAACTGGATGGTCCTTTCTATCGACGCAAAGGAAGCTTCGATGATCAGTGTGTAGTGCCCGTTCTGTTCTTGGAGTGATTGGACGGCGTCAAGAAGACGGCACGACTTTCTAAGTTGCAGTAACACCGGGTCGTTTACATCGAGTCCCGTCTCTGGATTCCTTGCTCCTTTGCGGAACTCACGGGATACTTCATCGAGTGTCTCTTCTATCCGGCTGTTATCCATTTAGGATCACCTTCCTTAGCTTGTCCAGTTCATGTGCTCCGTACAGAGTGATAGCTTCCGAGAAGATTTCTTGGAGTTTGTCGCCGTAGTCTTCTGCGGTTTCTACCGACTCTACTAGGACCTGTAGTTCGTAGCGATTCCCGTCGAACTTCTGTTCCTCGATTTCCTGTCTGATATCTTGAATGCTTCTGCGGGACTCCAGTAGATCTTCTTCTACGATGACCTGTATGTCTATATCGCTGGCTCTGTCTCCCTCTCCTCTGGCTACGCTACCGAAAAGAAGTATTCCAACGAGGTTGTCTCCCTGATCCTCTTCTACCCTGTCCACGAATGTTTTAACCGGTGTTCTGAACCCCTCTTGCGGAATTTCGAGGATAGGATCGTCCGGTTTGTGTATCCGGTTTCTGTTGATACTGATCAGCTTCTGGTTTCTTTCCCTTCTGGTTTGGATGAGATTGACCTGTTCGAGGAGTTTTATTGCTGTGTCTACGGTCTGTGCTCCGTGTCCTGTGACTTCTCGGAGTTGGCGTACTCCGAATTCTTCGTGTGGATTTCTGTATAGGAGCTCTGTGATGTCTTCCATTGCTTGGTTGCGGAATACCCTTTCTTCACCTAGCGGGATAGGAAGGGTGACGCCTGCAAGATTTTGGTCTATCATTATGACCACGGTCAAGATTACTGACCAAGTTTTATATACTTAGGGGTGAGCGGAGGATTGCATCTCCTCTAAATCTTCCAGCTTTTCTAGAACACCTTTCTCCTCTAAGTCGGCTAACCGCTCTATGACGCGTTGTTTCTCTTTCGTCTTCGTCTTATCCTTTAGCGAGAGAGGTCTTCCGCAGTTGCGGCATTCGGAGTGACCGGACTGGTTCTCGGTCCCGCAGAACGGACAGTTAGTACTCTGGTCTTTGCCTTCGTCGTTTTCGAGTCCGTACTCGTCTCTGATCGCTTGGTTGACGTCGTCGTTGTTAAGGTGTACGTAGACCTTGGCGCGGTCGCTTCCGGGCTTCCATCCTGCGAACTTGTTGAGCTGTTCGTATCCCATGAAGGTCGCTACTTCGGTGAGTCTTGTGTGCCGTAGGTTGTAGGGACGGGTCTTATTCTCGGGTATCTCTGCTCGTTCGCATGCGTCTTTGAAGCGCTGTCGGAAGGCTTGGTATGTCCAGCGGTCTGATGGATCAGGTTCGTATTCGCAGTCTTCGCTGTGCCCGTAGAGCGATTCACCGCAGTTCTTGCAATCTTGTTGTTCAGTTTTCACCCACAGAGGAGCAGAGGTGTCGTTGATATAGCCCAGTTCTCCTCCGAGAGGATGCTGGGAAAGCCATTCTCGTATAGGTCTACCGGCTCTAACAAGTTGGTTTGTCCGGTCGGGTGTTCCTTTCAGACCTTCGAGAAAAATAAAGTCGCCCTTGTCGTTCGATGTGAAGTCCGCTATATTGGCTTGTAGTAGTTCTCCTGGACGAGCAGCGGATTCGTACAGGGTCATCGTTAGCGGTTCGTGTGCTGAGCGCGACGTGCCAGTTCTCAGTATTCTTCGTCGAGTCATCCTTGGGAATCCGAAGCATCTCGTTCTCAAGGTCAAGCCACGACATTTTCGCGCGCTCGATCTCCTTAGGCCTGAATCCTGCGTCCATCGATGCGTATATGATTGAGGGGTATTTCCAGCCGTTCGCGCGGTTCCAGTCCTCTTTCGAGACCTCTTCCTTGGGCTTCTCGAACCGTTGTGCGAGGTGTGCCTTCCACCTGTCGCGTTCTTCAGGATTTACACTGTCGTAGTGCGGTATGGATCCATATTCGAGGTTTGCCTGTTTGATCTTCCTGCGTTCCTCGCTACTCAGGTAGTCGCGTACTTGGTGTGTTTTCCCGCCGTTGTTGAACTTGACTTCGGGTTCCCAGTCTATGTCTTCGCCTCTTTCGTGGTTGAGGTATTTGAACAGGGTTTTGATGGATTTCTGCGCCTGTGCCTTGTGTGTCTGGGAGTGGTCTTCGTACGCGAGTTCCTTGCTGTACTTGTCCGCGAGGTCTGTGGTGGCTTTCAATGTGTAGCCGTCTCCTTGTTCCCATATCCACCGGTAGAACTGGTCTATCTGGTACGCGCGTTGCTTGACCGTGTCTACCGCGTAGCCTTCGACCTTGTCAGGGTTCTTCCCGAGGTTTAGTAGCCATTTGATCATGTCCGCGCGGTACGCGCGGTAGTCCTCAAGCTGTCGCTGGTTCAAGTACTCCTCGGTAGGTTCCGGAATAAGTACTACACCGTCGATCTTCTCGCGTTCATTCCTCATAAGCCAACACCTCTAATTCACCGGAGGCGTCGGAACGCCTCACAGTACATGTAATAAGCCTGACACTTTTTATAACCGCGGTACGGCTTCGGGGTGCTATACACCAACCCGGGTTATGAGCTTCGAACGTCATGTTTGGTTTGTTCCCAGAAACCCGGAAAACCGCACGAAGAAGAGGGTCTACTTTGCGCCGACCGGGAATTGAACCCGGGCTATGAGCTTGGGAAGCTCATGTGCTACCACTACACCACCGGCGCTTCGTTCGCTATCTCACTCGCGCCCTGCTCTGCGCTCGCGCGCAGAACACCGGCGCACTCAGGTGCGTTCGTGCGCCGAGCCCCGCTTCGCTACGCTCAGCGGGACACCGGCGCTCTCTTCGGTCGCCCCGTATCCCGCGTCACCCCGTTCCGCGGGACACAGGCACTCACATGTTCGTGCCTTGCCCTGCGCTTGCGCGCAGGACACCGGCTCTCACTCGCTATGCTCGTTCGCGCCGTATCCCCCATCACTCCGTTCTACGGGACACCGGCGCTTATCACCTCTTTCTGTCCGCTTCCAACTAAACCTTTCTCTACGCGTCGTCAACCTTTTCGAGGAGTTCGTCGACCGACGGGCGGTCGAAGTACGAGCCTCCGCGGTGGACGTGTTCGACGTTCATCTCGCCGTCGTGCGAAAGGACGACCGCCTCAGGCATACGTCCTATGGCGTCGTGGAGTTCGCCGAGGACGCCGAAACGGACGCGCTGGTCGTACTCGTCGCCGAGGGCGGCGTCGTCGTCGGCGAGGAGCGGGAACGGCGGTTCGATGTCGCGCGCCCATCCTTCAACCTTGTCGGGCGGGTCGGGGACTACGACGACCACCTCGGCGTTGCGCTCCGCGAACTCGTCGTACCTCTCTGCGAACCGTTTCGTCTGTCTCTTACAGACCTGACAGTAGTAGTCGCGTTGGAGGAGTAGAACGAGGCGGTCGGCGTCGTCGAACGCATCGGTGAGTCTGTACGGGTCGGTGCCTGCGCCGACGTTCGGGTACGCGCGCTCGGAGGCTGTCGTCTGTGACATGGTATGAGTAGGAACCGTTAACAGTTCAACCCACCGACGTTCCCGTATGATAGGCGTTGACGAGGCGGGTAAGGGTGCTGTCGTAGGTAGCATGTACGTAGCCGCGGTACGGTTCGACGCCGGGTTCGGTGTACCCGACTCGAAACGTCTTTCGTCGGACGAGCGCGAACGTCTCGCCGAGCGCGTCAGGGATGAGTGTAACGTCGGTGTCGTTGAGGTGACGGCGGACGAGGTAGACGCGTACGTCGGTGAGGGCGGAGGCATGAACGACCTGATGGTGGAGGCGCACGCACGCGCCGTCGACGCGCTCGACGCCCCCGGACGTGTCGTCTGCGACGCGAGCGATGTCTCCGCCGAACGTTTCGCGCGTCGTGTCGGCGAACGCGTGCCCAACACCGTCGAAGCCGAACACGGTGCCGACGAAACGTACGACTCCGTCGGTGCGGCGAGCGTCTCCGCGAAGGTCGAACGCGACGCGTCCGTATCGGGATACGGTGCGGGTAGCGGCTATCCGGGCGACACGGAGACGGTTGAGTACCTGCGCGAGAAAGCCCCCGACTACCCGGCGCATGTGCGTGAGTCATGGAGTACGGCGGAACGTATAGCGCGCGAGAAGGAACAGACCGGCTTCGACGACTTCTAATCGCCTCTGTCGGTGATGAGTTCGCGTAGCACCGAACCGTACGCGGGGCGCGTGACGAGGACGCCGATAAGGACGCCGACGATGGTGACGATAGCGAAGCCGGATATACGTCCGAGACCGAGGTAGGCGAGCGGTAGCATCGCGCCGATCGTCGTCGTCGCCGCCATACCTATGACGATGAGTGCGCGTTTTAGACGTTTCCGGTAGACGTCGGCGCTCTCCACGCCCCCGCTCTCCTGTACCTCGTCGGCGATTATGATCAGGTCGTCGACCCCTGTACCGATGACGGCTATAAGACCCGCGACGTACGCGAGGTCGACGTTGAAGTTGAAGACAGCGGAGAAGCCGAGGAGTGCGACGACCTCCGCGACACCCGTCACGACTGTCGGGATAGCGATACGCAGGTCACGGTAACGGAAGTATATCGTCGCGCCGACGCCGAAGACGGAGAGGAACGCGATCAGGAGCGAGTACTGCTTGAACCGGTCGCCTTGGCGCGCGCTGATCGTGGTCGACGAAACGACCTCGACGGGCGTTGCGAGAGCGCCCGAACGGAGAGCGACGCTGATGATCTGCGCCTCGGAGTTGTTGAGACCCGTGACGCTCAGACCGCCGCCGCCCCACGTTCCTTCCTCGATGCTACCCGCGAGCGACGGGTTGAGGGGTCCGCGGAAGACCTCCTCGTTGTTGAAGTACATGACGGGGGGATGCGCCTCAGGGTTCTGCGTTGCGCCGCTGTCGCGCATCGCCTCACCGAAAGCCACCGACCCATCCTCGTCGAGTTCGAACTGGACGGTGTAAAGCTCCTCGTTGCCCTGATCCTGAAGCGGCTGTGAGACGCTCCCGCGGTTTATAGAGTCGCCCGTAACGACCTGTTCCTGCGTGTCGTTCGACGCGTTCGTGACGACGCGTATGTCGAACTCACCCTGTGTTCTTATGATTTCGACGACGCGCCCGTCCTGCGACCTCTCGCCCGGTACCTCAACGACGATGAAGTCCTCGCCCGTCAGGAGGTTGGACTGAACCGAAACAGACAGACCCGCGCCCGCTCCGAGACGGTCTTCGAGCCTGAGCTGTATCGAGTCACTCAGATCGTTGAGCGTACTCGTCGTGACGCCGTCGGTCACGCCCTCGGACGTATACCCCGCTTCCTCGACGGCTGAGACGGCTCCGTCCTCCGACACGTTCCCCCGGAACTCTACCTGTGCGGTGTCGGTGGCTTGCTGTGCGCCTATACCACCTCCTCTGGAGACACGCACGGGAACCTCGACGTTCTCAGCGACGTTCTGCTCAACGGCGGTGACGTTGTCGGCTCCGAACCCCGTGGCGTCTACGGTCGTGCCGACTGGGCTTATCTGTACGAGCGTCCCGCCTTCGAGTTCGAGACCGAACGAGAGCGCCGTTAGACCTTCAGCGCCCCCGAGAGGTGCAAGACCCACGAGTGCGAAGACAAGTACGACCAAGAGAAGCCAGATACGCCAGTCCTTGGCGAGACGGCGGTAGTTCATCTCATCCCCCTCCTGTCAAGTACGTACCAACGTAGTATTGCGACGTTCATCATGTACGTGTTGATCAGATCCATACCGAGTCCGAAGAACAGTATGATACCGATGTTACGGAGTATGAAGATGGAGAAGAAATGTGCGCTTATCGCCATCACAGCCATCGCCGCCATCGATGTCGTCGTCATCGTCACACCCGTCTTCATCGCGTTCCTTACGTTTCCGTAAAACTGCTTCCGCCTCCCCGAAAGCGTGTTACGCGTCAGGAGTATGTCGGAGTCGATGCTGTAACCTATGATAAGAAGTATCGCCGGAATCGTACCGAGCGAGACGTCGATGCCGAGCAGAGTCATAACGCCGATAGGTACGAGCATGTCGCTCGTGGCGCTCAGTATGATACCGAGCGACGGCACGAACGTACGGAAGAAGGCGAAGATTACGACCGTCATGAGGACGAACGCGAAGGCGATAGCCCCCATGCTCTGGTACAACAGCGACGTACCGTGCGACGGGCTGACCGACTCAACCGAGGCGTCGGCGTAGTTCGCGTCGCGGAAGTCGCGCAGGTTCGACATCTCGTTGTTGGTCAGTGGCTGGAAGCTGACGATCGCGCCGCCTGAGATGGAACGGACGTTGCTGGGTTCGGGCACGCCGTCTATACCCGAAAACTCCTGTTCGATCTGCTCAGCCGGGACAGCGGTCTGTGTCTGTATGTTGACACCGCCCGTGAACTCAAAGCCGAGACCTACAGGCGCGCCGGTGAGGAGGTAGGTGACGAGGAGCACGGCGAGAGCAACACCCAGAATCGCAAAAGGAACCGCGATGAGCTTCTTGGATGACTGCTCCGAGTACTCTATCTCGTCTATCTTCTCCGTCGGATGCTCTATATCTCGGAGCTTCATTAACGTGCCAAAGCGTCACGTCTTAATTAAGAGTTCTTGTTTGGAACAGGTAGAGGGTTTCCACGCGTCGGTAGAAGCTTTACCTCGTCGCCCTGACGCGCGTCGACGAAAGGCGGGCGCGAGACGGTCACCGTCTCGTACGTCGACGGATCTATAACCTGCATCTCGTCTCCTGAAACCGAGACGACCGTCGTATACTCGGCGTCACGTACGTTACCGAGACGCTCGGGGTTAACGTCGTCGAAGGTCTGGCGTCGTCCCGTCCGGAGGTCGGTGCATTTCAGAACCTCGGCGTTGTTGGTGACGAGTACGGGGTTTCCTTCGACCTCGACAACGTCACCCGGAACGAACTCAGGTAGGGAGACGGCGTACGTGACACGGTAAAGCTCCTCGCCGTCCTTCTCTCCCACGAGCGTTGCGGAGTCGTCGTAGACACCGCCGTACTCCTCCGTCATACGCCGCGCCACCTGCTGTCCCGCGTCGCTCGTGCTCATGTAGATATCGAGACCGCCGCGTACCTCGTGCGTCTCCGTCACGAACGTGTCGCGGTCGGCGTAGTCGCGTCCGGCTATCCCGTACGCGTGTTCGAGCGCCCTTTCGGTCTCGTCGTCGGTCGGGTCGCGTCCTTCGGCGCGTATCTGGACGACGCTCTCGTAGTACCCCCCCGAACGTTTGGCGCACGTCGGACACGTTCGGCGGTCGAGTACGACACGGACGGAGGCTTCGTCGTCGACACTGTAGCCGCGGACGTACGCCTTCGCCTCGACCGAGACACGTAGGACGTTGGGGTCACGGCTTTCGACGCCGACGACAACCTCTGGTTCGCGTGCGTCGGCATGGAGACGTACCCCGTCCTTGACAGCGGAGACGGCGAGTTCGTCGTCGGGAAGAGGTTCGTCGTGCGATGTCCAGCCGCCGTCACGTACGTAGGAGCCGCAGTTGGAGCAGACGCGCACCTCTGCCTCGTCGGGTGCGTCGAGAACGTCGAGCCTGTCGGCGTAGCATTCGTCGCAAAGCTCTCCCGCCGACGTGGGTGCGCCGCATTCGGGACACGGAACCGATGCCATCATTCGGTGTACGCTGTCGTGCGGTATGAACGTTGGGCTATGCCTGCGCGCATACCGGCGCGGGTCTGTAAAGCTTTAAACGCACCCGCGGGCTATACCGTCCACATGAGTTCTGACGAGAACCTCGAACAGCTACGCGGCGTTGGCTCCAAGACGGCGGACAAGCTCTCTGATGCGGGATACAACACGGTAGAGTCGGTCGCTGTCGCAAGTCCGGGGGAGCTTTCGGAGAACGCAAACGTGGGGGACAACAACGCGGAGAAGATAATACGCGCGGCGCGGCAGGAAGCAGACGTCGGCGGGTTTGAGACGGGTTCACAGCTTCTGGAACGTAGGGCGGAGATAGGCAAGCTAAAGACGCTCGTGCCTGAGGTCGACGAGATGCTCGGTGGAGGTATGGAGACGCAGTCTATCACAGAGACGTACGGCGAGTTCGGTAGCGGTAAGAGCCAGTTTACGCACCAGTTGGCGGTTAATGTTCAGCTTCCTGAGGAACACGGCGGTCTCGAAAAGAGCGCCATCTTCATCGACACAGAAGACACGTTCCGCCCGGAGCGCATCGCGCAGATGGTGAAGGGACTCGACGGCGAGATACTCGCGGATCTCCTCCGCCGCGACCTTGACATGGGGAAGGAGGATGTCGAGGAAGTTGAACTCGGCGAGGATCTCGAAGACCTTCCGGAGGAGACGGACGAGGTTCTCGACGACCTCGTCGACGAGTTCTTGGAGCGCGTCCATGTAGCCAAGGCTTTCAACTCGAACCACCAGATACTGCTTGCGGAGGAGGCGCGCGACATGGCGGACGAGCTCGAGGACTCCGAGTTCCCCGTCGGTCTTCTCGCAATCGACTCGCTGACCGCCCATTTCCGTGCCGAGTACGTGGGACGCGGCAACCTCGCAAACCGACAGCAGAAGCTAAACAAGCATATGCACGACATACTCCGCGTCGCTTCGCTCCATAACGCCGCCGCGGTCGTTACGAATCAGGTTCAGTCGAACCCCGACTCTATGTTCGGTGATCCGACGAAGCCCGTCGGCGGTAACATACTCGGACATACGTCGACGTTCCGTATCTACATACGTAAGAGCAAGAAGGACAAACGTATTATAAAGCTAGTCGACTCGCCGAACCTGCCCGACGGCGAATCGGTGCTACGTATAACCGAGGAAGGTCTGAAGCCTGAGTGACGTGCGCCTCGCCGTAGATATAGACGGAACGTTGACACGCGGCGACGGTAGCGGCGCTCTCGACCCGTCCGTCTTCGAACCCCTACGCGCCGTGGAGACGGTCGTCGTCTGTACAGGAAAGGTGCTACCGAACGCGAACGCTCTCTGCACCTACGTCGGTATAGAGCCTAACGCCGTCGCTGAGACAGGCGGTGTAACGTACGCCGACGGAGACGTTAGGTTCCACGTTCCCGACGAGGATCTCGAAGGCTTCGTCGAGGAGTACGCGCCCGACGGCGACCTCGGATGGGAGGGAACCGACCTCGTCAACCGTTGGCGTGAGACCGAGGTCGCTGTCTCGCTCGACCGTTCGAAGGATGAGGTCAAGCGCGTCGCGGAGCGCCACGGTCTGGAGGTTCTCGACACAGGGTACGCGTACCACGTCAAGTCGCCCGACGTGGACAAGGGACAGGGTCTCGTTGCCGTCGCCGACCGCCTCGGCTTCGACCCCTCTGAGTTCGTCGCTATCGGTGACTCCGAGAACGACGTGGGCACGTTCGACCGCGCGGGTGTCTCTTACGCAGTGGCGAACGCCGACGAGACGGCGCGCGAGGCGGCGGAGTTCGTCACAGAAGCCTCGTATTCTCGTGGCTTTATCGAGGCGGTCGAACGCGAGCGCGACCGCGGGTAGCGCCATACTTTTACACCGTCGGTGCGCCGACACAGTATGCTCAGGATCGCACTCATAGCCTTCGGCGTCTTGGTCGCCGTCGTCGTCGTAGCCGTCGTCGGCGCTACCGCAACGGGGTACCTCGTCGTCGGCGACCCGGGTTCCGCCTTGGGTCAGGCTCTGACAGGCGACTTCGACCGCCCTAACGTCTCTGTCGAGGAGACGACCGTAGGACCCGTCGGCGTCCCCAAGGGTGGTATCTCGGACGTGGACAGCGAAGGCGCGACCGTTCGGAACCGTATACGTATCGAGAACCCTAACCATCTCGGAGGGAAGGTTCGTGTCGTCGAGTACGACGTCTACCTGTCGGGCGACCGCGATGGCTCGTACGAGTACCTCGGCACGGGAACCGTACGCGGTATAGACGTACCGCCGAACGGAACGGTGACGGAGACGAACGAGTTCAACGTCACCCACGAGAACCTCGTCACAGCCGCAGGTAGATCGGGTCTTTCGGGTCTGGTGAGCGGCGGGACGTGGTACGCGCGCGTCGAAGGAAACGCGACCGTCGCGCTGGGTCCCGCCTCGTTCGATGTCGGCTTTGAGTCGGTAAGGGAGGTTTCTTAGTCGCGTAGGTAGAGCTTACCGTCGCGTTCGGGGCGCGCGTCCGTTTCAACGAGTGCGTACGGGCGGTCGACGGGTCCAAAGAACTCAAACGTGGTTCCGAGACGGTCAAGAGAGGCGTCGTAGACAGGAGCGTCGAAGACGGGTTCGGTTCCTTCGGCGCAGTGGACGACGAGCGCACCGCCCGTGTGAGAAACGGCGCGTCCGAAACGTCTCATGGTAGATCTTTCTCGTCCAACAGTTCACGTGGACTGTCGTCGACGACCTCGACGGCGCGTTCGTGCGACAGACCCGCGAGGCGCGCTATCTCGACCGCACGGTCACGTGTAATAAAGTCACGCGGATGGTGTGCGTCGGTGTCGACGACGAGCGTAGCCCCCTTCTCCTCCGCCATACGTGCGACGTGTCCGTTTGCGAGAGAATGCCCGCCGCGCGCCGTGATTTCGAGACGGACACCGCGTTCGGCGGCGAGTCGGGCGTCGTCGCGCGTGATACGTCCCGGATGTCCGAGAACGTCGACGCCCGCCTCTATCGCTTTGCGGTTTGTTCCTTCAACGACGGGTTCGACGGGCGTCTCGCCGTGTGCGACGACGATGTCCGCGCCGGCGTCGCGCGCGCGTTCGACGACCGACGCGATACGGTTCGGCGGAACGTGGGTGACCTCGACGCCAGAAAGAACCTCTATGGGCGTTGTCTCCTTTGCGCGCTCGATACGTTCGACGCAGTCCTCTACGTTGCTCGCGTCGGCGTGGTCGGTGATTCCGAGAACCTCGACGCCCTGTACTTCCGCCCTACGCGCGTGTTCGGCGGGGACGAGTTCGCCGTCGCTTGCGAACGTGTGTGAATGCAGATCGATCATACCGGGTGTTTGGGACATTACGCCTCCTCCCTCAGAACGTCGACGTACGCCGCGACCGCACGGAGGACATCTGGCTTCGAGTCTTCCGTCTCCACCGTGACGCGTCCGGTTCCTTCCCACCACGACCGCGGATACTGCTTGTCGGGTTCGTACTCGGGTTCGTACCCCACCTGTTTGGCGGCGTTCGCAACCTCTGCGGCGCTCGGCGAGTCGACGGCGACGTCGCGCGGCAGGCGACGCCCTTCGGATCGCGTCTTAGACGAGTCGATGTACGCGGGCCAGATCACGTATTCGGGCATGGGTTGGTGTAGGAGAAGCTTCCTTAACCGGCTTTCGACGTTACTCGAACCTCTCCTCGTAGATTTCGAGCGAACGTTCTATCGCTTCCTCCGCCGACGCCTTCCCTTCGAATCCGAGCGCCTCCGTCTCCTTGCCGGGTTCGAGCGCCTTATAAGTCTCGAAGAAATGCTCTATCTCCTCCTTGAGATGGTCGTCCACGTCGTCGATATCCTGTACGTCGTCGTAACGCGGATCCTCGGTCGGAACGGCGATGACCTTGTCGTCCTTTTCGCCGTCGTCGTCCATACCCATCAGACCTACGGGGCGCGCCTCTATGACGCATCCGGGAAACGTCTGATCCTTTACGAGGACGAGTACGTCGAGCGGGTCGTCGTCGTCGTAGAAAGAACGCGGTATGAAGCCGTAGTCCGACGGGTAGTGTACGTTCGAATGTAGGACGCGATCGAGGACACATCCCTCTACGTCCTTGTCGTACTCGTACTTGTTGCGCTCGCCCTTGAGACACTCGACGACGGCGTGTATCTCGTGGGGCGGATTCGGTCCTGCGTCGATATCCGTCCATAGGTTCGCCATGTCGGAGAACGAGCGCGGACGGACAAAGAAGATTACGTTTCCGGGCGCTCCGACCGCGGCGACGGAGTTAAGCCGTGACGACGACATCCCTGTACATGACCGACGACCCCGAGTTCACGCATATACAGGACGGTGAGGCGCAGATGGTCGACGTGACCGAGAAGGACGACGTACGGCGCGAGTCGACGGCTTCGGGCGGTATACGTCTACGTGAGGAGACGGTGACGGCTATACGCGAAGGCGATGTCGAGAAGGGGAACGTCCTTTCGACCGCACGTATAGCGGCGATAGACGCTGTGAAGCATACATGGGAGGACGTGCCGATGTGCCACCAGATCCCCGTGACGGGTATCGACACCGGGTTTGAGCTGGAGGAAGACGCCGTCGTCGCACGCGTCTCCGTCACGTCGACTGGGAAAACAGGCGTCGAGATGGAGGCTCTAAACGGCGTGACACGCGCACTCCTGACCGTCTGGGACATGGTAAAGAGCGCCGAGAAGGACGAAGACGGCGGATACCCGGAAGCGCGTATCGAGGACGTGACGGTGGACGAGAAGGTGAAACGTCAGCGGTAGAACTCAACCTCGCCGTCGTCGGTGACGCCTATCTCGACCGACCCGTTGAAACGTTCGCCGTCGAACAGGTCGGAGAGTGTGGTATAGATATGGGTGTACAGTTCGGGGCGCGAGTACCCTATGCTGACGCCGCGGACGTCGCCGACATCGTAGACTGTTTCGACCACCTCGTCGATATGGTCGCCCGTCGAAACCTGTACGCGGTCGGGCGTCCGTATCCTCTTTGCGAGTTCTACAGTCCGACGCGCCTTTTTGACGTTCTCCTCCGCTGTGCTCTCTATCATGCTGACGTTCGCCGTGGTCGTACCGAAATCGTCGGCTATCTCGCGCTGAGTCATGCCCTCGTGACGCATCGACAGAACGCGCGCCTGTCTCTCGGTCAGGAAGGTACCGTCGGTGTCAGGTAGCTCCACGTCTGTTAAACAACTCTGATTAACATAAGCCTTTACCTTAACCAGTTACAGTTTATCTACATGCGACGTAGAGGGTTTGTGGCGGCGCTCGCCGGAGCCACGGCAGGAGTAACGGTACCGGCAACGGGCTGTCTCGGCTCACGCGGCGTGACCGTCCTATCCGCGGGGAGTCTCGCCGTCGTCCTCGACGAGAACTTAGGACCCGCGTTCGAGGACGACACGGGTACGGCGTACAGGGGAGAGTACTACGGCTCCAAGGCTGTCATGCGTATGGTGGAGGAGCGACAGAAGGATCCGGATGTCGTCGTAAGCGCCGACGCGGGTCTTCTGCGCCGACGCCTCTACGACGGTCACACCGACTGGGACGTCGTCTTCGGATCGAACTCCGTCGGTATCACGTACAACGAGGGTACGCGTATCGGCAAAAGGCTCCGGGACGGTGAGCCGTGGTACGAGGTTCTGCGCGACGCCGACGATGGCGATGTAGCCATAAGCGACCCCGAACTCGACCCTCTCGGATACAGGGCTGTCCAGATGTTCGAACTTGCGGAGGAGAAACACGGCTTGGACGGCTTCAAGAACGAGATGGTATCGAAGGTCTACGAGGAGCCACAGGAGCCTCAGCTTCTCGCGGGCGTCCGTTCGGGCACGCGGTCTGCGGCTGTCGCCTACAGGAACATGGCTGTCGACCACGACCTGCCTTTCCATGAGCCACCCGATGAACTGAACTTTTCCAACCCCGAACTCGCCGACACGTACGCCGAAGCCACGTACACGACAGAAGACGGTGACACCGTCAGAGGTTCGCCCGTCCTGTACAACGCCACCGTGCTCGACGGAGCCGACCGGTACGGTGCGGGGATAGGCTTCGTTAACTACCTCCTCGACAGCCCCGATACGCTCAGACGGAACGGGCTGTCGGTTCCTGAGATACGTTACAACGGCGAGGTTCCTGAGGAGGTATCGGCATGAGGAGACGTGAGACGGTCGTCTTCGGCGGTATAGGAGCGGTGCTTTTCCTTTACGTCGTCTACCCTTTCGCGGCATTCTTTATCGGAACACGCGGCGCGGGGTCAGACGTAGGCTCCGGATTCCGCGAGGCGGTCGTAAACTCGCTCGTAACCGCTCCCGTAGCGACGGCGATCGCAACCGTATTCGGCGTACCTCTCGCCTACTTCCTGTCGCGCGCCGAGTTCCGCGGGAAGGTGGTCGTCGAGGCGCTCGTCGTGCTACCCCTCGTACTCCCCCCCGTCGTAGGCGGTGCTATGCTCCTCATGGGGTTCGGCAGGCTCACGACCGTCGGGAGTATCGCCGTCTCGATGGGCGTACCTCTGACGGACAGCCTCGTGGGCGTTGTACTCGCACAGACGTTCGTGGCGTCGCCCTTCGTGGTCGTGACGTCGCGCGCGGGCTTCTCATCTGTCGACGAGGATCTCGAACACGCATCACGCACGATGGGGCACGGTCCGATAGCGACATTCTGGAACGTCTCTCTACCTTCGGCGCGTACGGCGGTTGGTGCGGGCGTCGTCCTGACCTTTGCGCGCGCTATCGGCGAGTTCGGTGCGACGATGATGGTGGCGTACAACCCGCGTACGATGCCGACATTAATCTGGGTCGACTTCATAGCCCGCGGTGTCGACGGCGTCGTGGCTCCCGCACTCGTACTGATAGGCGTAAGCTTGACCGTGATAGTCGCCGTACAGAGGCTCGAACGTATACCGAGGTTAAGACGATGATGCTCGAAGTAAGAGGTCTGACAAAGAGCTACGGCGAAGAGACAGCGGTCGACGGTCTGTCGTTCTCGGCTGAGAGGGGCGAGTTTGTAACCCTCCTTGGACCCAGCGGATGCGGAAAGACGACGGTTCTAAAGACCGTCGCGGGTATACGGACGCCCGATGAAGGACGTGTCCTGCTACGCGGTGACGACGTGACGGGTGCGAAGCCGGAGGAACGTCAGGTCGGTGTCGTCTTCCAGAGTTCGTCGCTTTTCCCACGTATGACGGTGCGCCAAAACGTCGAGTACGCGGTCAAGCCGCATATAGACGACGCCGACGAGAGACGGAAACGCGTCGACGAGGTGCTCGATCTCGTGGAGATGTCGGACAAGTCGACGGCATCGCCCGGCTCTCTCAGCGGCGGGGAGGCGAGACGCGTAGAGCTTGCGCGCGCGCTTTCGTACGAACCCGACGTCGCCCTGCTCGACGAACCTCTGACGGGTCTCGACCGCGCGCTCAGGAACGAGCTAAAGAACGAGATACGCCGGGTTCACGACGAAACCGGCGTTACGACGGTTCTGGTTACGCACGATCAGGAGGAGGCTATCTCCGTCTCTGACACCGTCGTGGTGATGAACGATGGCGAGAAGGAGCAGGAAGGGACACCGCGGGAGGTCTACAGACAGCCACGGACGCGTTTCGTCGCCGAGTTCGTAGGCGAGTCGACGCGTTTCGACGGCGTCGTAGACAGAAGCGGTGACGTGACGACCGACGAGGGGGCGAAGGTACGTGTCAACGGACGCGGCGAGGGCGGTGAAGGCGACGAGGCGTCCGTCTACGTACGTCCCGAAAACGTCGCGCTCGTCCGTGACGTCGACGTCTACGACAACATCTTCTCCGGCGAGGTGGTCGAACTGACGGAGATGGGTAGCCACGCCGAGGCGGTTGTATCGACGGAGGCGGGCGACATACTTTCGGAGGTTCGCGGCTTCTCGGACGTACGTGAGGGGCAGAAGGTTGTCGTCGGCTTCGACGACTCCGACGCGGTCGTCGTAGCCGACGCGGCGGACGGAGAGCCGTGAACCACCGTCGTATTTATCCGGTCGGTTCGCGTAAGACGCGTATGCAACAGGGATTCCGTGAGAACGTCCGTCTTGACGAGGCGCTCGACGCGTTTCTACCTCTGTTCGGTACCGTGGGGTGCGAGAAGGTCGGCTTGGACGAAGCGACGGGGCGCGTTGCAGGCTCGGAGATCGTCGCCCAACGACCCGTTCCTCATTACGACCGCTCCGCCATGGACGGCTACGCGGTGCGCGCCGTCGACACGCACGGAGCCGCGCGCGACTCACCGGCGCGTCTGGACGCCGTGGAGGGGTGCGGAAAGGTGGAAGATGGCGAGACGGCGCAGGTTCATACCGGGACGGCTGTTCCCGACGGCGCGGACGCCGTCGTCCGTGTCGAGGATACGCGGAAGGTCGGCGAGACTGTCGAGGTTTCGGTCGCGGCTTCAAAGGGTGAGAACGTCGCGTACACGGGTGAGGACGTTGAGGAGTGCGAAACCGTGGTCGATCAGGGTGTGCGTCTACGTCCCAGCACGGTCGGCGTTCTGCGCTCCGTCGGTGTCGGGGATGTTGACGTACGGAGGAAGCCGCGCGTAGCCGTCGTACCGACGGGCGACGAGGTCGTCAGGGGCGAGCCTGAGCCGGGTGAGGTGGTGGGTACGAACGCGCCCATGGTGGCGGGGTACGTCGAAAGATGGGGCGGCGATCCGACCGTCCACGGGATAGTCCCGGACGACGAGGAAGCCTTACGTGAAGCGGTCGCAGACGCCGGCGCGGAAGCCGACCTCGTCGCCACCATCGGGGGTTCGAGCGTAGGCGACCGCGACCTTCTCGCCGACGTCGTCGACGGTATCGGTGAGATGCACGTCCACGGCGTCGCCGTCAAGCCCGGTCACCCCGTCGGATTCGGTGTCGTTGGTGAGACGCCCACAGTCATACTCCCCGGATACCCCGTCTCTTGCGTGGTCAACTCTTTCGAGTTCGTACGCCGCGGTGTACGTGCCCTTCTCGGAGTAGACGGCGCGCCTGAGCCGACGAGCATCTGTACACTCGACGGAAAGGTGGCTTCCGACGTAGGGGCAAGAACGTACACGCGTGTCGAGATAGACGAGGACGGTGAAGGACGCGTCGCGCGCCCCGTGCGTACAAAAGGGGCGGGCGTTCTTTCGAGCGTTGCGCGCGCAGACGGCTTCGTCGTCACGCCTGAGGAGCGCGAGGGGTACGCGTCAGGCGAGGATGTCGAGGCTCTCCTCTGGGAGGCGTAGATGAGGAAGGAGTTCCGTGACCTCGCGTCTACCGAAGAGGCGGCGCGCGTAGCCGACGACCTGACTCCCCAAAGGAGCGTAGAACGTGTCGACCTCGTCGGCGCGCGCGGACGCACACTCGCAGAGGACGTCAAGGCGTCGGTCGACGTTCCGGGCTTCGACAGGTCGCTCATGGACGGATACGCCGTCCGTGCCGAGGATACGTACGGTGCCGGTGAGGCGGAGCCGGCGACGTTGACCGTGGTAGGCTCCGTTTCGGCGGGCGAACCGCCGGAGGTGGAGGTAGGCGAAGCCGAGGCGGCTGAGATAGCGACCGGTGCTCCTATACCCGAAGGTGCGGACGCGGTCGTTCCCGTCGAGAGAACCGAGACGGACGGCAACACCGTCGACGTACGGAAGGCGGTTGCGCCCGCGGACAGCGTTATGTTTGCGGGTTCGGATGTCGCGTCGGGCGAGGTCGCTCTCCGTGCAGGGACGACGCTGTCGCAACGCGAGATAGGTCTCGCCGCCGCCGTCGGCTCCGAAACACTCCCTGTCTACGCATCCCCACGCGTCGGTGTTGTCAGCACGGGCGACGAACTCGTCCGTCCCGGAGGCGCGCTCGGAGAAGGTCAGATTCACGACGTCAACACGTTCTCGGTCGCGGCGTCGGTTGAGGACGCGGGCGGCGAAGCCGTCGTATACGACCACGTGGGCGACGACTACGAGGCGATGGTGGATACGATGCGCGAAGCCTCCTCCGACTGCGACATCGTTCTTTCGAGCGGCTCCACGAGCGCGAGCGACGAGGACGTGGTCTACCGTGTCATAGAGCAGGAGGGCGAGCTTCTGTTACACGGCGTCGCCCTCAAGCCGGGACGTCCCACGGTCTTCGGAAAGCTCGACGGTACGCCGTTCGTGGGTCTTCCGGGGAACCCTATAAGCGCCCTTTCGGTCTTCCGTGTCTTCGTCGAGGGTATGTTACGTGACGCCGCGGGCGGGGGTGAAGACGAACGTCTCAGAAGAAGTGCGCGCGTCGCCGACGAGGTACGCGTCGAGGGCGGACGTACGCGGCTTCTACCCGTGGGTCTCGTGGAGGACGGTGACGGGACGACGCTCGCCTACTCCGTCGACAAGGGGAGCGGGGCTACGACCTCACTAACGCGCGCAGACGGTATCGTAAACGTCGAACCTTCGACCAACTACATAGACGAGGGCGAGTTGGTCGAAGTCGAACTCTTCGGCGGTGCGACACCCCCGGCGCTTCTCGGAGCGGGTGAGCGCGACGGCTTCCTCGACTCTGCTCTGAAACAGCACAAGGACGACGTACGGTGGCTTCCGACGGGTTCGGTCGCGGGCGCACAGCGTCTACGTGACGGCGTCGCCGATGTCGCCGCCATCGGTCTGTCACAAGAGGCTCTTGACGCTCTCGGTGTAGACGAGGCGGTTCGCATCCGTGGCTACGACCGTCGCGTAGGCTACGTCGGCGACCCAGAAGGCGATGTCTTCGGCGTCCTTCCCGACGGCTACGCCTTACGCGAGCTTTTCGACGAACGGAACCCGGAGTCTGAGACACGTGTCTTCCGGTCGGAGCGCGGTGCCGCAAACGCCGTCGCGTCGGGTAAGGTGGACTCAGCCTTCGTGGGAGAGGATGTCGCATTAGACCTCGACGCGGGCTTCGAACCGTCGGGCTGGTCGTCGGTCGACATACTCGTAGCCGAGGACAGACGCGACAAGGACGGCGTCGTCGCCTTCCTCAACTCGTTACGCGGTGCGGAGGAGCCCGACGGGTACCGCGTACCCGACGAAGCGGGAGAGCCTCTCCGGGGCTAAACATAAGTCGCTCCACGACGTTTCGAGGGCATGGAAGTATCAGACGTAACGAAGGTACGCGGTTTCGACGACGACGGCTTCGCCAAGACCAACCTGTTCGAGACAGGGAACTTCTTCGCCGACGTCTACCGGTTCGAACCGGGTCAGGTTCAGGAAACGCACGTCCACGGCAACGAGGACAAGCTCTACTACGTCTTGGAAGGCGAGGCGACCGTCAGGGTCGGCGACGAAAGGATGGAGGTATCCGAAGGCGAGGCGGTACTCGCGGGTGCGGGCGACGAACACGGCGTCGAGGCTGTTGAGAGGACACGTATACTCGTCTTCATGGCTCCGCATCCTGCGGCAACCTCCGAAGAAGGTTCCCACGACCACGCGCACGGAGAGGACACCGCCTCGTTCGATATCGGTCTCGTCACTGTTTCGTCGTCGCGCGACGCCTCCGGCGACGAGAGCGGTGACGTTGCGCGGGAACTCGTCGAAGACGAGGGACACAGTATTGCCGAGTACCGTATCGTAACCGACGACGCCGACGCCGTACGTGACGCCGTAGAGACGGTCGTCGAGGACTGCGACGCCGTCTTTACATCCGGGGGTACGGGACTCACCGACGACGATGTTACCGTAGAGGCGTTGCGCCCCGTCTTCGACAAGGAGATCCCGGGTTTCGGCGAGGAGTTCCGTAGAAGGAGCGTCGAGGAGGTCGGAACCGCGGCTATCCTCTCGCGCGCAACCGCGGGCGTCGTCGGCGACTCGGTTGTCTTCTCCCTTCCGGGTAGCGCCAACGCCGTCGAGACGGGCGTATCGTTAGCCCTCGACGAGGTAGGACACGCACTCGGTCTGGTGAGGAGGTAGGGATGTCGGACGAAAACCCGACCGCAGAGAAGGGACAGGTCGCTATCTTGCATTACGTCGGACGTATCGCGGAGGGCGAAGAGGAAGGCGAGATCTTCGACACGACGAACGTCGATGTTGCGCTCGACGAGGGTATCTACCATGACCACCGTGACTACAAGCCCCTCGAACTACGCCTCGGCGAGGGGAACGTCATCGAGGGTCTCGAAGAAGCCGTGGTGGGGATGGAAAGAGGCGACGAGAAGGTGGTCGAGGTCGAACCCGAACGCGCGTTTGGGGGGCGCGATCCCGAGGAGGTCGTAGAGTTCCCGCGCGAGATCTTCGACGACGCGGATATAGAGGTGGGCGAACTTGCGACGACACAGGACGGAAGAAGTGGCTGGGTTACGGAGATCGACGACGAGACGGTGACGGTTGACTTCAACCATGAACTCGCCGGGAAACGCGTCGAGTTCGAAATAAAGCTACTCGACGTACACGGCGAACCGGGTGACGAAAGCGCGAGGACATGGGAGAAGAAGAAAGGGAAGGCTACGAGTCTGGAAAAGGAAGAGGAAGACGGAGAGGGGTAGGAAGAGAAGGGGGGAGAAAGGGGGTTCGTTTCTACCTTACGGCAGTTCGGCGGTCTCTGTCTCAGGCTTCTTCAACCGTCACTTCGACACCGAGCGGGGTGTAAGCGTTCATGCCGTATCCGCCGCTGTCCCACGGGTACAGGTCGTTTTCTATACCACGGAGACCTTCGTCCTGATCTGCGATTTCGCGTGGCTGTGTACGACCCTGTTCGTCCGTCGCGCGTGAGACGAGCGTGTAGTCGCCGGGTTCTGCTTCCCACATGTAACGGAACATCGTCCACGAGTACGGACCTTCGCGGTCGTCGGCAACGAGTTCGGCTTCCTGCCAGTTCTCTCCGCCGTCGGGTGAGACTTCGACTGTTTCAACGGAGTCGTCGCCTGCCCACGCCACACCGAACACCTCTATCATACCGTCGTCGTCGGGTGACACGGTTACGTCCTCGCCCGGCGTCCCGATGGTCGACTTGACCATCTGGTCGTACATGTAGACGTTACGTATCTCTTCGCTCTCCATCTGGTCACGTGTGTCGAAGGTACCGATGGATCTGTTGTGGAGGGCGCGTTCGTCCTGTTCGGGCACGATACGGTACGAGTACTGTTGCCAGTGTGTGTGCGTACGCTGTCCGGTTCCGTCGTACTCCTGTCCGGCTTCGGTGTACGGTTCGGGACGCGCCTCCCAGTCGGGACCGAAGACCATCGTGTCCATGACCTCTATCTCGTCGAGCCACTTGACGTTGTTACAGCCGTACCATCCGGGTACGAGAATACGGAGAGGGAAGCCGTGTTCCATGTTCATCGGCTCGCCGTTCATCTCGTAGGCGAGGAGGCAGTCGTCCATCACCTTGCTCATGGGTATCGACCGTGTGAAGTAGTCCTCGCCCTCAGGGTTGTCGCCACCGGTAGCGCGGAGCCACATGCCCTCTCCCGTGTCTGCTCCCACGTCCTCAAGAACGTCACTGAGCGGCGTGCCCGTCCACTCGGCGTTGCCTACGGCACCGTAGTGCCACTGGTTACCCGCGACCTCGGGTTCGAAGTACGACCGACCGTTACCCGAGCACTGCATCGTGTGCGTGACGGTCTCGGTCGAGTAGTCGTTCATTATCTCATCCATCGACATCTCCATCTCCTCGTCTCCCATGACGAGCGTAAGCGTCCAGTCCTCGGCTGTCACGTCGGGCGAGTAGTAATGGTTACGTATGAAGTGATCCTCGCGCGGCGTTATGAACTGGTCGTCGTAAACCTCCCTCGCACCCGCCTGTGCGTTCTCGGGTTCGGGGGACAGTATTTCGAGACCCGGATACTTCTGTTCGAGGTACGCAACCGTACCGCGTTCCGGCTCTCCGTCGTCGGTATCAGTCTCGTTACCTCCGGTATCTTCGTCCGTCTGGTTACCGTCCGTCTCGTTCTCGGCGGGTTCGCCGCCGCCGAGACAGCCCGTCAGAACCCCCGTGCCGGCTACAGCGCCGGACGCCGCGAGGAATCTGCGTCTGTCGAGGTATCTGCTCCTATCAGACTTAGACGTCTTAGACTTACCTTTCTGCGACATAACTAACGGTTAATTCTCTCACAGGCACATAAAGCTTCCCCCGGAGTACGTAGCTGTACGTCGGTGTACTTACGCGTCCGTCATTCGTCGACGACCGTAATCTTCCCCACCATCCGTGTCGCATGAGGGACGCAGACGTATGTGTACTCACCGGCTGTTTCGAACGTATGGCTGAAGGTTGAGTCTACACTGTTCACGGAGAGATGGCTGTCGCCTTCGTACGACCTGAACGGCTCCGCACCCTCCGGGTTCTCGCACTTGTAATGGGCGTCGGGGTCGGAGGTGGCGTTGTGACCGCCGCTTGCGAAGTACCACTCGACCGTACCGCCGACGGTGACCTCGACCTCCTCCGGTTCGAACGCCCATCTTCCTTCGGGTCCCGCGGTCACCTCGACGTAGTCCTGAGGTCCTTCGTCCGCCGTCTCGTTGGCGTCCGTACCCTGATCCGTCTGGTTGTCGGTGTCGTTTTCGCCGGATCCGTCGCCGAGGCATCCCGTGATGCCCGCCGTACCCGTTGCGATCGCTGTACCCGCAAGTCTGAGAAGCCGTCTTCGTTCCATCTTGTACCGGGTATGGCGTTTTGGTGTAAAAGCTTGCCGCTACGGTCGGTCGTGCACCCAGAACTCGCCGTCCTCCGTAACCTCCTTCTTAAATATAGGTACCTCGCCCTTGAGACGGTTGATCGCGTCCTCGACTGCGCTGAAAGCCTCGGCGCGGTGACCCGCGAGCACGACGACATGGACGGCGTCCTCCTCTGCGCGCACGACGCCCGTCTCGTGGTACATCTCGACCTCGTAGACGCCTTCGCGTGACTCGATGTCGTCGCGTATCGCGTCCATACGGTCGTCGGCGACGTCGTCGTACTTCTCGTATTCGAGACGTGTCGTACGCGCGTCTTCGAGGTTTTCCTCGCGCACGCGTCCCGTGAAGGTTGCGACTGCACCCGCACGTTCCGAGTCGTCGCTCTCCTCAACGCGCCGGACGAGTGAGCCGAGAGTCTCGCGGCGCGGTGCGTTCTCGACGACATCGACGAGTTCTTGCGTCTCCGCCTCGTCTCCGTCATTCATCACGACGTTGCGTGCGCCGGTCTCCCCCACAGCTATCTTGGGCAGGGTCGTGTCACGCCCGCCTTCGACCACGGCGTAGTCGTAGCCGTCGTCGGCGAGGTCGTCGAGCGTCTCTGCGAGGGCGTCGAGTTTGTCTTCCACGTCGGAGAAGCTGAAACGGCGTTCGGGCGTCACGCCGACGACACGTCCCGCGCCCGCCTCGCTGTGTCTGTACGTATCCTTACCTTCCTCGTCGACGCGTACGTCGTGGTGTATAGACTTGACCGTAGCAGTCTCACCGCGTTCGTTGAGCGCGGGTACGAGACGTTCGACGAGCGTCGTCTTTCCTGAGTCGCTGGATCCTACAACGCAGACGGCTTTCATGGTACCCGTAACGCGCCGGACGTAATCAAGCTGGCGACGGTTACAAGTAGACCGCGGGCGTACTCCGTCCATGGTACGCGTACGTCTGTTCGCGGATATACGTGAACTCGTCGACCAACAGTCGGTCGAAGCGGAGGGTGAGACGGTTGGTGAGGCTATCGAGAGCCTCGTCGCGCGGTATCCGTCGCTCGAAGAACGTCTTTTTACCGACGGTGAACTCCGCCCTCATCTCAACCTGACCGCGGACGGTGAACCCGTCGAAGCCGACGCGCCGACGGAAGACGTAGAGGAGATCGCAGTCTTCCCGCCCGTGAGCGGAGGTAGTTCAATCCGAGACCTGCGGCGCGGGACTCTCGACCATAGGTAGCTCGTGATCACCGTCCGTCTCGGCGGTTTCGACGTAGTCGGGGTTACGCACCCATTCTCCCTCTCCGTTCCTTACCATGTACTCGCCGTAGTACGGAACGCGGTTGTCTACGACGCGCTCGAACGCGTCGCGTAGCTCCTCATCGGACGCGTCTTCGGTCGAAATCAGGTCGTCGTTGCGGTTGAGACAGCCTTTTAGCTCGCCCTCGTGCGTAACACGGACACGGTGGCAGTTTGCGCAGAACTCGGCGTTCTCGACGGGGTCGACTATCTCGACAACGGTTCCGTCGATGATATAACGGTCGCGTGCGTGCATCTCGCGCGTCTCAACCGTCTCTGCGCGTTCGTCGAGGTAGCCGTGTATCTCGTCTATGTCGACCCTGTAATCCACATCGCCGACGAGTTCGGGCATGTACTCGATTATCTGGAGGCGCAGACCTTCGTGGCTCGAAGCGTGGTCGACCATGTCGGGCAGGTGGGGGCGCATCGGCTTCGCCATCACCATGTTTAGCTTGAGCGGTGTTAGACCAGCCTCGACCGCCGCACCGACGCCTTCGAGGACGTGTTCGACACCGCCCTGCGTTATCTCGCGGAAGTCGTCGGAGTCGAGGGCGTCGAGCGAGACGTTTACGCGTTCCAGACCCGCGTCGGCGAGTTCGGTCGCGCGCCCCGGCAGGAACGTGCCGTTGGTCGTCATGCTCACCTCCGTACCTTCGAGCGAGGCTATACCCTCGATTATCTCATCGAGGTCGGCGCGTAACATAGGTTCGCCGCCCGTGAGCTTGAAGTTACGTATACCGTAGCCGTGTGCTACCTCTGCAACGCGCAGAACCTTCTCGGTCGACATCTCGTTCTCGTCGGGTTCCGAGGGTCCGCGTGTGTCTCCTAAGCCCTCGTTGTGGCAGTAGAAGCAGTCGAAGTTGCACCGATCGGTGAGCGAGATACGTATATCGGTGGTCTCGCGTCCGAACGAATCCACAAGGAGGTCATCCATGCAGTCGGATAAGGACGCTACCGTTTTAAGCTTTGCCCGGAGTTACGGTCTCAGTCGGATCGACTGTCGAAGACCGCTTTTTCCAAAACGAAGCCGAAGCTTTATGCGAGCCGGCGTAAAACTGTGGCGTATGAGACCTAGCCGGAGTGGTCGTTTTTTGGGCGGTAGGTAGAGCCACCGCTCCGGCGTTCTTCTCGGAGGAAACTGTATGAGCGACAGCAACGGCTACGACCACGGAGAGGTAGAGCAGAGGTGGCAGAACGTATGGCGCGACGAGGGCGTCTTTAACGCCGACGACTCCGCGCCGAGCGGCGACAAGAGGTACGTTCTCGGTATGTTCCCGTACCCGTCGGGTAAGCTACATATGGGACACGTACGTAACTACACGGTTACGGACGCTTACGCCCGTTTCAAACGTCTCCAAGGCGACGAGGTTCTGCATCCGATGGGGTGGGACTCGTTCGGGCTTCCCGCGGAGAACGCCGCACTCGAACGCGACACCAGCCCGCGCGACTGGACGCTTGACTGTATAGAGACGATGCGCGACCAGATGGAGGCGATGGGGTTCGGCTACGACTGGGAACGCGAGGTTACCACATGCGAACCTGACTACTACAGATGGAACCAGTGGCTGTTCAAACGTTTCGCCGACGAAGGTCTGGTCGAGTACAAGGAGGGCGAGGTCAACTGGTGCCCCGACTGCGAGACGGTTCTCGCAAACGAACAGGTCGAGGAGGACGCGTGCTGGCGGTGTGAGACGCCCGTTGAGGAGCGCGCGCTCGACCAGTGGTATCTCTCCATCACCGACTACGCGGGCGAACTACTCGACGGTCTGGAGACGCTCGACGGATGGTCGGAGAGCGTCAAGGAGATGCAGAGAAACTGGATAGGCAGACAGGAGGGCGCGACGGTTCCTTTCGATGTAGAGGGACACGGCGACGTAGACTGCTTCACGACACGTATCGACACGGTGTACGGCGCTACCTTCGTCGCTCTCGCCCCCGAACACCCCGTCGCCGAGGAGGTAGCCCGTGACAACGAAGAGGTCGCGGACTTCATCGAAACCGTCGACCCCGACCGCGAACCCGGCGGCAAGAAACGCGGCGTCGACACGGATCTGAAGGCGACGAACCCCGCGAACGGCGAAGAGGTACCCGTCTACGTCGCCGACTTCGTTCTAACCGACGTGGGTACGGGCGCTATCATGGCGGTTCCGGCGCACGATGAACGCGACCACGACTTCGCGCGCGAACACGGTATTCCGATACGTCAGGTCGTCGCACCGCGTGAGGGGGAAGAGGGTGCGACGGAGGTCGACGTAGACGAGGAGGCTTTCACAGATGACGGCGTTCTCGTCAGCTCCGGCGATCATGACGGTCTGACGAGCGAGGGGGCGCGCGAGGCGCTCGTCGAGTACATCGACGGCGCGGATGAAACCGTCGACTACCGTCTCCGTGACTGGCTCATATCGCGTCAGCGTTACTGGGGAACGCCCATACCCGTCGTCCACTGCGACGACTGCGGTCCTGTATCCGTGCCCGACGACCAACTCCCCGTAGAGCTACCCGAGTTCGTACAGACGAGCGGAAACCCGCTCGACGAGGTGGACGGATTCGTGGAGACGACCTGCCCCGAATGCGGCGGCGACGCGAGGCGCGAGACGGATACGATGGACACCTTCTTCGACTCTTCGTGGTACTTCCTGCGTTACACGTCGCCCGACTACGACGATGCGCCCTTCGACGAACCGACGGCGAACGACTGGATGCCCGTCGATCAGTACGTCGGGGGTATCGAGCACGCGATCATGCACCTCCTGTACGCGAGGTTCTTTACACGTGTCCTGAACGACGCAGGCATGGTAGACGAAGCCGAGCCTTTCGACGAACTCGTCACACAGGGCATGGTTCTTCTTGACGGCGAGAAGATGTCCAAGAGCAAGGGCAACGTCGTCTCCCCGCAACGTATCGTCGAGGAGTACGGAGCGGACACGGCGCGTCTTTTCATGATGTCCGCCGCTCTGCCCGAAAAGGACTTCGACTGGACGGAGAGCGGCGTCGAGTCGAACCACGGCTTCCTGCGGCGTCTCCACGGTATCGTAACAGGTTTCGACGCCGAAGGCGAGGGAGGAAACCGACCTGTCGACGAGTACGTACGGCGTGAGATAGACGCGACCGTCGAACGCGCCGCGGAGGAGTACGACGGCTTCCGTTTCAACTTCGGCGTACGCGCCACAAAAGACCTCGTCTCGACCCTCGAAGCCTACGCCGAGGCGGTCGAAGCCGACGCCGGTGTTATGGAACGCGGTCTGCGCGCCGTCGTGGTTTCGCTGTCGCCCGTCGCGCCCCATATCGCCGAGGAGCTATGGGACGAACTCGGTGGCGAAGGACTCGTCGCGGAGGCGGACTGGGTGGATGCACAAGCGCCCGAAGGGTACGGAAAGGAACAACGTCTCGTCGAGGATACGCGAGAGGACGTACGCGAGATACGTGACGTCGCCGACATAGACGACGTTGAGGAGGTGCGCGTCATCGTCTCCCCCGGATGGAAGCACCGCGCGCTTGAGGTCGCTCTCGAAGCAGAGGGCGACGTTATGGGCGAGATAATGTCCCACGACGAGATACGTGAGAAGGGCGACGAGGCGGCGAAGTACGGCGGCTTCCTTCAGAAGAACCACAGGTCGCTCGAAGCTGAACTCGGCGCGGGGCGCGAGAAGGAGGCGCTCGAACGCGCCGCGTGGCTATTCGAAAAGGAGTTCGACGCCTCCGTCACCGTCGAACGCGCCGAGGGGAGCGACTCCGACCGTGCGGACAAGGCGCGTCCGGGTAAGCCCGCGATAGAGATCAGCTAAGAGACGCGCGTATCGACGACGACGTGCGCGACGCCCTCGGCGACGCCTTTTACGCGGCGTACGTCCGTATCGGCTTCGTATCCGTGCCCCCGCGCCGCCTCCTCGACCGCGCACACCGTCTCCTCGCTCTCTTCCTCGTGTACGGCGTCGTGGACGTGTAGCATACCGCCGTCGGCAACACAGCCGAAGGCGTGGTCGAGGTAGCCTTCATCGGTCGCATCGAAATGTCCGAGTATAACACGATCCGCCGTAACGTCGACGTTTCTGCAGTCGGTGTGTCGCGCGTCGAGGCTTTCGGAGACGCCGTTTCTGCGCGCGTTCTCGACGAGGTAGCCGTGCGCTTCTCGGCGTACCTCGGCGGCGGTCACCTCCGCACCGCCGACAGCCGCAGGGACGGCGAAGTATCCGATACCCGCGAACATGTCGAAGACGCGTTCGTCCTCCGAGACTGTACCGCGCATCCTGACGCGCTCCGGGGCGTTACCAACCGAAAACATGACGCGCGCCGGGTCGAGCGCGAACACAAAGCCGTTCTCGCTGTGTACGGTCTCCGTACCGCGTTCGCCCGCGACGTGCCGCGTCCGCGGGACACGTTCCTCGCCCTCGACGCCCTCGTGCGCGAGAACGCCGCCGACACCGTGTAGCTCTTCGAGGGCTTCCGCAACGGCGTGCTCGCGTTCACCGTCGGCATCACCGAAGTTCACGAGCGCCACGTCGCCGACGAGCGAAAACGAAGGCGGGTCGTCGACGTAGTCGCCGAGAGAGACACGCCGAATCACGGGATCGTCCTGTTCGACCGTCTCGTACCCACCGAAACGGCGTGTCACAGGAACCTCGACGTTCGCGCCGACCTTGCGCACGCTCCGCGAACCGTCGTAGACACCCCGTTCGCGCGCCTCGCGCATTACCTCCTCCGTCCGAGGAGGCGCAACCCGGAGTGCGAGCGCCGTCTCCATCACCAGATGAGTTCGTCGTCGTTTTCGAGCATGTAAAGCGTCCTCGCCGCGATGTTGACGGCGTGGTCGCCGACGCGTTCGAGGTCACGTATGGTCAGAAGCAGACGTGACGTCTCCCCAAGAAGTAGCTCCATCTCTTCGTCGGTTTCGATATCGATCCCCCTTATGAGGTCACGCATTATACGTTCGCTCGCGTCCTCACATCTCCGATCGAGCCTTTCGTCGCGATCGTCTATACCGTAACACGCCTCGATATCCTCGTTCTCGTAGGCGGCGACGGCGTCGTTTACCATCTCGGACGCGAACTCACCCACCTCCTGTACGTCGACCTCGGAGAAGTACGTCCGGCGCGCGTCGAGCGTGTACTCGCCGAGGTTCGTCGCGAGGTCGGCGATACGTTCGAGGTCGGTGATTATCTTGAACGACGCCGCTATGAGACGTAGGTCGCCCGCGACGGGCTGTTGTAACGCGATAAGGTCGACGCACTCCTGCTCTATTTCGAGGTAGAGTTCGTTGACCTCGTCGTCGCCGTCGATGACCTCCCACGCGAGATCCTCGTCCTTGGTTTCGAGCGCCTCCATCCCTTTGTCGAGACGTTCGAGAACGAGGTCGCTCATCCCAACAACGTCTTTGCGTAGCCCGTCAAGACGTTCCTGGTAGTCCTCACGCGGCATCGTCTGTCTCTTCCTCCAGTGTCTCAGTTACCATACTACCGTTTAGCGCGTCCGGTACTTATTTCTAAGGTCGCGCGCCGGTCAGTCGAGAACCTCGTCGAGGTCGATCTGTTCTGCGAGCAAGTCTTCCTTGTCGTCGGCGACATCGGCGCGCTTGTTTATGACGCGTGTGAGCGGGCCCACGGGACGTACGTTTCCGACGAGTATAGCGCCGACGAGCCTTCCGTCCTTGAACGCGAGCCTGCGGTGCTCCTTCTCGCCGTACCTACGTGACGCGAACTCGTCGCCCTTCGTCGGGCTACCGAGCGACATGAAAGGCATCGAGAAATGGGAGACGGAGTACTTAGGTACGATGGAGAACGTCTCCATCTCCTCTCCCGCCTCGCCCGCCGCCATGTTACGACCGGCGACCTCGCCCTGTTCCTGAGCCGAGTCCCACGAACCGTTTATGTTGTGCTCGCCGACGAGAACGTCGTAGAACTCCGTAATGTCGCCCGCGGCGAAGATGTCGGGATCGTCGGTCTGCATATGCTCGTCGACGATGATACCTTCGTCGGTCTCGGCGGGCGTTCCGTCGAGCATACCCGTGTTGAGATCGAGACCGATACAGGCACCCGCCATGTCGCAGTCGTAACGCGTCCCGCTCGTGCCGACGACATCCGTGACGTGACCCATACGGTCGACCTCGAAACGGTCGACGCCCTCGCCGAAGACGGGTTCGACGCCCGCCTCACGGAGTTCGTCGTGTATTATCTCAGCGCCCTCCTCATCCATCGCGTACCTCCACCATCTGTCGCCGCGCATCAGGTACTTTCCGTCTACGTCGTTCTCGGCGAGCGCGAACGCGAAGTCGATACCCAGAAGCCCTGCGCCGACGACGATACCGCTCTCGGCGTCCTCGGCGTCCCTACGTATCCGACGCGAGTCGATGAACGTCCAGAAGTTGTGTATACCGTCCGCCGTTGAATGAGGCACAGGGAGGTCACGCGGCGTTCCGCCCGCGGCGACGAGAAGCTTGTCGTAGCCGAGTCCGTCGCCGTTATGCAGGACGACCTCGTTTTCGTCCGACTCGACCTTCCAGACGTGCGTGTCGAGCATCAGGTCGATACCGCGTTCGTCGTACCACGACGCGTCGTGTATCTGTATGAACTCTTCCGCCATCTTTCCCTTGGCGAACTCCTTGATGTTGATACGGTTGTACAGGGGTTCGGGTTCTTCGGTGATTACGGTTATGTCGGCGTCCTCGTTCTCATCGCGTAACGTCTCGGCGGCGGTCGCTCCAGCGATTCCGTCGCCGATTATAACGTACTGGGTCATTGTTTGAGGGTTGCCGTCGGCGAGTTAAATATCGGTCGGTTGTGAACAGCGTTAATCAAAGATTATCAGGTATCCGCGCCGACGCACCACACCGTTCCGGCGGGCGCACCGTCAGATTGATACCGTACGTCTTCTTGTGGACGAACATGGAAGGAGACCTACTTAACAGCGTCGTATCGGGGTTTATCGGTCTCGTGATAGGCGTCGTCATAACCTTCGGTGTCTGGCAGATGACGACGACACCTTGGGATCTCGCCGGTGTCCTCGTCGCAGTCGGTATCGCCTCGTTCTTTTCGGCGTTCGGTGCCGGGTACGGTGAGAGCACGGAGAAGTAGATGCCGCGTCTGTTCGTCTCCGTCGACCTCCCTCCCGAACTGGAGCCAAGGGTGCGCGACATACAGTCGTACCTGCGCGGAACGCGCGCCGACCTACGTTTCACAAAGCCCGAACAGGCGCATCTGACGATGAAGTTCGTGGGCGACGTGCCGGAACAGCGTCTCAAGGCGGTCAAGGAAGCCGTCGACGAGGCGGTGGAGGCTGTCGAACCGTTCGATGTTAAGCTCGGAGGTACGGGTGTCTTCCCGTCACGCGACTACGTCAGCGTCGTCTGGGTCGGCGTGTGCGAAGGCGTTGACGAACTCACGCGTCTACACGGCGCTCTCGAAGACCACCTCGTCGGACGCGGACTTGCGGACGAGGCGGAGCACGACTACATGCCACACGTTACCTTGGCGCGTATGAACAGCGGTCGTGGCAGAACCGAGGTTCTCGACTTCGTAGACGAACACGAGGACGTGACAGTCGGAGGCTTCGAGGCTTCGCGTCTACGTCTCAAAAGTAGCGTCCTACGTGACGACGGTAGCGTACATACGACGGAGCACGAGGCGGAGCTTTAGGATCGCGCGCCGTCGGTCGCTCTACTCGACGACTACCTCGCCGACCATCCCCGCCATCTCGTGCGGTATACAGACGTACTCGTGCGTCCCCTTCGTCTCGAACGTGTGTTCGTAGTACGTGCCTTCGGTGATCGCACCCTTACCGTTCTCCCAGCCTTCGCGCGCCTCTTCCTCCGATGAGAAGCCGCCCGAAGCCCAGTATTCTGCGTCGTCGGGTATACCGTCGCCGTAAGCCGTCACGGAGTGTGGCTCCCCGGCTGTATAGACCCAAGCAACCGTGTCACCCTGCGATACTTCGAGAGTCTCGGGTTCGAAGACAACCGCCTTGGAGTCGACGACATGGTCGGCGTCGGGTTCGCCCTCATAGACGTTGGGTCCGCCGGTTAGCTCCGTCCCCCCTCCGTGACCGTCGCCTGAGGAAGTCTCGTCCACGGGCGCGTCGTCCTCGGCACCTGCCACGGCGAAGCACGCGTACAGCGTTGCGTCCGCGTACGTGCCGAGAGCTTCGCGTACCCCCTCGGCGTTGTTGAGCGCGGTTATGTAGCCGTCGAGCGCGGACTCGAACCCCTCGTACGCCTCGGTGCTGGCTTCCTCAACCATCTCATGGACACGCGCCTGCTCGAAACGTCCGAAGACACCGCTCATGACCGAGGAGCCGTCCCCTCCCGATTCACCGACGAGCGCCGCGTCGTAGCCCTGTGCGGACATCATGGCGAGATGTCCGGCACCCACCGTCTCTTCGTTGTCGGCGACCGAGTACGCGCCTTCGACAGCCGCCTTTACCGTGTCGCCGTACGCACCGACGTTACCGTTCGCCATCTCGGACATGGACGACTCGAAGCTCTCGTAAACCTCGCTGTTCGCCTCCTCTACGGGGTCGTGCGCATCAGCCGTCTCGAAACGCGAGAAGACGGACGTAGCCACCGATGAACCGTCACCGCCCGCCGACTCTGCGATACGTGCGTCACTAAGCGCGGTTCCCAGAGCGAGTAGGTCGAGCGCGTACGCGTCGTTCTCAGAGACGTGGGCACGCTGAGCCGACGCGAGATGTTCGTCGGCGCGTCCTGCTTCCTCGCGTGCGGTTTCGACGTCGCCCTCTTCGACGGCTTGACGGAGCGCGCCCAGCGCCTCCTCAAAGCCCTCGTACGCCTCGGCGTCGGTTTCCTCAAGCGCTTCGTGAGCGCCGTACTCGCCGCCTGCACCCTCGAAACGCGCGAAGATCTCCTGCGCTGTCCCCGCCGCAGTGTCTGTCGCGCCCGCCGAAGCAAAGGCTACGGGATCGTACAGACGTACGCGCATACGGTTCCATTCGGCGGCGACCGCTGTCTCGGCACCGACACCGCCCGTGGAGGTCTCTTCTGCTTTCTCCTCGGCTTCCTCTCTGCCTTCCTCGTCTGCCGTCCCCCCGCCACCGTTGGCTTGGTTCCCTTCGGTCTCACCGTTCCCCTCTCCTTCACCGCCAAGGCAGCCGGTTGCCGCACCAGCCGCGGCTACGCCCGCCATCCGTATCAGACTGCGTCTTCTGTGACTCATACGTGATTTAGGCGAGCCTAAACAAGCAAAAAGCTTACCATTTTTAGGTCAGCCTAACGGACAAACGAAGCTGTTTTGTCCTTCGGGAACAACGGTGGTGCGATGAAAGCCACCGACGACCGCAAGGAGTTCGAACGTGCCTCGTGGGTCAACGTCGCGGGGAACGCCACAAAGGTCGTCGTCGAGGGTGCCGTGGGCGTCGTCTTCGGTAGCCTCGCGCTCGTCGCCGACGCCGCTCACTCCGTCGCCGACCTCGTCGCAAGCGTCGTGGTTCTCGTCTACGGCGGCGCGTCGTACGACGAGGCGGACGCGACACATCCCCACGGACACGGGCGTCTCGAACCCCTCGCGGCGCTCTTCGTCGGCGCTGTCGTCGCCTTACTCGGTCTAACGCTTCTGTACGAGTCTATACTCGGCGTCGTACGCGGACCCGACGTTGACGTAGAAGGGTGGCGTCTTATGCTCGCCACGCTCGGCTTCGCCCTCGTCTCCATGTACGCCGTATACAGGTATACAGTACGTGTCAACGACCGCATCGGTTCGACGGCTCTGCACGCGCTCGCAAGAGACTGTATGAACGATGTCTACACCTCGGTGGCGGCGGCGGTAGGCGTCGTCGGCGTCGCTCTCGGACACCCGATACTCGACCCTTTTGCCGGTGGTCTGGTGTCCGTACTCGTCGTCTACCAAGGCGTCGAGATAGGACGCGAGAACGTGGACTACCTCGTCGGGAGCGCGCCCACGGAGGGGAAGCAGGAGGAGATACATGACGCGGCGGTTTCGCATCCTGAGGTGCGCGGCGTGCACGACTTCAAGGCTTTCTACGAAGGAACAGAGATAGAGGTCGAGATGCACGCCGAGATCGACGGCGAACATACGGTCTACGAGGCGCACGACATAGAGAGCGAGGTCGTCGACCGTGTCCGCGCCGTCGAGGACGTTGGCGACGTACACGTCCATCTCGATCCTGCGGGTATCGGGGAGTGGAGCGACGAAGGGTGACGGTCTCGGCGTACAGGTACGGTTGACGTTGTTCCTCCGGGGAACCGCAACAAAGAATAGCCGTCCGTACGGATCCGATGCATGTTCGTCACCGTAGAGGGCATAGACGGCGCGGGGAAGACGACGGCTGTCGAGGCGATGCACGAAGAGTTCGACGGCGCGACGTTCACACGCGAACCGACGGCTTCTTGGCTCGGCGACGCCGTCGAGCGCTCCGTCTCTGACGACGACTCCGAACCCCTGACCGACCTTTTCCTTTTCACCGCCGACCATGCCGACCATCTAAACCGCGTCGTCCGCCCCTGTCTCGAAGACGACGAACTCGTTATCTGCGACCGTTACGTCGACTCACGTTACGCGTATCAGGGCGCGACGCTCTCCGACCGTTTCGAAGACGCCGTTGCGTGGGTGAGGGACGTACACGAACCGTGGACGGTCTACCCCGACCTGACACTCCTTCTCGACGTGCCCGTTGAGACTGCGCTCGAAAGGACGAACCGCGGCGACAAGTACGAGCGCGCCGGGTTCCTACGTGATGTCACCGCCAACTACAGAAGACTCGCCGACGAGGAGGAGCGTTTCGTCGTAGTCGACGCATCGCGTGACGCGGACGCAGTAGCCAAGACGTGTACCGAAACCGTCCGAAGCAGTATGTAGTGACTCCGCGTCGGTAGGTTTTTGTTGGGTGGTTTACGATATCCATATGCGCCAAGGTGGCAGAGTCCGGCCCAATGCAGCGGCCTGCAGAGCCGCCTATCGCCGGTTCAAATCCGGCCCTTGGCTTATCATCCAACCTTCCGGATTGCGACGGTGCTCTGACAGCACTTATTACTTACGCGGGCGAAAGTCCGATGATGACCGACTCCGAGGAGACAGTTGAGAGGTTCGAAAAGGAAGGTGGCGAGCAGATAGGTCTGATGGACGCGTACTACCTCGGCACGCGTACGCAGTATCTTGCGAGCTGTAAGCCTGCGCGCGAGTCGATCACGGTACGATCCGAGGGCGGAAAGGGTGACCTCGTAAGCAGTCTGCGTTTCTTCCTCAGGCGCGCCGACGAACTCGAAGCGTCGGAGCATCTCGTCGAGGACACACGCGACTTTGTCGAGCGTCTCGTTGACGGATACGGTGTCGGAGAGCCGCCGAGCGAGGACGACGCGTCGCGTGCCGTCGAGCTATCGACGCGTTGGGCGGAGACGTTCTCCGCCGTCGAGGAGAACCGGACTATCGTTCACACGCGCGACTCGGGGTTCTTCGACATCGACCGCGCCATGGAAAGCCCGGAGGAGTTCTTCGACCCCGATGTCTGGGACTGGCTAAACGAGGAGTCGAAACGCGACCTACGCGAGGGGATACGGACGCTCGCGGTCGACTGCCCGACGGCGTCCGTCATGGTATCCCTACGCGCCGTCGAACGCCAGCTACGCGAATGGCACAACGAACGTTCGACGGAGGATATCGACCTCGGTCCATGGGGGCATGTTCTCGGAGAGCTTGCCGACCTGTACGACGACCACGAGAAGGAGCGCCCTGAGGTTCTGACCGACCTGAGCTATCTCAAGGATCGGAGGAACGAGGTAAACCATATGGAGACATCGCCTTCGTCACGCGAGGCAGAGATAAACCTTCGGCGCGTTCAGGCGACTGTAGAGAACATCTACAACCAGATACAGACCGAGGACTGACTCAGCCGTCGATCGTCACGGATCTGAGGACGACATCCTCAACCGGTCTGTCGTCCCCGTCGGTCTCTACGTCGCCTACCGAACGTACGACCTCCATACCGTCCGTAACGCGTCCGAAGACGGCGTGTCTGTCGTCAAGATGCGGCGTCTCGTCGAGCGTAATGAAGAACTGCGAGCCGTTCGTGTCGGGTCCCGAGTTCGCCATGGAGATGACGCCGGAGCCGTCGTGTCGAAGCTCGTCGTGGAACTCGTCGTCGAAAGTGTACCCTGGACCGCCTCGTCCTGTCCCCGTCGGGTCACCCGTCTGTACCATGAAGCCGTCTATGACGCGGTGGAAGAGAACGTCGTCGTACAGGGGTTCGCCCTCGATCTCGTCACCCGTATCGGGATCCGTCCACGTCTTCTCACCCGTTGCGAGACCGACGAAGTTTTCGACTGTTCGCGGCGCGCGGTCTTCGTATAGCTCTATCTCTACATCGCCCTCGGAAGTATGTAACGTCGCTGTCGTGTCGCCCATACGGATCCGTCGGGTTCACGACGCAAAACCGTGGCGGTCAGAACCCGCCGTACCTCGTCAGGTTTTCGAGTTCGGAGTCGTCGACGGCGTCGTCGTCGAAGACGCGTTTCGCTATCGAACGTTTATGCACCTCGTCCGCGCCGTCGACTATACGGAACGCGCGGACGTTCTCGTAGAAGTCGGCGAGGGGCAGGTCTTTGCCTATACCGTTCCCCCCACAGACCTGTACCGCGGTGTCGATGGCTTCCTGTACGACGTTGGCGGCGAACGTCTTGGACATAGCCACCTCGACGCGTGCTCGTCTGTCGTTCTCCACCTCACGCGCGGCGTGACGCACCATCGTCCGTACAGCGTGTAGACGCGTCCGTGCGTCGACGATCTTGAAACGCGTCTCCTGCTTGTCGGCGAGACGGTCGCCGAAGGCGTGGCGGTTCGACGCGTAAGCGACGGCGATACCGAGCGCTCTGTCTGCCATACCCGCGAAACGCATGCAGTGTGTAAGACGCGCGGGTCCGAGGCGCTGTTGGGCTATCATGAAGCCCGCGTTCTCCGTACCAAGCATCGCTTCGTCGGGGACACGGACGTTGTCGTAACGCATCTCGGCGTGGCTCATACCGCTCTCGCCCATATGCGGAACGTCGCGCACGACCTCTACGCCGTCGGCGTCCGCAGGGACGAGGAAGATCGAGCATCCGCGGTACGGGTGCGCGTCGTTGTCCGTACGCGCCATCACGAGGTAGACATCGGCTTCGACACCCTGCGATGTCCACCATTTGTGTCCGTCGATGACCCACTCGTCTCCGTCGCGCTCCGCCGTCGTACGTATCATCTTGGGGTCGGAACCCGCGCCCCCATGAGGCTCGGTCATAGAGAAGGCGCTACGCGCCTCGCCCTTGACGAGAGGTCGTAACCATCTCTCCTTCTGCTCCTCGCTCCCCGCGAGTTCGATCGTATGCATGTTACCCTCGTCGGGGGCTGAGATACGTAACGCGCCGGGACCCAGAAGCGACCGACCCGCCTCCTCAAACGTCGGTAGGACGTCGGTTAGCGACAGACCCTGACCGCCGTACTCCTCGGGTATCTGGGGTGCGTAGACGCCGCGTTCGCGCGCCTCGTCGCGGAGTTCGTCCACGGCCGAATTAAGCCTGTCACGGCTTTCGAACTCGTCGCGGTTCCGGAGTAGCTCACGTTCGCGCGGTATCACCACCTCATCGAGGAGTTCGCGTGTCGTCTCGGCGTACTCGCGCGCCACCTCCGAACCGTCGTACTCTATCTCCATACACGTACGTGTCGGTGCGCACGGTTAAGTTCAGCGCGGTGTACGCCGGGTCGGAAACAGAGTTAAGGAACCTCCGTCCGTACCTACACCCGATGACAGACTCAGACGAACTCGTCGACGAGGATGGGTTACGCGGCTTTCTCACCGACCGTCTCGGCGGTGGGGACGCGTTCGAGTTCGAGCGACACGACGAAGGCTTCTCGAACGAGACGGTCTTCGTATCTTGGGGCGACCACGACCTCGTTCTCCGCCGTCCCCCTCCGGGCGAGACCGCCGAGACGGCGCACGACGTCGTCCGTGAGTACACCGTCATGGAGGCTTTGCAGGAGACCGAGGTTCCCGTGCCGCGTACGGTCGGTGTCTGCAGGAACCGCGACGTTATGGGGTGCGAGTTCTATACGATGGAACGCCTGTACGGCGACGTGGTACGTTTCTCCGAACCCGACCGCTTCGCCGACCCCGAAACGCGCAGGGAGGTCGCCGAGGAGGTCGTCGAAACACTCGCCTCTATACACGGTACCGATGTTGAGGACGTCGGTCTCGGCGACTTCGGCAACCCTCAGGGCTTCACGCGTCGACAGGTCGAGCGGTGGACGGAGCAGATAGAGTGGGCGTTCGACACGACGACCGACGAGCGCAACGTACCCGCGTTACGCGAGGTCGGCGACTGGCTAGAAGACAACGCACCCGACGACCATGCCGGCGGTCTCGTCCACGGCGACTACAAGTTCGACAACCTCATCTTCGAGCCCGACGCGCCGCGTATCGCGGGCGTTCTCGACTGGGAGATGAGCGCACTCGGCGATCCGCTCTGTGACCTCGGATGGCTCCTTTTCTTCTGGCGCGACGAAGGCGACGATGAGTCGAAGATCACGCGGACGATGCTACCTCAGTTTACGAAGAAGGAGGGCTACCCGTCGCGTGACGAAGTCGTCGGTATGTACGAGGAGGCGTCGGGTATGACTGTCGAGAACGCGCGTTTCTACCGCGTACTCGCGGCGTACAAGATGTGCGCCCTCGGTGAGATGTTCTACGCGCGTTACCTCATGGGCAACAGCGACAGTAGCTTCTACGCCATGATGGAAGAAGGCGTACCGTTGCTCGCGGACAACGCACTGAGTATGACGGAGGAGACGTGACCGTCAGGCGCGTCGACCGTCTCGAAGACGTACCGTCACCGACGCCCGACGCCGACTTCGTCGTGGTTGACGTTATAATGGCGTCGACGGCTATCGTACGTCTCCTCGAACAGGGTGCCGAGTATGTCAAGCCCTTCGGCGGTATAGAGGAGGCGCGTGGGTTCGCGGAGAGGGTCGAAGACGCCGTACTCGTCGGCGAACAGGCGGGCGCGCCAGTCGACGGCTTCGACCTCCTGCCCCTCCCGTCTTCGTTCGGCGACCACGACCTCGAAGGCGCGCGTGTGGGCATGCTCACAACGAACGGTACACGTGCGGTCGAAAGTATAGGTGCGCACGAGAACATCCTCGTCGCCAGTACGGTTAACGCACGCGCGGTCGCCGAGGTTCTCGCTGAACGCGACCGCGAGACGTGGCTCGTTGCGGCGGGAAGGTATGGCGAACCGACGCCCGAAGACACCGCAGGCGTACGTCTCGTCGAAGCCCACTACGACGGCGGCGTCAACGACGAGGTTGCCCAAGACGTACGTGACTCAGTCACCGGCTCCGACACAGCGGACTGGATACGTAACGTAGGTCTCGGTGAGGAGCTCGACGGTATACTCCGTTTCGACTCCACCGATACGGTACCGCGTACGGACGACGGCGTCTTCGTAGACGGTTCGGGTTGATACACCGTCCTACGTCCGTCAGCCTTCCTGACTCGGATGCGGCGTCGGTTCTTCGGGATGGGGTTCGTCGAAGTAGCCGCGCATCACGCGCAGTGACTCCTTCTCGCGCTCCTTGCGTTCCTCCTCGGAAACCTCCTCGCATCCCGGTGGTACCTCGCGCCCGCGGTCGGTGAAGTAGCCTTCGGGGGCGACCCAGTCGTGGTAGAACGAAACGTCGGAGTCGTGTACCATCGACAGCGCCGTCTTCGCGCCGTGCCCCGCGTTTACTACCGTCTGGTGAGGCTGTCCCGCGAGACGTCCGGCGACGTACAGACCTTCGACGCCCGTACGTCCGTCCTGTGTCTCGACGTACGTCTTCGAACCCTGCTGGGTCGTTTCGATGTCGAAGCCGTCGACCAACGAGGCGTCCGCCCACGACGCGACGACGACGTAGTCGGCTTCGTGGTCGCCGTCGTCGGTACTGACGACGAAGCCCGTGCCGTCCCTCTCGACGGCTTCGACTTCTGCGTCCACGAACCCCGCGCCCGAACGTTCGGCTTGGTCGCGTCCCATGTCGAGGAGTAGGCGCGAGTTTACGCCTGCAGGGAATCCGAGGAAGTTTTCAAGATGTGCGTTTCTGCTCAGAATCGAGCTACCGTTCTCGACAACCGTCGTTTCGAAGCCTGCGCGTCCTGCGAAGACGGCGGCGGACAGACCCGCAGGTCCCGCGCCGACCACGACGACCTTCGGTTCCGTGTCTGCGTCTGACATACAGTCCAAAACCGGGCGCTTACGACAAACCTCTTTCTCTCCGGTTCAGTCGGCGACGAGCCTAACGAGTTCGTCGTGCGACGCGTCCGTCTTGAAAGCCGTGCCAGAGTAGTGCGCCTCCGTCGCCTCGTACCCCTCGTCGCGTAGACGTTCCAGAAGCTCGTCGAGCTTCGACGGCGTCGCTCCGGCGCGTTTACATACCTCGTGGTGATCGTAATGCGTCGGGGTGTCGAGTTCGTCACGTACGATGCGTAGCATCCCTGTTGCGCGGTCGTGTGTCCCCATGCTATCGTCGAGCTTATCGAGAACCTCGTCGACGAACCCCGTGTCGCATACGGGTGCGATCCAGAGCGGTCCCGCGACGCGTCGCCTCGCGCCGCACGTGCAGTCACGTTTGAGCGTCGCCGGTACCGCCGCTCCCACCGCCTCGTGAACGTCGCGCGCGCCGCATTCGAAGCAGTGGGACAGAAAGCCGACGCCTTCGAGCGCCTCGTTCGATACCTTCGCGCCCTCCTCGACTGCGAGGTAGGTGCGTTTGTAGTGATCCGAAGAGTGTGAAAGGACAGGCGTGACTGCGACATCGTAACGCGCCGCGGTACGCGCCAGCGCCCCGATAAGGACACGCAGACCCATCTCCGCATGGTAAGACGTGTTAAGAGGAACGCACGAGTAACGCCGCACGCCTGAGTCGTGCGCACCGCATAACGGCGCTGTGTCGGTCGCCGTGAAACACGCGAGCGAGTCGGTCGCGGAGAACGCCGCGTCGACGAACTGTGTAGGAGAGCCGAAAGGGTCGATATCGACAACGTCGAAACGCGACCGTCGCATGACGACGTTACCGTCCTCGTGTACAACCTCCGCCTGTCCTCCCACACCGCTCTCCTCGACGTTACTGCGCGCGAGCGCGACGGCTTCGTCGCTCCTGTCGGCGAGCGTCGCGTCGTACCCTGTGAGGGCGGCACGTATACCGCGCACACCGCTTGCCGCGTTTGCGTCGAGGTAAGACGGCGGGTCACGGTCGACGTTCCTCTTCCACGCGCGCAGGGCGGCGACGGTGATGTCGCGGTTCATCTCCATACGGTCGTTGTAGAACGCGCCTTCCGTCTCAAAACGCGCGCCTCCCTCGGTTTTCATCGTCGCCCTTTCTCGGCGTCCGAACAACAAACCATCGAAACCCATTTTACGCTGAGAGGCTTCTGTCCCCCATGGAAGAAGACGAAGGGTTCTACAGCCGCGAACGCTGGAACAACTGGATGGAGCGTTTGCGGGACGAGAAGTTCGACCCGGAGGACGACGACGGCGACGGTGCGCGTCTGTTCTTCAACCTCCAGGACGATATCACCATAGCCTGCACGAAGGCTGTCGAGGCGTACGAGGACGGCGAAATAGACGACGAAGTCTTCATGGAGGAGATAGACGAGATACGCCGGATCGTGATGGCGGAGGAGGAGCTTGAGGAGAACAAGGCGATGGTTCTCGAAGGCGTACAGACCTCGCTTATAGGCGTCATGGCTTCGTGTGAGGCGTACGTCACCAACAACGGCTCCGCGGCGGACGACGGTACGGTCGACGAGTACGTCCGAGAGGCTCGGCGCGCCGAGAAGGAGGACGACATGGATCGCGCGCTCGCACTCACCGCCGAGGCGGGTGCGCTCATACTCGACGACGAAGGGTTTGACGCCGAAGCCTTCGAAGACCTCGAATACGGCTTCGTGAGCGAATGGGTCAACGGTCTCGACTCTCTCGCACAGGCGGTGAGCGAACCCGAGACGATAGAGGAAGAAGAGTGAGGCGAAACGAGGGTTAGGGTTATAACGTAGGCGCGGCGTTTACCGGTATGCGCGTAACTTGGCACGGACATTCGTTCTTCGAACTCGAAGCCGGCGGAGCCACCGTACTCGTAGACCCGTTTCTCGAAGGCAACCCCGGCACGGATGCGGAACCCGGTGACTTCGACGCCGACGTTGTCGCCGTCACACACGGACACCACGACCATGCGGGCGACGCACCGCTGTTCGACGCACCGGTTGTCTGTCAGCCCGAACTCGCCGAGTGCTACGGCGAACGCGGCGTCGATGCGACAGGTATGAACATCGGAGGAACGTACGAGGAAGCGGGCGTCGGCTTTACGATGACGAAGGCGTTCCATTCGTCCGGAGCGCCCGACGACGGCGGGTTCGACAGGTACGCAGGGACGCCCGCGGGCTTCGTCGTCGACGACGGCGAAACTCGTTTCTACCACGCGGGCGACACGTCCCTTTTTGGCGATATGAAGACCGTGATACGTGATGTCTACGCGCCCGACGCCGCGGCGGTGCCTATCGGAGATCATTTCACGATGGATCCCGGCGACGCTGTGAAGGCGGTCGGCTGGCTCGGCGTCGACGACGCCTTCCCGATGCATTACGACACCTTCCCGCCCATAGAGCAGGACCCCGACGGTTTCGCACGCCGTGTCGACGATGCGACCGTCCACGTACCTGAACCCGACGAGACGGTGGTGCTGTGACGCCGGCGAAGGAGGACGTTACCGTACTCGTCCCGACATACAACGAGGAACCGACCGTCGGCGACGTGGTACGCGGGTTCACCGAACAGGGCTACGACGTTCTCGTAACCGACGGCGGGAGCGACGACGACACACAAGCCGTCGCCGAGGAAGCCGGCGCGCGTGTCGTCGAACAGTCGGGAAGCGGCAAGGGGCAGGCGGTGCGCGAGGCGATCGCTGAACATCTCCAAAAGCCGTACGTCGTTATGATAGACGGCGACGGTACCTACCTTCCCGGCGAGGTCGACCGCGTTCTCGCCCCCCTTGACAAAGGCGCGGATCACGTACTCGGAAACAGGCTGGGCAACCCCGACGCATTCACCCGTCTCAACTACGTAGGCAACCGTATATTCAACGCCGAGTTCGCGGTTGCGCACGGCGAGTACCTCGGCGACATCCTTACGGGGTACCGCGCGTTCACGCTCGACTCGGCGCGCGAACTCGACCTCACCGAGGACGGCTTCGGTATAGAGACGGAGATCTGCGCCGAGGCTGTCGGAGCGGGACACAGCGTTGAGAAGGTCGGTATCACGTACCGCGAACGTCCCGAAGGTTCGGAGGAGAATCTACATCCGGTGCTTGACGGCGGACGTATCGGCTACGTGGTCTACACGACGACGCGCCGCACGCGCCCGTCGTTCTTCTACGGCTCTATCGTCCTCGCGTTCGCCGTACTCGTGCTCGTTACATACACTGTCCTGCAGTAGGCGGTTGTCGACCCTTATCTTTGGACGGCTTTCGATGCCCGCACGTCCGTCTGAGGCGATATATCACATACCGCTATATCTTCTGAGCGTATTCGAGACACTCTCGATCCATGAGTTTCTGGCGAAGTTCATAAGTAGTATGCGGACGTAGTCTGGGATACAACGATGGCACGGATCACCGGCTCCTGCCCGGACGACCTCGATCTTCTGATCGAGGGTGCTGTTGAAGCGGGTGTGTTTGGCGGTAAGGGTGATGCTCTCCGAGAGTTCGTCCGTGAATACTTCGAAGACCACGAAAAAGAGCGCATCTCAGCCGCAGTCGCGCTTTACAAACACGAACGGATCACGCTCGGCGATGCCGCGAGGCTTGCTGATGTCGACCGCTGGACGATGCGTGATATACTCCGTGAGCACGGGGCTGAGCTCCGGCTTGGACTCGTTGACGAAGAAGACGCAGAGTATGAGGTGGAAGCGGCGAGCGAACTCGAATTCGGTGACGAGAATCCGGACGGTGAGGGTTTCCGAACCGAATGACAGGTGACGGTGTTCCAGCCAACCCGACCGTCCTGAACACGACGCTCCTCTCCAACTTTGCGTATATCGACCAGCTGTGGGTGGTCGCAGGACTCTCCGGTGTCTGTACGGTGCCGGTCGTTCGCGAGGAACTCAAAGACGGCGTCGATAATCATCCGTACGTACGGTCAGGACTTGATATACTCGACGACCGTATTCCTACTGCGACGGTTTCGGAGACGGTCGCAGATAGGGAGGAGGTCGCCGGTACCCATCTCGATCCCGGCGAGGCACAGGCGTTTGCCTTGGCGGACGCACACGACGGTCGACTACTGACCGATGATGGGGATGCCCGATCGTTTGCTAAAGACCAAGGCGTAACCGTTATCGGATCAGTCGGTGTCCTGTTGGCTACGGTCGATGCAGGAAAGATCGATGAACAGACCGCTGATGAGTGGCTGTCGACGTGGATTGACGATATCGGCTACTACGTTCCTTATCGATCTATCTCCGAGTACCGGTGAGAGAACTACCGGTGCCGAAACCGGTGATCAGGTTCATACGATGGTGTTGGGATTCATAAGAACGCACATCTAAAGAGCAGTCTGAAAGCAGGCTTCGTGTCCATTTAGCGAAGCTATGTATCGCAGAAGTGTTAGCTCCGTTGTAGCCTCACTCGCTGGTCTGAGATGGTACGTCTTCATCGCGGAGGAACAGCCGAACGTAGCCGTCGACACGGAGAGACACGGGGATTTCTCGTGCCGAAGAAAAATCGGGAGGGACTGCACAAGGACGAATCTGAATGCCGCAGTTCCGTATAGCGAAGTTAGGTTTATAGACGTGACCGGCGCGGCGTAACCGTGATACGCGCAAGGAACAGCAAAGACGCGGGGCGGTTCAGCCGGTCACGAAGCCGAACCGAGGAAAAAAAAAACGGACGAACCGGTAAACGTAGCCGTCTACCCGCTCACTCCATCGCCCTCTTCGCCGTATCGACCACGTCTTCGAGAGGAGCCTCGTGGAGCGACTCGTCGGCGAACTTGAGACGTAGACGCGGGCGTCCTATATCGATGGGGACGTTCTCGGTATCGATAAGCCCGTTGTCCTCCATCTCCGTCTTCTTGCGCGAGAACGTCGCCTTCGATGCAACCCCGGAGTCCTCACCCCATTTGGAGATATCGTAGAGCAGTATCTCGTTACGCGCCGCGGCGAGGAGAGCGACCGTGATCTCGTCGAGACCTTCGCCGTCGCCCTTCGCGGTTTCGAGTATACCGAGTATACCGTCGAAGTCCTCCTGAGTATCCTCGCCTATATCCTCGCGGAGCGTCTCACGTATACGCGAAGCCGGGGGCGTCCGTATCCCGAACTCCTCACCGTTCTCCCACATCGACCCGAAAAGGTCGGAGGCGCGGCTGACTATCTCGTCGTCGTCGGTCGAAACAGCGCCGATCTCGTCGCCGACATCGACGAAGCTCATAACCTCGGAGTCGCCGACGAAGACAAGTGACCTGCGCGAGTCGTCGGGTGTCGAAAGGAGTTCGAGCCTTCCTTGCTTGATAAGGTCGCTCGCCGCGCTCGCAACGAGGAAGTCGTCCATAACATCCTTGAGTGCGCCTTCGCCCACGAGCGCGCGTACCTCGACGGAGCCTTCCTCCTCGCTGAGAACCTTGACGTACCTGCTCAGTACGGCGGGCGAGACCTGTAGGAGACGTAGCTCCCCTCCGCTTTCTTCCATCGACCTGCGCACCATATCGTCGCCGTCTATACCGGTTAAGCTTGTGTTCATGCGTCACTTAACTGTATACGACAGGGCATATTTAATTTGGCGGTATATTTCTATAAATCAGAACCGGAGGGTTCGTATAAGAGTCTCGGCAGTAAACACTTCACACCGCCGCAATCTCGGCTATAAGCTTTTCGAGATGTATCCTGTCGTTCGCTCCCTCTTTGAGCGCGTGCTCGACATCTCCGATAGCGACCACCTCACCGGGTTTATCGGTCTCGTGTAGAAAGCGGCGGAGAAGGTCGTCGCCCGACCATCCGCCTTCTATCATCATGTCGTCGAGCGTCTCCACCGCCTCGTCGAAACCGCCCGCGCGTGCGTCTTCGAGCATATCCGGTACGCGATCACCTTCCACGTCGTCGGCGGCTTCGAGTACCGACCCCATGGTGACCTTCCCGCGCGTTGCGACCGTCTGTAGGAGGAGGACGGACTCGCGGAGCGTTTGTGCTTCCTCGGCGACGAACTCAACGCCCGCCTCTTTCGTCTCTACCCCCTCGCGGTCGACGATACGTTCGAGAGCCTCGACGCGTTCCTCCTTCGTCGCCTGTCTTACCGCGACGGGTAGGGCGCGCGACCGTATCGCGGGGATGAGCGCCGAGAGAGACCGTGTCGTTAGCACGAACCTGCACTGTTCTGAGAAACGTTCGACGACACGCCGGAGCGCCTGCTGGAAGTCGCGGCGTGTATCCTCGGCGTTGTCGATGACGATCGTACGGCGTCCCTCACCGACCGATGAGTGCGACGCCACCTGCTTGAGAACGTGGTTTATGAGATCCGCCTTTGAGGTCTCGCGTTTCCGTTTTGCGGTTATGAAGCCCCGGAAACGCGGGTCGTCGGCTATCTCGTCCTTCGTCATACCGAAGAAGTCGGAGGCGTTCAGGACGTACGGGTCGTCGCCCAAGAGACGCGCCGCGGCGGTCTTCCCCGCACCCTTTGGACCGTGGAGGACGACGTTTAGACCCGACCCGGCGGCGCGCGGTAGTAGACGCGCCACCTCGTCCTGCGGCAGGTCGTCGAAGCTCTCGGGCGCGTGTTTCGCCGTCCAGAGCATACTCAGCGTAGCCGCGCTCGGCACATAACTCTTCTTGATGATAGTTGGTTAGATCCGTGAGGAACGGAAAGTTCTAAGCCCCCACGGGTCGAAGTTGGTGTATGCCGACGGTAGAATACCTGAACTACGACGTTGTCGAAGACAACGGATGGGACATATACGACGAAGAGAACTTCGATAAGGCGGCGGATATGGATCTGAGCGACGAGGATCACGGAGAGCTTGAGGTATACGAGGGCGAGTACATACTTGAAGCCGCCGAACGCGAAGGCTACGACTGGCCCTTCTCATGCCGCGCGGGTGCGTGCGCCAACTGTGCAGGTATCATCATTGAGGGCGAGATGGATATGGATATGCAACAGATTCTGAGCGACGAGGAGGTCGACGACCGCGACGTCCGTCTTACGTGCATCGGTACGCCCGAGGAGGACGTAAAGATAGTCTACAACGCCAAGCACCTCGACTACCTACAGAACCGCGTTATCTGAGCCGTAAACGCGGTTCGCGCCGGTCGTACCGACGAAGCTACTTTCCTGAGCCGGCGTAGTAACGTGGGGCGAGAACGATGTATCCCACGAGGACTGCGAGAAGGATCTTTGCGAGAACGGCACCGTAAGCCAGAGGGAACAGCACGGTGAGTGCGACGACACCGCCCGCGCCGACGGCGTGGCGGTCACGTATCTCCGGATAGCCTATCTCGACCAGCATCATGTACGCGAGTATGACCGTCGAGGTTACGAGGACGAGACCCTCGGCACCGATGGCTTCGGGGACGCCTGAGAGGAAGAAGACTACGACGAAGATGCCCGCGAACGTCGACGGCACGCCCGTAAACCCCACGGAGTCGGCGTCCTGAACGTTGTACGCCGCGAGACGTACGAGCGCGGCGAGTACGAAGACGATAGGGACGAGCGAGAGAAGCAAGGAGGTTTCGCGCGCGACGTAGTGTGCGAGGAACGCGGGCGCTATACCGAAAGAGACGATGTCGCTCAAAGAGTCGATATCGACGCCCAACTCGCCCGAAGCCGTCCGTCTCGCTATGATACCGTCGAGACCGTCTGCGATCGCACCCACGAGAACCATACCCGCCGCGATCGTGAAGTCGTCGTACGCGACGGCTATGAGCGCGATAAACCCGAACCCCGCGTTCATCAGCGATACGAAGTCGGGCGGCTCCAGAAGGTCGAGGAGACGTGGCTTCATACGCCGGTATGGGCGAACGCTTGTGTATTAAAGCCTTCCTTAGACGACTCCGCGCCTTCGACAGATTTAAACTCCGACAAAGGTAATATCGATGTATGAAAGAGGGAAACAGACAGCCGGAAACGTCGTTCTCCTCACGGTCGTATCCCTCGAAACGGTGTTACCTATGCAGGAGATAGAAGCTCTTCTGATCACACACAAACGCGCCGAACTGAGCGACCTAGAGGAGCTGTGTAAGCCTTCGGCGGGGGAGCTACGTAACCGGCTCCTGAGCCAAGGTGCCGACGAGGCGTACGTCCTCCAGACGTGTAACCGCGCCGAGTTCTACGTCTCCGGCGTGGGGCGCGACGTTCTGGATGAACTTGCCGAAGACGTAGGCGTGCGCGAGGGTACCGAGGAGTACATGGCGCATACCGACTCCGTACGTCACCTCATGCGTCTCGCTTCCGGACTGGAGAGCATGGTCGTCGGAGAGGACGAGATAATCGGTCAGATGCGCGACGCCTACCACGGAGCCACATCCGACGGTGCGTTGGACGGCGCTCTCGAAACAGCCGTTCTGAAGGCTCTGCACGTCGGCGAGCGCGCACGTACGGAGACGGCTATAAACGAAGGGAACGCATCGATGGGTAGCGCCGCAGTTGAGGCGGCACGCGACAGGCTCGGAAGCCTTGACGGGATCAACGTCGTCGTCGTGGGCGCGGGTGAGATGGGCGAACTCGTCGCGCGTTCACTCGCCGACCGCAACGCGGGCTACGACGAGATTCTGGTCGCCAACAGGACGTACGATACCGCGGCGCGTCTCGCCGACGAGATAGGCGGTGAACCCGTCCGTTTCGGTGAGATATCGTCGTATCTTGACGAGACGGATGTCGTCGTTACGGCGACGGGTGCGCCGCATCTTATCTTCGACGGAACCGACCTGCGCGGACACGACCTCGTCGTACTCGACCTCGCCAATCCGCGCGACGTTGGCGACGACGCCGCGGACGCCCAAGGCGTCGAACTCATCGACATAGACGACATCTCCGAGATAGCAGGCTCTTCGGTCGAGGGGCGCAGACGCGCCGCGGGCGAGGTAGAGGCGATGATAGACGAGGAGATGGAGGTTCTTGAGGACAAGCTGAAGGAAAAACGCGCGAAGGAGATGCTGTCGACCATATACGCCCGCGCGGAGGAGATACGTGAGGAGGAGACGCGCGAGGCTCTCCGAAGGCTCGAATCCGGCGGTAGGAGCCTCGACGACCGCGACCGCGAGATAGTCGACGACCTGACGAGTTCGCTCGTTCGCCAGCTACTTTCGACGCCGACGGAGGCGCTCAAGAAAGCCGCGCAGTCGGAGGACTACGAGACTCTAAGAAGGGCGTCGGAGATATTCCGCGTCGACGAAGAAACCGAAGGAAGCGCCGAAACGTAGCCGTTACCCGTCGACGGCTTCCAGCTGATCCTCGCCCAAGCCGCCTATCGTCTCGTCGTCGACCTCAACGGTGTACGTCTCGTCGCCGAACATCGTCTCGCTGACCTGTACGACCTTTCCTTCCTCGCCGTCCTTCTCGTGGTACTCGTCCCTGAAGATGACCTTGTCGTCCTCTTCGAAGCTCATGTATACGCGTCGCGCGTCGAGACGCATATAACCCACGCTTCGACGCGCCCGCCAGTGTTTAGAGACCGGGGCGCATCGCTCCACCATGGACAGACGGCGCAGGAGGAACCTGTACTACCTTACGGTTCTGCTGGCGACCGTATTCGGCTTCGCGTACGTCTACCGGTACGGTATGGCGAGGTTCGAGAACGACCCGAGAAGGTACGTCGAGGCTCTCCAGTTCGTCGTCGAGACGTACACGACGACGGGGTACGGCTCCGACTCCCCGTGGGTAAGCACCGAGATGAACGTACTCGTCATAGTCATCGACGTCGTGGGGACTCTCATGATATTCCTCGCGCTACCCGTCTTCCTGTTCCCCGCGATACGTGACGCCCTCTCAACGTCCGTACCTAGCTCCGTCGGGCGCGGCGTCTCGGATCACGTCGTCATATGCACGTACACGCCGAGGGTCGAGACGCTCGTAAGCCGTCTGGAAGCGAGGGATGTCGGCTACGTCCTTATCGAGTCCGACCGTGAGAGGGCGAGGGAGCTTTATGAGGACGGTTACGAGGTCATACAGGGCAAGCCCGACTCGGCTTCCACTCTCCGCGGTGCGAACCTGACCGACGCCAAGGCGCTCGTCGCGGACGTCTCCGACCGTGTGGATACGAGCATAGTCCTTACCGCCAAGGAGATAGACGAGGAGGTCAAGGTCGTCAGCGTCGTCGAGGAGCCGAACCTGTCGCCGTACCACGAACTCGCGGGCGCGGATACGGTTATCTCACCCAGACGTATGATAGGCGATGGACTCGCAAGCCTCGTTACGGCTGACGTTACGACCGAGGTCGGCGGTACCGTGAAGGCGGGCGACGACTTCCGTATAGTCGAACTCCTGATACCACGTGGTAGCGGCTTGACCGAGGAGACGCTCGGTTCGAGTTCGTTACGCGAGGACACGGGCGTGAACGTCATAGGCGCTTGGTCGGACGGTGAGTTCCTCTCCCCCGTACCGCCGTCGAAGTCGCTCGACGCGGGTACTGTTCTACTCGTAACCGGCGGCGAGGACGAGATAGACGAGCTAGAGGGGCTGACGACATCGGAGGTGCGCAGGTACGAAAGGGGCGAGACGGTGGTCGCGGGCTACGGCGAGGTCGGTAGACGCGTCGTCGCCGTCCTTGACGAGGCTGACGTACCGTACACCGTCATCGACACGGAGGATACGGACGGCGTCGACGTTGTGGGAGACATAACCGACCCCGACGTTCTCGAAACCGCGGGTGTTGGGGAGGCAAACTCGGTTATATTCGCCGTCCCGGACGACACAGACGCCGAGTTTGCCACCCTCGTTACGCGAGATGTAAACGAGGAGGCGAGCATAGCCGCGAGATGCGAACGCGAGGAGGCGGTCAGCAAGATATACAGGGCGGGTGCCGACTACGTCGTCTCCCTCGCGGAGATGACGGGTAGGATGATGGCGTCCGCGGTTCTCGACAACGGCGAGGAGCCGACGAGGTCGCACGTCAAGGTCGTTGAGACTGAGGCACCGGGTCTGACGGGCGGTACTCTCGGCGGTGCTGACGTACGGTCGGAGACGGGCTGTACGGTCGTAGCCGTAGAGCGCGACGGTGAGGTAGTCACGAACCTCACACCCGGCTTCCGTTTCGAGGAGGGCGACGAACTGGTGATAGCGGGTACGGACGAGAGCATACGCGGCTTCGTCGAGACGTTCGACGCCTAACCTCTCAGAAGGTTGATGACCTCGTCCTTAACGTCAGGCTCGACGGCGACGACGTACCTCTTACCCGCTTCGAGACACGTCTCAGGTCTGGCTATACTACTCCCGTTGAAGTCGGAGATGACGAGGGTTCCCTTGGGGAAGCTCACCTCGTCAAGCCTTCTGCCAGCCGCGGGCGCGCCCTCGTCGACACGGACTTCGAGTATATCGATATCCCCCGTGTCGGATTCGAGCGTCCGTATATCCGCACCGACCACGGAGTTGGCGGCGGCTCTCGCGCTTATACGTTCGGGGAAGATAACCTCGTCCACGATGTCGCGGTACTCGTCACCGAGTTCGGTGTCGACACGCATCACCGTACGTATACGTTCGTTCATCTTCTGCGCCGTCATGCATGCGGCAAGGTTCGCCGCAGTGTCGTTCGTAAGCGCCGCGATGGCGTCCGCCTTCTCCGGACTCGCCTGACGCAGAACCGACGGGCGCGTCGTGTCGCCCTGTATGACCGTAGCTATATACTCGTCGTTTATCTCACCGCATCTCTTCTCGTTCTCCTCGATAACGACGAGTTCGTGACCCTGACCGTTCAACGACCTCGCCGCGTAGTAGCCGACCCTTCCCATCCCTGCTATTATGATCCTTAGCTTTCCTGTCATCTGTTAACACCCTGTCTTAGCCTGTCGACGGTTACACGCGGTGTCTGCAGTAGCCAGTAGACGAAGACACCGAACAACAGCCACGCCCCTCCGAGTAGCCACGTTTCGGGATCGATGAAGAAGGCGAGAACGAGGTTTAGGACTATACCGAGTATAGGCGGTAACGGGTAGAAAGGCATCTCGTACGGACGCGACATGTCGGGGCGCTCCCTGCGTAGACGTATCACGCTCGCATTTACGAGAACGAACGAAACGAGAAAGAAAAGGCTCGTCAGGTTACCGACCTGCTGTATAGGTATGAAGACCACCGACAGGAGCATAACAGCCGAGCTCGCAACGATAGCCCAGAACGGCGTACCGTACCTGTGGTGTAGCTGACCAACCTTCTTTATGAGCTGTCCCTCACGCCCCATCGAGAACGCGACACGGCTTGAGGCGAGTATGACGGCGTTGAGTGCGCTTATCGTAGAGAAGACGGCACCGAAGGCTATCACCGACTCACCGCCCCCGATGAGAGGGAACTCGGGCATGAAGCTACCCGCGGCGACGGCTATACCCGTCTCGCCCTGTGCGCCGAGACGTTCCGCGCCGAGCGTACCTATGGCGACGAAGACGACCACCATGTAGATGATGAGCGTAGCACCGAGGCTTATGAAGATGGCGCGGGGGATGTTCTTGCGCGGGTTCTTCACCTCCTCCGTAACCGTCGCTATGAGGTCGTAGCCCTCGAAGGCTATAAACGTCAGACCCATCGCCGACAGAACCGCTGTACCGCCCTCGGTGAGGAACGGCGTGAACTCCTCTGCGCTCGCCGCCGATGCACCGAACGCGGAGAAGACGACGAGTATAATTATCTTTACGACTGTAACGACGGTTTCGGCTCCGCCGCTTGCGCTCGCCGAGACGGCGTTGAGAACGACGAAGGTTACGACGACAGCCAGCGCGTATACGGTATGCCCGCCGGGGAGTGTGATGTCGTAGATATGGAAGAACTCGATAAAGTTGGAACCGAAGCCGAGTGCGTAGAGAGCACCCGCTATCATGTACGCGAACCAGAGCATCCATCCCATGAGGAAGGAGAGTATGTCGGAGAAAACCTCGTTGACGTAGGCGTATCCGCCGCCGTTCTTGGGTATCGAACTCGCAAGTTCGGCGTACGAAAGAGCCGTAAACCCCGTCACGATACCGTTGAGAGCGAATGCGAGTATGGCGGCGGGTCCCGCTGTCTCGGCGGCGAGACCCGTCAGGACGAAGATGCCCGCGCCGATCATCGCACCCATGCCGACCATAGTCGCGTCAAGAAGGGTTAACGACCTACTCGGTTCGCGGTGTCCCGCCGATGATTCAGACATCTGTTCACGGTTCGTAGAGCGACGGTATTAAAAATTACCCCTACATCGCGTCTTCGAGCGCCGAACGTGCCTCGTCTATCTCGTCGCGCGACAGTTCGACGGTTCGGTCGTCGAGTTCAACCGTCAAGCCCCCGTCGGTGACCTCGCCGATACGTCCTGTTTCGTACGTACCGTCGAAGCTGTCGGGGTCGCCCGCGACCACGACGCGTCCGGGTTGTGCGTCGAACGGTGCGTCCGTCTCCGCGCGCACGCCGTTCTCGCCTACCATCTCGGCGAGTGCGACGGCGACGCCCCCGGTGGATACGTCGTGCGCCGCCTCCGCTCCCTCTGCGATATCCTCTGCCATACGGCTCAACGCCGAAGGCTCGTCGGTCGCATCGAGTACGACGAGCGGCGTTCCTACGCCGACGCCGTCGACGGTCGCACGCGGGGAGTCGGGATCGTCGGCGACACCAAGGGCGCCGACGCTCGGCGTGGGGTTGACCGCCGTACCGAACTCCTCGCTCTCGTTGTAGAGCGAGACGTTGCCGCCCACAAAAGGCACACCTATATCGCGCGCTCCGTCTCCCATTCCGCGCACGGCGTCGGCGAACTCGCCGTAGACCTCCGGGCGTTCCGGGTTGCCGAAGTTGAGGCAGTCGACGAGCGCGACCGGACGCGCTCCCTTTGCGGCGAGGTTGGCGACGTTCTCTACGACGGTTTCGTAGCCACCCTCGTACGGGCGCGCAGAGACGCGTTCGGAGTCGCATCCCGCCGAGAGCGCAAGACCGCCGTCGCCGATATGTAGCACCGACGCGTCGTCGCCGGGCTTTACGACCGTCCGTGTCCCAACCTCGTGGTCGTACTGCCTGTACACCCATTCCTTCGACGCGTTGTTGGGGTCGGCGAGCGCGTCGAGCAGACCGTCGTGCGTCTCCTCGTACGGTGCTGGCGGTTCGGATTCGTCAGGCTCCTTGCGTTCGAGGTCGTGTGTGGGTGCACCGTCTGCGAGGAACCCCGGCGGTAGGTCGACGACGGTTTCGCCCTCGTGTTGGGCGACGAAGCCCTCATCGGTCACCTCTCCTATAAGGCTCGCTTCGAGGTCGTACCTGTCGGCGATACCCAGAACCGTCTCGATATCGTCGGGTTCGACCTCGAACAGCATACGTTCCTGTGACTCGCTCAGGAGTATTTCGAGAGCGTTGAGCGGTTCGCGTAGATGCACGTCGTTGAGATCGAGACGGACGCCGCGTTCGCCCTTCGCCGCCATCTCCGAAGAAGCGCCCGCGAGACCCGCCGCGCCGAGGTCGCGCGCCGCCTTCGCGTACTCACGTATCTCCAACGTCGCATCTATGAGAAGCTTCTCCGTGTACGGGTCACCGACCTGTACCGCGGGTCGATCCTCGCTCTCGGCGTCCTCGCTCAGATCCTCGGACGCGAAAGAAGCGCCTCCGAGACCGTCGCGCCCGCTCGCGTTACCGACGAGTACGAGAGCGTTGCCTTCCCCCTTCAGATCGGCGGTCAGGAGTTCGTCCTCACTCGCCAAGCCGACACAGACGACGTTGACCAACGGGTTTCCGTTGTACGACTCGTCGAAGTAGGTCTGTCCGCCGACGGTCGGGACGCCGATCGAGTTTCCGTAGTCGCCGATACCCTCGACGACGCCCTCGAACAGGTAACGCGCCTTCTCGCGGTCGAACCCGCCGAAGTATATGGTGTCGAGAAGCGCGATAGGGCGCGCGCCCATCGAGAGTATGTCGCGCACGATGCCGCCGACGCCCGTCGCCGCGCCGTCGTAGGGGTCGACGTACGACGGATGGTTATGGCTCTCCATACCGACGGCGAGGACGTGGTCTTCGTCGTACCCTACGACAGCGGCGTCGTCGCCCGGACCTATCACGACATCCTCGCCCTCGGTCGGCAGATCGGCGATAACGGGACGTGACGACCGGTAGGCGCAGTGCTCGCTCCAGAGGTTGACGAAAAGAGCCTCCTCGACACGGTTGGGCGGACGCCCGAGACGTTCCTCGACGAGCGCGTGGTCGTCGTCGGATAGCTTCATGGACGGAGTTAACGCTCCCCGTATAACTGACTTCGGGATCCCGGCGGTGTAGGGCGAAGTTAGTAAGAGTTATACGGCGGGTGGTGCTACGAATAAGCGCAAGCCCGGATGGTGTAGGGGCCCATCATACAACCCTGTCACGGTTGTGACGCGGGTTCAAATCCCGCTCCGGGCGAACGACAGACGACTCGTCAGTTCTCAGCAGACGGATCTTCCGGATATTCCTGTCCGTCACGCGAGATCCTCAGCCTACTTCCGGGAGCCGTATCGGGATACTGAACGGGTGGGGACGACAGAAATACAGCACCCACCGGCTTGGAAGCTTATCCGAACACCGCCATCCGATGGGGGCTTTCTGAACCGCACTCAGGCTCTGTACCACCGAACAGTGGGAACGGAGGCACTCGTGGGTACTACCTCCGAGGAAGAGCGCAAGGGAAAACCTCTCTGCCCTCCCGACGAAGCGTATATGCTGTAGGAGGGTTTAGGTAGACGCGTGAGACTGTAATGTCGGGGTTAGAGATAGAGGGCGAGTACACGAGCGCGGACGTAAAGACCGACGAGGTCGACGAGGCGACAGTAGAACAGATCGAGGAGATAGTCGACCACGAGGCGTTCCGGAACGACGTGAGGATAATGCCCGACGCACACAAAGGGGCGGGTACTGTCGTAGGCTTCACGATGCCTCTCGGAAACCGCGTCCCTCCGAACACCGTCGGTGTCGACATCGGTTGTGGAATGACGGCGTACAGCCTCGGCAAGGGGGTATGGTCACGAGAAGACGCCGAAGAGATAGACAGCCGTATACGCGAGAGGGTTCCGATGGGCAGGGAAACCTTCGGTGACAGAGGGTTCGACCACGGCTACCATCTGGTCGACGACTTCCCGTGGGACGACTGCGAAAGAAAGCTGTCGTCGTTGGACGAGGCGCTCGGTATCGGTATAGAGTCACCCGGATACGGCAAGGGGTACTTCATGAACCTATGTGAGCGCGTCGGCGAGAGCGTCAGCCGCGTGATCTACTCGCTGGGTACGCTCGGCGGCGGTAACCATTTCATCGAGGTATCCGAATCCTCCGAGACGGGCGAGCACTGGGTGGTTGTACATTCGGGTTCGAGAGGTATCGGTCTGAGTATAGCCGAGTACTGGCAGGAACGCGCCCACGAGGCGTGTGACGACAGACCCGACGTAATCAGGGAAAGGCTCGAAGGCGTCGACCCAAGATACTACAAGTTTGACCTCGACGAGGTATCCGACGACGAACTACTCAACTGGGTACTGGGTGGCAAGGGGGAGGACTGGAAGGATATGGAGTCGGTCAGGGATATTCACGAGGGAGAGCCGGAGCGGATAGACGAGGTACACGGTCAGCTCGTATCTATCTCGGAGTACGCCGTCGAGAACGCCGACGGAAGCCCGTTGGACTATCTGGAGGGCGACGAGCGCGAGGGCTACCTCGTCGATATGGTCTTCGCGCAGACGTACGCCGAGGAGAACCGGCGTCTGATCTGCGACGCCGTCGCGGAGGTGTTGGACGGTGAGGTTCGGGACACGATAAACTCGACCCACAACTACATCGACTTCGACGACCTCGTTATACGTAAGGGCGCTACAAGCGTACACGAGGGCGAAAGAGGCGTGATACCGTTCGACATGTCGAGAGGTTCGGTGATAGTGGAGGGCAAGGGAAACGACGACTGGAACAGTAGCGCACCGCACGGTTCGGGAAGACGTGGTTCAAGGAGATGGGCGCACGACGAGTTCGATCTGGACTCCTTCGAACGTTCGATGGAAGGCGTTTTCTCCACATCGGTCAAGGAGGAGACGCTTGACGAATGTCCGGGGGCGTACAAGGACGCTGATGTGGTGCTCGAAAGAATAGACGAAACCGCTGAGGTTGTCGATAGCCTGAGACCCGTTCATGCGATAAAAGCCGACGGGTGACGGAACGGTTCACTCCTCGTTGCGTCTACGCCTTTCGCCGTATCAGTCGTCGGTGTCGACCTCAGCACGCCTCCTTTTCGCCCTATCGACGAACTCTTCGGGAAGCCCCTGTATCTCGCCCGCCTGTACGCCCCAGAGCTTACCGTACAGACCGTCGCGCGAGACGAGTTCGTCATGCCCTCCGCGTTCGACGACCTTTCCGTCCTCCAAGACGACGATTTCGTCGGCGTCCTTGACCGTAGAGAGACGGTGTGCTATCACGAAGGTGGTGCGATCCTCTGTGAGCCTGTCGAGTGAGCGCTGTATAAGCATCTCCGTCTCGGTGTCGACATCGCTTGTCGCCTCGTCGAGGACGAGTATCTCGGGGTCGCGGAGGAACGCGCGTGCGACGGCGATACGTTGACGCTGTCCGCCTGAGAGCTTCACGCCGCGCTCGCCGACGGTGGTCTCGTAACCGTCGGGCAGATCCTGAACGAACCCGTGTGCCTCGGCGGCGCGCGCCGCCTCCTCTATCTCCTCGTCCCTCGGTGGCTCCCCGTTGTCTCCGAGACAGCCGTAGGCTATGTTCTCACGGACGGTGCCGTGGAAAAGGAAGGTCTCCTGAGAGACGTAGCCTATCTTCCGCCTGAGGCTCGAAAGGGTGACACCGCGCACGTCGTTCCCGTCGATCCTGACAGCGCCTTTATTCACATCGTACAGCCTGAGGAGTAGCTTCAGAAGCGTCGACTTCCCTGCGCCCGTGGGTCCCACGACAGCGACAGTCTCCCCTCCGTCAGCCTCCAAAGACACGTCTTCGAGCACCTTCTCGTCTCCGTAGCCGAACGTAACGTTGTCGTATTCGACAGATCCGTCGTCGACGACGAGTTCGTCGGCGTCCTCCGTCTCGTCGACTGCGTCGGGTTCGTCCATGAGACCGAAGACGCGTTCGGCGCTCGCGTAGGCGCGCTGGTATATGTTGATTATCTGTCCGAACTGTGCGACAGGCCAGATAAACCTCTGTGTGTACAGTATGAAGACGACGAACGTGCCGACCGACAGTTCACCCGACAGAGGACCCGGCGGGGCTTCGTTGAAGACCCAGAGACCGCCGACGACGAACGTGACGGCGAAGCCGAAGCCGGAGAGGAGACGCAGACCGGGGAAGAATCTTATACGTGTCCGTATTGCGTCCCAGTTGGCGTCGAGGTACTCACCGCTCGCATCCTCGACGCGTTCGGACTCGTAACCCTCGGTATTCGACGACTTTATCACCTGTATACCGCCGAGGTTGTTCTCCAGACGTGAGTTTACCTGTCCGACCGACGACCGGACGCGTGCGTACTTGGGCTGTATCGTCCGTATGAAGAAGTAGGTGAAGATCACGATGAGCGGAACGGGAAGAAGTGCGACGAGCGCCAACTGCCAGTTGTAGTACGCCAGAATACCACCGATGCCGATGACCATGACGACGAGACGTAGGAAGGAGTTGAGACCGTCGTTGAGGAAACGTTCGAGACGGTTGACGTCGTTCGAGAGTATCGACATGAGTTCGCCCGTCTGTTTGTCGGCGAAGAAGCCCATGTTGAGCCTCTGCATCTTGTCGTATGTGTCTGTCCTTACGGAGTGCTGTATACGTTGTGCGAATGCGTTGAAGCCCCAGTTACGCGTCCAGTGGAACGCCGCCGCGAGCGCGAAGGAAGCCGCGATGAGACCCGAGATCAGCCAGAACTGTCCCGTGGGGCTGTCCGGGAGCCACGCGTCGGGTACTAGCCAGAGGGAGAAGCCGCGTTCGTTGAGAAAGATGGAGTCTATGGCTACACCGAGGAGCAGAGGCGGAAGGAGATCGAGAAGACGCGAGAAGACGGACGCGACCACACCGACCACCGCCTTCCCTGCGTTCGGACTCCCGTACTCGATGAACAGACGTTTCATAGCGTTCCCCGTACGTGCGCGCTGTTCCTCAAAAGGCTCCTCGTCGGGTTCGGGTGAGATATCCACGCCAAAGGTACGTTCCGGAGCCGAATAAGGCTTCAGAAGGACGTACAGCAGAGGCGCGTCGCCCCGTCAGCCAACCTGTCGATGTACGTGCCTCCGTGACCTCCCCACAGAAACGGTGCCCCCTGTCAGTCTTCGTCTACGAGAAGAGCATCGGGCGCACCGTGTCCCCCGGCGTACCCGTTTAGCTTGGCGGCGGCGGGTGAGTCCCTGATCTCCTCGTCCGTATACCCGGCTCTTTCGAAAGCGCCGGCTACCGCGTCCCTCGATCTTAGGTTGTACTTTTGATGGTACTCTTCGGCATTGTAGAACCGATCGACGGCTTCTATCCTCGTCTCAACCGTTTCGGGGCTGACGCCCATGGATCCGAGATGGCGGCGGACAGCCTCACGTTGCTCCTCGTCGGACACGAAGACCGCGTTCTGGTACTGTCTCTTACGAACCCTCCTCGTATGGTCGTGGCTGTCGAAGATCGTACGCAGAAGATCCTCGTACGAAACCTCGTCGGGTGCGTACCCGACACGTACTGTCTCCGTATGGTCGCCGAGGTTCGTGTACGTCGGATCCTTCTTCGTACCCCCCGCGTAGCCGACGCGCGTCCTGTAGACGCCTTCGAGGGAGCCGAACTCCGAATCGGGACCCCAGAAACAGCCGAGCGCGAACGTAGCCGTCTCCAGCTCTTCGCCGTCGGGTGCCTCGTCGTCGTAACGCTCTATGGCGGAAGACCTTGTAACCGTCTCCATACAAGGACAACGTCCTCCGTACGGATATCCGTTTAGGTAGGGCACCGGCGCGTCCGATCTACGCCCGTCTCGACACCCCCGACCCGCGACGTTTCGCGCATCCTTCGCCTTCGCAACCTCAGCCGTCTTCCCGACCCCAGACGCCTTCGGGGACACGTACGTGTACGTCCTCCGTAACCTCCGTCCTGCACGCGAGGCGCACGTCGAGATCGGGTGACAGCACAGGCGCACCCAGCCTCAGACTTTCGCGTACGGACGGTTCGCCCAAGTCTCCTTCTACGACCTCGACCGAACACGTGGCGCACGTCCCGAGACCGTGGCACGATACCGCCGTCGGTATGTTGTGGGGCGACAGGTCGTTTCTGAGCAGAACGTCACGGAGGTTCTCGCCCTCCTCGCACACCACCTTTTCGACGTTACCGTCGGTATCCTCGAAGCTTACCTGAGGCATACGTGATGTACGCGCCCGCACGGAATGTATCTACCGGGCGGTACGAAGCCGAGGAACTGCGTCGGTTCCGATGGCTCCCGAAACGACGGCTTGACGAACGGACATATACTTACCCGCGTGGGACGTAACCCACGTATGACGGTACTTCTTCGGTGTTTCGGCGATACCGACGCCGATGTCGTGAGCCAACCCGACACGACGGCTGTCAGACCGCACGCGCGCCATATACGGTCGAAGATACAGCGGACGGGATCCGAGTAAACGTGGTGAGCCTAAGAGAAGCAGTAGCGACCGGCTTCGAAAGGGCGGGCGTCATAGACACCGACCGTCTCCGTCGCACGACGGATCTGGCTTGGCCTCGGATAGTCACGGGGTTCTCGATAATGTCGAAACACGCCGTCGATGTCGCTATCGTGGGATGGGCGGTCGGCACCAACGCCGTCGCGGGTCTCGCCTTCGCGTTCGCCTACTGGTCGGTCGCAAAGTTCGTCGGTCTCGGCTTCGCGGGAGGCACCGTAAGCGTCGTCTCCAGAAGGTACGGCGCTGACGAAAAGGAGGAAGCCTCGACAGCCGTTGCGCAGAGCATCTATATATCGCTGATCGCCGTCTCGCCTTTCGTTCTCGGCTACGTCGCTCTCGCAACTCAGCTCGTAAACGTCTTCGATGCTGAACCCGCTGTTGCGGAAGCGGGTGCCGTCTACCTCGCAGTCGTGGCACCCGCACTCGCCTTCGAGTTCCTGAACCTCACGGGAAGCAGGACGTACGCCGGCGTCGGCGATACGTTCACACCGATGGTCGTGCGCGTAGCGGGTGCGGTGTTGAACGTCGTTCTGAGCATGGCTTTCGTCCTAGGCTTCGGTATGGGTATCGTAGGCGTAGCCCTCGGAACCCTTCTGTCGGTAGCCTTCGTCACCGTCGTCCTTTCGTGGGGTATGACCGGGCACGACTACCCGTTCCCCGGTATGAAGCCGTGCCCCACACCCTTGACCATGTCGTCGGTCGCGCCCGATATACGGACGGCGAAGCAGATACTCGGTGTCTCACTACCGTTCGTCGGAAGGAAGGTTGCCGACATGCTCGTCATCTTCCCTCTTTTGTGGGTGGCTTCCACGTTCGGACCCGTGGTCGTCGCTGGCTTCGAGGTCGGACGGCGTATAAGAGGTCTGCTCAGTAGCTTCAACTGGGGGTTTGCTATGGCTTCGAGCGCCATAGTCGGACAGGAGCTTGGCGAGGGGAACACGGAGGAAGCCGTTAGGTACGGTGCGTCGATACTGAGGCTCTCCGTCCTCGTGTACTGTACAGCCGCCGTCGCCGTTCTCCTTCTCGCGGAGCCGATAGCCTCTTTCTTTGTCACAGAGCCGAGCGAGGTACAGCAGGCGGCTGTCTTCGTAAGGGTCGCGGCGGTGAGCGCCGTAGCACTCGGCGCGAACGGTGCTATCACGGGTAGTCTGTTAGGTGCGGGCGACACACGCTGGCCCTTCGCCGCGTCGCTCGTCGGACAGTACCTGTTCGCACTCCCGGTTGCTGTCGCGGGTCTTCTCACACCCCTCGGCGTCACGAGCCTGTACATCGCATTCGTCGTCGGGTACGTCGTCCCCGCGATCGCCAACTACCGTAGGTTCAGACGCCGTGACTGGCTCTCCGACGTCCGTACACGTGACGGTTCGGAGGATATAGCCGCGGCTGAAACGACCTCCGACTCCGCGTAGTCTTCGACTCCGTCACCCCCGGACGGCTTCAGTTCGACCTACCCGCAAGATCTATCTGGTGTGCGATATAGACCAGCTCCTCGTCTTCTATACGTCTGAGCCTGTCCTCCACCCAGGACTGTAGACGGTCCGCGTCGATCTCAGGCGCACCCTCGACGGCGTCGCCAACCGTCTCTACGATATACCGTAGCATGTACCTCTCGTCCTCCGTGTACCCGTCCTCACCCGGAAACAGTACCCAGTCGGACGAAGCCGCCGCGGTTACGGCTCCGCCGGAGTCACGTACAGCACCGAATACGCGTCTCCCCGTCCTGCTGGCTCCGGCGCGGTCGTCCATCGTCGCGTGGTAGGCTTCCTCTATACGACGGTCGAACCCCTCATCGTACGTCGGTTCAAACGCCGTCACACCGTCGAAACAGACGGGGAAGTAGAAGGCTTCTGAGAGGTCGAGAAGATGCTCGACAGCCTCACCGACCGGGAGGAGATCCAGAACGGCGTGCGCAACAGCCAGATCGTAACCGCCGTCCGCGTCGTAAAGATCGCCTTCCACGAACCCGACCTCTGTACCGTCGATGTTTACGGCTCCATCGGATCCCGTCTCCGAAAGGCGGTGTTCGGAGAGACGACGGCGTGCGTCGTCGAGAACCTCGCCGTCCTTGTCGAGCGCCGTGTAACTCGTGCCTTCGGGTAGCACGTCCTTCTCCGAGAGATGTATAGGCATCGAACCCGTTCCCGCACCGACTTCGAGTACCGTAGGCTCGGTGCGACCCTTGATGAGAGCTTCCACCTCTTTCAGCACCGTCGGGTCGAGGGATCTCCTTTCGACCGACGCCTTCGCGTTCAGGTATCTTTTGAAGCTCATACCGTCTCACCCACCTTCCGTTCGATATGCTCGACCACCTTACTCGTCGTCTCCTCCCATGTCACCCAGTCGTCCGCAGTTCGGAGCGCCTCCACCCCCATGCTTCCGAGAGCCTCAGGGTCCTCTGCGAGGGCTGTTATAGCCTCGTAGAGATCCGCCTCGTCGTCCACGAGAAACCCGTTCCGTCCGTCCTCGACGAGTTCGCCTGCTCCCCCTGAGCCTGCGGCGACAGCCGGTAGACCGAACGACATGCCTTCGAGATAAGCCGTCCCGAACGACTCGTACTCCGACGGGACAGCCACCACGTCGGATCCGCGGAGGAGGGATCCCACGGAGTCCTTGTCAACCGCACCGACGAACTCAACCCTGTCACCGACACCGAGCGACGAGCAAAGACTCTTTACCCGTTCGGCGTACCCTCCGTCGGCGGTACGTCCGGCTACGGTGAGACGACAGGCGTGTATACGCGAGACGACCCTTACGAGGCGGTCGAGACGTTTCACGGGGGATACGTCGCCCACGAAGGCGATACGCAGACCGTCCCTCCCAGCCTTCCTCCGAACCTCCTCCTCGGTCGTATCCGGCGAGAAACGCGACGAGGGGTAGGCTACGACGGAGTCCGTATCCGAGGGGCACGACCTTCTCGTAGACAGACTCGTGTAGACGCACGAGTCGACCGTACGTAGGTACGACCTATCGACCGCCTCCGACACAACGCCTTCCCTTGGGTCGTCCTTCGCAAGTAGATGTACGATACCGAACACTACGGCTGAACCGCCTACGGCACGGTTGAACGGCGTAAGCTGTTCGGTACAAAGACCGTCCTGAACGACTGCGTCGAAACCACCGCGTCGTATACGACATGCGGTACGGGCTAAGGCGACGACACCCGACGGTCGCGGCGGTGACTTGATGACCTCCACCTCGTGCGCTTCACGTAACGCTTTCAGCAGATGTCTGTCGTACACGTACCCTCCCGTCGGCTTACCAAGCTCACCCGGTACGACGAATGCTATCCTCAAACCTGGTGCTCGTACGATACGGTTGCTCTGTCGTCCTCCTGCATACGGACGGTGATGGTTTCTACCTCCGACGTATCGACGCCTTCGGAGACCCTGAGTGCGAAGATACGCGCGAACTGTTCGGCGCTTGGATTACCCTCGAAACCCGGCGCTTCGTTGAGCGTCGTGTCGGTGTACGTGTCGGTGACCTTTTCGACTGTATCCTCAAGCTCGACGACATCGATAAGGTAGCTGTGCTCGTCCAACGAGCCGCCTCTGGCTACGGTTTCGGCTGTGTACGTGTGTGAGTGTAACTCGTTCTCGTCCCCACAGTCAGGTACCGTCAGATAGTGCTGTGCGACGAACGACCTCTCTACGGAGACGGAGTAAGCCATGCTCCCTGTTCGTGCCCGCGATTAAAAAGCTATTCGTACTCAAAGACGGCGCACAAGGCTCCCGAACCGACCGCCTCGTACGCCGTATCCGGCTCGCCGATACCGAACCTGTCGGTTATGAGACCTTCCGCCTCACCGACGAAGTCCCAAGATACCTCTATACGTCTCTGCTTGCTCCATCTCCCCCTGAGCTCCGGCGCTATCTCCGACACCTGACTGTCCGAGACGGTTATGTCCTGACCATGGAAACCGCCGCCCGTCTCTACGGGCGAACCGCCGGTGCCGTACCACGAACCGACGATCACCCTTCCGTCGTAGCCTGCTACGGTAACGGCGTCGGTAAGCGCGTCGGTGCTCCCCGATACCTCGTAGACGAGGTCGTACCCGTCGTCGGGTCTTACCGTCTCCACCTCGTCAGGATGGTGGCTTGCGTCCGCACCCATACGGTCGGATCTCCGGCGGCGCTCCTCGACGGGATCGAAGGTGACGACCTCGATAGGGAACGACGAAAGGACGGCGGTCGTCAGAAGACCTACGACACCCTGTCCGAAGACAGCGACGCGTTCGCCAACGGTAGGCGAGCCGTCCATGACGAAGGAGACGGCTGTTTCGGTGTTGGGGAGATGGACGGCTTCCTCGTCGGTGGTACCTTCGGGTACGCCCCTTACCACGTCGGCGGGCACCGTAAAACGGCTCTGATGGGGATGCATCGCATGGACACGGTCTCCTGAGCTTAACCCCGTCTCACCGCACGTCTTGACCACCTCACCGACGACGGAGTAGCCGTACCGCGTCGGATACGTAAGCTCCCCCACACCGGGCGCGTCCGCCTCCGTATCAGGTACGTCGCCCCTGTAGACGAGCTTCTCGGTTCCCGAACTCACGACCGAGAGGCTGGCGTCTACCACGACCTCTCCCTCGTCCGGCTCCTTTACGTCGAAGCTCCGCGTCCGCACTTCGCCCGGACGGACGAACTCCACACCGGTCGCCTCCGTTTCTTCCAGATTCTACACCTCGTTTCATGTCTTTTTTTGTCCGGGGGTGACTAAACTGTAACCATGTCAGTCCTCCGCCGTCTTCGTCAGGGTGTCGTCGGGACGGCGTACTCAGCCTACTACACGGCGCGTGACCTGAACTACGCCCACGGCTGGTCGACACCCAAGTCAGCCGGGGAGGTGCGTTTCAGGACGTACGAACCCTACGGTCTGCACGGAAACGACGCGATGCTCAGGGAGCTTCTCACGAGGACGGAGCCGGGCGATGTTGTCTACGACATCGGCGCAAACGTCGGTATATACACGTGTGCCGTAGCCTCCGCCGGAGCTGATGTTGTCGCGCTGGAGCCGAACCCTCATGCGCGCGGGAAGCTCCGTCAGAACCTACGTGCCAACGCCTTCGAGGCGACCGTTCTACCTTTTGCGGCTTCGGACGAGGACGCGACGGCGACGCTTCACGTCTCGTCGTACCCCGAAACTACATCGTTAAACCGTGCGAACGCGACGGTTTCGGGCGGGTCTGTCGTCGAAAGCATAGAGGTCAGAACGCGTAGGCTCGACTCGTTATGTGACGGGCTACCCGAACCCGACCACGTCAAGATAGACGTCGAGGGAGAAGGCGTTGGCGTCCTACGTGGCTCCGAGAGGCTGTTGCGACGGAAGGAGCCGACGGTCTACTTTGAGACACATCCCGACGACGGTGGGTCTACAGAGGAGAGACGTATACTTGACGACGTGGGCTATACGGTTGAGGAGGTAGGCGACGGATGGCTCTGTACCCCGTAGCCTCAGTCGGGTTTGAGCATACCGCCGGCTTCTTTCTCGGTCAGAACGTGCCACCCCCCGACCCCGTTGGTTAGTATGAAGAAGCACAGGAGGAACGAAAGCACGTTCAGACCGTTGGGACCTGCGGTCAGGAATGCACCTACCATCACACCGGCTAGGGCGGAGGCGGCGAGCCTTCCGAGAAATCCGACGAGTACCGCCACCCCAGCCGCCAGCTCAGTAAGACCGACGAGAGGTACGAGTATCTCCGCGAAAGGCACGCCCCAGTCCACGAACATGCCAACCTGTTCGTTGTACATGAGTATCTTCGTTCCCCCGGACGCTACGAAAATAACGGCTGTCAGAACCCGTGCGAGCAGGGCTACGGCGTTTCGTGCACCGCCTATCTCCTTCTGCTTGAACATAGATCAACCACCGCCTCTTGTCAGTTATACCTACCGCAGACAACGAGCCAGTCGCGGAGGAACCAGACGAGGAACGGGATCATCACACCGTACGCAACCGTCGTGGCTACCGACCCCGAGACGACGGGTGCGATACCGAGGGCTATGACAGCCGTCTGTAACGCCGAAAGCAGGTTACGGACGTAGCTCCGTGATATATCCGAGACGGTGGCTCCTACCGCCTTACGTATCCTCAGACCGGCTACGAAGACGTACCTCGCCAGCCCGACGGCGATATACACACCGGGTAGCCAGCCGTGTGCGATACCCACGGCGGATCCGACGAGGATCCCCATCGCGTCCACCTCGACGTCGAGTCCGTCGCCTAACCTCGTTCCCCCGTACCTTCTGGCGACCGCACCGTCCACCGTATCGAGGAGCGACGCGGTGACGAAGGCGGTCAGGGCTAAGTACCTCTCGGCTCCGTTGGGACGGACAGCCACGAACCCCGCGACGTAAGCCAGAAGAGCCGCGCGGAGCAGGCTGACGTAGTCACCCGGACCGACGTCGTCGGCGTGCGTGTAGCTGTACGCGGCTGTGTAGGCTACCACGCCTGCGGTACATGCGAAGGAGGGGGGCGAGAAGCCGTACGCCGTCTGCGCCACCGCCGCAACACCACCCGACGCGACGACGAAGACGACGGCTACCCTTCTGCCCATGCGTTACGGAGGTTAGGCGACGACTTTACGCCACCGTTATACGGGACGCGTGAAGCCGGCGTATCCGACAGCCGTCCGATCGCCGACGCACGAGAAGGTTGGGACGGGTCGATGTCTGTGCCCTAACGGCTACCCGCTCATCCTTCCGAGAAGGATCCTCATATCCTCCCACGAAAGGCTACCGTCCCCGAGGTTCGTGTTCTTCTCTACGCTGACCGAGACTATATCCGCACCGAGGTAGCCTCCCAGAACCTCCATCCTTATGTAGTCCTCAAGCTTGCCGTCGTTGAGTAACGGTCTTCCGCCCATCTCGTTTTCGTACCGTTCGAGCGCCTTCTCGGCTTCCGTGACGGCAAGCACCGTCTCAGGACCCGACTCGGAGTACCGTCGTAGTATATCCTTGACCGTCTCCACCGACCGTTGGTCTATCTCGTCGTCAGAGACGAGTTCGGGGAAGGAGACGGTAACCAGAACCAGATCCGAGCCGTCGAGCCTGTCGGCGAGGCTTCCCGTACGTCGGCTTCCACCTCGGACGAACGGCGGAACCAAGCTCCGCAGAGGCTTGGAGGCTACCGATACGGCTCCTTCGACCGTACGGTTCCGGCTTCCCTGTTCGGTGTTCAGATCCATCTGGCGCTGTACGTATCTGGCGTCGACACCCTCAGCTGTAACCGAAACCCATCTCGAAATAAGGCTCGTCGTGTCCTTGTACCTGAAGCTGACGGTTCCCTCAAGATCGGGTAGCATCTCACCGTCGTTTTCGAGTGTCGAGAGGGCGCGCACCATCTTCTCCGCACCCTCCCCGCGGAACTTATGGTTCAGGTTCTCGTCACGTACCGTCTTACACAGACCCCCGACGACGGTCGCGCGGGGCTTCTCGCTCGTAGCCAGTACAGAGATACTCCTCTCGTTCTCGTACTCGACGAACACCGAAAGAACGACGAGTAGTGCCACCGTCGAACCCGCGTTCACGACTCCCTCGGTGACACCCATCCCGCCTTCGACGGCTAGCTGGACGAGCGCAACAGCAGTGCCGGTCGTCACAGACAGGTACAGGAGCCAGCCTGCTCTTTTGAAGCTCCGTCGTCGGTGGTTGAGGTACTCCGCGCCGCCTCCGGTTACGAGACCCGTGGCGAAGGAGGCGACGAACGGCACACCGTTCGCCGACCAGTCGACCGTATCGCCGAACCAGAGACCTCTCGACCAGACGACGCCCGCGAAGATGACAGCGAAGGCTGGCACGACGACCGCCTGTACCTTCTTCGATTCGTCAAGTGCGAACAGAAGTATCCAGCCGAGCGCGAGACCCGCGGGGACGGCGACCACGAGACCGATGTCGTAGCCCCTGTCGATGGTCAGCGATGCGGCTGTCTCCCAGACGAAGCCGTCCGTCTCCCACGCCTCTATCATCATGGAGACGACGACAGGCGTAAGGACGAGTATGAGGATCGCGGAGAGGGCTACGACAGCCCATTCGCGTTTCTCGTCCCCGTCTGAACCCGACATCCGTTAGTCAGCCCAGTTCACGTTCTGTGTGCTGGGGATACCTTCTATACGTATGTACTCTTCGAGCAACTCACGAACCGTACCGTCGTCACCCGTCGAGCCGAGTATCAGACCGAGCTGATCGTCGGCTCTCGTGTTGATTATATCGCCCCGGTAGACCCAGCCGCCGTCCTGCTCGGTGACCTCCTTGATATACCTGTCGTTACCGTCTATACCGTGTGTGTGGCGTATGACGATGTTGTCACCCATACCGGTGAACTCGTTCTCGTACGTCGTCTTGTACCCTTGGTTCGGATCCGTAACGATACTCAGGTTGTCGAGGAAGACGCCGCCGATGAAGGTCGTCATAGAGACGTCCCAGGGCGCTCCCGACTCCACCTTGCTCGCAGTCCAGTGGTCGTTCGTCTTGTCGACACGTACCGAACTCGACAACGTATCCTCGACCGAAGCTATCTCCTCCGACAGCGTTGCCTTGTTCGTGTTACCGTCGAACATACGGCTCATGTAGACGTTGAACAGCCTGTGCGTGTACTCGACCTCGTCGTACTCCTCCCTGTTCGACTCTATGTTACCGTTCCGTAGGGGTGCGTAGTCGCCGAGTGTTGCGACGCGACGCGCAAAGTCGTTCAGATTCTTGACGATCTTCTTCCTCTCCTCAGGGTTGTCTTCGCTCCAGAGACCCGCCTCCTTGATATCGTTAACGCGCTGTAGCCGTCCACGTTGTACCGCGGTTTCGTCCCTACGGTGACTGCTTTCGGTTCCCGATATAGCCTCGATACGTATGTCGCGCGGGTCTCCAACGTCGTCACGGTCGTTGACGAACGTCTCACCCTGTTCGTCGATTATCCCTCTGAGGTCGCTGTACTTGTCGACCTCCTTCCGGTACTCCGCAAGAGCCGCGTTGACCTCTTCGAGCGCCTCGTCGACGGAGCTTAGATACGCGTCGTAGAACGCCTCGTGTACGATGTTGTTCCGTCCCTCCTCCGCACACAGGCTTTCGAGAACCGTCTCGGCTGTCTCTTCGCTCAGATCGGCTTCGTGTAACCGGTCGCGTAGCCTCTGGCTGTAGTTGGTTTCGGTGCCCAGCTCCTGTACCTCATCGACCTCCTCAGGCTCGGCATCTATCCTTTCGGCTATCGTGTCCTTCGTCACGCCTTCGTTCATGACGTGGTCGTTGAGCGACCCGGCTACCGAAGCGACTAGGTTCGTCCGTCTGTTCTCTATCTCACGTACCTTCGACTCGACGAAGCCGTCCTTCATACGGCACGAGAAGTCAGGGGCTTCCCAGCCGCCGACCTCGAAGATATCCTCGTCGACGTTGTCGGCGCGTCGGAAGTAGGTCGCCTTGCGCTCCTCGTCGGGGTTCGAGCCTACGAACGACTTCAGCTTGTCTACCGTCGACGACGACTCCGCACGCATGTACGCGTCCCCGGCTTCCTTTATGTGGTTGAGCGAGTCGATCACGGTTCCCTCGTCGACCGTCCCGACGCCGAGGGTTTCGAGCTTTTCGTTCAGGTCGTCGAACCTACCGAAGCTGAAGTCGACGGAGAGCTGACCCGGGTCTTCGGCACGTCTGAACGCGCCGAGTTCGTTCTTGATATGTTTCTCCAGCTCTTTCAGGAGGCTCTCGGCTTCGTCGACGTTCCGCGAGATATCTATAAGGTTCTCGACCTCGTCCTCGACGTCCTTCCTCCACGTTTCCACCCTGTCACCGTACACCGACTCGGCTTCGTCACGGAACGCCTCGTACGTCTCCTTCCTTTGGGTCACGCTCCTGTTCTCGTCGGTCACCTCCTTGAGCTTCTCGTCGACATCCGTGGTCAGACCGCGTTCCTCGCGGCTAAGCGCGACCTCGATACCTTCGCGGACGTGGTCGTCGTCTATACTGTTCTTCGCCTTGAGGAGGTCACGTCTACGCGCGATGTTTTCGAGTTCGGTCATGACGAGTTCGGCGAACTCGTTGTTCTGGTCGGTGTCGTACCCTCCCGGCGGCTTGAAGTAGCCCTCGTCGTCGTGCATGTCGGGTAGGTTGTCGACTATACGACGCCTCTCCTCGTCGCTGACATCGGCGTCGCTCATGCCTTCCATCTCGTTCTCATCGAGACGTACCTCGTCCTTCACATCCTCAAAGTTCCCACGTATACGCCGGTGTGCCCTGTACCCCAGCGGTTCGAGTTCGTCCATACCGACGAGGTTCTCGACGAACCCGATACGTTCCTCGTGGAGGTCGAGCACCGTACCGGGGTCTAAGTCGACATCGACCTGCGTCGAAGGCGCGTCAACCGTGCTGTCGTAGACCTCCTTGTAGTGGCTTCTGAGGTAGCTTTCGAGAGCCTCGCATAGGCTCGACTCCGTCTCCTGCGCCTCGCGTAGGCTTCTCTTTATAACGTTCATACCTTCCTCGGCGTCCTGAAGGTCGTCGGCGCTGTATCTCAGAACCTGCGGTACGGCGACCGTGAACGGCGCGAACTTGTCCTGTCCACGCGACGGGTCGCTCTCGTCGAGGTAAGCCGTCCGGTTGCCCCAGTCGTCGGGGTCGCCCGAGACGTTGTAGTACGACATTATGGCGTACGACACGGCTTCGTTGAAGTCCTCCGTCGCCTCGTCGTCGCTTCCCCACGCGGGTTCGATAGGGACGAGGACGACGTTGTAGAACGGGTTCTCGTTGTCCTCTTGGACAGCAAGGTACTCTATCTCGGACAGCGCCGCGTACGCGTTCGCTATCTCGTTGCTATTCTCGTTCATCGCGGGGAGGACGCCGAACAGCGTCACCTTTGTACTCCCCGCCGACTTCTCACGTATCTGCTTCGCAAGATCGATGAACATACCCGAACCCGTTCCACCTCCGAGACCGACGACCAAGCCGACCTCACCCCCGCCCGCGGCGACCTCGCCCATCATCTCGTTGAGCTTGTTCTGTCCCATCTGGCTGGCGTGGTAAAGCGCCTTGCTCAGACCCCGACGCCGGAAGACACCGCCCTCGTAGCTGTCGTTCTCGGTCAGCATATCCTCGTGGCTCTTCAGCCACCAGCAGTTGAGAGCCTCCTGCTCCATTATCTCGTTCACCGACTGTTCGGCGGTGAGCTTCGACCCTGAGGTGTACCGCCGGCTCGTCTCGTTGACGACGTTGATGTAGCTCACGTCGGGCTTCTGTTCGGAGATCCCGTAGCCGCCCTCCTGTTTTATTCTGTCTATACCCTCCTGAAGCTCGTCGACCTTGTCGGTGTCGCGTCCGGACTCCGATGTGTCGGTATCGACGGCGAACGCCTTCATCTCGCCGTCATCGGTTATAGCCTCGTCGACTATCCAGTCCTGTTCGAGCGTCTTGTACAGTGTCTTCTTACCGGCTCCCCCGATCCCGATCAAAGCGTCCGGTGTCTTTGCCATGTTACCTACTTATTCGCTTCCGACATAAAGGTTCAGCATGGTAGCTACTGTCACGTGTCAGCAGGTGAAGGTGACGAGGGGGAGTAGGGATAGAAGGGCTTTGGTGAACCGCCATACATGAGCTAATTTTGGTGAGTTATACATGGTACAGGAGAATACCCGCACCTTCAGGTGTATGCAAATCAGAGATTTGCTTACTCGGAAACCTATGATTTCTGAACGGGTGATGAATCCGTCGAACGATTCAACTAACCGTTAGTGTTAATACAGTCAGGAATTTAGTTGTAGTTAGGTCAACTGACCTACGGAGGCGGCTTGTCCGCTCGAAGCAACGAGACAGTATCCGAAAGAGGTTGTGAAGGTACATTTTGAAAAGTGTACTGTGAAGACTTCACCAAAACACGGTAAAAGGATAACTCAGACTCCTCCTACGGAAGATAGGAGTAACGGCTGTTTGGCACAGCCACGAACCGATATAACCGCGAACGGTGGAAACACCTGATAAGGTTGTGTCGGTTGGAAACCTTAAATTCCCAACGTGGGATTCACCCGACTTTAGGCGGGTGAGGATGTCAAACGAACATCGGTCACGTCGTCGTAGTCATCGTCCGACCCGACGAGTAGCTCCCCATCCAGCTCCTTGGCGGTAGATAGAGCGAAGGAGTCGCCTAACGCCGGGTTGTAGTCGAGAACAAACCCCGAGGCGGCTTGCCATGAGGTTTGGGCGTCAACGGGCTTCATACCTATATCCAGGAGCCAGCTGATGTACTCATCCGCTGTTTCCGGTTGGACTTCCGCGCGAGCACGTACCGCGTCTCAGCCAGATTCACGTTAATGCATTCCGAGGGTACTTGATGAGAGAATCCATACAGCCTCTCTTAGACGATGACCGGCGATACCTTCTCTCGCGAGCGAGGGGTGTTCGGCTACGTGCCGCGTTCTAACAATGAGGTTCGTCTGTATCCCGCGTAGCCGGGATACTCATAAGGTTTTTGTCACATCTTGAATTGTTGTCTGTATGAACTACCTTGAGGACGACAGGGTAAGGATAGGGGCTATATTCGCGGGTCTCGCCGTCTCGGGTTTGGTCTGTATATACATGATAGCCGACGGCTGGACACAGAAAGGTATTACGTGGCATCTCGCATACGGGGCGGTCGACGTTCTCGGACTCGGTATCGGTACCGTCTTCGTTCTCCCCGTGGGCTTCTTCGTAGGTCTCGCCTCCCTCGTTCTTCTCGACGACTACAGACGCCCACAGGGTGTCTTCCTCTGGGTCGTCATACTCATCGGTACCGTCGTCCTGTACCTGTCCGACGTCTTCGTGACGCGTATAAGCTGGACGGAGGGCACCGTTCTGTTCAGCCTCGTCCTTGGGGTCGCCGCGGGTCTGTACCTCGGAGGTCTGACCAGGGACGAACTCAGCTCCGAACTCCGTGAGTTCCCGCGCGCGATAAGCCTCGTATTCAAGCTCTCCGCCGTCGCAGTCGTCCTCGCGTTTCTGGAGGCGAGCCTCGCATACCGGAGTCCGATCGTCACCACGGCGGGCGGCTTCGACTTCCGCGCCCCCGCGTTCAACGGTCTGGCGCACAACAGCTCCGTGGTCGTAGGCTACGCCGTCTTCAGCGTGGTGTTCCTCAGCACGTTACGTGGCTTCCGCGACTACGCGAACGACAGGAGTATAGTGGTTCTAGGTCCGACGGGTTCGGGTAAGACGACCCTCATCGCGGGACTGGAGATGACACAGAGGAAGCAGGCGGAGCGCAACGGCGACATAACGACCGACGCCAACCCTCTTCTGCGTCAGGTCTCCGACGACATAGAGTTCGACAAGAACTTCAGCAGGATAGGAAGCACCGAAGGGATGCAGCCGTTCAAATTCAGGTTTACGAAGGGGAACCTCCTAAAGAGGATCTCGACCGTAAGGGCGGTGGATCACAGCGGACAGGATCTGACACAGTTCCGTATAGGCGGCGTCGGTCCCGCCGAAAGCGCAGAGGAGGCGTACAAGCTCGCGTGTATCTACCACGACTCGGCGAAACGCGACGACGAGCCTGACGCGCTTGAGTCGACGGAGGCTCAGTACCGGTCGATCGTCCGTGAGATACGCGCGGGCGAGGTCGAGTTCGAGGATCTCCTCCCCGAAACGTACGTCGACGAGGACGGGGCGACGTCGGGACCCGAACTAACACGTAACCTGATCTCGGACATGGTCGAGTACTCCGACGTCGTCATACTTCTTCTCCCTGCGGAGGACTTCCTTGACGACGACGAGATAGCCGACTACATGGGTGAAGACTGGCTTACAAAAAGACCCGCGAGGGAGAAACGAGACTACATGACCAAGTACGTCGAACTCATGCAGAGGTACGGCGACAAGGATTTCGTCTTCATATCGACGATGGCGGATCTCGCAACCGACGCATTCACCGAGGAGTCGCACGAGTTCGACCTCGTCGACCCTAACCAGCCCGAAAGCTGGCGTGAGTTCAACGCCTACGTTGAGAAATGTATGCGAGATAACGTCGGTAGCCTTGGTGCTGAGCTAAACACCATGGACTCCAATAGACTTGGTGAAGGTGACATAATCTACCCCGTCTACTTCGACGTTGAGACGGACGAGGACGGCGAGGAGGAGATAAACCTGCGTCTCCGCGGTAGCATGGATCCGATGCGCGGAGCCGAAGACGTTCTTGAGGAGGTCGGGGGCTGATGTCGCGCACCCTCCGTCTGTACACAGCCGAGAACGGGGAGCTGAAACACGGGTTCCGTATAGAAGACTCGATCGAAGCCGTCGACAGCCCCGACACGCGTATAGACGAGGGTATTAAACGCGACCGTGAGTCACGTCTGCTCCTCCGTTACAGCCCCGAAGGCACCGTACGTTACTACTTCTACGCGAGGGACAGCGGTCGTCCGGAGCAGTACATAGCCGAGTACAGTGTATCTCAGACAGCCTCGCGCGAAGAGGTGTTGAGGGTGTTCAAGAAGGATCTCGAACTGGCGCTCCGAAAGGTGGGGTACGAGATTGACGAAAGTAGCTGGGAGTCACGCGCACTCGACAGGCTCGACGGGTTAGGAAAGGTTGACGACCCTCCTGTATCCGACGACGCACGCCGGGTTCTTAGAACCAGAGCCGAGTTTGAGATGGCTGTACCCGACATGGAAGCCGCGCTGTGGCTGTTCAACAAGGTTGACTCCCAGAAGTCGGTCACAGTAAGCGAAGGCGGCTACCTCGATCACAGGGGCGAGGACGACGTTCTGATACAGGTCGACAGCATGAGACGTGAGGTGGAGCCTGTAGGCTCGACGAAGGAGGAGGTTGACGGTAACGTCGTCAAGAACAAGCAAGAGGAGTTCCGCGACGCGTACGGTGCTCTCGAACGGAAAGCCCGGTCACGCGCGAACCGGGCGAACTTCATCACAGACGGTCTGCGCGACGCGGGTGTTACGGAAAGGCTCGGCGTCGAGATCTACAGCAAGGACAGATCCTCGGAGGTGCGCCGGCGTTTCGGCGCTGTCACGTTCCTCATCGTAACGGCTCTTTCGGTCATCGCGGGTACCGTCCTCGTGGGCGGACGTCTCGCCGAAGCCGTGAGACGGACGGTCGAACTCGGTCAGCCCGTCTACGCCTCCGGCGTGGAGGTGCAGAGCTGGTGGGTTCTTACAGCCCTCGGCGTCGTCGTTCTCCTCTCCGCCGTTCTACGTATCTCCTCCGTACGGAACGGTCTCGTCTCCGTGATACAAACCGTAACGCCGGGTGGTGACGGTTCGGGGCGCTCCGTGCGTGACGACGCAAGCAAGGTCGTCGACGCGCTCGCCGAGATACAGAGGAGACGTTCTTCGGAGGACGCTACACGTCTCCTCGCCGGGGTGGTTCCCCGAAACGTAGCCGTCGGCGAAGGTAGCCGCGACGCCTTCCGGGGTAAGAACGCCGTCTTCGGTGCTGGTGTGGGTGCAGTATCCGCCTTGGCGCTCGTCGGCGTCTTCGCGGGCGTCCTGCTTTTCGCGTTCAGCTACTGGCAGGTCTTCGTGCAGTCTCTGATCGTTCTTACCGCCGCCGTCTTTGTTGCCGCCGTCGTAGGAACGGCTCTGTCGGCGGTACGTGGCTCACCGTCCCCCGACCCGTACGGTTCGGGTCTCGAACCCGCGTCGCGGGAGACCGGTTCGGCGGACGAGGATGGCGAGAACGACGACCCCACACCTGCGGCTATGAACCCTGCTACAACGGTCACCGAGCCTACCGTCGACCCCGATGGGGGCGGTAGCTTTCCGTGGCTGACAACCTTGGTTATAATCTTCCTGCTCGTATCGATCGTTGTGCTCGTGTACTTCGGTTTCATCCGGTGATACGATGGATCCCGACGATGACGACCCGATCATGGAAAGGTACGGTGCTACGAAACGTTCGGACGGCGAGGAGACGGACGGCTCTTCCGCCGCCGACGGAGCCGTAGCGTACGTACGCAGTTACGTTCTCAAGCCGTGGTATATCCTCAGAAGGCTTTGGTCGGTATCCGTGGGAAGGCTGTTCGGCGGTGACGACGACCGCACGTCCGGCGACGCAAGCCGGCGTAAGACCGACGAGGCGGACGGTAAGCCGCCGAGCAACGGCTGGCACAAGGCGGTAGCCCTCTCGACGTTCGGATGGGTCTTTCTCGTGCTTTCGGTTAACTCGTTGTCGGACGCCGTCTTCGGGCTTCTGTTCCTCACGGTCTGGTTCCTCCTCCCTCTTGGCATCTACTACGACGCCAGACGTCTCGGCTCTCAGGGCTACGCACCGCCGTCGTACTGGTGGCTTTACGTCCCCGTCTCTTTCGTCTGGTTCGTCTCCATACCCGCGGGCTTCGTCTATCTGCTCCTGAGGAGACGTGGTTAGATCCGTCCCCGTGAGCGGACGGGTCACGGGCATGCCTGAACAGCACCCTTCCTAAGACTTACCACGGAGCGGGTCAATCGAGCCAGAGTACCTGAGGTAGACTCTCGTGCTCCGGGAAGTATTCGCCAGCCTCGTCGACCGCTTCCGCAATCTCGTACGCTGAATCCTGCAAACTTCCGTAGTACAGCACCTTCAGTTCAGGAAAACGGTCGTCATCAAGGAAGTCCGTGTCGTTCGTAAGGACGGCGTAGCTGTTTCCCCTTGCGTACCGTGCTATCTCAGCGTCAGACACACCTTTTTCGAGGACATCAGGTACATAGACAGCTTCATGCCCCTGCTTTCCCAGATACCGCACCACCTGAGGTTCAAGGTTCTCGTCGCACACGACCCGGTACGTCATGCTTAGCCGCGGAGTTCGGACAGCCTTACCGTATCTTCCCTCTCAGCGGCTTCCTCCTCCGCCTCACGCCGTTCGCGCCTGACTTCGGCTATCTCTTCCGGACTGTCGTGGTAGTAGGTCAGAGCGCGGTAGATGTCTGAGACATCAACACCGTACTTGTCCGCAACGCTCTGCGCCGAAAGACCGTCTCCCTCAACGAGTCCGGCTATCCGCAGGACTGTGACTCTTGTTCCTTCGATACGTGGCTCCCCGCCTACCACCCCGTCGTCGCGGACTATGCCACGGCTCTTTTGTTTCATCGGTTAAGTATAGATGAGGAATCAGTAAAAGCCTGTCGCCGTCTACATCCTAACCATCTGCGCGTGCGGCACGCCGTCGAACCGGGCGTCGACGGCGTCTTCGCCGACGATGTTCGCTATCGACGCTCCGTGTAGCTCCTCGACGAATTTGATGGCAAAGTATAACCTTCTATGGAACTAATCAGGTTTAATGACAACAACCACGGATAACGGGCGCATCTACCTCCCCAAGGAGTACCGGGAGAAACACGGAGAGAGGTACAAGATAGTGGACTTGGGGGACAGGCTCCTGCTTGTACCGGTTCCCGAGGACCCGCTCGAAGAACTCAGGGAGGAATGGGACGAATCCGAGGGGTCGGCTGAGGAGCTGAAGCGGAGTGCGCGGGAGACGATGACCGAAGAAGCGGGTAACTGAATGTACGCGGAAACCGACTTTCTACTCGCCCTCATCAAGGACGACGACTGGCTGTCTGAGGGCGCGGAGGAGGTCTACAAGGAGAACCGGGATCGGCTCTGGACCTCCGAATACACCTTGGTTGAGCTGATGGTCGTCGCGTACAGGGAGGAGAAAGACGCTCTGGTAAGCTAACCCACTCCTAAAGGGGTGGGCTTTCAGCGTGGACTCCCGCTCTGACCGACTCGTCGGCAGGAGGTTCATACTCTCCATTCGCGTTCAACATCCCGCTGTTCAAGCGCACGCCTACGGGTGCGCCTCCACCGGAGTCGGTCTGGCTCCGGCGGAGATACCGCAAACCGATGTTCTTCGCGGCGTTGTAGTCGGCGTGGTTCTCGTAGCCGCATTTCAGGCACTCGAACGATTCGCTTTTACGGTTGTCCGGGTGCGTAAATCCACACTGTGAACAACGCCGACTCGTGTTCTCAGGGTCAACCTGTTTCACGTCGATGCCGCATTCCTCGGCTTTGTACTCGACGTATTCGTAGAGGCGGTTGAACGCCCATTTGTGCCCCCACGACGCACCAGTTCGCTCACGAATATCGGTCAAGTCTTCAAACGCTATCACCGAACACCCGTGTTCAAGAGCCTCAGCCACCAGTTCGTTGCTGATACGGTGGAGCGTCTGCTTGAACCGGCCTTCCTCTTTGCGACCGACTGCCTGCATATTCTCGTGCGCCCATCGCGTGCCGTGTTCCTGCAAGTCTCCACGTCGCTTCTCGTACTCACGCCGCCAGTGGTCGAACTCAGCACCAGTCCAGAACGTGCCCGTTGAAGCGACGGCCAGATTGTTCACGCCAAGGTCAACCCCGAGAACTGTTCTGTTCTCGGTGGCATCCTGTTCTGGAGTGACGGACTCCACCTCTTTCTTACAGTGGATGTGGAGCATCCAGTTCCCGTTGGTGTAGTGCAGCTCTGCCCCTGTCGTTTCGTACTCGTCGGAAAAGAAGTATTCCGCGTGGGGTGTGTCACGTTCCTCATCAGGCAACACGTAGTCGGCTTCGATTCGGCCATCAACCGTGGCAAGACTCACGTAGTCGCCGTGGAAGGTGGCGGTACGGTGGTCGTAGACGAGGTGTGGACTGGTGAAGTGGGGCATCGACGCTTGCTTGCCCTGCTTCCATTTTTCGACCACGCTCTTGCAGGCTTCGGCGGCCTTGTTGCGGGCGGCTTGGACGTGGTTGCTGTGTAACCGTGTTTCGTCGCGCACGTCCTCGTAGGTGTCGTCGTGGAGTGTCGTTTTGCTGGTTGTGACGTACTCGCCTTTGAAAGCGTGGCGTGTCACGTAGTTGGCAGCCCACAGAAACTCGTCTACGGTGTCGCGGAGAAGTGCATCGTCGTCACTGTCCACATCAAGTTTGACGGGGACAGTACGCCGCTTCTCCATATATCATATGTATGCTTGGTTCTTCAAAAGCGTTGGGGAGTCGGCCTTGTCGTGGCTGGTGATTGTATGCACGGAGCTTACGCGTTCGCAAATCGGAGATTTGCGTGCATACTGAGGTTCCCTCAGTATACGCTTCCTCCCACCCGTGAATGGGTGGGTTTCCGCGCTGTATCCGCTATGACCGTATCGAACGCCACGGAACTCGTCGAGGTCAGAGGGGGTGAGAACGATGTCTTAGCCGCGGCTAACTACGTCGAAAACGAAGGGATGACGCCGTTCGACGCGGTCCATCTCGTTAAATCGCGGGACGACGCCGTAGTTTCGAGCGACAACGCCTACGACACGTTCTCAGACAGGGTGAAGATAGAGGAGCGGAGCTAAAGCCGCACCATCTGTGCGTGCGGCACGCCGTCGACACGTAGAACGTTCGTCTCGTCGACTATATCGGCGTCCACACCCGCTTCGACGGCGTCCTCGCCCACGAGGTTGGCTATCGACGCGCCGCGGAGCGCCTTCATCACATCACCACGGTCTGCGGCTGTTTCACCGTAGAACTCGGGGTCGACATCGACACGTACACCGTCCTCCTCGTACACGTCGCCGACGAGCGCCGTGTCCGCGGAGGCGACCATACGACCCTGCTCCGTCTCGTACGTCTCCAGCGTTATCACAGGCTTAGGCTGTCCTCCCCTTCGAGTCCCTCGCGCGCCTCGCTCATTATCTCCTCCTCCTCAGCCTCGCGCGCCGTCTCACGTATCTCCTCCGCCTCGTCGTACCTTCCGAGTTCTTCGAGCGCACGCGCCTTCTCGTGGAGCGCACGGGGTCCACGCTGTCCGAGCGACAGCGCGTTGTCGATACACCGGAGTGCGTCCTCGTGGCTCCCGCGTTCGTTGAGGAAGACCGCTCTGTTGTACCAAGCCTCGGAGCTACGTTCGTCCTTCTCCAGAGCGCGCTCGACCGTCTCAAGCGGATTACCGCGGTGAGACTCGTACTCGGCGTACGCCTTGTTGACCAGCGCCTCGACATCGAACTCCTCGTCTTCGACGCGCAGAGCCTCGTCGTAAGCGCCTATCGCGCGGTCGTACTCATCCATCTCGGCGTGCGCGAACCCCTTGTTGACCCATGCCTCGGCGTTCTCGGGTTCGAACTTGACGGCGCGCTCGAACGCCTCGACCGCCTGTTCGTAACGGTTTATGGAGACGTACCCCACACCCGCCTCGATGAGTCCCTCAACGTCGACATCCTCCTCGTCGATTCCTTCGACCATCTCGTCAAGGACACGCGAGTCGGCGGGGTCTATTCCGTCTATCTCGACTTGGTCGTCAAGGTCGAACTTGTCGTCGTATACGTCGTCGAAGGGTTCGTCGGTCATACGGTCGGTAAGGGTTCGCGCGTCTAAAGTCTATTCACTACGCTTTACCGGGAACGTTGTTGGTGGTACCTCTCCTTCATAACTTCAGCCGGGTACCACCCCTGTCTTCCAGCGCCAGAAGGTATAAATAATACCGAACGTTAGTCATCTCTATGGAGCGACGTGAGTTTATCAAACGAGCCGGATATACACTACCTTTCTCCGAGTCAGTATACGAGATTCTGTTTGGCGGTTACGAGAATCCTCAGACGTCTGTCAAAAGGGACACGGCTCCCGGAACAGCCATCTGGGAACACGGTACGGAACGCGAGATAAGAGCCTCACCAACCGTTTCGGACGGTGTTGTGTACATCGGTACGTATCAGTCCATATTCGACGGCGCGGTTCAGGCTGACGATACGCCGTCGCCCTTCTACGCACTCGACGCCGAGACGGGGGAGGAGATATGGAGGTTCGGTACCGACGAAGGGGTTGGCTCAACCGCAACCGTTGACGGGGAGCTCGTATACTTCGGAACCAACGACGGTACGGTTCACTGTCTGGGTAAGGGGGATGGCGATGAGAGATGGAGCTTTGAGGTGAGCGGTGGGATACGTTCATCTCCGGTCGTATCCGACAACACGTTGTATATCGGCTCCGTTGAGTTCGGGACAGAAGGATCCCACTCGTTCGCCACCAACGTCGACGAAGAGGGTGACACAGAGTTTAGGAGGGAAGCGTACGGCTCCGTGTACGGTATACATGCAGGCACCGGGGAGGTCAAGTGGTCGTTCGACTCCGACGGGGCTGTTATCTCATCGCCTATACTCAAGGACAGCGTCCTGTACTTCACCTCGGAGGAGGACGCGCACGCCGTTGACGCGGAGACAGGTGAGGAGGTATGGAGCTTTGAGCACAGCCAGCCCTCAACGTCCACACCCACGGTTGCGGGCGGAAGGATGTACCTCGGAGAGACGTCTTGGGAGGACTCGACCGTCTATGCTATCGATACGGAGACGGGTGAAGAGGTGTGGTCGGCTGACAGACCCCGTTCCGTCCGTGGCTCGCCTACGGTGTACGACGGTACGCTATACCATGGATGTGAAGACGGTGCCGTGTACGCGGTTGATACGGAGACGGGTGAGACGGTCTGGCGGAGCGTTGTCGGGGGGTTAGACGAGCTTACCACCGAGAACATCGGTATGGACGGTGGTAAACGTATACGTTCGTCGGTGACGGTGGCGGAGAACAGACTGTACGTAGGCTCGTACGACGGCTCTCTGTATGCGTTGGATACGGAAGACGGCGAAGAGGTATGGGGCTTTGAGACGGGCGGTAACGTACATTCCTCCCCCGTTCTGATCGACGGTACGGTTTATTTCGGCTCTTTCGACGGCTCCGTGTACGGTGTTGAGACGGATGTCGATGCATCGGGTCAAGGCTCAAGGGCGGAGCTTGGAGCCGTCGGGTACATACGGCGTTCGTAGCTCAGATCGGACATCCCGGACCGCCAACTGACCCTTCGTCGGGTGCGTACTCCTCGTTCTGGTTGTATCCAAGCTTTATGTTAACATCGCTTATCCTGAACCTGCTGAACGAAACGTAGTGGGCTATGGCTTCGCCGCCTACTATCGTAGCCGTTTCGCCTTTGACGACGAACTCACCCAAGAACGGCATGCTACGTTTACCCGTACTGTCAAGATAGCCTGTCGGTGATGGACCGAACGTCGAGTTTCTGCCGGTCGGGTTGTCGCTTGCTGTCTTTGTACGTGATTCGTTTATGAACACCTCGCCTAAGTCAAGCCTGTCCCCGGATATCTCCCTGACCAGAATCGATGTGTTGTCGAGGGTTGTACGTCCCGGACTCGCTCCCTGCTCAATCGTTATTGAGAACGAGCTTATCCCCACGGGGAGGTTTGGCGTGTTTATGGCTTTTATGAAACGTACCCGGTTCCCGGCGGGTATGGACGCGTCCCTTAAATCCACACGGAGTAACGGGAGTGCCGTATCCCCGTCCCCTAACCGTCCGTCCCCTGTCGGGCGCTCTACTATGCTTCCGTCCTCCTTTCTCGGACAGGTCGCCGTCTGCCCGACAGCCGGGTATATGTACGCCCCCTGAGCCTCTAAACGGTCTATCTCTGCGTAGAAACCGCCTGCTCCGCCTACGACGGCACCCGTCTGTGCTGACACGAACCCCTGCGAGACGATGAGGATAAGAAGCGCGAGGAGTGCTATAGATGTTAGAAATGCTGTGAGGAACCTCGTCCTCGAAACGGAGGACTGCGGGCTATCTGTCCCCTCCACCTGAGGTATGTTCCCGTATCCATCATCCTCCATACCGCCCCTACTATCCATCGTTTGTGGGTATAGTGATTAACTTTATATAAAACTGTGGTAGTGGGATATGCGGTTGGTAACGTCTCCCACGACCGCCGGTACCGTGGTAGCCCAACCGAAGTTTTATATTGGTACGAATCCGTACTACTCGTGATACATGGTATATAGCAGGTCGGCGTTCGCCACTACGCTTCTCGTATCCTTTATTGTATCCGTGGTGGTTCTTGGATACGTGTTTGCGACACCTGCTGTTCTGGCAAACCTTCCGCTCGCGGATGTCGTCGGTATAGGAGGCTTGTACTTTCAGGCGGATGGGTTCAGCGGCGAGGTTGCGGAAGCGTACCCCGTCAAGGGTTCGTCCACGGGTCAGCCTATCGATGCGAATACGCCCGTCTGTCAGAGCAGACCTATGATAGCCATCGACCTTCAGCAGGCGAACGTTGATGGTTTCACGGCGAGGAAGGATATAAAGCTACCACATCTTTCCGACAGATGGATGAGTATAGAGATAAGTCAGGGTAGCGGTAGCAGTATAAACGGCGAAGAGATAACCTTCTTCGTAACGCAGTTGTTCGTCGACAGGCTCGATCTGAGGAACGTTCTGATAAGGGAGGCGCGTCCTCCGGTAGGCTCGTTTGAACCGGCTGAAGAACCACCGGAGGATCAGACTCAGGTAACGAACGAAAAATGGGGTCCGGGTTCGGGGGAGTTCTACCTCAAGGCGGGGTTCGGTCCCCCCGTCCTGAACCGTGACGGTCTGGTAGCCAGCAAGGTTGACGAGGACTACGCCGCCGCGGCTTGGCTACACGGTCTCACGGCGCGTGAGATAACGTTTGAGTCGGGTGGCTTATCGGCGATAGAGCTGGATATATCGTTCCCGACCGACAACGGGCTTGAGAACTTCTACAGACCGCCCGATGGAGACAACCTGTTCGGGTACGACGAACCCACGGACAACAACTTCAACAGCGACAGGGATGAGGGTTACTTCGACTGTCTCCCTGTGGAGGATCAGTAATGTACAAGGAAAAACCGGACGTAGGTAAGAGCGCACGTTTCGGAGGTAGGGTATGACGTACTCGAAGAAACGTCTCACGGTCGTGCTCTTCGTGTGGTTAGCCGTAGGTGTAGGTGCCGTCTCCGTGTACGGTCTCCCGGAGGTCTCGTTGGTGCAGAACGCCGAGGCGACGCACTGTGACACGAGTCTTGGTAACTGTATGTTCCCGACGGAGGCGCACCGTGGCGGTATAGTTCTGGGTGTCGGACGGCTTTCGGGTCAGGGAGCTACGACGTTCAACGTCGGGAACGCACCCGACACATTCCTACCGCCGGGACGACCGGTCGACACCGACGAAGCCGTACCTCTGGGTATAAACAACCTCGACCCTGCGGACAGCTTCTTCCTGTACAAGAGCTGGAAGTACGAGGATACGTCGGTTTCGCCGACCGAAGACAACGCCGACGTGTATCTCTGGATAGGGACGGGGACGGCGAACCTCGTTACGGAGAGCCGTACTGACAAGGGCGATGCGCGGAATCCGTCGGCTACATGCGGCGGCGGCAACGGGTTTAGGGACGGCTGTGACCTACTCCTGTACGGCGGAGAGGTTAGCGCGGGTGAGTTCAACGTCGAAACGGCGAGTATTAACACAGGGTCTCTTCTTCCCGACCTTGAACTCAGCCCGACAGCAACCAACTACTGGGTCGACGACCCGGAGCAAGATACGTGCACTGGGGTTGGCCTTAGCGGTATAGAGGTGTGCCTCTCGCTTATAGAAGACGGTAGCCTTACACAAGGTTTCATAAAAGAGCTGGATCTGACCCTGTACAACTTTATGGTGAGAACGCATTACGCGCGCGCTGTTCAGTCCCCGGCGAGCAGTGGGGGCGGAACGGAGTACGACAAGCTACTCACGATCCAGGACGGATACCTTGAGATAAGGCACGGTAAAGGGGCGGACAGGTCGCGCGTACTCGATACTTCGAACACGAGGTCGGGTTCGGCTAACTGGCAGGAGCCGGTTGTGCGCGCGGGTGACGAGACGTACAGGCACGGCGTCGGTCAGGGTTTCGAGTGTGACGGAAATCCCGACGGCGACGACGACTGTAGCCCCGGTCAGAAGCCGACGGGCGGGACAGAGTCGCAAGGCTCGTACGACGACGTACATAGATAACCATGGTACAGGAACGCCTCACCGAAGGTCGTGTGCGGTCGGTGTATCCCGTTAGCCGTCGTTCCGGGAGAGACGGATACGGCGCTAACCGGGGGTTGGTCTGATTGCGCGACGATGACGAGGATGAGGGGGGAGGCTGGTGGGGTTCCAACGACAGACCGCCTGAGGGTAAGACGTCGCGCAGACGGTTCCTCGTAACCGCGACGGCGAGCCTCGTCGTCGTGATCATAATCGTCTACCTCCTTCTGACGAGCGCCGCCTTCGCTCAGCAGTTCATACAGCCCATCGGTGTTTCGGACGTAGGCGGGTTCAACCTCCAGATAGACGAGGCGACGGGCGAAGGTCTCTACATATACCCCGGTGCAGGGGGCTCGTCGAACTGCCCCGACACGAGGGCGGGGTATCCCCCAAGCCCCGACCCTGAGGTTGGTGAGAGCGTTCTGCCACAGGTCTATCTCGAACTACTCGACGCACAGATACCGGAGAACGCCGAGCTATCGTTTACGAAGGATATCGAAGTCCCCGATGCTATCCCCGGTATGGCAGGGTTCCGTATCATTATCACACGCGACGAATCGAACGTCTCCACCCCGTTGACCGTCGGTGACGCAACCATCGGCTTCACCGACGTAAAGGCGGACAGGATAGATCTCGGCGGAGGTTCGGTCGACGGATTCAACCTCGACCTTATCATAAACGACAGGTACAGGGGCGATGGGAGCAACGAGCAGATATTCGGACAGTACCTCATCGGTGGGGACAGACCGAGGTTCGGAAGTTCGCGTTTCTTTACCAGCGACGACCCGGGCAGTCAGTTTATAGTCGACGGCTCCTTCGGAGGTACGCTTGATATTCAGAACGCCAACGCCAACGCACATTTCCTGAGGTTCAGCGAACTGAACGAACTGAGGGAGTTCGACCTGAGCATCGAGTATATACAGGACAAGGACAACCTCGATATCGCCGAAGGCTCGTGCCCCATCGTCGGTCCGGGTCTGTTCGTCACCATAGACGATGTTCAGGATACGGGCGTCGGTCCGGGTGACACGCTCGATGTCGAAACCACGATCGAGAATCCGGGTGCGGATTTCACGGACGGTACGGTTACGGCGACGATGCGTGACGACAACGACAATATCATCTGGGAGGACAGTCAGTCCGTTTCGAGAAGCGGTAGTGGGATAGATCCGGTCACGTTTAGCGACACCGTCGACGCGGGTGCGTCACCCGGCTTCTACGACGTTACTGTCGAAAGCCCCGACGACAGTTCGACAGCCACGGCTACCATCGGCGATGCACCGTTCTACGACGTTAGCGGTGTACAGGTCACAAGTACCAACATCGCAGAGGGCGACGCGGTGAACGTCGACGCCATGGTTCAGAACACGGGGACGATAACCGGTAATCAGGATATCGTCCTCAACATACTCGACGGTTCGGGTAACCTCGTACAGGTAGCCAACGCCGACTCCTCGACGGGTGCACAGATACCCGGCGGGAACACGCGCGACTTCGACGGCACCGACGCACCGCCTTTCACATGGCAGACATCTTCGGGTGACGCGGGAAGCTACACCGCACAGGTAGCCACGGACGACACCGCGGATATCTCCGGGAGCTTCACCGTGCTGTCGAACACGCCGAACTTCCAGCTTAGCATACAGGATACGAACACAGGGGGTCTCAACGGTAACCAGCAGAGTCAGGTTACGGAGGGCGAAACGGCAAACGTCACGGTCAAGGTCAACAACGTCGGTGTGCAGTCGGGTACACAGAACGTGGTGTTCGAGACCGTCGACGGGAACGACAACGTCGTACAGCGTGACACGCGGTCGGTCTCACTCGCCGCCGACGACGGTAGCGCCGGAGGACCCGACGAGACGACCGTAGACCTCGAATGGGCGACGACCGACGGCGATTCACAGGACAGCTACGCGTACGTCGTCTCGACCGGGAACGATACCGTCAACACAGGGCTTGGTCAGAAGGAACAGGAGATACTCGCACCCGAGTTACAGCTCGTGAACGTCAACGCCGACAACAGCGTCGACGTGGGCGGCGCGGGGACGAACAACAACGCGTTGGGAACCGATGTCGTCATAGAGAACACCGCGGGATCGAACGCGAACAGCGCCATATCGGGCGACGTCTACCTCGATATAGATCGAACCGGTAGCGGGTTCAGCCAGCGCGACAGTCAGACGGGTGTCTCCGTCAGTCCGGGCACACAGACTGTCACGCTCTCGACGAACATAGACCGCGACTCCGGCGCGCCCAACAACGAGGACGGTGACAGCATGTCAGTCCGCGGTAGGTTAGAGCAGGGCGACCCTGCGGTTGTTCCGGGTAGCGGGACGGATACGACGACGCTCAACGCGCCGTTCTACGAGATCAGCGTGACGGGCGTAACACCCAACTCACCCCAGATAGGAAACACGGATCCCGGAACAGATGCTGAGGACGTCGACATAGACATCAGTATTAGCAACGAGGGTGGTGCTGATGGTCCGGACGACTTTGCGGATACGGAGATAGTTGAGACGGCTACGACGGAGCTCGGACCGTCGTTCGGACCGCTTTCCCCAGACGAATCCGCATCCGTAACCCAGACAGGGCAACCACTTGACCCCGACGATGAACTCAACGCCGAGAATGCTCCCACGTTAACGGCTACCGTCAACCCGTTCACTATTGAAACTCCGTACTATACCGTTACTGACAGCACGTTCAGCACCGACCACCCCGAGGACTTCTCGTACAGCGGGGGAGGGGTTACGAACGGAATCTCGGTCGCGGACGGTGACGATGGCGACAACGACCTCACCGTCAGCGTCGACGTTACCAACAACGCCGATGTCCGTGATACGACGGCGCTTGATCTGGATATAACCGGAACGGCTGACCCCGGCTTGGAAAATAACATCTTTGGTTCTGATACGACCACCGCCACCATAGACTCCGGAAGTACACAGAACGGCGTCTCACTCACCTACACCGCCATCTGTGACGACTACCAAGGCGACGCAGACAACGCCAACCCCGACTGGGACATTGACGAGGACAGCGGACAACCCGAGATAAGCAACGGTGGGGAGGGTGAAATTGTCGGACCGACTGGGTTTACCATAGACGCGGGTACTACTGACGACAAGGACACGACGGACCCGTGCGGATAGAGCTTTACGGTACAACCTGATAAAAAGGTCGGAGAAACGCTTGGTACTAACTACCCGTTTCTGATAGTAAGCGTACTCTCGCTTTCCTCGTACTCCTCCTCGCCCACCGACCTGTTACGTACACCGTAAACGCTGTTTCCTTCGGTTCCGAAGTACACCATGTTTTCGGTGACGACCGGACTACTCTTTACCGCGTGGTGCCTGTCCGCCGACTGCTCTATAGACCAGACTTCCTCGCCCGTCCGACCGTCTACGGCGAACAGCCAGCCGCTCTCGGTACCGAAGTAGACGACTCCGTCGCGGTACGCGGGCGAGGAGAATATAGAACTCCCGGCGTTAAACCGCCACAGTTCGTCGCCCGTCTCCGGGTCAACCGCGTACAGGTTATCATCGTACGAACCGAAGTAGACCGCCTCCTCTGTCACAACAGGGCTACTCACGATGATGTGACCGGTCTCGAACTCCCAGACAAGACTACCGTCATCGGCGTTGAGCGCGTACATCGAGTTATCCTCGGAACCCGCGTACACGATGTTGTTCATTACAGCAGGTACCGAACCACAAAAGACACCATCCGCCTGAAAACTCCACATGTCTTTACCTGACTCTACATCAACAGCGTAGAGTTTCTCATCTTGACACCCGTGGTAGAGGGTTCCGTTATGCACCGTGGGAGCCGAAGCTATAGAACCCTCCCTTTCCTTTCTCCACAGGTACTCCCCGGTGTCTGAGTTAACCGCATTAATACGCCCGTTAGGCTTGACACCTTCAACGCCGGAGTGACCGGAAGTAAAGTAGACCACTTCTCCCACTACAGTAGGTGATGCGTTTGCCACGACACCTCCAGCATCTATTTTCCAGTTTTCTCTTCCGGTTTCTGCAGAAACAGAATAAAAATACCTATCCTCTGATCCGAAGTATAGGTTTCCTTGAACAACAGCGGGTGCGTTATACACCGCCCCTTCGGTCGATATCTTCCACCTCTCTTCCAACTCTGTCGGTGGTGTAGCGTCCACAGAGCCGGTGTTCCGGTGATTATAACCGAACTGCGTATACTCTACCTCATCTAGTCCGTCCCCCCTCACCCCCCCAAGTGCGTACAAGTAGCCGTCAAACGAACCTACGTAGACTGAACTATCTGTAACTGCAGGTGACCCCATGACCTTACCCTGTGTCTCAAACTCCCAAGAAAGATCGGGAAGTAGATTATTTGGATTAACCTCTCCGGATTCTGTCCCACCCTGCGAGCCTACACCAACCGTATCTGAGCCAGTGTCCTCGCCTGACTCTATACATCCGGAAAGACTGCCGGAAGCGAGTGCCGTCAGAATTAATTCACGGCGTGATATACTGTCTACACGCTCCGTCATCTCATCGTCCATCGGACTCCTTACGATTCGGTTATATAAAAACCTTGGTACCTGAATCGGATAACTGAACACAACACATTGAAGCTATGTCTATGGAACAAGCGGTGAGTCTATACTAATCCATACTCAATCAGTATGGCTGTACCCATACCCTGAGGTCAGCGTAAGTGTTATGCCCATCTACTCCGTAAGCGCGTTATGTCGACAAAACCACTAGTCAGCGACACCAATCCCTCTCCCGGAGAGTATCTGGATACACTGAGGGATAAACAAGATGCTGACGAGATAAGCGAGTTGAGGGTGAGCGGTTTGGAAGAACAGAAGAAGATTGCAGACGGATGGCTCGGTACCTTCTTATCGAATATATCCGACTCGGCTGGCGCAAGGGAGGTAGTAGAGAGTTACTATCAGAAAGAGCATAACAAACGGATAGATGCCTCTGACGTTGAAGTACTGAACAAGGAGGTACCGAGTATAGAAAGCATCGTAGAGAGAAAGAAGCTACCGGTACTGAGTAAAGAAGACCTACGTGAAGAGTACAGCGTCGAGGGTGGTTGGATAGACGAAAAGAAAAAAGATCAGAACTACTTGGTTCCTCGGTGGGTCGAAGATCACGGTGAAGAGCCTCTTCTTGATCTGTATACCTCAGGGACAACAGGCGACCCATGGGTTAGAAGCATGACCAGAAACGACGCCGCCACCTATCTGATGCAGAACATCTATACGGTTCACAAGATCATCGACGAAGAGGGGTTGGAGCCTGAGAGAACGAACTCAGTTTCCGTCATGGAAGGTGGACACGAAGAGCTGAGTAAGATGGCGATTCAAGAGTTCAGAACTACTGTGGGTATGGATCCTATTCTGGTGAGTATAAAGAGTATTGAGACAGGAGGTGCGAAAGAGGCTAAACAAGAGGCGGAGCGCATTATACAACACATAAACTCGGCGGAGTACAGCGTGGTCGTAGGTCCAGCCCAGTTACTTACCATAGGCAAGGTAGGGATCTCAATGAGAAGAGGGGAGTTGGACTTGGATCTGTTCATCAACGCCGGTCGTCCCTTGTCAGGGGATCTAAAGGAGATTATCGGGAACACCGCTACCGTCCGTGACCTGTATGGTGAAACAGAGTATCCACAGATGTCAGCCGCAAAAAGAACAGTACAGGGGGTAACCGGATTCGATCTACCGTTTGACGCTCAGATGAACTTCATATATGACGAAGATGATGAAGAGCTAAAATACGAAGGCGAGGGTAGATTCGCATATCTACCGTTCGCTACGGAGGGGTACGGACTGCCCGGAGTATATCTTAGCGGTATTGAAGGAAAAATAAAAAAACTGAACGACGGACATCAGATGTTGCAGGATGTTAACAGGGTTACCGGTGGCGAAAGGGAAGAGGGGTGTGAGTGAAGATATCTACCTCATTTACTGATCGCGGTCAGTATCGATAATTCGATCGCGTTCGCTTATTGAGTTTATTTTTCTCATATCTTCGCCATCTAAACTAATACTGGTAGAGCTCAGATTCTCGCGTATATGTTCAGCACTAGACGAGCTAGGGATGGGTTTGGTTCCGCGTTCTATGTGCCACGCGAGCGTAACTTGTGCCTCGCTGATACCGTGCCTTTTCGCCACCTCTTCTATCTGTGTGATCTCAGATACCTTGCCACGTGCTAAGGGTGAGTATGCGACTATAGTCACATTCTCCGTTTCCGCAAAGCTGACCATTTCCTCTTGAGGTAACAGCGGATGTACTTCTATCTGGTTCGCTACAAGAGGAGCAGTTAGGTAGTTCTTTGCTTCAATCACAAGCTCAGGAGTAAAGTTTGAGACTCCAACGTTACGTACAACGCCATCTTGATAAAGCTCATCAAAAGCGCGAAGGGTTTCATACGGATCGTAACTGGAAGACGGCTTATGGATGTATAGTAGGTCAATGTATTCCAAACCCAAACGGGAAAGAGATGTACGCGTACTGCTTATCACCTCTTTATATCCGAGATTTGTGCTCCAGACCTTGGTTGAAACAAACAACTTGTCCCTATCTACCGAAGAATTATCTATAGCTACCCCTACAAAATCCTCAAGACCATATATCTGTGCTGTGTCAATATGTCTATATCCGATCTCAAGCGCCTGTTGGAGATCCTCTACGAGACCATCTGGGTTCTTATGAAGATAAATTGACTGTCCCTCAGATCCGGTTTGCTTGGTTACTATATTCTTCTGATACTTACTTTCCTGCCACGTACCTATACCTACCTTCGGGATCTTCATACTGAATTCCAATCACTCTTCTAACACTGTCTGTTTATCGCTTTCACCCGCCTGCGCAGCATACCGATTAAATCTTTTCTGATTCATCTTCTCCGGTTCTTTTAACGAACTCTGTGGTACGGACATACTGGTAGCGAACGGACCCTCCGGATGCCTCACAAACCAAACATGCATCATCTCGGATGTTCTGTCGCGCTCTTTTTCGTACTCCTCGATGCTCTCAAAGTCAGCACCTAGGTAATTGAATACCTCTTCCCCAGTTAGGTCATCGTTTGAGGAAACCCACCTCCTCATATATTCAGGATACCTCGCGGTTCTCTGTGGATGATAGTGCCAGACGGTTAGTGAACCGCCTACTTGTTCCCCCTCCACATCCGACCCTATCGGCTTGTGGTACATGAATCCGGCTAATATCTTACCTTCTCCGTCGGGATCTTGATAGTATACTAAGTTCTCTGGGATCCCAGGTATAATATCTTCTTCAGCATGCATGGAAATATTCTCGACATTTGACCAATGGCGATGAGCCCCTTCTTTACTGTACCCATCCTCCTTCGCCTCCTCAAACTCAAACCACCCGTTCTCCTTAGCCGCCTCGAAGCTCCGGTTGTACAGCCTCCACGCCGCGTCGAGATCCTCCTGCGTAGGCTCCGCGTTCGGGTAACGCGTCACCTCGTACGTTCCGGCTCTGTGGTTCTCCATAGAGAACTCGCTCTCAGGTATCCATTCGGGCGGTTCGCCCGGTTCGTAGACGTTGACATACCTCTCGTCGGTCGGTCCATCCGAACTGTTTGCGAGTTCGTAGTCGTAGTCCGCGTAAGAGTCCGGCGAGTAGTTTCCGTACGCGTCCGTCGCACCCGCTCCACACAACCAACCGAGGCTGGATGCGTTTCCGTTGCTCGCGTTTAGGTCCTCAGGACCTGTGTAGATATCATCAGGCGGTTCGCCTTCCGGAGCCTCGCCCGAACCTCCGCCTGAGATATACCCGGCACCCACAGCTACCACAGAAACCGTCAGCGCAAGAGCGACAAGCACACCCAACCGTCTGCTTTCCATACCTCCGCCTACTTTCCGGCTGAACAAAAGCCCTTCGGCGTATCTATCACGAAACGTGCGCAGTACTTCCGCCCCCGTAGGAATCGTACTATCGACGGTGAACGTGAGCGAGATGATGTACAGCCCGCGCCACGACAAGGAGAAGGTCGGCGAGACGGGACAGTCGCTCGCCGCGTCGAGCCGTGTGAACGAGGAGATGGCGGACGCCGCAGACGAGGACGCCCGCGACCGCGGCGTTGTGGGACACGCACAGAAGCTCGCCGCCGCCCGTGATGACGACTTTCAGGCGACTGTTCTACGCAGAGACTTCAACTCGACGAGCGCGGGGGATGCGCATATGGAGTTCGTCGGGTTCATGAAGAGCATCGATGACTTCGTTGAGATGCAAGAAGCGATGCGCGGCGAGCATCTCAACGTAGAACCCGAGCGCAACGGTATACTCGGTTTCTTCGAAGCGCCGAACCGCGCTACGTACGTCGTCCCTCCGCGTAAGCTACGCGCTCTACCGCCTTCTCCTTCTACGACATGATTCGGTACCACTTACATATCAATCACGAAATCAGCGACTGATCTAATCAGAGCTTCCTCTCGCATCTCTCACAGACATCCAAACCCTTCCTCTGTAGCTCTTCCTCGTCCGATATACCTACCAAGTCCTCCTTTGAGATATAGTTACCACAGACTGGAGCGCCCCCGTCGTTTATATGAGCGACCCTTGTCCTCGTTCTCGTCGTACCTTTGGCGGTTAGGTACTCGTCGTCGTCGCTGAAACCCAACGGCTTCTCAACCCCGAGAACGTCCTTGACCGCTTCCTCCCAGCCTTCCCAGTGGTCATAGATACGGGAACGGCTGTACGTGCCGCGCTCTTCGTACTCGCCCGTGGTAACGTACCCATCTACCCAAGCAGTGGAGGAGGTTGATTACTCGGTAGGAAGGATAGATCAATCTTGGAAGGTCTCCGACCATGATCCTCCTCGACCTCTATACGAGCTCCGAACCCGAAACAGACGTCGTCAGCTGACAAAAGAAGATAGAGCTGCCGCTTGGATTGAAGATAGGCGACCACTAGATACTGAGGGCTGGGGAAGCGGAAACCTTGAAATGCTCGTTGACCGTCTTGAATCCGATACAGTCAGGCAGTACCTACTTAATCAGTTATAAATTAAAGATCCGGACGTCAACACACGTGCGCTGTGACCGCACATGCTTTCCAAGCCAAGCCCCGCCACAGAGGCAAGGACTTGACTTGCGTCCTCAACCATGTCTAAGTATCCGTGAATAAATAAAGGTTTTTGTACCTTTTTACAATCCGCAATCTTCCAAATTATCGACATAGGTGGTTGGGGTCCTTCACTTGAAATCACCAACCGAACAAGCTCATCCCAATTGCTCTCCACTACTGGTTTAAACAGCGTAGCCACTACTTCTCCACTACACGACCTCGAGATTAGTATGAAGGGCGATACCCCGTTACCCCTATCGTCGTAGCGTATACGGACTCAAAGCCGACCGGCCGTCGATTTCTTTACAGAAACCTAAACGGCGACGGGAATGTCGACAGAGATGCTGTCGTACCAGACCGTCGGCTTTTTCGCTCGTCCCTCCTCTTGGAACTCGACAAGACCGAGCGATCCTAGCTCCGTCACCGCGTCGTGTACCTGTCGCACGTCGCGATCGACGAGACGCGCTAACTCGCGTATGCTCCCCGGATCTTCACGCGCTATTGTGCGTGTAAGCTAACCCACCCCTAAAGGGGTGGGCTTTCAGCGTGGACTCCTAGGTGTCTCAGGTAAAACCGATTCTCGACCTCCGCGTGCGCACTCTCATACTCAATCGTAAACGTAGCCGAATTCTTAATACGTTGCACTACATTGTATCGTATATGGAGAACGTGACCACCCGGATGAACGAGGACGAGATAAATATGGTGGAGCGCCTCGCTGACGAGATGGGTGTGAGCAGGAGTGACGCTATACGTATCGCGGTACGCGGCGGCGCGAAGGATGAACTCGTCCGTATCGCGCTTCAACGCTACCAGGAGGGCGAAATAGGTATGCGTGACGCTGCCGAACTCGTCGGGACGACAGTCTCCGAGATGATGGCTGAGGCGAACGACCGCGGCGTTCTCTCGAACTACGACGAGACGGATCTGGAGTCCGACGTAGAGTCACTCGTATGAAGATACTTGTGGACGCGAGCGTCCTGATAACCCTCGCTGAGATTGACGCGCTTTACCTTCTCAAGGAACTCGACGGAGACGTTGTGATGCCTGAGTTAGTCGCCGATGAGATACAGGACGAGCCTGCACGGTCCGAACTGGAGAGGGCACGAGACGGATGGATACGCGTCGAATCCGCCGACGAGGAGCAGGTCAAGGAGGCTATGAAGAGACTCGGCAGGGACGGAGAGCCGCGCGGGGACGCCGCGCTCCTCGCACTCGCCACGGGGTACGATGAGGCTGTCGTGGTCACGGACGACAAGCCTCTCAGGAACGCGTGTAAGGCTCTCGGAATCTCGCTCTCCGGTTCCGTCGGTGTTGTCGTCGCTTCCGTGGAGACAGGGGTTCTCGAGCCCGAGGAGGCGAAGGATCTCGTCGTCGCTATGGACGAGGTCGGGGCGCGGTTCAGCGCCAGCCTACTCAGGAAGGCTGAGACGTTAATCGATGAAGCGGCGGAGTAGTCTTTTGCGTGAATAGTTTGTCCGCTGTTTGACAGCCGTCTCCGAGTATCTACTATATCGACTGATTGACGCAGTCAGCGAACCTCAAAACTAAACTCAACGTCATCTTCATCAATATTCTCTACTTCTTCGTTCGACTCTTCCCATCAAGCGGGTTTTCAATGCCCGGCGATACGTGGGATATTTTCGATTGGTTATCTCAAGGCTCTCGTCGGTGGCCCTAAATGAGATTTTTCCGCTTCTGGGTCCATGCTCCTTACAGGAAACCTGGTATTTCAGATCGTGTTCTCCTTTTTTGAAAATTGCCTTGCCTAGCCAAAGTTCTTGCACATCCCCCTGATAAACAACATTGTTTAAGTAGATATCATGCCTCTCACCACCACCGATGAAACCTGACTTCCTCCCTCCTCGAATTTCCATCAATGCTTGTGGCGGATCATAATCGGGACTGATTGAATCCGTTACGTCAATATCATTGTCGAAATTGAATGCATCATGGCGACCTATTGAACTAACTCTCCCAACCCACCATAGGTTAGCTATTTAAAGGCTTACAACTGCCTATGCATAGGCTAACTTTATAAGTATCCGAGACTACCTATGCATATGCTCCTCAGGAAACCCGAACGCAAACGCGGCTACAAGAAAGAACGGATACTGCGGGTTCTACTCTGCCATACCGGTGAAGAGATAACCAAGTATCAAGTGGCAAAAGAAGCTGACGTATCCGAGCCGTGGTGTAGAGAATACACCGAAAAGCTTGAAAAAAATGGGCTACTCAAAGACACAGAGGTTCTTGATCCAGCCCAGCTCTATGAGGAATGGCTTGAGATACGAATCAATCCTAACCAGACAGAGGTCTCACTACAGAACCCCGAAAAAGTTCTCCAAGATACCGAGTTATCGTATAGGCTTACGACGTATAAAGCCGAAAACCTGGTTCAGGGATTTCTCTTCGTGTCCACCACCGATTTCTACGTAGACCCAACTGAAACCGAAGAGTGGCAAGAACTGATAGAGAACAAGGGATTGATAGGCGGAGGGAATACGCGTATCCGTGTCACCGATGAACACGTCTTCTACAACTCCCAGCAATTGGGTGATTTCCAAGTAGTTTCTACCCCTCAGCTGATACTTGATTTGCTTAATGAAGGAGGTCCATGTACGCAAGCCGCCGAGAAGCTCATAGCTAAATACCACGGGGAAAACTGAAATGGTGCGACATTACTACGTCAACGACGTCACAGAGTTCTCTAAAAATGAACTCGAAACCGTCGTAAAGTCAGTAGAGCCACCTGTCTGTCTACTCGGAGGTTGGGCAGTCCATCTACAGGCGGGGAAAGGCGAGTGCCTCGGGGCTTGACCCCGAGGGTGAAGCCCGTCAACACGCTTAACTTGCTACATCACGTAGTGTGGTTTCCCGACCGTGACCCGGGTTAAAGACCTTAATCCGAAGCGGTCGTGTAGACTGG
>NZ_RKLV01000007.1:113591-130231 GCF_026242195.1 Halorutilus salinus | reverse complement strand
CTCATGTGTTCAGTCTACAACATCAAACGAGCTGTTACACACCCGAATTAACTCATGTATGGCGATTCACCAGAGCCTACTTCTGAGACGCCGGAGTTCGCCATTCGTTCTCGCTGTAGCATCCGTTTCAATCCCTTCTCTGGGTTTTCTACTTCTGAGACGAAGAAACGCTCCGCGAACGCCTCGAAGCCTACGGAGTTTCAATCCCTTCTCTGGGTTTTCTACTTCTGAGACCCGCGCTTAGGAGGGTTAGCGTCAGTTCGCGGCGTCCGTTTCAATCCCTTCTCTGGGTTTTCTACTTCTGAGACACCTCTATTCCCCAGCGTCGTCCGAAAGCATCTTCAAAGTTTCAATCCCTTCTCTGGGTTTTCTACTTCTGAGACTCATCCCGCTCGTCAGGTGGCTTCGGTTGCTTACTGTTTCAATCCCTTCTCTGGGTTTTCTACTTCTGAGACGGGGATAGAATAGGAGCCGTCGTTTACCCCTCCTGTCGTTTCAATCCCTTCTCTGGGTTTTCTACTTCTGAGACGCTATACTCCCCGGCGTAGGTGGCGGAGATGGCGACGGGTTTCAATCCCTTCTCTGGGTTTTCTACTTCTGAGACCGACGAGGTCGCCGCCGGGTAGAACACCTTGCTCAATGTTTCAATCCCTTCTCTGGGTTTTCTACTTCTGAGACCGAGTTGCACGAGCCAGCGCATCAAGTCTACGGGTTTGTTTCAATCCCTTCTCTGGGTTTTCTACTTCTGAGACGTCGTGCCGAAGTCGAGTCCGTCGCCTTCGGAGACGGGTTTCAATCCCTTCTCTGGGTTTTCTACTTCTGAGACTCGCGCCGTCGCCGAGAATCAGGAGCGCGACCTCGAAGTTTCAATCCCTTCTCTGGGTTTTCTACTTCTGAGACCCGGTAGGAGCGCCGCGAGTTCGGTGTCGCTGTCCATGTTTCAATCCCTTCTCTGGGTTTTCTACTTCTGAGACACGGCGAAGGGCGAGACGATCGCGCCCCTCGACCGGTTTCAATCCCTTCTCTGGGTTTTCTACTTCTGAGACAGTAGAAGATGAAAATGGAGGCATAATATTCTCTGAGTTTCAATCCCTTCTCTGGGTTTTCTACTTCTGAGACCCACGAGGCTTCTGAAGTAGTTTCTGCCCTTCCACGGTTTCAATCCCTTCTCTGGGTTTTCTACTTCTGAGACCATATGCTCCCCCATCAATCTCAACGAGCGTATACCGTTTCAATCCCTTCTCTGGGTTTTCTACTTCTGAGACCGGATCGACAGAATCCGACGACACTACCGTCTGCGTGTTTCAATCCCTTCTCTGGGTTTTCTACTTCTGAGACCCCTCGGATGCCGAGCTCCTACTGCAGACGACAGGCTCGTTTCAATCCCTTCTCTGGGTTTTCTACTTCTGAGACTGGGATTCCGAGTACGGCATGAGCGAGGACATCAATGTTTCAATCCCTTCTCTGGGTTTTCTACTTCTGAGACCTGGAACGATCTATAACTCGTTCGATGGATATACGGTGGTTTCAATCCCTTCTCTGGGTTTTCTACTTCTGAGACCGGATGCTTGCGCGGGCATCCTCAGAGATAGACGGAGTTTCAATCCCTTCTCTGGGTTTTCTACTTCTGAGACTCTGCCTGTGTCCATCGGCGCGTTTTCCGACGCCGGTTTCAATCCCTTCTCTGGGTTTTCTACTTCTGAGACTCCATCCAGCCGATCGATGAGGCTCTATTCGGGGCGGTTTCAATCCCTTCTCTGGGTTTTCTACTTCTGAGACCGACGAGGTCGCCGCCGGGTAGAACACCTTGCTCAATGTTTCAATCCCTTCTCTGGGTTTTCTACTTCTGAGACAACAATATTCTGACTGAGCAGGGGCATATCATAATGTTTCAATCCCTTCTCTGGGTTTTCTACTTCTGAGACTCACGGCGAAGGGCGAGACGATCGCGCCCCTCGACCGGTTTCAATCCCTTCTCTGGGTTTTCTACTTCTGAGACCGCCGGAGCATGTCGAACGACGTCGTCAATCTCGGATAGTTTCAATCCCTTCTCTGGGTTTTCTACTTCTGAGACAGGACTCTGGGAAGGTCAAACACGGAGAACTCGTCGTTTCAATCCCTTCTCTGGGTTTTCTACTTCTGAGACTCTTGTAGTCTTTGTAGAAGCTCTCCATCCGTCACGGTTTCAATCCCTTCTCTGGGTTTTCTACTTCTGAGACAGACCGAGGTCGTCGGCGAACTCCGCGGCTTCGTCGTTTCAATCCCTTCTCTGGGTTTTCTACTTCTGAGACACTGGACGCGGGGCAACTGGTTCGACGCGCTGTTCCGTTTCAATCCCTTCTCTGGGTTTTCTACTTCTGAGACCGGACTCGTTGAATGGCTCGTACGCGAGACAAAGAGAGTTTCAATCCCTTCTCTGGGTTTTCTACTTCTGAGACCGGACGTGTCCGGACGAAGGACGCAGCCGACGCGGCTGTTTCAATCCCTTCTCTGGGTTTTCTACTTCTGAGACGTCGAGCGCGGCGTCGACATCTCCGCCACTCTCAATAGTTTCAATCCCTTCTCTGGGTTTTCTACTTCTGAGACGAACTGGAAGTACGCGACCTCGCCGCCGTCCTCGTAGTTTCAATCCCTTCTCTGGGTTTTCTACTTCTGAGACCCATATCAATCTGTTCGGCTATACCCTCGTACGCGTCGTTTCAATCCCTTCTCTGGGTTTTCTACTTCTGAGACGCCAGCCGCTCGCGCTGTCGCTCGACACAGCGCGGTTTCAATCCCTTCTCTGGGTTTTCTACTTCTGAGACTTCAGAGCGGGCTTCTGTAACGGACTGATGCACGCGAACCTCGTTTCAATCCCTTCTCTGGGTTTTCTACTTCTGAGACCGTCCACGCACAGGAAGCTAAGGAAGAGACGATGTGGGGTTTCAATCCCTTCTCTGGGTTTTCTACTTCTGAGACAAGTACTTCCGGATAGCATCGGAGCGGTTCGAGAATCGTTTCAATCCCTTCTCTGGGTTTTCTACTTCTGAGACCAGGAGGTCGCGGCGGAGGAGATTGACTGAGTTCATTCGTTTCAATCCCTTCTCTGGGTTTTCTACTTCTGAGACTGCAACCGCATCACGCCGCCAGCCGAAGAACTCCGGGTTTCAATCCCTTCTCTGGGTTTTCTACTTCTGAGACAGTCCAACCTTGGTCTGGAGGGCGCGGCGCACCAGCGTTTCAATCCCTTCTCTGGGTTTTCTACTTCTGAGACGTAGCGGGCGCGTGAGCGGCGGCGTGATGCGCGTTTCAATCCCTTCTCTGGGTTTTCTACTTCTGAGACTCTATCTTCTCGGACGCGCTGAAGAGCGTCCCGGTTTCAATCCCTTCTCTGGGTTTTCTACTTCTGAGACCTGTCGTAGTCCTCGACATCTTCGCTCACTCTCCGTGTTTCAATCCCTTCTCTGGGTTTTCTACTTCTGAGACATGAACTGCCATGTCCGGCGCTTTCGGCGTTCACACGGTTTCAATCCCTTCTCTGGGTTTTCTACTTCTGAGACCTATCGCCGAGGACGCAGAGTTCATCGTCGAGAACGTTTCAATCCCTTCTCTGGGTTTTCTACTTCTGAGACACTCCATCGCTCCTCCTCGACGATCGTCGGCTTCCTCGTTTCAATCCCTTCTCTGGGTTTTCTACTTCTGAGACGCGTCCCTTCCACGAACTGAAGACTGTGCTATCTCCGTTTCAATCCCTTCTCTGGGTTTTCTACTTCTGAGACGAGGAGACGGCATTCACCGACCACATATCTGGCTATAGTTTCAATCCCTTCTCTGGGTTTTCTACTTCTGAGACGGCACCCCAAGAACAGTCCTATAGCCTAATAACTCTTTCTCACGAACGCATATCACCGACTCAGCTCATGAACGGGGGCTATACACCGAGTATAAAACAGTCCATGAACCGGATCAGATCACGTTCGACGCCTCGCCTTCGGACTCCTCGCCTATCTCGGTGATGCCATCGGTACAGTTGGCGCAGAGCTGGTAGATACGGACGCGGTCGCCATCGTCGAGCAGGCTTTCGAGTCTGTCTTCGAGTTCCACCCGCTCGGTGCGCGTCACGTCGAGTTCGAAGACGCTGTACTGTTTCCACGCGCCGTAGCTTTCGAGCGTGCGGTATACGCGTCGGCGCGTTGAGTCGTCCGAAACGTCGTAAGCGATAGCGAGTCTCATCTTGTTCCTCCGTCTACCTCTTGAACCTCAGCGCGTGGTACTCGTCCATCTCACCCACGATCATCTTGCGCAGGAGTATCGCCTGCATCCTTACCGCCTTCCGGCGCGAGACCTTGTACTCGAAATGCGGATGCGTGAACTCCTCCTGCAGGTAGTCGTCCCACTTGTCGAAGTACGTCTTTATTGCGTCGTCGTTGAGCTTGTTGTCCTTGCGGAAGTCGTCGTGCGTCAACGTACCGCGGTTGACGAGACGGACGGCGAAGGCGTCGCAGAAGATGGGGCGGAACTCCTCCTGTAGGTCGAGCGCGAGCGACGGGCGTCCGTGGCGGTCGGCGTGCATGACACCCAGAAACGGGTCGAGGTTGTACTGCCTCAGCGCGCTTATGCACTCGTTCTTCATCATCGTGTACGTCAACGACATGAGCGAGTTGATGTGGTCTTCGGGAGGTCTGCGCGAACGCGTCTCGAACGTCCATCCGCTCGTGAGCGTTCCGTCTAAGAGGGCGAAGTACTCCTCCGCGGCTTCGCCTTCGGTGCCCCGCACCTCGTTCAGATGGCGCGCTTTGGGGAGACGAGCCTGCAGGTCTTCGAGCTTTCCGGTGCCCTTGACACCCTTACGGTGTAGAAGCGTGCGCGAGTTACGTATCTTGGCGTCGACGAACGCACGCGCGATTGCGAGCTTCTCGTCCTCGTCGAGCGCGTACTGTTTTCTTCGGACTTCAGCGATGGTGTTCTTCTGGGGTACGAAGGAGCCGCGGTACTTACCGCGCTGGCTGAAGTAGTTGAGTACGATACCGTTCTCGTTCGCCTTACGCACGAACGGCGTCGTGAAGTTGACGTTGCCGAAGATGTTGACGGTGTCGAGCTTTTCGACGGGGAAGCCGGCGAGTTCGCCCTCGTCGCCGTCGACGTCCCAGACTACGACACGCCCGCCGTCTACGCGTACCTGTGCACCCTGACGCGTCACGTAGACTACGGAGTCGTCGAACAGCTGTTCGGCGGCTTTCATCGTGGTTTCTGTGTCGGTCATTGTGTTTCACCCAGCATCTTCGATTCCTCGGGCATGCAGTACTCGCGGCACGAGCATTTCTCGCACTTGGATGGGTTGTCTACGAAAGGTGGAACATCATCTACGGTCATGTCGAGAATCACGTCAACAATCTCCTTGACCTGCTCCCTGTGCCAGTCTTGAATACGCACGGCGTGACGTTGTCTGTTCGACTCGGTGTAGATGTAACCGACGTTGACGCTACCCGGCACGTTGTCCTCCAACAGCATACAGTAAGCCGCTAACTGGAGTTCGTCGCTCTCGAAGTAGCTACCGCTCTCGGCACGCTTTCGCTCGACAGGCGTCAGAGTGTCGTTCTCGTCGAGCACGTCTATCTTTCCGTGAAGACGGTGCTTTTCGGAGCGCAGATACATCTCCTCAGTCCAGCCACCGCGGCGTGACTTGTTATCATGCTTCACCGAGCCTTCGGTGAGTTCGTAGTTCTTGCCGATGGTGTCGAAGAACTTAATATAGTAGTGACGGCGTGAGCAGTAGACAAACTGGTTTATTTCGCCGACCTGTACGAGTTCGTCGCGTTTCAGTCCCATGACCAGTCCCTATCTCTGGCATCTTCCTCTTCCTTGTCCTGCACGAGGCAGTGCATAAATAGCGCGGTGGTGCCAAACGTTATGCTGTCGCCGTCAAACGGATATACAAAAAAGAAGTCCCCAAATCCGTACTGTGCTTCGTTCATCGACGGTCTGCCGGGGAACGCGTACACGAGGCGTTCTGCGTCAGTTAGTTCCTCCCGTAGGTAGTCTAGTCCTTCGATACGCGGTGCATCGTTGTTTTCGACACGGACGCTGAGACCGCTCAACATGTCCGGCGTGCGCTCCCGGTCAGACGAATTAACCATCTGGTAGAATCCCTGGTTCTCAGACTTGAACGAGACGCTTCTGCCTCCGTATCCATCGGAATCATCGGTAGAAACTTTTCCAAAGAATTCGCAGAATCCAACCGAGTAGTCCTCGTAAGCGTCGTAGAATTTCTTCTCCTCTTCCGACAGACGAGAACGAAACTCTGTCCCTTCATAGAACTCCACTACCCCCCACTTCAGGAGATGTAGCATGTTGTAGAGTTTCATTTCGTCGGAAACATGATCTCGAATCATGACCTGAAGTCCGGAGCCACGGTAAGTCTTCATTTCCTCAACGACATCTCTCGAAGTCCAGTCGCGAAGCCGTTTGAGGTCATCCTTGTCGAAATCTCTATCGTACGGTTCGTAGTAGTGCCTCTCTATTCTACGTAATCCGTTGTTCCTCACGTTTTCTTCTTCATCCGACGGTACGTCGTTAACCCGTTTCAGAACGTGGTCGTACGCTTCTACGTCGCTCCATCTCGTGGAGTACGAAGAAAGGTCTACTTCGTCGTCGAAAGCTCTCTTTACGCTACTCTCGAACCCTGAACGTGAGACGGTCTCTTCGTCACCAAGTTCGGACTCTATCTTCGCCTTTATTGCTCCGGGGATGTAACACCAAGCATCATGCGGCTCATCCCTGTCGTCGAGTTTTCTAAGACGACCGAGACGCTGTATTAGTTTCGAGGCGTTGGAAGCGGAGAAAACGAGACGCTTTGGTTGGAAGTCGAGACCTACCTCAACCGCGGCGTTGCTCACGAGAACGTCAAAGCTCTCTATCTTGTCTCTCGCCTCCTCGTCGTTGAATCCGGTTATTCGATGGACTTCTCTGTCCAGTTCATCGTTGAGCATCTCGTACACTACGTCCACTTCGTGAACGCCGTCGAGCATTATGACAGTCTGTTCGTCACGGCAGAACTCAACGAACTCCTCGACGTTTTCTTGGTCAAGTAGCTTGTCCGCCGTACGGAACGTTCGTGCTTCTCGGAGTTCGAGATTCACTTCGGGCATGACGCCCATGTACCTTTCATCGGCTTCCGACAGAGGAACGGAGTCGGCGCGTATCGAGTGCGCGTCCTCGCGCATATCTTCCTGTATCCGCTCTTTGACACTTCTGTAGGTGCTGGACTCGTCAGGTGTCGCGCTGAGGAAATAGAACCGGTTAGCTCTCGAATATTCGTCCGAAAGCTCGTTTATTTCGTCTACGAGAAACAGAAGGAGGTCGCGCTGTCTAACGTCTGCAAGATGAAACTCGTCAAAAACCAGCATTCCGAACCTGTTGGGTAGACCGGTGACGTCTCTGTGACGGTACATATCCTTCCGTATCAGGGTGAATATATCCGGGTTCGTGAGAGCGACCGTGACGCGGTTCTTCCCCAGTGATTCGTCGAGTTTTCGACGTAATGCCTTCCCTTTCGTATCCGCACTCCTGTACTCGTCGCGCCACTCAGCAACCGACTCCCCTGTTACTTCTACAATATTAGCACCCGGATAGTTCGAGTCCACGAGGTCACGTGCCGTGTCAAGCTGGTCGGCTATCAGAGCGTTGGTCGGGAAAACGGCTACCGTGTCTATGCCTTCGTCAAGCGCGGGTTTCAGCCACGAGTAGGTCTTACCGCTACCCGTCGGGCTTGTGTTAACCGCGAAGAACTTATCCTCAGTCCCGATGACTTCCTGAGCCTGTGCTTGGTGGTCGTAAGGCTCGAAGCCGAAATAATCTCCCTTAACACGAGGTACTGCGACGCCATCAAGCCGTATCTTCTCCCCTTCACTCATCTCTTCCTCCCCAAGAAGGTCAGGTCAGCGGGTAACTTCGCGTTCGGTCTGTCTTCACGCGGTATCGACAGATAGTCATCCTCGTACTTTGCTTGGAGAATGATAGGCATAGGACGCATCTTCTTCGACACCACGTTGCTCATGGGCGTGTTGTCGTAGTCATTCACACCGAACGGATGGTTAGCTGTGAACTCGCCAGACGACCGATGCGCCTCAACCACCCTCGTACCGACACGAACTTTACCTCTTTTTTTACCGAGACGGGCGTACTCAGGTATGCGCTCGGCAATCTCGTTCGCGTCCGACGACTTCGGAAGCACGTAGAAGCGGAACTCGTTCCCGTGAGAGAACCTGCGCTCGCTCCCGAACTTAGGTAGGTTCAAACCGCTCTGTGGGTCGTCCTCGGCGGAGTAGTTTATCGTAGCGTAGTCGTCGCCGCGTGCATTGTAGAAAGCCGTCGAGTAGTCCGGCTGTTCGACCGGGGCGGCGGGTGTTATGTAGAGTTCTTCCGAGACACCGTCGGTGTCGTCTATGTACGTTGGTCGGAACTCCGTGTCCACGTACCTTCCACCCGCGAAGCCGAGGGCGTAGTACAGAGCCGTGTTGAGTATGTACTCCGAAGTATCGACTAACCGTCCCACCTCACGCGACGCGAAGCCTACGCGTCCCTGTGTACTCAGATACCCCTCAACAACCCTCATGACTCTGTGACCGATTCGATGAACTCCTTCGCGTTGTCTTGCTGTGTTTCGAGCACCTCATCTATGTTCTCGGTAGCTGTTTCCTTCAGCGACTCCACGTCTTCGTCCGAAAGACGCTCGGCATTCAGGCTTTCTGACAGGCTGGCGTACTCCTCACTCAGGAAACTAAGTGCCGCATCAGGGTCAAGCGAGTTCGCGTGCACCACATCTTCGATACTTCCTTCGCTTTCGGCGAACCGATGTACGAGAGCCTTCGAGAGTTCGAGGTTCGCGGGACCTTCCTCGTTTCCGACGTAGATATCGACTACGTGGTTCTTAACACGCCCAAGACGCGACGTAGCGGCTCCGTACCTCTTGTTCTGGAGCGTTATACCGAGAGCGAAGACCACCTCTTCGGGTGTCGCGTCACGGAGGGTGACGACGGACGGGAAAAGCGTTCCCGGCTCGAAGAAGTCCGGCTCACGGACTGCGGCTGTAGCTTCCTTAGCGTAGTCATCGCCGGGTGCGTTCTGGAACTTCTCATCTATCACGGCGGTAGAGTCACGTACTGTGTATGCCGTGTCGTACAGGACGCGCGACGTGACGCTGATAGCTTCATCTCCTTCGCTTGCCGCGCTCCCGTACAGCACGCTCTCAGGACTGTACTGGTTCATCCGGTTGACATTCATGGTATCCTCTATGCCGAGAATATCACGTTGCATCGACTTGCCGTAGCGGCGGTCGCTACCTGTCTGTTTCCTCATGAACATCAGACCGGACGAGTACTCTACCGACTCATCGCCGTCCGATACCGCGACTGTAGCTACATCGGCGTCCTGTCCGTTTGTCGTAAAGACAGCGTGGCTCTTTAGCTCGCGCAACAGAACGATGCTTGTGTAGTTGTTCCGCGGCGAGTTCGTGAGTTCGTCAACTGTACCTCTGTCAAGTGCGTCGGTTATTGATACCATTGTTAGAGCTGAGCCTGTCCGCTTTCTTGTTCTTCTGCCTGTTCGCCTTCTTCGTCTTCGTTCCTGTCCTCACGCCACAGCTTGAGCGTTGCGGCGTAGAATCCGTCGGCGAGGTTGTTCGACATCCGCTTGAGACGGCTCGGATTGCCGTCGCAGACGCCATGGAGAACCTCTTCCACGAAGTAGTCGGCGTACCTCTCGGCACGTTCTTCGACCGTGCCACCGTAATCTGACTTCTCTTCGCTGACTATGTACACCTGTTCGCCCCTACCGACCATCTTCTGTATCCTACCCGAGACGTACAGCTTAGCGTCGTCCTCTGACGGACGGGCCGAACTCATCTCTGTTATCGCCTTGACGCTCTCTCGGAAGACACGCTCGACAGCGTACGCCTTGAATGAGGTGGGGCGCGCAACGTCGTAGGCGCGTCTTGCGAGTTCGTCGATTATGTCGCTCGTTTCTTGAGTCATTCTATCTTAACTCCTGTTGTGGTATCGAGATACTTCGCCTCGTCCATCAGGTTCCATGCTATACGGGAACCCTCATCTGGGTCATTCTGTGCTATGCGTTTGAGCAGGTACGAGCCGGGGAGAAGCTTGTTACGCGTCGCACGCAGGTACTTCGGGAACAGCGAATCCTTGCGCTCTGTCGCGTAGCCGAGGCTGATTAGCGCGCTCGCCGTTCGGAGCGTGTCCTGTAGCTCCGTGAGACGCACGCTTTCGCCGTAGAACCGGGATGTCTGCGACAGTCCCGCACCGATGCGCGCCATCTCGTCGAAGTCGCGTGCCCTCAGGTCGGGGACAGGGTTGGAACTGACGTAGACACGGAGACCCGTGAACCCGGCTATTGCGAGCGCGACGAAGATACCGAAGAATTCGAACTCCGTTTGGTTCTCACTCTGTTTGTAGTAAGCCATCTCGAAGGAGCCGAAACCATCGTCGAAGCCCTGCATCATGCTTTCGACCATGTTGCGTCCTCCGTCTTCCTCAAACGCGAGGTTTCCGAGTACTTCGTCATACTCTTTCTCTCCGTACTTCGACTCAAACAGAGCCTCTGCGAGTCTTCCAACTCGGACACTTCGAGAGTCGTTGTACCTGCTCATCAGAGCGCGTGTCATCCTCCATGACATCGGCGTGAAGAAGTAGTCGGGGACGAAGTGGAAGAAGAGGCGGTCGGGTTCGCGCCAGTTCGAGCCTGTTTCGCGTAGAGAGAACTCTATACGCATCGGTACGGAAATCAGCAGGTTCTCAGGTTTCGATGCTCCGACTCGCGTGTGGTTCGAGAAACCGGCTTGAAGCGTCGTCAGGGACTTCTTTGCCTCCATGTCGCTCTTGTTCATACCCGTCGTCGTCCGGTTCGTCAGCCAGCCTATCTTACCGCCTCTCTTCGACGTGTACTGGTCGAAGGTGTCGTCTATCTCCGCATCGTAGTTCGGTGACTTGCCTTCTACAACGAGTATGTCGGCGATATAAGCCTTGAGTTCATCTCGTATGTCTCCGACAAATGCTTCTTCTATTGAATCCCAACCATCCACTTCGGACAGGTTTTCGACGAGTAGGTAGCCAACCTTCTCGCGAAACTCTTTCGTAGAAAGATCTTTGGCTCTGACACCGTCAACATTCCTGTCAAGTAGCTCCTGTGCTATTCCGTATGAGTAGTCAAACTTACCGCCAGCCGTGAGGTTATCGTGAGCTTCGTCGTCAATCTCAGACAGCCTTTCTAGGAACTCCTCGGATACTCCGAACACTTCTGCAGTCGCGCGTATCTCATCCTCAACATCAAGTTCAGGAACAATGGTCTTCCGGACACCACCAACCAGACGTGCAACACCCACCAACTGACGTGTTTCGTCCAGTTCGATACCGAGAGCGTCACCTGCATCACGTATCGACTCAATCATCGATTCGCTGGGGTCGTTGTCGTCGTCGCCATCAACAGCGGCTTTGTGTGCGAGCGCGTGAACGACGCGTTCCGAACCTGCGTAAAAGAAGTCCTCGTCCGACGGTGAATAGTATCCAAGATGGTACACAGTATTGATGTTCTCCGCAAGCTCCGTTTCGTTGGCGTACGAACGGTGCGAGTTGCGAACCTTCTTAGTGAATGTCTCATAAACATCTTGTACGAAACTCTCGTTTACTTCGGGCTTCTCGTCGCCTTTGTTGGCGTAGACACATCCGTCCTGGTATATAGCGACGACTTCGTAACCGTAGTTTGAAAGAAGATCGGCAACAGCGGCGTTGAGCAGGTTCGTGAGCACGCCTGTCGTTTCATCGAGACTGTGGTAGCCGAGGTCTAGATTCTCGTAAAACACATCATCAAAAGCCGATATTCCGCGGTCACCCACGGCTTCTTCCGGCGTCGGGCTGCTTGCGAAGGAGTCGGCGAGTCGGACGTAGAATTTCCGTTCCGTCCACGCGAGTGTCTCTCTCCCTGTCTTCGCGTTCCACGTGTCGTGATGAGCGCACGCACATGACCAGAGGTCCTCTATACTGGCATTCTCGCCGAAGTCGAGGAGGTCTGTCTTATCGGCGAATTCCCCAACCACCTCGCGCGGTATGTCAAATTCTTTCTCGGGGTTATAGTCCTCGTCGTAAATCGTCTTGTGCAGGTCGTGCGCGACGAACATCGCCACTACATCACGGAGGTCTTCGGGCGACAAGACGCGGTCATCAAGGTCGTCGGCAACCTGATTGAGATGCAGAAGGAAGAAGACGCCGTTTCGGACGTGGTTGAGCAGAGACTGGTCGGTGTTTCCGAACTCAACCGTTTTCGCCCCCTTGAAGCCCCAACCGAGGTCGATGAGCTTGCCGTCGACATTTCTGAGGTAATCGAGAGCTATCTCGTCGTGCTCGTCCGTATCTTCTTCCTCTTTCTCTAACTCTTCGATATACTCACCGGCGTTCTCTATTGTCGGATTCTCATATTCAGCCATATTACACCTCTACAGAAACGGAACCGCACCCTCTTGCGACGGCACTCCCTACGCCGCTGTACTCGCCGAACAGAGCCAGCGCCGTAACGGCGTTCCTCACGTCCTCCGGCGTCCCCCCGACGAACTCGTACGTACATTCGCCCGTGAAGCCCTGTCTGAATATAGGCTGAGGCTCGCCGTCGTCCTGCACGCGGTTGACCATCACGCTGTGCGTATACAGGCTCCGCATCTCCGGCTTCTCGATTACGTTCTCCCCCACCTCGTCGCGCGTCAGGTCGAACTCCAGCGCGTCGGGTGCGACCGCGTTCCACTTGCCGAGGAGCGAAGAGAAGACAGCGGTTCTGTGAGGGAACATCTCGGTCGTCTCCGAACCCCCGTACTTGATACACGTCGGCGTCTCGAACGAGAAACGCAGGGACGGGTCGTCGTAGCCGTCCGCCTCGTTGACAAGCGCCTCGAATCCGCGTTCGTTGCTCCGGAACTCCTCGACGACGAGCGTTCCTCCCCCGACGGTTAGTTCGCCGTCCCCCAGCACCAGAGGCTCCACGAGAGCCTCGAAGACGGAGTCCTCCTCCGGGTCGGTGACGCCCACCTCGAAGTCGTACGTCTCGTCGCGCGCGACGCGTTTGTGGTACCGCCGGTCGGAGGACTCGAAACTCCCGGACAGGCTCGAAACGCTCACCGACGAGAACACCGAGTCGTGTACCTTGGCGCTCGCCTCCTCGTCGGCGTCGTTCATACGCGCAAGAAGCGACGAGTAGAGCGCGTAGCCGTCGGAGTTCTCGACGTGGAAGTCGTCCGTCGGTCTTGCTGTGACCTCGACCTGTCTGGGCATGCGCAAAACGAACGGACGCGCCCGTAATAAGCTTTGCCGCGCTCGTCTTTCGGTTGGCTGAAACTTCCGGCGCGCTCTTTCGGTGAGATGGAACACCGGGACTGCTGGTATGAGGTTACGTTGTCGATAGCCACAAACCCTTCCCTGTACTTTGTAACGACGCCAAAGCTGTTGGAGAGGTGGTCAAAGAAGCGAACCGATCCCAAGCGCCGAAGTTAGCGGGCGACACACGAAAGCCGTAAGTCCCGCGACGACGACACCGTACCCATGACGACGTTCATATCGACACTCGGATTCGACACATCGCATCTTCAGAACCTCCTCGTCGAGGAGGATGTCAAGGACGGTGACCGTCTTCTCATCGTTCGCCCCGAGGACGACGACAGCCGTGGTGAGAGCGCCGTACAGGACGTGGAAGGCATGGTCGGTATGCTCGACACGGAGCTAACGACCGAGGTCGTACGGTTCGAACCGGGCGAGTACGAGGCGACGGTGACGGAACTCGTCGACCGTCTCAACGACACGGACGGGGATATCGTCGTCAGCCTCTCCGGCGGCGACCGTTTTCTACTCGTCTCACTTGCGGTCGCGGCGATGTCGACGACAGCAGACGTCCGTACGACGCATCTCCGATCCGACGTAACCCGCGAGTCGTACGAGGTCGAGGTGCCTTCGGTTCGACCCTCTCTGAACGACCGCGACGCCGAGGTTCTGAGCTACGTGGTCGACAACGGTTCGGTGAGCAACACGCGTATAGCCGCGGCGACAGGGAACTCCGAGACTACGGTTCACAGGAGTGTAGAGGCTCTCGATGATATGGGTTACGTCGAGGTTGACGAGGACGGTGGGAGTAACTCGGTGGAGGCTACCCTCATGGGCAAGGTCGCGGGGAAGACAGTGTAAACTGGACGGTTCGTGGACTGTTTTATACTCCGTGTATAGCCCCCGTCCGCGAACTGAGCCGGTGGTATACGTTCGTGAGAAAGAGTTATTAGGCTATAGGACGGTTCTTGGGGTGGCGTCTCAGAAGTAGAAAACCCGGATGAGGGATTGAAACACACTCGCGCTCGCCGACGAAACCAACGTCAAGCACGTCTCAGAAGTAGAAAACCCGGATGAGGGATTGAAACTGTGCCGACGAACTCGTTCTGTGGGTCTGCGCTTGGTCTCAGAAGTAGAAAACCCGGATGAGGGATTGAAACGCGGAGGCTTTCTCCATTCCAGCACGGCGGATGAACTGTCTCAGAAGTAGAAAACCCGGATGAGGGATTGAAACCAAACTCTCGGTATATGTCCGAGCGGCAAGTTCGCGTCTCAGAAGTAGAAAACCCGGATGAGGGATTGAAACCTGAGAACACACGGCGAGACGGAGTGAACTTTGAGTGGTCTCAGAAGTAGAAAACCCGGATGAGGGATTGAAACGCAGACTACTCGCACGTGCTAGACAGGCTAAAGACCTGTCTCAGAAGTAGAAAACCCGGATGAGGGATTGAAACGTGGCTAACCCACAGACAACCGTGGGCGTGGACATGGTCTCAGAAGTAGAAAACCCGGATGAGGGATTGAAACACGGAGGAGTTTGACGTGCCGCGCGTCGCCGTACTCGTCTCAGAAGTAGAAAACCCGGATGAGGGATTGAAACAGTCTGTCACAGTCTCGGGCTCAGATGTCTCAGGCGTGTCTCAGAAGTAGAAAACCCGGATGAGGGATTGAAACACGGTCTCCTTGACGAACAACAGGAAGTCCGCGAAGCGTCTCAGAAGTAGAAAACCCGGATGAGGGATTGAAACGCGGACTGCCGCGCCGCCTACGTCCTGTGCCTTCGAAGGTCTCAGAAGTAGAAAACCCGGATGAGGGATTGAAACATGGCGAGGACAGCACTCTCGGCGGCGTCGCGGTCCGTCTCAGAAGTAGAAAACCCGGATGAGGGATTGAAACGAGAGAGACGTTGCCCGTCTGCGAGTCGTTGCCGTCGTGTCTCAGAAGTAGAAAACCCGGATGAGGGATTGAAACTCCGAGGGGGCTTAGCCTCCTCGGAACGGGACGCCTAGTCTCAGAAGTAGAAAACCCGGATGAGGGATTGAAACGGCGATAGTACAGTCTTCAGTTCGTGGAAGGGGCGCAGGTCTCAGAAGTAGAAAACCCGGATGAGGGATTGAAACTCCCTCCCTCTGCATCAGTTTTCGGAGCGCGGAGTCTCAGAAGTAGAAAACCCGGATGAGGGATTGAAACATAACCAAAACCGTCCACACCTCTAGGCTCAACAATCGTCTCAGAAGTAGAAAACCCGGATGAGGGATTGAAACCATCATCCGGCGGACGCGTTCACTTCGGCGCTACCGAGTCTCAGAAGTAGAAAACCCGGATGAGGGATTGAAACACCTGCAGAACGCGGAGGTCGTCGCCGAGATAAGCGTCTCAGAAGTAGAAAACCCGGATGAGGGATTGAAACGGGTTGATGTTGTCCCACACCGCCGCCGTCGCAAGGGTCTCAGAAGTAGAAAACCCGGATGAGGGATTGAAACGGATGGAGGGATACTAGGATGATGGGGGATAGACATGGTCTCAGAAGTAGAAAACCCGGATGAGGGATTGAAACGTCTGTCGAATCTTCTCCTTGACCTTCTCGTCTTCCGTCTCAGAAGTAGAAAACCCGGATGAGGGATTGAAACAGAATAGAAACGGATCGAACAGGGATTTCGAAGGTCGTCTCAGAAGTAGAAAACCCGGATGAGGGATTGAAACATAAGTTACGGAAGGAAGGGGTCGCGTGCGCGTTGCGTCTCAGAAGTAGAAAACCCGGATGAGGGATTGAAACGACGAAATAACCGAACAAGACGTTGGCAAAATGCAGGTCTCAGAAGTAGAAAACCCGGATGAGGGATTGAAACCCAACGTCGCCGCATAGCATAACGTATCTCGTCCGCGTCTCAGAAGTAGAAAACCCGGATGAGGGATTGAAACGTTTCCGTCGAATTTTGACCCGGCTGAACCTCAAAGGTCTCAGAAGTAGAAAACCCGGATGAGGGATTGAAACCGCCACGACCGCGTCGAAGCGTCTTGGGAGAAAGCGTAGTCTCAGAAGTAGAAAACCCGGATGAGGGATTGAAACAGTTCACTGAGCGTATCCGCGCTATGCTCCGTGTGTATGTCTCAGAAGTAGAAAACCCGGATGAGGGATTGAAACGCCTTCCTCTACGAGGTTCTGTACCGCGCCACGGAAGAGTCTCAGAAGTAGAAAACCCGGATGAGGGATTGAAACCGGTGTGTAGAGGCTTCGACGTTTCGGAACCAGCGAGTCTCAGAAGTAGAAAACCCGGATGAGGGATTGAA
>NZ_RKLV01000007.1:106616-113494 GCF_026242195.1 Halorutilus salinus | reverse complement strand
GAAACAGGACTTTGGCAATCTAACATCCAACTCCATCCGCGCGTCTCAGAAGTAGAAAACCCGGATGAGGGATTGAAACAGGACTTTGGCAATCTAACATCCAACTCCATCCGCGCGTCTCAGAAGTAGAAAACCCGGATGAGGGATTGAAACGGCTTGGAGACATAGCGGTACTCCTTGCCGCCCTGGTCTCAGAAGTAGAAAACCCGGATGAGGGATTGAAACTGAGCACCTGCCCGGTGACTTCGGCGATATTTTGCGTCTCAGAAGTAGAAAACCCGGATGAGGGATTGAAACTTCGGCGGCTATCGTATGCTCAACCTCAAAGTCGTACGTCTCAGAAGTAGAAAACCCGGATGAGGGATTGAAACTCCGAGGACTACGTCGAGAGCGAGGCGGCTTACGAGGTCTCAGAAGTAGAAAACCCGGATGAGGGATTGAAACTTCTTTCCACGCGCCTATCCGTTCTCGACGCGTTCGCGTCTCAGAAGTAGAAAACCCGGATGAGGGATTGAAACTGCGCCGCACTCGCCTTGGCATAGATACTTCTCGTCTCAGAAGTAGAAAACCCGGATGAGGGATTGAAACTAAATGTTCCGGCGCGGGACAAAACGGGACGGCAAGTCTCAGAAGTAGAAAACCCGGATGAGGGATTGAAACAGACTACTGCAAGCCGTTCTACCGACCTTATGCCGGGTCTCAGAAGTAGAAAACCCGGATGAGGGATTGAAATCGTATGCCTCCTCCCCCTACCCGATTTGAATTCCGTCACTCCCTACGGTCGTTCACTATTCAAACCGTGTCTCCGTTTACTTACTCACTCGCAAAACTCGCTTGCAGTTTGCCGCCTCCCCGATTTGAACGGGGGACAACTCGATCTTCAGTCGAGCGCTCTCCCAGGCTGAGCTAAGGCGGCGCGTTATCGTCTGGGGGTTTCGCGCCAATAACACTTTCCATTCGGAGCAACGCCAAAACCAAAGATAGAAAAACGCCCGAAACCTGTTGATACACGCGGGTTCGTGGTCTAGTTGGTTATGACACCGCCCTTACAAGGCGGAGGTCCCCGGTTCGAAACCGGGCGAACCCATCCGTTCTCATTGAAAAAGTACGCGGTTGCTCCTCCCCCGTCACCAACATAACGCTCGTGGAACGCGTACCGATAACGTTACGCTTATGGGTGCCGCGCGACATCTTAGAAACGATGGAAGACGTAACGGAGGAGCCATGGTAAGGGCTACGCTGATACAGATAGACAACTACGGTCCTTGGACGGTCACGCCGGAGCCGAGACGTGAGACAGATCTTCAGGCGTTGCAGGCGCGTCTCTACGCCGACCTCTGCGCCTCGTTCGGTGCGCACGACGCCGTCGTCTTCTTCTCGCGTTTCGACAACGTCGTGGCTTTTACCGAGGGTGTGGGTACCGACGCCCATCGCTCCGTCCAGCGTAGCATCAACAACCGTTACCCCGTCACCGTCTCCATGGCTGTCGCCGACGGGGCGAGTCCGAGGGACGCCGTCGGTCGTGTGTCGTCGCTGATTCAGGACGAGGGTAGCGCACAGGACGCCGACCGTGTCGCGCGTCTCGTATCCGACATCGACGGCGGTTCGGACGTACAGGTCGGACATTTCGACATAGAGGAGGCGACAGAACGTTACGTCGACGAGATCGACGCATACGGATGTCAGCTACTCGTCGGACGCGCGGGTCTGGCGCTCATGGAGTCGATGTGGGAACGCGACGCCGTCAGCTTCTTCGTCGGCGGCGACAACTACATTACGGTAGCGCCGTCGCTCGACAAGGACGACTACGCCGAGGTTATCGGTGAGGTCGAGGAGGAGACGGATGTCGAACTCAAGGTCGGCGTCGGCGAGAGCCGGACGCCCGCGGATGCGGGTATGCAGGCTAAGCACTGTCTCGAAAGGTCACGGAACGGCGGCGGGCGCGTCGAGTTCTACTGAGCTAAGACGGCTGAGGCTCGACACGGTGGACGGTCACGTCCTCCTTGGGAAGGCTTACACCGTCGAGGTTTCCGTCCCTGAATCCGTAGACGCCCTCGACACGGAGTCCCTCGCGTACCTCCGACGAGAAGTCGTCGCGCCCACCGACGCGTGAAGGCGTCCGTAACTTGATGCCTTCGTCGTCCTCCTCCGCGACGGGTCCTGCAACAAGGGTCGTCTCGACGCGTGTCTCGCCGTCGTCGCCGTACGTCGCCCCCTCTTCGCGGAGAACGTCGGCGGGAACGTCGACGACAACGGCTTCGTAGGCGTCGTTCTCACGTGCGTCTTCGATAAGGGCTTCAACGACCGTTTCGGTGTCCATGCACCGTCTACGTACCCCGACCGGATATGCGTTCCGTCGCCGACGGATATATAACCCTGCGGACATACGGAAAACCTAATGTCTCTGGCACAGACGGATCCGGTCGCACAGACGGGACCCCGTGGGTTGGGTGAGGTACGGCGGAAGGAGTGGATAGGCAGCGTTCTCGGAGGGATCGCGGGCGTCGTAAACGGCGGTCTGTTTATGAGCCTCGGCGGAGGACACCTCTTCGAGTCGCTCGGCGCCCTAGGTCTGGTCGTAATCTTCGGCTCCATGGCGGTGGCTTTTCCCGTCATCGTCTGCCGTTTCACAAACGTCTTCGCGTACCTGATACTCGCACTGGCGGCGGAGTTCGCATTCGTACGTGTCATCGCCTCGACGCTCGTCTCTATCTTCGGTCTTGCGAGCGCCACAACAGCGCTCGCGTTCGTCTACGTCGGCGGTTTCTGGCTCGTCTTCGGTGTCTTCGTCCTACCCCTTGTCTTCGGGATCGGGGTTCCGTACCTGTCATTCTCGTTCCTCTTCGGATGTATGTCGTACGCGCTCTTCCTCGGAGGTCTGTACGGTATCGCAGTCCAGGACTTCCTCTGAGACGGAACGCGGGACAGAGTTATGTAGGAGGCGTCCGTACCCCGCGGCATGAGAGCCTTCGTCCTCATACGGTGTGAGGTGGACTCCGTCCTTTCGGCTGTCGAAGAGATAGACGCCTTAGAAGGTGTGGCTCGTGTCGATGCTGTCACGGGAAAGTACGACGCCGTCGCCGAGGTCGATGTCGAGGATACGGATGAGATAAGACGTATCGTTGCGGGTGAGATACACGAGGCGCCGGGCGTTGCGGAGACGACGACGTGTATAGCGACCTGACGTTCCCGTCAAGCCGACTCGTCTAAGCCGACGCATACGGACGAAGCGAGATACGCGCAAGGCTCCTCGGCGTCGTAGATAACGAGCCTGTCGTCCGACGTACGGTACGACCGCGTTCCGGTTACGTCCGTCTCCATACGCGTCCTACGGGTGCGGGGTACATACCTCCGACGGAACCGGCAAGAAGCCCGGACGGTCGGGTGCGGACGGATAAGGTATATGGGGGTCGCACCCATCGGTTCCGACATGGCGCTCGACAGTATACGCGAAAGCTGGACGACACGTCTCGGCTTCGTTCTCGCCGCCGTGGGTAGCGCGGTCGGACTTGGTAACGTCTGGCGTTTCCCGTTTCAGGTGGGCGAGGGCGGTGGCTCGGCGTTCCTCTTCGTCTACCTCGGTTTCGTCCTTCTCATCGGCTTCCCCGCGATGCTCGTAGAGCTTTCGTTGGGACGCCGTACCAACCTCAGCCCCGTCGGCGCTCTACGTGAGTTCGGCGGCGGAGCATGGAGGTACGTCGGCGGCTTGTTCGTCCTCATAGTCTTCGTCATAGTCTCCTACTACAGCGTCGTCGCGGGCTGGGTACTCCGTTACTTCGTCGACAGCTTCACGGGCGCTTATCTGGGACGGTCGGGCGAGCATTTCGGCGAGATAGCCACGGGTTTCGACGCCCTGTTCTTCCATACTGTCTTCATGGTAGGCGTCGTCGGTATAGTGGCTCTCGGCGTCCGCAAAGGGATCGAGGTGGCTGTCAAGCTCATGGTGCCCGCCATAGCGGTTATACTGGTCGCACTCGCCGCGTACGGCTGGACGCTCAACGGCGCAGGTGCGGCGTACGCGTACTACCTCTCGCCGGAGTTCGGAACCATCGCCCAGAACTGGACGACCATACTTCCCGCCGCCGCAGGGCAGGCTTTCTTCACGCTCTCCGTCGGTATGGGGGTCATGGTAACCTACTCCTCGTACATCAGCGAGGACAGGAACCTGTTCGAGGACGCGGGCGGTATCGTGGCGCTCGACACCTTCGTCGCCTTCACGACGGGTCTCGTCGTCTTCCCTATACTGTTCACCGTGGGTGTCGACCCCGGCGAACCCGGACCCGGCGCTATATTCATCACGCTCGCGGGCGCTCTGTCTGAGATACCTTTCGGTGCGGTCGTAGGCGCTCTCTTCTTCGGTATAGTCGCACTCGCCGCGGCTTCGAGCGCAATAAGCCTTCTCGAAGTCGCCGTATCGCATCTGATCGACCAGAGAGGGGCGAGCAGAAAACGCGCCACGGTCGTCGTTGGCACGGCGGCGTACATCGCTGGTATACCCGTGGCGTACGATACCGTCTTCGTCGACCTGTACGACATACTCGCGGCGCAGATACTCCTCGTAGCGGGGGCTATACTCCTCATGGTTCTCGTCGCATGGCTACACCCCCAAGAGGCGATCGACGAACTCGAAGCTGGCGTCGGCGAACTCGGCTTCTTAGGCGGTGCATGGGTATGGCTCGTACGTATCCCCGTTCTCGTGGTCCTCATCGTCTCACTCTACCTCGGTGTCGAAGGGTACGTTGAGTTCCTACGCGGAGAGTTCGCCGACTTTCTCTTCGGATAGACGCGCAACGAGAGGAGCGTTAAAACCGAGTTGTGTATACACAAGCCTGACTTAGTTATCCGCGGATGACCGAATCACGAAGACGGCGTCCGGGTTAGTTTTATTACCCTTGAGATACAATAATGGACTGTTATGGCGGTTGAAAGCCTGTCAAATCCGCTGGTGAGCGGTTCGTTGTGGGTAGGTACAGCGCTGATGACGTTGGGGACGTTGTACTTCGTCTGGCTGGGCAAGGACGCAGACGAAAGCTACAAGGAGTTCTTCATAATAACCATCTTCATAACAGCGATAGCGGCGGCGAACTACCTCTCGATGGCGCTCGGTTTCGGCGTGACGACGTTAGAGGTTGAGAACGCGCCTTCGTTCGTACCCATAGCCGAGAACGGGGCGTATACGTTGGATATATTCTGGGCGAGGTACTCGGACTGGCTCTTCACGACGCCGCTGTTGCTCCTTGATATCGCCCTACTCGTCAAGGCGAGCAAGGAGACGATAGCGACGCTGATAGGGCTGGACGTCTTCATGATACTCACGGGTCTTGCGGCGACGCTGTCGCAGGTCTGGATAAGCCGGATCGTATGGTGGGCGGTCAGCACGGGCGCTCTGCTCGCCCTCCTGTACATACTGGTCGGAAGCCTCAGCCGGAAAGCAAACCAGATGGGCGGCGACGCCGCGAGTCTGTTCTCGACGCTCCGTAACATAGTGATCGTCCTGTGGCTCGCGTACCCCGTAGTCTGGCTGGTAGGAAGCGAAGGCGCGGCGCTGATCGGACTCGGACCCGAAACGGCTATTTTCGCGGTACTCGACGTATCCGCGAAGGTCGGCTTCGGTATCGTCCTTCTGAGAAGCAGGGACGTTCTGGAGAGCGTAACGGCGACACCATCGGGCGCATCCGAAACAGCGTAGTCGGCTGACGGCGGCTTTTTTCGAGGTACGTAGCCCGGATAGCTCCGGGCTGTATATATCAGAACTGTATATATCAGAAGGTCAAGGTGTCTGGCGAAGGTGAACGTAGCGAGAACGTGTCGGAACGCGCCGAACCGACGCAGGGGTTGTAGATCGTCGCCGGTATCCCCGATGAGAACAGGTACCGAACAGAACTCTACCGCTCGGCGAGCCAGTCGAAAGCTTCCGGATTTTCCTCAATGTACCTCTCCGTCATCTCACCGTAGCCTTCTTCGTCAGTCTTGTTCTCAGACATACGGTTTCTCAAGAGTCAGAGAGACGTTCGAAGAACTCAGGGTTCTTCTCTATCATCTCTTCCGTCCACTGTTTAACGTCCTCTTCAGCCTCATCGGACGTATCCTCTTCGTGGTCTACCTCGCTCATAGTCCATATACATCACCTGCATTTATGTATCTGTCGCAGTGTCGCGTAGTACCTCCTCCACCTTCGACAAGGGAATATCCTCTCCTGCGGCGATTCGCTCGGCGATATCCGCGAGTTCATCCGTCGTGTTAACCTCGGGGTATCCGTTCACCCTTATCAACCGGAGAGCGGAGTAGCTCGCGGTTCTCTTGTTCCCGTCCGCGAACTCGTGACCGCGGACGATACGAACGAACAGTTCCGCGGCTTTCTCGAAAAGACTCTCCGGCTTCTGCCCGAAATGACCGTGTTCTATGTACGACAGTGCGTTCTCGACCTGTCCATCGTTCACCACTCCCTCTGTGGCTTGCTCGTCGTTCTCTATAACCGCCTCGTGTATCCGATAGATATCGCTAACCGACGGGTAGTCTATCCCCTCCCCGCCGTCTGTCTTGAGTCCGTCGGTCGGGTCGTACGGGTCGAACATACTCAGTCAAACCTCCTGAATCGCTCCTTACGCAGAGACGGGCGTCCTTCGTCGTGCAGATGAAAGTCACCGACGTTCGTCACCACGTCCTTTGCTCCGTCGACACGTATCTTTAGCTTTCCGGCCCTCTGAAAGACGTCGACGACCTCACCCTCTACCGACAGCAACGGACGCTCGACGACGACCCAGTCACCGGGGTAGAGGTTTACACCCCCATAGAGTTGGACGTCGTCGGTATCAACCATGAGGATGGATTTGAACGGGTGAAGTATAAAGGGATGGTCAGTAGCTCCGGGCGGATTC
>NZ_RKLV01000007.1:72992-106519 GCF_026242195.1 Halorutilus salinus | reverse complement strand
TTCGAACCGCAGTCGTTCCGCTTCGCTACACTCCTTGGCTCTCATCCGCAGAAAGTAGCTCCGGGCGGATTCGAACCGCAGTCGTTCCGCTTCGCTACACTCCTTGGCTCTCATCCGCAGAAAGTAGCTCCGGGCGGATTCGAACCGCCGTCAACGGCTCCAAAGGCCGTTATGATTGACCGCTACACCACGGAGCTTCATACGAAGATGGTTGCGGCGGGCGTATATCTCCTTCGGTCGTACATCGGTGCACCGGTTCGGGTGGGTTGTGCGTATGGTGATACGGCACGTGGATTGATATGTTGTTAACCTGTAGTAGCACCGGGGTAAGATCTGATGTCAGTAACACCGATATCGCTCGGTTCGTTAGCACAGTTCCCGGCGCAGACAGACATGTCACAGTCGGAGATTTTTAACGAGGTAGTGATGGGTGACTCTCTGTTGGCATCGTCTCTGTACGTGAACATAGCGCTCGCGGGGCTGACCTTGCTCGCCATCGCGTACATAGCAAAGGACGTCACGGATCCGCGCGCGAAGCTGATAATAGTCTCGTGTATGATGATATCCGCTGTCTCGGTTTCGAGCTACACGGGTCTGTTCTCCGGTATGACGATAAGCATGCTCGAAATGCCGGCAGGGCACGCGCTCGGAGGCGAAGAGGTGGTCTCGCTGTGGGGTAGGTATCTCACGTGGGCGTTCTCGACACCGTTCATACTCCTCGCCCTCGGACTCATAGCGGGGTCGAACCTCACAAAGATATTCACCGCCATAGTCTTTGATGTCGGTATCATGATAACCGGTCTCGCCGCCGCACTGACGACGTCGAGTTACGTGCTCAGATGGTTCTGGTACCTCGTCAGCGTCTCCTTCTTCCTCGTGGTCGTCTACATACTCCTCGTTGAGTGGCCCAAGGACGCGGAACGCACGGGTACGAAGGGTATATTCAGCAAGCTGAAGATACTGACCGTCGTCCTCTGGTTCGGATACACGGTGTGGTGGGGTGTCGGCAACGAAGGTCTAGCGCTCATCGAAAACGTCGCTCTCACGTCGTGGGGGTACAGCGTCTTCGATATATTCGCAAAGTACCTTTTCACCTTCCTCGTCGTCCTCTACGTCATAGACGAACCCGAAGAGGTCACAGGCGGCGACGGCTGGGGTCTTGACATATAGACGAGACGGGTATACGCCCTCTGTGTCGTCTGACGGTACGTTTATGCGCGCGGAAACGAACCGTCAAGTATGACCGACATACTCCGTCGCGGTAGGCTCGGAGCGACCGACGACGAGGTGGACGGCTTCCTGTCGTCGTTCGGCTCCGACCGGCGTATCTTCGGCGCGGATATCGACGTGGGTAGGGCGCACGTCGTCACGCTCGCAGAGTGCGGTATCGTCTCGGAAGACGATGCCCGCGCGATACTCGGCGCTCTCGACGAGGTTGAGGAGGGGGGTTTCGACGCACTCGACGGAACGCACGAGGACGTACATCCGGCGATAGAGGCGGAGGTGGTCGAACGCGTCGGTGAGGATACGGGCGGGCGTCTACATACGGCACGGTCGCGGAACGACGAGGTAGCGACCTGCATACGTATCGCTCTCCGTGACGAACTCCTCGGCGGTATGAGGGACGTTCTCGCGCTCCGTTCGGCGCTCGTCGACCGTGCGGAGGAGACGGACGACTACCTCGTGTCGGGGTACACCCATCTACAGCGTGCCCAGCCCACCACCATCGGACACCATCTCCTGTCGTACGATGCGGCGCTTGAGCGTGACTTCGGGCGTCTCGCCGACGCCTACGGACGTGTCAACGAGTCCCCGCTCGGAAGCGCGGCGTTCGCCGGTACGTCGTTCGGTATCGACAGGGAGAGAACCGCGGAGCTTCTGGGCTTCGACCGTCCGACGCGTAACAGCATGGACGGTGTCGCATCACGCGGCTTTGCCGTAGAGTCCGTCTCGTCGGCGCTAAACGCCTCCGTCACACTGTCACGTCTCTGTGAGGACCTCGTTCTGTGGAGCAGTCACGAGTTCGGTATAGTCGAGTTCGACGACGCGTACGCGAGCACCTCGTCGATAATGCCACAGAAGAAGAACCCCGACACCGCCGAGTTAGCGCGTGGAAAGACAGCGACCGTACACGGTGCGCTGACGGCTACCGTAACCAACCTCAAGGGTCTTCCCTCGGCGTACAACCGTGATCTGCAGGAGGCGACGGGGAGGATCTGGGAAGCCTTCGACGCGGCGCGTTCGTCGTGCCGTGTCCTCGCGGGTGTTATCGATACCGCGGGGTTCGACCGCGGTTCGGCGCGCGCGACGGTCGAGGACGGCTTCGTGGGGGCTACCGAACTCGCCGACGCGCTCGTCCGCGAAACGGGTATCGCGTTCCGTACCGCACACCACGTCGTCGCGTCCGTGGCGGAGCAGACTGACAAACCGACCGCCGACGACGTCCGTGACGTATTCAGGGAGGTGACGGGCGACGCGCTCGAACTCGACGACGAGAGGCTGGAAAACGCACTCGAACCGCGCGGATGCGTCGAAAGCCACGACTCGTACGGCGCGCCGGGTGACGAAGGTCTCTTGGACGAGGCGCGCGACGCGCTCGAAGCCGACATGGACACGTTGAATAGCTTGGAGGAAGACCTCGAACTATCCGAAGAGATGCTTAACGAAGCCGTGGAGGAGATAAGATGACCGAGGGTGACAGGGTACGTGTCGAGAAACAAGGATCGGTATTCGAAGGCGTCGTTATGCCTTCGTCCGACGACGAACAGGTCGTCGTAAAGTTAGACGACGGCTACAACGTCGGTGTGGCGCGCGACGAGGCGAACGTCGAGGTCGTTGGTGAGGTTGAGGAACAGGGTGTCGAACACGACGTGGCTCTCGGAGACGACGAAGATCTCCCGACGGTCGCGCTCATATCGACGGGCGGTACGATAGCCTCAACAGTCGACTACCGTACGGGAGCTGTGACGGCGCAGTTCGACGCCGAGGACGTTCTGCGCGCAGTACCCGAACTCGCGGGGCGCGCCAACTACCGCGGACGCGTCGTCTCCAACATACTCAGCGAGAACATGACGCCACAACGGTGGGGCGAACTCGCGCGTGCCGTAGGCGACGAGATAGAAGAAGGCGCTGACGGCGTCGTGGTTATGCACGGTACGGATACGATGGCGTACAGCGCGAGCGCCGTCTCGTTCGCTCTTGACACGCCCGTCCCCGTCGTCTTCGTCGGTTCACAGCGTTCCGCCGACCGTCCGTCGAGCGACAACGTCGTCAACGCCGTCTGTGCGGTAGAGACGGCGAAGTCGGACGTGTCGGGCGTCTTCGTCTGTATGCACGCCGACAGGAGCGACGGCGAATGCACGTTACACCGGGGTACGCGCGTGAGGAAGAGCCATACGTCCCGACGTGACGCCTTCGAGACCGTGGGTCGGCACCCCGTCGGAAAGGTGGACTACGAGACGGGTGACGTTGAATGGCGACGCCGTGATGAGGTCGGGAACCGAGGTGACGGGGACGTAACGGTGAACGGTTCGTTCAACGAGAACGTCCAGCACGTCAAGTTCACGCCCGGAAAGGACGCCTCGGTCATCGACGGTTCCGCCGACGGCGTCGTTATCGAAGGTACGGGCCTCGGACATACACACACGGACTGGATAGATACCATAGACGCGCACGACGGTGTCGTTGTCATGACCTCGCAGTGCATCGAAGGACGTGTCTGCGACCGTGTATACGACACGGGACGTGACCTGCTCGACGCGGGTGTGGTGGAGGCGGAGGATACGTTGCCCGAAACCGCGTACGTCAAGCTCATGTGGGCGCTCCGGAACGCCGACGAACCCGAGGAAGCGATGCGCGAAGAGATAGCGGGCGAACTCACGCGGTCATCGAGACCATGGACGTGACTGTACGCGACGCCCGCGCCGAGGATATCGACGCCGTGACGGCGTTCGCCGACTCCACATGGGACGGCTGGGACTACGTCCCGGATGCCTGGGACGACTGGCTCGATGAGGGCGTGACTCTCGTCGCAGACGCGGACGGACGTCCCGTAGGGACGGTACACGGTGTGACGCGCGACGACGAGGCGTGGCTTGAAGGTCTACGTGTCGACGAGGATTACAGACGCGAGGGCATCGCATCGGCTCTCGTAGACGGTGTCGTCGAACGTACAGCGGATCGCGGCGTCTCCGTCGTCCGCTGTATGGCTTTCGACGGAAACGAAGCCGGTGTTTCGTTCCTTGAATCCGTGGGCTTCGGACGCACCGCAACCGTGAGACACGGACGCGGCTTCGGCTTCCCTTACGGCTCGGCGCTCGAACCCGCCAACTTCGACGAGTCGTTGGAGGTCGTGCGCGGCACCGAAGCCTTCGAAGCCGTCGACGGTCTTTACGCAACGTCCGACTGGCGTATGTGGTCGGTTCCCGACTCCGTCAACGGATACGAAGGCGAGGTTCTCGGCTTCGTCGAGGACGGTGAGGTACGTGGTATCGCCCTCTGCGACGGGACGCGGATCAACGAGACGGGTGAGGAACGCCGTACCGAACTCGTTCTCGGCTTCGTCTGGTCGGAACCGCGTTACGTTTCGCAGTTCGCCCTCGACATACGAGGTGAGGCACGCGAACGCGAGATACACGACGCGGTCGTATTCGTACCCGACGATCAGACGGTCGACGCCTTCGACCAAGCCGGATACGACTTCGACAGGCACGACCATATCTACGAAAAGGTGATTCAGTGAACGCCCAAGAGAGATACGAGCTTATTACACGTAACGCCGAGGAGGTAGTGACGGACGAGGAGGCACACGAGATAGCCGACGACCCCCAAGGAAAGCGCGCATACGTCGGATACGAACCGAGCGGTGTACTGCATATAGGACATATGCTCACGGCGAACAAGCTTATCGACCTTCAGGACGCGGGTATGGAGGTCGTGGTGCTCCTCGCCGACGTACACGCCTACCTCAACGGAAAGGGTAGCTTCGACGGGATACAGGAGACGGCGGAACGTATGCGCGAGGGCTTCGTGGCGTTCGGTCTCGACGAGGACAGGACGGAGTTCGTCCTCGGAAGCGAGTTCCAGTTGGACGACGACTACACGCTCGATGTTCAGTCGCTCGCCGTCCGTGTCACTCTCAACAGGGCACGCAGGAGTATGTCTGAGGTCGCACGTGAGGAAGAGAACCCAAACGTCGGTCAGATATGGTACCCGTTGATGCAGGCGGTCGACATAGCGCGTCTCGACATTGACCTCGCAGTCGGGGGTATCGACCAGCGTAAGATACATATGCTCGCACGCGACCATCTCCCCGACATCGGCTACGAAGCACCGACGGCGCTCCATACACCTATACTGACCTCTCTCGAAGGCGGGGACGACAAGATGTCTTCGAGCGAGGGCGACCCGGTGGCGATGGACGACTCGCGCGAGGATATACGGGACAAGATACTCGACGCTTACTGTCCGCCGGGTACCGACGGAAACCCCGTCGCCGAGATCTACCGTTACCATATCTTCCCGCGTTTCGAGAAGGTGGTCGTCGAACGTCCGGAGAAGTACGGCGGCGACCTTGAGTACATGTCGTACGAGGGACTCGCCAACGACCTCGACTCCGGAGAGCTACATCCGCAGGACGCCAAGGAGGCGCTCGTCGGCTACGTCGACGGTCTCGTTGAGGAAGGGCGCGAGAAGATTTAGGTCAGAGAGAAGCGGAGCTAAGGGCGCGTTCCAGATACGCGTCGGCGAGTTCCTCAACGACAGGATGTTCGGCGTCGTAAGCGCGCCCGTCGATTTTCTCGACAGGACGGACGCCCCACGTGGTGTTGGTCAGAAAGACGGCGTCGGCGTCTTCGACCGTCGTTTCGCCGACATCTGTCTCGTACCCTTTCTCGTCGGCTGTTTCGAGCACGACCTCGCGCGTAACGCCTTCTCTGATCCCCGCCTCCGGCGTCCCGACCGTGCCGTCATGGACAGTAAAGACGTTCGAGACGGTTCCCGACCTTACATGTCCGTCGGCGAGCATCAACGCCTCGTCCGCCGTCGCGCTCGTTTCGGCGCGCGCCACGACGTTGGGGAGGTAGCACGCCGTCTTGTGGCTCCCGACGACACCGGCGGGACGCGGTTCCGACGCCGTCTCGACCGTTGCGGATGGGTAACGATGTCGGTCGACCGGCTTCGCGTGGACGACAACCGTCGGCGTTCCCTCCGTGGGTTCGAGCAAGCCGTCGCGTCTGCCGCGCGTGACCGTCAGACGTACGTATGGGTCGCGCGACGGAAACGGCTCTATGACATCCTCGACGTAGTCCTCAACGTCCGAAGCACCGAAACGGATACCGAAGTACGCGGCTTCGAGCGCCTCGTTGAGCCGCGATGTGTGCCTTTCGACGAACGCGGGCGCTCCACCGTAGCACCGTAACGTCTCGAAGACACCGTCGCCGTACAGCAGTCCACGGTCGAGAGCCGAGACGGACAGATCGCCCGCGTTTCCGACGCGTCTCTCGCCGTCCTCCTCCACCAGGACGCGTGTCTCCTCACCGAGGTCGTCGCGTCGCGTGGTCATCCGTCGTCCGTCATCTCTTCCACGACCGATTCGGGGGTTTCGGACGCAACCGAAGCCGATACGCCCTCTTCGTCAACCGCGTCTAAGACCTCTTCGTCGCCGCGGAAACGCACCTTCCCGTCCTCAAACCAAGCGAAGACGGGGGAGTCGGCGTAGATAACGACGCGCGTGAGCGAACCGAGCGCATCGACCACGGAGTCGACATCCTCGCCGTCGATCTCCTCCTCGAAGTACCCCGTCGCACCGTCGGGGACGACATCTTCATCGCCTGAGGCACGTACGGCTTCCGCGAGTCCACGTATACGGACGGCTTCGATGTCGAACCTCTCGACGACGACGGTTGCGACCTTCTGCGCCGTCTCGTCGTCGGCACGTCTCAAAGTATAGCTCTCCATGTCGTGTGGAAGGCACCGTGGTTCTTATCCGTGGCGTTCGTGAACCGTCTGAGTCGGCGATCCATCCGTACGACCGTTCCGACGGCTCTGCGGAAACGTTATATGGCTTCATGATAATTCTTTGCTAATTATGAACTCAGTAGCCGTTACGAAGAAGGAGAAGAACGAGGATCCCGAGTCGCTTGCCGAGATAATAGAGACGTACTCCGACGACGACGAGGAAGACACACAGGACTGACTCGTTTCGTTACGTTGAATACACAGACGTAGGTATGATGGACAAGTCGGATGCTGAAGGACATCGCGCTCGGCGTCTACGAAGCCTATCTGGAGCGGAAGCTTTCGTCGACCGAAGTACCGCGTCATCTTGCGGTCGTGCAGGACGGAAACAGACGGTACGCGCGTACCAAGGGAGACGAACCCGAGGAGGGTCACTCGGAGGGTGCCCAAAAGACAGAACGGGTTCTCGACTGGGCGTACGAAGCCGGGATCGAGGAGCTGACGCTTTACGCCTTCTCAACCGAGAACTTCGGGCGTGACGGGGACGAACTCGAACGTCTTTTCGATATAATCGCCGAGAAGCTTAACGAACTCGCCGAGAGCGACGAGGTTCACGAGAGAAACGTCCGTGTGCGCGGTATCGGTGATATAGAGCGTCTTCCCGAACGCGTGCGTGAAGCCGTCTCCCACGTCGAGGAGGAGACACGGGGATACGACGCGCGGAGGATAAACATCGCTCTGGCTTACGGGGGACGCGAGGAGATCGTAGAGGCGGCGCGTCGTCTCGGGCGTGACGTGGAGGACGGTATCGTTTCGCCCGAATCCATCGGCTCATCAACGGTTGAGTCACGTCTACGTCTACGGTCGGAGGTCGATCTTTTTGTACGTACGGGCGGTGAACGGCGCACGTCGAACTTCCTTCCTTGGCAGGCGCGCGGCGCGGAGGCACAGGTCTACTTCTGTGACTCGTACTGGCCCGGGTTTGAACGTCACGAGTTCCTGAAGGCAGTCGTCTCCTACAACGACGAAGGAGGGTCGACAACGACGACCCGCGCCCCTCTTGCGTCCGAGGAGCCGGCTGACTGAGAGCGTCGCGCACCATACCGAACGCGTTTTGCGGGGGTCGCACCAAGTCGGTGTATGCGTATAGGAGCGCACGTATCCGTCTCAGGCGGCGTGGAGAAGGCGATAGAGCGCGAGGAGGACGTAGGCGGTAACTGCGGTCAGATATTCGCGGGTTCGCCGCGTACGTGGAGCGTCGCCGAGTACGACGACGAAGATGTGGAGGCTTTCCGTGAGGCGCGCGCCGAGGCGGGACAGTCGCCGTACGCCGTACATTCGACCTACCTCGTCAACCTCGCTACACCCAAGGACGACCTTATGGAGGACTCCGTCGACTGTCTTCAGCAGGAACTCTACGCCGCGCACGCACTGGGTGCCGAGTACGTCGTCTTCCATCCCGGAGCGCACACGGGTTCGGGTGTCGAGAGCGGACTTGACCGTATCGCCGACGGCGTCGACGCGCTCGAAATACCCGACGGGACGACGCTTCTCTTCGAGAACACCGCGGGGAAGGGGACGACGCTCGGAAAGAAGTTCTCCCAGTTACGCGAGATGCTCGACAGGACGGAGACACCCAACGACGACCTCGGCGTCTGTATCGACACGTGCCACGCGCACGCTGGTGGGTACGACCTCGCAGACGGCTTCGACGGTGTGCTCGAAGAACTCGACGCCGAACTCGGTCTCGAACACGTCGAACTCCTCCATCTCAACGACTCTAAGGATCCGCTCGGTAGCGAGAAGGACAACCACGAGCATATAGGCGAGGGAGAGATAAGCGACGAGGGCTTCCGTAACGTCGTCAACGCAGACGAGTTTGAGGAACTGCCTATGGTATTAGAGACGCCTACGTCCGATGGAAAGAGTTACGAGGAGAACATCGAACGCGTGCGGTCTCTGGTACGAGACCCGTCGGAAGAGGACTACGCCGCCGAGATACGCGATGGGTTCGGCTGTTCCGAAGGAACCGCTAGCTTGGTGGCTGAGAAGGCGGTAGGCGCTATACAGGAGTACGAGGGGGTCGATGCAAAGCCGGAAGAACTCGTGGAACTGCTCAGGGAGAGCGAGGAAGGCTCGGTTGAGGAGAGATGGAACGAACTGTGCGGACACTGGGAGTTCGTTTCGGAGCCGGAGAACAAAGGCGAGTACAAGATATAGGATCGGACTCTACGCCTCGTACCAAGCCCAGACGTACCGCGTTCCGTAGCTCCTGTACGGCTTCCAGTTCTCCGCGACCTCGCGCATCCCGTCGCGCGTCTCGACGCCGTACAGACCTTCGATACCGCGCCGTACCGCAAGGTCGCCGAGAGGCAGAACGTCGTCGCGTCCGAGTACGAAGATGAGGTACATATTCGCCGTCCAGTCTCCGATACCGCGTATCTCGGTTAGCGCGTCACGAACCTCGTCGTCCGTCGCGTCGTCGAACGCACCGCGTCCGTAGTCGCCGTCGCGGAAGGCGCGCGCCGTCTCACGTACGTATCCAGCCTTCGTTTCTCCTATTCCCGACGACGCGAGTTCTTCGGGCGCGGTTTCGAGAACCGATTCGGGCGTCACGTCGCCGAGCGTCTCGAAAAGGCGCGACCGTACGGCGCGTGCGGACTCGGTGCTTACGGCTTGGTTGGTGAGCGAGACGACGAGTCCACGGAACTCCTCGCCGTCGTCGGCGGGTTCGACCTCGATACGTCCGAAACCGTCGACGAGCGACGCCATTGTTTCGTCGGCGCGTAGGCTGTCGTAGGGATCCATGTATGTGTTTCGGCGCGCAGGAGCAAAAGAAGGACGGAAAGAAATATTCGGCGCGTCGCCTTTCTGAGCATGATGGACGCAGAGACGGTGCGCGACGCCGTACGCCGACGCCTTGCCGTCGACACGCGCGCGGTCGCCGTCTTCCGTGTTACGCTCGGACTGTCGCTTCTTGCGGATCTCTCGATGCGCGCACGCGGTCTCGGCGTCTTCTACACCGACGCGGGCGTCCTTCCGCGCGACGTGCTCGCTCAACTGTTTCCGTCGCTCGCGCGTCTGTCGTTACACGGTCTGTCAGGCGCGGTCTGGGTGCAGATCGTTCTTGTCTCCGTATCGGCTGTCTCCGCGCTCGCCTTGCTCGTCGGTCTCCGTTCACGGACAGCGGCGTCCGTTGCGCTGGTGCTTCACGTCTCGATGTACGCGCGCAACCCGTTCGTTCTCAACGGCGGCGATACGATGCTCGCCGTCCTTCTTCTCCTTTCCGTCTTTACACCCCTCGGAGCGCGGTGGTCTGTCGACGCAGTCGGACGTGACGACGAGGCGCCCGGCTCCGTGCTGAGCGCACCCACCGTCGCCCCCCTCCTGTTTATCCTCGTAATCTACTCTTCGAACGCCGTCCTGCGGTACCGCGGCGAACCCTGGATGAGCGGCGAAGCCGTCAGACGCGTCTTCGGTCTCGAAACCGTGACAGTCCTCGCCGGACCTTACCTCGCTCAGTTTCCCTTCGTGCTCGAAGCCGTAAACTGGGTCTGGGTTGCGATGCTCACGGTCTCCTTCCTCCTCGTCGCTCTCACCGGATGGCTCCGCGCCGCGTTCGCGCTCTCCTTCATCGTCGCACATACAGTGATGGCTCTAACGCTCCGTCTCGGCGTCTTCCCCGTCGTCGTCATCTCTGCACTCGTTCTTTTCCTGCCACCCGTCTTCTGGGATCGTGTCGAGAAACAGCTTCCGTCGGACGGTGTCGCGTCCCTACCCCCGCGCCGGTTACACGCCGTTTCACGCGTCCGTACCGTCACGTCGGGTTCACTTCTTCGGGTACGCGCCGGTACCGTCGTCGCGGTTACCGTCGTCTCGGCGGTTCTGTTCTGGCAGGGTGCGGCGCTCGGATACGTCGACGCACCCGACGCGGGCGGTGTTGACCCCGGCGAGTACGCGTGGAAGATGTACTCGCCGACGCCTGAGGGTACGTACGGATGGTATACAGCGTCTGTCGAACCCGCGGACGGTGACGGTACGTACGTCTTCCCCGACACGGTTGCTGAAACGGACGGCTCGGTTCGGTATGCTCCGCGACGTACAGCCGACGCGTATCCGTCGACGTTATGGTACCGTTACCTGAACGGTATCGACGACGCGTCGGAGATGAGACAGCATGCGTTTGCGGACAGTCTCTGTCGGTCGTCGGGAAAAGGACACGGCGACGCCGACGTTGAGGTATGGCATACGGAGCGCGAGGTCGTTCTCAACGGGGCTGACGAGGAGCGAAGCTACCGCGTCGTGAGACACGACTGCGGTTAAGTCGTCAGGACTATACTTCGTAACTACCTACCTTCCGTTATGGCAGAACCGCGTGACAAAGCCGAGGGATGGTACCTCCTCCACGGTATGCGTAAGCTCAACTGGGGGGACTGGAACTCGGCGGACGAACGTACGAAGGAAAGTGCGGTTGACGAGGCTGTCGAATATCTTGAGGGAGCCGACGGTGTCGACGAAGGCGGGACGGCGGTGTACTCAGTCGTCGGCGACAAGGCTGACCTGATGTTTCTCCATATCCGTCCGACGGTTGAGGAACTCGACGCCGTCGAGCGTAGGTTCGAACGCACGCGTCTTGCCGAGTTCACACGCGAAACCGCGTCACACGTCTCGGTCACGGAGGTCGGTGGCTACACCAACGAGGATGTCGAGGACGGCGACCTGAGCAAGTACGCACGGTCGAAGCTCTTCCCCGATATACCAGACAGCCGTTTCGTCTCCTTCTACCCGATGAGCCGTAAACGCGACCCCGAACAGAACTGGTACGAGACGACGCGCCAACACCGTGACGAGATGATGCGCGAACACCGTGAGTCGGGCGAGGAGTACGCCGGCAGAATAAAACAGCTGATCTCCGGCTCTATCGGTATCGACGACTGGGAGTGGGGTGTCGACCTGTTCACCGACGACATGAAACACGCAAAGGGCATCGTCTACGACATGCGTTTCGACGAGGCGAGCGCCGTCTACAGCGAGTTCGGACCCTTCTACACGGGGATCCGTTTTCCGCCCTCGGATCTCGACGCCTACCTCGCGGGCGAACAGGTGCCTACGGGCGACGCCTTTGAGGAGGACGAAGACGGCGGAGAGACGGTGCGCGAGGTTCTCGACGAGGAAGGCGTCTACGCCGGAAAGCCTCACGGCGAGGATGTCTACGCTGTCGTCGTCTTCTCCGAGGAGGGCACCGACGAACTCGCCGAGGAGGTCGAGGGTCTCGCGGGCAACTTCGACAGGTACGACACACACGTCAAGACCGCCGTCTACGACGACACCGACGGCGACGGACACACGGCGGTCGTCTCGCTCTGGGATACGCAGGACGCCGTCGAGACGGCAAGCGGATACGTCGCCGACCTGCCCGGCGTCGTCCGTGAGGCGGGCGAGGGCGAAGGCTTCGGCACCATGGGGATGTTCTACACCGTCAAGCCCGAGTACCGCGAGGAGTTCGTCGACAGGTTCGGTGACGTTGGCGAACTCCTTGACGACACCGACGGACACGTTGAGACGCGTCTCCTCGCCAACGTCGGCGACGAGAACGACATGTTCATATCCAGCAGATGGGAGGCGAAGGAGGACGCGACCGAGTTCTTCCGTAGCGACGAGTTCCGCGACACCGTAGACTGGGGGCGCGAGGTACTCGACGACCGTCCGCGCCACGTCTTCCTCGTTTAGTACGTCGGCGCGTCTTCCTCGACACCCGCGCGCGAGTTTACGACGCGTGCGAGCACGAAAAGAAGGTCAGAGATACGGTTGAGGTAGCTTACGACGTTTCCCGTATCCTCGTCCTCGTCGAGCGCGACGGCACGGCGTTCGGCACGACGCGCAACCGAACGCGCCTCGTGAAGCTTTGCGCCCGCACGCGCCCCGCCGGGTAGGACGAAGTTAGTCAGGGGTTCGAGTTCGTCGTCGAAACCGTCTATGAGCGCCTCGACGCGTTCGATGTCGGAGTTGGTTACGCGCGGGTCGTCGTCGTCCTTGTCGGTGTTTGCGAGGTCAGCCTGCGCCTTGAACAGACCGTTCTGGACTGTCTGGAGCGCGTCGAGAACGTCATCGTCGTCCACGTCCGTCGCCGCCGTTCCGACGCGCGTGTTCACACCGTCTACTGTTCCGTACGCCTCGATACGCCGTGACGACTTGGGGACGCGTTCGCCGCTACGGAGGTCGGTCTCCCCGTCATCGCCTCTCCGCGTGTAGATTCTCATGCGGGATAGACGGACGCGCGGTTAAATACCGTAACGGTTTAGCTAACGTCGTTCAGATCGCCGACGATGGAAGGCTACCCATACGTAACACAACTCGACGTACGTTTCCGTGACCTCGACACTATGGGACACGTAAACAACGCCGTCTACGCGACGTACCTTGAACAGGCGCGCGTCGCGTACTACGACGACGTACTCGACCTAGGGATCGACGAACTCGGCTTCGTACTCGCCCATCTCGAAGCCGACTACGAACGTCCGATACACCACGGCGAAGAGGTTCGTGTCGGTCTACGGACGGCGGATATGGGCGAAAGAAGCATGAGGACAGGGTACCGGATCGAGGCGGACGGCACGCTCGCCGCTACCGCCGAAACCGTGCAGGTAGCCGTCGACGAGGACGGTAACCCAAGAGCGGTTCCTGAGGACTGGAGAAGTACGGTGGAGAGATTCGAGGGTCAGTAACCGTCCGCGCCGGCGTCCGCACCCGTACGTCTGTACTCGATCCCCGCGGTGTTCATCTCGTTCCTCTTCTCCTCCATGTACGAGTAGACGGTGCCGTGTGGCGCTCCGTCGAGGAGCATCTCAGCCGCTGTCGTCGCCGCCTCGACCTGTTCGGGTGTACCGATAGCCCCGAACGTCTTACCGTAGATACGAACCTCAGCGCCCGTTAGCTCCTCCATGAGTTCGCGCGTCCTACCGTTCTTACCTATGAGACGCCCTTTCTTGGCTCGTGTCTCGCCGTCGCTACCGACGGCATCCTTGATGTTTATCGACTCGTACACCACCATCTCTGCGTCGCCGTCGATGTCCTCAAGCAGACGGAGTGCGCTTTGGGGCGGGAAGCCACGCGCTACCGCCTTCACGACGCGGGGACCCTTTAGCGAACGCACCGGGTCGCCGTCGTCGGAACGCGTCACGGAGACGGCACCGCTCTCCGAATCGACATCTACGGTGACATCGGCTCGGCGCTCGATAAGCTCCTTTGTCTCGCCTTCCGTACCTATCAGGACGCCTATACGGTCGTCAGGAATCTTGAAATGTTCGGGCATCGCGTGCTGTTTTCGGTTAACGTTGGCGAGAAACTTAACTCTTTAGATGGGTTAAGCTTACGACCATCTTGAGTTGGCGCGTCGGTACAGCGCGAATCCGACGACGGCGGAGAGGGCGGAGAGGACGACGGCGAAGACGGTCGCGCGGAAAGGGAAACGGAGGTACGCGATAGAGGCTACGAAGAGCGGCACGGCGACAGCGGCTATCGCGGTGGTGAAGACGGCGAAAAGCTGGCTGTCCAACAGGAGTTCGTTTGGTTCGGTGCCGGTGAGGTAGACGGTCACTCCGAAGACGTACGCCGTTGCAAGAGGCAGGACGACGATACCCGCCACCACCTCGTCGAACCCGAAGACAGCGACACCGACGGCGAGGTAGGCGTACGCGACGGGGAGTGAGACGACCGCGAACGTGATCGCCTTTGCGCGCAGAACCTCGTCGACATCGACGGGAAGCGAGGTGTAGTCTTCGAGACGGTCGAAACGGTTTATCCAGTGGTAGACGGATACGGTCGAGATCGAGAGAAGGACGGCGAAGGCGATACCGGGGGCGGCGACGATGTTAGAGACGAGGTCGACGTACAGGACGAGGAAGACGAAGACGCCGAAGAGCACGCCGACGGAGAAGAAGATCTTCCAGACGCCGCCGCTACTACGTGTCACGTCAAGGACCATCTTCGCCGCCAGACCCTCGCCGCGTAGGAGTTCGTGTAGGCGCGGGTAGACGTCGCGGTAGGTCTGTGTGCCCCCACCGCGTTCGGGGTCGAAGACGAGTATACCCACGACGGCGAGTACGGCGATCGGAACCGAGGCGGTGACCGCGGTTAGCGCCGAGGGTGAGGTGTAGAAGCCGATAGGCGTGTACGTCAGAACCTCGGACGGCGCGTAGACGAGACCCCCCGCGACGCCTGCGACGACGACAGCCAGAAACCACCTGCTACGTGTGTGTAGAGCCGCGGCGAAGAAGGACGCGGAGACACCGAGCGCGAACGAGCCGTTTACGGTGACCCAGACGAGCGCGATACCCGCGGGCGTGACCGTGAGGTCGAAGAAGTACGCGACGGGGACAAGGGCGACGACGAGGGGTGTGAGGTAGAGAAATGAGTAGTAGATGAGATCCTTGATCACAAAGATAGAGACGGATCGTCTCTGTGAAACCGGCAGTGTACGTGACGAGAATACGAGGAGATTCGACTCACCCAGAAGGTTCTCGACGGCGTCACGCGAGACGAATCCGACGCTACCGACGCTCAGACCGAGGAAGAAGACGACGTATCCGACGCCGCGTTCGAGTTCGGTTAGTGAGAAGCCCGACGCTATCACACCGAAGTAGGCGACAGCCGAAATGACGAGGACGACCAGAGGGAAAGCACCGAACCCCGTGCTACCGAAAAGACGCGAATGTAGACGCCACTCCTCCTTCAGCATCGGACGTAGAAGCCTCATGCCTCAACCTCGTCGAGGAACTCGTCTATCAGGCTCGAGCCGTCGCTCTTTACCTCGTCTACGTCCCTCTCCGCCACCAGCCTTCCGTCCTGTATTATACCGACGCGCGTGCAGATCTCCTCCGCGACGGTTATGTCGTGTGTCGAAAGGAAGACGGTGTTACCTTTCTCGTTATAATCGACGATGAACCCCTTGACCCTTTCCTGTACGACGGGATCGAGGTTCGTAAGCGGTTCGTCGATAAAGACGAGTTCGGGTTCGTGGACGAAAGCCTGCGCGAACATCACCTTCTGCTTCTGCCCGCGCGACAGATCCATGCTTATCGAGTCTAACTTGTCGCTGAACCCGAGCCTTTCCGCCCATTCGTCTATGCTTCCGTCGAGTTCGACACCGCGTACGTCGGCTACGAAGTCGAAGTACTCGCGCGGTGTTAGGAAGCTAGGCGGATCCTCGCGTTCGGGTAGTACGCCCATACGTCTCCGCGCCTCGACGGGGTTTTCGACGGGGTCGACACCCATGACACGCGCCCCGCCGCTCGTCGGCTTCGTCTGCCCCGTCAGTATCTCGATCGTACTGCTCTTCCCCGCCCCGTTGGGACCGAGAAGACCGAACAGTTCGCCTTCCTCGACCTCAAGCGACAGACCGTCGAGAGCCGTCAGTTCACCGTACTTCTTCGTGAGTCCGTCCGTCTCGACTGCGTTCATCTACACGAGGTTGTGGCGCAACCGTAATAAGGCGTGCGGCGGCACCAACAGAGACAAGTGGCTTTCGGGACAGTTCGCCCCATGGAACAGCTAAACCCGCGTATAAGAACCGTCTGGCTCGCCGTCTCCGTCGTTGCCGCCGTCGCGCTCGCGTACGTCGTCGGCTTGGCACCAACGGAGACGGCTGTCCAGCCGCCGGTTCCTCTTTCGGTCGTCGTCTTCGGCGTCGTTCTCGTGGTCGGCGTCGTCTACCAGTACCTGCGTTACAAGGCGTGGGGGTTCGAGATACAGGACGACGCCGTCTACATCGAACACGGCGTCGTCGTGCGTGTAAAGAAGGTCGTACCTTTCGTACGCGTCCAGCATATAGACTCACGCCGCGGTCCCGTCGAACGCGCATCGGGTCTTGCGAGCCTCGTCATCTACACCGCGGGGTCGCGCGGTGCTGACGTCTCTGTACCCGGTCTGACCCCCGAACGCGCCGACGAACTCAGGGAGAGGCTGAGGGAGCTTGCGATAGAGAACGAGGAGTCGATAGAGGACGCCGTATGAGAGAAACGTCGGTATCACAGCCCGCTGACCTGCATCCTCTCTCTATCGCCTACCGTGCGGTGAGCCAGTTAGGACAGGTCGGGTTCGTGGTTCTCCTTTCGTTCTACGGCGGTACCGACATCGCCAACGGATTTTCGTTCGTGCTTCTTGGGGTCGCCGCGTTGGGTGTCGCGCTCGCCGCGGTTCTCGTCTGGCAGTTCGCGTACTACAAGCGTTTCGAGTACGAGATAACCGACGACAGCTTCGACATACGTTCAGGCGTCGTCTCGCGTAGGAACCGCCAGATACCGTTACGCCGTGTCCAGAACGTCGACGTGACGGAGAACATAGTACACCGTCTTCTGGGTATCGCCAAGGTCAATATAGAGACGGCGGGCGGTAGTCAGAGCGAAGCGTCCCTGCGTTACGTCGGCGCGGACGTGGCGCGAGGGATACAGCGCGAGGTTCGGCGGAGAAAGACCGAACTCACGGACGAGGCGTCGGAGGTTACGTCGGAGGGTGACGAAGACGTTGTTGGCGAGAGCCTTTACGAGATATCCAACCACGAACTCCTGCTCCTCAGCACGTTCTCCATAGACGTACGTCTTATAGCCTTCGCACTGTTCGCGGTATCGTTCCTGCCGTCGGAGTCACTGCCTTTCGAAGCACTGCCTTCACGTCTCGCCGTCGTCCCTCTACTCGTTCTCGGTGTCGCCGTCGTCTTCGTTCTCTGGCTCATAGGCTTCGCAACGAACTTCTCGCGGTACTACGGCTTCGTGCTACGTCGTGTCGACGACACTCTAAGCTACGAACGCGGTCTGTTCAACCGTTACAGCGGCTCCGTGCCCCTTGACAAGATACAGACGTTCACGCTCGACGAGAACGTTCTGAAACGTTACTTCAACTACGCGACACTGGGCGTCGAGACGGCGGGGTACTCACCGACACAGTCGCGCCAACAGGGTTCGGAGACAGCCGTTCCGCTCGCCAAACGCGAACGCGTTCTTTCGCTCGCCGACGAGATCGACGGCGTCGACGAACCCGAGTTCATGCTTCCACCAAAACGGGCGCGGCGTAGGTACGCCTTCAGGTACACGCTCCTAACCGCCGCCGTCTCGGCTGTCCTTTACGCCGTCTCCGTATACATCACGCCGTTACGCTGGTACCTGCCTCTCGCGGCGCTCCCGCTCGTGCCTTTCGCCGCCCATCTCAAATGGAGCAACCGCGGCTACTACATCGGCGACGGATACGCCGCGACGCGTAACGGGTTCTGGAACAGGACGACCGTCATACTGCCTTACTACCGCGTACAGAACGTCATAGAGTCGGCGACGGTTCTACAACGCCGTTGGGGTATAGCGACCGTTACGTTCGACACCGCGGGTTCGTCGGGTCTACGTAACGACGAGGCGCGCGCGGTCGATATCGACGCCGACGAGGCGGAACGTATAACGGGCGAGGTACGCGACAGGCTACAGGGATCGCTCGCCGAGAGACGCGCAGAGAGACGACGCGACGGAACGTGGCTCGACTCCGTGGCTACCGACTCCCCCGACGCGTCCTTAGGGACGCGCCCTGACGCGGACGACGCACAAGAAACTTAGATCCCCGCCCCCAATCACCTACGTGGAGTACGAGAGCTACTTCCCGAAGGATTCGGCGTACCCGAACCAGGAGGAGGCGATGTCACGTATAGGCGACGCCGTCGATACGGGGCGCGACGTCGTCTTCGAGGGTGCGTGCGGTACAGGGAAGACGCTCGCGGCGCTGGTTCCGGCGCTCGAACACGCCCAGCGCGAGGATCGTACGGTTGTTATCACCACCAACGTCCACCACCAGATGCGTCAGTTTGTAGAGGAGGCGCGCGAGGTAAAGGCGATACAGGACGTGAGCGTCGCCGTCTTCCGCGGGAAGTCGGACATGTGCCATATAGACGTCGGGTACGAGGAGTGTCAGGCGTTACGTGAGAACACGTACGACCTCATGGAGGCGCAACAGGAACTCGACGAACTCGGCGGCGAGGCGACGACGGCGGAGGAGGAGGAACAGCGCGCGGCGCTTGAGGAGCGCGTCGAAGCGCTACGCGAGAACTCGTGCGACCGTTTCCACGACAACCTGAGACGTAACAACGACGACTTCATGCGCTGGCTCGACTCCGACGTACGCGAACCTGACGAGGTATACGACCGCGCCGAGGAGGAGGGGTTCTGCGGATACGAACTCCTCAAGGACTCGATGGAGACGGTCGACCTCGTTATATGTAACTACCACCATCTCCTCTCGCCCGAGATACGCGAGTACTTCTTCGGCTGGCTCGACTCCGAACCCGACGACGTCGTCGCTGTCTTCGACGAGGCGCACAACCTCGAAGACTCGGCGCGCGAGCACTCGTCACGGAGCCTGACACGTGAGACGGTCGAGCGCGCCGAACTCGAACTCGCCGAGGAGGGCGCGGAGGCGGACGACGAGCGTGAGGTACTCGTCGGCTTTCGCGAGGCGCTTACGGATACCGTCGACGGTTCGTTAGGGTTCGGCGACGCCGAACGTCTCGGCACCGACTGGGAGGACGTAACGGTCGAGAGAGAAGACGGACGCGATGAACTTACCGACGGCTTCTTTGAGAATCTGAGATACGACGAGGACGAGGTACGTCGTCTCGTACGTTCTGGCGTCGAGACGGCGTCGGAGATAGACAGAAGGTACGAGCGCGAGTACAAGTCGGGCGACGCCCAAACGCGCCGAGACTGCGCCGCTCTCTCGGCTTTCGGCTTCATAGACTCGTACCTCAGAAACGCCGACGAAGCCGGATACTTCCCCGTCGCGGGCGTCCGCAGGGGCGAGGGCGACCAACGCGTCGCGGCACGCGCCGAACTCTACACCTGCCTCCCCGACGAGGTAACCGCACCGTTGTTCGACTCCGTACACGCCTCCGTTCTGATGAGCGCGACCCTCCGACCGTTCGACGTTCTCTCGCGCGTACTCGGTCTCGACGACCCCATGGAGCTTTCGTACGGTATGCATTTCCCGGAGGAACGCCGCGAGACCTTCGTCGCCGACCTCCCCGCCCTTTTTTCGAGCAGACGCGACGACGCCGACGTTATAAGCACGGTCACGACGTTCCTTGAGGACGTAATCGACCATAGCGCAGGAAACGTCCTGATCTTCTTCCCGTCGTTCTCCGAGGCGGAGCGTTACAACGACCTACTCGATGTCGACGCCGAAATCGTACTCGACCGCGTCGGCGAGTCGGCACGATCCGTACGCCGTTCGCTCGAAGACGACGGCGGAAAGGCTGTACTGACCTACCTCCGAGGAACGCTGACCGAAGGCGTCGACTTTCCCGACGACGTCGCGCGCACCGCCGTCGTCTTAGGCGTCGGCTACCCGTACCTGAGCGACAGGAAACGCGCCGTCGAGACCGCGTACGACGACGAGTTCGGCGACGGATGGAAGTACGCAGTCGAGGCACCGACGATCCGTAAGACGAGACAGGCGCTCGGACGTGTCGTACGGTCGCCCGACGACTACGGCGTCCGTATACTCGCCGACGCGCGTTACCGTGACGACACGGATATGGAAGGCTACGGCGTACGCGACGCATTCCCGCCGGACGAACGCGACGAGTTCGTGGACGTTGACGCCGACAAGATAAAGTACGCCATGCACAACTTCTGGCGACGCGTCGGCGACAGCACCGTCAGCCTCGATGTCGACGGTTAGTACTTCGGCGTGGCTCCGGTTATCTCGTACACCTCTTCCATGAGTGCGTCGCGGTCGTCGCGCCACGCCTCAAAGCCGTCGGGTGACGATGGGTAGCCGTCGTAGATCCCCTTGATACGTTCCGCCTTCTTGTGGACGCCGTACAGTTCACGTAACGTTCCCCAGTAGCCGAACGACGACACGAGCGTCTTGACCGCGAGCAACGGCGACATCGAGACGGTTCCTTTGCCCAGACCGTTGACGAGCTGTTGTCCGGGGAGTGCGGCTACGATGTCGGTTAGCTCGTCGACGCCGTGCGCAGTACCGAAGATGTTATAAAGATCCGTCGCCGCAAAACGCCCCCCGAAGCTCGACATAACGCGTTCGTTGTACATCCAGAGGTCGTCCTCGGAGAAGGAGCCTTCGGTCACTGCTTCGACCGCGGCTTCGCCCGCCCATGCACCCGCCTTCGCGGCGCTCGAAATACCTCCTCCCGTCGTCGGATTGACATGCCCCGCGGCGTCACCGACGGCGACGAAGCCGTCCGCGACCGCCGAGTCGTAAGGGCGGCGCGTCGGGAGCGCGGAGCCGCGTCTGTCGATGACACGCGCGCCATCGAACTCGTCGCGCTCGCGTATGTCACGCGCGAGCGCATCGGCGAGTTCCATAGGCTCCTCCGTCATCTGGTAGCCGATACCCGCGTTTATCGTCGTCGGCGTCCGTGGGAAGTACCAGACATAGCCGAGTTCGTCCGCGGGCTTGAAGACGAGCGCGTCGTCCCAGTCGACGGGTTGGTCAACCTCGATTATCTCGCGGTACGCCGCGCAGTACTGTGTCGAACGTACGTCGGTGTCGAAGGTGGCGTCGGATAGCTCCGCAAAGTCCTGTAGGACGGAGAGAGCTCCCGCCGCGTCGACTGTTACAGGGGCGCGAAACCCAACATCCTCCCCACGACGTACGCCGCGCACGCCTACGACCTGACCGTCCTCCTGCACCACGTCGTTTACGACTGTATCGTACAGAACCTCCGCACCCGCGCGCTCCGCCTCTTCGAGAAGAACCTCGCCGTAACGTTTGCGGTCGACAACCTTGCCAGCCTCTTCAAGATCTATCTCAACCGTCTCGTCCTCGGAGTCGAAGATACCGCGCCCGATGCTCCTGTTCGTGAAAGACTCGTCGGCGAGACGGTCGAGGTCGATAACGTCAGGGAAGGATCCGCGCCCTTTGAGCGCGTCGCCGCACGCTATACGTCCGCCTTCGTCGCGCGTCTTACGTTCAAGGACGACGACGTCGAGACCTTCGCCCGCCGCCTTCGCCGCGGCGAAACAGCCCCCCGTACCGCCGCCGACTACGACGACATCCGCATCTTGGCTCTCCATGTACGAACCGGCGTCCGGCGTGACTTAACCGTTGTCTCGACACGTGTCGAAAAGGGATGCGTTACGCGTTAACGAGGACGGGTGCCAGCACTGAAAGAACGCCAGCACTGAAAGAACGCCAGCACTGAAAGAACGCCAGCACTATTACGCGCGGGCGCGTACGCGGAGACGGATGAGCAGTGAATCTTTACCCGATGTTCAAGCCGCAAAGCCGGATGTCGAAGTCGGTCTCAACCGCGTCGGCGTAACCGACGTAAAGAAGCTCGTAAAGGTGTCGCGCGACGACGACCGACCGCTCGTCTTCACCGCCGAGTTCAACGTCTATGTCGACCTACCTTCGGGACGGAAAGGCATCGACATGAGCCGGAACATGGAGGTGACGAACGAGGTTCTCGACGACCTGACACGCGATCCCGTCTACCGCGTCGAGGATCTCTGCGCCGAGATAGCCTCGCGTCTGCTTGACAGACACAGCTACACGACGCGTGCGGAGGTCGAGATGGAGGCTGAGTATATGTACCGTGAGGAGACGCCCTCGACGGAGAGGGAGACACAGGGCTTCGCCGACGTCTGTGCGACCGCCGTTGCGAACGGAGACGGCGTACGTAAGTCGATAGGCGTCGAGGTAACCGGAACGACCGCGTGCCCGTGCGCTCAGGGTATGATGCGTAAGGACGCGGGCGACAAGCTACGCGAACTCGGTCTTGAGGAGGACTCCGTCGAGGAGTTCCTCGACGAGATACCACAGGCGGCGCACAACCAACGCTCGCAGTCGTACCTTGAGGTCGAGGCGGACGACGACGTACACGTGGGTCTTGACCGTCTTATAGAGGCGGCGCGCGACTCGATGTCGTCACGTATCTACAACCTCGCCAAACGCCCCGACGAACACAGCATGACGCGTGAGATGCACGAGAACGCGCGTTTCGTCGAGGATGTCGTGCGTGAGATGGCGCGGAACGTCTCCGAACGTTTCGAACTGCCTGACGACGCCGTGGTTACCATGAAGCAGGAGAACGAGGAGAGCATACACCAGCACAACGCCTACTCGGAGCGCGTCATGACGTTCGGGGATCTTCGGCGACAGATAGACGGCTAAAGGAAGAGGTACATAACGACTGCGAGAACAAGAGAGAGCATCAGAACGGTTTCGCCTATTCCTGCGCGCGTTCCCGTCTCACCCGGCTTCTTAGCTACGCGTTCGTCGTACGTCTCACGCGCCCCTTCGGGAAGCAGACGCCGTGCCGTCTCTGCGGGCTGGTTGACGGCGCGTGTACAGAACCCCGCAAGCCGAACCGCCCCGGAGTCGACGGCTGTGTAAGCCATCGTCGTAAACCGTGCAACGGCGCGTGTACCGTAGAACACGCCGGGGTTGTAGACGGAGTCGACATCGCGCGCGACACCGATACGGCTTATCGCCCCGCGTGCGACGTAGAAGCCGGCGATGCCGAGGGCGGCGAGTGTGAAGCCCTCAAGGAGATGCCCTGTCGTGAACGGATGAGCCGTCCACTCGTCGCTCAGGGGGAGTATACCGAACAGAAGGCCGGGTGCGACACCGAGGACGAAACACGCGACGGCGAGCGCCGATACGGTAAGCTTCTGACCGATGTTGCCGTCGCGTACCTTCCCTTCGTACGAACCCTTGACGAAGGCGTAGTACCCGAACTTGACGAACGACATGAAGGTTCCCACGGCACCAAGCATCATCAGCCACCATAGGATGTCCTGACCGCCGACGACGTACCTCTGTGTCTTGCCAGCGGCGGCGGTTATCATCCCCTTGCTCACGAAGCCGTTGAAGCCGGGGAAGCCTGAGATCGAGAGCGCCGCAACTGCGAAAGCGCCTGCGGTGACAGGCGTACGCCGCCACAGTCCGCCGCCGAGCTTCTTGAGGCTGTTCTCCCCCGTCCGGTAAATAAGGACGCCCGCCGTCATGAAAAGCAGTCCTTTGTACAGTATATGGTTGAAGACGTGCGCGAAGCCGCCCGCTGTCGCAAGCGCGCTCGTCATACCGATCCCTCCGACCATGTAGCCGACCTGCGCCTGTATATGGTACGCGAGGAGACGGCGCATGTCGGTCTGTAGAAGTGCGTAGACGACGCCGTAGACGGTCATACCCGCACCCATGTACGCGAGTGCGACGTTTCCGTCGGGGAAGGCGCGGTAAAGACCGTAGACGCCCGCCTTCGTCGTGAACGCACAGAGGAAGACGGACGCTCCTATACCCGGACGCGGGTACGTGTCGGGGATCCACGCGTGGAGACCTATGAAGCCGACGTTGACGCCGATACCGAGCGCGGCGAGCACCGCGGGAAGACCCGACGCCATTCCTTCGCCCGTGAAGACGAAGCCCTCCGCTCCTCTCTGAACGTAGTTGAGGACGACGGCGGACATGAGGAGCGAACCCCCCGCTCCGTGGAGCAGTGCGTACCTGTAGCCCGCGCGTACAGCCTTACCGCCGTAGTACCAGACCAACAGGGTGCTCGTGACCGCCATGAGTTCCCAGAAGAAGACGAGCGTTAGCCAGTCGCCGACGAGAACCGCGCCTACCGACGTGCCGACGTACGAGACGGCGAAGGCTGTCTGTATACGAGAAGCGTCGACGTAGTACGAGTACGCGACGGCGACAGCACCGAACCCGCCGAAGATGACAGCCATGACGACGGAGAAGGCGTCGATGTTTAGGAGCACGACGTCGAAGCCCATGAAGGCGGTCTGTATATAGTCGCCCGGCGACGAACGCAGTGCGAGAGCCCAAGGTACGACGCCGAGCGACGCGACGAACCCGATCGTGTGTCCGACACGGTCGGAGACGAACGGTATGACGAGCGCCACGGCGATGACGACGAACGCGGGCGGTACCGTCGTGAGTAGATCGACGGTCGCGCTCATACCGCCACCCCCGTTACGTTCTCAACGACGAGACGTACGATACGGAAGAAGTAGACCGTGGCGGGTGCGACGCCGATAACGACCGCACCCCCGACGGCGACGAGTATAGGTACGAGCACGAAGGGCGACGCCTCGCCGCCGCGCCATCCCGGTTTCTTCCATCCTCCGTCGTCCTCGTCCCCGTGACCGCCGTCTGTAAATGCCCCTCCGGCGTAATGGTCGGCGACACCGCTCCAGTAGCCGCCTATGTTGGCGTCTATGACGGGCTTCTCGTCGCTCCCCTCACGTGTCTCGAAGAAGGCTCCGTAGACGACGGGCCAGAAGTAGGCGATGTTGAGAACCCCTGAGAGGAGGAGTGCGAAGGCGAAAACGACGTTCCCCGCGGAGAAGCTACCCGCGAGAAGGTACCACTTGCTTACGAAGCCCGCGAGCAGGGGTATACCCGCCATACCGAGCGACGCCACACCGAACGCCGTCATGGTCACCGGCATACGTCTGCCTATACCCGCCATCCTGCTAATACGGTCGGTATGTGTCTCAACGTGTATCGCGCCCGCGCAGAAGAACAGCGTGAGCTTCATGAAGGCGTGCGCCGGGACGTGTAGAAGACCGCCGACGAGCGCCGCCGGCTTCAGAAGCGCGAGACCCATGACTATGTACGAAAGCTGTGCGATGGTCGAGTACGCGAGACGCCTCTTGAGGTTGTCCTTACGTAACGCGATTACCGACGCGGTTATGAACGTAAACACAGCGAGTCCCGCGAGCGGAAGACCCGCGCCTATCTCGGCGATAGCATCGGGACCGAAGACATCGAGAACGACACGCGCCAACCCGAAAGCGCCCGACTTGACAACGGCGACGGCGTGTAGAAGACCCGACACGGGCGTCGGCGCTACCATCGCGTCGGGTAGCCACGAATGGAGGGGCATGACAGCCGCCTTGACGGCGAACCCGCCCGCGAGGAGGGCGAAGGCGAGACGTGCGACGTTCGTACCCGCGCCGCCGGTTAGACCTTCGATACCGCCCGCGGAAAAGCCGACCGTCCCCGCGGCGACGTAGACGAGAACCGTCCCTGCGAGAACGGCTACGCCGCCACCGAAGGTGTACGCAAGGTACTTACGTCCCGCCGACCGTGCCTCGTCCGTCTCATCGTGCGCCACCAACGGATACGTCGAGACTGTCAGAAGCTCGTAGAAGACGAAGAGGACGACGAGGTTGGACGCGAACGCTATACCCATCGTTGCGCTCAGAGCGCCCGCGAAAGATGCGAAGTAACGCGTCTGACCGCCTTCGTCGAGACCACGCATGTAGCCGATGCTGTACAGGCTCGTCGGTATCCAGAGGAACGACGCGAGAACCGCAAAGAGGATACCCAGAGCGTCGGCGCGTAGAACGAAAGGCACGCCCGTGACGACCTCGTCCAGACGTGTCACGTAGACGGTTCCGTTGAGAACGCCGGGTACCATGCTCGCAACGACGCCGAACATGACCGTCGCGGAGACGAGCGTTACCGACTCACGTAGATTAGGGCGTCTGTGCGCCGCGAGTATACCGAGAATGGCGACCGCCGAGACGGCGACGGCGGCGAGCGGACGTAAAGACTCAACCTCCGTCATCCACCCAACACCTCCCCAAGCGCGAGCGTCTCCTGAACAGCCGATGCTGAGGGTCCAAGGGCGACGACGGCGACGGATGCGAGTACGACGAGCGCCACCATACCGCGCGTTACGCGAGTACCCCCACCGCCGTCTGCGACAGCTTCGGGTGCTTCACCGTAGTACATCCTGTCGAGAAGACGTGCGACGTACATCAACGTCAACAGCGTGCTTGCGAAGATGACGACCGCGACAGCCGTCTCGCCCGCGCGGACAGCGCCGAGAGCGACGTACCACTTGCCGACGAATCCGATCGCGGGGGGGACGCCGACGAGCGACAGGGCGAGGACGGCGAAAGCCGCGCCCGCGTACGGAACGCGGCGTGCCACACCCGCGTACTCGTCGAGACGCGTGACGCCGAACCTGTACGCGATTATACCCGCTGTTAGGAAAAGAGCGCCCTTCATGACTGCGTGCCCGAAGAGATGTACGACGCTCCCGAAGACCGACGCCGTGTTCCCGATACCGAAACCTGCGACGATGAGACCGAACTGTGAGACCGACGAGTATGCGAGTAGACGGCGTACGTCGGTCTGGAGGACTGCGAGAACGCTACCGGCTACGATGCTGAGAGCGCCGAAGTAGATGAGACCCGACGAGACGACGGGGTTCGCCGTGAGGAACCCCGGCGTGTAGACAGTAAGGATGACACGTCCGAGCGCGTAAGCCGCGACGGTAGAGACGAGCGCGGAGACGTACCCCGCAACACCGTACGGCGAGGCGGAGTACGCGTCGGGTTGCCACGTATGGAGCGGAAACAGCGCCACCTTGACGCCGAGACCCGCGATAATAAACGCGAACGAGGCTAAGACGATCGTATCGCCGTAGCCAACGTCGGCGAGACGCGCCGACAGATCCGCCATGTTGAGCGTTCCCGTCGCCACGAAGGCGTACGCGATACCGATGAGGTAGAGCGAAGCACCGACGGTTCCGACGAGAAGGTACTTGAGCGCGGCGTACGCCGAACGTCCGTCGCCACCGCTGGCTATGAGAGCGTACGCCCCAAGCCCGGTTATCTCTATGAAGACGTACAGGTTGAAGACGTCCGCCGTCACCGTGACGCCAACGAGTCCTGCGGTCAGTAGAAGGTAGCCGCTGTAGAACGAGTTCGACCGCGGACCCGCTGTACGTGTGTACGCGAGCGTACCGACGGAGACGACGGCGATTACGACCAGAACGGGTGCCGAAAGACCGTCGAGCGCGAGTTCGATACCGTACGGTACGGCTACGCCGCCGACCTCGTGGCTGAGAATACCCCCCGAAACGAAGGATCGTACGACCGAACCGATAAGAACGGCGTTCAGAACGAGGGCGACGACGGCTACGTACCAGCCGATCTCCTCGCGCCAAAAGGAAGCCACGAGAGGTACGACGGAGGCGATCACCGGTAGGGCTATCACGACGCCTAACAGGGCGTCAGTCACCGTCCATCACCTCCTGTATGTGTTCCTCGTCAAGCGTTCCGTACTCGTCGTAAACACGTATGATAAGCGCGAGAGCGAGCGCCGTGAGCGATACACCGACGACGATGGCGGTTAGTATCAGGACGTGCGGCAGGGGGTTGACGTACCTTCCCTCACCGTCGATTATAGCCGGACCCGCTCCTGCGAGATACCCCGACGAGACGAGGAACAGGAACAAGCCTACCTGAAATATGTTGAGACCGATCACCTTCTTTACTAGGTTTTTTGCGTCTATCATAGTATAGAGTCCAACACCGACGAGTAACACGAAGGCTATCTGATACTGATGTCCCGCGAACAGACCTATTCCGGTCACTCACCGTCACCTCCTTCGGAAAGAAGGAAGAACAGCGATGTCACGACACCCGCGACTATCGCACCGATAAACACCTCGACGGCTTCGATACCGTACTTGATTGAGACGGGGAGGAGATCGACCTGTAGAACCGCTCCTCCGAGAAGGACGGTTCCGACAGTGACAGCGCCGAACGCGAGCATACCCCCCGCAAAGACACCGACGACAACGCGCTCATCCACCCAGTCGACCGTCGGACGGACACCGAACGCGAATGCTACCGTGATTACCGTCGCGGCTACGACGACGCCGCCTTGGAAGCCTCCTCCCGGCGACTCGGCACCGTGTAGTGTGACGAAAGCCCCGTACGTCAGAGCGAAAGGTGCGACGAGACGTACGGTCGTCATCACGATGGGACTCTCGAAGTAGGTGCGTCTCATTCCTCGCCCCACCTCCTGCTACCTCCGAGAGCGACGAGCACGCCGACGACGGCTGAGAAGACTACAGTAGCCTCTCCGAAAGTGTCGAAGCCGCGGTAGTAGACCAAGACGGCGGTGACGGAGTTCTCGACGCCCGTCTCGTTGTACGCCTCTTCGACGTAGTAGCCGTAGGGCGTGAGTTCACCGTCGACCGTCTTCTGAAGCGCGGGCGCTTCCTCGCTACCGACCTCAGGGAGCGCGGGCACCGTCGAGACGAGGACAAGGAGCAGAAGACCGACGGCGGCGAGGGCGCGTGGGTTCACGGAGACGAGTGCACCCTCGTCGGAGGCGCGCGCCGTCTTCGCAACCGTCACGAGAAGAAGGACGCTCATGATACCCGCACCGACCGCCGCCTCGGTGAGCGCAACGTCCGGAGCCTGTAGAACGAGCCAGATGACGGATATACCGAGGCTAAACGCCGCAAAGACGGCTATGGAGGCGACTATGTCACGCAGAACCGCGGTCGCGACGGCGGTGGAGACGACGAAGACGACGAGAGCGAGTTCGAGCGCGACCGTCAAGACGACTCGCCCCCTTCGTCGTCCGTCGTCCAAGGCTCGACGCCCTGGTCGTACGCCGCGCGCGAGATAGCGTGCGCCGCCGTCGGGTTCGTGAAGTATATGAACGCGATAAGGAGGACGACCTTCAGAGCCGCACGGCTCGGACCGAATGCGACGGCGACAGCCGCGAGACCGAAGCCTGCGCCGAGCGTGTCCGCCTTGCTCGAAGCGTGTGCGCGCGTGTACAGGTCGGGGAGACGTAGAAGACCTACGGTGGCGACGAGCGTAAAGAAGACGCTTCCCGCCGCCAAGAGAAGCACGGTAACCTCCACCATCACGCCCGCATCGGTCGCCGTCACAGAACCTCACCCCAGTCTATGGTTAGCTTCGCGGCGGCTATCGACAGCAGGAAGTTGAGCAGTGCGTAGACGAGTGCTATATCGAGGAAGAAAGGTCTGTCGAGTGCCGCGGCGACGAAGCCTATAACCACGACCGTACTCGTTCCAAGGACGTTGACGGCGATTATCCTGTCCTGCACAGTCGGTCCACGTACGACACGGTAGAGGACGACAACACCCAGGGCGACGACCGCTGTCGCGGCGGCGAGCAGTGTCGAACCGACTCCTATCATCCGTCGCCCTCCCTCTCTTGTCTCTCCTTGGGCTTCGGGTAGTCGAGAGCACGTCTTCCGTAGAAGACGAAACGGACGGCGCGTTCGAGTGCCCCCTCACGGAGACCGTCGCGGGCGTCCTGTGTCAGCGCGTGGACGTAAAGCGTACGTCCGTTAGCCTCGACGGTGAGCGTACCGGGCGTGAGAGTTATGCTGTTGGCGAGCGTCGTAACCGCCGCGCCACCCCAGACAGCCGCCTCGAAACGTTCGACAGACGGGTCGATAGGTAGGTCGGGATGGAGTACGACGTACGCGATACGGAAGTTGGCTACGACTATCTCACGGAGCAGGTACGGTACGAAGACGGCGAGACGTAGTGCGAGACCGGGCACGCGCCGCGCAGTCGGGGACGCCTCGAAGGAGACGCGTTCGAGCGTGACAGCGACGACGGCGGCTGTCACACCGCCGGTCACGAGGTCGAAGGTCAAGAAGGAGCCGAGTACGAGGTAGAATCCGTACGACAGGACGAACAGGGCTGTGAAACGCGAGGCACCCCCGCGGGTCAGAAGCGACGGACGGCGAGCGGGACGTTCGATAGGGGCTGTTTCGACGGAAAGTGTGTCGTAGCTCCTTATCTCATCGCTAAGGGGCTGGAGTGCGGGCGACGTGGCGCTAACCCTGTAGTTGGGGTCTAGGACGACGCGTTCGATACCGTTCTCCGACGCGTACTCGGCGAAGATCTCGGCGTAGTCACCGGGTCCGAACAGGTATGTCTCAGGCTCCAGAACCTCGAAACGCACCGACGCGTCCGTACCGACCTCGTCAGCCCAGACGCGAGCCTTTTCGAGCACCTCCTCGGCGTCGCCCTCCCTCCGCCCTCGCGGCTTGGAGACGACGAAGACGAAATGTATCTCGTTGTTGTCGGCGGAGTCGACGGCGTACCTAACCGTCTCGTCCGCTGTAGGGGTGTCCGACACCGGTACGAGGACTGCCGAAGCCTTCTCAGAATCGGGCACGCCGAACCCCCCAGAAAGAAAGCATTTTTAAGACTACTCACCGTCCTAAGACTGTTTCACGACGATAAAAACTATTTCGTTCTGTCTACCGCACGTACGAGTCTCGCCAACAGCCTGTTCGCCGGTACGGAAGCCTCGGTACCCTCGGCGGATTCGACGACGTAGCCGTTCAACGCGTCTATCTCCGTACGCCGTCCTTCGCGCACGTCCTGTAACATGCTCGAAACGTTCCCCTCCGTCGCCCTCGCAGTCTCTACGGCGCGTCGCGGCGCTTCTTCGACCTCCACACCGTGCTCAGCCGCGACCTCCTCAACCTCGCGCGCCGTTTTTCGTATAACGTCGCCCGCGCCCTCCACAGCCTCGCCGTTACGCGCGTCGGTGAGCGCAGTCACGGGGTTTACCCCGGCGTTGACGGCGAGCTTCTCCCAGAGACGTACGTCCATATCGTCCGTCGCCTCCGAGGAAACCCCACCGAGCGCACCCGCGACGCGTTCCGCCTCGTGTGACCAACCGCCGCCGTAGTCGCCTACCACGACATGTCCCTCGCCCGCGTACACAACGACGCCTTCGTCGACGCGGAGGTTTGCGCCGTACGTCGCGGTTCCTCCGAGTACGGTCGCGTCGAGAGCGCCGTCGAGCACCTCCTCGTTCCCCATACCGTTCTGTAGGGAGACGACTGTATCGCCCTCGCGGGTCACGGGCGCGAGGGTCTCCGCGGCGGTACGCGTGTCGTAGCTCTTGACGGTCACGAGCGTCACGTCGGCTGAACGCGGCTGTGTCGAAAAAAGACGGGCGCGCGACGAAGGGCTCTCTGCCCTCAACGGTCAAGCCGTCGTCGAAAAGGTCGACTACGCGCGGGCGTCCGACGAGATGTACATCGACACCCGCGTCGGCGAGCAGAGCGCCTATGAGGCTTCCGAGGCTTCCCGCGCCGAATACCTGTACGCGCATCGTAACACGGACGTTCGCCTCCGCAAACCCTTTTACGCTCTCATCCGACGGTTACGTAATGAGCGAAGAAGCCAAGACGGATGCGGAAACCGAAGAGAAAGAAGACAAGATAGACGACGAGGAACGCGAGAGGATGGAGGCGGAGTTGGACGAGATCAAGGAGGAGTACGACATACCCAAGGCGTTCCCAAAGGAGGCGCGCGCCGAGGTCGAACGTATCACCGACGGCTTCCGTGACGAGATCGCAGAGGGCGGTGACGACCGCGTTGACCTGCGCGCGCTCACGACGTTCACCTGCGACCCCAAACGCGCACAGGACTTCGACGACGCTATTACGATAAACGAAACCGAAGACGGCTGGCGGCTCTGGGTGCATATCGCCGACGTTTCGCATTACGTCACACCCGACACGGAGCTTTACGACGAGGCGAAACGGCGCGCCTCGACCGTCTACTTTCCGGGGCATACGGTTCATATGCTTCCCCCCGACCTCGCCGAGACCGTCTGTTCTCTGGTGCCCGACGAGGAACGTTTCGCCCATACGGTCGAGATGCTGATCAACGAGAGCTACTCGTTCGAGAACATCGATATCTACAAGAGCGTCATAGAGAGCGACCGCCGTCTGACATACACCGAAGCCGAGACGGTTCTCGACGGCGACGGTTCCGATGTTACCGACGCCGTCGCCGAAAGCCTGCGCTCGGCGTACGAACTCGCCGAGGGTCTACACGAGACACGTAAGGAGGACGGATCGCTCGTACTCAATCCCGCGCGCGACCGAGCGCATACGATCGTCGAGGAGTGTATGCTAAAGGCGAACAAGGCTGTTACACAGGAGCTAATGTGGAACCGCGGCGTCGAGGCAATGTATCGCGTCCATCCACAGCCGACACCCGAACAGTGGAGCGAGGCGCTGGAGGAGATACAGAATATAGGCGGCGTTTCGATATCCGCGGAGAACTGGGACAAGCCCCGGCACGCGGTCAACAACGCTATCGAGGACGCGAGCGAGACCGACCTGCGGAAGATACAGCGTGCCGTCCTTCATGTCATGCCGCGCGCCAAGTACATGTCGGACCCGTTCGGCGGACATTACGCGCTCAACTTCGATATCTACGGGCATTTCACGTCTCCAATACGTCGTATCGCTGACCTCGTCAACCACCGTATAGTCCACGAGAACGACGTCCCCGACGACCTTCAGGCGCTCGCAGACCACGCGAGCGACAGGCAGATGGACGCGGAGAGCGCCGAACGCGACTTCAAGAAGTTCCTCGAAGAGCTCGGATACGACCCGCACGAGGTCGAGGACTACAAGCTCGGGTAAGACTGATACGCGCGGCGTACGTACAGAAACCGTGACGGTCAAACTGTACGAACTCGACGGCTGTCCGTACTGTGCGAAGGTGCGCCGGAAGCTCGACGAAGTCGGACTCGACTACGAGTCGGTCAAGGTACCGTCGAGCCACTCCAAACGCGACGAGGTCGAAGAGGTAAGCGGTCAGACTGGCGTGCCCGTGCTCGTAGATGAGGAACACGGCGTCGACGGAATGCCCGAAAGCGATGACATCGTAGAGTATCTGGAGGAGACGTACGCGTAGCGACAGAGGCATGTTTCGCATGCCTCCCGCTCTCCTAATC
>NZ_RKLV01000007.1:0-72897 GCF_026242195.1 Halorutilus salinus | reverse complement strand
CGGATTAGGATGACATCGTAGAGTATCTGGAGGAGACGTACGCGTAGCGACAGAGGCATGTTTCGCATGCCTCCCGCTCTCCTAATCAGCGCGGATTAGGATGACATCGTAGAGTATCTGGAGGAGACGTACGCGTAGCGACAGAGGCATGTTTCGCATGCCTCCCGCTCTTCTAATGGGCGCGGATTAGGGTTACGCGTGTCCCTCTACTATACGGACGAAGTTCCTTACCATACGTCTCCCTTCGTCGGTGAGGAAGCTTTCGGGATGGAACTGGACGCCGAAGACGGGGCGGTCGGTGTGACGGACGCCCATCACCTCGTCCGCTCCGCGCGCCGTAACCTCAACCGGTTCTGGTACGTCGTCGACGACGAGCGAGTGGTACCGCGCGACGCGCGTCGGCGATTCGATACCCTCAAAGACACCGCGACGGTCGTGTTCGATCTCCGACCGTTTTCCGTGAACAACCTCATCGGCGTAACCGATGCTCCCGCCGAAGAACTCGGCGACAGCTTGGTGTCCAAGACAGACGCCGAGAACGGGTTCGTCGCGGTCGCGTAGAATCTCGTACATGATGGGGAACTCGTCGGGCTTTCCGGGTCCGGGCGAGAAGACGTAGCCGTCGGCTTCGGGCGGTTCGTCGAAACGTCCCACTGTGACATCCGCGAACTCGCCCAGATACCCTTCGAGGTTGTGCGAGAAGGAGTCGTTGTTGTCGACGACGGCTACACGGACGTTCATCCATTCTCACCGTCCTCGACAGCGTTTAGTACGCCGCGCGCTTTGTCGAGCGTCTCGTCGTACTCGTCTTGGGGTACGGAGTCGTGAACCACACCGCCGCCGACCTGTATATGGTACGTCTTACCGTCCCTTACCGCCGTCCGTATCAGTATGTTGAACGTACAGTCGCCGTCAAGGGTGACACGTCCCATCGAACCCGTGTACGGTCCGCGCTCGGTGGGTTCGACCTCCTCGATTATACGCAGGGTACGCGGCTTGGGCGCGCCCGTCACGGTTCCGCCGGGGAAGACGGCGCGTAGGGCGTCGACGGCGGTGGTACCGTCGCTTTTCTCGCCCGTCACCACGGATTCGAGATGGTAGACCTCCGGGTACGGGACGACGGTTGCGAACTCGTCGACCTCAACCGTCCCGTACCGCGATACCTTGCCTACGTCGTTACGTGCGAGATCCAAGAGTATCGAGTGTTCGGCTCTCTCCTTGTCGCTCGCCGTGAGTTCGTCCGCCGCATCCTCGCCGCGCCGACGTGTGCCCGCGATAGGTCGCGTAACAACATCTTCGTCACGTACACGGACGAGGAGTTCGGGGCTTGAACAGACGACCGACCAGCCGTCGCCGTCTATGAGACCCATGTACGGAGAAGGGTTGGTTTCGCGGAGACGTGCGTACAGGTCGAGAGCCGAACCGTCGGAGTCGAACGAGAGACGTTGTGAGATGTTGGTCTGGAACGTCTCGCCCTCACGTATACGTTCCTTAACCCGCCGGACTGCGTCGAGGTAGGCGTCGCGGTCGAAGTTGGAACGTCTGTTTGTACCGCTGACTGTTCGTTCGTCGTAGGTCGCGTCCTCAACCTCGTCCGCGATCCGCGCGGCGCGTTCGTCGGGCGGCGATTCCTCTTCCGTATGCCCGACAGCCTCTACGTACGCATCGTCGTCAAGCACGGCGACGGTGTCGTAGAAGCCGAACCAACCGTCGGGAACGTCGATGTCACGTTCGGTACCGTCCGGAACGTCCTCGTACCTCTTGGCAACGTCGTATCCCACGAAGCCGTACGCCCCTGCGGCGGTCGATCCGTCGGTGTCGGGTAGACCGTCGAGCCAGTCGCCGAGGCGTTCGAAACATCCGCGTTCGGCGTCTTCCCGTCTATGAACGAAAGTCTCCACGGGTTCGCCTGCGACGTACGTCGAGTCCCAACCCCTCTCGCCGTTTTCGAGTAGCACGTCGGCGTCAAGGGCGTCGAAAGCCGCGACGGGGGAAACGTCCTCTACCGTACGACGAACCGTCTCCATACGTACTCAGACACCGAGTGCCATACGTAAAGTGTTGCGTGTTCCGGGACCGAGACCCACGGCGAGTACGGCGACGAGAAGCAGGTACGGAAGACGGTCGAACTCCTCGAAGAACTTTCGGTCGAATGCGTACAGTATGAGGAGAACGATACCCGCCTTGAGTACGACGAACGAGTACGTCGTCCCCGTCACGGTGATAACCGTGTCGACGATAGGCTGTTTCTCGCTGTACCCGAGGTACTCGACGCCCACGACCGTCGAAAATCCATCGGTGAGATGTCCCCATAGGAGGACACCTCCCATAGCCCCGGTTCCGGCGTTAATCTCAGGTCGGAGACGTCCGAGGGGAAGCCAGATAACGCCGAATACGACGGTCGAAGCCCCTACGACAGCCGCCGGTATCCAGAGCCTGATACCCGTCTCGGTTACGCCTATGTATCCGAGATAGACAGCGACAGCTACGAAAGCCACAGCCCCCGCACCCGCGACGAGCCTTTCGTACCTCTTCACGACGCCACCGCGTTCCAGCTTGACGGCAACGAGGAAGACACCGACGGTAAACAGAAAGATGGTGAAGTAGATCACGGGGGAGATGAAGAGGTACGCGACGGGTGCTTCGAGCGCGCCCGTGTCCTCAACCACACGCGCCGCGCCTCCGAGAAAGCCGTAGGGGACGAGTGCGAAGAAGAACGCCGACGAGTTACCGACTTCGAGACGGTCAAGGAGCTCCGCGCCACCCACGACGGCGAGAAGGAGGTAGTAGGCGTAGACTGCGGACGAGACGAGAGTATATCCGGGAGAGACGGCGACGCCGTTCTTCACCAGACGCTCGCCCTCGTAGTCGGCGACGACGGGTCCGAAGAAGTACTTCCAGAGGAAACGGTCGTAGAAAAGTTCGGGACGTAGTAGGGAGCCAAGACCGACGACGACGACAGGGACGACGACCGCGGCTAACCAAAGGATGCGTGAACGGCGGTCTTCGAGCATACGCCGACTTTCCGCGCACGGGTAATTACGTTTACGGCTCTTTGCTCGGTTCGCAAACCATTAGAAGCCTCACCCCGTCTACCTTCTGTGACCGAGAACAGGTACGGGAAGGTACGTTTCGACGGTGTCTGTACCGACACGTCGAACGCCGCGTACCCCGTCGACGAGGTGCGCCGTGCCCTCGAACCCGCGTTCGACCCGCCGTGGGACGGAACCGCTATACATATCGGTGTCACCCTCCTTCACAACGGCTACGTCGTACGCGGAACCGACGGCTTCGTGCCCTCCGAGGATACACGCCAACTCGACAACGACGAAGTCGTCTCACGCGTCTGCGAGGATCTGAGTCCACGCCTCGATCCCGACGGTTCGGAGGCTGACGCCGCCTCGTTCGTCACCTTCGTCGGCGACGTGTTCGAGGCGTTAACAGAAGACGTATGACCCTCGGAGACGTGTTTTGAACATGCCTGACGAAGTCGTCATCGTCGGAACGGCGCACGTCTCGGAAAGGAGCGCCGCCGAGGTACGTGACGCCGTCCGTGACGAGGATCCCGATGTCGTCGCCGTCGAACTCGACCCACGCAGGTACGAGAGGATCAGACAGCAGGACGACACGACGTACGGAGGCGACATGTCAGCGGCGGTCGAAGAGGCGGAGGCGCGCGGTATACACGTCGCTCTCATAGACCGCGAACTCTCCGTTACACTCCGGCGTTTCTGGGACGAACTCTCCGTCTTCGAACGCTTAAAGACGGCGGGCGCGGTCGTCGCCGCCTTCCTCGGAATCGGAGGCGTCTCTGTCGAGGAGATCGACCGCGCCATACAGGAAGATCGTGTCGAGGGATACGTCGACGAACTCCGTGAGTTCTCGCCCGGCGGAGCGCGCGTAATCATCGACGAGCGCGACGCATACATGGCTTCACGTCTCCTCGAACTCGACGGGAAGGTCGTTGCGGTCGTAGGCGCAGGACACGAGGACGGTATACGTGACTACCTCCGGAACCCCGACGACATACCTGAGGTACCGGGCGACGGGTACAAGACGACCGCCGAAGCCGACGTCTACGAGAGCGCCGACGATATACTCGTCGTCGTCGACGCACCCGGCTTCACAAAGGACGACGTTTCCGTATCCCTCACGGGACGCCGTCTTGAGGTCGAGGCTTCGGGACGTAACGACCTACCGCAGACGTACAGGTTCGTCGGCGAACGCCGCCCCGACTCCGTCGAAACGTCGGTTAAGCTACCCGCGCGCGTCGACCCCGACGACACAGAGGCGACCTGCGAGGACGGTGTGGTACGTGTCCGGCTTGGTAAGGTGTAGCACGCAAGATTCAAGTTGGGGAGACGTACCCGAAAGCCTTTTATAGAACCGAGGAACAACCAGAAACCGAGGTGTAACAGAATGGCGCAACAGAACATGGGAAACCAGCCAGTACTTGTACTAAGTGAAGACTCAGAGAGAACCAGTGGGCGCGACGCCCAGAGCATGAACATCGCCGGCGGTAAGGCGGTCGCCGAGTCCGTGCGTACGACGCTCGGACCCAAGGGGATGGACAAGATGCTCGTCGGCTCCATCGGTGACATCGTTATCACCAACGACGGTGTGACGATCCTTGACCAGATGGACGTCGACCACCCCGCGGCGCAGATGATAGTCGAGGTCGCCGAGTCGCAGGAGGAGGAAGCCGGAGACGGTACGACGACCGCGGTCGTCATCGCGGGCGAACTCCTCAAACGAGCGGAAGACCTTCTTGAGCAGGACGTTCATCCGACGGTCATCGCTTCGGGCTACCGCCGTGCCGCGGAGAAGGCGCGCGAGACGCTCGAAGGCGACGCCGAGGCGGTCACCGCGGACGACACAGAAAAGCTCAACCGTATCGCACAGACAGCGATGACGGGCAAGGGTGCAGAGGAAGCCAAGGACGCACTCTCCGAACTCGTCGTCCGTGCGGTTCAGGCGGTTGCGGACGACGGAGAGGTCGACCTCGAAAACGTCAAGGTCGAGACGGTTGTCGGCGGTAGCGTCAGTGAGAGCGAACTCGTCGAGGGTATGATCATAGACAAGGATCGTGTCCACGCCAACATGCCCAAACGCGTCGACGACGCCAACATCGCTCTTATCGACACCGCCATAGAGGTTCAGGAGACGGAGACCGACACGGAGGTCAACGTCTCTTCGCCCGACGAGCTACAGTCTTTCCTCGATCAGGAGGAGGAGATGCTCCGCGACATGGTCGACAACATCAAGGAGTCGGGTGCCAACGTCGTCTTCTGTCAGAAGGGTATCGACGACATGGCACAGCACTTCCTCGCTCAGGAAGGTATCCTCGCCGTCCGCCGTGCGAAGAAGAGCGACATACAGAAGCTCGCACGCGCGACCGGCGGCAACGTCGTCTCCAGTATCGACGACATCACGGCGGACGATCTCGGAAACTCGGGTGCCGTCGAGGAACGCGTCGTCAGCGGCGACGAGATGATCTTCGTTGAGGACTGCGAGAACCCCCGGAGCGTCTCGCTCATACTCCGCGGCGGTACGGAGCACGTCGTTGACGAGGTCGAGCGCGCAATAGACGACGCACTCGGTGTTGTTCGTGTCACCGTGCAGGACGGTCAGATACTCCCCGGCGGAGGAGCGCCCGAAACAGAGGTCGCTCTCGAACTGCGCGACTTCGCAGACTCGGTCGAGGGACGCGAACAGCTTGCTGTCGAGGCTTTCGCCGACGCTCTCGAAATCATACCGCGTACGCTCGCCGAGAACGCGGGTCTCGACTCCATAGACTCGCTCGTCAGCCTCCGTAGCAAGCACGACGGCGGCGACGCTCACGCAGGTCTCAACGCAGAGACGGGCGACATAGAGAACATGACCGAGAGCGGCGTCGTCGAGCCGCTCCGCGTCAAGACGCAGGCGGTTTCGTCCGCAACCGACGCCGCGGTCATGATCCTCCGTATCGACGACGTTATCGCAGGCGGCGACACGGGTAGCGACGACGAGGACATGCCCGACATGGGCGGAGCAGGTGGAGCAGGCGGACCGCCCGGCGGAGCCGGCGGAATGGGCGGCGGCATGGGCGGCATGATGTAAAGGTAGGCTAAATCTACCGCCGAACACCAACGGCTCAGTACAGCGCGACGACTACTTTTTACCGACGACGACGTAGAACGGCACGGTTTCACGTCGGACGTACTCCTTCCCTGAGAGCTGTAACGCCGCCTCGCGTCCGATCTCGCGCCAGTCGTCACGGAGCGAGTCGAGCGTCTCTTCGTCGCCCTCCATATCGTCACGTCTCCCGCGGAACGACTCGCCCGATGCCTTCCTCCGCACCGCGGTTACGTCGCTCTCGTCGTACGGCGGTTCGGTGACGAGTTCCTGCTCGTACCTCGTAACCGACACGTCACGCAGACCCGCGTCGCGTAACAGAGAAGGAACGTCTGTTCCAAGCGCCGGGTCGGTATCCGAGCCTTCGAGGTAACGCCGCCGGCTTCTGCGCGCCAGCTCGGGTTCACCCGCGACAGTCGACTCGACGCACACGGACGAGTTGTCGGGTTCGACGCAGACGACGCGGTCGGACGCGACACGCGCCATCTCGTCGACCCCGTGCCGTGGCTCACGCAGGTTGACGAGGAGCGCCTGACACGCAACGGTACCGAAGGAGGCGTCTGAGAAAGGTAGAGAGCGTGCGTCGCCCGCGACGACGGGAACGCCGAGGGATTCGCGTACATCGGACAGATGCGAGAGGTCGAAGTCACAGCCGACAACATCGGCTTCGTCCGTCTCCTCGACGAGGACGCGCGTGAACTCACCGTTTCCGCATCCGACGTCGAGTACACTCTCCGCATCACCGAGACGCGCGAGTTCGAGCGCCTCGCGGTCGCCCCACATACCGCGGCGGGTACGTCGTAGGTAGTCGGAGGAGAATCCGCGCATGTTAGTACGTTATATCGGGTACGTAAAACTTGGACGTATCGTCTTCCACCTGTGGAAGATGAAGAACGGAGAATAGCACCAGCAAAACAATCACGAAACCCGACGACGGTCTTTCTCGTCGCTAAGGCTGTGGGGGTAGCTACACTTTCTCGGCGTAGTAGTTCAGAGTCACGAACCTCCTGCCGAAAAGGTACATCTCGTGGCGCACGACGACGTCGGCGTCGTGTTCGTCGGATTCTTGGGGAGCGTCCCCGGAAGCATGCACTCTCAGGCGTTCGTCAAGCGGCAGACGGACGGGAACGGCGGGTGTCACGAGGTACAGACCGCCGTCCCCGTGAGCATCGTCGCCGCCCTCATTGTTATCTTTCCCGTCGCAGTCGTACGTCGTCAGAAGGAGTCCGTCCCCGTCGGTGTTCTCGAAACGCAGGACGCCCGCGAAGTTCGACAGCGGCAGAGGAAACGTGACCGTCGAGTAACGCACGCCGTCGTGAACGTGCGACGAGTACGCGCACACAAGCACGCCTTCGCCCGTCGACGCATCCCACCGCGTCCATGCGCGTACGTCGTCGCGTCCGTCGGCGGAGTCGTCTACGCCTGTCACTTCGCCGCAGATACGCGCCTCTGTCGTCGCGGGGTTCACGTTCTCGAACCTCGACGCGACGAAGCCGTACAGACGCGCCGGTAGGCGGAAGCCACGCTCCCATTCAGGGACGACGATCATCTCATACGCGTCCGTGTTCTCGTAGAAGTCGCGTACATTCGGGTGGACTGCGTCGGCTTCGAAGCCTCTGTCTCCGCCGCGGCTTTCGCGGTTGTAAGCGGCGAGGTCGTCTATCATGCCCGTCGCCCCCTTCTCGTCGCTCAAGCCTTCGCGCTCGAAGGACCCTCTGCCTACACTCCATCGCGCACGGAGGTTGCTGAAGGGCAGACCGGGAGGAGGAACACGCGCTTTCGCCGAGCCACCGCGCGAAGCGAGCCACCATCCCGTCGCTCCGACGACGCCGAAGCCGAGAGACGCTAAGATGCCGTGAGTGACGACCATCGTTGGTATGTCGAGTAAGCCGCGCTCCGCCTCCGCGGCATACGTGAATCCGTAGCTCCTGCTCGCGTACGCGAAGCCGAGCGCGACGACAGCGACGACAGAGAGGTACGAAAAGCCGACGAGCGCGTCCGCAGGACGGTTGAGCATGGGGACGACGCGCCTCAGACCGAGCAAAGCGGCGGTCACGACCGAGACAGCCAAGACGGTGACGCCGACGAGTTCGACGAAAGGCGAGAACGCGATTCCGAGACCGATGAGACCGGGCGAGAAGACGACGCCGTACGCGGCGAAACCGAAGAGACGGAACGTGTATCCACGAACGAGTGCGCGCCCCGTCAGACCCAGAAGGACGGGCAGGATGAAGACCGTGTAGTGGAAGTGAACCGCGGTGAGGGTGACGATAATACCTTCGAAGCCGAGAGGTTCGGCACCTGCGCGCGAAGCGGCGAGCCAGAAACCGCCGACGGGCAGGTATAGCGCGCCAGCGTCAGGGAGAAGCTCCTCCGCCGGACGTGCGCCGCGTGGCAGGAAACGCCAGAGACCGAACGCCGCGACGACGAGCGTGAGAACGAACCACGGCAGTGCAAACGCCAGCGCGGTCGTTCCCTGAGCGATGAAGAATGACGCGAGTGCGAGCACGGCGCAGAAGGGCTGTGCGTAGACGACAGCCCGGTACCAGAACACGTGAGACGCGTCGCGCCGCGGCGTCGATAGGAGGCGCACGCAGAGCGGAACCACGACGAGGACGGCGAGAGCAAGGAAGAGTTCGACGTTCTCAAGAGCGTGCGCGTCAACTATGCGGGACGCAACGATACCGAGCCAGACTACCGCCGACCACCGTACTACCTTCTGCGTAGGCATGTGCGCGCAGTTCGCCGTCTTCCGGGAGGAAGAAAGACGCGCGTTCTTGGCTCTCAGCCATACACACAAGATATGTATCCAAGACGGATAAAATAACCCATCTACTTTGCGACAGAAAGTAGAAAGAGAAAGCGTGATGTGGCTCCAAAACCACGTCAAAACAACAAGGTGATACTATTTCTGAGCCGTCCAAGGTAGCCGCGGGAACGGGAGTAGATACCGAATCCTTAGACGCCGAAGCCGAGATCGACGACGCCGACGTTCTCGAACTGTTCGAGCCTTCGCTCCGCGACTGGTGGGTGGACGAGTTCGGCGAGTACATCGACGTCAACGGCGGCTTCTTCACGCCGCCGCAGAAGGAGGCGGTGCCTCTGATACACGACCGCGAGAACGTCCTCGTCGCATCGCCGACGGGTTCCGGAAAGACGCTCGCCTCGTTTTCTTCCATCATAAACGAACTTCTAATCAAGAGCAAAGCGGACGCGCTCGAAAACTCCGTCTACTGTCTTTACATTTCGCCGCTAAAGAGCCTCGCAAACGACATACACAGGAATCTTGAGCTTCCTCTCGAAGGCGTCGACGAGATAGCGCGCGAGCGGGGTCATGGCTCCGTGGAGATCCGTCACGCGATACGCCACGGCGACACGTCGAGCAACGAGCGCCAGAAGATGCTCGACGAGACGCCGCATATACTCAACACGACGCCCGAGACGCTCGCTATACTCCTAAACTCACCCAAGTTCCGCGAGAAGCTACGTACGGTCGAGTACGTCGTCGTCGACGAGATTCATTCGCTCGCCGAGGGAAAACGCGGAACGCATCTCTCCGTCTCACTCGAACGTCTCGAAGCGCTCGCCGACGGTTCGCCGACACGTATAGGATGCTCGGCGACGGTCGAACCCCTCGACAAGATGGGCGAGTTCCTCGTCGGCTGGGACGGTGAGGACGACGAACCACGCGACTACAACGTCGTAGACACGCGTTTCGTACGTGACTTCGATATAAAGCTACACTGCCCGACCGACGACCTGATACATACGCCGAACGACGAGATACAGGACGGCTTCTACACCAAGCTCAACTCCCTCATACAGGAACACGAGAACACGCTCGTCTTTACCAACACGCGGAGCGGCGCGGAACGCGTCCTCCACAACCTCCGCGACAGGTACGAGGGCTATGACGACGAGAACTCGGGCTGTCACCACGGTTCGTTGGGGAAGGAGAGCCGTAAGGAGGTCGAGGAGAAGCTCAAACGCGGTGACGTCGAGTTCGTGACGACCTCCACGTCGCTCGAACTCGGCGTCGACATGCCCCACATAGACCTCGTCGTTCAGGTCGGCTCGCCTAAGAGCGTCGCGGGTCTTCTCCAACGTATCGGACGCGCGGGGCACTCGCTCGGCGAGAAGGTCGAAGGACGTGTCGTCGCCCTCGACCGCGACGAGCTTATCGAGTGCGCAGTGATGCTCAAGAAGGCTGAGGACGGCTTTATCGACCGCGTCTTCGTACCAGAGAACGCTCAGGACGTTCTCGCACAGCACGTCTACGGGATGGGTATAAACCGCGTCTGGCGCGAGGACGAGATGCTCGACGTGATCCGGAGCGCGTACCCGTACAGAGACTACGGGGACGGTGACTGGGAGAACCTCGTCCGTTATCTCACGGCGTCGTACGAGGGTATGGAGGATCGCAACGTCTACGCCAAGATCTGGCGCGACGGGAACGATCCGCCCGGCGGCGAGTACCACTACACTGAGTACGAGACGGGCGAGACGCTCATCGGGAAACGCGGACGTCTTGCACAGCCCATCTACATGCAGAACATAGGTACCATACCCGACTCGTTCTCGTGCGATGTCTTCATACGCGGAACCGACGACTGGGTCGGCGACCTCGACGAGAACTACCTCGAACAGCTCGACAAGGGCGACGTCTTCGTGCTCGGCGGTTCGAACTACGAGTTCAAGTACCGCAGAGGATCCAAGGTCTACGTCGACCCGACGAACGAAGCCCCGACGGTACCGTCGTGGTTCTCGGAGCGCCTGCCGCTGTCGTACGACCTCGGACGCGAGATTCTAAGTTTCAAACGCGAGATGGTCGAGGCTCTCGACAACGGCGAGGACGGAGCCGAGGCGCGGCGTATGCTCGAAGGCTTCCCTGTCGATCAGAACTCCGTCGAGAGCATTCTACGTATCTTCGACGAACAGTTGCGTTACGCGGGTGAGATAAGCGTCTCGACCGACGAAACCTTCGTTGTCGAAGGCGTCGTCGACAACGAAGCCGAGCGCAGACACTACTACTTCCACTCGAACTACGGACGGAAGTTCAACGACGGTATGTCACGTATCGTCGCGCACGAGGCGTCGCGGCGTGTCGGTACCAACGTCAAGGTCTCCGTGGCGGACAACGGCTTCGCGCTGTCGCTCCCCGCCAACCGTAAGATAGATGTCTATGAGGTAATCGACAACGTACGACCTGAGAACGCAGAGGAGATACTACGCGAGGCTCTCGACGGTAGCGAACTCCTCAAACGTTACTTCCGCATAAACGCGACACGTTCGCTCATGATACTACGTAACTACAAGGGCAGGTCGAAGAGCGCCGCACGCCAGCAGGTTAGCTCCGACATGCTCATAAACTACGCCGACGACCTCGAAGATTTCGCCGTACTCGACGAAACCTACCGCGAGGTGATGGAGGACAAGTTAGACATAGGGCATGTCAAGGACGTTCTGAGCGAGATACACGACGGCGAACTCGACGTCTACGCGATCGAACCCGACTCACCGACACCGATGGCGTTCGGTATTGCATCACTCGCGGCGAGCGACGTGGTTCTCGCCGAGGACGAGGACGCGGTTCTGCGCGAGTTCCACGAACGCGTCATGGAAGCTATCGAGGACTGATACACTGCGTCTCCCCTGTGTTGGTTGAATGGCTCTGGTGAATCGCCAGGAAGCGTTGGAACTGGGGGGTAGCTGATTACTGGATTCCAGCCCAATTCATCCTGTAATTATCGTATCTTAGCCAACAACTCCCCGAAAAGCTCAATCCAACGGCATAAACTGATTTGTCACACCTTCTGGTGGGCGACGCAATCGGCTTCAGTATAGCGATTCACCAAAGCCGGTTGAATGATACCCTTTCTGTGTTTTCCACGCCCCGTGGAACTTCTATGTCCTGTGGAATTTCTATACTCCGTGTAAACTCTATACTTCATACAACCACCGAGGCTGTCGAAAATCAATACAGCGGGTACTGTCGTGCTGTATAACTTACCTCAGTGACTTTCTACACATATGGAGGCTGACAGTATCCCCCGTTGGCTCATGTATGTCTTCGTGGTTGTCTTGGTTGTAGGTGTTGCGGGTGCCGGTTTCTTATACCTAACTTCCCTTACTGAGGAACGGGAAACGACCGCACACGGATACAGTGTAACAGAGGACACAGAAGAGGGGGTGGTTGTGATAGAGGTCGACGAAGTAACCAGAGTCACAGAAACCACCGTAGATACAGGAATACCGCTGATAGGTGAGGTGGTGGCAGAGAGGAAAGATGTCAGGTACGACAGACTGAACGTGTCGACGGATGAAGGTGGTGGAACGGGTGAGTTCCTCGACGGCTACGAGCCGGGCGACACGGTAAGGCTTGAAGCCACCGAAGAGCCGGAGTGGAAGGAAGAAGGCGACGGCGGGTACGCCGCCGACGGCGATCAGGTGCTTCTGATCACACCTCATTCTGATACTGGTAGATATCTGATAGCAGTTTCGAACAGAACGGAACCGGTGAACCACAGCCGATCCGAGTGGAGACAAACTGTTGACAAAAAATAAGTAAGCTCAATGAATCGACGCGGGTTTCTGAGTGCGACGGCTGTTCTCAGCCTCCAAAAAATATTCAAAATGAGAACTGAGGAAATCCATCGCTGGCTCGTTTACGCCAACTCACGTGTCTCATCACTCGAAACTGTAGGCTACCTTACGTTTCTGCTACCGGAAAGTACTCATAAATAAGTCCGGTATTAGACAAAGAATGGACAAACTGATAGCCCTGTGCCGACGGCACGAGTATCTGGACGCCGTCAACCCCAAGCCGAAAAGTAAGAGCGAGGTGGCAGACTCCCTCAACAAGTCGGTTTCGACTGCGCGCAAGCACCTGAAGGAACTCGAAGGTCAGGGTATCGTTAAGAAAACCGAGGGGGATACGTGCTCACGGAGTTCGGCGAGGCGGTGCGTACAAAACTGAGGGACGCGCAAAGAGCCTACGAGGCGAAGGAGATAGCCGAAGCCCTCGACGCGACGTCCGAAGTGCTCGCCCGCGCGAGGTTTACCCTACCTCGAAAGCATATGCCTACCGAACCTCTGGAAGAGTTCGCGCGACACATCGTAGAGACGGACGAGATGCGTGGTCTCGTGCCCGTGCTCTTTCCACGTTATCTCGACTTCTACCACGAACAGATACGTGACGGCTTGGACGCGGAGTTCGTCGTGGAGCGCGAAATCTTTGAGTATCTGCGCGAGAAGCACACCGAGGCACTAAGCGAGTCTATCGAGCACGGAACGCGGTTCTACGTTACCGACGACGAACTGTCTCACGGTCTCGCTCTCCTCGACAACATGCGCGTCGGTGTTCTCGTGTACGACGATGAAGGAGGTGTTCTTGGGTATGTGTTCTTCGCGTCGACCCGCGCGCGGGAGCATTTCAAGGGAGTGTATGAGGATAGTAAATACGACGCCGAGAGGTTCAAACCGTAATTTTTACGCCAAGATTTTGGCGTACAAACCGTTTTCGGCAAAGCTTTGCCGAAACCCCCCTGTTTCGGCACGTCCTTGGATATAAGTGATAGGGATGTAGGATTAATTTCGTATGGCACGCGATAAAACTCGTGACCTGCGGAAGATGAGGCGTAGAAACTTCTTGGGGACGCTTGCAGGAATCGGCATTTCAGGGGCTACCCTGAGATACATGACGAAAGACGCGGTTGCGGAGGTAACGGACGACCCGACGAATGAAGTTCCGAGACTACGATCGCTAAGACACACGAACCATCAAGAGATAGTTGAAAAAACTGTGTTAGAATGTACATAAGAATAGCAATCGCCGCAGTACTGCTCGTCTTTGCGGTCGGTGTCCCGACTGTACAGGGATCATCTGGAGTGGACTGTTCAGAAGTGCACTACAACGCTACTGATCCCTATGAGGTATGGAACATAGATCAACTGCAGTGTATGGAGCCTGACGAAGATTACGGGATACAGTCAGATATCGACGCTTCTGAAACCTCCGGATGGAACGACGGCGCGGGCTTCGAACCGGTTTCTGCAGGGAACGAAAGTGATGAATTCTCCGGCACTCTAGTAGGGAATGGACACAACATCTCCGGACTCACCGTTCATAGACCCAGGGAGGATGAAGTTGGACTGTTCGGAACTGTCGCTTCAGGCGGCTCTGTCAGTAATATAAACATCAACGATGTGAATGTGACAGGCGACGAGAACGTCGGAGGGTTAGCCGGAAAGGTGGAAGAAAACGCCGAAGTATCTGATGTAACAGTTGACGGAGAACTGTCGGGCAACTCGACGGTCGGTGGCGTCGTCGGAGCTAACAACGGCTCTATCATCGGCTCCGCATCAAGGGCGGCTGTAACAGGAGATACGTCTACAGGGAACTTGGTCGGGGTCAATAACGGTGTTATCAATTCAGGCAACGATTCTGAAAGTGAACTACCCGCTTTTGCGGCTATCGCCATCTTAATAACCTTTCTCCTCGCAGTCGCGGCAGTAATTGTTAAAAAGAGATGAATCTGTGAAACATAGGAATTCCCTTGTAGCCTCGGAACTGTACTCATTGTTCGCCTCGTGGGTAGCTCAATCTGTACCCGCCCTCACGCTTGGAGCAGAAACACCGCTCGCGCTGACAGCCTACATTCTATCAGACGACAGCCGACGGAGCTGACATCCTCCCACGGCTAAAGCCGTGGGGTTCCCGGTCACAGACCGGGCATCCCCACGACTGGAGGTTCCCCACTCGTACGCGGTGGGGTTGTGGGTCGTGCCAGTACGACCCCCGACCGAGATAGCGGGCTTCATCTACCTCCACGTGGAGTGCGTATCCTTACCTCGGACTCGGCATCACAACCGATGTGCGCCGACACAATCAACGTTTCGCCGGCTGTCGGCTTCATCCCACGACTAAAGTCGTGGGCTTTCGCCTTGCTACCGCTGTAACGTCGAACAGACGGCGCGCCGAAAGGTTGGGTCGGTCGAAAACCATCTCGGACGCGAGGCGGGAAGCAAGAACAGAAACGAAGACTGACCTTATCTCGACGATTCGGATGCTGTCTTCCGGAGTTCGATAAGCGACGTGAGTTCCACGAACGTGTGATGGAAGCCATCGAGAACTGACTACGCCGTCCTCCGCGCAACGGCGACGACCGCTATACCGACGAGGACGTTCCAGAGACCGAGGTAGACGTACGGCGAACGTATCGGTGTCGAGGCGACTGCTTCGCCGACGATGTAGACGACGCCGTAGACGAGAGGCACAGCGACAATCCCGGTCGAGAACGGGCGTTGCGCGACGCGTTGCGGGAGTCTTTCAGCTTCCGACGCGCCCGTGTAGGCGATGAGGGTGACGCCGACGAAACCGCCGAGATACGCGAGTATACCGGCGTACCCGCCGACGGCGGGCGCTACAACACCGGCTACGTACACCGCGAACAGAACGTCGAAGCCGTCGCGGCGGTTCGGCGACATCTACCTCCCGCGTTTGACTACCTGACAGCCGTCACCGACACGCGCCTGAAACGCGCGCGACTCGACACCCGCGTTCCAGAAGCCCTCGACGAAAGCCTCGGCAACGTCGGGCTTGTCCTCGCGCTCACATACGGCGAGAAGAGCGGGTCCCGCGCCGCTGATCGTTACGCCCGTCGCCCCTGCGTCCAACGCCGCATCGCGCGCCTCGTCGTAGCCTTCGATGAGGGGCGCGCGCGCCTCCTCGACCACGTCGTCGTACATCCCCGCGCCGACCATCTCTACGTCGTCCTTCAGAACCCCCGCGACGACATGCGAGGCGTTCGCAACTGTTTCGGAGCGCTGTTGGATCGAGACGGACGAGGGTAGAGCGCCGCGTGCGTCGCGCGTGCTGATAACGATGTCGGGAAGAGCGACGACGACATGGAAGTCGGCGTCGAAGGCGGTCGTACGCTCGTCCGAGACGGTGAAGCCGCCTGCGATGCACGGCGCGACGTTGTCCTTGTGCGCCTCACCGCTAACGACCTTCTCGCCCTGCGCCGCGGCGTGTATGAGTTCGTCGTCAGAAAGACCGAGGTCGTATAGCTCGTTCGCGGCGACGGCGACACCCGCGGCGGACGCCGCGCTCGAACCCAGACCGCTCGACGGACGTACGCCCTTGTCCATCTCTACACGTGCTGTGACCCCCAGCGAACGCAGAACCTCGCCCGCGGTGTTCTTCTTGGGATCCTCAGGTATGTACTCCGCGCCCGCACCGTTGACGCTGATGCTCGTCCTTTCCGCCTTCGTTAGACGTACGATGTCGGCGGGCTTGTCGAGAGCGACGCCGAAGACATCGAAGCCGCTCCCGAGGTTCGCGCTCGTGGCGGGCGCGCGTACCTCAATCATGCGGGTATCTTCGTCAGACCGGTTCTTAAAACGCGGGCTTTTCGGCAGGATATTTCAACCCTCACCCCGACTTCGACGTATGGAACGCGTCACCGCGAAGGATCTTTTAGAGAAGGACGAGCCTATAGTGATGGTCGCGGCGTACGACGCACCGACCGCGGAGATACTCGACGACGTCGCGGACGTAGTACTCGTCGGCGACAGCATTGGCGATGTACGTCTCGGATACGAAGACACGTTGCCGGTCACTGTCGAACAGTCTCTTTCGCATACCGCCGCCGTCGTACGTGGTAGCGAGAGCGCGATGGTCGTCGGCGACATGCCTTTCGCATCTTTCGGTGTCTCTGTCGAGGAGACGGCGGAGAACGCCGCGCGGTACCTGAAGGAGGCGGGGGCGGGGGCGGTCAAGTTGGAGACACCCGTCGACGGCGGCGTGAGCGTCGAGACTGTACGCCGCCTTACAGAACTCGGCGTCCCCGTCATGGGACACGTCGGTCTTACGCCACAGCAGGTGAGACGCGAGGGGTACCGCGTCCTCGGACGTGACGACGACGAGGCGGACGCAGTCGTCAGACGCGCGCGCGAACTCGAAGACGCGGGCGTATTCTCCGTCGTTCTCGAAGCCGTTACCGAGGAAGTCGGAGCGAGCGTAACCGAAGCCGTCGACGTACCGACGATCGGGATCGGCGCGGGGCGCGAGGTCGACGGTCAGGTTCTCGTAATCGACGATCTCATAGGTATGTCCGAGAACCCACCGTCGTTCGTCAAGGAGTACGCCGACGTGCGGGGTGAGATACGCGACGCCGTTGAGGAGTACGCCGACGATGTCCGTTCGGGGGGGTTCCCCGCTGACGAACATGTCTTCGGCGGGGGCGGTGACGGATGAAGAACCCGAAGGACGACGGCGGCGGTGACCGACGTGAGGCGATGAAGAAACGTTCTGCCGACTCCGCCGTCGCCCTCGTCGAAGACGGCGACGTCGTGGGTCTCGGAACGGGTAGCACGGCTGAGTACGCCGTACGCGCGCTCGGCGAACGCGTCGACTCAGGTCTCGACGTACGCGGTATACCGACCTCTCACGGTTCGCGCGCGGTCGCGGTTGAGGAAAACGTCCCCCTCACCTCTCTCGACGTAACGACGCCCGACATCGTCATAGACGGCGCGGACGCATTCGACGCCGACCTGAACCTCGTCAAGGGCGGAGGTGCGGCGCACGCACGCGAGAAGGTCGTCGCGCGCGCATCCGACCGCGTCGTTACCGTCGTTGACGAGACGAAGGAGCGCGAGACGCTCAACGCACCGGTGCCTCTGGAGGTTCTCGACTTCGCGGTTCCCGTCGTCCGCGAACGCGTCGAGGAACTCGGCGGAAGGTTCGCGTTACGCGAGACGGACGCCAAGGACGGAGCCGTTGTCTCAGACAACGGAAACGTCGTCGCCGACGCCGTCTTCGACGGCTACGACGCACCGGCGCTCGCCGACGAACTCGACGGCGTGACAGGCGTCGTTGAGCACGGTCTGTTCGTCGGTATCGCAGACGAGGTACACGTAGGACGCGACGACGGTGTTGAGGTGGTACGATGACATCGCCAAAACGCGAACTCACGAGCGTCGACATCGCGGCGGTAGTCGGCGAGCTACAGACGTACGTCGGCGCAAAGTTCGACAAGTTCTACCAGTACGGCGACGACACCGTCCGGATGAAGATACGTGACTACGATGCCGGACGCGCCGACCTCTTCGCCGAGGTGGGTGAGACGAAACGCCTCCATTTCGTCGACGAACCGCCCGACGCGCCACAGCGCCCGCCCAACCTGCCTATGCTGATGCGTAAACGTCTCTCAGGCGGCGACCTCGTAGCCGTCGAACAGCACGGCTTCGACCGTGTGGTGCGTCTCGTGGGCGAACGCGGCGACGAGACGTATACGATCATCGTCGAACTGTTCGGCGACGGAAACTTCGTCTTCACCGACTCAGACGGCGTCGTTCTGCGCTCACTCCGTACGGTGCGTCTCAAGACACGTACCGTGGCGGGTGGTGAGCCTTACGAGTACCCGCCCGAACGTACCGATCCGTCGGAGCTTTCGTACGACGGCTTCGTCGACGAGATGGAGGACAGCGGCTCCGACCTCGTCCGTACGCTCGCGTCGGTTCTCGGCTTCGGAGGGACTTACGCCGAGGAACTCTGCGTCCGCGCGGGTGTCGAGAAGGAGCTCGGTATCGAAGACGCGGGGACGGAGGAGTACGAGGCGGTCTACGCCGAGGTAACCGACCTGTTCGACAGTCTCCAAAACGGCGACCTCGAACCGCGTGTCGTCTACGACGACGGCGCTCCCGTCGACGCGACGCCCCTACCCCTCGTCCGTTACGAGGAGAACGAGACGGAGGCGTACGAGACGTTCAACGAGGCGCTCGACGCCTACTTCGAGGCGCTCGAAGACCACGACGAGGACGAAGAAGGGGGCGACGAGGCTGTCGACAGACAGCGGCGTATAGTCGAACAGCAGGAGCGCGCGATCGAGGAACGTGAGGAGGAGGAGGAACGTCTGCGTGAGAAGGCGGAAGCTCTGTACGAAAGCTACGGCGTCGTCGACGAACTCCTCGGCGCTGTCGGCGACGCACGCGGTGACGGAGCTTCGTGGGACGAGGTGAGCGATACACTCGGAGAGGCGCGCGAGGAGGGCGTCGGTTCCGCGGAGATCGTGGAACGTATCGATCAGAACAACGACACCGTCTACGTCGAACTCGACGGCTACGAGATACCGCTTAGCCCGCGCGACGGCGTCGAGTCGAACGCGAGCGCGCTTTACGAGGAGGCGAAGGAGGTTGCGGAGAAACGCGAGGCGACGTACGAGGCTCTCGAAGACGCGCGCGAGGAGCTGGAACGTATGAAACGTGAGCGCGAGGAGGACGGTGGAGGGGAGGAAGAGACGACGACGCTCTCCGAACGCGGCGAGAACTGGTACGACCGTTTCCGGTGGTTCCGTACGTCCGACGGCTTCCTCGTAATCGGCGGGCGCGACGCCGATCAGAACGACGAGATCTACAAGAAGTACACCGACCCCGACGACGTGTTCTTCCATACGCAGGCACCCGGCGGTCCCGTCACGGTGCTCAAACGCACCGAACCCGACGAGCCTAAGGGCGATATAGAGGTTCCCGACCGTTCGCGCGAGGAGGCGGCGAGGTTCGCAGGTATCTACTCGTCGGTCTGGGATACGGGACAGGGCGCGGCGGAGGTCTACAGCGTACCCGCGTCGAACATATCCAAGACGCCCGAAAGCGGCGAGTACATAGAGAAAGGTAGCGTCGTCGTACGCGGCGAACGCACCTACTACACGGTAGAGATGGAGGCGTCGGTCGGTATGCGTCTCGACGACGAGGCGGGCGTCATCGGCGGTCCACCGTCCGCCGTAGAGCCACGGTGCGGTTTCTCAGTACGTCTCGAACCCGGCAGGTACTCACGTAACGACACCGCGAAACGCGTCTACCGGCGTTTCCGTGAGGAGCTTGACGAGAACGTCGTACGCCGGATCACGACCGTAGACGAGGTACGGCGTTTCCTCCCTTCCGGCGGTTCACGTATGATCGACTGACCGGACGTGTACATACCGACGTTCGAAGCTCCGTTCTTTGAGTGACACCGGCGGTACGTTTTTTACCGAGAACCACTAAGACGATCCCATGAGACGCGGAAGAGACACCGACGACGATGAGGAAGACAGCCCCCGTGGGGCGAGGAGCGTCAACCAGAACGCCGTCTACTTCGAGTGTGAGGTCTGCGGGCACCGTTTTCAGGACGAACCCAACAAGGACTTCCAGATGTGTCCACAGTGCGGCGAGGAAGACGACACGGTACGTATCTAACCGTCGTGGTTCGCCACGGTTTTAGCGGACGCGCCCCAAAACAGAACGAATGCGCATAGGCACAGCGGAGGCTCGTCGCGGCGGCGTAGCGAAGGGGTACATGGATCTCGTATCCTTCCCTACGGGCGGTACGGAGAAGGCTCCCGTAATGGTGGCGCGTGGCGACGAGGACGGACCAACGCTCTGGCTCACCGCGAACGTACACGGAAACGAGGTCGCGGGTATACCCGTCGTCCATAGAACCGTCACCGAGGAACTTGCCGAAAGGATACGCGGTACGGTCGTCGGTGTCGTGACGCTCAACCCCAGCGGTCTACGTAGCGCCGAAAGGACTTCGCATTACGACGCACGCGACCCCAACAGGCTGTTCCCTGACTTCCGCGGCGAGCGCGCGACCAAGTCGACGCAGGAGATTATCAACGGAAAGGTCTTTAGACATATCGACCGTACGGCGGACGCACTCATAGATCTCCACTGCTCCAACGTCGGTAGCGTGCCTTTCTCTATACTCGACCGTCTCCTCGTCGACGAGGAGGAGCGCGACGAGGACACGCGTTCGCTCGTCGAGAGACGTGACGCCCTCGCAGACGCCTTCGGCTTCGCACCCGTACACGGCTCAGGCGTCGAACGCACGGTCGAGGAGGAGCTACACAGGTCTCTTTCGGGCGCGTGTATGAACGCCGCACGTATACCCGCGTTCACCGCCGAACTCGGCTCCGACTACATCGTAGAGAGCGACGTAGTCGAGGGGGCGGTCGTCGGCGTCCGTAACATGATGCGCGAACTCGGTATGCTCGACGGTGAACACGAGAACGTGCCACACGTCGGCGAGGTACCCGACGGCTTCCCCGTCAGGCGTACGAGCCTCTGGTCGCCCGTCTCGGGTCTCCTGCGCCAACGCGTCGAACCCGGCGATGTCGTACGTGAGGGCGAGGCGGTCGCAGAGGTCACCGACTCGTTCGGAGAGACGAAGCACGTCGTCGAGGCGAACCGCGACGGCTGGGTAACCTCGTTCCAGCTCGGAATGGGCGTCGAAGAAGGCTCTCTCGTCTGTTACTACGCCGAACGCGCCGAGGACGACGCAGTAAACACGTACGGATGAGCCTAAACGACGACGCCGAGAGGTTTCTCGACGAAGCCGATAGCCTCACGGGTCTACCCAAACGCGAGCTTCAGAAACGCGTCTTCCGTCTCAAACGCGAACTCGGCGCGCGTTACGACTTCTCCGTCGAGGGGTTCGACGACGACTACGAGGCGCGTCTCGTACACCAAGACGGCGAAACCGAGGCGCGTTTCACCGTAGACAGAAGGCACGAGGAGACGGAGATAGACGTCTTCGTCCTTATCGACGGAGAGGCTGTCGTCAACGAGGTTAGGCGTCTCTGACACTCAGAACCACGATACGCCGCGTAAGCGAGCGGTGAACACGATCCTCGAAACGGTCGACGACCTCGAACCCCACGGAGCGCGCCGTTTCGTCGAGCCAGCCGTCGGAGACGGCGACGACACGCCCGGAGTCACGAACAACCCGACAAAGCTCACCGAGCACGCCGCGTGCGACCGACTCCGCCGAACCGCCCTCGACGTGCGACGCGCGACCGTAGGGCAGGTCAGTAACGGCGCAGTCGACCGAAGAGTCGTCGAGGGGTAACGAACGTCCGTCGCCGACGAAAAGCTCGCCCACACCGTCGCAGAACTCGCGCAGGTTCACGCGCGCGCCTTCGACCATCTCGCGCGACGCGTCGCCACCGACCGCGCGCCCACCGACGAGCGCGGACTCGACGAGGACGCCGCCCGTGCCGCACATAGGGTCAAGGAGCGTCGCGCCGTCGTAGCCCCCCGCGATGTTCGAGAGCGCGCGCGCGAGGGCGGGCGACATGCTCCCCGGCTTGAAGAAAGGCTTCTCGGTCGGCGCGCGCCCCTCGAAACCCTCCGTCTCACAGACCTCCAGACCCAAAAGGACACGCCCCTCGGAGACGACAACACGCACCACGTCGTCAGGGGAGTCGAGGTCGACGCGCGCCCTCTCAGCGAAGACACCGCCCACGCGCCGCTCCAACTCCGCCGAGGAGGGACCGTCGCCGTGGACGCGCGCGCGAACGGCGAAGCTACCGTCGAAGGAAACACCGAGTCCGCGCGCCGCCTCAACCGCCGCCCCGATCGTCTCCTCGACCGACCCTCCAGCCGACTCTCCGACCGCCCCCTCACCCGATCCCCCGACGCCCGCCCCCGATTCGCCGAGAAACCGTGAGACACGGTGCGATCCCGCGAGACGGCGCGTTACGTCGGGTTCACGGACGAGTGCATATCCGCGTCCCTCGTCGACGAGTTCGCCGACAGCGTCCGCCTCCGCAACCGCGAGCGCGTGGTTCGACCCCTTGAGTTCGAGGAGGTACACGCGACGAGATGACGACGAGGTTTAATGAACTTTTATATGCTCTTATATATACAGTTTAAGTAGATATGAGCGAGGCACAAGACCCCAAGGATACGATAGAGATAGAGAACGTCGTCGCGTCGACCGCGATCGGGCAGGAACTCGACCTCGAAAAGGTTACGTTGGACATGGAAGGCGCGGACTACGACCCGGAGCAGTTCCCCGGTCTCGTCTACCGTACGGAGGAGCCTAAGACCGCGGCTCTGATCTTCCGTTCGGGTAAGATCGTCTGTACGGGAGCGAAGAGTCCCGAGGACGTTGACAAGGGGCTGAAGATCGTCTTCGGTAAGCTCCGTGATCTGGGTATCGAGGTCGATGAGTCGCCCGAAATCAAGGTGCAGAACATCGTGGCGAGCGCCGACCTCGGCTACGACCTCAACCTCAACGCAATCGCTATCGGGCTGGGTCTCGAAAACATCGAGTACGAACCCGAACAGTTCCCCGGTCTCGTCTACAGGCTCGACGAGCCGGAGGTCGTCGTCCTTCTGTTCGGGAGCGGGAAGCTCGTCGTCACGGGTGGCGAGCGTCCCGAGGATGCGGACGAGGCGGTGGATAAGATAGTCGCACAGCTCAAGGATCTCGACCTCCTCGGCTGATGGGTGTAGGGAGCGGTATCGAACACCGGTGGTCGGGGTACCTCGGAAGGTACGTGCAGGTGGGTGTGGCGTCGAACAGCGCCGTCAGCGTCGCGTTTGTCGACGAACCCGACGCGGAGAGCGTGGAACGTGCGCAGGGTGAGGGTAGCGACGCCCTCCGCGCCGTCTTCGCGTACCTCGACGGCGAGGGTGCGACGCCCGACGTTCCGTACGCGCTCACGGTTTCAGGGGTGGAACGTAGGGCGCTCGAAAGGACGCGTGACGTACCTTACGGAACGACGACGACGTACGCCGAGTTCGGTTCGAGTATCGGTGAGGGCGGTGATGAGGAAGGTGTGGCGCGCGTACGTGAGGCGCTCCACGGTAACCCGGTGCCTATCGTCCTACCTTCGCACCGTATCGTTGCGGAGGACGGCATCGGCGGCTTTGTAGGACCGCGCGAGGTGAAGAGGAAGCTACTCGAACTGGAGGGTGTGTGAGTCCCGACAAAGGTGGGGGCGGTGTAGTCCCCGAAAGGGCAGTTATTATGCTCGCCGTCGTATGGGCGGGTCTCAAGATACTCGCGGTCGTGACCGGTGAAACCGCGTTCCGGCGGCTTGCCGACCAGATCATCCTGCCTATCGCGGTCGTCTTCGTCGTGCTCTGGTACTTCGGCTACATCGAAGGGTAAGCTTTTGTCGGACGCGACCAACCCGTCCGTATGTCGCTCGACGACTCGGCGCTCGTCCGTCTCATACTGATACTCGTAGCTATCTGGCTTGCGCTCAACGTCCTCGGCGAGGTGCTGAACCTACTCGCAAACTCGGTTATCGCCGCCGGTGTCGCTCTCGTCCTCATACTGTGGTATCTCGACTACCTGTAGGGGTTCGGCTTGGTTTACGTCCTTCTTCCGTCCACCGTACCACGCTTACTAACTGAACGTTTATTCAGCACCCTTTTAACACCGGAATACCGACGCAAGGACGAGGAAACAGATGTCAGGAACGACGAACACGTCCGTGTCATCTTCGACGGAGAAGGGGGACGGTGAAGGCAAGACCGCCGCGATACTGATAGAAGGGCTGAAGCTGACGTACAGCGACGGTACCGAAGCCGTGAAGGACGTGACGATGGAGGTACCTCAGGGCGAGTTCTTCGGGTTTTTAGGACCCAACGGAGCGGGAAAGACGACCACGATAAAGGTCTTGGTCACATTACTACAGCCGACGGGTGGGCGCGTCGAGGTTAACGGCTTCGACGTTAAGAGCAAGGCGCAGGAGGTGCGCGAGTCGATAGGCTACATGCCACAGGAGACAAGCGTTGACGAGGAACTGACGGCGCGCGAGAACATCAGGTTCGCGTGTAGGGCGTACGGCGTTCCGAGGGAGCGGCGCGCGGAACGTATCGATGAACTCCTCGAACTCGTTGACCTCGCGGATGTCGGGGATAAGAAGTCCGGGGGTTTCTCGGGTGGCATGAAGAAACGTCTCGACGCCGCGATGGCGCTCGTCCACAGACCGTCGCTTGTCTTCCTCGACGAACCGACGACGGGTCTCGACCCTAAGGCACGTAACGAACTCTGGGACTACTTCGAACGTATCAACGAAAGGGGTACGACGGTACTCCTAACGACACAGTACCTCGAAGAGGCTGACCATCTGTGTGAAAGGCTCGCCGTCATCCGTGACGGGGGTATCGTGGCACGCGGTTCGCCGTCCAAACTCAAACGGCGTGTCGGCGTTGAGTTTCTCGATGTGGATGTCGAGGGTGGACGGGACACGGCGCGGGAAGCGGCTGAGGTTCTGCGCGGTGAAGGTATCTTCGGAGGCGATGCGTCGGTCGAGGTAACCGACAGAGGGCTTAGCATCACAGCGAACGACGCGAGATCGCGCGGAAGCCGTCTCATGGTTGCGTTGGACGACGCGGGTATACAGGTGACCGGCTTCGATGTTCGTGAGCCTACGCTCGACGATGTCTTCCTCGCCGTTACCGACGACGAAACCGACGTCTCCGGCGGGGAGGACGCGGGAAGCCGACAGGGTGGTTCTGAGTGACGCCGGGGGCGGAGAGCGGCACCGACGGCGTCCGTCTGTCCCGGAACACGTTCGCGGGTGACTTCTGGGCGAACTTCAAGCGGTGGACGGTGAAGTCGACACGTAACCCCTTCTTCCTGTTCCTTTCGCTCATACAGCCTATCATCTTCCTCGTTCTCTTTACACAGGTCTTCGGTGGTGTCGCAACCGGTGCTATAAACAGCGGCGAGGCGTCGGTTAGCTACACGACCTACCTCGTCCCTGCGATAGCGATGCAGGTCGCGCTCGCCGCCGCGGCTTCGTCGGGTATCGGTCTCGTGAACGATATGGAGGAAGGCATGTTCGAAAAGGTGCTCGTTTCGCCTATGAACCGAACCGCCGTCTTCCTCGGAAAGACAGCCTCGGAGCTGTTGTTGATCCTCATACAGATAGGTATCATACTCGTCCTCGGTACGGTCTTAGGCGGCGAGATAGCCACGGGCTTCGCGGGCGCTATCGGTATCATGGCGGTCGGTTTCCTTTTCTCCGTATGGTTCGTCTCACTCTCGAACATACTCGCCGTCGTAAGCCGCGACCAAGAGACGACGGCTCTCGGTGCCAACATAATTCAGTTCCCTCTGCTCTTCATCTCGACGGCTTTCCTCCCCCTCGACGCACTCCCCGGATGGATACAGACCGTGGCTGGCTTCAACCCCGTCACGTACGGCGTCGATGCCGCAAGGGCGCTCGTCCTAGGAAGGGACGTGATGACGGTTATCGAACTCAACGCATTCGGTGGTATCTGGGACACCCTCGTCCCCGCCGTCTCCGTGCTACTCGTTCTCGACGTTGTCGTAGGCGGTGTCGCTGTCTACGTCCTCAAGAGCGCGACGAGTTCCTCCGTGAGGTGAGAGATGAACACGGGGTTTCGACAGCCCGACGGAAAGCGAGGGGGTGAGGCTGACGGTATGTCCTAGTAGTCGTCGGCGTCGAGGTCGCGTAGCCTTCTCACGCCGTCGACCTCGTCGACGACCTTCTCGACCTCGTCGGGTACGAGCGCGCGCCAGTCGCCGCCGTCGCGCATACGTTCACGTATCACGCGTCCGGAGAACCTGTCGCGCTCGAAAAGGACGCATTCGCGTACTTCGACGTCGTCCTCCTCGAACAGACGGACGATAAGAGGGTTGTTTGAGTAGACCGTCTCGAACGGCGGACACATAGAACGGACGTGTGTCGTCCAGACGGCGTTCCTGTTGAGATCCTCGACGGGGATGGCGTAGACGGTCTCGTCGCGGTCTTCGAGAGCCTTCGTGATCATACTGACGCGTTCGCCCGCCGTGAACGGGTTACGGAGCGTGTGCGACTTCTGTGCGCTACCCACGGCGACGACGACCTCGTCAACGTCGTCCATGATGTCGTCGACGACGCGTTCGTGCCCCTTGTGGAACGGCTGGAAACGTCCGACGTACAGTCCGCGCATGCGCAGGGTTCGGCGTCGCGCGGATTAAGCTTGGCGCTCGCGGACGGTGATCTACGGGAAAAAGAAGTTAAGCCACGAACCGTAGTTCCACGTATGGACAGACGCGGCTTCGTAACGGCGTTCGCAGTCGCGGTGTCGGGATGTCTCGGAGACGACGGACGGAACCGAACGGCGAACCGGACGGGGGACGCGACGGAGAACCGGAGCAACGACGGTGCGGACGACGGAGGTATGACGCGCCAAGAGGCGGTCGGAGGACTCCTGAGAGGAAGCTTCGTCCGTCTCGAAGCCGGATGGACGGTCTCCGCGTTTCCGCACGGCTATAACGTAGACGGCTACGATGGGCTGTATATCTACCACGGCTTCGTCGAAACCGAGGGCGCGGACGAACCGCCCAGGATACGTGTCATCGCCGAGAACGATACCGGATCCGAGGTCACCGTGGATACCGAGGCGATCGTACCGTACGGTGTCGGCTCCGCGACACACGACGGTACGACGGTCTACATCGTCCCTGCCGAAACGCCGGGTATCCAACCCCGAAACGGCGTCTGGCGCGTCGAGAACCTCCCCGAACCTCAGGACGGGGAACTCACCGTCGACGCGGGCGGGTTCGCCGTACGTGAGTACGTCCCCGTTCTCAAGCCCGACGGTGAGCTACGTGAAGGCGTCTACCGTTTCGGCGACGAGGACGAACTCGCCGTCTCCGTCTGGGAAACCGGAAGCCCCGGACCCCAAGAAGCCTCCGTCTTCGAGGGCGAAACGTACCCCGATATAGAGAACGACACGCGTTGGTACCACGAAGCCGACGAAACGACGCGTCTCTACCTCCAGCCGTCGGACGAACGTCTCGAACCGCCCGCGACAGCCGAGTTCACGCTCGTCAACAGGACGGAGGAACGTGTCTACCCCGGCGGAGCCGTCTACAAGCTCGTCGACGGTAGGTGGATACACGAAAACCCGTTCCACGGAACCGGATCCGAACCGCCCGTCGAGCCCGGCGGCGTCGAGAACACGCGGTTCGAGCTACATCCCGTCGACGAACCCCGCGAACACAACGCGCCACCCCTCGGAGGCGGTACGTACTGCACGGGGAAGGACGACTTCGCCGCAGTCTTCGAGGTGGACGCGTCCGCGCTCGAACTCAGACCGCCCGAAGAAGCCTCTGTGGAACGCCGCGACGGCTCCGTCTTCGTAGACGTCGGCTTGGACGCGGAGGTCGACGCAGTGGTCGAAAAGGTAGACAGGTACGGCGAAGAAGCCGAGCGCGTGATAGCCCAGAACGTCTACTGGATGGAAGTGTACGAAGACCGCGATACGGACGGACGTAGGTACGACCTGCTGAACTACTCCGTGCCTTTCGTCGACGGTACGACGGAACGCGTCGTCGTCCGCAACGCCGTCAGCGGCTCCTTCGATCCGAAGCTCTACGTCTACGACGGTGAGGCGTACAGTCTCTCGGCGCGCGAAGGGTGATAGATGGATCCGGCTGAGACGTGCCGTCTGACCGAGAGATCCCGTCCGACCGAGAGATCCCGTCCGACCGAGAGATCCCGTCCGACCGAGAGATGCCACCTGACCGAGAGACGCCGTCCGGACGTACCATGGCAGAAAGTATATGAGTCTTCCCGGCGTAAACGTAGTACGAGAAAACCTTTTGTGATTAAAAAATGAGCGACCCCCACGACGAGAACGGAGACGCTCAGGACGACGGTGAGGTGTCTGAGCGCGAAGTGAACGAAGTTCCCGAAGAGATCGACGGCAACGGCACCGGCACGGACGAGAACGTCGAAGCCGAAGCCGACGCCGTCGACGAGGTGGAGAAGGAGTCGACGAACGGCGAGGACGACGAGACGGAGCTTCTCGACAACCCCGAGGACGACGAACTCGGCGGTCTCGACATAGAGACGACGGCGGATATCAGCGTACCCGACGACCTGATCGATCAGGTAATCGGACAGGAGCACGCCGTCGACATCGTACGTAAGGCGGCGAAGCAGAAACGCCACGTCATGATGATAGGTTCGCCGGGTACGGGTAAGTCGATGCTTGCGAAGGCGATGGCTGAGATGCTCCCGCGCGAACAGCTTGAGGACACACTCGTCTACCACAACCCTGAGGACGGAAACAAGCCCAAGGTACGTACCGTACCCGCGGGCAAGGGCAAGGAGATCATAGATTCGCACAAGGAGGAGGTGCGTAAACGCGACCAGATGAGGACGATACTGATGTGGATAATCATCATCGGTATCGTCGCGTACTCGTTCCTCGTCCGTCGTTTCCTCCTCGGCATCATCGCCGCAGGTGTCATATTCATAGCCTTCCGGTACCTTCAGAACGACTCCGACGCCATGGTTCCGAACCTGCTTGTCGACAACTCCGACAAGGAGACCGCACCGTTCCGTGACGCCACAGGTGCTCACGCGGGCGCTCTCCTCGGCGACGTTCGGCACGACCCGTTCCAGTCGGGCGGTTTAGGAACGCCGTCACACGACCGCGTCGAGGCTGGTGCGATACACGAGGCGCACCGCGGCGTCCTGTTCATCGACGAGATGAACACGCTCGATATACGTAACCAGCAGAGCCTGATGACGGCGATACAGGAAGGCAGGTACTCCATCACGGGTCAGAGCGAACGTTCGTCGGGAGCGATGGTACAGACCGAGGACGTACCCTGCGACTTCGTCATGGTCGCCGCGGGCAACATGGACGCGATGGAGAACATGCACCCCGCGCTACGTTCACGTATCAAGGGGTACGGTTACGAGGTCAACATGAAGGACACGATCGAGGACACGCCTGAGGTTCGGCGCAGGTTCGCGCGTTTCGTCGCTCAGGAGGTCGACAAGGACGGTAACATACCCCATTTCGACCGCGACGCCGTCGCCGCCGTGATCAAGGCGGCACAGCGCAGAGCAGGGCGTAAGGATCACCTGACGCTCAAGCTACGCGACCTCGGCGGTCTCGTACGCGTGGCGGGCGACATAGCCGACGACGAGGGCGTCGACCTCGCAACCAAGGAGCACGTGCTTCAGGCGAAGAACCGCGCACGCTCGATCGAGCAACAGCTCATGGATCGACATATCGAGCGCAAGCAGGACTACGACATGACCGTGAGCCAAGGCGGTATGGTCGGACGCGTAAACGGACTCGCCGTCATGGGCGAGGACTCGGGACGCGTCCTGCCCATCATGGCGGAGGTCACCGAAGGAAAGGGCGAGGTCATCGCCACGGGCAAGCTACAGGAGATCGCGGAGGAGTCGGTCGACAACGTGAGCGCGATCATAAAGAAGATCACGGGCAAGGACGTTACGGAGATGGATGTCCACGTCCAGTACATACAGACGTACGAGGGCGTCGAAGGCGACTCGGCGAGTATAACGATGGCGACTGCGATAATCAGCGCCCTCGAAGATGTCGCCGTGGATCAGAGCGTGGCGATGACGGGTTCGCTCTCCGTACGCGGCGACGTCCTCCCCGTCGGAGGCGTGACGTACAAGATAGAGGCGGCGGCGAAGGCGGGTATGGACAAGGTCATCATACCCGCGGTCAACGAGCAGGATGTGATGATAGAGGACGAGTACAAGGAGGAGGTGGAGATAATACCCGTCAGCCATATCTCCGAGGTACTCGACCACGCACTCGTCGAACGCGACGGAAAGAAGGGCGTCCTCGACAAGATAAAGAACCTCGCAAGCGAACTCGACGTAGACACGCCGAAGGGACAGGGACAGCCGAGTCCTCAGTAGTTCGCGGCGTTACTCTTCGAGGCTGTCGAGTAGCCTGTCGAACACGAGAACCGCAACCTCGTTCGTGAAACGTTCGACTGTTTCGCCGTCGCCCGTGTCGACCGTGGCTTCGATATCCTCGCCTTCGGGGTTACGTAGACGGCACGTCGCGCCGTCGCGCTCTATCTCGTCCGTATGCTCGTCGACGAGATGGCTGTGAAGCGGCATACGCGCCGTCGAAACGTCGCAGTAGGGGCAGTCCATTACGAACGTTCTACGAGAGCGTCGAAGTGTTCGGGCGCTTCCTCGCTCAACGCGTACGTCAGCGCGAGACGGACGACGGCGTCACGGTCGTACTCCGGCGGTTGTTGGGCACCGACCGCACCGCGTACCGCCTCGCCGACTTCCTCTATCTCACCCGTGTCCTGTAGTGCGAGAAGGAAGGCGCTCAGACCGGGGTCGTCGGCGGAGACCGAACGAGGGTCGACGCCCGTCTTCGCGCGCTCCGAACGTTCCGCGAACGCCTCGGCGAACGCGTCCGACGGTGTCGGCTTTCCGCCCGCGTCCGTCTCGTCCGGCGTTTCTTCCGTCTCTGTCTTCCCGTCGCTCGTGTCTTCGTCGTCCTCTTCTTCCCCCTGTTCATCTTTCATTTCTTCCACGTCGCCCGCGTCCTCCCCCTTCTCTTCCTCCTTCTTTTCTTCCTCTCCTCCGTCAGCGCCTGAGCCGCCGTTCGTATCAGCCGAGATACGGTCCGCGCCCCGTGTCTGTTCCCTGAGTTCGTCGATCTCTTCGTCGTTGTCGGTCATAGACGTTCAAGAAGTTCCTCGGCGTTCTCCATAAACGCTTCGCGTGCGCGCTGAGCCGTCCCTGTCGACGCGTTCGACGCGAACAGCGTCTCGCCCCTGTTCGCTGAGTTCCGAACCGCCTGACTCCGCGGTACCTGCGTCGGCGCGACGACCTCAGGATACTCGTCCTCGTACTCCTCGGTAAACTCCTCCGAGAGACGCGTCCGTGAGTCCGTCTTGTTCAGAATCAGCATCGAAAGAGAGAGGTCGACGCCGAACGACTCGGAGATACGCCGCAGGTCGTCACGTAGCCGTCCAGCCTGACGCGCCTCAAAGGGTCCCGCCTCGACGGGGACGACGACGTTACGCGCCGACCAGAGACCGTTGTAGCTGACGTTGTTTGTCGAACCCGGAAGGTCGAAGAAGACGAAGTCGTAGTCCATGGGTTCGATATACTCGTTCACGAAGCTGTCGAGGCGCGAGTACCTGCGCTCCGTCTCCTCTATGTCGTTTAGCTCCGTATCCAGACCGTCGAGTCCCGGATGCGCGGGTATGAGATCGGGACCCTCGCCCGTCTCGAAGATCATGTTGCCGACAGCCTCCTCGTCGCCGAGCTTGCCCGCGATACGCCCCCACTGCTCGCGGAAGACGGTCGATATATTGGGCCAGTCGTCCTCCTCCTCGATACGCGCGCGGTACTCGTCCCAGACGCCGAAGTTCTTTGCGAGGTCAGCCTGCTTTCCCGCAAGGTCGATCAGAAGCACGTCGCGTCCGAGTCGATCGAGCGCGACGCCGAGATGTGCCACGGTCGTCGTCTTTCCCGTCCCGCCCTTGTCGAGGAACGTAGCCGCGCGTAGGGTTTCGCTCATGCCGAACCGTCGCGGCGCATACGTATAAAGCCTGATGGAAATTCGAGGTTTTATATGCCCGACTTACCAACGACGAACACGAATGTCAAGCAGACAGGTTTCGAAGTCGGGACGCGGAAAGGACTGGTACACCGTGCTCGCTTCGCAGGAGTTCGACCGCGCCGAACTCGGTGAGACGCCCGCAGACGAACCCGAGACGCTCCACGGACGTACCGTGGAGACGACGCTCGGCGAGATCACGGATGACTTCTCCGAGAACAACACAAAGGTCAAGTTTCAGGTAGAGGAGGTCGGCAAGGACGCCGTCTACACGCGTTTCGTGGGTCACGAACTCGCGCGCGACTACGTGCGTTCGCTCGTCCGCCGGGGTACGTCGAAGATAGGCGACGTTATCACCGTCCGAACCACCGACGACTACCGTGTACAGCTACAGCCCGTCGCGTTTACGGCGAAGAAGGCTGACGACTCGCAGGAGAAGAGTATCCGTCGGCGTATGAACGCGATGGTCAGGGAGAAGGGCGAGGATCTCACCTTCGAGGAACTCGTCGACGCCGTCGTCGAGGGACGCCTATCGAGCGCCGTCTACAACGAGGCTAAGGAGATCTACCCCGTCCGCAGGGTCGAGGTGCAGAAGACGAAGGTCGCCGCCACGCCCGAACAGGTTCACGAAGAGGAAGAGGTCGAGGCTTAGTCGCTGTTCTCGGATATATCCACGGTTCCGTCCTCGACGCGTTCTATACGCCACGTTCCGTCGCCGCTCATCTCGCTACCCGATACCGTCTTCCATGTACCCTCCGCTACCGAACCGTCCTGAGAGTACTCGCCCTCGAAGTTGAACTCGATCCCCGTGAGACCGAATGCGTTGACAGCGCCCGTGCCGTTCGTTTCGCCCGTCCGCGTTCCCACCTCGCCTTCGAGGTATCCCTCGGAGACGCTGTCCCCCTGAGCGGTCGCAACCACACGCCCCGTCCCAAAGTTGACCTCGGCGCGTATCTCACCTTCAACCGGGACGTTCGTCGGTCCCCCTCCTCCGGAGAACTGACCCACGTACCCGACGGTGTCGTTGCCCTCGATCGCGGGCGGTTCGAACTGACCTTCGGGCGTCGCGCCTACCGCGCTAAGCGCAACGCTCGTCGTGGTCTGGGGGTAGACGAGGTAAGCGCCCGAAACCGCGACGAGCGACAGAACCATGAGACCTATGACGGTCTTCTTTAGCCCCCCTTTGGTAACGAAGTCGAATATAGCCTCGAATATGTCCCCGAATGTAGGCATTACTCCCCCTTAGGGAGGGGTGTCAATTAAGCTTTTCCCGCGAAGATCCGTTGTTGGCTACCCTACGACGAGAGCCTGTCTAACCGAATAGCTCGCCGAGACCTTCCGAGGCGTCTTCCTCAGCCTCTTCCTCGTCAACCTCCTCGGCTTCTTCTTCGGCTTCGTCTTCCTCGGCTTCCTCCTCGGCACCGGCTTCGTCGGTCTCTCCGCCCTCCGGCGTGGCACCGCCGCCTCCGCCGCCCGCGCCTCCTGCGGGTGCGACAGCCGCCTGTTCGACGGCGTCGTCTATATCAACGTCTTCGAGCGCCGCGGCGAGCGCCTTGACACGGCTCTCGTCGACATCGACGCCTGCGGCTTCGAGAACGTCGGTTACGGTGTCTTCGGTGACCTCTTCTCCTGCGTTGTGCACTGTAAGTGCGGCGTATAGGTACTCCATCTTTTCTCCTTGTGTCGTTGTGTCTTGTCTGTGTTAAACAGTTTCCGGTTTTCTCAGAACAGGTTGCCCATGCCTTCGGAGACCTCCTCGTCGTCGTCCTCTCCGTCGGCTTCTTCGGCTTCGCCCTCGCCCGCGTCCTGTTCGTCGTCCCCATCCTCGGTCTCGTCGTCGGCTTCCACCTCTTCTTCGTCTTCCTCCGTTTCTCCGCGCGCGGGTGCCTCGACGCCCTTGAGTTCGTCGGGTAGTGCGTCGTCGTCGAGGTTAGACGCGAGAGCGCGTACGTCGGCGTCCGCCTCGGCGAGGAGGCTGTCGAGAACATCGGGTTCGTAGACGCCCGCCTCGATACCGACTGCGAGAGCGTCGGTGTACGCCTTGGAGATAAGCGCGTCGCGTGTCGTTTCGTTGACCACGCCCGCGTTGACACCGAGGTTGAACGCTCCACCGACAGCGGTTTCGAGGTCGGCGCGGTACTCGTCTATATCGATATCGAGCGTATCGGGTTGGAGTACGGTACCTTCGTCCTTCTCGACGAGCGCGCGCAGGTCGAGACCCACCTCAAGAGGCTCTATATCGAGCTTTGAGAGCGCCTCGGCTATCTCAGGCGTCGCCTCGTCGCCTTCTTCGAGTACGACGGAGTCCTCGGTGACCTTTATGGAGCCTTCCTCGATACGTGCGCTGATACCCGCCTGCTGTAGATCGCCCACGACGGGACCGGGGTCGAACCCCGTGTCTCCTTCGGGGACGACGACCTCGTCGGTCGCCTCCTGTCCGGCGCTTATGGGCGCGGAACTCTTTCCTTCCTCTATCTTTCTGTAGAGCGAGAACGGGTTGTCGTCGGTCAGAAGGAGACCCGTCTGTCCCTCGACGTACCCGACGAGTCCTTCGAGGCCTTTCTCCTCAAGCGCGCGGCGCATCAACGTGTTACGTCCGACGCGCACCTCCGCAGAACCGTGGAGGTTACGGCGTATCTGCTGGAACTGTTTCGAGGCGATACCCTCGACGTTTACGATACCGACGGCGTCGTGTTCGTCTATGAGACGCTCGAACTCGTCTATCTCGTCGCGTTTCCATTCGGGTATCTCCTCCGTAAGCTGTGGCGTCATGCTACCTCCATGGCGGGACCCATCGTTGTCTTGACGTAGACGGAGTCAAGGTTTAGCTCACCCTTTTCGAGGTCGGCGGTGAGCCTACGCAGAACAGCCTCTATGTTGTCGGCGAGCTCCTCCGTCGCCATCTCTTCCGTCCCTACGGTCGTATGGAACGTCCGGCGGTCTCCCGAACGGAGGGCGACAGTACCCTTGAGACGTTGAACCTCTTCCACTACATCGTCGTCTGGTTCGACGGGCGACGGCATCTTACCGCGCGGACCCAGTATGGTACCGAGGTAACGACCGATGTCCTGCATGTAATCCGTCTCGGCGATGAAGAAGCTCATCTCGTCTGCGAGATCCTTCGCCTCGTTCTCGTCGTCGGCGAGGTCTTCGAGTTCGTCGGGACGTATCACACGATCCGCAACGTCCTCGGCTCGAACCGCTGTCTCACCGTCGGCAATTACTGCGACACGTGTATCCTGTCCCGTTCCTTCGGGAAGGACGAGCTCCATGTCGACGCGGTTGTCTGGCTGACTCAGGTCGAGATCCCGCAGGTTGATAGCGAGGTCGACCGTCTCGTTAAAGTTCCTCTCCTCACGTTCGGAGAGGGCTTTCTCTACTGCTTCGTCTGTATCCATTGAAACACCTCCGTAGTGCGGCGTTCCGCCTTCTACGGACTTACGGATGGGAGATGGGCGACGGACAAAAACCCACCGAAAGCCGTCTGCGTCGGCGAAGGTTATATGTGACGACCGTTCGTAACCTATGTCATGAGATTCCCTGCTTCCGAACAGGTAAGTAGCCACGAGTCGAGCTTCGAGGCGGCTCACTCGGAGGTCCGCAAGAAGGGGTTCACCGGAACGCTCGTGCTCGACGCCGTCGACGGGAACGGTGTCGCCGTCTACCTCGACGGCTGGCTCGTCTACGCAAAGTACCGTGGTGCGTCGGAGGAGTGGGGTCAGGACGCGCTGGAGGCGATGAAGGACAGGTCGGGTGAGATCGACAGGCACGCGTCGCGCCGCGACCCCGTCGAGATGTTCCGTACCTACATGAGCTACATAGGACGCCAAGAAGGTCTCGTCTCCGTACACCACACCGACGAGGTAGAGGTTCCCAAACGTACCATACTCGTGACCGAAGGGGGGAGCCTCGAAAAGACTGAGGTACCGCCCGGAACCCGTATCGGATACTCGCCCGACGAGGAACTGACGCGTAGCTTCTTCTCTGAGAAAGGGATGTCGGGTTACGCGCTTTCGAACGATGAGATCGTGTTCTTCGACGACGGCGAGGAGACGAACCGCGAGAAGTTCAAGGACGACGAACTCTCCATACTCGTACGTATGGAGAGCGAGGAGGCGGGCGCGGCGCTCGAATGCGACTACCTCGACGTCTACACACAGGGTTCGTCCGGCGGTCAGGTCGACATCGAGTTTGATATCGAGGGATGGGAGGTGGTCGAAAGCACCGATGGCGACGGAGGCGGCGGTCTGCTTTCGGGTATACTCGGCGGATAGGCTCAGTCGACGAGTACATCGACTATCTTCGACTCTATCTTACGCAGATGTTCGGAAGCCGTCGAAGGTGCGCATCCGAGAGCATCGGCTACCTCGTCATGTGTCGCCGAACGCGGCACGTCGTAGTAGCCGAGACGCGCCGCGACACGTAGAACCTCGTGCTGTCTGTCGGTGAGGTTCGCAAGCACACGGTCGTCCTGAGGGCTGTACTCGCCCACACGCCGGACATCGACCTTGACGCCCTCAGGGAGGTCGTCAAGAGCCTCGCGCAGTGTTTCCTGTTCGCCTATGACGGTGGCGCGGACGCCCCCGTCGACGAACTCCATCGGCGTGTCTATCATGAGACGACGGTCGTCGACGATAGAGAGAAGACCCACGACGGGCTCCCCCTGTTCGACATGGACGTAGACGTGGTAGGTATCGCCGGATACGTCGATCACGTCGTAGCTCAGTATCTCGTCGCTGTCTTCGAGCGCGCGGTGTAGAACGTCGCCGTCGCCCTCTATCTCGTAAAGCGCCGCCACTGTGTCGTCGCTCAGGAGGTTTATGTGGTGGACGTGTCCGCGTCTTAGGTCGGGGTTGTCGGCTATCATCTCCTCGACAGGATGGAACGTGCCGTCCGAAGGCGAAAGAACCAGACTCAGGTATCTCATCGGTACCGGATACGCGGTGCGCCCGGATAAGAGCCGCGGACGGCGTTTCCCGAACGTACGTCCATCCTTTCTCCACGGTTCCTTCGTGCGTGGCGAAAAAGGATTGTTCTTCCGGCGTCTACGGTAAAGTATGCAACCCGTTGTATTCGTACACGGATTCCTCGACACTTGGTACGCGCCTTGGTGGGGACGGATGGCGAAGCACGTGGAGAACCTTGGTCTCGTACCCGATGAGATACACGCCGTCGACAAAGGTCTCGTACCCGGAACCACCGTACGGTCGCCGCGCGACTACGCCGAACTCGTCCGTGAGGAGGTCGAGAAGGCGTACGACAGACACGACGAACGCGTAAACCTCGTCGGACATTCGATGGGAGGACTCGACTCACGGTGGTACGTCGAGCAGTTGGACGGCGACGAACTCGTCGACACTGTCGTGACCCTCGGCACGCCCCACCACGGTACGCTACTTTCACGGTGGGCGTTCTTTACGCCCGGAGGGCGCGACATGACGATGTCGAGCGACCTGATACGTACGTTAAAGAACGACGGTGTCGCCGACGGCGTCGAGTACGTCGCGGGGTGGAGCACGTCGGACGAACTCGTAAAGCCCAAACGGAGCGCCAAACTGCCGTCTCAGAGGGAGAACGTCACCAACGTCAACCTCGGACCCATGAGCCATTTCGAGATACAGTGGAGACGGTCGGCGTTCGACAAGTTCGCCGGGTACCTGAGAAGCGAAGGTTGAAGCCGTCGGGCGCGCTTTTTCGCACATGGAGATACGCGGAGAACGCGAATGCCTCGACTGCGGCGAGACGTGGAGCTACTTCGAGACGCGCGAACCCGCGTGTCCCGAATGCGGAAGCCTACGTAGCCGCGCCGTGGAGGACGCCGACGAGGACACAGCGGGCGCTGTCGAGACGGCTGATCTTCTGACGCGTTTCGGAACCGACTTCGACGCGGCTCTCGAAGAGGTGGAGGAACGTTGCAGAGAGTACACGTCGCGCGCCGGGTTCGTCGAGGGCGGCGAACTCCTGCCGCCGTCGCCCGTCTACGTCATGGCGTGCGAGGTGAAGCACGTCTCCGCTGAGTTTGTGGGCGAGCGCGAGCCGACGGACGAGGAGCGCGAGTACGTCGTGGCTCTCGTCGAGGGCGTCGGGAAGGGTGAGCCACCGGGGACGGACGAACGTCCTGAGACACTCGAATCCGCGCACCGTCGTGCCGTCGCCGAGACGGTCGAGGAGTACGCCGTAGAGCTTTCACGTTACAGCCGTACGGTGGGCGAAACCGACGCGCGCGTGGAGGAGGCACGCGACCTCGCCAAACGTACACAGGCGACCGACGGCGACGCCGACGACGCCGTCGAGGGTCTACGTCTGCTCCGTGACGTGTACGACGATCTTACTGCGTCCGAGGCTTAGTCGTCCGCGCCACGGAGACGCGCCGCCTCGACGGTGTTCCGAAGAAGCGCCGCGACGGTCATAGGTCCGACACCGCCCGGTACGGGTGTGATAGCGTCCACCTTCTCGCTCACCTCGTCGTAGGCGACGTCGCCCACGAGTTCGTCGTCGACACGGTTTATGCCAACGTCGACGACGACGGCGTCTTCGCTCACCATGTCGGCGGTTACGAACCCCGGTACGCCAACCGCCGCGACGACGATATCCGCGGTGCGTGTATGCTCCGCAACGTCGTCGGTGCGCGAGTGACAGACCGTAACGGTTGCGTTCACGTCGCGCGAAACGAGCAGGGAGGCGAGCGGCTTTCCCACGATGTCGGAACGCCCGACGACGGTGACGTCCGCGCCTTCGAGTTCGACGCCGTGCTCGCGTAACATACGTACGACGCCCTTGGGCGTCGCGGGCACGAAACGCGGACGCCCTTCCATGAGGAGACCTTTGTTGTACGGATGGAAGCCGTCGACGTCCTTCTCCGGCGCGACGGTTCCGAGCGCGCGATCCTCGTCGACGCCGTCGGGAAGAGGTAGCTGGACGAGTATACCGTCGACATCTTCATTGTCGTTGAGTTCCTCGACGGTCGAAAGGAGTTCGTCCTGTCCTGCGTCGGGTTCTATACGTACTGTCTCGGAGTCGATACCCACCTCGTCCGCCGCCTGCCTCTTCATACGTACGTACGTCTCGCTCGCCGGGTCGTCGGTCATCAGCACCGCTACGAGCTTTGGCGTACGTACCATACGGTCGACCTCGTTCGTCACCTCGTCACGTACGCGCCCGGCGATTTCGTCGCCTTCTATTATATCCGTCATGGTGGATGGTTCGTCGGCGACGGATTGAACCTAACGGTAACGCGGCGACTCACGGACGAGTGAGGAATCAACCTCCTCGACGGACGTGCGCCCCGTCAGACCGAGCGTGAGGTCGATGTCGGCGCGCAGGTTCTTGACGACCTCGCGCACACCGTCCTCGCCCGCAAGCCCGAGTCCGTAGACGTACGGGCGTCCGAGCATAACGGCGTCGGCGCCGAGCGCGAGAGCCTTGAGGGCGTCCGCGCCCCGTCGAACGCCGCTGTCGAAAAGAACCGTCTCGTCTTTGAGCGCCTCGGCGACGCGCGGGAGGGCGTCAAGCGCACCCGTCGCGCCGTCGACCTGTCTCCCTCCGTGGTTGGAGACGACGACGCCCTCCGCACCCGCATCGATAGCCGCGATCGCGTCCTCCGGCGTCAACAGCCCCTTGACGACGACGGGTAGGTCGGTGGAGTCTACGGTACCCGCGAGCGTCTCAGGCGTGAAAGACGCGTCTGAGAAGATGTCGATGAAGTGCCGTATGGCGGCGAACTCGTTCTCCTCCGGCGTGTCGTCGAGTGAACCGCGGAAGACGGGGTCGTTGAAGTAGTTGGCGAGTCCCTCGGCGTCAAGAAACGGCAGGTAGGCGTTCTCGATGTCGCGCTCGCGCCATCCGAGAAGAGGCGTGTCGACGGTCACGACGACACCGGTGTACCCCGCCTCCTCGGCGCGGTGTAGAAGGCTTCGGTTGAGCGCCTCGTCGGTCGACGGGTAGAGCTGGAACCACCGCGGCGGTGCGTCACCCTCGGCGCTGTCATTGGCTTCTTCGGCGACCTCTTCGATCGTATGCGACGAGACGGTGCTCAGGACGAACGGAACGTCGAGCGACGACGAGGCTCTCGCAACCGCCGTCTCCGCGCCTTCGTGAACTATCGACAGGACGCCGACGGGTGCGAGAACGAAAGGGACATCGAGTTCGTCGCCGAGTACGGTCGTCGAGAGGGCGCGCTCGGAGACGTCGTTCATCAGGTTGGGGACGATACGCCACCGGCGGAACGCCTCGCGGTTCTCGCGCGCCGTGTCCTCCTCACCCGCGCCGCCCTCGACGTAGCCGTACGCCTTGTCGGTCATCTCCTCGCGAGCGGCTTCGCGTAGCTTCTCGTACGACGGCGGAACGTCGGGCGTCTCCCCCGCGGCTCCGGCGATGTAGACGTCGCGCTGTCTGTCGGTACCGTGGTCGGGCATGGATCTGTTTCGGGGGCGCGACGGAAATAGGTAAGCCTACTTCACACGTGTTCCCGGCTCCGACACGCCCGCGGTCGTCAGTAGGTCGGCGTCGTCGCCCGCCGCAAGGAGCATCGCCTCGCTGTCGTAGCCGAAGATCGTCGCGGTTTCGAGGTTGGTGACGACGATGACGCGTTCGCCGACGAGTTCGTCGGGCGCGTGCAGACCTTTCAGACCCGCGACGACCTGACGCGTCCCGTCGCCCACATCGACGTTCAGGAGGAGGAGCGAGTCGGAGTCCTCGACGGCTTCGGCGCTCTCTACCTGCGCGACACGTATATCGAGTTCGTCGAAACGGTCGAAAGGTATCTCGTCGCCACCGGTTTCTTCGGTCTCGTCTTCCTCGGCTTTCTCACCCTCTCTTTTCTCGTCCTCCTCGGCTTCCTCATCTCCCCCGGCTCCACCGTCTTCCTCAGCCTTTTCTTCCCCACCTTTCTCGTCCTCGTCTTCTCTTCCGTCTTCCTCGTCCCTTCCGTTTTCCTCATCCTCTTCCTCGTCGCCTATACGTTCCTGAAGACGTTCCTCTAGGGTCTCTATCTTCTCGTCCTCGACCTGTTCGAACAGATGTTCGGGTTCGTTCAGTCCGCCGTCGACGGCTTCGAAGGCTTCATCGACCGTCGCGGCGTGTACGTCACCTTCATCGAGCATCGCCCAGACGCGTTCGGCGGCGGAGGGCATCACGGGTTCGAGTAGGAGCGCCGACGCCTTTGCGACGGCGAGGCAGTTGTACAGGACATCGCCGGCGCGATCCTCGTCCTCGTCGAGTAGGTTCCACGGTTCGTTACGCTGTATGTACTCGTTCCCGAACCCCGCGAGCGCCATACCTGCCTCTGCAACCTCCTTGACGTTGTACGCCTCGACGCCGTCCTCGAAACGATCGACCGCCGTCCCTATCTCGTCACTTACCTCGTCCTCAAGCTCTCCGTCGGGAGCACCGTCGAAGCTGTCGTGGGCGAGAAGCGCCGAACGGTAGACGAAGTTGCCGAACGTATCGACGAGTTCGTTGTTGACACGTTCCTGAAACAGCGACCACGAGAAGTTTAGGTCGTTCTCGAAGCCCGTGTACGAGACGATGTAGTAACGTATGAGGTCGGCGGGGAAGCCCTCGTCGAGGTAGTCTTCGTCGAGCCAGACGGCGCGCCCGCGTGAGGTTGAGAAGGCGCTGTCGTTTATCTTGACGAGACCTGACGCCATCACAGCGTCGGGTGTCGAGTAGCCCGCGACGTGGAGCATCGCAGGCCAGAAGACGCAGTGGTGCTGTATGATGTCGCCCCCTATCACGTGGACTATCTCCGACGAACCGTCGCGCCAGTAACGTTCCCACTCGTCGCCGTCGCCCGTCCGTTCCGCCCAGTCCTCCGTCGACGCGATGTACTCGATCGGGGCGTCGACCCAGACGTACAGCACGAGGTCGGTGTCTCCGTCGTCGTCGGGGTACGGCACGCCCCAGTCGAGGTCGCGCGTGATACACCAGTCCTGCAATCCTTCTTCTATCCATCCTTTCGGCTGGTTACGTGCGTTCGAGGTTCCTTCGAGGTCGTCGACGAAGTCGCTCAGGAAGTCGCGGAGTTCGGAGAGCGCGAAGAACCTGTGCGTCTGTTCGACGTACTCGGCGGGCGCGCCGGTTATCTTAGAGACCGGATCCTCGATGTCGCCGGGTTCGAGATGCCGTCCGCATTCGTCGCATTCGTCGCCGCGCGCGCCTTCCTCACCGCAGTACGGACACGTGCCCTTGACGTACCTGTCGGGGAGTGTACGATCCGCTTCGGGGTCGTATGCCACCATCATCTCGTCCTCGTAGACGTAGCCGTTGTCTTCGAGAGCGCGGACTATCTCCTGCGTACGCCGGAAGTTCGTGTCGTCGTGCGTGTTGCCGTAGCTGTCGAACTCAACGTCGATACGTGGAAACGTCTCCTCGAAGTATTCGTGGTACTCGGTTGCGAGATCCTCGGGTTCACGCCCCTGTTCCTCGGCGTTTACGACGATAGGCGTACCGTGCATGTCGCTCCCTGATACAAACGTCACCTCGCGTCCCTGCTTACGTAGTGCGCGCGTGTACGTGTCGCCGGGTATGTAGGTTCGTAGATGTCCGAGATGCGCCTTCCCGTTCGCGTAAGGAAGAGCGCACGTTACGAGCGTGGGCGTGTCTTCGTCGTCTGTCATAGACACGACTGCGTGCCGACCCATAAAAAAGCCGCCGAAGGTTCGACAGAGACATGCGTGTGTGCCGAGTACCTCTTACCGATGAAAGGCGCTGTCGTGGACGTTGACGGAACCGTTCTGCGCGGCGAATCCGTCGTCGAAGGCGCGCGCGAAGGTCTCGACGCCTTACGTGACGCGGGCGTCCGTACGGTCTTCGTCTCCAACAACCCTACGGTGACGAGCCAAGGACTTGTCCGCCGTCTCGGACGCACGGGCGTCGAAACGGACGGGGGATCCGCGGTCACCTCGGCGACGCTGACGGCGCGGTACGTCGACGCCAACTGCGCCCCGCCCGTCCATGTCACGGGTGAGTCCGCCGTCGTGGAGGCGTTGAGAGACAGGGGTGTGGCGGTCACACGGAACCCCGACGAGGCAGAGACAGCGATCGTCTCCGTAGACCGCTCGTTGGATTACGACGACATACGTGATGCGTTCGAGGCGGCGCGTACAGCCGAGGAGTACGTCTGCACCGACCCCGACTCCGTGGTTCCGACCGGCGACGGGGAGATACCGGGTTCGGGCGCCGTGGAGGCGGCGGTTTCGCGCGCCGTAGGACGTGAACCGTTCGTCGTCGGCAAGCCGTCGGGTTACGCCGCGCGCGCCGTCCTCGGTACCGTCGGCACGTCGCCCGACGAAACCGTCTTCGTAGGCGACAGGCTCGATACGGATATAGCGTTGGGCGAGAACGTCGGCGCTGTCACGGCGCTCGTCCGTACGGGTGTGACGGAGGACGCCGACCTGCGCTCGTCGTCTCATACACCCGACCATGTGCTCGGAAAGCTCTCCGAGATCGGTGACCTGCTCTAACGAAACCGTTATGTTTCGCCTAAAGGTTTGTTAGACCGAGATGACAGAATCAGTCCTGTGGTTCGACGAGGTGGACAAGGACAACGTCGATTCCGTAGGCGGGAAGGGTGCGTCGCTCGGAGAGATGGCTAACAAGGACTTCCCGGTTCCCGGCGGGTTTATACTGACAGCACAGGCGTACCGTCGTCTCCTGCGCGACACGGGGATAGAGGAAGAAATCGAAGCCGCGCTCGATATCGATACGGAGGACTCCGACGAACTCGAAGAGGCACACGAACGCGCCGTGGAGCTGATACGCGGTGCGGGTATGCCCGACGAGATGCGTGACGAGATAGAGGCGGCTTACGAGGAACTCGGAGACGGAGAGTTCGTCGCCGTACGGTCGTCGGCGACCGCCGAGGATCTGCCCGACGCCTCGTTCGCGGGACAGCAGGAGACATACCTCAACGTCGAAGGCGTAGACGAACTCGTCGAACGCGTAAAGGACTGCTGGGCGTCGCTGTTCACCGAGCGCGCGATCTACTACCGTGTCGAGAAAGGCTTCTCGCACGAGGACGTAAACATCGCCGTCGTCGTTCAGCGCATGGTCGACGCCGACAAGAGCGGCGTCGTCTTCTCGTCCGACCCGTCGACGGGCGAAGGGCGCGCCACCGTGGAGGCGGCATGGGGTCTCGGCGAGTCGGTCGTAAGCGGCGGCGTGACGCCCGACAACTACGTCTTCGACCGTGAGACGCGCGAGGTCGTGACGGCTAACGTGGCGTCGAAGAAGCTCATGCATGTCAAGGATACGGCGACGGGTGAGACGGTCGAGAAGGAGGTTCCCGACGACCGGCGTAACAAACGCGTCCTAACCGACGACGAGATCGTACGTGTTGCGGAGGTCGCCGAACGTCTTGAGGAGCATTACGGCGCACCGCAGGATATAGAGTGGGCGATACACGACGACGAACTCTACGTTCTACAGTCGCGCCCTATAACCACCATACAGGAAAAGGAGGAGGACGGGGGGGTCGTCCTCGAAGGTCTAGGCGCGTCGCCGGGTCAGGCGAGCGGTAAGGTTCGTATCGTACGTAAGCTGGACGAGATAGACCGTATCGAGGAGGGCGACGTCATGGTGACTGAGCAGACGATGCCCGACATGGTACCCGCTATGAAACGGTCGGCGGCGATAGTCACCGACGAGGGCGGTCTTACGAGCCACGCCGCGATCGTCTCGCGCGAACTCGGTAAGACGGCTGTCGTGGGAACCGGAAACGCCACGACGGCGCTCGAAGACGGCGATACGGTCACCGTCGACGGCGACAGAGGCAGAGTGACCAAGGGGGCTGAGGAAGAGGCTGAGGACGACGCACCCGAGCCTTCGGAAGACGAGACGACAGCCGCGCCTCAGCCCGTGACGGCGACCGATGTCAAGGTCAACGTCTCCATACCCGACGCCGCGGGGCGCGCCTCGGAAACGGGTGCGGACGGCGTCGGTCTCCTGCGTATGGAGCATATGGTGCTCAACCTCGGTAAGACGCCCTCGAAGTACGTCGGCGACCACGGCGAGCGCGCGTACATCGACCGGATCGTCGAGGGCGTGCAGGAGGTCGCTGAGGAGTTCTACCCGCGTCCCGTACGTGTACGTACGCTCGACGCGCCGACCGACGAGTTCTGTAACCTCGAAGGCGGCGACGACGAACCCAAGGAGCACAACCCGATGCTCGGCTACCGGGGTATACGCCGTGCGCTCGACGAGCCGGATATATTCGAACTCGAACTCCGCGCCTTCAGAAAGCTGTACGAACTCGGCTACGACAACGTCGAGATCATGCTACCCCTCGTCAACGACGCCGACCAGACAGCCGAGGCGCGTAACCTCATGGAACGCGCAGGTCTCGACACCGACGAGATAACGTGGGGCGTCATGGTAGAGACCCCCGCGAGCGCCATGGTAGTAGAGGATATCGCGGACGAGGGCGTCGACTTCGTCTCTTTCGGCACCAACGACCTGACACAGTACACGCTTGCCGCCGACCGTAACAACGAGAACGTCTCCGATATCTACGACGAGACGCATCCGGGTGTTCTCGCTCTCATGTCGCGCGTAATCGATGTATGCGATGAACGCGACGTACGTACGAGTATCTGCGGTCAGGCGGGTAGTAACCCTGAGATGGTCGAGTTCCTCGTCGAGGAAGGTATCACAAGCGTCTCGGCGAACATAGACGCCGTCGCCGACGTACGGCGACGTGTCGCGCGCGTCGAAAAACGGCTTATGCTCGACCACGCACGCCGGAAAGAATAGACAGCCTCTTTTACCGCCCCGCCATACCGAACGCCGATGAAGAGGGAGATGTTCCACGCAAAGCTTCACCGCGCACGCGTGACGGGCGCGGATCTCGACTACGAGGGAAGCGTGACCGTGGGACCTGAACTCCTCCGGACTGCGGGGATAAAGGAGCACGAACGCGTCCAGATAGTCAACGTCTCCAACGGCGAACGTCTCGAAACCTATACCATAGAGGGCGACGAGGGGGAGCTATGTCTCAACGGCGCGGCGGCGCGTCTCGCGGAGGTCGGCGACACGGTTATTCTGATAGCGTACGCGACCTACGACGACGACGAGGAACCCGCGCCCACCGTCGTCCATCTCGACGAAGCGAACAACGTTGTTTCCGTCGACTGATATGGAACACGTCGTCTGTCGAGGAACGGAATGAACGTCCGTGGCGGAACCTCGTTTCACGCCGTCTATGTACCCGGATCCTTGTGAACGTTTGTCACGGCAAAAGGTTTTAATGTAAAGGCAACGTTTGTGACTATACACAGAGGACTAAACAATGCACAAGGACGAACTCATACACCTGCACTCGTTGCTCGTCGAGATAAAGAAGTACTTCGAGAACGAGGAAGACGTAGAGGGCGAAGCGTTCGAGGACTACGAGACGCTCGGCACCAGCCCCGTACATATACACAAGTCGAAGTCGGAGCACAAGCACGCGATCTTCGTGCTCGGTGAGGAACTCGCCGAAAAGATGTCGGAGGACGAATGGGACGAGACGGGGCGTGTCGGCGCGCGTATGGAAGAGTTAGCCGAAGAGAACGCCGACTGAGCGCGCTCAGAGTTCCTTTTCCATCAGATACGCGTCCTCGCCGTCGTCGTAGTAACACTCTTCTACACCGACGGGGAGAAAGCCGAGTCCGTCGTACAGCGACTGAGCCGCGGTGTTCGAGACACGTACCTCTAAGCTGACGGCGTCGAAGTCGCGTCCGCGGAGTACGTCGAAGGCTCCGCGCATGAGACGGGTTGCGACGCCCTGCCTCCTGTTTCCGGGGGCGACTGCGAGCGAAAGAACCCGCGCGTCCTCAGCCGACGACGGTGTAAAGAGGACGTAGCCGGCGATACAGTCGTCGGTCTCGGCGACGAGGAAGCCGTCGACCATACCGCAGACGTTCGCCAGAAGCGTGGGGTTGGGGTTGGTAAAACAGGCGCGCTCTATACCGACCACGCGTTCCGTGTCGTGCGGTCGGGCGTGCCGGACGGTCAGGCGTCTCATACGTCGCGCGAGCATCCCCGACACGGACGTTCGTACTTCTGATCGACCTCGCGCACTGTCGGCGAGAAGCTCATGACACACGTATCTTTGTCGCAGTGGCGCAGACCGAGCGTGTGACCGACCTCGTGGACGACCTCCTTACGGACGCGGTCGAAGAAGGTTTCGCCGTCGTCTTCCTCGTGCCCGCCGTCGGCTGTCATACGTAGACGGTTGGTGGAGACGACGCATCCTCTTCCGTCGAGGTAGGCGAGACCGAAGACGAAGTTACGCTGGCGGTAGAAGATATCGACATCCGTGACAGCGAGGTTCTTGTCGCCGTGTCCTACGCTCTCCGCCACGTCTATGATACGTTCGGCGTTGTACTGACCGCTCGACCGGTCGTAGGCTTGGTCGGGTACGGCGACGGACGAACGGGTTACAACCTCGACACCGTACCTTTCACGGAGAACCTCGCGTGAGGTACCGACGACCCCGTCTTCAAGCTCGCCGACGGGGACAAGGTCGATTCGCATAATAAACGTTTAGCCGTGGCGGATAATAAAGCCTGCGTGGAGACGGTCGCACGGTATATCGAAGACGTGTATCCGCGCGGTGCGCGTCTCGTCGAGGTCGGTGTCGGTGAACGCGACGAGACGGCGCGTAGACTTGCGGACGCGGGCTACGATGTCACCGCCTCCGATGTCCGCGACGTGGGCGACTCGGTCGGCGTCGACTTCGTCCGTGACAACGTACGTGAACCCGACGCTGGTGTCTACGAGGGAACCGCGCTCGTCTACTCGTTACGTCCGCCGTACGAGATACATGCTGATATCGAGGAGGTCGCGCGAACCGTCGGCGCGGATCTCCTTCTCGCCCCTCTGGGTGACGAAGGCGTTTCGCTCGACGCCCGGCTCGTCAGCCGTGGGGGACGCGGCTTCTTCGTCAACCGTTTCTGAGGCTCGTTCAGGCGTCCGCGCCCGTCAGGTAGCGTATGAGTTCGTCGGTGTCGTCCGTCTCGATACGTACACGGAGAGCGCCGAGTTCGTGACCGCCCACGTCGAGGTTGAGACGCCCGACGGTCGCGGGCTGTTTGCTGAGACGGAAGGCTACTGTGTTTCCGACGACAGAGTCGGTGAGTTCCTCCCTCAACGTCGGCTGAACCCCGTGCTGTTCTGCGAGTTCGCGGAGACCCGAAACGTCCTCCGAACGCGCGACGAGCGTTCCGTCGTCCTCCTCGAACCCCGCGTCAGGGAAGAGGTTGCGTACCGCGTTCTCGACCGAACCGCGTCTCTCGGTTGCGTGCAACGGCGTCCGTACGGTGACCTGTATACCATCCATCGGTCGGTCTTGTCCCTACAGCCTTTCTACCTTTTCGACCGAGTCCGTCTTTGGCGTTGTCGCGTCCGCGGTTCGCGGACGGCTCTTACCCGTTACGAACGTTGCGAGCGTTTTAATACACACCGGATGTTAGCCGTTCTCATGAAACGGGTGGTAGGTGCGTTCCTCGTCTTCGGTATACTGGCGACAGGTGCGTACCTCGCCACCGAACCCGGTGTCGACGTACAGGAGCGGATGGTCGTGAACGAGGGCGACGAAGCCGTCCTCAGCCTCTCCGTGAGGAACGTCGGTACCGTACACGCGACGGTCGTCGGAGGCGGAGGTGACAGAACGGTGCCGCGCGTACGTCTACCCGACGGAAGAGCCGCGTCCTCCGCAACAGCCGCGGTTCCTGCGTCGGGAGAGGTGGAGCCACGTCTGATCGTCGAGGCTCCTGAGGGTACTGAACCCGGCGAGTACAGTGTACGTCTGGAGGCGTGGCGTCTCCCCGACAGGATGGGTGACAGGACTGTGACGGAGGTCACCGTCGTCGTAGAGGGTTCGTGAGCTTACGGCGCGTCGTTCGTCCCCCAGTCGGCTACCAGCTTTCCGACGCATCCCTTTCCGGGACGGTAGAACGAGTAGTGGTCGGGTACGTAAGAGACACGGTGATCATGGTAGTTCGACGGCGTGTCACCCTCCGCGCCGGTTCCGCCGAGAGCGCCCGTTAGTTCGATAAGACGGTACTGCTGGTTGAGTATACCGTCGTGTCTTATCCAGTAGTTGTGAACCTCGCCGACTGCTTCACGTACGGGCTTTCCGTACCTGCCGTCGTGCGTCACGGAGTCGGAGTCCGCCGCCGCGCCCATCATGCTTACCGAACCGACGGCGTCGTGTACGTCCGAGAGGTACAGCGACCGTACGGCTTCGAGTACGACGCGCGCACCGAGCGAGTTGGAGATGAGACGTACGTCGCTCCCCGTGCGTTCGTGGTGGTCGTAGACGAACTGTGCGAGCTTAGGACCGTTCCTCTCTGCGATACGTCTCCCCAGCTTCCATCTGTGCGCCATCTCGTCGGAGTCCCACGTAAACCCCGTCATAGCGCCGTCGTAGCCGTTCTCACGCAGGCTGTGACGGAGCATCGACATCCTTCCGAGCGACGCGCGCTCGTTGGCGAGCCAGCCGTGTACGAAGACAGCCGTCTCGTCGGGTTCGTCGTCGGTCAGTGCGTCGAGGCTCTCCGTACGTTCGTAGCTCGTCGCCGTCTCTCCTTCTGCGAGGGTGACGTCGTAGATATCGTCGACCACGCGGAGGGGGAGGAGTGAACCCGCGTCGAGACGCGTCTCGTCGGTACGTCCGACGCCGAAATGCCCGCGTGTACTTGCGCGCGGGAACATCGCGGGCGTCTTCTCGTGTATATACTCCTCCACGCCTGCGGAGAAGACCGCCATACCCGCGAGATGCATGAGCGACTGGCGCGCGTCCATCATCTTTCTAACCGTCGAACGAGTCGCGTATAACGTCCTCGCTTTCGAAATCCGGGTCGAACATGACAGCCGACATAGGGTCAGGGTCGGAGCCTTCGACGACGTTGTATTCTGAGAAGTCCTCGACGCCTGCCTCGCGCAGAAGCTCCTCCGTGTAGAACGAGTTTCCGGAGCATTCGGCGGGGTCGCGTTTCAGAATTTCGAGTACGGCGTCGGCGACGATACGCGGTTCGCGCCAGTCGTCCTCGGTGCCGAGACCGAAGTAACGCGTGGCGCGTGTGTCTATGGCGGTTAGGGGCCAGAAGGTGTTGCATCCGATGTCGTGGCGCGCGAGTTCGCCGTCGAGTGAAAGTGTTACGAAAGACATACCCATCTTCGACCACGCGTAAGCCGCCTTTCCGGGCGAGCGGTCGGTGTTTACCGGCGGCGAGTTCGAAAGTATCCATCCGCCACCGATCTCCTTCAGATGGGGTAGGAAGGCGCGGTTTACGAGGTACGTGCCGCGGACGTTGACCTCGGTCATCAGATCGAAACGGTCGGCGGGTAGCTGTTTGACGTTGGCGATCTGTATCGCGCTCGCGTTGTTGATTACTGTATCGACCTCGCCGAACTCGTCTATCGCCTCCTCCACGGATGAATGTACGTTCTCAGGGTCGCGTACGTCCAACTGTATCGCGTGGGCTTCGACGCCTTTCTCGCGGCACGCCTCCGCCGTCTTGTGTATAGTGCCTTCAAGATCCGACTCGGAGTCGTCGACCGTCTTACCCGTCGAGACGATGTTACAGCCGTTCTCGGCGAGCGCAAGGGCTATCTCCTTGCCTATACCGCGTGTCGTTCCTGTTATGAAAGCCGTGCTACCTTCAAGATCGGGTTCTTCCATGCACCTACTGTGCGCTCCTCGTGTATATATCCATCTTCGACGTTCAACGTCGTACGAGCACAGCGACGGCGAGGGCGGTGAAGACGGCTACTGCGGTAAACCCGGGCATGCCTTCGCCGTCCGCGCCGTCGTCCGCGTCAGTCGTGTTGCCGCCGTCCGTGCCATCGTTCGCGCCTCCATTCTCGTCACCGTCCTCGACGGTTCCTGATGTACGTTCGCCTTCCGTTTCCGTGCCGTTATCCTCAACGTCGGGTATACTGACCGTCGTCGAGTCGGTCAGACCCGCGTCGTTGGTGACCGTGAGCGTCGCTTCGTTACCGCCGTCGACCTCGACGGTTTCTCCTTCATGCGTCTCTCCGTTGACCTCCCACGAGTAGCCGACGACCTCGCTGTACTCGTCTGTCGAGTCAGAAGCCGAAAGGACGACGGTATCTTCCTCGACCGTTGCCTCGGCGCGTGCGACGGGCGCGGAGGACGCAACGACAGCGAACTCGGAGAATCCCGGCGTGTCGGCGACGACCGTAACGCCGTCGTCGGTGTCTAAGACGGTGGTGTTGAGCGGCAGGGGCGGTACGCCGCCGGTCTTAACGACGAGGAGGGCGTCTTCCGAGACGCCCGTCTCGTTGAGCGTCCCGCCGTCGACGGTCACGCGCACAGTACCGGGTTCGTTGCGCGCCGCTTCGGGCACTGTCACGGAGAAACGTCTGAGGGGCGTACCGGGTCCGTCGCCCACGTCGACCGTCTCAACCGTAACGTCGCCCTCGACCTCCGCGCCGAGTTCGACAGCCTCTACGTACCCGTTCCCGAACGTCGCACGTGAGGTACCTTCGACGGAGTCGACCGAGGCGGTGAAGACCTCCTCAGAAGCTTCGTCCTCCGGCTCCTCTATGTATCCACCACCGCCGCCTCCGCCACCGCCGGACGCCTCGAATGCTTGGGGATGGAACGCACGCGCCATACGTTCAAGGGGTACGGTGACGCGCGGCGCATCCTGACTTATGTAGTTCGTGTTGACACGGAGTATCTGATCCTCCTGTACGGCGGTGGTTGAGTTGTACAGGTCGTTCCGTGGTACGGACGCGCCTTCGGTTATAACTATCCAGTCGGGATCCTCGTTGAGCGCGAGAACGGCTTGCTCGCCGCTTATACGTACCTCAAGCGAACCGCTCGCTCCCCCGCCGTCGACGCCTATCCTGTCGTAGACATTGTCGCCGCCTGCTGTCGTTATGATACCGTGTTTGAAGGTACCGTTACCGGGGACGAAGTTGTCGAACTGTCCGGGGTCGTCCGTCGGTGTTCCGTACATAACGACTGGCTTGTCGCGTCCCTGAACCGCGTTCTCGACACGGCTTACCGTGTTCTCCATCCCGTTCACGACCTCCTCCGCCGCCTCGCATTCGCCTATCGACCTACCGACGGTACGTACGTTTCTCTTTATGTCGTCGAAGCCTCCCGCCTGAGGAAGGAAGACGTAGTCTATCCCTGCGTCGTCGAGGCTGTTCTCCAACCCCGTGGGTTCGAAAAGGGCGTTTACAACGATGTCGGGGTTCTTGTCGATGACCTTCTCCTCATACCCTCCGGACAGCGTATTACCGAGGCTGTCGTACCCGTCGGTGTCTTCGAGGTAGAACGAGTTGGTTGTCAGACCGACTATCTCCTTCGCGTCGTTGTCGTTGATACCCATCTCCCAGAACGTCTGCGAAACGCTTGCGATACCGGGCGCGACGGTGTCAGGCTCCTCCTGTATCACCTCGCCGTTGGGTGTCTCGTACGGGAAGTCGCACGCATCCGAGTCCTGTGCCACCGCGGTTCCTGCGACAGCCGCTAACCCCACCACTACCAGCAACGCAACGATGAGCTTACGTCTCATAGAACAAGCCTGAGACCAATTCAACAAAACTTTAACTAAATCAAGTAAATTTGTCCCTATACGATGGCTGGTCACGAGACAACCGTAGGGTACGCGAAGGCTTCGGTCAGGTCGAGAACCTTCCTCTGGTGCGCGTCGCTCTCGGTCGCGCTCGTCGCCTCCGTGGTCACAGCCTCAACCGTCGGTGCCGTCGATATAAGCTACGCGTCGGTCGCTTCTATAGTCGCCGACGCCGTCGTCAACGCGGTTCCGTACTTGTCCTCGGATCTGTACACGGGACCCGAAGCCCACCGAACCATAATCATGAACGTCCGTCTACCACGTGTCGTCGTCGGTGCTGTCGTCGGCTTTGCGCTCTCCGCCGCGGGGGCTGTCATGCAGGGCTTCTTCCGTAACCCGATGGCGGATCCGTCGATCGTAGGCGTCTCTTCGGGCGCGGCGGTGGGTGCAGTCGCCGTAATCGTCTTCGCGCTCCCCGTCGGTGTCGGAACCGCGGCGTTCGTCGGCGCTCTCGCGACGGCGGCTACTGTCTACAGTATCGCAACCAAGAACGGACGTACGGGGGTCGCAACACTCCTTCTCGCGGGTGTCGCGGTTCAGACGTTTCTGAGCGCAGTGGTCTCGTACATGATGTACATCAGCGACGACCAAAGCCTGCGTTCCGCCGTCTACTGGATGATGGGGAACATGCTGTACAAGGGATGGTCTGATGTCGTCGCGCTCGTCCCTCCTGTGGCTGTCGGATTCGTGGTTCTGGTGTACTACGCGCGTGACCTCAACGTCCTTCTTCTCGGAGAGGAGGAGGCGCGTACGCTCGGCGTCGAACCACGGCGCACGAAGCTGGTTCTCCTCGCGGTTTCGAGCCTCGTGACCGCCGCCGCCGTCTCCGTCGCGGGCGTTATAGGCTTCGTGGGTCTGGTCGTCCCTCACGCCGTACGTCTCGTCGTCGGTCCCGACCACCGTATACTCGTACCGACGAGTTCGCTTGCGGGCGGTATCTTCCTCGTCTCCGCCGACGCCATCGCGCGGTCGACCGTAACCGGGGGCGAGCTACCCGTCGGCATCGTCACGGCGCTCGTCGGTGTTCCTTTCTTCCTCTACCTCCTACGTGACAGGAAGGTGCACGAGCTTTGACCCGTGTACGTGTCGACGGCGTGGGCGTCAAGCTTGCGGGCGAGTACGTTCTGGAAGACGTGACGGCGACCGCCCAAGACGGCTTCGTCGGTGTCGTGGGTCCCAACGGAGCGGGGAAGACGACGCTCCTGAGGACGATCAACGGCGTTCTCGATCCGGACGAGGGTACGGCGTACGTCGGGGGCGACGACGTTACGTCGCTCTCCTCGCGCGAGACGGCACGCCGTGTCGCCACACTGCCGCAGGAAACCGATGTCTCGTTCGACTTTACGGTTGAGGAGGTCGTACGTATGGGGCGTCATCCGCACGCCTCACGTTTCGGCGGCGACGCCGACGAGAAACGCGCGGTTCGTGAGTCTATGCAACGCGTCGATGTCGCGCGGTTCGCCGACCGCTCCGTGCATGAGATAAGCGGCGGCGAGCGCCAACGCGTCCTCCTCGCGCGGTGTCTCGCGCAGGACGCTCCGCTCCTACTCCTCGACGAACCGACGGCGAGCCTCGATGTTGCACGCGCGGTCGAGACGCTGTCGCTCGTACGTTCGCTCGTCGACGAAGGTCGTACCGTCGTCGCGGCTATACACGACCTCGACCTCGCGGCGCGTTTCTGCGACGAACTCGTCCTTCTCGACGACGGGGAAGCCGTCTCGTCGGGATCGCCGGAAGGGGTGCTAACGGAGACGAACGTCGAAGCCGTCTTCGGCGCACCCGTACGTGTCGATGAGCATCCCGTCACAGGCGCACCGCAGGTCACGGTTCTCGGTACGACCGCCGACGGCGGATCCCCAAACCGTGACGGTGATTAGGCGCGCCCGTACAGTACGCGTATGGAGATAGAAGCGGTCGTACGCGCTGTGCATTCGGTGTTTGCGACGTTCTGGGTAGGCGCAACCGTCTACGTCACGTACGCCGTACTCCCCGGTCTGCGCGACGGCAACGGGACAGCGTCCTTCGCCGACCGTCTTTCGTCGCGTTTCTCCGTCGTATCGATCGGGAGCGCCGTGGTTCTCTTCGTGACGGGCGGACATCTCGCCGGCACGTTGTACACGCCTGAGTCCCTGATCGGGACGGTGGGCGGGAACCTCGTCTTGGCTATGACGGCGCTCTGGCTCGTCCTCGCGGGTATACTACACGTCGGTACAAAGAGGCTCGACGACGGCGTTGGTGAAGGCAAGGTGCGCGAACCCGCCTCGGACGCCTACCCGTGGTTCGTTGTCGGCTCCGTCCTCGGCGTCGTTCTTCTCGTAATCGGCGTCGGCTTCGGCTACGTCTAAGCCTCGGCGTCGAGTATCTCGTACTCGATACCCTCGGCACCGAGTTTGTCGGTCAGTGAACCGACACGTCCCTCGACGGCGACGACTGTCGACGAAACGCCGTTCCGCGACGCCTCAACGACAGCCTCCGCGACGCCGTACCTGCGGTGGTCGGTATCCGCGCTCCGGAGTGCGACCACCGCCTCGGTTCCGACACCGTAGACGGGTTCCTCGACGACCTCGGTGAGCGCCTCCGGGTCGACCGAACGACCCCCGCCTTCCTCGACCGACGGTACGCGTACGACGGTCACCTCGCCCGGTTCGAACCCTATTATGCCGTCGAACTCCGCTACGCCGACATCCTCGCCCTCGGCGGCTTCGGTGACCGCACGCGCCTTTGGGGGTTCGGCTTCGTCGACGGGCGCGGCGTGCAGAAGACCGTCGTGCATACGTAACGAAACCTCGTCGCCCTCGCGCACCTCCCCTTCGGCAACTGCGGTGTCGACGAAGACACGCCCGACGACCTCGTCGGTCACGTGTTCGACGAACTCTTCGAGTTCCTCGGCGCGCGACAGAACGATGTCAGCGCCTTCCTTGGTTATACTGTACCTTCCACGCCCTCTTTTATCGACGAGACCCTCCTCGGAGAGGTTCGAGATATGCTCCGAAACCGCCTGCGGTGTCAGACCGATCGCCTCGGCTATCTCCGCCTGACTAACCGCGGGCTGGTTCTCGGCGACCTCAACGAGGACACGGAAACGCGTTATCTCGCGTTTGCTCGTGAGAAAGCTCATCGGTAGCATTTGGTGTCTTCTGAGTAAAAGGGTTCCGCGACGCGTACCGTACGGCTGACCCACGGTATACGAAAAAATCCGACACACTGAGATAAAAAAACTAAAATCGGAAGCCCGACAGTACCGATTAGGTATGTCGAAGGAAGAGAAACGGTACGAGGGTGACGAGCTAAACCCTCTCGAAAACATGATGTCTCAGTTGCGGAACGCGAGGGAGCATATAGATATAACAGACGATATCTTCGAACGTCTCCGGTATCCCGACCGCGTCGCCGAGTTCAACATCCCCGTACGTATGGATGACGAGAGCGTGGAGTCGTTCACGGCGTACCGTTGCCAGCACGACGACGCTCTCGGTCCGTACAAGGGCGGTATCCGTTACCATGGGAACGTTTCGCGCGACGAAGTCACCGCGCTCGCGGGATGGATGACTTGGAAGAACGCCGTCGTGGGTCTGCCTTTCGGGGGCGCTAAGGGCGGCGTCGTATGCAACCCGAAGGAGATGTCCGACCGCGAGGTAGAGGGTCTGACACGGCGTTATACAAAGGCGATGCGTAGCCTCATAGGTCCCGACAAGGATATCCCCGCGCCCGACGTTAACACGGGACCTCAGACGATGGCGTGGATAATGGACACCTACTCCATACACCATGACTACACGATTCCGGGTGTCGTAACCGGAAAGCCCGTCGAACTCGGCGGGAGCAAGGGACGTTCGACGGCGACGGGTACGGGCGTCTCGATGCTCGCGGACTCCGTCGCGGACTACTACGGTAAGTCGATATACGACGCAACGGTTGCGGTGCAGGGCTTCGGTAACGCGGGTAGCGTAGCGGCGCGTCTCCTCGACGAAAAGGGCGCTAACGTCGTCGCTGTCAACGACTCGGCGGGCGGTATACACGACCCCGACGGTCTGGATATCGCTGACGTCGAACGCCACAAGGCGGAGACGGGTCAGGTTACCGAGTACGGGGGCGCGACGGCGATAGACAACGACGAACTCCTGACGCTCGACGTGGATATACTCATACCCGCGGCGCTCGAAAACGCAATAGACGCCTCTCTCGCCGACGACGTGAAAGCCGACTACGTCCTCGAAGCCGCAAACGGACCGACGACCGACAAGGCGAACAGTATACTCGTCGAGCGCGGCGTACGTATACTACCCGACATACTCGCAAACGCGGGCGGTGTCATCGTCTCATACCTCGAATGGGTTCAGAACACACAGAGGTACTCATGGTCGGAGGAGAAGGTACACGAGAAGCTCGACGACAGGATGACGGAGTCTTTCGGACGCGTAATGGAGGCGCACGAGTCGATAGATACGGACTGTGTACGTACCGCCGCGTACACAGTCGCGCTTGAACGCGTCGCCAAGGCGCACGACACACGCGGTCTGTATCCGTAGAAGCTCGCCTAAACCGCCGCTGTAACGCGACTTCGACGGCGGCACGGTCACGCTCGTATCCGTAGGAACGTCACCGTAACCTTCACAGCCGAACCGCCAACAGGCTTATACGCCCCCATGCTAAACGTTAACACACATCGGAGGTAATAGAACATGATGAACGGTACACGGTGCCGGTCGTGTGGCACCTTCGTCTACGCACGCGACATATCGGGTCTCGTCAAGCCGAACGAGGTCGTCTGCGCGGCGTGCAGGGATTTCAACTGCGTCAACCCCGAACCGACGGTTCGTTAGACACACACCCGACTGCCTTTCGACCGACCCCCGACCTTTTGTCGCGCCGGAACGACCGTTCGGCATGAACTCCGGAGAGACGCGTCCGGGCGACGCCGACACCGTTGACGACGTTCTCGAACATCTTGAGTAGCTGAGCAGGACGGTTGACGGCGACGACGAACGTGCCGAGGTGAGGCAGGCGATGACGATGGTCGAGGATCTGTCGCTCCGCGGCGCGATCGAGGAGTACACCACGCGTGATATCGCACAGGAGTTTCGTCGGTAGCATCGTCTTCTCGATGCCGTTCCTCGTCGAAGACGGTGTCTACGAGATAGCGCGCCATTTCCTCGGTACGCCCGTCTTCTTAGTCGGTAACTTCTCGTTCGTCGTCGTGGTCGCCTCCGTGCTCCTCTACCGGTCGGATATACCCGATGTACGTGTTCACCGACCTATCTTTGGTCTCATACCTCGCCGTCTCGTAGGGGTTCTCATCGTCTCGTTCATCACCGCGGCTCTCACGATGACGGTGTGGGGACGTCTCGACGGCGTCTCCGCTCCGGTTGGTTTCGCGCGCGTCTCCGTCGTCTGGACTGCGGCATCCTTCGGCGCGGCGCTCGGTGACATACTACCCGGACAGAGCGGGGGTCAGGATGTTAACGATGTCGTCCGCGACCTGTTGAACGGTGACTGAGGACGGTCGTCGTACCCCCAAGTTCTATCATTATGATGCCACATAATAAAAATCTTTTTACGCGCACGGCATCTTTCTTTCCCTGTGAATAGTTACCACACCCCATACAACTATAATGACAGACTGTAACGGGGTCTGGTCTACCAGCGAGCAGGTGAACACGGAATGAGAAACGGAAAACAGGGCATAAACGCAAGAGAGAGGTCGAACTGTGGTGTCGGCGTACTGATGGATATGTCGGGTGAGAAGAGCCACGAGATAGTACAGGACAGCTTAGAGGCGTTGGAGAACCTCGATCACAGAGGGGCGCGCGGCGCTGAGGAGAACACGGGCGACGGAGCCGGTATACTGATACAGAAGCCGCATTCGTTCTTCGTCGACGAGGTCGACGCACTCTCGGAGGCGGGCTTAGGCTTCGACGGCTACGGTGTAGGACAGGTGTTCATGCCGAAGGATGACGGAGCGCGCGAGAAGATTGTTGACGCCGTGGAGGAAGCCGCGGGGGGCGAAGGCTTCGACGTCGTCGGCTGGCGCGACGTTCCGACGGACAACACAGAACTCGGTGAGTCGGCGTTAGCGACGGAGCCTGACGTATGGCAGTTCTTCGTGACGGGCGACGAAACGGGTGAGGAACTCGACTCGGCGCTGTACGTCCTACGGCGCGTCATAGAGGAGGAGGCTGGCGGTATACACGACCGTTTCTACGTCTGTTCTCTCGACAGAAGGAAGGTCGTCTACAAGGGTCTTCTGACGAACGCACAGGTACGTGAGTACTACCCGGATCTCAACGACGAACGCGTCGAGTCGTCGCTCGCGCTCGTCCATTCGCGTTTCTCGACCAACACTCTCGGCTCGTGGGAACTCGCACATCCGTTCAGGAACATCATACACAACGGCGAGATAAACACGCTTCGGGGCAACCTCAACTGGATGTCGGCGCGCGAGTCCGACCTCGAAACCGACGGCTTCGATGTCGAGAAGATCAAGCCCGTGACGAGCGAGGGTCAGAGCGACACGGCGGTCGTCGACAACGTTCTCGAACTCCTCGTCGAGAGCGGACGTGAACTTCCGCGCGCCCTCCGTATGCTCATACCCGAGGCGTGGAACAAGGACGGGACGATGGACGACGACCGGCGCGACTGGTACGACTACCATTCGACGCTTCTCGAACCGTGGGACGGACCCGCTCTCGTCGCCTTCACCGACGGGTACAGCGTCGGTGCCGTGCTCGACCGCAACGGTCTGCGTCCGTGCAGGTACTGCGTGACAGAGGACGACCGTCTCATAATGTCGAGCGAGACGGGTGTTCTGGAGACACCGCCCGACGAGGTGCGCGAGAAAGGACGTCTCCAGCCCGGACAGATGTTCTACGCCGACCCCGACGAGGGACGTATAGTGCCCGACGAGGAGGTCTTCGACGGGCTTACAGACGACAAGTACGGCGAATGGCTCGACGAGAACCGTGTACGTCTCGACGAGGTCGTGGCGCACGAACCCGAGGCTCCGGGCGACGTACGTGACGAACTCGACGACTACCACCGTGCGTTCGGGTACACGGAACAGAAGCTTGAGAAGATGTTCAAGCCGATGTCGGTCGAGGGTCACGACCCCGTGGGTTCGATGGGCGACGACACGCCTCTTTCGGCGCTCTCCGACAGGAACAAGACGCTGTTCTCGTACTTCAAACAGCTGTTTGCGCAGGTCTCGAACCCGCCAATCGACCATCTGAGGGAGGATCTGGTTACGTCGCTCGAAAGCCATCTCGGAAGACAACGTAACCTGCTCGACGAGACGCCGGAGCACTGCCGGCAGGTAAAGCTCGAATCGCCGGTGCTCTCGAACGACGAGCTTGACGCGATCGCGGGTATGGACGGCGACATACGCGCCAAGACGGTCGATATCACGTACGAAAAGGGTGAGAGAAGCCTGCGCGAAGCCGTCGAGGACGTGCGCCAAGAGGCGACGGAGGCGGTCGGGGACGGATACGAGGTAATCGTCCTCTCCGACCGCGGTACGGACGACGAACGCGTACCTATACCGTCGCTCCTCGCCGTCGGCGGCGTCCACCACCATCTGATACGTGAGGGAACGCGGACGGACACGGGTCTGGTGCTCGAATCGGGACAGCCGTTCCTCGTACACCAGTTCTGTACGCTCATCGGATACGGCGCGGATGCGGTCAATCCGTACCTCGCGTACGAGACGATCGAGAAGATGGGACGCGAGGGCGAGCTACGTCTCACCGAGTCGTGGCGCGAGGACGAGCCTACCGCGACGCCCGACGAGGCTGTCGTCCGTTACGTCGAGGCTGTCGAGGAAGGCGTACAGAAGGTGATGTCGAAGATGGGTATATCGACGCTCGAATCGTACAAGGGCGCGCAGATATTCGAGGCGGTCGGTCTCAAGAGCGACTTCGTAGAGGAGTATTTCTACGGCACGACCGCGCGTACCGAAGGCGTCGGTATCGAAGGTATCGAGGACGACCTTCTCGAACGCCACGACTTCGGCTTCGAGAACGAGGACGACGAACTCGACCCCGGCGGAGAGATAGAGTGGACACAGGGCGGCGAGTTCCACGCGTGGCGCTCCGGGACGGTAAGGAAGCTACAGGCGGCTGTCCGCGACGGCGACTACGAGACGTACAAGGAGTTCTCGCGCCAGATGAACCACCGTTCGGAGAACCTCCAGACGCTCCGCGGTCTGCTTGAACTCGACTCCGACCGTGGGTCGGTGCCCGTCGAAGAGGTCGAACCCGTCGACGACATCGTGCAGAGGTTCTTCACGGGTTCGATGTCGTTCGGCTCTCTTTCGAAGGAGGCGCACGAGACGCTCGCAAAGGCGATGAACCGTATAGGCGCTAAGTCGGGTTCGGGCGAGGGAGGCGAACCCGTCGAAAGGTTCGGTACCGACCGTAGGAGCAAGATAAAACAGGTTGCGAGCGGACGTTTCGGCGTCACCGTCTCGTACCTCAACGACGCCGAACATATAGAGATAAAGATGGCTCAGGGTTCGAAGCCCGGCGAGGGCGGACATCTCCCCGGTCACAAGGTCAACGAGACGATCGCGGAGACGCGCCACACGACGCCCGGCGTGGCGCTCATATCGCCGCCGCCACAGCACGACATATACTCGATCGAAGACCTTGCACAGCTAATACACGACCTCAAATGCGGCAACCCCGACGCCGACGTGCACGTAAAGCTCGTGGCGGAGGACGGTGTGGGAGTCATCGCCGCGGGTGTTTCGAAGGCGCGCGCCGACTCCGTCCTCATAAGCGGACACGCGGGCGGGACGGGCGCTTCGCCGCGTACGTCGATAAAGTCGGCGGGTCTTCCGTGGGAGCTCGGTATCGCCGAGGCTCATCAGGTTCTGATGGAGAACGACCTGCGTTCACGTATACGTGTACGTGTCGACGGGGGTATGAAGACGGGGCGCGATGTCGTCGTCGCGGCGCTTCTGGGAGCCGAGGAGTACGGCTTCGGCACGTCGGCGCTCGTCGCCGAGGGCTGTGTCATGGTACGTAAGTGCCATACAAACAAGTGCCCGACCGGCATCGCCACGCAGGACGAGGAGCGCCGCGAGCTTTTCCGCGGCGAGGTCGAACACGTCGTCAACTACATGCGTTTCATGGCGCGCGAGGTGCGCGAGTACATGGCGGAACTCGGCTTCCGGACGGTCGACGAGATGGTGGGTGCCGTCGACGCGCTCGGTCAGGCAGAGCTGGACGAGGAAGAGCACCCCAAGGCGTCGGGTCTCGACCTTTCGCGTCTGATGCGCAAGCCGGACTCCGACGACGATCCCGTCAAGACGCGTGAGCAGAACCACAGGCTCGACGACAAGATAGACCACGAACTCATAGGAGCGGCGCGGCGTGCTATCACAGACGGCGAACCCGTCGAGATCAGACGTGAGATACACAACCGCGACCGCACGACGGGCGCGATGCTGAGTAGCGAGATAGCCAAGGCGCACGGCGAGAACGGTCTTCCGGACGACACCGTACGTGTCGAACTCGAAGGCTCCGCGGGACAGTCGTTCGGCGCTTTCGTCGTCGACGGTATGACGATGCATCTCACGGGCGACGCCAACGACTACGTCGGCAAGGGGCTTTCGGGCGGTAAGCTCGTCGTCGAGACGCCCGACGAAGCCGCGTTTGAGGAGGGAGACAACATCATCATAGGCAACGTCGCGCTTTACGGCGCGACCGACGGCGAGGCGTACTTCAACGGCGTCGCGGGCGAACGTTTCGGCGTGCGCAACTCAGGCGTAAAGACGGTCGTCGAGGGCGTCGGCGACCACGGATGCGAGTACATGACGGGCGGCGTCGCGGTCGTACTCGGAGATACGGGGCGCAACTTCGGCGCGGGTATGTCGGGAGGTGAGGCGTACGTCCTCGACGAAGCGGGCGACTTCACAGACGTACGTCTCAACGACGACATGGTACACGTCGAACCCACCGACGAACGCGACGAACGCCTCGTGCGGCGTATGGTCGAGAACCATCTGGAGTACACCGACAGCGAGAAGGCGAAGGAGGTGCTCGAAAACTGGGATGAGTACTTCGACAGATTCGTAAAGGTAATGCCCGACCCGTACTCGCGCGTCGTCGAGGAACGTATGCAGGAGGGCGAGGACATACGCGTCACACCGCCGCCCGAACCGCCCGCGGAGACAGCTACGGACGGCGGCGACGTTGAGACGGCGGACGACTAAACGCGGCGCTACCCGTGCCCTGAGACATCGACGGCTTCGTACGGCTCCTCGATATACTCAATGTCGCTCTCCGACAGCGAAGCCTCGACCGCCTCAACCGCCTCTTCGAGGTGTTCGACGCTCGTCACCCCCACGATAGGCGCGTCTACGGCGTCGTTCGAAAGCACCCATGCTAAACCGACCTGCGCCATGCTCAGCCCTTCGTCCTCGGCGATCTTCTCGACGCGTTCGTTTATCTCGCGCCCGCCGCCGTCGCGGTACGGATGCTCGTAGATGTACTCCTCGTTCTCTCCGCGTTCGGTCGCGTCTATCTCGTCGTGTGGGCGTGTCAGAAAACCGCGCGCTAGAGGCGACCACGGAACGACCCCGACGCCCTCGCGTTCGCACAGTGGCATCATCTCGCGCTCCTCCTCGCGGTAGACGGCGTTGTAGTGGTTCTGCATCGTTGCGAAACGTTCGAGACCGAGTTCGTCGGACGTATGTAACGCCTCCGCGAACTGGTGCGCCCACATCGACGAAGCGCCGACGTAACGCGTCTTTCCTCGGCGTACGGCGTCGTCGAGGGCGCGTAACGTCTCCTCGACGGGCGTACCGTAGTCCCAACGGTGTATCTGGTACAGGTCGACCGTATCGGTGCCGAGACGTTCGAGCGAAGCGTCGAGTTCCTGTTCGATCGTCTTACGCGAAAGACCCGACGACATCCTGCGACCGTCGACCTCGAAGTAACACTTGGTTGCGACGAAGACGTCCTCCCACCGACCTTCGAGCGCCTCGCCGAGAACGCGTTCGCTCTCTCCGTCGGAGTACATATTTGCGGTGTCGAAGAAGTTGACGCCGAGGTCGAGTGCGCGTTCGATGATGGGTAACGCCTCGTCGTCTTCGAGAACCCACGGTCGCCAGTCGCTCGAACCGAAGCTCATACATCCGAGGCATATACGCGATACGTCTACGCCCGTCGAACCGAGTGTCGTGTACTCCATGTACCCCCTGTGTCCGCGGTCGATGTCAAACTAACGGCGAAGGAGCGAGGGCAAGATACGTATGTAAGCGTGACGTACCGCCCTCATGCGCCGTAGAAGACCCTCGACCGAGGCGGTTTCTTCGGATGTCGGTATGATTCTAATGGTCGTTATAGCCGTCATCCTTACAGCCTCGGTCGGGGCTATCGTCTTCGACCTCGGGGACAGGCTCGACGGTCCGGGTTCGACAGCCGGCGTCACGACCGACGCGGACGTATCCGAGGGCTTCTTTTCTGGGGACAACTACAAGATATCGCTCACACACGTAGCCGGCGACACCATCGACTCAGAGGAAGCCGAACTGATCGTAAGAGCCTCCGCCGGAACCGTCCGCGTGAGCTTCGCCGACTTCGAGGGCGAGGCGCGCCGGTTCCGCAAATCCAGCTCCAAGGTGACGGAGGTCACAGGTCCCGGAACGCCACCGGGCGACGACGTTATATACACCTTCTCCGGGAACAGGATGCCCGCAGAGCTGGGTCCGGGTGACCGTATAGAGGTGGTGGTTCGGAGGGATGCGATCGGAGAGAACGAGGATGTAGAGATCGTCCTCGTGGATACGGCTGATGAGAAGGTCATCTCCAGACACGTCGTAGGAAGCGACGAGTTTCCGGAGCCTTGAGGCGCGGGAACGTAACCCCGCGGAAGGTTTATTCAAGCGTGCATCTAATTACGGATATGGTGAACCGGACAGCCGGGGCGGTAGTTCTCTCCGTCCTCATCTTTCCGTTTCTCTTCTCCGTGACAGGGGAGGGGGTTCTTTCGATCGCCGTCGCACTATCAGTTTCTGTCACAGCCCTGCTCATGACCGAAGGTCGTGGTAACGACGTATGGGAAGCGGTGCCAAAGGAAGAGTACATAGGTCGGTACGCCGAACTCGGCGGTATAACGCGGAAGGAGCAGGATGAGGCTGTCGAGGAGGTACGCGATGGTGCCGAGAGGCAGGGCGACAGGTAGCCTTTTGCCCACGTCGCCCATCCTGACGGTATGGTGGTCGAAGCTAGTCGCGCCGCCGACTGTGGAACCGCCTCACCGTCGCAGTGCCCATCAGGCGACACCGGAGCCGTCTCTCAACTCGCTACCGCCTGATTAGCTTCGACAAATATATAAATTAGCCTAAGCTAAAACATACCGATGAGCCACCAAGATCGGGGCAAGGGATGACCGCAAGCTGGTTCGAGATATTCGTCATCGCTTTCACGGCGCAGTTAGCCGTACTGCCGGGCGAGAAGGTTCAGCTAATAATCGCGGGTCTGTCGACCAAGTACAACCCTCTCATCGTCGTCTCCGCGGCGGGGACGGCTTTCGCGGGATGGACTGCGGTCGAGATAGTCGTCGGCGAGGCGCTCACACGTCTACTGCCGGGTACGGTGCTCAACGGCTTCACCGCCGCGATGCTCGCCCTTTTCGCCGTACTCCTTTACAGGTCGATGCCCGACAAGGACGACGAGGGTAACATAGAGACGGTCGAGGGTGGACCCCAGGTATCCGTGCCGTTCGTGAACCGCGACGTACCCGACGTTCTGGGAGGTTTCCTGCCCATCTTCGCCATGATGGCTGTCGGCGAGTTCGGCGACAAGACACAGCTTATCACTATCACGCTCGCCGCTAACTACGGCGCGACCTCGGCGATATGGTTCGGCGAGATGGCGGCGATCATACCTGTCAGCCTCGTCAACGCTCTGTTCTTCTACAGGTTCTCGCACACGTTCGACCTGCGTAAGGCGCATATCTTCGGTGCTGTCGTCTTCGCCTTCTTCGCGCTTGACACGGTTCTCTCCATGGCAACCGGTTTCTCCGTCTGGGAAACCGTCGTCGGCTTCGTGAGCGGAGCGGTCGGCGGCGCGTTCTGACAGTCCTAAACCGGTAAAATCTTATTCCGCCTTCGACACTCTACCGTAGGTATGAGGATAAACGTAGAGGACGCAGACGACGAGGAGATGGCGCGCGCCGTCGTCGCCGCCGTCTCGCAACATCTCGGAAAGCCCGTCGAAATGGTCGGAGGCGACGGCTCTACCGTCGCGTCCGCAGGCGAGAAGGACGACTGGGACGACGAGGGCGTCGTCGTCACCGAACGTGAGGAACAGCTACGCGAGGAGATAGAGGAGATTATGAAGGGGCGGAAGGAGGACAAGCAGGAGAAGCTTGACGAACTCGACAAGCTGTTCGTACGTGAGCGTCTCGATCTTCTTTTCGACGAGATCGAGTTCGAGGACGGTACGTTCGCGGGGTTCTCCGACGACGACGAACTGCCTGCTGACGGCGTCATTACCGGTGTCGGGCGTATCGACGGACGCAAGGTCTGTTTCACCGCCAACGACTACACGGTCAAGGCGGGTACGCTCGGTAGCGACGGTGCGGAGAAGATAATCCGTATACAGGAGAAGGCTATGCGTCTCGGCGTGCCTCTCGTCCGTCTAATCGACTCGGCGGGCGCGCGTCTGAATCAGGAGGAGCGCGACCCCGGCGACACCCACGCCGACCGTTACACGGGCGGCAAGATGTTCTACAACCAGTGCAGAATGTCCGGAAAGGTTCCTCAGATAGGCGTCCTGTACGGTCCCGACATCGCGGGAAGCGCATACACGCCCGTCTTCTGCGACTACCTCATAATGGTCGAGGATATGGGTTCGATGGCGATAGCGAGCGCGCGTATCGTCGAGGCGATGATAGGCGAGAGCGTCGACATGCAGGAACTCGGCGGCGCGGACGTGCATTCGAAGCATTCGGGAAGCGCCGACATCGTCGTCGACGACGAGGAAGGCGCTGTCGAGAAGACGAGGCAGGTTCTCAACTACCTTCCCCAGAACTTCCGCGAGAAGCCCCCGCGCGCCGAACCCAAACAGCCCGAACTCAACCCCAAGGGTCTCGACGCTGTAATCCCGGAGGAGTCACAGAAGGACTACGACGTTAACGAGGTCATCAAACGTCTCATCGACCGCGGTTCGTGGCAGGAGATGAAGCCGGAGTACGGTAGCGAGATCACCACAGGTATCGGACGTATAGCGGGACGACCCGTCGGCGTCGTGGCTAACCAGCCCAACGTCAACGGCGGCGCTATCTTCCCCAATGCCGCGGACAAGGCTTCGGGGTTCGTCTGGACGTGCGACGCGTACAACATACCCCTCCTCTACCTCTGTGACACGCCCGGATTCATGGTCGGTACGAAGGTTGAGAAGGAGGGCGTTCTACGCCGCGGAAGGAAGTTTATCTACGCGACATCGAACGCACAGGTTCCCAAGATCTCCGTTCTCACACGGAAGGCGTACGGCGCGGGCATCTACGCGATGGCTGGACCCTCGTTCGGTCCCGACGAGGTTCTCGCACTACCGTCGACCGAGATCGCCGTCATGGGTCCCGAAGCGGCGGTTCACGCACTGTTCGGTGACAAGCTCAAGGAGATGGAGGGCGAGGCGCTCGAATCCACCAAGGAGATGTTCAAGCAGGAGTACGAGAAGTACATCGATATCAAGAAGCAGGCGAGCCAGATGGAGGTCGACGAACTCGTGCCGTCGGGCGACCTACGCGAACAGCTTGAGGCGCGTTTCCGTGTCTTCGAGGACAAGGAGCGCAACGAGATAGACCGCCACCACGGTACGGTTCTGTTCTGAGGGAGACTTCGCTACTATAGAGGCGACGGCGCGACGAGCTGACCGCCGTCGACCTGATAGTACGAGCCCGTGACGTACGCCGCGGCGTCGGAGGCGAGGAAGAGAACCGGGGGTACGCAGTCCTCCGGCTCCCCAAGACGGTCGCCTGCGAGGTAGTCGGTGACCTGCTCGCGGTAGTCGTCGGGCAGAATCTCGTCTATAGCGTCGGTGAGTATCACGCCGGGCGCGACTGTGTTACACCGTACGCCGTCGTCCGCCCATTCGGCGGCGAGTGACTGCATAAGGTTGTGTACGCCCGCCTTCCCAGCGCCGGAGTGGGCGTGGTACGGCGCACCCTCGACGGAGTTCGACGCACCCATGGAGACGATGCTCCCGCCGTCGTTCTCCATCATATGTTCGCCGACGCTGAACGAGCAGTACGCCGTGCCGTCGAGTACTGTACCGACGACGGCGCGCCAGCCGTTCTCCGACAGGCTCTCGGCGGGCGAGAGGAAGTTCGCGCCCGCGTTGTTTACGAGAACGTCGATACCTCCGAATTCGTCGACGACCGTCTCGGTCATCTCATCGACACGCTCGCGGTCACGTATGTCGACAGTCGTCGCGCACGATTCGACGCCCCGGCTCTCTATCTCGTCAGCGACGGGTTCGAGATGATCCATGTTTCTACTTGCGATTGCTACGTCCGCGCCGTGATCCGCGAACGCGAGCGCTATGTGCTCGCCTATACCTGTACCTCCGCCCGTTACGAGGACGCGTTCGCCTTCGAAAAGGTCGTCCGCGAATACCTCCGTCGTCGGTGGTGTCTCTCCGAGTGTCATACTTCGTGGTTGTCGGAGCGCGACAAATAGCTGTCGGCTGTCGCGGCGTCAGTCGAAGCTCTCGTCGAACTGTCGGCGCGTCTGGACGTACCCACCGTCGAGTTCGACGATTTCGGTCGTGCTTACAAACTCCTTGAGGTACCGTGCCGCGTCGTCGCGGTCTTTGCCTGTCGTTTCGGCGACTGAGTAGACGAGTTCGCGGTGAGCCTTGGAGTCGTCGCGGTGCTCACAGATTACGTCCAGTATCTCGCGTACGTCCATCTCCTCGTCGACGTACTCGGCGTAACGCCCCGGTTCGTCGTCTTCCACTGTCACACGCTACCTGTTAGGCTCGAACCCCATTATATCCGCCGCCTCGTCGGGCGTCGCGGGTTCGCGGCAGACGTCGCGCGCCATACGCGCCGCCTTCTCGACGAGTTCGGCGTTGCCCGCCTTGTCGCGGTCGTTGTTGATATAGTAGTTGTCCTCGACGCCGACGCGGACGTTACCGCCCATCGAGAGCGCCGCAGAGACAAGAGGCCACTGGTTGGGGTATCCGATACCGATCAACTGCCAGTTGGCGTCGTCGGGTAGCTGACGTACCTGATTCATCAGGTTGTTGACCGTCGGAGGGATACCTCCAACAATACCCATGATGATGGAGAAATGTAGCGGGTGCTCCAGAATACCCTGCTTGAGGAGGGGACGTATGCTACCGATATGTCCCGTGTCGAAGCATTCGAGTTCGGGCTTTACATCCGCCTCGTTCATCGCTTCGAGCATCTCCTCTATCTCGCTGAACGGGTTCTCGAACTGCATGTTGAAGGCGTAGTCCTCGTTGCTCTCGCTCCATTTGGCGTAGTTCATCGAACCCATGTTGAGCGCCGCGATGTCGGGCTGTACCTCCTTGACGTACTCTATACGCGATTCGAGAGGTTCGTGTATAGCGCCCGTCGAGAAGTTTATGATTATGTCGGTGTGGTCGCGCACCTCGTCGTACACCTCCTGATACGTATCGGCGTCGAACGTCGGGCTTCCGTTCTCCGTACGAGCGTGTATATGCGCGACGCTCGCGCCCGCCTCGCGCGCCTCCTGCGCCTGTTCGGCGATCTCCTGCGGCGTGTACGGCACCGACGGGCACCGGCTACGCATCGTCATCGCGCCCGTCATAGCGACGGATATGACGGCTTTGTCGGGGTCGTTTCCACGTACGGTACGCTGTGTCTTGACACCCATGTGGGTGCCTATCTCTGAGTCGTCTACCATTGTTATCTGATCTTCCAGTCGGGATCCTGATCCATCATGTTCGATTCCATGCCCTCGTGGGTGTCGTCGCTCATAGCGAGGAGCGAGAACATCTCCTTGAGGTAGTCCAACTGCTTGTCGAACTCCATGTCGAGATGGCTGTAGTACGCCTCCTTGCCCATCGAGATCATCGTCGGGCTTGAGTTGACGAGTTCATCGACGAGTTCGTCGAGTTCATCGTCGAAGTCGTCGGCGTCGTTGACCTGCGACACCATACCTATCTCCTCCGCCTCCTCGGCGTCGAGGCTCTCGCCCGTGAACATCATCAGCATACCCTTCTTCTCGTGGACGGTTCGCATGATCGGTGCCATCACCTGCATGGGGAAAAGACCGCTCTCCTTCTCAGGCGTTCCGAACGACGCGTCGTCCGCCGCGACTACGATGTCGGAGGCTGTTGCGAGACCCATGCCGCCGCCGCGGCAGTAGCCTTCGACCGCCGCAACGGTGAGCGCGTCGATCCCACGCATCTTGGACATGACGTTCGAGATACTCGGCAGGTAGTCGCGGTACTCCTGCGGCGACGCGTTTATGAGACGCGACATCTCGCTCAGGTCGCCTCCGGCGCAGAACTTGCCGTCGGCACCCCGCAGGACGTAGACGCGTGCGTCCGACTCATCCGCCGCATCGAGCGACGCGTGTAGCCCGTCCGTAACGTTCTCGTTTATCGTGTTCGCCTTGTCGGGGCGGTCTATCGTCGCGCGTACGACAGCGCCGTCCTCGCTCACCTCCACGGTGAAGTCTTCGTTGGATAGCTCGTCCTCGTCGAGTGGCATCACCGAACAGTTGCGAGAACCGTGTATAAATCGTTCTATGTATAACGTTCGTTAGCTTCTGTCCTAAGCCTCAGACGCCTGAGAGACTGACGAGTTCGTCTACGTCGGGTATCTCGGCGCTCGCGTCCGTAATCTGCTCCATACGTTCGCGGTGCTTCTCTGCGGCGAACTCCATCAGGCGTTCACGACCGATACCGGGCGCGTCCTCCTCCGTCGTGTCGACGAGTATACCGTTCGTGTATGTCATAAGGTCGTTCACGGTATCGTTCAGAACCGAGACATCGACGCCGTCCTCTATGATATGCTGTTTGATCTTCTGCATCCCGAAGCCGACGTGTCGACCCTCGTCGCTCCGTATGTTCGAGAAGCCTTCGACGAGTCCGGGTAGATGGGGGTAGTCTTCTATATCCTCGCTGAAGTTCTGGTGTATCGCGTAGTACGCCGTCTGTGCGAGTATACCCTCTATGGTGAGATGGTAGTTCGCGTGCGCCTTCACTCGGTTCTCCGGCGTGTCGTTGTCGAGGAGCCTTCCCATAGCCTCCTCGTTGCTCTCGAAGAGTTTGTCGTAGTTGTCAGGGAAGAAACGGTCGTCGGTGGGCGAGGTAACCTCGTATCCGCGTGTTTCCTCGACGGGGTTGACAACCTCGCGCCAGTAACGGTCGAAAAAGTCGGCGTGTTTCGCCTCCTCGTACATCTGGGTCGTAACGAACATCTGATCCTCGATACCCTCAACCGCGGTCGCAAGCGGTGAGAGATCCTCGGTCACCTCCTCCTCGCCAGCGCCGAACAGCGCGAGCGTCTGTCGGAAGTACTCGAACCCGTCCTCGCCTTCCTCGAAGTCGAAGGCGGCGAGCGTCTCGCGATCCTCCTCAAGCTCTATCTCGTGCGGATCCCAGTGGCGAGCGACGGCGTTCCTGTAGTATCTGTAACTGCTGTCCGACCTTTCGAGCCTGTTCTCTGTCTTAGGCATACGGTGACATGGGACGCACCAAACAAAAATCTGTTGTGACCAAGAAACTAACAGCTATACGAAACGGACGCCCGCGTCCTTGATACCGTTCTTTGCGCCGACGTTGATGAGAAGAGGCGTGAGGGCTTCGACCTGCGGCGCGACACCGAATCCGCCTACATCGAGAGGACGCGCGCCGACGGATTCGACGAGTTCGACGGCTGGTTCCTTCGCCTCGTCGTCGCCAAAGACGGCGATATCGGCGTCTATACCGGCGTCGAGGTTACGTAGCTTACCCGCGGCGAGACTGTGAAAGGCACCCGCAAGAGGTACGTCGTCGTCGAGCGCACCCCGAACCTCCTCCGCGAAGCTTCCCTCGTCGGGCGGCGTGTAGACGAAGTCACCGTCTTCGCGCGACATGCCGACGACGGGCGTGAGGACTGTACCGTCGAAGCCACCGAGCGTTTCGCGCGCCGTCTCCGCGGCGTACGCGGGCGGAACCGCGAGGACAGCGACATCCGCACCGTCGACGGCGTCGGCGTTCTCCGCACCCGATAGCCCCGTATCTGTCTTTTCGGCGTAGCTCTCGCACGCTTCGCGCGCCTCGCTGGCGCTCCTGCTTCCCACAGCCACGTCATGACCCGCGTCCGCGAGACGTAGAGCGAGTCCGCCGCCGAAGCTTCCTGTACCGCCTAAGACTGCGACCTTCATGATCAAAATGATGGGAGTAGACGCGTTATAGCTTGTGATACCGGCGAGCAAAGGAAACCCTTATGCCGGACTCCGTACACCTATCAGATACGCTCCGTTGTTCCGCGGAACGTAAGTGACGCGGAGCAGGGAGCGAACGCATGTGAAGCTCCGTTGTTCTGCGCGGAAGCGCAGGGCGCGGAGCGCGAGGCACGAGCGCTCCGTTGGTGTAGTCCGGCCAATCATTTCGGCCTTTCGAGCCGATGACCGGGGTTCAAATCCCCGACGGAGCAAAATTCTTGATTTTGCGCAGGAGCGGGATTTGAACAGTGAACGGAACGAAGCGGAGTGACCGTGTCAAATCCCCGACGGAGATCCTTCTGGCTATCCTGTGACTCCATAACCGGCGGTGTTCGGATAAGACGGCAACGGTAAGGCGACAGAGCAACGGTGGTGGTTCGGTAGACGACGTAGGTTTCTATCCCCTACACGAAGTAGTCGAACGTCGCGGGGTAGGTACGGTGAACCGACGGACTCCGTAACGTATACCTTACGCACGGGAGTACCGGAACGCATGGAACGCGGTGTGGGGTCGATCTACCGGAGCGAAAACGCCCGGACAGCTGTCGGGGTGGCTATCGGTCTGGTTCTTCTCGCTTTCTTCTCCGACTCGGTGAC
>NZ_RKLV01000006.1 GCF_026242195.1 Halorutilus salinus | reverse complement strand
CAAGCCTCCGGTAGATTCGTCGGAAATCCCCGTACGTCACCGACGCAAACTCGCCCTCCGGTGCTTCGTCGATTACCCCCGGTGTGAGCGTTCGGTTGTATACGCCTCCTTTGTACATCTGAGCGACGCCGTCGTGCCCTTCGGCGCGTCTGTCGACGAGTTCCGGAACGGTGTCTTCGCCTATGACCCCATCGTCATACCCCGTCTCGGCTTGGTACCAGTCTGCCTTCTCGTACGTGTAGCCGTCGCCATCTGTAGGAGGGTCGGCGTCTTCACCGACTGTCATTGTTTCGTCTGTGTCGGTTAGGGGTAAAACGTTTTGGAGATCCCTGCAGGAGGGACAGAGTTACACCGACACGGGTCGTATATGCGACATGGAACTCATCGTCACGGCGACGCGCGACGAGGTCGCCGACTTCACCGAGGGGCGCGACAAGGTCGACGAGGTACTCGGTCGTCCTGTCTTCGGAGGGGAACCACGAACCCTCGTAACGGGTGTCGGACGTACCAACACGGCGGCGTGCGTCGCGCTTGCCCTCGAACGTTACGACGTATCCCGCGTCGTCTCGTGCGGAGTAGCGGGCGCTCTTCCGGGTTCGGCGCTCGAAGTAGGTGATGTCGTCGTCGGTACACACGCCGTACACGGGGATCTCGGCGTGGTGACGCCTGAGGGCTTCGGGGGTACCCAACACCTCGGCTTCGAGACCACAGAAGGCTACTACAACTCCTACCCCCTCGGACCCCTCGAAGTCGAAGGCGAGGAGGGTGGTGTTGCGACCGTCGCTACCGTATCTGCCACCGACGAGTCGGCGCGTGAGATCGCTGAACGTACGGACGCTGTCGTCGAAACGATGGAGACCGCCGCGGTCGCTCAGGTCGCGCGTCTGTTCGGTGTCCCGGCGTCCGCTGTCGTAGGCGTCTCGAACCACGCGGGCGAGAGCCGTGGTTTCGACTTCGAGACGGGTGCGGAAGCGTTACACGGTGCGCTCACGGAGGTATACGTATGAGGTTCGGCTACTCGCCGTGTCCGAACGATACCTTCGCCTTCTACGCCGCTAAGGAGGGTAAGGTAGGCGAACCGTTCGAGGTGGAGCATCACGACGTAGAGACGTTGAACCGGCGTGCTTTCGAAGGACGTTACGAGGTAACCAAGCTCTCCTTCGGCGCTCTCGGACGCCTGCTCGACGACTACGCCTTGCTACGTTCAGGAGGCGCTCTCGGGCGCGGCGTCGGTCCTATCGTCGTGGCGCGCGAAGGGATAGAGCCTGCCGAACTCGCGTCAGACGACACGGACGTCGTCATTCCCGGAGAACTCACAACGGCGCATCTTCTTTTACAGCTACACTCACGATCCTTCGAAGCCGCGGACGAACGTATCTTCGACGAGATAATGCCCGCGGTCGCCGACGGTGGGTACGACGCGGGTCTCGTTATACACGAAGGGCGTTTCACCTACCAAGACCACGGCTTGACGCAGGTACTCGACCTCGGCGAGTGGTGGGAGAAAGAGACGGGCGCGCCCGTACCCCTCGGCTGTATCGCCGTCCGGCGTGACGTTGAAGACCCTGGACGGATCGAGGAGGCGTTGAGCGCGAGCGTCGGGTACGCACGGGACAGACGCGGGGATAAGGGACTTCCCGACGATGACGACCTACGCGGCTACGTCCGCGAGCACGCGGACGAGATCGACGACGACGTTCTACGTCGACATATCGACCTGTACGTCAACGGGTACACTGTCGACATGGGCGACGAAGGGGTGCGCGCGGTCGAGACGCTGTTCACGCGTGCGAGGGAAGCCGGTATACTCCCCGACACGGACGCCGACGATCTCTTAGCCGTTCGGTCGCGGTCGTAACCGGACGGCTCAGATACTGACGCGTAAGGTTCCCGGTTCTCGACGACGCGAGAGATGCTCCCTCGTACACGCCGTCAGACCGTCGGTGATCCGTCCCCGCCTGTCGCAACCTTAATACCATACTAATACCATACGAATACCATGCCTAAGGTGAGCGCCGACGTACCACAGGAGCTACTCGACGACGTACAGGAACACGTCGGTGACGACGGTAAGTTCGTATCGACCTCGGACGCCGTACGAAGCGCACTACGTAAGATGCTCGACCGGATGGACGAGATCGACAGGAGACACGGGCGCGTTGAGGAGGACGATGGCTGACAGCGTCGTCCTCGTCTCCGGTGGCGTCGACAGCGCCGTTACGTTCGCCGAGGGGGTTCGTGATGACGACGAGGTGCCCGTCGCCGTTCACGCACGTTACGGACAGCACACGAGCGAGAGGGAGCGCGACTGCGCGACTGCGCTTGCTTCGCATTACGGTGCGGAGTACGTGGAGATCGACCTGTCTGACGCGTTCTCAGCGTTCGGTGAGGGGCTCACCGACGGTACAGACCTGTCGACGCATTACGACGAGGAGGGCGTCGCTACATCGTACGTCCCTATGCGCAACACAGTCCTTATTGCCGTCGCGTCGGGGGTCGCCGAGAAACGCCGCGCGACGAAGCTCTGGTACGGTCCCAACGCCGACGACCGCGACGGGTACGCCGACTGCAGAGACGTGTACGCCGAAGCTATGGAGGATGCGCTTTCGCTCGGAACCGACCGCGTCGAGTTTGAGGTACGCCGCCCTGTCGTGGACATGGAGAAGAGCGAGGTCGTCGACCGCGGCGACGAACTCGGCGTGCCTTTCGAGCATACGTGGTCGTGTTACCAGAACGGCGACGAGCCTTGTGGCGTCTGCGCATCGTGCGAGGAACGCGCACGCGGTTTCGACGAAGCGGGGGTGAACGACCCTGTACGTTAGCGAGGTGTTCTACACCGTACAGGGCGAGGGACGTCTCGCGGGCGTACCGTCCGTCTTCGTGCGCACGAGCGGCTGTAACCTGCGTTGCTCGTGGTGCGACTCAGCGTACACGTCATGGGATCCGGAGGGAGAGACGGAGACCGTCGAGGAGGTGGTGGAGCGCGCCGACGGCTACGGCGCGAACCACTACGTCGTAACGGGCGGCGAGCCGTTGTTACAGCCGGATATAGACGAGCTTTGCGCGTCGCTCGACGGCGATGTTACCGTGGAGACGAACGCGACGGTCTACCGCGACGTTGACGCCGAACTCGTCTCCATGTCGCCCAAGCTCTCCAACTCAACGCCCGACGAAGAAGCGGACGGATGGCGCGAGATACACGAGGAGGAACGGATCGACTTCGACGTGATCGAGTCGTATATCAGTTCGCACGACTACCAGCTAAAGTTCGTCGTCGCCGACCGAGAAGACATAGACGAGATAGAGGATATACTCGCGTCGCTCTCAACATACGACCGCAACCATGTGCTTCTGATGCCCGAAGGCGTTGACCGTGACACGCTACGCCAACGCGGCGAATGGCTCGCCGAACTGTGTAAGGAACGTGGCTTCCGTTACTCGCCACGTCTTCAGATACATATCTACGGGAACAAGCGAGGGACGTAGTCAGATTTCGATGTCGGAACCCTTGAGCGTCTCACGCGCCTCCTCGCGCGCCTCCTGATGCTCCTCAAGATACTCGGCTGTCAGATCCCCAGCCTCGCTCTTACAGCCGCCGCAGAGACGTTCGCCACCCGCGCACTCCTCGTAGACGCGTTCGGCGTGTTCGTCGTCGCAGACGGAGTCGTCGGCGTACGCGTACAGTTCGTAGACGGGGCATTCGTCGGGTCTTCCGCCCTTCTCGCGCTGTTCCTCCGCCGTCTCACGCCCCCCCGTCTTGGCGCTCATCACCTTTTCACGCGCGTCGTCGAGGTCGTCGGTGACGGCGATATGGCTCTTGGGGACGCTCGAAGACATCTTACCTCCCGTCAGACCCGTCATGAACCTGTGGTAGATCGACGAAGGCGGATAGAAGCCGTAGCCGCCGTGTTCGACCTCTACCTCACGGACGAGGCGTTCGACATCCTCACGGTCGGCGTCGTAGACGTCGAGATGTTCGTCGAACCTCTCAACGCGTCCGGTGTCTTCGAGTTCGTCGGCTAATGCGTCGAAAGCCTCCTGCGGTGCGTCACGTGAAAGGACACGCGTCCGGTGTTTCAGCCCTTCGTCGCCACCCGCCCGCAGACGTTCGGCGAGTTGCGTGTCGTCCACTTCTTCCGCGAGTTCCGCGGCTGTTACATCTTCGAGTCCTTCGACTGCCTGCCTGACCGCCTCCTTATGCTCGTCCTCTATCTCGAAGCTCGCGTACGCCTCCGTGACGCCGAAGATACGTGTACGGCGCGCAAGACCACGCGTGAGACGTAGATGGGGATCCTGATCCGCGCCCACAGGTATGACGGTCGGCTTGGGTTCGTCAAGCTGGGGGTACAGTATGTCCGCCGCCTGCGTCAACGTACTCTGCATATGCCCCATGTTGGTTTCGCCGTCGAAGCCGTAGATTGCGTTCAGTTCGTTGAAGTTGGTCTCCTCGCCGAGTTCGAACGCCAAGTCCTGAAGCTCGCGGTTCTCGCTCTGTCTGTAAACCTCGCCCTCCTCGGGGTCGAATCCGAGCGCAAGGAGCGAAAGGACGTACTCGCGCGCGTAACGCTCGCACTCTTCCCACGACATACCGCGCGCCGAATGAGCTTCGAGGTCGGCGATTACGAAGTAGGTGTCCGCGCCCCTCTGCTGGTGCCAGACGAGTTCACGTAGAACCATCAGATGTCCGAGATGTAGGCTCCCCGACGGCATGAAGCCCGACAGAGCCGCGAACTCCTCGCCGTTACGTATCGCTTCCTCGACGAGGTCGTAGTCGCGCTCGCCGAAGATAATACCGCGACGCATCAGGTCGAGCGGTTCGGGAACGTCCGACTCGTCGAACTCGTCTATACCGAACTCGTCGAAAAGACGTGAGTAGTCCTCGACCGAGTCCGAACCCCACGGGTCGATATCCATGGTAAATCTTTGCGTCGCACGAAAAAAAGCTTCGCGTCTCACACCGCACATCTCGCACCGAGTTTTTACTTCTCGCACCGGGGTTTACGTCTCGACGTCATCAGAACAGGTGGTGGAGCATCAGATAGACGACGAAGCCGAAGGCGAACGACACCGCCCACAGCGGAACCGCGACGCGTCCGACACGCGGATGTGCCGTCTCACGTATGTCATCGGTCGGAACCGTGACGGCTACGGAGACGGAGTAAAGGACGAGAGGGATACAGACCGCCGCGAGAACCATATGTACGCCGAGGAACGGCAGATAGACGTACGTGTATACGGCGTCGGATCCGGGGAACGGCGTCAGACCTGCGTTCGAGAGACGGACGAGGTACAGGGTGAGGAAAACAAAGAAAAGCACCGCCGTCGTCGCCATGAGACGTGCGTGCCGCGTTGTGTTTCCGTTCCGGACGGCTCTGTAGCCGGCGAGTAGGGTAAAGAAAGACGTTGCGACGAGGACGGCGTTGACGTGAGGTATGACGGCGATAACCTCGGAGGGTAGACGCGGAACAGCGTCTATACCGCCGCGTGAGGAGGCACCGATAAGTCCGAGCGCGACGGCGGAGACGACGAGGGAGACAGCCCAAGCGCGGCGTTCGGTAGACTCGTACGACATACAGCCGTTATACCCTCCTTCTGTAAGTCGTTTGTCCATCCGTCGGATGCTGTGCGAGCCTCTGGGCACGCTCCTTGATCTCGAAACGTCTCCCACCGTCCGCCTCGTACTCCGCAACCTTGACGAGCGCACGTCCGAGCGCCTTCGGGTTCCCTGTCACCTCAACCGCGCGGTCGTCGGCACCGTACTCCTGAAGACGGCGCATGAACCGGCGCGTGACCTGCACCACGGGGTCGAAGAAGTAGACGAGAGCCAGAACCTCGAAGTAGGGGCGGAAACGCGCGTCGAGTTCCTCGATATGCGCAAACTCGTGCGCCAGAACCGCTTCGAGTTCGTCGTCGTCGAGAACATCTACGAGCGGACGTTTGATAACCAGAACCTCCTTACCCAGCTTAGGCGAGAGAAGGCTCGGACGCGCGAGCGCCATCGAATGTGCGTTAGCCTCCGCGTCCTCGACGACGAGAACCTCTATCTCACCGATGTCAAACTCGTCTGCAAGGGAACCGATGTCGACACGGTTCTGAAGATGGGCGGTGAGGCTTCCGTCGGCGAGGCTTCGGTACCGTCGGACGAGGCGTCGAACCGTCCACTGATTGATGACGAACAGAGCTGTGAGTTCGGCGACGGAGACGGCGTATGCGGCGACGACGACAGCCGCGACGGTACGGAAAGAGGCTTCGGGGAATCCGTAGACGGCGTGCGAGACGCCCGCTACGCCAAGAAAGACGGCGGCTGTCCAGACGGTCACGACGGCGGCGACGCCGAACGACGCTACCATAGAGAAGACGGCGCGACGTTTGCGTAGAACAGCGTAGTAGAGCGTGAGGAGCGTAAGCCAGCCGAAGCCCGCAACCGATCCGTACAGCAGTATACGTTCCATCAGCCCCCCGCGTCTTGGGTTCCGTCTTCGGCTTCCTCAACCTTCTCCTTGAGTTCTTCCAGCCCATCGTCGCCAAAGAGCGAGACGACATCACGGAGAACTTCGTCTATATACTCGTCACGTATATCGACGTACTCGTAGACGTACCGCGTCCCGCCCTTGTACGGCTCCTCCCTACGTTCGACGAGACCTTTGTCGTGGAGCCTGTCGAGTATAGTCCCGACGGTGGTGTACGCGAAGTCCTCGTCGTCGTCGTTGAGGGCGTCGACGATATCGCGGACGCTCGCCTCGTCGTACTCCTCAAGCACTCCCAGAACCTTCGCTTCGAGGCTCCCCAGCATACGTCCTCGTACGCGCCCGAACGTGTTAGTTCTTGTCGATACACCGACGTTCGCACAGTCCGACCGAGGATTTATGCTACTGACGCCGTAATACCGTCTATCCCACGTGATATATGATGAAAGACCTGACAGGCTGGGCGCTCGGACCCGGACGCACCGAGGAGTCGTTCGACTTCGTGACGACCGAGATAGAGAAGCTGAAGGTCGGTGAGTTCGTCTACTACGAACCCGACGACCGCGACGACACAAAGATACTCTGCCGTATACAGGAGCGCGACCGTATCGTGGCGGACGAGAGCGACGTTCCCCAGACGCTTGAGCCGCACGTCGACGCCGACGGTATGGAGACATTAACGACGAACCGCGGCTACCGCGTGACTGCGAAGGTACTGGGTGTCTACGACGAGGATATGGGCGGATTCCGTAACCTACGTAGCTCGCCACATATCGGTCAGGAGGTCTACTACGCACACGACGAGCTACTCGCCGAGATACTGACGCCCTCGGAGAGACAGGGCGTCCTGCATATGGGTCACGTCCTCAACCGCGAGGACGCCGATGTAAAGGTCTTCGTCGACATGGACGAGGTGGCGACGAAGCACCTCAGCGTTCTGGCTTCGACGGGCGCAGGTAAGTCGTACACGGTCGGTGTCCTTCTCGAAGAGACCGTCAAGCCCGGAAACCGCGGCACGTCGGTCGTCTTCGATATACACGGTGAGTACTTCACGCTCGCCGAGGACGACGAGTACGGCGACAGGTTCAATCTCATAGAGGAGCCGCGTATCAAGATCTCCAACCTCGACCTCGACGACTTTCAGGTCGCCTTCGCCGAGGACGCCACAAACGTCCAGCGCGAACGTCTCCGCGAGGTTCTCGACGACCTCGACATCGACGACACGACGGCGAGCTCGTCGAGCGTTTCCGCCGAGTATCAGGACAACGTGAGGCGCGACTACTCGGTGGCGGATATAATCGACCGTCTGAGCGAAGGCAACCGTGTCGACGACAACCTCGCGTGGCGTCTGGGTCTCCTCGAAGACTTCGTGAGCCTCGACCCCGAAACGGAGACGAGCGTACAGGAGCTATGCGAACCCGGCAAGTGCAACATCATAGAGTTCCCGACGGGAGCGGAGGAACTCGAAAGAAACCTCATCCTGTGGTACTTTACGAAGCAGATAATGGAGTCGCGTAAGGAGGCGGTGCGCGTACAGCGCGGACGCGGCGGCTTCGACGCGAAGGCGCGCGAGCGCCATATCGACGTTCCGGTGACCATCTTCATAGAGGAGGCGCACAACTTCGCGCCTATCGACCGCGAGCTAAAGACACGTGACCTCCTGCAGGAGATAGCCCGCGAGGGACGTAAGTTCGGTGTCGGTCTCTGTGTTATCTCACAGCGTCCGTCGAGGCTAGACGAGGACGTTCTTTCGCAGTGCAACTCGTCGATAATAATGAAGGTACGTAACGGGGTCGACCAGGAGACGATAGCGCGCTCCGTCGAGGCGGCAGGCGAGGATCTCCTACGCGACCTACCCGGTCTGACGACGGGGCAGGCGATACTTGCGGGCGACTTCATCAACACGCCCGTGCTGACCAAGATACGTCTCCGTGAGACCGAGCACGGAGGTATGACGCCCGACGTTGCCAAGGAGAGCATCAAGGCGTACAAGGAGGCTCAGAAACGTAAGAAGAAGAAACGCGAGCGTGCTAAGAAGAAGGCGAAGAAGTCACGTGACAAGGGAAGAGGGGATTAGGCGGTCGCGGGCGCTGTCTCCTCCAGACCGTCCGAATGTCTCGTGACGTAGCCTGCGATACGGTTACGTACGGTCTTCGACTCGACGTTGGTAAGTTCGGTGACGGCGTTCTTGTTCGACTTGTAGTCGTCGGTGAATACGTCGGGGTATTTTTCGAGGAGTTCGCGTCCTATCTTCTTGATGTACGCGGGCTTTATGGGCATGTCGCAGAGTTGAAACTGATGCCGGTAAAACGTTGCTATTCGAAGGCGTACAGGCTGTTGTCAAACGACGAGACGAACAGGCGTCCGTCGATGATAGCGGGCGAGGTTCTGACGTCGAGACCCGTCTCGTACGTCCATATCTCCTCGCCGTCGGCTTCGGTGTCGAGTACGTACACGGTACCGTCGTTGCTACCGAAGGCTACGAAGCCGTCGCCCACCGTGGGCTTCGAACGGACGGCGTCGCCCGCGTCGTACGTCCAGAGTTCTTCGCCTTCGAGAGAGACGGCGTGGAACGTACCGCTGTTGTCGCCGAAGTAGACGGCGTCGTTCGACGCCGAGGGGGATGATTCAACGCCGTCGTCCGCCTCGTAGCTCCACCTGACACGGTCCTCGTCGGCGCGGACGGCGCGGACGTTGCCATCGTCGTCGCCGTAGATGACGGAGCCGTCGCGGACGGCGGGCGACGAGTATATGTTGCCGCTCGCCTCGTGGAACCAGTTCTGTTCGCCGTTTGAGGCGTCGATGGAGTAGAGTATACCGTCCTGCCTGACGACGTAGGTGTTTCCTCCGGCGACGGCGGGGGCTTGCTCCGTGAAGTCGCCGGCTTCGAAAGACCATTCGAGTTCGCCGTTGGACGTGACCGCCTGTATAACGCGTCTTGCTCCGACAGCGCCGCTACCGAAACGTCCCTCACCGACGAGGACGAGCGTGTCACCGCCGACCTCGACCGTCTTGGGCGACGCGCGCACGGGACCGTCGCCTTCGTAACGCCAGTCCTGTTCGCCCTCAGGCGTCACGGAGTACAGTATGTTGTCGTCGGTGCCGAAGTAGATATGCTCGTCGGTGACCGCAGGCGTGGCGCGCGGGTTTCCGGAGCCTTTGAACGTCCAGTCCGCCTCACCTGAGACGGCGTCGACGGCGTGTAGACGCTGGTCGAAGCTCGGTACGTATACGGTACTGTCGACGACGACGGGCGACGCGTAGAAGGGACCGTCGGTTCCGTACTCCCACGACAGTTCGCCCGCGGGCGCGGACGCATCGGGCGCGTAACCCGTGTTCGCCGAGTCGCCGCCGTACGTCGCCCAAGGCTCGTGGTCGAGTTCGGTCGGTTGCTCTTCGCCGCCGTCTTGGGTTTCGTTCCCACCGCCTCCGTCGTCGTCTACGTCCGTATCCGTCGTGTTGTCACCGTTACCGTCGCCACCGAGACAGCCCGTGACGGCGGCTCCCCCGCCCGCCGTCGCGGCTATCCTGAGAAGCTGTCTACGTCTGTACGTCATCGGGGCTTCCTACAGAAGGGAGGTGTATAACTCTTTACCTAATCTCCGTCGGAGGCGAAGGCTACGAAGTCACGTACGAGCGAAGCCGTGACGAACTCCGCCTCACCCGCACCGTACGCGGGGCAAGCCTCCACGGTATCGAAGCCGACGGCGCGCGGAGCAAGCGAACGGACGGCATCGAAGAGAACGTCGGTGGAGACGCCGCGTGGAACCGGTGTTCCGACACCGGGCGCGTATCCGGGATCCAGAACGTCGAGATCCACGGAGACGTACGGCGCGTCGAACTCCGCGGGCATGAGACGGTCGAAGCTACGGAGATGGACGTTCCGGCTCTCTTCGGCGTACCCCCATTCGTCACGCGAAGCCTCGCGCGCACCGACGATATAGACGTCACGTCCATCCTCGACGGCACGCCGGGCGACGCATGCGTGGCTGTACGCCGAACCCTCGAACTCTTCCTTCAGATCGAGATGCGCGTCGAAGATGACGACAGACGAGGCGTCGGTGCCGCGAAACCCCGCGACGGAGACCGTATGCTCGCCACCGACGATGATAGGTGTCTTCGCGTCGTCGGACAGTTCGGCGACGACGCCCTGACCGAACTCGACCGTCTCACGTGCGTCGTTCCATGCGTCGATGTCGCCGTAGTCGTAGAAAGGTATATTGCGTACGTCGCGGTCGGCTTCCCTGACGTACGTCTCAAGCGAACGCGAAGCCTCACGGACGCGTGACGGTGCGAACCGTGTACCCTTACGGAACGAAGCCGTGGCGTCGAGCGGATAGCCCGCAACGACGTAGTCGGCTTCGTCGTATCCGTCGTCCGCACCCGCGAAACGCATAGACGACCTACTCCTCAACGACGCGGCGCTGACCCATACCTTCGAGGAAGGTTATAGTCTCATCCTCCTCGACAGCCATGTCGCCCGGCATCTTCATGTCGACCGTCTCGTACGTATCGAGATCCATCACCTGTACGATGTCGTCGCTCGTGCGCGAAACGACCTGACCCTGCTTCCGCTCTATGATAGGAACCTGAACGTCGGCGTCGACGGGTAACGAGAACGACCGTCGCTGGTCGTCGAAGACACCCCTGCCCTCGACACGCGCCTTTGCGCTCCCGTGCTTACCGGGCTTCGATGTCGAGTATCCAACTATGGTACACGGCTCTTCGTCTATCATAACGTAGTTGCCTTCCTGCAGGTCACGTACCTGTTTCTGCTCTACTGCCATCTTATCCTTCCTTGGACGCCTTCGTGACATAAACTTGTTCAATCTTCGGAAGACGCGCCACAGCGCTAATGTAGTTACGCGCTAAATCTCGCTTAATGAGACGCGGGTCGGCGCGCGGCGATGGCGGACTCTCGACCACCGTCGGTACGGTGCTTCTGATAGCCTTAGCCGTCCTTCTCGTCGGTTTCGTGGGTGCCGTAGCCCTCGACTACCTGGAACAGAACAGATCCGGTTCGCCCCCGGTGGTGGGTATAACCGTCGAAAAAAGCGGTCGATATAGGTAGCAGTAGCGAGTGCTCCTTTCCGGAGGAGATAGCTCTCGACGTAACACTCGTCGACTATACCAGAGCCGACAGGATATACGTAGCCGCGGAGGGCGGACGCGACCACCTCGTCTGGTCTAACGTCGACAGACAGAGCGTCGGCGAAACGAAGAGGCTCATGAACGAGATCGTCTGTGTAGGAGGAACAGACGTCGATATAGCCGGAGGAAACGACTACTCATTCTGCCCCGGCGACGAGGAGACCTTCGTCTTCTACGCCGAGTACAAGGGCGAAAGAACGGTGGTCAGAACGGTGGACGTGGGATGACTGTCCGTATCGGTTTCCAATTCCACCGTCCGTCTGACGGGCGTCTGCCAAAGTTCTTTACTACGTACCTTCTATACTGAAACGAATGACCCTCGAAGAAGGCGTCGCCGAGATAGTCGCGGACGCGGACAAGCTTCTCGTCTTTGCGTCCGAAACAAACCTGCCTGCGGGGTTCGACGAGGTTGAGACGGTCGTGGTCTCGTCCGAGGACGGCGATGTCTCGCTTCCTCTCGACTTCGACAGGTTCGAGGATCGCGTCCGTTACGGCGTCGAGGGGGCGCTCGAAAACGGGCTGGTCGAGGAGGGCGACGAGATCGTCTGCGTCGACGGCGTGTTCGGTTCTGAGCCGGATACGTTCTCGCGTTTCAAGGTCACCGAGTCGGTGCGTTCGGGTCTTTACAGCCTTTTCACCGAATCGAAGGCGGAGCCGTCCGTGATACGTGACGTCGTGGAGCTTTCCATAGAGCTTGGGAAGAAAGGGCAGAAAGGCAAGCCGATCGGGGCGCTGTTCGTGGTCGGCGACGCGGGCAACGTCATGGAAAAGTCGCGCGAACTCTCGTACAACCCGTTCGAGAAGTCGCACGTCCACGTCGGCGACCCTATCGTAAACGTCATGCTCAAGGAGTTCTCGCGTCTCGATGGGGCTTTCGTTATAAGCGACAGCGGAAAGATAGTCTCGGCGTACAGATACCTCGAAGCCGACGGCGAAGGTATCGACATCCCACGCGGTCTCGGCACGCGACATATGGCGGCGGCTTCGGTTACGCGCGACACCAACGCCGTCTCGGTCGTCCTTAGCGAGAGCGACAGGATGGTACGTGTCTTCAGGAGCGGCGAACTCATACTCGAACTCGATCCGGAGGAGTACTGAATGCCCGTAACGGTCACACGTGCGACGGCGGACGGTATCATGGGGATCGACCCCGCGGTGCTCGCGCTCTCAGGCGTCGTCCTTCTCGTCGGTCTCGTCGTCGGGTACACCGTACGCCGCGTTCTCGTCCGTGTCAGCAGATCGACGGGTGTCGACGACTTCGTGGAAGGAACAACCTTCGAACGCGTCGCCGACTCGTTCGGTACGAGCACCGTGGGTATCGTAGCCACGACAGCCGAGTGGTTCGTCTACGCCGCCGCTATCTTCGTATCAGCCGATCTTCTGCGTTTCGACCCGTTCGATCAGGCTATCGTACTCCGCGTAACGGGGTACGTACCCAACGTCGTCGCGGCTTTCTTCGTACTCGTCTTCGGTGCGATACTCGGCGACAAGGCGGCTGTCGTCGTATCCGAACGTCTCGAAGGCGTCAACGTCACCGAGATCGGGGTTCTGCCGTCTATCGTCCGTTACTCCGTCGTCTTCGTCGCCGTCCTCATGGCTCTAAGCCAGTTAGGCGTCTCGACCTTGGCGCTTTATGTCCTTCTCACAGCCTACCTCTTCGGAGCCGTCGCGGTGACGCTCGTCGCACTCCGTCTCGTCCTTCCGAGCGCCGTTAGCGGTCTGTACGTCATCTCGACACACCAGTACGGCGTCGGGGACAGGGTACGTATCGGGGAGGTTGAGGGCGTCGTTCAGGAGGTCGACCTGCTCACGACACGTATCGACGACGGCGACCGCGAGCACGTCGTGCCGAACAGCAGTCTTTTCGAGAACGGTGTCTCCAAGAAGAGCTGAGCCACCGTTGGGATAAAGTAGTAAGAGAACCAAGGTGGTTCATGCTAAACGCGCGTATCAAGGGTGTCGGAGCCGCGGGCGACGACGCCCATGCAGTCGTCGTCGAGGCGGGCGACCGTTACCTCCCTATTATGATAACGGGCGACCAAGCGCGTTCGATACAGGTCGGCGTATCGGACGAGACCTTCGAACGCCCTCTGACACACGACCTCCTTCTCAACACTGTCAACGAGATGGGGGGCGCTGTCGACCGTATCGTGATCGACGACCTGATGAACGGAACCTTCTACGCAAAGGTACACGTCGAGAGGTACGACGGCGGCGAGCGCGAGGAGTTTACCATAGACGCGCGTCCCAGCGACGCCGCGGCTCTCGCAACACGTACGGAGTGTCCTATCGAGGTAGCCGAAAACGTCATGGAGGAGGCGGGTAGAACCGAGGATGAGATAGAGTTCAGGGATATCTAATCCAGCTTTTTACTTCGTCGGGTTCGCTGACTCTCACCCGACTTGCAAAAACCTGGATCAAAAACTACCCGCTCGCTCCTTACGTCGCTCGCGGTAACGCTCAGAAGACCTCCAGATACTCCTCGATTACTTCGCGCTCTTCGTCGGTCAGGTCGAACAGGTCGTAGACGGCTTCGTCTATCTCCGCCTCAAGAGCTTCTATGTCCGTGCTCTCCACCTCTCGGCAGTCTTCGTCGAGCGCGCCGAGGAGTTCTTCCACCCCATCGTCCGAGCGCGGAACCGGTATACTCGTCGCTTCGCCGCTTTTGACGTTACGTCCGTTCACGGCTTCGTAGACGTACCACGCGCGGTCTTCGGTATCGATGCGTGGGTCTGTGATGCGGTCGGAGCGCCCGGCGGTGACCTCCCAGACTTCGTCCTCTTCGTCGTATCCGTAGTCGGCGTTCACGGGGTAGCGGCGTGTCTGCCACTCCAGCTTTTTACTTCGTCGGGTTCGCTAACACTCACCACTCCTCGCAAAAAGCTGGATCAAAAACTACCCGCTCGCTCCTCCGTCGCTCGCTGTTCAGGCGGAATCTCAAAATAATCCGCACCGGAAACACTAAGAATGAATACATTCTGATAACAACCACGCAGTTATGGATGGAAATGAAGTAGAGAAATATATTGAAGATGCTCAATCTACCATCGACGACTCGCCACAGATGGGGGAAGCCACAACAAAGGCTGCCGTGCTGCGGGATTTTCTCGAAATTCTTGATTGGGAGATTCCCGATAATACACAGCTTGAGTATTCGGTGAAAGCGTTCGGAAAGACGTACAAGGTAGATTACGCGCTGATTTTGGAGGGGGCACCCGTCGCGTTCATCGAGGCTAAGGGGGTAGACACTCCTCTAAACGAAACACACAGGGATCAGCTCTCCGCATACCTGAAGAACGAGGATGTAAACTGGGGCATTCTGACAAACGGAAAAAGATATGAATTCTATCGTCGCCGAGTCGTCGACTCCAAAATAGAGATAGATAATCTTGCGAACCTACATCTCCAAGACCTATCAAACAGAGTGACAGTGCTGAGAGCCTTCACCAAAGGATCGATACAGACGGGGGATTCCGAAAAAATAGCGACACGGATCAACAAACTGCAGGAGGCTCGGATCATCCTCGAAAATGAGAAGGAGGGCTTGGCAGATGAAATCAAAAATACGCTAACGGAATCTGTTTCAGACGTTATCTCCTCGCAGGCGGAGTCGCAAGCCAAGGAGATGATCGACAGACTCGTGGAGGACATCGAAACGGAGATAGATACTGATGGAGACTCACAACCCGAAGAAGTAGAGCCACCTGACTCTCCTCCCGCCGACACCAAGTCTAGCGAGTACATAATAAGAATAAAGAGCAACAACGAGGTCGTGGCTACTTTCAGCGACGATTTGCAGGGGAACTTGATGGGTAAGGCGGTGGACTATCTCGTCAAAAACCGCGGTTTGATTTCCGAGGTTGAGCCTCTCCCGTACAGACCCGGAAGAGACAGAATTACCATCCACGACCAGACCACGTACCCGGATGAAGACAAGGAAATGCGATCTCCCCGCGAACTGACGGGCGGGTATTATGTCGAGACGCACGACAACAGCAAAGTCAAGTACGAGAGGTTGAATAATTTGGCGGAAAAATGCGGTCTTGGAGTCGAGTTCGATGATGCTTGGTAGATCAGGGACAGAAAAACGAGTGGATGACAGTAACGGACTCGTTGTCGTCCAAAGTCACGTAGTCGGGACGTCGGTCGTCGGGCAGAGTAAACTCGCTCCGTAAATCGACGCCCGCGCCTTCGTAGCCGAGCGTCTGAAAGAAGTCTTCGTCCAGAAACGCGTTCTCCACGTCCTGCTCGCTCATGTCTTCCGAGATACGCGAGGAGATCCCCTCGATAGACTCTAAGAGCGAAGAGGCGTCTGCCATGCGGTAAAACTGACCGTCGCCACAGATAAATCTGTGTGTGAAAGTAGATACGAGCGAGCCGTCTACCCGATATACCGCAGGTCGTCGTCCGCAGGGAAGCTACCCATACCACCCGGTTCCTGATTCATCTCCTCCAGACGTTTTACGACCTCCTCCATTTCCTCGGCTCTGTCCTCAAGCTGTTCGGTGTCGACCTCGAAGTCGAGGGCGTCGCAGAGCACGTCGAGGACAGCCTGTGCGCTCTTGGGGTCGACAAGGTAGCCGCTGGTCTCGCCCATGAGGCAGGCGGCTTCGAAGCCGCGGCGCTCACCCAAGCCGAGGAGCAAGCCCGAGACACCGACGATGCCGCCTTCCGGCTCGCCTTCGTCGAACCCGACACCGTGCTCCGACATCTCGTCGACGAGCGTTTCGGAGTTCGCCGCGCCTACGACGCCATACTCCTCGACGAGTTCGCCGGTTGCGACGCCACCGAGGGCGTAGATACGTCCGACATCCGCCTCGTCGGCGATACCGAGTACGCGGTCGGCTATCTTGTAATGTCCGTCTATCGTCTGCGACTGGTGGTCGCCCGTCAGGACGAGCGTCTCCACACCGTCGGCTTCGAGTTCGTAGATCTCCGCGGAGGTGAGTTCTGTCGTGCCGTCCTCACCGACGGTACACTGGGGCGGGAAGTGCTGGCTATGTATCCTACGCACCAAACGTGAGTCGAACTCGTCGACGAGATGCTCGGCGACGAGCTTCCCCACGTGTCCGACACCCGGTAGACCCTCTACCAGAACCGGTGACTCAGTATCTATCTCGGCTACATCGACCACGTCTATTTCGTCCATTTAGTACGCCTCCTGTGTTCGGCGTATGCGTCGTCGGGTGAAAACCTTGGCGGTGCGGTGTTACGTGTCGACCCCCCGCATTCGGGACAGGTGTCGCCGAGGGTATAGACGGCTTGGTGGTCGTCCTCACAGACGCGTATCAGCGCCTTCATCTCAGGCTTCGGAGGTATGCGGCTCCTCGTGGTACTCGCCGCGCCCGCCGAGCGATTCGACGCGTTCGCGCGCCATCTCGGCACAGTCCTCAACCGCGCGCTGTGCTGTCTTGTAGTCGTGCGCCTTCGCCGTAATGCGGTACTCGGGCGCGCTGACGTACTCGATCTCGACCTCAACATCGCCGTCCGCCTCCTCGTACTCGGGTACCTCGACGCCGTTTAGCGCCTCTATGACATCGTCGACGCCGTCCGCCGCGGTCGTCTCTATATCGACGTACCCCGTGATCTCGACGTACGGGACGTTTATGTTTTCACGTGCCACCTCCGCCAGCGTTTCGGTGAGTTCGCCCTCGATCCCGGCGTCCTTGAAGACCTCCTCGCCACGTACGGCACCCTCTTCGAGAGCCTCGTACATGGTTCCGTAACGTGCGATGAGAGCCTCCGCCACCTCGCGGTAGACCTCGTCGTCCTCAAGCTCGCGCGAGAGCCAGTTGTCCGCCTTTGTCTCGTTCTTCCACTCCTGTATCTTCTCCTGTCTCTGGTGGTCGTTAACGTCCTTCGCCGAGAGGTCGATCTGCTGGCTGTCCTCGTCGACCTCCAGCACCTTGCACACAACCGTCTGACCCTCGCGTACGTGGTCGCGTATGTACTTGACCCAGCCGCTTGCGACCTCCGAGACGTGGATGAGACCCTCCTTGTCCTCGTACTCGACGAGGTCGACGAACGCACCGAAGTCCTCAACCTCGGTGACCTCGGAGACGACGAGTTCGCCGGGTTCGGGCCAGCCCGAGTACTTCATCTCTACCGCGCCTCAACTACCTCGACGTTCTCACCGTGTACGTCGCCCTTGCCGCCCGTCGGCGTCACGAGCGTGGAGCCACAGACGGCGCACGCTATCTCTGTCGCGGCGCGCTCGAAGACGACCTGTTCGTTCCCGCAGTCTTCGCACTCGACGCGTAGGATTCTGCTCGTCATCTTACTCCTCCAGTTCGAGCTTTCCGGCACGCCATCCCTCGCGTCCGTGCGCTTTACCGCAGTCGGTGCAACGGTAGATGAGGTTGGTCTTCTTGGTGGGCTTGTTTCCTCCCGGCACCTTGGAGAACTTGCCGTCGTTACCGATACCGGAGTTGCGGTCTCGCTGGCGGTCTATCCATTTCATACCCGTCTCGCGCCCACGCTGTACGCGCTCTACCTCGTGCTCGTGGTGGGCGTTGCAGTGCGGGCAGTGCGTGTTGAAACGCCTCGGCATCTTCATGGTACCGGACTTATCCCGTCTGCGCGTATGATACTTTCGGTTGCGTCTACACGCGCGACGACGGACATAGGTCTTCAAGGACGCACGCCTCACAGTCGGGTGACCGTGCGGAACAGACGGCGCGCCCGTGGAAGATGAGAAGATGCGAGACCAGCCCCCAGTCGTCCTGCGGAATCTTCTCGCGCAGAGCCTTCTCTATATCGTCGCGGTTCTCCGTCTCGACGATACCGAGACGTTGGGCGAGACGCTGTACGTGCGTATCGACGGCGATACCCTCGTGCGTCCCAAAGGCGTTCGATACGACGACGTTCGCCGTCTTGCGCCCCACGCCCTCTACATCGGTCAGGTCATCGACGTTTTTCGGAACCTCGCCGTCGAACTTATCGACGATAGTACGCGCTCCTTCGCGCAGATGGCGCGCCTTGCGTCTGTAGAACCCCGTCGGACGTACCATCTCTTCGACATCCTCCTGTTCCGCCTCAGCCATCGCCTCAGGCGTCGGGTAGGCGTCGAAAAGAGCGGGCGTGACCGAGTTGACGCGTTCGTCGGTGCACTGCGCAGAAAGCACCGTCGCCACGAGGAGTTGGTACGGAATCTCATAGTCGAGAGTCGTATCGGCTTCGGGGTATTCGTCTTTGAGACGCGTAAGTACCTCGGCGGTCTTCTCCATGTACAGAACTGTGCCCGACGCGCTAAAACCGTTCTGACAAGGCTTAACTGCGCGCCGTCCGCATCTCCGGCGTCAGAATTCACAGGAGGTTCAAGATTGCAAGCTTCAGAAACGACAAAGTACTTCATACACGCAAATCTCAGGGCGGACGGCGTCGTCGAACGTTCGGACGTCGTCGGTGCTATATACGGTCAGACAGAGGGTCTGTTAGGCGAAGACCTCGACCTACGTGACCTTCAGGACTCCGACAAGATCAGCCGTATGGAGGTCGACGTGGGTAGTAGCAACGGGAGTTCGCGCGGTACGGTCACCATCGGTAGTAGCCTCGACCGTGTCGAAACGTCCGTACTCGCCGCGTCGCTCGAAACCATCGAACGTATCGGTCCGTGCGAGGCGACCGTGGAGGTAGAGCTTGTCGAGGACGTACGTACGACGAAACGTAAGGAGATCGTCGAACGCGCCAAGTACATCCACCGCGAGATGTTCGACGGCGCGGCGATGGGTACGGGTGAGATGCTCGACGAGGTCCGTAAAGGCGTCCGTAAGGGCGACATCACGGAGTACGCGGGTCTGCCCGCGGGTCCGAACGTCAAGGACTCCGACGCCGTCCTTGTCGTTGAGGGACGCGCCGACGTTCTCAACCTTCTCAAGTACGGCGTCAAGAACGCCGTGGGTGTCGAAGGCACCGACGTTCCTGATACGGTCGCCGAACTCACACAAGACCGTACGGTGACGGCGTTCCTCGACTCCGACCGCGGCGGCGACCTCATACTCAAGGAACTCGGACAGGTCGCGGATATCGACTACGTCGCACATCCGCCCGACGGACGGTGTGTGGAAGACCTCTCCGGCGAGGAGATAAACGAGGCGCTACGCGACAAACGTATCTTTGGAGGATCGGAAGCGTCGGACGGGGCTGAGAGCGGAAAGGAACCGGCAGGTGCGCGGAAGACAGACGGAACGGAAAGCACAGAAGCGGGGGAGAGAAAGAGAACGGAAGCCGTGGAGACGGAGGGTACAGGAGAAGCAGGAGAACCGAAGAATGCCGACGAGACGGAGGGCGAACAGGAAGAGCTACCTTTCGTCGAAAAGCTCCGCGACGCCGACAACGGCGAAGCCGTCCTTCTCGACGGCGAGAGGCACGAGGTCGGACGCGTCGAGTGCGACGACTTCGCGGAGGCTCTACGTAACGGCGACGGTGAGGTCGACAGCATCGTCGTCGGAAACGAGATAGACCAACGCGTACTCGACGCCGCGAGCCAAGGGAATGTCGAGACTGTCGTGGGGTCGGAGCTTGGAACCGTGGTAAAGAAGCCTCTCGACATCAACATCGTGACGGAGACAGAACTGCCGTGACGGACGAACGTATAGTCGACTTCCTCAGGGAGGACGTTCCTGCCGACAGGCGCGACGTGAGTAGCGCCGTCGTCGAAGGCGACCGCGAAGCAACCGTCTTCACACGTGACGACGGCGTCGCCGCGGGTGTCGAGGAAGCCTGTGGCGTGTTCGAACACCTCGGTGCGGAGCCGAAGCCGTGCGTCGACGACGGCGAACGTATCGCCGAGGGTGACGTTTTACTCGAACCGTCGGGCGACGCGACCGCGCTACTCCGCGGCGAACGTCTCGCGCTCAACCTTCTCGGTAGCATGAGCGGCGTGGCGACGGCGACACGCGACTGCGTCGACCGGATCGAGGAGACGGGCGCGGAGACGGTTGTCGCAGCGACGCGCAAGACGACACCCGGATACAGGAGGTTCGAGAAACGCGCGATCCGTCTCGGAGGCGGCGACCCGCACCGCCACGACCTGACCGACGCCGTCATGATAAAGGAGAACCATATCGCTATCGCGGGTCTCGAAGACGCCGTCCGTAGGGCGCATGAGAAGGCGAGCTTTACGTCTAAGATAGAGGTCGAGGCGGAGTCGCTTTCGACAGCAGAACGCGCCGCCGGTCTCGGAGCCGACATCGTCCTGCTCGACAACATGGAGACTGATGAGGTGAACGTCGCCGTCGACGTTCTCGACGGTTACGGCGTCACCGTAGAGGCGTCGGGAGGGATCGGGAGCGGCAACGTTGCGGAGTACGCACGGACGGGCGTCGATGTCGTCTCCGTGGGCGGTCTCGTCCATTCGTCCGACTGGCTCGACCTGTCGATGCGCGTAGACTGAAACGCAAGCCTTATTCGGCTTAACCAACTGTTTGTGGTAAGCCGAAGAAAAAACGCGAGAGAAAACGCGTACTGAAGAAAAAAATTATTCAAAGATGTCAGTAACCGACGACGCAGAACTATCGCTCTGGAAGTACAGCGACTCACTCGGGGCGCTTCCCGACGAGTACGACGGTATGTCCGACGAAGAACGCCTCAAACGCACCGAGGCGGCGCTCGACGAACTTGACGACGTCGTGATCCTCGGTCACAACTACCAGCGTCATTCGGTGACACGCCACGCTGACCATCTCGGCGACTCGTTACAGCTATCGCGTCTCGCGGGGGAGGCGGACGCACGGAACGTCGTCTTCTGCGGCGTGACGTTCATGGCTGAGACGGCGGACATCGTCACGGACGACGACCAGCGCGTCGTGATGCCGAGCATGGAGGCGTCGTGCCCCATGGCGGGTATGGCGGAGAACATACAGGTCGACGGCGCGTGGAACGAACTCACGGAGGTCGTACCGGGCGAGGATGTCACGCCCGTTACGTACGTCAACTCGTACGCCTCACTAAAGGCGTTCACCGCCGAACACGGGGGTACGTGTTGCACGTCGTCTAACGCCTCCGACGCCTTCGACTGGGCGCTCGATCAGGGTGAGAAGGTCTTCTTTACGCCCGACAAGTACCTCGGTCACAACACGCTCCACGAACTCGGATACGGCGACGACGACTTCGTGATCTGGGATCCGTGGGAAGACGAACTCGGCGGGAACACGCCCGACGAGGTACGTGACGCGACGTTCATACTCTGGGAGGGTTTCTGTCAGGTTCACGAACGTTTCGGGGCGAGCGACGTCGCCGACGTACGCGACGCGCACCCCGACGTAAACGTCATCGTCCACCCCGAATGCAGACGCGAAGTCGTTGAGACGGCGGACTACACTGGGAGTACGTCGACCATCATCGAGAAGGTTGAGAACGCGCCTGAGGGGAGCAAGTGGGCGATAGGAACCGAGATACATCTAACCAAACGTCTGGCGCGTCAAAACCCGGACAAGGACGTATTCGGTCTCTGCGGCGAGGAGTGCTCCGACTGTAACGCTATGCGTCAGATAGATCCCGACTTCCTCGTCTACGTCCTCGAAGAGATGCGTGACGGAAACATCGTGAACCGTATACAGGTCGACGAGGACGAGAAACGTCTCGCCGAGAAGGCGCTCGACACGATGCTTTCGGTATGAGGACTGAGGTACTCGTCGTCGGTTCGGGTATCGCGGGATGTAGCACTGCGATACGTGCGGCGAACCGTGGCGCTGACGTAACCGTCGTCACCGAGGCTACGTCACCCGACGATACCAACACGGGATGGGCGCAGGGCGGCGTGGCGCGCCGTGCCCCCGACGAGGACGCCGAGGTCTTTATTGACGACGTACTCGAAGCGGGCGGTGGCGTCGGTGACGAGGACGCCGTAGAGAGGCTCGTACGTGAAGGCTCGCGCGCCGTCGACGAGTTTCTGGTCGAGGAGGTCGGCGTCGGATTCGACACGAACGGCGACGGCTTCGACCTCGTGCGCGAAGGCGGACATTCGACCGACCGTATACTCCACGACGGCGACGCGACCGGACGTGCCGTACAGCGCGCGCTCCTGCGCCGTCTCGGAGAGTCCGACGCGCGCGTTCTCGAAGGACACACGGCGGTCGAACTCGTCGGTGACAGGGGCGTGGACGGCGCGCTCGTCGCCGATACCGACGGCGAGGCTTTCGTCGTCGAGGCGGGCGCAACGGTTCTCGCCACCGGAGGCGTCGGAGACGTCTACGGAAGAACCACGAACCCCGAAGGCGCGACAGGTGACGGTGTCGCATTGGCGGCGCTGGCGGGCGCGGAGGTCTCCGACACGGAGTATGTCCAGTTCCATCCGACCGCACATGCGGAACGCGGCTTCCTCCTCTCGGAGGCTCTCAGGGGCGAGGGCGCGCTCCTCGTCAACGAAGACGGTAAACGTTTCATGCCCGATCGGCATGAGGACGCCGAACTCGCACCGCGTGACGTCGTCGCGACCGCCGTACACGAGACGAACCGCGACGGACAGGCGTACCTTGACCTGTCGCCCGTCTTCGACAGCACCGAATTCGCCGAGGAGTTCCCGACGGCGTACGACAACCTGACCGATGAGGAACTCGAATCGGGGCGCGTACCTGTCGCACCGTCGGAGCATTTCCTCTGCGGCGGTGTGGTCGTCGACGAAAACGGACGCGCGTCGGTCGAACGTCTGTACGCCGTAGGCGAGACGGCGTGCACGGGCGTCCACGGAGCGAACCGTCTCGCCTCGACCTCGCTCCTCGAAGGTCTGACATGGGGTCTCCGCGCGGGCGAACACGCCGCTGAGAACGCGCACGAACCGCCGGCAGTCGACCGCGAATCCGACGCGTTCAACGGCGAGATGCCCGACGGCTTCGTCGACGCCAAGTTCGACAGGCTCCAGAACGTTATGTGGGAGAATGCGGGTCCGGTACGGACGGAGGACGGTCTGAGGGAGGCACGCGCCGAGCTTCAGCGTCTGAGAGGCGAGGTCAAGTCGTACGCGCGTGGAAGGCTCGACCCCGAACTTTACGCGCTACGTAACGCCGTCCTCGTCGGTCTTCTCATCGTCGAGGCGGCGTTGGAGAACGAGGAGACGGTCGGATGTCACAGACGCGTCGGAACGCCCGCAGAGGACTGAGATATGGGGCGCAGTCGTAATTGTTAAACGGTTCTCGCACCTACATAAAATACGATGGATGAGACAGAAGGCACCGAGTTAGAGAACCTGAAACGCGGAACCGAACTTGTTAAACGCGGCTTTGCGAGCATGCAGAAGGGGGGCGTCATAATGGACGTTGTCGACGCCCAACAGGCACGTATCGCAGAGGACGCGGGTGCCGTCGCCGTCATGGCGCTCGAATCCGTTCCGGCGGACATACGGAAGAGGGGCGGCGTCGCACGTATGGCTCCTGTCGAGACCAACGAGGAGATACTCGACGAGGTTTCGGTACCCGCGATGGGAAAGGTTCGTATAGGACACGAGGCGGAGGCGCGTGTACTCGAATCCGTGGGTATGGACATGATAGACGAGAGCGAGGTACTGACGCCCGCCGACGAGTACAACCATATCGACAAACGCGGCTTTGAGACGCCTTTCGTCTGCGGCGCGCGCAACCTCGGTGAGGCTCTACGGCGTATCGACGAGGGCGCGGCGATGATACGTACGAAGGGCGAGGCGGGTACGGGAGACGTTGCGGAGGCGGTGCGACACCAGAAGGCGATAAAGGACGGTATACGTGAACTCGAAGGTATGAACGCCGAACAGCGCAGGAACTACGCGCGTGAGATAGAAGCCCCCCTACCGCTCGTCGAGGAAACCGCCGAACTCGGGCGTCTGCCCGTCGTCAACTTCGCCGCGGGCGGTATCGCCACGCCCGCCGACGCCGCTCTCATGATGCGTCTCGGATGCGACGGTATATTCGTGGGAAGCGGTGTCTTCGGCGCTGAAGACCCCCAAAACATGGGTCGTGCTATAGTAGAGGCGGTCAACAGATACGACGATCCGGAGGCTCTCACGGAGATCTCGCGCAACGTGGGCGGCGGCATGAAGGGCAGGAGCAAGGATAGTCTGTCGGAGGAAGAGCAGATGCAGTACCGCGGTAACTGATACGGATGTCGGTTCTTGTAGGCGTCGTCGGTGTACAGGGTGACGTTTCGGAGCACCGTGAGGCGTTCCGGCGTGCGGGCGAGGCGCTCGGAATCGACGTGGAGACGGTCGGGATCCGCGGCTCCGGGGTCGTACCCGACTGCGACGTTATCGGTGTTCCGGGCGGCGAAAGCACCACCATATCGCGTCTTCTCCGTACCGAAGGTATAGACGAGGAGGTACGCCAACACGTCGAGAACGGAGGCGGTACTCTCGCAACCTGCGCGGGTCTTATCGTCCTCGGAAACACGGACGACGACCGTGTAGAATCGCTCGGCGTCATAGACGCCGACGTGGAGCGCAACGCGTTCGGCGGGCAACGCGAATCGTTCGAGGCTGATATCGATCTGAACGGACTCGACAAGCCTTTTCACGCCGTCTTCATACGTGCGCCCGTCGTCTCGGATGTCGGGGACGACACCGACGTACTCGCCGAACTCCGCGGTGACACCGTCGCTGTGAAACAAGGCAACGTCGTTGGTACTGCTTTCCATCCCGAACTTACGGACGACCACAGGATACACGAACTCGTTCTGAGGGGGTACGATGACTGACACGGATATATTCGAGGAACTGTACGAGGTGATCGAGGACAGACGCGACGCGCCACGCGAGGACAGCTATACGTCGAGCCTTCTGGAGGAGGGGGTCGACGCTCCGCTTGAAAAGCTTGGCGAGGAAGCGACAGAGGTCACCCTCGCGGCGAAGAACGACGACACCGACGAACTCGTACACGAAAGTGCCGACCTCATCTACCACCTGTACGTAGTTCTCACGGCGAGGGACATAGAGCTCGAAGAGGTCGTCGAAGAACTCGAAGAGAGACGGGGCTGACTAAGGCGTCGGCGCTCCGCCGGGCGCTCCTCCCCCGCCCGGTCCGGGTACAGGAGCCTGCTGTTGTTGCTGTGAAAGCGCGTCGAACTGTTCGCGGCTCGTTATCGCTTGCACACCGCTCCGGTTGAGAAGAGCCACGACCTCCGACGGGCTTCCTGAGACGAGGTACAGCGACGTGCCGCCCTGCTGTATACTGTCATCGACCGTGAGCGTCTCCGTCGCGTTCACAGCCGACTCGAACCCTGAGTTCGCCTCGTTCACCGCTTCCTGCTGAGCCTGCTGTAGCTCCTGCTGTAGCTCCTGCGCCCTCTGTGTCTCGTCCTCTGTCAGGTTGCCGGGCGAGAACTGGGCGCGCTGGAGTAGAAGCTGTTCGCTCTGGTTCAGCGAGCCGGTTATCTCCCTCTGTGCCTCTGCGTCGAGACCCACGGCGACGGCGACCGTCGTACTGTTACCCGCGTCGACGTTGGCGTTCCCTCCGGCGTCACCGTTACCCGAACCGCCGAGACAGCCGGTTAGAGCCACGAGTAGGACTATACCTAAGACGGCGAGCTTATATTTCGACATTCGTCTACGGCTAAACCTTCCGGGCTTAAACCGCTGTTGATGTCACCGATCCGTGTCGGCTATCTCGAAGTACGTCTCCAGATCCTCGCGCTGCACGGTGCGCCGTCCGGCGTGCTCCGCGAGCGTAGCCGAAGCCTTGGCTACCTCTGTCGCCCAGTCTTCGAGATGCGCCGCGAGTGCGAGGCGGGCGTCCTTGCTAACGCGGTAGCCGTCGAGACGGAGGCGGGCTATACGGTCGACGGGTGCGACGGGCAGAACGAGATCCTCCTTACGCGTGACGCGTGTCTCAAACCCAAAGTCCTCGGCACGTACGGTCTTCCTGCCGTCGTTCCGCGCGTTCTCGGCGGCATCGACGGCGACCTCCGCGCCCCTTTCCTGTATACGACCCGCAAGCTCCTCCGCCGCCTCGGACGATACGCGCATGTCGGGCGCTGACTTGCGTATCAGGCTGTCGACGGGCGAGTACGGGAGTTCGACAGTCACCTTACCACCGTCACGGGCACCGTCGCCTTCCTGACGAGTTCCTGCGCCACGCTCCCCACAACGTCCTCGTACTCAGTCGATACGCCGCGGTGACCGACGAAGATACCGTCCGCCTCGACCTCCTCGGCGTACCCCACGACCTCCTCGGCGGCGTCGCCGTACAGCGACTCCGTCTCGGCTTCCAGACCCGTCTCCTCGGCTACATCGACCGAGTCGCCGAGGACTGTCTCGGCACGCGCCTCTGCGTCGGACATATCCTCGATGAGTACCTGACCCTCGTCGGTGTATATCTCCGGCGTTATGGCGTGTACCAGTTCGATGTCAGCACCGAGGGGTTCGGCGAGCGACGCCGCATGGCGCACGGCGTCGTTGCTCTCGTCGGAGCCGTCGACAGCAACCACGAACCTCATCCGTCTTCCCTCCGTCTGCGGTTCGTCTCCTCTATGTCTTTACGGTCGGTGTAGTACCTCATACCGTACCGTATGAGAAGAAGGTAATAGTATCTTTGCTTCATCCACGTTCTTGACCTCCGCCGAACCGTTTTTATCCGACCAACCGTAACTGTATACGAGCGATGGACGCCACCGAACCGCACGAGGTACTCGGTGTCGACGAGGACGCCTCCGAGGAGGAGATAAAGAGAGCATACAGGGAGAAGGTCAAGCAGTACCACCCCGATATCTCCGACGCCGACGACGCAGAAAGGCTGTTCAGACGCGTGCGTGAGGCGTACGACAGCCTTCTCTCCGGGGGCGGTGCGTCGACATCCTCCGGCGGTTCACGAGGGCGGTCGAAGGAACGGAGCAAGGACGAGGGCGGACGTAACCGACGGAAACGCAAACGCGACGACGGGAGTCGAGGAACACCGGACAGGTTCAAGACGGTGGAGAGGTACGGCGACGGATGGAGACTCGCCGTCTGCAGAGACGGTCGACACACGGGCGAATGGGTCGTCTACACCGAATCCGCGGACACAACAGGTGACGTCGTCTACCTCAACGACAACGGCGGAACCTCCCACGACGAACTGTACTTCGGAACGCGGAAGCAGGCTGAGACCTGTTACGAATCCTACGTCGAGAAGAAGAGAGACAGGAACGAGACGGGGCGATCGACGACCGACGGTCGGCGTAGAGGGGGCGGGCGAAGGACGGGTACAGAAAGGACGGGTACGAGAAATCCGAACGCGTCGACGGGCGCGGAAACCACCGAGAGCTTCGACGTCGACGGCGGTATGGGAAAGAAGGCGGGCGGCTTCGACTCACTCTGGTCGCTCTACACCACGTCGGACGAGGACGCGTGGGCGGTCGTCGCCGAGTTTCCGGGTAGCCCCTACTACCTCAACGCCGACGGGAGACAGCAACACGAAGCCTTCTGGTTCGGTAGCAGATCCGAAGCCGAAACTGCGTACGAAGGCTATATCGAAGACGCCGCCGACAGAGGTACCGCGAGCCGTAACCTGACGGGCGCGGGGGGCAACGGTCGAGGGGGTAACACGGGTACGGCGGACGAAAAGATCGTCGCTAACCCGGATGACGAAGGAAGCCGTCCGCCTGTCTCCGCGCTCGGCGCGGCTCTCGACGTTATCGGCACCGAAACGCTCCGAAGGCTCTCAGGCGTCGTTCTACTGCTCGTTGTTCTTTTCCTGATCCTCCGTACTTCGGGAGTGATGTAACTACATCCCCGCGAGTGCGCTCAGGGACTCCTCCTCGACGGGATGGAGCGAAGCGGGAACGACGAGAAGATGCAGGGGCGAACCGAAGTCGTGGTCGGCGACCTCTTCGGGCGCGCCCGCAAATGTATGTACGGAGTCGCTTCCGAGACGCGCGACGCCTACGACCGTGGGAACGTCGAGTTCCGACGCCTCTATACGTTCGGCGGCATCGCTCGCGCGCATGTACCGCCCGTCGTCGGAGATATCGAGGTAGACGAGCGTATGTAGGTCACGTTCGAGGTTGTCGGCGACGCGGTCGAACGGCGACTCAGGTTCCCATCCGTCGTGGTCGTCGAACGGAAGTGTCGTCGAAGCGCCGAAACGGTAGTTCTGTAGACCCGTCGCACCACAGACAGCGGTCGCGGCGCTCGGCGCGTGGACGACGCGTGTCTCGATCCCGCGTTCGAGCGCACGTAGACGGAGTTCGGCGTGCGTCGTGCTCACCATCGGATCGCCGCCGACGAGGAATACGACATCGTTCTCCTCGGCGTCGTCGACGACACGCGTCCCGCTTTCTACCTCGTCACGGTCGAGTACCTCTATGCGCATCGCGTGAAACTCCTCAAGATCCTCGACGGGCGCGGCGGGTAGTACGCTCGTGTAGAACTCGGCGTAAGCCGTATCTGCGTCGGCGATCTCGTCGCGTCCCTTTAGCGTCACGTCGCGCTCGTCGTACAGACCGAGACCAACGAAGGTTAGCATAGGCGAGAAACGGAACGGCGGTTCTAATCCCTTCCGGAGTCCCACAAGGTATATTCACGACGGTGTCGAGGTTCGGAACATGGAACGCAGGTACGACATCGTAACCCCCGAAGAGATAGACGAAGGACGTGCGACCGACGCCTACTTCGGGCGCACGGAGACGATACTCGAAGCCGAGGGTATAGATCCGGAGGTCGTCGCAGACGTTGGCGAAGAGGTTGAGACGCCCCACGTCTTCGCGGGTCTGAAGGACGTTGCACATCTACTCGAAGGCACCGACGTAGACCTGTACGCGCTCCCTGAGGGCTCCGTCTTCGAACGCGCACCTGTTATGCGTATAGAGGGAAGCTACGCCGGCTTCGGCAGGTACGAGACAGCGATACTCGGCTTCATCTGTAGGGCGAGCGCCGTCGCTACCGCCACCGCGCGTATCAAAGCCGTCGCAGGCGACGTTCCGATCGTCTCGTTCGGGACGCGACGCGAACATCCGGCGACCGCCGCGATGATAGAACGTTCGGCGCATATAGGCGGTGCAGACGGCGTGTCGCACATCGCGGGCGCGGAGGCGGTCGGTCTCGAAGCGGCGGGTACGATGCCCCACGCGCTCGTCATCTCTATGCGCGATCAGGAGAGCGCATGGAAGGCGTACGACGAACATATCGACGACGAAGTCCCGCGTATCATGCTCTGCGACACGTACGAGGACGAGAAGAAGGAGGCGGTAGAGGCGGCGGAACTGCTCGGCGACGCGCTCGACTCCGTACGTCTCGACACGACAGGGAGCAGACGCGGCGACATGCGCGAGATCGTAGAGGAGGTGCGGTGGGAACTCGACCTGCGCGGATACGACGACGTTGGTATCTTCGTGAGCGGCGGTATGGGTCTCGAAGAGGTCGCCGAACTCCGTGACGTGGTCGACGGCTTCGGCGTAGGCGGCTCCATAGCCTCCGTACCCCCCGTGGACTTCTCGCTCGACATAGTTGAGGTCGACGGCGAACCCGCGGGGAAACGCGGCGAAAGGAGCGGTAGGAAGGAGGTCTACCGCGACGAAGAGGGCGAGCATGTCGTACCCGCCGACGAAACCGACGAGACCGACTACGTCCGTGTACTCGAAGACGGGGAGTCCGTACACGGCTTCGGTATGGAGGACGCACGCGGACGCGTCTTATCCAGCCTCGACCTGATAGAAGGGCACGTCGCCGACGCCTAAGCTCTCTCAGACGCCCGCGACGAGTTCGAGTTCCTTGACCACGCCACCCGGCTTCTGCTCGCGGAAAAGCTGACCCTCGAACAGGTAGACCGACGAGTTGGGTGTACTGTCTCGCCAGCAACCCTCCTCTATACCCGCCTTTGAACACGTCCTGTCGAGGAACTCGGAGGCGCTCCATCCGCGTTCGACGGGTACGGTGGGTAGCATCCACCCTGTGTCGCGTCCGCTCTCGACTATTGCACCGTGGTTACCCACCTCCAACCTGTCTACGGCGTCTTCACCGACCTCCTCGACTGATGAAAGTATGCACAACGTGACGGCGACCGAACCGAGTTCGCAACGGCTTACCTCCGACGTACCTTCGCACTCCGACGACGCGTCGATTACGGCGTCAACGATGGACTCCGAAAGATGCTTGTCGCGTCTATACGCCACACCGCTCCCGCGTACGCGCCTCCGTCCCCGTGTTGAGTCGAGACGAACCGCGGCTCCGACGCGTTCGTAAAAAACGTCCTCCATACAGCCCGGACGTTCGCGTTTTCCGTCTGCGACGTACGACTCCATCGAGTCACGTGCGAGTTCTACCGCCTTTTCTCCCTTCTTACCGCTCAGTACAGTCCCCATCTTGGTACCCTCCTTGAAACCATCCTATAGTTCATTAGAGTTCTACAAATATATTCTTTCTGCAATTAATTCGCCTCCTACGTGCATAATACACCAAGTTCTGTTCGCGTACGCGTAAACTCTCTTAACCGAAAGCCAAGTTTTGTTCACGGCGCGCTCCGCAAACGGTATACGGCGCAGGGACGTATACCTAAATGCGGAGGAAGAACGGCACCCGTGCCTACGTAACGAGGAAAGTCCCCCCACCGCGGGGCAGGTGACTTCGCGCAAGCGAAGGTTCCGAAAGGGACGGCTCTCGAACAGACACGACACGTCCTCCCTCGACCGATGAAGCAGGCGAACCGAGCCGTGAGGCGAGGAAGCTAACCCGCAGAGGATAGACGGGAAGGGAACGGTGGAACGGCGAAACCTCACCGGTGCAAGCCGACGCGACGGTAGTCCCGCAACGGCGTCGGTGCTTCGCGTCCGTGCGAGCGGCGCGAGGTTCGTGTATGAACGCAAACATCCGTACGCGACAAACGTCCGTACGCGAACCCAGCTAAATGCCGCCGAAACAGAAGGGGGCTTACTCTCCTCCGCCAACCTCTCCGAAACTAAGTATACCGTCCGTAGACCGGCGAATCTTGCGTTCGCGTTCCCATTCGGTACCGTCGGTGTCGGGGTATCCCACGGTCATCATGAGGACGGGGTACCATGTCTCCGGAGCGCCGACAGTCTCACAGACGGCGTCGGCTTCCCAGCCTCCCATAGGGCAGGTCGCTATACCGCGATCCCATGCGGCGTACATGAACGTCGTCGCGGCTATGGTCGACGACCCAACCGCCCACTCCTCGTTTCCTTCGGGCTGTTCGTCCTCCATACGTTCGATGAGTTCTTCGGCGCGTTCGTCCGACGAGTAGCCTTTCCGAGCTTGGTCGCGGAAGACGCGCTCGGCGTACGCGCCACGGTCAAGGTTTCCGAAGACGAGAACAACCGCGGAGGCGTCGGTGACGTGTTCCTGTCCGTACGCCGCTTCACGTAGCTCCTCCTGTCCCTCTTGGTCATCGACCACGACGAACTCCCACGGCTGGAGGTTGTAGCTCGAAGGCGACCACCGTACGTCGTCGATTATACGCCGTATCTCGTCGCGTGTGACTTCCTCGTCGGTGTAGTCGTGGACGGAGCGGCGTGTGCATATGGCTTCCCGTGTCTCCATGTTTCAGGCTGGCAGGGCGACGGGTTCAAGCCGTCGTTTTCCGCCATACACGACCGACAGGTGTTTCCGTACCGTGGTTCAAACCCCGGTATGTTACGCGTCGTCGATACCGTCGCAACCGGCGCGGTCGGCGTCTGGCTCGGTACCGTCGTCTTCTTCTCGTTCGTGGTAGCGCCCCGTGTCTTCGATGTACTCGAACGCGACCGTGCGGGCGATGTAGTCAACCGTATATTCCCGACCTACTACGTCCTGGGTGCAACGCTCGGCGTCGTCGGTGCCGCCGCGGGAGGTGTCCGTGTATACGTCGACGGAGCTTCGACAGCTGTCGCCGGCTACGTCGCCGCGCTTCTCGTCGCCGTGGCTGTCGCGGTCTTCTCGCGCGTCTATCTGGTGCCGCGTATAAGAGGAAACGATAGGTCGCGTGAGGACTCCGACGTGGACGCCTTCGAAAGGTACCACTCGGCATCGGTACGTCTCAACACGGTTATACTCGTCTCTCTCGCCGCGGCGCTCTCCCTGTGGCACGTCTGAGCGGAAGGGATTTGTCGTAAGAAGACCAAGGGGACGTATGACCGAAGACGAGATACAGACCGAAGAACTGTCGATGCGTGAACTCTCCGACGAAGGTGTACGCGAGCTTCTCGAATCCGAACCGTACGGCGTTCTGAGCATGTGCGATGACGGCGTTCCGTACGGTATACCGATGTCTTTCGGATACCACGACGGCGACGTATACTTCGAGTTCGGAACCGTCGAGGGCGGGCGCAAGTTCGGGGTTCTCGAAACAAACCCCGTCGCGGCGCTCACCGTCTACGCACTCGACAGGAGTAGATGGGGCGACTCGACGGCGAACCTGCTTCCGACGGGGTTCGCGTGGGCAAGCATTGTGGTAACGGGAAAGATCGAAGAGGTCGAAAACCCGTCGGAGGACGTACGTGACGCCGTCTTCGAGGCGCGCCAGCCATCGCCTGCGAACCCGTGGGGAGGTTCTATGGCGGAGACGGAGCTTTCGTTCCACAAGATGGATGTCGATACGGCGGAAGGACGTGTAGCGGGCGGTGGGAACCCCGCGGAAGACTAAACCTCTATCCTGCTCAGTAGGTCGTCGGTGCCGTCGACGTCTTCGAGATCCTCAACGTCGAGTATAGCCGTCTCCTCGACGGAGTCGCGTGCAGGCTTGTCGTCGACGACGTAGACGCTCTCCGTCCGTGCAACGTCTGAGATACTGCTCATGAGACGTGCGCGTTTCACGATACCCGAACCCCCCTCACCGGTTCCCGTGAGAACCGTCTCACCGTCCTCGCGCGACAGGGCGCGGAAAGGCGCACGCGCCGTGGGCACGACATCGAAGCCGGCGTTACGTAGGATTGCGAAGACACGGCGCTCCGTCTCGCTCCCCGGGCTGTCGTCCGTCTTTCTCTCCTCGTCCTCGTCTGCCGTTTCGTCGCCGAACACCTCGACGGGCGATATCAGACGTTCGCCGAAGATCTCCTCAAGACGTACCGCCACATCGAGTGTCGCGTCCATTCCGTCCTCGTACTTGGAGACGGCGCGCCGCGAGACGCCGAGTTCGTCGGCGACCTTACCGAGACTTATGTCCTCCTCGTCGCGTGCGTCTTCGAGTAGGTCGCCGTCGATGTTTACGTACAGACCGCCGCTTCCCATGTAGACGAGAGGCGGTACGCCCTCGACGAAGTAGTCGTGTGCGGTTCCACGGCTCATAGAGGGGACGCCGCGCCGGAGGTACAGAACGCCGTCTTCGAGTTCGTGGTCGCGTGTCTTGGTACCGACGACGACCGACTCCGCGCCGAGATGGGCGGCGAGAGCCTTCATCTCAGCCGCCGTTTCGGTGTCGAGTCCATCGATATTGACCAGAACCTTGAGAAGAAGGACGAGTTCGCCGCGTCGCGCGACAACGTCGAAGCTCTTGGGGCGTATGTTGCACTTTTCGCTGACCGCGAAGCCCCCTTCTCTAAGGATCCTTGTCGTGTCTTCGAGGACTCTTTGTCTCATCCTCTCTCTGACCGTAACCGCCGGAACTACTTATTGGTTTCTGCGTACTCCTTCGCCGTTTCACGGTACTCATCGGCACCTATGAGGTCGTCGTACTCGTTGAAAGATAGCTTACCGACCGACGAGGTCTCGCCCTCGTCGGCGAGCGCGTCGTACGTGTCTCGGACGGCGCGTGTATACGCGAGAAGCGACGAAAGCGGATAGACGACAACGTCGAATCCAAGCGCCTCCACCTCGTCGTAGGACATGTACGGCGTCTTTCCGCCCTCTATCATGTTTGCGAACGTCGGCGCTTCGAAAGCCGTCGCCGTGCGTTCGAGTTCCTCGCGCGACTCAGGCGCTTCGACGAAGATAACGTCAGCGCCCGCTTCTTCGAGAGCACGTCCGCGTTCGACCGCGGACCCCATACCCTGCGGTTCGCGCGCATCGGTACGTCCTACGATAACGAGATCGGAGTCGGCTTCGTCGCGCGCGTCGACGGCGGCACGTATACGCGTCCGCGCCTCATCGTCGCCGACGACGCGTTTCTCGTCCATATGTCCGCAACGTTTGGGTGCGACCTGATCCTCGATTATGACGCCGCCTGCGCCCGCATCTATCATGTCGCCGACTGTACGGCGGACGTTCAGCGCGCTACCGTACCCCGTGTCGGCGTCGGCGACCACGGGCGCGTCGCACGCCTTTACGATGTCGTCCACACGGTCGACGTTCGCCGTACGGTCGAGGAAGCCGAGGTCGGGCAGACCGAGGGTCGACGCCGACAGACCGAAGCCCGACGTAAAGACGGCGTCGAAACGTTCGGAGGCGAGACGTGCGGAGAGTGCGTCGAAAGCGCCCGGTAGGACTGTGATATCGTCGGAGTCGACGTTCTCACGTAGCCGGGTTCCTGCGTCGGTCATACCGAACCGACGCCCGCTGACCTAATCAGCTTTCCGTTACCTCAGATGCACGCAGTCACCCGCGGTGACGACACGTTCGCCTCCGTCGGTCGAGATACGTAAAGCGCCCGTCCCGTCTACGCCTTCTGCGGTACCTTCGACCGTCTCGTTCGGTGTCTCGACACGTACACGTCTTCCGAGCGTCGATGTACGTTCGCGCCAGTCGTCGACGATATCCGCGCCCGTCTCGTACGCCTTTTCGAGTTCGGCGAGTACGTCGGCGGTTACGGAGGCGCGGTCGACCTCGCCGACGTGTTCGGCGAGCGAGGTAGGTGAGGCGTCAGGAACGTCCGGGACGGAGTTGGCGTTCAGACCGATACCTACGACGGCGTGCGCCACGCGTTCGGCGTCCGCCTCCATCTCAACGAGTATTCCGCATAGCTTCCGTTCGTCGACGAGTATATCGTTGGGCCACTTTATCGTCGCATCGACGCCCGTCTTCTCAACGGCGCGCGCAACGGCGACGGAGGCGGCGAGAGTGACGAGCGACGCGTCGCGCGGCGCAAGTTCGGGACGTAGGACGACGCTCGTCCATATACCGCCCGAAGGACTCGACCAGTCGCGTCGGCGTCTACCGCGTCCGCCTGTCTGCTCATTAGCGAGTACGACGTAGCCCTCGTTGACATCTTCGCGCGCCCTTTCGACAGCGACCGAGTTCGTCGACTCGACCGTATCGTGGTACTCTATCCCGTGACCGACGTACCTCGTCCGTCCTCCGAGGCGGTACGAGACGGCGAGTCCGCCGTACTCGGGAACCTCGTCGAGCCTGTACCCATCGGGCGTGCTCTCCACGCCGAAGCCCTCGTCACGGAGTGTTTCGACGTGTTTCCAGACTGCGTTACGCGATACGCCGAACTCGTCGGCGAGCGCCTCGCCCGAAACCACGTCCCCGTCTGCGAGAGCATCCAGAACGTCGCGCGCGTCCATCTTACAGTCCCTTCTTTCCGATTAGCTCCTTGAGCATCTTGGGGGCTTTTCTCGCGCGTCTGACGACGCTGTTACCGTACAGGAACTCTATACCGTCGCCCATGGTTTCGAGGTAGTCGTCGGAGTAAGGGAACCACCACGTCGTTTCGGGACGGAGTGAACGCGGTACGGTGTCGGCGCTTCCCTTGTTGATATGCTTCATACGTGTCACCTCCTCTATACCCCAGACACCGTGCGTCCTACCGTGTCCGCTGTCCTTGTATCCGCCCCACGGCGTTTCGTTGATACCGTAAGTGTAGCCGTGGTCGTTGACGACGACAGTACCCGCGTCTATCTCCCGCGCTACGCGTTCGCCACGGTCGGTGTCACGTGTCCAGACGCTCGCCGTGAGACCGAACCGCGTGTCGTTCGCCTTCTCTATACCTTCGCTTATGTCCTCAAACCCCATCACGGGGATGACTGGACCGAACGTCTCCTCACGCACAACGGGCATCTCGTGTGTCACGTTACCGAGGACGGTGGGGGCGTAGAAGCTTCCTTCGCGGTCGAGACGTTCGCCGCCCGTGAGAACCTCAGCGCCCATCTCGACGGAGTCGTCGACCTGTTGAGCCAGTTCGTCGACGGCACCCTCGTCGATCAGGGGTCCTACGTCGACGTTCTCCTCCGCGCCGTTTCCTACACGAAGCTTGTCGACCTTACGTACGATCTCGTCGCGGAACTCGTCGAAGACGGAGTCGTGCGCGTAGGCGCGTTTGACCGCGGCGCAGGTCTGACCGCAGTTCATGAAACGCGACCAGACGATACCGCTCGTCGCCTTGTCGATGTTGGCGTCTTCGAGGACGACCGCCGGGTCGCTTCCGCCGAGTTCCATCGTCGTAGGCACGCCGCGCTCCTGACACCGTTCCTGTATCATCTCTCCGACGGCGTTGCTCCCTGTAAACGTCATCTGGTCTATGTCGCTCTCAACGATAGCCTGTCCGACGGTGCTTCCACCGCCGGGTACGACGTGGAGAAGATCGTCGGGAAGACCCGCGTCGTTCAGTATCTCCTCTATCTTCAGTCCCGTCAGCGTCGTCTCGCGCGCGGGCTTGAGAACGACGGCGTTTCCGGCGAAAAGGGCGTAGACAACCTGCGAACCCGGTATGCCGAACGGGTAGTTCCACGGCGTTACCATACCGAGGACACCAAGAGGTTCACGTACTATCTTGCTCTTCCGATCCATCACCATGATGTTGTCGAGATCGAGACCCGTCTCCATGACCTCAGGACCGCGTTTCTTGAGGAAACGGACGGCGTCGATGACGGGTATCAGATCGGTTACGAGACCCTCCCCGACGGGCTTTCCCGTCTCGGCGGCGATCGTGCGCGCAACCTCGTCACGTCGGCGTATGAGATGGTTCTGGAAGACGTCGAGAACACGTAGACGATCATTTACCGACCGTGCCTCCCACGAACGCTGTGCCTCGCGTGCCGCCTCCACCGCCTCGTCGACCTCTTCGGGCGTCGTCGCCACCACCTCCTCGTTCACGTCGCCCGTCGCAGGGTTGACCGAGACAACCGTTTCGGCTTCGCGCGTATCTCCTCCGTCTCCCCTTTCGGTGTCTTCCTCTGTTTCTGACATGACTAACCGTGTCGTCGAGGAAAAGTAAGGATTTGGGTTAGGCTCCCAGAAAGCCGCTGTACGTGTCGAAGACAGACCGGCGTGCCACCATTTCGAGATGTCCGTAAGGTCCTGCGCGGAGGTTGCGCGCGTCGTACCTCTCCGTCCATTCGTCAGGGAAAGAGCCGCGTCCGTTCGGACGTACGGCGTAGTCGTTACGGCTCCATACGGCGGTGTAGTCGACGCCTTCCGCAAGACCGTCGACGTTTAGCTGTTTGAGGAACTTACTTGACGGTAGCATGTCGCGCGCACCCTTCGTGAAGAGGGCGAGACGCGTCGTCTCCGTCCCCTGATGCGGTGTGCTGAGCGTGACCAAGGAGTCGATATACCCCGCGCCGCCCATCTCCTCGGCGTACCACCGTGTCTTGAGACCGCCCATCGAGTGTGCGATCACGTCGACCTCGCCGCCGTCGTCGTACGCTCTCTCAACCACAGCACCGACCTTCTCGGCGTAGTCGCGCGGAGAACCCACCGTAAGACCCGGTACGCGTTCGGCGTTTACTGTGTAGATATCATCCTCGTCGTAGCCTTCGCGCCGCAGGTTTCTCCTCAGAAGGCTCCACCACGGCGTGTACCCCGTGTCGAGAAAGCCATGGACAAGTACGGTAGGTTTTGACATACCATGCCTATACGACCGAAGCGTATGAGTCTTTGACCGTGCATATACGGTTCAGGAACCGAAGATGCGTCTACGGAGAGAGGAGATCGACCTTCTCGACGAAGCCGAGTTGGGATATACGTTTGACCAGAACGCCCGACACCTCGCCGTTGGTAATAACCGTGAAACGCGGTTCGTCGGTGAAGTAGGGGTCGTCTGTCACCGCCTGACGTATGGAGACTTCCTCTTCGGCGATTACACGCGCAATCTCGGCGACGACACCTGTCGACGCCGCGTCGTCGACACGTATGGTGAGAACCGACAGACCGAGGACGGGCGCAACGTCGCGGAACGAGGGTATCGAGGAGATATTACGGAAGATGTCCCCCAGTTCGTCGTCGGCGAGGATCGCATCCGTGGTTGAGTCGACCACACGTCTGTCGACGCCCGCCTCGTCGGCGACCTGTGTATAAGGGATCTCGATACCGCCCGAAACGACGCGACCTTCGTCGTTGACCGAGAAGCCGCGTTCGAGGAGAAGTTCGACGACGGCGCGCTGTCCCGGCGAACCGTCGAACTTACCCATTATACGACGGCGGACGTCTTGGGGCATACGCCGGTTTAGAACCTCACGGATTAAACGAGTTACGCAAACCAAAAGCCATTAATTCTGTCGCCCGATAAACAACACAAGGAGGATAGAGAATGAGGCTTCCGTCCGGAGACGGGATCGAACGCGGCGTCGTAACGAGCAGATGGGGCGACGTGAGCGACGAGGCTTCCGAGATACGGACGGAGGTCTCCGTACCGTCGGCGAACGTCGTCAACAGGGATACCGACACGTTCGGTGTCGAGTACGTCGCGGAGATAAACGGCGTCCGTGTCGTCGAGGCGGAGAAGAGCGGCTTCCGTTTCGATCCGCGTACGACCTCGGTTAGCCTCGATGCAGAGATGGAACACGACGCGATCCGAGGGTGGTGGGGGACGCATGTCGAGAACGGCGAGGAAAGCAGTATGCGCGTCAAGCCGCGTCTGCGTGTCGATCTACCCCTCAGCGACCTCGGTGTACGTGTCCCAAGCCGCGAGACGACCGTCGAGACAGACGCCCTCGGATTCCTTAACGACGCGGGTAGACGGGAGAGGTCGGTGATGGGACGTACGTTTCTCGCTGTCGACGGTATCGATGCAGAATGGGGCGAACCCGACGGCGGTACCACGCCCGTACACGTCGAAGCACGCGTCGAGAACCCGACACGCGTACCCGTTTCGTTCTCCGACCTCGTCTGCGACGTACGTATGAACGGCGTGGACGTTGGCGGCGGCGAAACCCACGACGGCTTCGCGCTCGGAGCGGGTGAGACAGAGACGGTTGAGATGACCGTAAACATCGAGGACGACGCACTCCCCGACTGGTGGAGAACACACGTCGAGAACGGCGAGGAGACCGAGGTAGTCGCGGATGTCTACGGTGCTGTCGGCGTTCTCGGAAGACGTTTCCGCGTACCTCTTATCTCGTACACCGGAGCCGTCGAAACCGACGTACTGACCTGACGGAACCGTTATACGGAGTCGACACGTATAGCCGTCGATGGACTGGCTCGACGAGCTTGAGGAGAGGGGTAGGATTACAGGCGCTATCGCCGACGAGATTCTCAAGGAACACGGTGCGCGGGGCAGACGCGCGATCGACGCCGTCTCCGAGGGACGTGTCAAGGAGTACAGGGACTTCGTTGTCGTCGTCGGCAAGGGCGACGAGTACATAGTCGAAGGACGTTCGTGTACGTGCGAGGACTACGAGTACAACCTCGACGAGGGAGAACTGTGCTGGCATGTAATCGCTGTACTCATCGCCGACGCGACGGGAGATGTCGACGAACACGACATGTGGTACACCGAGGTTCGTGACCTCATGGGAACTGATTAGTGCAGGGTCGGACACGTTTCGGTATGGATTCGGACAGGCTGAAACCGTCTTTCGTAGCCGGGTTTCTCGGTTTCCTGAGCGTCGAGGCTACGTCGTTCGTCTACTCGGTTTTCGCGCCCCTAGGTCAGGTCGCGGCTCAGGGCACTAACCCGTTGTTCGTGAGCCACGCACTCTTCTACGACCTCCACAACCCGCTCGCATTCTTCGGTGTTGTCGGCTCCAATCTGTACAGCTTTCTCCCCGTTACGAGCGCCTTCTTCTACGTGCCTCTCGTGACACCGCCGCTCGTCATAGGATTTCTGGCACGCCAAACCGTCGAAGGCGAAGACAAGGTCATCGAAGGGGCGTCGGTCGCGGTCGGCTACTCGGCTCCCACAGCCCTCTTAGCCGTTCCCGTGCTCCCGTTCGTCAGCCTCCTCGACGTCCTTTTTGCGGTCGTCTACCCCGTCATCTTCGGTGCCGTCGGCGGCTACCTCGGTTCGCGCCGATCAGTGCTCATATCCCCGTCTCCGTAGCGGTTCGCCGTCGAGGCGCACGCCGTCTTCGACCACCTCGCCCACGACGGTTATGCCCGTTTCACCGACAGCTTCGCGCGCCTCGTCAACCGCTTCGCGCGGCAGGGTGAAGAGGAGTTCGTAGTCCTCGCCCACGTATACATCGTCTTCACGTGCGCCGTCGACGAGCGGTAACGCGCCGTCGAGCGCAATACCGACGCCCGACGCATCGGCGATGTTGTGAGCGCCGACGGCGACACCGTCGCTTATGTCGGTCATCGCCGTCGCATACGGTGAGAGGGCGACGCCCTCAGGTACACGCGGAGGGAAGGCGAAAAGCCCGTTGCCGCGTTCGGCGTCCCCGTTCTCGAACGCACGCAGGGCGACCGCTGTCCGTCCGAGAGCGCCCGTTACGGCGACGGCGTCGCCTACACGCGCACCCGAACGGTTCACGACGCCGTTCGTCGCACCCAGCGCCGACGATACGACGGTGCGCTCGTCGTGTGCGTCTAAGTCGCCGCCGACGTACTCCGCACCGACGGATTCGCACACCTCCGATGCTCCGCGCACGAAGCCGTTGAGTCCGTCGTCGAACTCAGGCGCTCCGTACGCCGCCACGACAGCAACGGCGCGTCCTCCGCTTCCCGCCACGTCGCTGAGTGAGATAGCCGCGGAGCGCCAGCCGACGGTGTACGGTGTCACGCCGTCGGGGAAGTCCGTGGTCTCGTGGAGCATGTCGGTTGTGAGCAGAAGGTTCGCCTCGTCGGGGGTACCGACAGCGGCGCAGTCGTCGCTCACGCCGAGTTCGTCGGTGAGGCGTGCGAGGGCGTCGAACTCGTGCATGCCTAAGGTTGGCGACCGTCGGTATTGTATCCACCGACGCGGGCGACGCGCGACGGGAACCGGTTAGCTTAAACGTCCGACGTACCCAGATACGACAAGAATGACGACAGCACACGAGGTGCCGGGCGACCGGCTCGTTGAGGAGACGAAGGAGGAGGTCGAGGAACTCGACGGTGTCGAACCTCCCGAATGGGCGGAGTTCGGAAGGACGGGACGCAACCGCGAACTCCCGCCTGAGGAGGACGGCTGGTGGTACACACGAACCGCCTCGCTCCTACGTAAGGTCTACATCAAAGGACCTATCGGCGTCGCACGTCTCAGGAAGGAGTACGGCGGACGTGACAGCAAGGGCGTTGCGCCCTCGCACCACGAGAACGGTAGCGGCAACGTCATACGTACGGCGTTACAACAGCTTGAGGACGAAGGTCTCGTAGAACAGAAAGGCGGTGAAGGACGTGTGGTGACAGCGGAGGGGCAGCGTTTCCTCGACGGTGTCGCCTCCGATATCGCCGACGAACTGCTCGCAGAATAACTGGGTTAGACCCTTAAGCTTCGAGAACTTAGGTACACCAAGATGTCCGACGACGACCTCGAAAAGCTACGTGAGGAGAAGATGCAGGAGCTTCAGGAGAGGGATCAGGGTGGCGGTGCACAGGAAGAGGCACAACAGCGCGCGGAGGCGCAGAAGAAGGCTGTTCTGCGTCAGTCGCTCGAACCTGAGGCGCGCGAACGTCTCAACGCGTTGAGCATGGCGAAGCCTGACTTTGCCGATCAGGTTGAGAAGCAGGTCGTGGCGCTCGCGCAGAGCGGAAGGCTTCAGGGAAAGATAGACGAGGAACAGATGAAGCAGTTGCTCAAGAAGCTACAGCCGGATGACGACGACTACGATATAAAACACAGCGGTCTCTGAATCCGGACTGTTTAAACGCAGGCGGGCGCATTCTCCGGCATGGAGTTCGAGAGTCTCAAAGGTTTCCGTGACTTCTACGCCGACGAGGAGTCGGCGCGGCGTGAGGTCTTCGACACGATCCGCGAAACGGCGCGCTCCCACGGCTTCGATGAGGTATCTGCGCCGTCGCTCGAACCGCTCGGTCTCTACGAGGTAAAGAGCGGCGAGGAGATAGTCAACGAGACGTACTCGTTCGAGGACAAGGGCGGTAGGGACGTTACGATGACGCCCGAACTCACGCCGTCTCTCGTCCGTATGTACGCCGCGCGCGAGCAGGAGATGTCGAAGCCCGTCCGTTGGTTCGCGTCGCCCAAGCTATGGCGGTACGAACAGCCCCAGTCGGGCAGGCTACGTGAGTTCTACCAGCCCAACTTCGATATCTTCGGAGCGCCGGGTGTTGAGGCGGACGCCGAGGCTATCGCCACTGCGGACGCGGTTCTTTCGAACCTCGGTCTTACCGACGAGTACGAGCTACGTGTCAGTCACCGGGGTGTCGTGCGCGCCGTCGTCTCGTCGCTCGGTGTCGACGGGGAGACAGCGACGGCGGTACACAGGACGATCGACAAGTCCGACCGTCTCAACGACGACGAGGTACGCGAAAGGCTCGTCGATGCCGGACTTGACGACGACGGTGTGGAGACGGTTCTGAGCCTCACAAGCCTCGACGGATGGGGTGCCACCGACGAACTGCTTGGTGTGATCGACGGCGACGAACAGCGCGAGGCTGTCGAACGTCTCCGCGCCCTCGACGAGGCGCTCGAAGGATACGGCGTCGACACCGTCTTCGACCCCTCTGTGGTACGTGGAATGGACTACTACACGGGTGTTGTCTTCGAATGCTTCGACACCGACGGCGACCTCCGTGCCGTATTCGGCGGCGGAAGGTACGACACACTCGTTGAGGAGTTTGGCGGTCCATCGACGCCTGCGGTCGGATTCGGTATAGGTGACGCGACGCTCGAACTTCTGATGCGAAGCGCGGACATCTGGCCTGCGGAAGAAACGTCGGTCGACTACTACGTCGCTGTAATAGGCGACGTACGCGAGACGGCGACACGTGTCGCGCGGTCGTTACGTGACGACGGGGAGGAGGTACGTGTCAACGTACGCGACGGCAGAAGCTTCGGAAGCCAGTTGGAGCACGCCGACGCCGTCGGTGCGACAAAGACGGTCATCGTCGGCGAACGTGACCTCGCGGACGGAGAGGTGACGGTCAAGGACATGCGGACGGGCGAGCAGGAACAGCGACCCGTGGAGGGGTTGGTCTGAGCTTCTTCGACCGTCTCGGTGACGGGATAGAGAAGAAGGACTCCCTCGTCTGTGTCGGTCTCGACCCCGTTCCGTCGCGTATACCCGACGGCGTCGGTGTAGCCGAGTTCAACCGGCGTATAATCGACGCAACGAGCGATGTCGCTGTCGCGTACAAGCCCAACACGGCGTTCTACGAGGCGCTCGGCACCGACGGATGGGGGGCGCTTCTCGAAACCGTCGAAGAGGCGAGCGCCGCCGCTCCCGTTATACTCGACGCAAAACGCGGCGATATAGGGCATTCGTCACGGAGGTACGCCGAACTGCTCGACGTCGCCGACGCGATCACAGTCAGCCCGTACATGGGGACGGACTCCGTACGTCCTTTCATCGAAGACGGCGACGCGGGCGTCTTCGTTCTGTGCAAGACGACCAACCAAGGTAGCTCAGAGTTCCAAGAACTCGACGCGGGTGGGAAGCCCGTCTACGCGCACGTCGCCGAACGCGCTGTCGACTGGAACGCCGTAAACGGAAACGTCGGCCTGGTGGTCGGCGCTACGGATCCCGAGGAGATGGAGAACGTCCGCGAACACGCCGGCGACCTGCCTTTCCTCGTACCCGGTATCGGCGCTCAGGGAGGTGACGCCGAGGCGGCGGTCGAGTACGGAACCGACCCGCGCGGCGTCGGTGTCGTCAACTCGACGCGTTCGATAATATACGCCGGCGACGGCGACGGTTTCGAAGAAGCCGCACGTGAGTCGGCGAGGTCGTTACGGAAAACGTTGAACGGATACCGCTAACCGTCGTCGGTGTCCTCAAACTCGTCGTTCAGGGCTTCCTCGACCTCCTGCGACTCGGCGTTTATACTCATCCTGTACGTCGTATCGCCTTCGTCGTCAGCCTCGCCGTTGACTATCTTCTCCTTCATCTTTCCCATCTTCTCACCTATCGACTCGACGACTTTGAGTGAGGCGTTGAAGTTCTCTGAGTCGAAGTAGAGAGGATTCGTCCTCGTGATACGGCGGTACACGCGATCCTCGACGGCGCGGACGACATCGCGCGAAGCGTCGCCGACCGTCTTACCCGCCGACTTGGAAGCCTCCGAAGCCTTCTCCGCCGCCTCGGTTATATCGCCCTCGGCTGTCTTCTCACGCGTCTCGGACAGCTTTTCGGCTGTCTCCGCGGCGGTTTCGGACGTTTCGTCGCCTTCCTCGACCTTCGCCTTTTCTACCGTCTTCTCACGCATCTCGTCCTCTTGTTCGCCGCTCCGGGGTCTCCACGCGTCCCACTCCGAGACGGTATCCTGTTCGACATCGTGCTCCTCGAACGTGGAGACTATCTCCTCCCCGAAACCGACTATATCCTCCCAGCTACCCTCGACAGAGTAACCGAACGGCTCCTCCTCAACCTCGTCTTTCCCGTCCCCGTCGTCTGGCTGTGACATGGGGTAACGGTGGTACGTGACCGGTGAAACAAAAGCTTATCCCTGAACGGCGACAGGTTGCGGCATGCGCGCAGAGGTTCGTGCTGTCGACGGCGTCCCGCGTCTTTCCGAGGGCGATGAACTCGGTTCGTACCTGCCTCACGACGCCGACGTTGTAGCCGTCGCCAGCACCGCCGTATCGAAGGTCGAGGGACGCGTCCGTCCCCTCGACGGCTTCGAACCGTCGGAACGCGCGGAATCCCTTGCCGAACGGAACGACGCGGATCCGCGTTTTACAGAAGCCGTCCTCAACGAGTCGACCGAACTACTCATAGAGGAGCCTTTTTTTCTCGCCGTCACGCGTTTCGGGCACGTCGCACCCAACGCGGGTATCGACAGGTCGAACGTCGAAGGAGACGGAAACGTCGTACTGCTTCCCGAAGACCCCGGCGAAAGCGCGGGACGTATCGCCGACACCATCGGTACGCCTGTCGTCGTGACGGACACCTGTGGACGAGCCTTCAGACGCGGACAGACAGGCGTCGCCGTGGGATGGGCGTGTATCGACGCGGTACGTGACTGGCGCGGAGAAGAGGATCTTCACGGACACGAACTCAAAGCCACCGAGGAGGCGGTCGTCGACGAGATAGCCGGCTTCGCAAACGCCGCCATGGGCGAGGGAGGCGGTGGAACCCCGGCGGTCGCCTTCTACGGTGTCGAGGCGATCGTCGGTTCCGCCGACGACGACACCGTCTTCCGTCGTGAGGAGGACGATATAGTGCGATCCGCTCTGCTCGACTTCAAGCCGTAGAAAGATCCTCCGCGACGCCCTCGAGAACGTCGACGGCGCTGTGAAAACCGTCTATCCCTATATGCTCGTTGGGCGTGTGATCGAGGTTGGAGTCGCCGGGCCCGTACGTCGCCATCGGACAGTCCCAACGTTCGGCGAAGACGTTCATGTCGCTCGTTCCCGTCTTGGCGGAAAGACCCGGCTCGCCGTCCTCGTCACGGACGGAGCGCAGGAAAGCGCGGACGACGGGGTTGGAACGTTCAACCAAGACGGGTTCGGTCGACTCGCCCCAGTATACGTCGCCCTTGTGTTCGGTCTCGACCTTCTTAACCATGTCACGTATCTCTGCGACGGAGTTGCTCGTGGGTATACGCATGTTCCCACGGAGTTCGGAACGGAGTTCGAAGCCGTCTGATTCGGAGTCTATCTCCGTCGGTGTGGCGGTGAGCGCGTCGAAGCCCTCGTCGAGATCCTGCAGACCACGGACGGCTTCCCAGAACGAGATCACGTCGTCTATCGCATTTACACCCGGATGAGCCGTATGTATTACCTCGCCGGTTACGCGGTAACGGAAACGGAGTATACCGCGGTATCCGAGCGTGACCGTATCCCATCCTGACGGTTCGCCGTTGATCAGGTACGCGGGGGCTTCGCGGCGGTCGGTGAGGTGACGCGCCCCCATACCGCTCTTCTCCTCCTCAACAACGGCGACGACGGTGACATCAGCGTCCGTATCGGCGAGACGTGACGCCGCGGCGAACATCGAACCAAGAGGACCCTTAGCGTCGACGGAGCCACGTCCGTACAGGTCGCCGTCCTCGACACGTACGGGTATCTCACCCGGAACCGTATCCATATGACTCGTCAGCATCACCTCCTTGCCGTCGCCCTCGGTACGTGCGATGACGTTACCGACCTCGTCGGTCGATACATCGAGACCCATGTCGGGTAGATGTTCGAGGAGATAGTCACGCGCAGGCGACTCGTTCCCCGAAGGGCTGTAACGTTCGACGAGACCACGGAAGAAGGCGAACTCCTCGTCGCGGTCGACCGCGGGTGTTGCGCTCACCCGATCACCTCTCCGAGCGCATCGACAACGGCATCGATGTGCTCTTCTTCAAGCGTCAACGGAGGCAGGAAACGTATAACGTTCCGTCCTGCGGTCAGACCGAGTACGCCTTCGCCGGCGAGACCTGAGAGGTAACGTCCCGCGCGTCCACGAACCTGTATACCCACCATCAGACCTTCGCCACGTACGTCGACGATACGGTCGGTGTCGAGCGCCTCGACGCCTTCGACAAGACGTTCGCCCATACGTTCGGCGTTCGCGGGCAGGTTCTCCTCGACGGTGTACTCGACAGCGGCACGCGCCGCCGCGACGGCTACGGGGTTGCCGCAGTACGTCCCTCCATGGCTTCCCTTCGGTATCTCTGTCATCCCCTCACGGCAGACGATGGCGCTGATAGGCAGACCCCCGCCGAGCGACTTGGCGGTCGTTAGGGCGTCGGGTGTTACATCGTAGCCCTCGTGCGCCCACATCTTCCCTGTACGCCCCATCCCCGCCTGTATCTCGTCGAAGACGAGGTAGGCGTCGTGGTCGTCACACAGGTCGCGCGCCGCTTCAAGATAGTCGGCTTCGGCGGGGTAGATACCGCCCTCGCCCTGTATAGGTTCGAGCAGTACGAGCGCCGTCTCATCGTCAACAGTCTCCTTCAACGACCCGACGTCGTTGTACGAGGCGAAGTCGAAGCCCGGCACCGTCGGAGCGAAAGGCTCGCGGTACTTCGACTTCCACGTCGCGGATATGGAGCCGTACGTACGTCCGTGGAAGCCGCGTTTCGCAGAGACGATACCCGATCCATCGGTCGAACCGCGCGCGAACTTCATAGCCGCCTCGTTCGCCTCCGTCCCTGCGTTGGCGAGGAAGATACGGTCGAGCGCGTCGGGCGTGGCGTCCATCAACGCCTCCATGAGTGCGCCGCGCTCGGGTGTAGCGTACGAAGCCTGCGCGTACGTGAAAGACCGCGCCTGCTCCTCGATCGCTTCGACCACACGCGGGTTCGAGTGTCCGACGCCCATGACGCCGTAAGACGCGCCCATGTCGATATATTCGTTCCCATCGTCGTCGTAGACGTAGACGCCGTCACCGTCGACGATAGGCATCGGCTTCTTCGAAAAGACCGCCTCGTAACGTTTCTCACGTCCGATCAGGTCGTCCTCTGTCATTCCTCACCCTCCGATCCGAAGACGGTGCCTTCGCCGTTGAGGGCGCGGGCTACGGCTTCGTCGACGTTCGCGGAGGCTAAGACGACACTGCGCGCACCCGCGTCGAGAGCCTCGCGCGCGGCGTAGACCTTCTTCTTCATCTTCCCCTCTGCGTACTCGTCGATAACGTCGTCTATACCGTCGTACCCGACCTTCTCTACGAGGCTGTCGGTGTCGTCAGGATCGCGTAGGAGACCGGGGACGTCGCTAAGGATGACGAGACGTGCACCCAGAGCGCCTGCGACCTCCGCGGCGGAACGGTCGGCGTCGGTGTTGACCGCTGTGCCGTCGTACGAAACCATCGGGACGCCGACGACGGGGACGTACCCCGCACCTATAAGAAGTTCGAGGAGTTCGTCGTTGACCTCCTCTATCTTCCCCGAACGGTCGCCGCGTTTCACCTTCTTACGTCCGTCCTCGACGGCGATCACCTTGTCCTTGTGTTCGCCTTCGAGGAGGCGTCCGTCGACGCCCGTGAGACCGACGGCGTCGACACCGCGCGTCTGAAGTTCCTCGACGATGTCGGTGTTTACCTTACCCGCCATCGCCATCTTGAATATCTCCATCGTCTCGTCGTCGGTAAAACGTCCCTTCATGCCCGACGGGCTTTCGACGTACGTCGGTTCGACGCCGAGGCGGTCGTGAAGCTCGTCGACAGCGCCGCTTCCGCCGTGTACGACGACGAGAGGTTCGCCGTTCTCCACACGCGCCGCGATACCGTTGAGTACGGAACCCCTTTCGACGCCTTCGGTTCCTCCTATCTTGACGACGGTCGTTCCGTTCTGGTCGATCATACAGGATGCATCCCGTTGAAACCGAGTCCCGCGCCCTCATCGTATCCGAGCGCTATGTTCGCTGACTGTACCGCCATGCCTGCGCTTCCTTTCATCATGTTGTCGACGGCGCTGAACGCCACGACACGGTCGTCGCTCACCTCAAAGCCTACGTCGCAGTAGTTCGTACCTTCGACGACCTTGGGTTCGGGGTACCGGTAGACGCCGCGGCGCGACTTGGCGACACGGACGAACGGCTCGTCACCGTACGCGCCACGGTAAGCCTTCCATAGCTCCTTCTCTTCGACGCCTTCTACGAGGGCGTGCGCCGTCGCCGCGATACCGCGCACCATCTCGATAGCGTGGACGGTCATGTTAACGTCGAGACCCGTCTCCTGTTCTATCTCCGCCTGATGTCGGTGGCTCGTCGGTGCGTACGGACGTACGACGCGCGACCGTTCGGCGTGGTGCGACGCCGTGTTCGCCGACGCTCCCCCCGCGCTCGAACTCGCCTTAACGTCCAGAACGACGTCGTCTTCGTCGTCGACGATACCGCTCTCGACGAGCGGATGGAGTGCGAGTATCGACGCCGTGGCGTTACAGCCCGCGGCGGCGATGAGCGACGCGTCCCGGATCTCGTCACGGTAGAGTTCGGGTACCCCGTAGACCGCCTCGTCGAGCATACCCGGGTTCGGGTGCTCGTCGTACCATTCGTCGTACCCCGCCGGGTCGTCGAGACGGAAGTCACCGCTCAGGTCTACGACCGTATCGGCGTGGTCGCGGAGGCGCGGCATCTCCTCCATCGTGTAGCCGTGGGGCGTCGCCGTGAACAGAAGGTCGGTATCTTCGAGGTCGTCGGGATGGACGAAACGCGCGTCCGTAGCGCCGCGCAGGTTGGGATGTACGCTCGTCACCGTACGCCGCTCCTTAGACCGCGACGTCACCTGTCCGAGTTCGAGCTGTGGATGTCCGACGATGAGACGGAGTAGCTCGCCCCCCGTGTAGCCGCTTCCGCCTATAACCGTAGCTTCGGTCACTCCGCCACCTCCATAACACGGTCGGCGTACCGACCTGCGACGTTTACACCGCTCGCCTCCGTCAACGCCTTGAACTCAAGCGAATGGTTGACCTCGTGGACGGAGAGTTCGTCGCCGTCCTCCATTATATCGACGCCGACGACGCCGTCCTCCGCACCGACCGCACGCGCCGCATCGACGGCGACGGATCCAAGACGGCCGTCGGTTTCGCACGCCGTCGTCTCCGCGCCCACAGAGGCGTTCGTAATCCAGTCGTCGCTCTCGCGGTACATAGCCGCAACGGCTTCGCCACCGACGACAGCGACGCGTATGTCGCGTCCGGGCTTGTCGACGAAGTCCTGTACGTAGAAGACAGAGTGCTCGTAGCTTCCGAGAACCTTCTTGTGCTCGAAGACAGCCTCCGCCGAGTCGCGGTCGTTGACCTTGGCGAGGAGACGCGCCCATGAACCAACGATGGGCTTGACGACGACGGGGTAGCCGACCGCCTCGACGGTTTCGAGAGCGGATTCGGGCGTAAACGCGACACGCGTATCCGGCGTCCGTACATCCGCCTCGCGCAGAGCGAGCGATGTCTCGACCTTGTCGCCACAGACGCGTGCGACATCCGACGTATTGACGACCGGAACGCCGTACGAACCGAAGAAACGCGCCGTGTAAAGACCGCGCGAGTAGCTCATCGCACGGTCGACGACGACGTCGAGTTCTTCGGGGGAGACCTCCGCGCCTTCCGGGGAGTCGAGAGCCAGCGATACCTCACGCGGGTCGATACGTTCGACATCCGCACGGTCGCGTAGCTCTTCAAGGAGGAGCTTCTCGTCCTTACGGACGCGCGAGCACAGAAAGCCGACCCTCGTCACGTCACTCTCCCCAGTCCTCTTCGAGTTCGGGAGCCTCTATGTACTCAAGCGGCTCCGTGTCGGCGACCTCAAGCTCTGCGCCGCAGTCTCCGCAGTCTATGATCTCTCCGCGCTCTACCTCCCATTCCGGCTCCACTTCCGCTTCACACACGGGGCATTCTGCTGATGTCATTGTTATATCCTCTCGTCGAGTATTAGCCGGGTACGTGTCGAGACCGTCTCTTCTTGCTGACGCATACGCGTAATCAGGTCGTTGACCTCCGACGTATCCGCAACGTCGACGACGACTATCATGTCCTCGTCGCCGCTGACCTCCCAGACGAAGTCAACGCCGTCCCAGTCGACGACGCGGTCGGAGACATCCGAGGTCTCCACATCCACATCGACCTCAACCTCTATCATGGCGCGGACGTTGCCGACGCTCGTCGAGACCGTAAAACGACGTATAACACCGTCGTCGACCATGCTTTCGACGCGGTTACGTACGGTTCCTTCGGAGGTACCGACCTCCTCGGCGACCTCTGTGTACGGCTTCCGCGCGTCACGTTTGAGGACTTCGAGTATACGTGAGTCGGTCTCGTCCATCCGGCTTCTCCTGTACGTTGGTGGCACGCCGCGGTTAATGAAGGTTGCGAACCTACGGCGAACGCTTCGAATATCGGAACGCGGTACGCGGCGGGAACCCGTACTAACAGACGCGTTAAGCCGCCCTCCGAGGCTCGGATAAGAAGTATATACTCCATAGTTAGACCGTGTCGGTCACAGTCTCGGAGAAGAGTTACGAACTTCGTAACGGCTTCACCAAAGGATTTAGGCTGTAGTCGTCTGAACCGAAACCGTGTCGTCAACCTCGTCCGCCCACACCAAGACAGCCGAGGAAGCCGTAGATGACCTCGACACGGAACGTGTTGGTCTGTCGAGCGAAGAGGCGGAGCGCAGGCTCGCCGACGTGGGCGAGAACGACATCGTAAGCGGCGGCGGGCGGTCGGCTTTCGGCATCTTCACGGCTCAGTTCGACAGCGTCCTGATCCGAGTTCTCGTCGTAGCCGCCTTGCTCTCTGTCTGGGCGGGTCATACGGTCGACGCCGTTCTGATAGCCGTAATCGTGGTGGCGAACGGCGTCTTCGGCTTCGTTCAGGACTACCGTGCCGAACGTAGCCTCGAAGAGCTACGCGGTATAGCGGCTCCTACGGCGACTGTGAGACGCGACGGTGTCGAAACGGGGATAGACGCAACGAACGTCGTGCCGGGTGACATCGTCGTTCTGACGGGCGGTGATGTCGTACCCGCCGACGGACGCGTCTTGGAGACGACGGATTTTGAGGTTGACGAGGCGACCCTAACGGGCGAAAGCATGCCCGTCTCCAAGTCTTCCGAGCCGGTCGAAGCCGGCACGCCGGTCGCGGAGCGCGTGTCGATGGTCTACAAGGGCACGAGCGTGACGCGCGGAAAAGCCGTCGTTGTCGTTACATCGACAGGTATGGAAACCGAGGTCGGCGGAATAGCCGAGGAACTCGCCTCGACCGAGAAGACACGGACGCCTTTGCAGAACGAACTCAACAGGCTCGGGAAGAGCCTCGGTGTCGGCGTCGTCGCACTCTCGGCGGTCGTCGCGCCCATACTGCTTCTCCGTGGAACCGGAACCGTACAGGCGGTGCTGACCGCCGTATCGCTCGCCGTCGCCGCCGTTCCCGAAGGACTTCGTGCCGTCGTTACACTGACGCTCGCACTCGGCGTTCGCAGGATGTCGAACGAGAACGCCCTCGTCCGGAGTCTACCCGCTGTCGAGTCGCTCGGCTCCGTCGACGTGATCTGTACCGACAAGACGGGGACGCTGACGGAGGGAGAGATGACCGTAAGCAGGCTGTGGGTACACGACGAGGTGGTTGGGATGGACAAAGAGGGGGATAAGGACAGCCTCCTACTCCGCGCGGGCGTTTTCTGCAACGATGCGACGCCGGACGACGGGGATCCGACCGAACAGGCGCTCGTACGCGCCGCGGAGAAACGGGGTATCGATGTGGAGGCCCTCCGTAGCGAGAAGCCGCGTGTAGAAGAGGTTCCGTTCTCGTCGGAGCGCAAGTGGATGGGGACGGTACACGAGGACGGTGAGAAAGGCGGACGTGTTGGCTACGTCAAAGGCGCTCCGGGTACGGTTCTCTCGAACTCCGACCGGATTCTCACGGCGGACGGCGTCGTTGAACTCAACGACGGGATGCGCCGGAAGGTGGAGGAGAAGGTGAAGGCGTTTGGCGACGACGCTCTCCGCGTACTCGGTGTGGCGTACGTCGACGAACCCGACGACGCCGAAGCTCTCGGCGACGCTCTCGTCTTCGTCGGTCTCACGGGTATGATAGACCCGCCGCGCGACGAGGTTGCCGAAGCCATAGAAGCGACGAGGAAGGCTGGTATAGACGTAAAGATGGTGACGGGCGACAACGTCCGGACGGCTGGGGCGATAGCCGACGAACTCGGCTTCGACGCAGAGGTTCTCGAAGGCTCCGATGTAGAGGGGATGGACGATACGGAGTTACGCGAACGCGTCGACTCCGTCAACGTCTTCGCGCGCGCCTCGCCGGAGCACAAGGTACGTATACTCAGAGCCTTGCAGGATCGCGGCCACTACGTCGCTATGACGGGCGACGGCGTCAACGACGCTCCGGCGCTAAAGAACGCGGATGTCGGCGTCGCCATGGGCGTACGCGGTACGGATGTCGCACGCCAGGCTTCCGACATGGTACTCCTTGACGACAACTATGCGACCATAGAGAGCGCCGTCGAACGCGGACGTGCCATCTTCGACAACGTATGGAAGTTCGTCGCCTACCTCCTGAGCGCAAACGTCGCCGAGGTCGCCGTCGTCTTTGTCGCGTCCCTTTACGGCTACCTTCTACTCCCCGCCGTCCAGTTGCTCTGGATAAACCTTCTGACCGACGGTCTGCCGGCGCTCGCCCTCGGTGCTGATCCAAAAAGCGGCGACGTAATGGAACGCCCACCGCGTGAACCCGACCGCGGTATAGTAGGGCGTCCGATGCTCGAACTCATCGGGGGTACGGGTGCCGTCACCTCCGTCGTCACACTCGGTCTCGCCTTCGTGATACTCGACGGCGCTGACGCCGTGACGCCGTATGCGATGACGATGGTCTTCACGGGGTTCGTCGTCCTTGAGTTCGCCAAGCTGTACGTCATCCGTTGGCTACGCGAGACGCCGACGGTGTCAAACCCGTGGCTCGCCACCGCCGTCGGCGCTTCGATCGTTCTACAGGCGTCGGTACTGTACACGCCTCTTCGGCGTTACTTCGGAACCGTGCCTCTCGGCGTCGCCGACCTCACCCTTCTCGGCTTTGTGGTCGCCCTCTGCCTCCCGGCTTACCTCTGCGTCGCGTGGGTCGTCGGACGCCACTTCGACTGACGACCGCACGACACCGTGATTCAAGACGGTTCGGTGCGTAGGAACGCCGATGGCAGACTGGACAGAGAGGTACCGCCCGGATACGCTCGCCGACGTACGCGGAAACAACAAGTCCGTAAAGCAGTTACGCGGATGGGCGGAGGACTGGGAGGAAGGCGACCGTGAACCCGCGCTCGTCCACGGTGCGCCGGGTGTGGGTAAGACGAGCGCCGTCCATGCGCTCGCCAACGACATGGGATGGACGGTAGTAGAGATGAACGCCTCCGACGCACGTACCGCCGACGCAGTCGAGGAGGTCGCGGGTGAGGCGACGCGTTCGGCGGGACTGACGGGCGGACGTACGCTCGTCGTCATGGACGAGGCGGACAACCTGCACGGTAACGCCGACAGGGGCGGTTCGCGCGCCGTCACGGAGATGCTCAAGACAGCGAGCCAGCCCGTGGTTCTCATAGCCAACGACCCGTACGAGATGAGCCGTTCGCTCAGGAACGCGTGCCGCGAGATCGAGTTCGGTAACGTGACCGCACGTTCGATACTCCCCGTTCTGCGCGATATCTGTAACGAGGAGGGGGTCGAGTACGAAAAGGAGGCGCTCAAGAGTATCGCCGACGCAAACTCAGGCGACCTGCGCGGCGCTATACACGACCTACAGGCTGTCGCGGAGGGGCGCGACGCGGTCACCGTCGACGACGTCTCGGCGACGGGCGGACGCGATACGACTGAGGACATCTTTGAGTTCCTCGACACCGTTCTTAAGGGCGACGACTTCGGAACGGCGCTCCGCGATGCGCGCGATGTCGACGAGTCGCCCGACGACATGGTACACTGGCTAGACGAGAACGTCCCTAAGGTGTACACGGGCGACGAACTCGCCGAGGCGTACCGACGCCTGTCGCGCGCCGACGTCTTCCTCGGTAGGACGCGCGCCACACAGAACTACTCGCTTTGGCGTTACGCCAACGACAACATGGTAGGCGTACAGACGGCGCGCCGGGGCGGTGGCGGGGGATGGACGCGTTACTCGCCGCCGTCTACCTTCCGGCGTCTCGGACGTACACGCGGCGAGCGCGACACACGCGACTCGACAGCGCGTAAGATAGGCGAGGCGAGCGGCGCGAGCATGGCGTCGGCGCGCGACGACATCTTCCCCTACGTACGTGTCCTTTTCGAGGACGAGGAAACAGCGGCGCGCATAGCGGCGTCACTCGGCCTCTCAGCCGACGAACTCGCCTACCTAACCGGATGGGACGAGTCACGCGCAGAGGATGTCGTCGGTGACGACGAACCCGAGGAGGTCGAAGAGGAGGACGACGACGAGTCACAGAGTACGCTTTCGAGCTTCTGAGGTGGGCGTAGACGGCGCAAAAAAGATAAGTGGGTGGGACGCAGACGTAAAGACAAGAATGCGCGCCCTGTCTTCGGCTAAGAGCCTGTTTCTGTCGGCTTTCGAGGAAGGCGGCGTCGATGTCGAAGGCTACGAACCCCGAACCGAGGAGATACTCGATGTACAGATACCCGACGGCTACGAGCTCGTCGAGAGCTACGGCGTAAACGAGCCGTACGCCACCGTCTCGGTTCTGTACGACGACGAGAAGATGGAGCACGTCTACCACGTCCACGAACCCCGCCTCGGTAGCTTCGAGAAACGTCTTTTGGAACGTCTCTTCGGCGACCTACGTAACGTACTCGTCGAGCGCGAACTCGGAGAGGGCGACACGGACGACGCCGTAGAGCAGGGGGCACTGCGTCTAATCCGCGAGTACGGCGTCGCCCTAACGCCCGCGTCCTTCTACCGTATACTCTACTACCTCCGCCGGTCGTACACGGGCTTCGGAAAGATTGACCCGCTGATGAACGACGAACGTATAGAGGACATATCGTGCGACGGCTACGACGTTCCCGTCTACCTCTACCACCAGAGTTATCAGGATATACGGACGAATATCTCGTTTCAGGAGGAGGAACTCGACTCGTTCGTCACACGTCTCGCACAGCATTCGGGTCAGCATATCAGCGTCGAAAGCCCTATCGTCTCCACGACGCTGTCGGGTGGTTCGCGCGCCGAACTCACTTTGGGACGCGAGGTGACACGCGGAGGCTCGACGTTCACGGTACGTAAGTTCTCCGAGGATCCGTTCACGCCTGTCGATCTGATCCGTAACGGAACCTTCAGCGTCGAGGAGATGGCGTACCTCTGGTTCGCAATACAGCAAGGTAAGTCGCTCATCTTTGCAGGCGGTACTGCGTCGGGAAAGACGACGAGCATGAACGCCGTCTCCATGTTCATACCCCCGCGTTCGAAGGTCGTCTCCATAGAGGACACGCCCGAGATACAGCTTAGCCACGAGAACTGGGTCGGGACGGTGACGCGCGAAGGGATAGACGAGGGGTCGCGTATAGGGATGTACACGCTTCTGCGTTCGGCGCTCCGCCACCGTCCGGAGTACATAATAGTGGGCGAGGTGCGTGGCGAGGAGGCAATGACCCTGTTTCAGGCGATGAACACTGGTCACACGACGTACTCGACGATGCACGCCGACTCCGTCCAGACGGTCATAAACAGGCTCGAAAACCCGCCGATAAACGTGCCGCGGTCGATGATGAAGGCGCTCGACATCGTCTCCGTCCAGCTTCTGACACGTAAGGAGGGCGGCGACGAACGTATACGTCGGACGCGCGAACTCACCGAGATCGCGGGTATAGACTCACGGACGGGCGATATAAACTCAAACCGTCTTTTCGACTGGGACGCCGCGACCGACGAGGCACGGAGAAGAGGCGACAGCGTCGTGGTCGACGAGATAAGCGACACGATGGGCGTGTCACGGAACCAGATACTCGTCGAACTCGACAACCGGCGTAAGTTTCTGCGTAGGATGGTGGACGACGAGGTCGACGACTACAGGGAGTTCACGCGCCGTATCCGTGACTACTACGCAAACCCCCACGACGAGATAGAGGAAGTCGGCGGTGAGAAGGTCGAAGAGCTTCTCGACGAACCGGAGGAAGGCTAAGTGTCCGTACGCGGTTCGCTGTACGTCTTCTTGGGCGACGTCGCCGACCGTCTCGAACCGCGTTACTACGACAGGCTCGACGGCTACCTCAGAAGCGCACGTATAGGTGTCACTTATCGGGGTTACATGGCACATACCTACCTGTACTCCCTCATCGTCGCTCTCACCGTTCTCGCCGTATCGACGGCTTTCGTCGCCGTCTTCTCCGACCGTCTGGTGCGCGAGGCTTGGGTAGCGCCCCCGGTCGCAAGCCTCGGCTTCGGCTACACCGTACACGCTGTCCGTGTCTACTACCCGCGTTACGTCGCCGACGTACGCGCCGAACGTATCGACGCAACGCTTCCGGGCGTTACGAGCTTCAGCTTCGCTCTCGTCCGTGGCGGCGTCCCACTCGACGAGGTGCTCGACACGGTTTCGTCACATCCCGATGTCTTCGGTGAGGCGGCGGAGGAGTTCGGTGTCGCGGCACGCGACGTGGATCGTTTCGGCGGCGATGTCGTAACTGCGTTACGTCGACTCGCCGAGGAGACGCCGAGCGAAGACATGTCGGAGTTCCTCAAAAGCTTCGTCAGCGTCGTTATACGTAAGGAGGACGTTAGCGGCTTTCTGGGCGAGAAGGCGCAGGATTTCCACGACGACGCCGAGGATAGACAGGAGAACGTCCTCGAACGTCTTGAGGTTCTCGCCGAGTTCTACGTCGTCGTCTTCGTCGCCGCCCCCCTCTTCGTTATCACCATACTCGTCGTCGTCGGCTTCGTAGGCGCGGCGACGCTCGTAACCCTCCGTGTCTTCATATACGTCGTTATGCCGGTGTCAGGCTTCGGGTTCGTCATACTCCTCGACGTTCTTTTCGAACCACCTTCGAAGCCCGACGAGAGCGAGAAGGAAGAGGAGGCTCCGTCTATAGTCGACGTTCCCGGAACCGACGTCCCCGTAGAAGGGGCGGAAGAAGGAAACAAGGCTCTCGACAGGTATGAGAGACGCGAAAGGCTCGTCGAGTACCTGTCGCGCCCGATGAGGACGCTTAGAAAGAACCCGGCTGTCTCGCTCCGTCTCGCCGTCGGTCTTGGTATCACCTACCTCGTCGCCAAGGTAGCAGTCTTCTTCTACCTCGGAGGAACGGTTCCGGCTTTCGAACAGGAGCCGGCGTTCGGCTTCGCCTTCACGGAGACGACGGAAGCCGTCCTGACGGCGGTCGACGACACGTTGGTGGAGGCGTCTATGGTGTCGCTGTTCGTCTACGCCGTCCTGTACCAGACGCGAGCCGAGTACCTGCGTAACGTCGAGGCACGTCTCCCCGAACTCCTCGGTCGTCTTTCGAGCATAAACCAAGCCGGGGTTCCGTTTCTGCAGTCGCTCGTCTCACTGCGCGAGGTCGATGTCGGGGTTCTCAACCAACACGTCGACAGGATGGCGCGCGACATAAAGCTGAACTCGACCGCATCGGAGGCGCTCAGACGTTTCGAGAGACGCGCGGGTTCGCCCGCGGTTACACGTACGACGGTTCTACTCGACAACACGTCGGAGGCGAGCGGACGCCTCGGTAAGGTTCTCCGTATAGCGGAACGCGATGCCAAGCTACGTGACCGTCTCACGAGGCACAGACGCGAACAGATGTCGCTGTACACCGTCGTTATCTACATCTCTTTCTTCGTCTTCATCGTCATAATCGCCGTCCTGAGCACCGTCTTCATACCCGCCGTGCCGACGGGCGAGGAAGCATCAGGCATACCACAGCTACAGGGAGGTTTCGACCCTGAGGCTTACCGGACGCTGTTCTACCACGCCACCGTTGTTCAGGCGGTTCTCGGCGGTCTGATCGCAGGGAAGATGACGAGCGGACGCGTCTCGACGGGTGCCAAACACGCGTTCATAATGGTCGCCGTCGCGTACCTGACTTTCAACTACTTCCTTCTCCTCGTCTAGGTCGTTAGGACGGTCACGACATCCTCGTCGGCGAACTCGTGATCCTCGCCAACCTGCTGTCCGTCGTGCTTGGCGCTGTCGCCCCAGAGCTTTGCGTAACGGAAGCTACCCCCGATATCGCGGTGTATCTTCTCCGTCACGTCGCCGACCGTAGCCCCCTCACGTAGGACAACCGGCTCCTCGTAGTCGGGTTCGCCGCCCTGTGGACGCAGGTAGACGCGTACGAGGTCGAGTTCGTCGAAGATACGGTTCTTTAGCGTCGAAAGACCGAGTTCCTCCTCTGCGCTCACGCCGACGGCGGAGTCGACACCTTCCTCGGCGAGCGTCTCGCGCGTTCTTTCGAGTACCGACCCGTCGGCGAGGTCGACCTTGTTAACCGCCACCATGGAGTCGATGTAGACACGGTTGTCGAGTATCGCGTCGCTGAGCTGTTCGACCGTCACGTCCTCGCGCACGACGGCGACGGCGTTTACGATACCGTGTTCGCGTAACGTGTTCTCCACCATACCGTCGCTAAGCGAGACATCGTCGGTGGTACGTACGTCGATGCCGCCGCGGTCGCGTTTCCGTATACGCACGTCGGGCGGTGAACTGTCCATACGTATACCGTTGCTGTGGAGTTCACCCCGTAGCTTCGCGTATCCTTCGGGCTCGAAGACATCGACGAGGAAAAGAAGAAGGTCGGCGGAACGTAGGACGCTCATCACCTCCCGACCGCGTCCGCGTCCGCCGCTCGCACCCTCGATAAGACCCGGAACGTCGAGAAGCTGTATGTCGACCTTCCGGTGCTTCAGCATGCCGGGGACGACCTCAAGCGTGGTGAACTCGTACGACGCTACCTCGCTTTCGGCGTTGGTGAGCGCGTTTAACAGCGTCGACTTGCCGACGCTCGGAAAGCCGACGAGCGCCACCGTCGCGTCGCCGTGTTTGGGCACGTCGTACCCGCCGCCCCCGCCGCCCCCCGACTCCTTCTCGGCGAGTTCGTCCTTCATCTTCGAGAGCTTAGCCTTGAGGCGTCCGATATGCTCCTCCGTCGCCTTGTTGTACGGAGTCTCGGCTATCTCCTCCTCTATCTCCCGTATCTCGTCTTCGAGACCCATTCCGTGACTCAAGCTTACGCCGTCGCAGTAATAAGGTTAGGGAATATCGCCGACCGACTTCACCGTCACCTTTCCGAATCCTCCGATCAAGAGCATGTCGGTGGTTATATAGCCGGCTCCGCCGGTTATGTGACACGTAGGAATGATGAAACGGTGACGAACAACACAGCGACAACGACCATCTACACCACGTACGACGCACCGGAAGCCGCGGTCGCACGGTGCGACTTCCTGAGGGAGGGGGGTGAAGAGTAAAGAATGTCCGAGGAGTCCGCGCCCCACCTCGGTGTACACGAGGTCTTAGAGGAGGGGTACGACGCCCTCTCACATCTCGGTGGCCCACAGACACCGATACGTCTCGCGGTTCTCGCGGAGCTTCAAGCCAACGGCTCGTTGAGCAAGAGGGAGCTACGCGATATCTTCGTGGACGGCAACGGCGAATGGGACTTGGAGGTTTCGAAGCCGACGCTCTACCGTCAGTTCGACGAGAGCGGAGGAGCCGAAGAAACGGTCGTGGGAAGAGGCTGGGTAAGCGATATCTCCGAAACCGAAGCCGCGGAGTCGAGGTACGCGTTAACGCCCAAAGGCAGACTCGTCTACGACGAGGTTTCGTCGCTGTTCGGCACCTTCGCGCTCGTCGACGGCGTGTCGTCGGAGATCGACCCGTTCTTGGAGGTCGTAACCAAGTCCGATGTCGAGATGAGCAGGGAGGTTCTGCGCGGACTCACCGACGCCGAGGTCTACGGCGCTACACCCACCAACCTGTACGGCGTTTTCTCCGAGTTCGATAGCTTCGTTGGCGAGGGCGACTTCGTACGCGGCGTCTCCTGGGTATCGAGCGAACTCTTCGTCGACCAGTACCACAGGTACGTCGTTGAGCAGGACAAGGATTCGGAGCTTGTCCTCACCGAAGATGTTCTGGACAGCCTCGTCGAGAACCACACCGAGGGCTGGAGGGAGATACTCGAAACGGACAGCATGGAGGTCTTCGAGTGCGACGTCTACCCGTTCGGCTTCACCGTGGTCGAACACGGCGTCGCTTGGGGCTACTTCGAACCCGACAAGGGCGCGCACGAGTACGAACTCATATCCGAGTCGGACGCCGTACAGGAATGGGCGGAGGAGGTCTTCGAGGGGTTCAAACGGAGCGGTCGACGTGTCACCGACGAGCAGTTGGAAAGGATGAGAGACTGAGATCTCCGTATCATACCTCGGCGTTTCACCGAGCTTACCGAAAACAACGAATTTTGTTTAAATCTCTTTGGGTTAGATTTACACCGGGGGAGAAAGGGAAAGCCGTTCAGTTAATCTAAGCGGTCACCTCTGTGGAACGGAACCCGAACCGGACACCGGGGGATATAACAGCGTACCCCGATCGGGCAGACTACACGCGCTCAGTGAATATTTCACTGAGCCGTACTCTTCTTATGCCGTAGCCTGCGCTCCCGCCTACGGTGTCGAACGGGAACCTGTGGCTGTACCACGGTCGTCGGTGTACTCACCGGCTACGAGTCCCAGCACCAGACCTGCCTACAGACCGAGCGCAACCGCCATGATGACCGCAAAGACGGGGTTCGCCTCAAATCCACGGAGCAAGACGGTTACCGCGAGAGTAAAGATGAGGGCGTTTACGCCGCGTCGTCTACCCGTTCGGTTTCGCGGTTGTCGAATAGGATATATATTAGATCCATCAAAAAGGCAGATAATTACGAACCCGTAACCAAGCCAGACGTCGTTCAGTACCGGACGGTGGACATCTTTGAGGGGGGTTCAAACAGAAGAGGAGGTGGGTCTGCGATGGGCAGTTGAAGAGTGCGAACCGATAGCCCGCCGAAGGATCACCCGTACAAGCGCTTGGTTTTTACGAAGTCACGGGAATTAGAGAATCTTCCTTACACCGTCTTGTTCCTATCCTTTTCCACCTACGCCTATACGTCTAAGATGGAGTGGTCTTTCTTCCGAGCTACAGACCTTCTCCGGAATGGGGCTAGTGACAGTTGGGCGTAGATATGGTCGAGAAGACAAGAGATCGTATGATAGTAGTATCATCTATGATAACTACGGGGCTGGACTAATGTGTTCTAGCTACGTAGAAAGAATTGGTAATGAAGTCGGTTATACACCCTATACTGTGGCACTCTTTCGCCACATACTCAGCAGTCAAATATGATATTAAGGCGATTCGAGCTACGATGGGGTGGGGTAAATGAGCATAGTTACCGTGGGTGCCTTAGCCGTAGGTATCGTTAGTGTTCTCTCAATGGTCTCTGTATCGCCTGCGGTGTTCACGATAGAGTACCTACGAACGACAGCCAAAAGGGAGACAGGAAAGAACCTACCCGGTGGTGCTGTTGTACTCGCCAGCATAGCCGGGTTTGGTGCGGTAGTGCCGACCTTTTATTTAACATCAGATATAGGAGGAGCCGGTTTGGCGGGCATGACACTCACCTCCGCTGTGTACATACACATCCTTGCGGTTCCGGTGGAGGAGATTGTAAAATCCTCCGTGGCTTACTTCATAGGCTCCGGTTACCGTCTGTCACCGATAGGGTATGCCGTCGCAGGTGCCTTTGTAGGGCTTGGTTTCTCCTTTGGCGAAAACGCCATGTACATACTGTCGGACGGAATCCTTGGTGGAGGTTTAGTCCAGACGGTACTGGAAAGATCCGTGGTGGCTTCTTTCCATGTGCTTCTTTCTACGGTCGCAGGGTACCACATCGGTATGGCTAAACGCCGCCTAAGAGCCATTGACGCCGTAAAGGGGATTTCGGTCGCAGTATCTGTTCATATGGCATACAACCTGACAGCGTCCGTCTCCGGGGTAGCGTCGGTGGCTCAAAAAGGCACTGTTCTTGTCATGTTCATCGGTCTCCTGTGGATGAGTGTACAGAGGGTTGGAGAGTACAGCCTCAAGGGGTTTGTCGGTTCGGGATGACTACAGCTCCTCAGGTGTCGGCTAGTTCCGTTTCGTATCTCTTACCCCGGTTCGACAGGTCTCAGGCGCACCGGGTTTTGATGTCGTACGCTATTCAGTCTGAGACCAGCCGTTGAGACACAAGCCGGGAGTTCCGACGACCTACATCAGCGGGTAAGGATCTTCACGTCGGTCACCGCGTAACCGACAGCTATCCTTACACCATACCTTCTTCTTATATTACTCCATGTACCATGGTTCGCATAGTTATCAGTATCGGACTGTATCTATATGTATCAGTTCAGATAACACCATCGCATCTTACCGTACCGTCTGTTGTGGTAGGCGCGACCGAAGGCTTCTCAGTCGTTTTACTCGTGGAGAACCCCTGAATAGAGCGAATCCAACGTGTTACCGCCCTCCGCGTACTCTTCGAACAGTACCCCTAAGATGAAACGTGCGTACAAGCCAATGGCTACTGCCATCACGGCGGCGAACGTGGGATCCGCATCGAAACCTCTGAGTAGTACGGTAACGGAGAATGAAAACACAACAGCGTTGACCCCACGCCGGCTATCTTTGTCATCTATATCCCATGCGCGTCGCACCCGGTACAACATCCTATCCATCATCGTTAATTTGTTGTCAGCGGAACGACTTAACCCCTGTCTCGCCATTTTCAGATATGATAGGACAGGGTGCAGTGTACAGGGATACTCGGCTAACCCGAGTCCAGTTGTACCTATCCGACCGGCTTACTACCCCACCAGCTATGGTATAACACGAGATGTTACTCGGCGTTACTGCGCCGTATCCGTCTACGGTTTGACTGCTATGGATTCAGATCTGATAATATCGGCAGAAGGTGTATATTACAACAGGTGTATCAAAATATATGAGGAACAAAAACAGAGGTATATTTGAGAGGTTTCTGTTAGCCGTCGGTGTGATCCCTATGAGTATCGAGAGATACCTTCCGGATGTAATAAGGAAGAACTTCGCCGCGAGGATATTCCTGCTCGCCTTCGTTGGTATGGTGGCAGGACCGGTGGTTGCTGTGATCCTGTTCAATGACATAGTTGTGGCGGCTGTTTTCATCGCATCCGTGGTCGGTCTGACAGGATTCCTCGGATACTGTGAAATGTACCGTGCTCTACGGAGCATAAACGACCGTGTGACCTCTGTACAGGACGGTGAGTTCAGTATATCGTTCGAGTCCGACAGGGTGGACGAGATAGGCGAGACGTACTCCGCACTTGAGGACACAGCAGAGTCACTAGGTACGTCCATACAGGAGGCTGAGGCGGCGAAAAAAGAAGCTGAAAAGGCTCGCGAGCAGGCAGAAGAAAGACGAGAGGAGGCGGAAAAGGTGAAGCGGAGGGTGGAGGAGAAGGCGGACGAGTTCGGTTCGGTAATAGAGAGTGCGGCGGAGGGCGACTTCACAGTCCGTATGGATCCGGACACGGAGAGCGACGGGATGAGGACGGTAGCCGAGAGCTTCAACAAGATGGTAGAGGAGGTCTCCTCGACCGTACGTAGGATACAGGGGTTTTCCAAGGAGGTAGCCGGTGCCATACAGGAGGTGAAAGAGAAGTCAGGGTCGGTCAGCCGTTCCACACAGGAGACCCTCGCGTCGACGAAGGAGATACAGGAGGGTTCGGCAGAACAGAAGGAGAAGCTCGGTGTAGTCTCGGACGAGATGGGTGACCTCTCTGCCACAATAGAGGAGGCGGCGGCGACCGCGGAGGACGTGGCAAAGAGATCGAACGAGACCTCGGAGGTTGCCAGAGAAGGCGAGCAGAAGGCGGAAGACACCGTAGAGAGGATAGAGTCGATCGGTGAGACCATGTCCTCAACCGTCGAGAAGGTGGATGACTTGGAAAGGCTCGTCGGTGAGATAGACGAGGTGGTTGAGCTGATAGCAGAGATAGCTGAACAGACGAACGTGCTCGCTTTGAACGCGAACATAGAGGCGGCTCGTGCAGATAGCGGCGAAGGCGCAGGGGATGGATTCGCCGTCGTCGCGGAGGAGGTAAAGGATCTAGCGGAGGAAACGCGTGACTCCGCCGATGAGGTCGCTGAGCTCGTGGCGGATGTCCAACAGCAGACAGGAACGACGGTGGAAGAAATAAAGGAGGCGGAGGATGAGATGCGGAACACGGCTGACTCTGTACGGGAGGCGAAAAGGGCGTTCGGTCGGGTCGTAGAGAGCGTAGAGGACACCGACAGCGGTGTACAGGAGATATCACAGGCGATGTCGGAGCAGGCGGCTAGCTCCGAGGAGGTCGTCTCTATGGTGGAGGAGGTGACGGATATAAGCGAAGCGACCGCCGACGCTTCCCGTTCGGTTTCTGACTCCATGGAAGAACAGACCACTTCCATCTCCGAGGTTGCCTCAAGTGCCGACGAGCTGAAACGGAAGGCGGATCAGCTAACCGAGGAGTTACAGAGGTTCGAGACGGAACAAGGAGCTACCCATACTAAGGGATCCGCCGTAGCCACGAACGGATCCGGTAATATAAGCTGAATTATCCTCGGCAGAGGTATAGGCTTTTGATTGCTCGGTTCGTTCTTATGTAACGCATACCACTTTCATATACGAAATAGTCTAACCCTCCGGACTAACCCCCTTCGTCATCCCTTGCTGGTGCGCGGTCGGAGGGCTGACCCTGTCCGGAGGTACACCGCGCCGGGGTTCTCCCCGTCTCATCGTACGCTCGCGCTCCCTCAACGGAGGGATTACGGCGCGCGTCGGACGTACGGCGGACGGGTTGATAGGCTTTAGGGAAAAGTAATATACACCGTCCGGTAGTACGACGGGCATGGTAGAGTTAGATCCGCTCAGTCTCGGTCTGGAGGTCGGGGGCGGCGGTATACTCGGCTTCCTGACCGGGTACGCCGCAAAGAAGGTTGTCAAGATAGTCGCTATACTCATCGGTGCTCAGTTGGCGCTGTTCAAGTTCCTCGAAACCCGCGGCGTCCTCGAAGTTAACTGGGACGCGCTGTACACGGGAGCGGCGAACACGACACGCGCCGCGGCGAACGCGACGATGGGTGGCGGAAACGCAAGCGGAAATGGGACGAACGCGACGGGCAACGCGACGGCGGAGACGGCGGGAGCGGGCGGCGGTCTGTTTGAGAGCCTTCTGAGCGTCCTCCCCGTCGGCGGAGGCTTCACCGCGGGCGCACTCATCGGCTTCAAGAAAGGATGAGCGCAGGAGCAGGAACCGAAATTACTTTAGACGCCTTCCCCGTATACGAACCGAGGGGTCGTGGCCTAGCCCGGGAAGGCGACTGGCTCCAGAGGAACACCGTCTCGGCGGACGGAGCCTGTCTCCGCGTCGTTGATGAAACTCCAGACTGGTCTACCGAGTCCGTGTCTGATCAACGCGGACGTTGACGACCCTCTGGAGCGCTGAGGCGTTACCGGGGAGACCAGTCGATCGGGGGTTCAAATCCCTCCGACCCCATTCTTACTTAGACGTTCAGACCTCTTCGGTATAGACGACGGTTGAGTAGAAAGCGGAGAACGTACCTACAACGGATTCTACGGGATAGATGTAAAGAGGCTTCTCAGAGCGAAACGTACTTCGCCGAGACGATGCCTTCCACGTCGGTCAGTTCGTTACGTACGTCGCGCGGAACCTCGTCGTCGACGTTGAGTACCATTATAGCCTCGCCGCCTATCTTCTCGCGTCCGTTGTGCATCCCCGCGATATTGATACCGTGGTCTCCGAGGAGAGAACCCACGCGTCCTATCATACCGGGCTTGTCCTCGTTGTGTACGATGAGCGCGTGTCCGTACGGCGGTGCGTCGACGCGGTAACCGTCGACGAGGACGATGGTGGGGTCGGTGCGTCCGAACAGCGTACCCGCAACCTCGTGCTCCTCTCCATCCTGGGTACGTACAGTGATGAGCGACACGAAGTCCTCCGTATGCCCCGTCTTGCTCTCCGTTACACGTACGCCGCGATCCTCGGTCATCGTAGGCGCGTTTACGTAGTTGACGGGGTCGTCGAGTATAGGTTCGAGGAAGCCTTTCTGTACGGCGACCGTGAGAGGTTCGACGCCTTTGTCTGCTATCTCACCCGCGTACTCGACCTCTATCTCGTTGACGTTCGACTCGCCTATCTGTACGACGAGTCTACCGAGCGTCTCCGCGAGTTCGAGGTAGGGCTGTAGCTCCTCGTCGGCGACGTTCGGTGCGTTCAACGCCGTCTCCGCCACACCGCCTTCGAGTACCGCAATAACCTGCTCGGCGATCGTCTCGGCGACGTTCAGCTGTGCCGACTCGGTCGAAGCGCCGAGATGGGGCGTGACGATAACGTCGTCCTCGTGAAGCAGAGGGTTGTCCTCGGCGGGGGGTTCCTGACCGAAGACGTCGAAAGCCGCGCCCGCGATCTCGTCCTCGCGTACGGCGCGCGCCGTCGCCGACTCATCGACAACACCGCCGCGCGAGGCGTGTACGAGGCGCACATCGTCGTCCATCGCGGCGAACTCGTCGTCGGAGATCATATGCTCGGTGTCGTCCGTGAGGGGTGTGTGGACGCTCACGAACTCGGCACGCTCCACAACGTCGTCGAACTCGGCTAGCTCTGCACCCAGTTCGTCCGCACGGTTCTGGCTAACGAACGGGTCGTACGCGACAACGTCCATACCGAGTGCGTCGGCGCGTTTAGCGACCTCGCCGCCTATACGTCCTAAGCCGAAGACGCCGAGCGTCTTACCCTTCGCCTCGACTCCCACGAAGTCGCTCTTCCGCCACTCTCCGCGTTTGAGCGACGCGTTCGCCTGCGGTATGTTACGCGACATGGAGAGAAGGAGAGCGATAGCGTGCTCCGCCGCCGCGACGGTGTTCCCCTGAGGCGCGTTTGCGACGATGATACCTTTACGCGTCGCCGCCTCTATGTCGATGTTGTCGACGCCCACGCCCGCGCGTCCTATGATTTCGAGGTCTTCCGCGGCGTCGATGACGCGGTCGTTCATCTCAGTACCGCTACGGACGACGATAGCCTCATATCCGCCGATAACCTCGACGAGTTCGTCCTCCGAGAGTTCGGTCTTTACCTCGACGACGTAACCCGCGTCCCGAAGCCTTTCGAGACCCTCGTCGTCGATTGGATCGCTAACGAGTACCTTTGGCATGGATGTCCTATCCGAGAACCGGTATTCAGGCTTTTGGTGTCGGCGCGGACGCCCACTGTACAGACACGCAAAGCATTATACGCTCCGTCGCATACCGACAGTAAGGAATGTTCGACTCCTACGTCTTCGACCTCGACGGCGTCCTCGTCGACGTACGTGACTCGTACAGACGCGAGGTCTTCGAGGAGGTCGGCGACGAACTCGGACGTGGGTTCACCGACGACGAGGTAGACCGTCTCTGGTACGGATTCGGCGACGACCGCGCGGATATACTCGCTGACTGGGGCTTCGACCCGCGCGAGTTCTGGGACGTTTTCGACGGTATCGACACGCCGGAGCGCCGCGTCGAGCACACGTACGCTTATGATGATATCGACGTACTCGACGATATAGAAGGACCCAAGGGCGTCGTAACCCATTCGCCGCCCGCGCTCGCAGACCGTGCGCTCGAAAAGACGGGTCTCGCAGGTAGTTTCGACGCCGTCGTCTGCTGTTCGTACGACCTCGGCTACAAGCCCGAACCCGCACCTATACGCGCGTGCATAGAACGTATGGACGCGTCCGACGACGCCGTTATGATAGGCGACTCCGTGACCGACGTACGCGGCGCGTGGAACGCGGGACTCGCCGCGGCGCACGTCAACCGCGTCGGTTACAGTGTCGACGCCGATATGAACATAGAGAGCCTGCACGAGGTACGCGACTTCGCCCGATGCCGCGCGTAGACGAACGCATCGACGTGACGAACACGCTCGAAAGCGGGCAGTCGTTCCTCTGGACGCGCGAGAACGACGAGTGCGGCGATGAAAAGCCGTGGTACACCGCGGTCGTAGACGGTGATGGTGTACGCGTACGCGATCCGCCCGACGGACGAGGCATCGAGTACGAGACGACGGGTTTAGACGAGTCGCGTATCCGCGAACTCCTCGGACTGGACGACGACCTCGGTGAGATACACGACTCTATCACCGACGACGAACACGTCGCGCGCGCCGTCGACGAGTACGGCGGTATGCGCGTCGTCTCCGACCCGTTCTTTCCGTGCACGGTCTCGTTTATCGTGAGCGCGCAGAACCGTATACCGCGTATACGTAGCCTCGTTAACGCGATGGCGCACGACTGGGGCGAGACCGTCGACGGCTACGGAGACGGATTTCCCGACGCCCAAACGCTCGCGGAGGTCGGCGAGGAACCGTTACGCGAACTCGGACTCGGATACCGCGCGCCGTACGTCGCCGAGTCGGCGCGTCTAATCGCCGACGGAGCGGTGGACGCGGACGAGATACGCTCCCTACCGTACGACGAGGCACACGACGCCGTACAGGAACTCGTCGGCGTCGGCGACAAGGTCGGTGACTGCATACTCCTGTTCTCGCTCGGTTTCGGCGAGGCGGTACCTCTCGACACGTGGATGTTACAGGTTGTCGAGGAACACTACCCTGAGATCGAAGGCGACGGCTACACACAAACCGCCGACGGCTTCCGCGAACGTTTCGGCGGGTACGCGGGGTACGCGCAGAACTACCTTTTTCATTACGCACGACAGACAGAGTTCATGTAACCGGGAGCCATCCGTTCAGTATGGATGATATATACGGATAGATCACCGGTGTAGAACTCAGTCTATTATGCTATCATCTGTATAGGAAATTATCAAGCAACAGTGGATCCCTGACAGAGTTAGATATCTCCGTCGGAAAACCCGTATCGGAACCGATCCGGTAATGCCCCTAAACCTCCTCAATGAACCCGGCAGGCTCCATTATCCCAACTCCATCGTGCTCTTCCAGTTCAAGCAGGTGCCTGTCACCCGACACAACGTACTCAGCGCCTGCCTCTAACCCACAGGCGAGTATCCTGTTGTCGCTTGGATCGTCCTCTATAACATCCGGTTTATCATCAGGTGTGACCACGGTGGCGGTAGTGAGAATCTTATCTACGAACCTCTCCGTGTCCTTTTCCTCGAACGGTATCTTGTCCCTGCCGAGAACGTCCTCTATCTCGTGGAGTATGAACGGAGATATGTACAGGTCTGTCTCCCCTTTCTCGGCGGATTTGAGTACGTGGTATGGATTCCCCTTTGAGAGCGTGGCTGAGACGTAGACGTTTGTATCAAGGACTATCTTCACCCCTCGACTCCCCTACTCTCGTGTACGAGACTCTCTGCGTCCTCTTCATCCAGACCTTCCTCTTCCGCCTTCCCCCACATCGGCTTCAGGATGTCCTCGAACGAGTCTTTGACAGTAGACTCGTCCACCTTCCGAAGGAGTATGTTATCTCCTTCTGAAACCACCAAGAGTTTCGTTCCTTCGTCTATCTCCATCTCTCTACGCAGGTCTGCGGGGATGGATATCTGTCCGCGCGAACTGACCGTCACCATCTCAACCTCGGACATGTAAGATATATCTTACTTGTAAGAAGTTATGTATTGGGGTTGGTGGAGAGCTGACTGAACTCAGGCAGTTTCTCTCTTGTGTATAATTACATAACTTTCCTGTATTGTGTGGTACAGAACTACCTCTTCCAGTACGAGCGCCAGCAGGGATCACAGGGATAGCTACCCGTGTAGCCAGTCGTACCAGTCGTCGAGCGTGACGACCTCGTTCTCAAGACCGTCGACCCCGTACTGTTCAACAGCTTGCTCCACGGCACGCGCGGTTCCCTCCGGATCTCTGTCGATCAAGTCTTGGTCTCTGTACAGGAAGACGCCTTCGTGGCTCAACTCTTCGTGTAACTCCTCGAAGTCTGCGGCGTTGTTCGTTATCAGAAAAAAACTATTCTCGTGGCACCAGTTCAACAGTTCTTCGTCCACCGTCTCCTCACCGAAACGGTCTTTTGCCTGACATACTTCGTACCCGTGCTGAGAAAGTACCGTTTCAAAGACACGGCTCACGTGTTCGTCGAGCAAGAATTGAGGTCCGTCTATGGGGTCAGGCTTTCTTTTTTGGCTTCAGAGAACCGTCGCTCAGCCTGTCGAATGCCTTCTCGTTCTCGCACCGCGCCGCGCGTATCTCCTCGATGTTGTCGTAGTAGTAGGAAAGCGCCCCGTACACCTCCGACATCGAAAGACCGAGTTGATCCGAGACGTAGGCAGGGGTTCGACCGTTTTCGATTACCATCTCGACGACATGTCGAACACCAACACGTCTACCCTCTATATGAGGTTCGCCTCCAAGTATGTCGGTGTCTTTGGTTATCGCCATACTACGGGTACATGCTACGCCCGTTTATCTCTTTCCACGCTGTTACACGACCGTCGAGACGCGCGCGTTCTCCTTGAGGCGCAGACCGTCGCCGCCGACGGTGAGCGGCAGAAGCGGCAGTTCGGCTACGCGCACCGTCGGATGGTACGCGCCACGGTTCAGAAGCTCTGTACGTGTCCTGACGGTCACGTCTTCATCGGTGTTGAGAGTCTCGTTGTGCTCGACGACGTACGTCCCGGCGTCGAGGTTCCACCAGCCGTAGTCGTCTTCCCCGTTGCGTTTCTCCGTCCCGACGCGGGTTAGCTCCGGTTCCTCAAGCTCACCGCCTCCGAAGTCGACGCGTCCTGCTTCTTCGACGACGTACACGTTACCGAGCGTCAGGTCGAAGCCTTCGTCGGTGTCTTGCGTTCCTTGATGAACTACGTCTTCTACCTCGTCCATACCTGCGGTAAAGAACACCGCCTATTGACTCTTACGCGCGACGGTCACGATGGCGTCGTCGTCGACGTACTCCGAACCCATGAGTCTGTGCTCGACTTCCTCCCATCCAGCGTCGTGGAACATACGCGTCGCCTCTTCCTCGTCGTAGAACAGCATGACGGCGTCCGCGAGAGCGCCGAGGACGCGTCCGCTTGGGCGGCGGGGTCCGACGACGAGCGCCCGACCACCCGGCTTCGTTACGCGTTTCGCCTCCGCGAGCGCGTCGACGGGTGAGGGCCAGTACTCGATCGACCCCGACGACCAGACGGCGTCGAACGTCTCGTCGGCGTACGGCAGGTTCTCGGCGTCGCCGCGTACGAAACGCACGCCGTCGAGTTCGTCCTTCTCGCGCGCCTTCGCAAGCTGGTGAACGCTCTGATCGAGTCCGTCCACATCAGCCCCGCGCTCGACGAGACCCGCGGTTGCGAACCCCGTGCCGCAACCGACATCGAGGACGTGGTCGCCCTCCGACACCCCGAAGATACCGAGCGCCTCGTCGCGCATCTCCTCGTTCCAGAAGACGGGGTTTACGCGGTCGTACACCTTCGACAGGAAACGGTAGAACGTACGTGCGCGCGACTTGTCTTCGAGAACTCCCATCGGTATACGTACGGTTCGGGCGAAAAATAAGCTTGCGCTTCACGCACGCGAACGTATTTCATCAAGTTTATGCTGTATATCTCCGCAGGGTTAACCATGGGATTCAAAGTATCCATAGTCGGTGCGGGCGGCACCGTAGGAGCGATGGCGGGCTACAACGTAGCCCTGAGCGGAGTTGCGGACGAGGTCGTCTACGTCGACATCGCCGAAGACCCCGCGGTCGGACAGGCGCACGACACGATGCACGGTATCGCGTACGACTCGCCGACCGATGTCCATTACGGCGAGTACGAGGACACCGAGGACAGCGATGTCGTCGTGATCACGGCGGGTAAGCCACGCGAACCCGGTATGTCGCGTCTTGACCTCGCCGACGCAAACCGCGAGATAATCGCGGGTATCACCGAGAGCTTCGAGGAGTACGCGCCCGAAGCCATCTCGGTGCTCACGACCAACCCGATGGACGTTCTCAACCACCATCTCTACTCGGTCAGCGACAGACCGCGCGAGAAGGTGATCGGCTTCGCGGGACGCCTCGACTCGGCGCGTTTCCGTTACGTCCTCTCTGAGGAGTTCGACGTACCGACGACGAGCGTCGACGCCTCGATCATAGGCGAACACGGCGACTCGCAGGTACCCGTCTTCTCCAAGGTTCGTGTCGACGGACGTGAACCTGAGTTCGACGCCGACGAACGCGACGAGATCACGGAGGCGCTGACGCAGAGCGCGATGAACGTCATAGAGAAGAAGGGTGCGACCGAGTTCGGACCCGGACGCGGTGTGGCGCACGTCGTAGAGGCGGTAGCGCGCGACACGGGCGAGGTCATACCGTCGAGCATCGTCCTCGACGGCGAGTACGGACACGACGACGTCTCCGTCGGCGTCCCCGCAAAGATAGGGCGCGACGGTGCGGAGGTAGTCGAGTGGGATCTCTCGGAGCGCGAACACGAGATGTTCGACGAGTCCGCCGAGAAACTGTACGAGCACCAGCACTGATCGGCACGCGACGGATTGCTTACTCGTCCTGCGACTTCTGAGCGACGGTTCCGACGACCTCGTCGGGGTACTCCTCGGCGACGTTCGTGACCGCCTCCTCACCGCGACCGCTGACGCCTTCGTCTTCGTCACCGAGCGACTCGACGAGTTCGGATACGTGTTCGCGCGCCTCGTCGACGTACTCCTCCGAAACCTCATGCATGACGAGCGACGAGTACCTCCGCAGGTCGTCGGGGTCATCGACGAGGCTTTCGGCGAACCTGTCGGTGAGTTCGAGCGCAGTCTCGGGATACTCACGCACCGCGTGACGTAGTGACTGCTCGGCGTACTTGCTCGGATCCTCCTTGTCGCTTTCGAGCATCTGTAACAGGACTATCTCGGAGAAGTCGAGGTCGGCGTCGCCGTTCTTTGCGGCGTCGAGTGCGCGATCCGCGCCCTCGTCACCCGACGAACCCATGCCGCCGTCCGCCTTAGACGCGACGGCTTCCTCCTCACCGTCGCCATCGGCTTCCTCTTCGGTAGACCCTCTCTCGCGTATACGTTCCGCCGCCTCCTCTGCTTCCGGCATGTCCACGTCTTCGAGTTCACCGAGGGCGTCCTCCGAACCCACCTCGGCGAGCGCAGAGGACGCCGCCCGTTTCGCCCAGTTGTCGTCTACCTCGAGAGCGTCGACGAGTCCGTCCTCATGTCCTTCGAGTCTCTCAGGCTCCTCGTCGGCGATCCTTTCGAGCTCGTCGGCGGCTTCCGCGCCCGTCTCGGGATCGTCGTCCCTGAGTTGCTCGATGAGTTCGTCGGTGTCCTCCTCGCCTATATCCCCGACCTCTGTGTCTTCGAGACGGTCTTCCATACCGCCTTCGTCTCCCCCTCCTATCTTGTCCGTCAGGCTGTCGAGATTGTCCTCACTCATGGCTCGGTTACCATACGCGGACGCGTCCGTAATAAAGCTTGGCGCGGCGCGCGCACGACCGTGAGTCTATCCCTCGTCCTCCTCCACGAGCGTCGACCGTGCGACGGTGTACTCGCGTGCCGCAAAGCCGAGCGCGACCGCACCGCCGGCGAGCGAAGCCCAGAACAGGTCGGAGGTTCCGCGGAAGACGGCGAGGTAGAAAGCGACCGCGATCCCGATGGGTCCGATGTTGAGGAGTAGCACGAGCTTCCAGAAACGTCTCTCGAAACCTTCGGGAAGCTTCCGATCCGCGTCTGCGCCTCCGTTCATTACGGTCGGCTTCGGTACCGAACCGTTTGGGGTTTGTGGTTCAAATGGAAACTTCCATATACCGCGTTCGACCAGTTTCGGACAGTAACTATGTCGGCTCAACGCGATAGAGTGCTGAGGAACATCAAAGAAGCCGAAGAAGAGGCTGACGAGATAATCTCCGATGCCGAGGAGGAGGCTGACGAGATACGCGCAGAAGCCCGCCGGGAAGCCGATGAGATACTCTCGGAGGCGGAGGAAGAGGCGAACGAGGTGCGCGAGGAGATAGTCGAGGAGGCACGCGAACAGGTCGAGGAGAAGACGGACGAGATAATAGCCGACGGCGAGGAGGAGGTCGAGGCTCTACGTGAGCGCGCGGAGGAGAACCACGACGACGCCCTCGAACACGTCGTCGAACGTTTCAGGGAGGAGGTAGATGCTCAGACCTAAGCTTATGAGCAGGATCTCGGTCGCAGGCTCCAAGGCTGTCTTGGAGGACGCGGTCGAGGAGCTCCACGACCTCGAACTCGTACACGTCAACGACTACGACGGTAGCTGGGAGGGGTTCGAAAACGGTAGCCCTCTCGAAGGCGGCGAGGAGGTCAGCGGAAAGCTCGTACAGGTTCGCGCCGTAATAAACACGCTCGACATCGAAGACGGCGACTATGACGGCTCCGAGGCTTCGGGCTGGGAGACGCGCGACGAGCTATACGGAAGGCTCGAAGACGTGCGCGCAACCGTCAACGAGGTCGAGGACGAACGCGACGAGGTACGCGAGGAGCTACGTGAGGCGCGCGAGGAGCGTAGAACACTCGAACCGTTCGCCGACCTCGGTATCGACCTCGAACTCCTCGGTGGCTACGACGAGATAGACGTACACGTCGGACAGGGCGACGCCGACGCGGTCCGTACAGCGCTCGAAGACGCCGAAGGAAACGAGTACGAGGTCTTCGGAGGCGACGGCGTCGTCGCGGTCGCGGCGCGCGGTGTCGACGTTGACGACGCGCTCGTTGGCGTCGACTTCTCGGCTCTCGAACTACCCGACGCAACGGGCGACCCCGACGAGGCTCTCGCCGAGGTCGACGACCGTGTCGAGGCTCTTGAGGACGAACTCGAAGAACTCGACGCACGCCTCGACGAACTCGCCGGTGAACACGGTGGCTTCCTCGTCAAAGCCGAGGAGGAGCTTTCGATAGAGGCGGAGAAGACCGAAGCACCTCTTATGTTCGCAACGACGGCGAACTCGTTCTACGCCGAGGGCTGGATACCCGACGAGAGCTACGGGGAGATGGAGTCGGCGCTCGCCGACGCCGTCGGTGAAAGGGTCGACGTACAGAAGCTCGAAACCGTCGAGTACGACGAAGGACATCCCGAGGAGGAGAGCGAGGCGGACGACGAGGAACCGCCCGTCGTGCAGGACAACTCCGCGGCGGCGGAGCCGTTCGAGTTCCTCGTAAACACGGTCAACCATCCCAAGTACGGCGAACTCGATCCGACGCTTATCGTCCTAATGACGTTCCCTCTCGCGTACGGCTTCATGATAGGCGACATGGCTTACGGTATACTGTACGCCGTCATGGGGGGCGCGATATACAGGGGCGTCGACTCCGACGGCATACGCGCCCTCGGCGCTATCGGCGTCTGGGCGGGCGGCTTCACGATCCTCTTCGGCTACCTGTACGGCGAGTTCGCGGGTCTGCACGTCGGTTCGACGATGGCTCAGTTCGGCTTGCCCGTACCGCCCGTCATGGGTGTCTTCGACAAGGGTATACACAGCACACAGACGGCTCTGACATGGATAGTCGTGAGCATCGGCTTCGGTCTACTCCATCTCAACATCGGGTACGTCTTCGGCTTCGTCAACGACCTTAGCCACGGTATCAAGGAGGCGGTTCTCGAAGACGCGTCGTGGATACTCACCCTCAACGGATTCTTCATATGGATATTCAGCGCACACAGCGCGGGCGTCAAGCCTTCGTTCCTCGTGGGCGAAACCTCCGTCCTGTACCAGAACCCGATGTTCGATCTCGGCTTCGCGGGCTTCCCCGTGACCGTCGGGATCGCAGGTGCGGGACTCGCCGTCCTCGGCTTCGTTATGGTCTCTATCGGCGAGGGGGTCGTCGGTGCGGTCGAGACGCCTACGAACGCATTCGGACACGCGCTTTCTTACCTGCGTATAATGGCTGTCCTACTCGCAAAGGCGGGCATGGCGTTCGTCGTCAACCTGCTCGTCTTCGGCGCGTACGAGAGCGGTGGGGAGACGCATTTCATGCTCCCCGGTACGGAGTACGCGACGCATCTCGGCGGCGAGGGCGTCATCTTCCCCGGTCTCACATGGATAGGTATCGAAGGCTCCGCGGCTACGGGTATTATCGCCCTGATCGCCGCCGTGGTCGTCTTCATCATAGGGCATGTCGTCGTCCTACTCCTCGGTATAACCGCCGCAGGAATTCAGATGGTTCGCCTTGAGTACGTGGAATTCTTTGGGAAGTTTTATCAAGGCGGTGGCGACAAGTTCGAACCGTTCGGAACAGAGAGAAGACATACAGAAGAAGGTAGATAAAACATGGTAATTGAGCTAATAGATCCCGTGGTAGCACAGCAGACGGCAGAACAGGCATCACAGATGAGTCCGGAGGTTGCGGAGATAAACGCCAACGGTATGGCGAAGGCGGCGGCGGCGATCGGTGTCGGTCTCGCGGCTCTCGCCGCAGGCTACGCCGAGCGCGGAATCGGATCCGCGGCTGTCGGAGCGATGGCTGAAGACCCCGGTATGTTCGGTCGTGGTCTTCTGATGACGGTGCTACCCGAGACGCTCGTCATCTTCGCAATAGTCGTGATCTTCCTGGTGCCGTAAGACACCCAAGAACACCAGATTCTCATCATGGGACTCGAAACGGTAGTAGATGATATAAAACAGGAAGCGCGCGCGCGTGCAGACGAGATAGTCGCGGAGGCTGAGGAAGAGAAGGAGGAGACTCTGAGCGACGCGCGTGAGGAGGCTGAGGAGATAGTGGAACAGGCACGTCAGGACGCCGAGAAGGAAGCCGAGAACCTGCGCGAGCAGGAGGTTTCGAGCGCCAAGCTCGAAGCGCGCAAGATGGTCTCGCGCGAGGAACGTGACCAGCTCGCCGAGCTACGCGCCGACGTACGTGACGAACTCGCCGAGCTTGACGAGGGGCGTGAGGATATGACACGTACGCTCCTAGAATCGGGTATCGAAGAACTCGGCGACGACGAAGGCGCTGTCTACACAGCCGAGGGCGACGAGGAGATGGTTCAGGATCTCCTCGGTGGGTTCGACGGCTTCGAGCACGCCGGGTCGACGGATATCATCGGCGGTGTGGTCGTCGAGTCCGCCGACGGTAAGGTACGTGTCGACAACAGCTTCGACTCGGTGCTCGAACAGGTCTGGAACGAAAGTCTGCGCGAGGTCTCGGCGCGCCTGTTGGGGGACGAGTAATGAGGACGGGAGCCGAATCAGGCGGATCGTCGAACTACGAGTACGTCGCGGCGCGCGTCAGGGCGCGTAAGGCGAAGCTGTTCGGCGACGACGACTACAGGAAGCTCGTCCGTATGTCGCCCAACGAGATAGCGCGGTTCATGGAGGAGTCGGAGTACTCGGAGGAGATAAACAGGCTCGGCGCGCGTCACGAGGGAGTCGACCTCATCGAGTACGCCCTGTACGACAACATGGCGCGTCATTTCTCCGACATCGTCCGTTGGTCGGAGGGGACGTTACGCGAGACGGTCGTCGACTACCTCCGTAGCTACGACGCGTTGAACGTTAAGACAGTCCTCCGAGGCGTCTTTACCGACGCTAAGCCCGACGAGATACGTGTCGATCTCATACCTGCGGGCGAGATCGACGAGGGTTTCCTCGAATCACTTGCCGAACTCGGCTCCGTCGAGGAGGTCGTCGAGGAACTCGAAGGGACGGTCTTCGGCGACGCGCTCGAAGAGGCGTTACGCGAATACGAGGACGACGACGTTCTTCTACCCCTCGAAAACGCCGTCGACAGGACGTTCTACGAAGGTCTTATTCAGGGTGCCCGCGTCGCGCCCGAATCGCCGCGCGGCGTCTACCGCGACTTCCTGCGTTCCGAGATCGACGTTCTCAACGTCCGTAACGCGTTACGCGCCGCGGGTAGCGAAAAGGTCGACGTCGGCGAGTACTTCATCGAAGGAGGCGACCTTTTCTCGCGCTCCGAACTCGAACGTCTCGTCGAAAACCGCGAGGAACTCGTCGAGGCACTCCGAGGTTCGGAGTACGGAAACGAGCTTGAGGAGGCGATAGACGAACTCGAAGAGACGGGGAGTCTCGTCGAGTTCGACACCGCGCTCGACAAGCTACTGATGGAGTTTGCGGGTAGCATGACCAACCGTTACCCCAACTCGGTCGCGCCCGTCATCTCGTACATACTGTCGAAGGAGCGCGAGGTACAGAACATACGCGGTATAGCACGTGGTAAGGAGGCAGGTCTGACCGTCGAGGAGATAGAGGAGGAGATAGTCATATGAGCCGACGTATAGCCGTCGTCGGAGCGCCGAGCTTCACGACGGGGTTCAGGCTCGCGGGCGTCGACGAGTTCCGCGAGATACGTGACGAGAACAAGGACGACGAACTCGACGGTGCGGTTGAGGACGTTCTTTCGCTTGACGACATAGGTATCGTCGTAATGCATCAGGACGACCTCGACCATCTTTCGCACGAGGTACGTGAGAACGCCGAGACGAGCGTAGAACCCGTCGTCGTCACGCTCGGCGGCGAGGGCGAGGGTGCGTTACGCGAAAAGATAAAACGCGCTATAGGAATCGACCTTATGGAGCAATAGAACATGAGCAAGGCAGAAACAGCCGAAACGGAAGACGAAGGACGTATCACGAACGTGAGCGGTCCCGTCGTCGAGGCGAAGGGTCTCGACGCGCGGATGAACGACGTGGTACGTGTGGGCGAAGAAGGTCTGATGGGTGAGGTTATCGAGATCGAAGGAGAGGTTACGACCGTACAGGTCTACGAGGAGACGAGCGGTATAGCGCCGGGCGAACCCGTCGTTACCACAGGTTCGCCCCTGAGCGTCGAACTCGGTCCGGGCGTACTCGACTCCATATACGACGGCGTTCAGCGTCCGCTCGACATACTCGAAGAGGAGATGGGCGACTTCCTTGACCGCGGTGTCGACGCCCCCGGTATCGACCTCGAAAAGGTGTGGGAGTTCACGCCTGAGGTCGAGGAGGGCGACGAGATAGAGGAAGGCGACATAGTCGGTACCGTTCCTGAGACGGAGAGTATCGACCACAAGGTGATGGTTCCGCCCGACGAAGGCGGTACAGTCGCCGATGTCAACGAGGGCGAGTACACCGTCGAGGATCCTGTCGTTGTTCTCGAAGACGGGGGCGAGATCACGATGCTTCAGGAGTGGCCCGTGCGCAAGGCGCGCCCCGTCGAGCGCAAGCAGACGCCGCGTACGCCGCTCGTGACCGGTCAACGTATACTCGACACGCTGTTCCCCATAGCGAAGGGCGGTACGGCGGCGATTCCGGGGCCGTTCGGTAGCGGTAAGACGGTCACACAGCACCAGTTAGCGAAATGGTCGGACGCCGACATCGTCGTCTACGTCGGATGCGGCGAACGCGGAAACGAGATGACCGAGGTCATAGACGACTTCCCCGAACTCGAAGACCCCAAGACGGGCAAGCCCCTGATGTCACGTACATCGCTCATCGCCAACACTTCGAACATGCCCGTCGCGGCGCGTGAGTCGTGTATCTACACAGGAATCACGCTCGCCGAGTACTACCGTGACATGGGCTACGACGTCGCCCTGATGGCGGACTCGACGTCCCGGTGGGCGGAGGCGATGCGCGAGATATCGTCACGTCTTGAGGAGATGCCGGGCGAAGAAGGATATCCGGCTTACCTCGCCGCGGCGCTCGCCGAGTTCTACGAACGCGGCGGACGTGTCGAGACGCTCGGCGGACGCGACGGCTCCATAAGCGTCATCGGTGCCGTCTCTCCGCCCGGTGGTGACTTCTCCGAGCCTGTTACGCAGAACACGCTCCGTATCGTCAAGACGTTCTGGGCGCTCGACGCCGACCTCGCCGAACGCCGACATTTCCCCGCCATAAACTGGAACGACTCGTACTCGCTCTACAAGTCCCAGCTTGACGACTTCTTCGCCGACGAGGTCGACGACGACTGGGCGGAGACACGCCAGTGGGCTGTCGGCGTACTCGACGAGGAGGACGAGCTACAGGAGGTCGTCCAGTTGGTCGGTAAGGACGCACTCCCTGAGGATCAACAGCTTACGCTTGAGGTCGCGCGTTACATACGCGAGGTCTTCCTCCAGCAAGACGCTTTCCACGACATCGACACGTACTGCGACCTCAACAAGCAGTTCGAGATGCTCCGTCTCATACGTAAGTTCAACGACCTCGCCTTCGACGCTCTCGACGCCGGTGTGCCTGTCGAGGAGATACAGGACGTCGACTCCGCGGAACGTCTGTTCGACATACCGACGGAGGAGAACTGGGAGCCGCTCGTAGAGGAGATCGACGAAGGACTCGACGACGACTTCAACGAGTTAGCGTGAGGTGAACGATGAAGGAATACAAAACTATAACAGAGATAAGCGGACCGCTCGTCTTCGTAGAGGTAGACGAACCCGTCGGATACGACGAGATCGTCGAGATAAAGCTACCCGACGGCTCCACCAAACGCGGACAGGTCCTCGAATCCGGAGAGGAGATCGTCAGTCTTCAGGTCTTCGAAGGAACCGACGAACTCGACCGTAACTCAAGCGTCCGTTTCCTCGGCGAGACGATGAAGATGCCCGTCACCGAGGATCTTCTCGGACGCGTTCTTTCGGGACGCGGCGAACCTATCGACGGCGGAGCCGAGATCGTGCCGGAGGATCGCCGCGACATCATCGGTTCGGCGATAAACCCGCACGCGCGCGAGTACCCCGACGAGTTCATACAGACGGGTGTGAGCGCTATAGACGGCATGAACACGCTCGTCCGCGGTCAGAAGCTACCCATATTCAGCGGTTCGGGACTTCCGCACAACGAACTCGCGCTCCAGATCGCGCGGCAGGCGGACGTACGCGACGACATCGGAGAGGGCGACGAAGAGGGCGAGGACGAGGAGTTCGCCGTCATCTTCGGAGCGATGGGTATCACGCAGGAGGAGGCGAACGAGTTCCTTGAGGAGTTCGAACGCACCGGTGCTCTCGAACGCTCGGTCGTCTTCCAGAACCTCGCCGACGACCCCGCCGTCGAACGTATCGTCACACCGCGTATGGCGCTCACGACGGCGGAGTACCTCGCCTTTGACAAGGGCTATCACGTCCTCGTCATCCTGACAGACATGACCAATTACTGCGAGGCGCTCCGTGAGATAGGCGCGGCGCGCGAGGAGGTACCCGGACGCCGCGGCTATCCGGGCTACATGTACACCGACCTCGCAGAACTGTACGAGCGCGCCGGGCGCATAAAGGGTCTCGAAGGCTCCGTGACACAGATTCCGATTCTGACGATGCCGGGCGACGACGACACTCATCCCATACCCGATCTGACGGGCTACATTACCGAGGGTCAGATATACATCGACCGCCGCCTCGAATCCGAGGGACGTGAACCACCGGTCGACGTACTGCCGTCGCTCTCCCGCCTCATGGACGACGGTATCGGAGAGGGCTACACGCGCGAGGATCACGGTGACGTTGCGAACCAGCTTTACGCCGCGTACGCCGAGGGTAACGACCTCCGTGACCTCGTCAACATCGTCGGACGCGAGGCTCTGAGCGACCGCGACAACCTCTTCCTTGACTTCGCCGATGCGTTTGAGGACGAACTCGTCGATCAGGGCTGGACAACAAACCGGTCGCTCGAAGAGACGCTCGGTATCTCATGGGAACTCCTGTCGACGCTCCCCAAGAGCGAACTCAAACGTATCGACGACGACTTTGTGGAGGAGTACTACAGAGGAGAGGACGAGGAAGAGAAGGAAGCCGAGGCGACAGCTTAACAATGGCTATAGAGGACGAGGTAAAGCCGACGCGTAAGGATCTGATGGAGATAAAGGAGCGTATAGAGCTGTCTGAGCAGGGTCACGAGACGCTGGAGAAGAAACGCGACGGTCTCATCATGGAGTTCATGGAGATACTTGAGGAGTCGCAGGACGTGCGCGAGAACCTTAGCGACGACTACGAGCGCGCACAAAAGAGGATAGACAAGGCACGCGCGCTCGACGGCGACGTTGCCGTACGCGGTGCGGCGTCGGCGCGTGCCGAAACGCCGCGTATCACGCTCGAATCCAAGAACATAATGGGCGTGGTCGTCCCTCAGATAGAAGGCTCCAAGGTTCAGAAGGACGTTGGCGAACGCGGATACAGCCTCCTCGAAACCAGCGCGCGTATCGACGAGGCGGCGGAGGCGTACGAGGAGCTTCTCGATACGATCATACTCGCCGCGGAGATAGAGACGGCGATGAAGAAGATGCTTGAGGAGATAGAGAAGACGAAACGTCGCGTGAACGCTCTGGAGTTCAAGCTCATACCCGAACTCAAGGACGCTCAGGAGTTCATAGAGCTACGTCTCGAAGAGATGGAGCGCGAGGAGATATTCAGGCTGAAGAAGATCAAGGAGAAGAAGGAGCAGGAGGAGAAGGAAGAGCGGGCGCGCGAGGACATGTTCGACGAGTCGGCTACAGAAGCTTAGCGCCGTCGTCGCAGACGCGTGTCACGTCCTCGAAACCGCTGATAACGCCGTCGTCTCCCGTACCGTACACCGTCTCTCCCAACATAGCCATACCTGCCTTACCTCCTGAGGAACGGATATCGCCGACCCCATCCTCGACGCGTTCCGTCGTAAGACCCGCTTCGAGAGCGAACTCCCACGAAAGGTCGACAAGCTCCTGTATGCTGGGATCCTTGAGAAGACCGTCGAGCGCCGACTCGCCAGCCTTGTCGACGCGTTCCATCGCCTCGTCGTCTTCGAGTACATCGGCTGTTTCGAGGCTACCGAAGACCGTGTATCCGATACGCGGGTCGTCGTGTTCGACGCTCCCGAACAGACCTATCTCTGGCGCGCCGGGTTCGACGCGGGTTACGATACCGCCTATCGACTGAGGTACGACGTCGCCGAGACCCGTTCCCGCGAGAACGTCGGCGACGTGCGCCGCGGCTATCGTCTGTTCGTCATCGTGTCCTAAGGAGAACTCCTCGTTGGCGGCTATGGAGGTCGCAAGCGCCGCGGCTCCGCTGACACCGAAGCCGGACCCGACAGGGACGTCCGTCTCAATATCAACGCCTGCGGTCACCTCCAGCATCTCCAAGACGCGTTCGACGGGTTCGAAGTCAACCCCCTCGCCGTCGAGCGTCACCGTCGTCTCCTCGGCGTCGTGTACATCGACCGTCACGCCGTCGTCGACGACGATACCTGCGCCGCGCGAACCCGTGTCGAGGGGATCGTCGCGTCTAACCGCGGCGAAGAAAGCCGTGATATGTCCGGGTGCGAATGCTCGTGTCAATCTGTCACCTCAGGGCGCGAGGCGCTGTCGGTCGCGCGGGAACAGGACGACCTCGCGGACGTTTTCTATGTCGAGCATCGTGGCGAGGAGGCGTTCGAGACCCAGACCCCATCCTGCATGAGGCGGCATACCGTAACGGAAACCGCGTAGGTAGTACTCGAACTCCTCGGGTTCGAGACCCTGCGCCTCTATCTCCTTACGTAGACGGTCAACACGGTGCTCGCGCTGACCCCCGCTCATAAGCTCCATACGCGGATGCATCATGTCGTACGCGCGCGCCGTCTCGTCGTCCTTCATTACGTAGAAAGGCTTCGCGTCCGCGGGCCAGTCCGTAACGAAGTAGTGCTCGCCGATCGCGTCGCCGAGCGCCGTCTCCGCCTTGGTCGTCAGGTCGTCGCCCCATTCGAGCTGGTGCTCGATCCCCTCGGAGTTGGCGAGCTCTATAGCCTCATCGTAGGTCAGGTACTCGAAAGGCGTTTCAGGCACCTCAAGGTCGACACCGATAGCGTCAAGCTGTTCCTGACAGTCCTCGTAGACGCGTTCGTACGCCGAGACCGTTACGTCCTGACAGAACTCCATCGCCTCGTCGTCGTCGACAAACGCGCTCTCGAAGTCGATGCTCGTAGCCTCGTTGAGATGGCGCGGCGTGTTGTGCTCCTCGGCGCGGAAGATAGGTCCTATCTCAAAGACGCGTTCGAGACCGCTACCGACCATCATCTGCTTGAACAGCTGTGGCGACTGGTTCATGAACGCCTCGCGCTCGAAGTACGAGATGGGGAAGAGGTCGGTTCCGCCTTCGGTTGCGGTTGCGACGATCTTGGGAGTGTTTATCTCCGTCGCGTTGAGTTCACGGAACTTCTTCCTCAGAGCGTCCTGTACCTCACCGCGTATCTCGAAGATAGCCTTCACCTCGTCCTTACGCAGGTCGAGCGTCCTGTTGTCGAGACGCGTCGGTAGCTCCGCGTCTACCTTCCCCGACGGGTCGAGGGGTAGTTCGGGTTCCGCCTCGTTCAGAACGTCTAACCCCGTCGGTAGTATCTCGATACCCGTCGGCGCGCGCTCCTCCTCCTCGACGGTTCCTTCGACAGCGACCACACTCTCGCGCGAGAGCGACGTACCGCGTTCGACGAGTTCTTCGTCGACCGAGTCGTCCAACTTTATCTGCACCTTCCCCGACGTGTCGCGGAGTATGACGAACGCTATACCTCCGAGGTCACGTACCTCGTGTACCCAGCCCTTGACGACGACATCCTCACCCGGTGTAAGTTCGGCGGCGTAGCTTCTTTCCATACGTCTAAGGGTCGCTCTCACGTTTCATATCTTCCGGTTCCTGTCTACGTAGACGTTCCTCAACCGACCGTGCGTGCGCCTCAAGACCCTCGGCGCGTGCGAGCGTCGTGACCGTCTCCGCGAGGCGCTCGACACCTTCCTCGTCGAGACGTTGGTACGTCGTAGCGCGTACGAAGTCGTCGACGTTAAGCCCTCCGTGAAGACGCGCACCGCCTCCCGTCGGTAGGACGTGGTTGGTACCTGTCGCGTAGTCGCCCGCCGCAACGGGAGTGTTCGTTCCGAGGAAGACGGAACCGGCGTTACGTATACGTCTGAGAACGGCGTCGTCATCACGCGTTACGACCGAGAGATGTTCGGGTGCGTACTCGTTTGCAAAGCCTATGCACGCGTCGAGGTCGCCGACGAGTATCTCACACGTCGCCGCACTCATCGTCTCGGAGCGTTCCGCGTCTTCGACACGTCTCTCGACCTCATCGGCGACATCACGCGCGAGTTCACCGTCGGTCGTTGCGAGTACGGCGCTCGCGTCGGCGTCGTGCTCCGTCTGTGCAACCATGTCGGCGGCTATGTTTCCGGCGTCGCCCGTGCTGTCGGCGATAACGACCACCTCGCTCGGTCCCGCGGGGAACTCGATACGCGCCCCGTCGTCGTCACGTACCTGTCTCTTCGCCTCCGTGACGTAGACGTTTCCGGGACCTACGACGGCGTCGCAAGACGCGACCGTCTCGGTTCCGTACCCCATCGCCGTGATAGCCTGCGCCCCGCCGACGCGGTAGACGTCGTCAGCGCCCGCAACGTCAAGGGCGGCGAGCGTTGCGTCCGGAACCGGCGGCGGCGTACACGCAACGACGCGTTCGACGCCTGCGACGCGCGCCGGTATCACCGTCATAAGAGCCGTTGAGGGATACGCCGCGCCGCCGCCGGGTACGTAAGCCCCCGCCGAGCCGAGGGGTACGAAACGCCTGCCGACCTCGATACCGTTTTCGGACGCACTCCGGTCGTCTCGTACCTGTTTCTCATGGAAGCCGCGTATCCTTTCCGCCGCGTCGTCTACGGCGCGTAGAACGCCGTCGTCGCACGCGTCGCGCGCATCCTCAATACGGTCATCCGAAACCCGTATCTCCTCAACCTCCACGCCGTCGAACTCGCGCGTGTACCCGCGCAGAGCTTCGTCGCCCTTCTCACGAACCTTCTCCACTATAGGGCGTACGTCCTCCTCCACGTCCGCCGACGGAGTACGGTCGATGATGGAAGCACGCTCTTCGCGCGAGACTGAGTCGAAACGGAGGACGCGCATTCAGGCGTCACCCTCCGACTGTCCGGGTTCTCCGACGGCTTCTGTCGGCAGGTTCGCGTATATCTCCTCCTCCAGCTCCGTCGCGCTACCGAAGCTTTCGTCGTTGATCTCGGATATCACACGTCCGAGACTCTCTTCACCGTCGGCGAGCAGGAGCGTCGTTTCGCCGATGCTCTCTATAGCCTCCTCGCCGGTGACCGGATATTCGAGTTCTTCGAGCAGTCCGTGGATCTCGTTGAGCTTTGTTCCCATACGGATCATGACGTGCGGTTCGGTATTAACGGTGGCGACCGGTGGTTGTTTAACCGCGCGCCGGCTATACTGCGTATGCCCTCGGTTCTTATCTACGACGGCGACTGCGTCTACTGCTCCGCCGCGGCGAAGGCGCTACACCGTCTCGGCGACGTCGACGGTTTACCGTGGGAAGACGAGACGGCGCAACGTTTCCTCCGGTCACAGTTCGGTGAGGAGCCTTTTGCTATGTTCCTCGTCGATCTCGACGAGGGAAACGTCTACGCCGGACGGACGGCGGCGGGCGAACTCGCAGAACGCGCAGGTATGCCGTCGCTCGCGAGCGACCTCGTGGTTTCGGAGTACGGCGGCATATCGAAGGTCGTCGGAGTCGCATCGCGCAGGGAACGCGAACCCGACGACTACCACGGTGTATACGACCTACGCGAAAGGGCACGCACCGACGCAGAGGCTCTCGCCGAGGCGTCGGAAGCCGTATCGGGTTCGGAGACGGGTTAGGAACCGTCGAGGCTGTCGTCCGACCACAGGTCGAGGTCGGTCGTTTCGTCGTGTTCACGCTCTACACGTCCGTCGAACTCACGGACGTAAACCTCACCCGCGAACGCCGTCGCGGAGTCGAGATGTCCCCCGACGGTGCTCCCATCCTCACGCGTCAGAAGGACGTGTGTGTGCGCGAACCTCTCGCCGTCGAGGAAGGATACGTTACCGACAGCCGCCGCAACCTCGAACGGTTCGTCAAACTCCTTGGGCAGGTACTCCTTCGTATCCTGATCGTAGAACCAGATGGTGGCGTCGGTCGCCGCACCCATACCGTTGAACCACGCGGCGTCTATACCTTCCTCGTCGGCGAACTCCTCTATCTGTCCGCGCCAGTCACGTCCGTTTTCGAGACGCAGGAGGTACTCGCGTCCGCCCTCGAACTGTCTGTAAGGCATGTGAGAGACGTGCGAACCGCGACGCATAAGCCCACCGGTGCTTCCGTACGGCAAAGACGGTTCCGACACCTGCTCACACTACCACGAATCCGTCTTCTCTTTCCGTACCACAACCACAAAGACGGTTCCGTCACAGTTCGAACCGTGAACGAAGCCACGCGGTACCGTCTGATCTACCTCGCGTACTTCGCCGCACTGAGCGGCTTTGGAACCTTCCGCAACATCTTCCTCGAAGATATAGGCATGACGGGGGTTCAGATGGGCATCATAGGCGCGACGATCACCGTCGCGGCGACTGCGGCACAGCCCGTCTGGGGCTTAGTTACGGACTGGAAAGGCGCACAGCGCGAGGTTCTCGTGGTCGCGGCGGCGGTTACGGCAGTCGCCGTCCTCGCGTATCCTCTCGCACCGCGTTTCGAGGCGACGTTCGCGGTGCTCTTCGCCGGGACGGTCGTTTACGCCGTATTCTACGCTCCTATATCGCCTATCACCGACTCGCTCGTCCTTTCGACAGGCGTCGAGTACGGGCGCGTACGTGCGTTCGGTAGCATCGCCTTCGGTCTCGGTAGCCTCGGGTACGGCTTTCTCATCGCCGAACTCGGTAGCGGCGTTATCTTCTACGTCTACTCTCTCGGCATGGCGGCGCTCGTCGTCGCGGCGTGGGGCGTTCCGTCGCGCGACGCGAACACAGTCGGTGTCGTAGGACGCGACGCCGTACGTCTCGTTACCGACAGGGAGTTCCTACTACTGCTCGCGTCCGCCTCCCTCGTCGGCTTCACGCTGTTATCGGGGAACGACTTCTTCTCCGTCTACGTACGCGAGATAGGAGGCTCAGACACGACGACGGGAGTCGCATGGTTCGTTCTCACAGTCGTGGAGGCGATAGGCTTCGTCTACCTGTTCCGTCTCACTTCGCGTTACAGATACCTGCTCGCACTCGGTGGCTTCGCGTACGCGGTCAAGTACGCCGTCTACTACCTCGTATCGTCGCCCGGCGTCGTGGTTGTCTCACACCTCGTCACGGGTGTCTCGTTCGCGGCTTTCTACCTCGCCGCCGTCTCACTCGCCGACTCACTCGCCCCCGACTCGTTGTCATCAACGGCGCAGACGCTCGTCTGGAGCGCCACGTTCGGCGCGGGAGCGGGCGCGGGACAGCTGGTCGCGGGCGCTCTCGTTGACTCCGTCGGTGTCTCTTCGATGTACGGCGTTCTCGCCCTTATCGCCGCCGCGGGCGGGGCGGTCGCGCTTCTGATAAGGACGGAGCACGGTGACGCGACAGGGGGCGACGAAGCCGCGTTGCGTTCGCGGTAGTCAGAGGAAATGACCGAGATCCCTCTTCTTCTTGACGAGCGTCTCGACAAACGCGAGGAAGAAGAGACCTGCAAGCAGAGAGAAGCCGACGGTTCCGATACCGTTCCCAGACACGTAACGTTCGGCGGCGAGGGTTGCGAACGCTATCGTGCCCGCGACCTCGACACGCATCTCGACCCTGAGCTGTATCTCCTCGGTCGTCTGCTGTACCTCGTCGGTCAGGTTCCTTATCTCCCCTTCGAGGCTCTCCACCCGTCCCACCAGCTGTTCGGCGTCCTGCACGATACCGGGCGCGCTGTCGACGACCTCCTCTATCTCCTGTAGGTCGTTGATAAGCTTCCTCATGCTCTGTACGTTCTCTCTGGTTTCGGACAGCATAGACGGGGTAAGGACGCGGAACGGATGAGTTCGGCGGTATGAAGAGACGGGCAAGCCATAACCGTCGGATGTTCTGTCATAGGTTTTATCCAACCTCCGAACTCTCTTGCGGTACGGGAGGTGCGGCGTAAACAGGCTGTCCGAACGTCGGAAACAGGTAACCCCTGAGACCAAAGATCTGATGACGGGTCACCGAGGTATCCTGTTCAGACCGAGGCTCTTGAAGTCGCCGTCGCACGTCAAAACGTACCCGATGCCCTTCTCTCGCGCTTGGACTCCTACGGTGTGGTCGGTAAACGGTACGGATTCGTTTTCTTCAACGAACTCTTCTCACGTCTTAACGAAGACAGAGTCGCCGACCGAGAGTAGCTGTATGGCTTCGGATTCGGTGATGGATCCGTACGCCTTGGTGGCTTTCGCCCTGTCCGCCTTGTAGAGAAGGGGCGTGACGAGTTCGTCGACGACGTACTGATCTGTATAAGGAGGGCGGTACGGTAACTCGGGTAGCAGTTCGCTGAAGAACGTCTTCACCTCGTCGTGTTCCCGTGTGTCGAGGTCGAAGTAAGCGAAGAGTGCGCTGGTATCGAGGAAAAGCGCCGTAGGTCGTTCGGTCTTTGGCTTGAACCTCGCTTTTATTTATCGTTCCTTCTCTGCTATCCGAGCCAGCCTTTCGTACTCCTTTTGGGGAGTTCGGTCTGAACGAACTTCTCCGGACTTGACATGTATATCATTAGTTACATGTCTATGAGAATAACAGTTTGGGTGGTATCAGAACGGGTGTACGAGGGCGTCGCCGCACGCCAAGCCGAGAAGTGTTCCGCGTGCCTTGTCTACGGTAATCCTGACGAGCAAAACATCCAGGCGACAAAAGTATTTTGTGCTTACGCACACAAACACAAACCGATGACGACCAAGACGATAGGGGTCAGGGAGGAGGTGTACGAACGCCTCTCGGCGGAGAAGCGCGAGGACGAGAGCTTCAGCGATACGATAGATCGCCTCGTGGAGGACGCACAGTCGGACTGGAGGAAGTCCTTCGGAAAGCTCGAAGAGGAAGGAGAGGAACTCAAAGAAGTCGTCAAAGAGCAGAGAAGGGATCTGTCGGAATCCTCGGCGGAGAGACAGCGGGAAGCACTCGAATGAAACTTCTTGACACGACCTTCCTCGTGGATCACCAGCGCGGAGACGAGGACGTAGCGGAGTTCTTAGAGAGACAAGACAGCAACGAGAAGCTCGTCACGTCGAGTATCAACCTGAAGGAGATAGCCGTAGGGAAGATGATGGTTGAGGATCCGATACCGAGCTTCGACGACGTTCTCGCCGACTTCGGCTGGCTCACCGTCGAACCGTTCGACGGGACTCAGGCGCTTGAAGCCGCGCGTATCGAAGCCAAGCTACGCGGCTCCGGCGACTACGAACCTAATCTTTCGGCGGACATTCTCATCGCCGGGGTCGCGCGCGGTATCGGTGCTCCGGTTGTTACACGGAACGTCTCCGACTTTGAGAGGATCGGTGTGGATGTAGAGGGGTACTAAACCGCTCGGAGCTGATCCGTGTGGAGGTGGGGAAGTAGGGGTGTTTAGAAGAACCTCGAAAGGAAGCCTTCGTCCTCCCCACCGGTTTCTTGATCGATCCATTTCCAGAAGTGGTCAGGGTTCCTTATGACGATCTTCCGACCCTGTTTATCAGGACGTGCCTTCGTAGGTAGTATCTTCCTGTAGCTCCATACCTCGTGTTGCTCAAGATCGAACTCGGCGATGAGATGATCACCGTTCCGTTCGAAAGTTACATCACCGCGATCCCTGGCGCTTTTCCATTTGCGTTTGCCTATATCGTACTCCCTGTTAGCGGGCTTCTCGGGGAAGTACTCAGGGATCCGTCTGTCGGCTTCACCGTACAGGTCGACGAGTACCTCACGCACGTCGTCGATCGTAGCCGTGGCGTTCTCGTACGGTCTGTCCCTGAGAACGCGCCGCGAGACGTACGCGAAGATATGGTTCTTTTCGTTGAGTATCCCGTTCAGGTCGCGCTGTGCCTCGATGAAGTTCTCATCCTCGGGTTCGGAAGGGAACGTAACGTCGAAATATAGCATCTTCGTCCGGTTCCGGAACCAGTCCTTGGGGCGTGAGTCGTTGCTCGTGAAGATTACCGTCGGATACGACACGTCGTTTCCGGGCGACCACGACTCCTCCCAGTAGTTTCTCAACGTGTCTATCTGCTCTATCGTACTTTTCGAGATATCCGAGACAGCGAACGGGAACACCGTATCGATCCCGCGTAGAGCACGTATACGTGTCTTTCCTATACTGTCCCCGTCCGCACCACTGCGGACGAGGTCGTCTGAGATGAGACGGAGACAGAACTCGACGAACTTGTCCTTACCTGCGTCGGACTCCCCGTGTATATACAGGTACTGGAGTACGTTGTCGAGTGTGACGCTACCGTAGAAAGACTCCGCGTACAGGTTCACGAACGGCGACCAGAGGAAGTAGATAATACCCTCGTACATATGCGCCATCACGGCATTCGTGTTGTTGGTCTCCCCCCACCTGTCGACTGTTTCGACATACCTCTCGATGTTCTCCAGATCTTCGTCGACCGTTTCGGAATCCGGAGCCGAGTTAGCGGTAAGTACACGGTGATGCTCGCCGTCCTGTAGATGTACGCGTTCGTGATCTATCCAGAGCTTCGGCACGCTGTACTGTCTCTTGAGATAGCCGGTGTACTCACCGACAGGTACCGTCATCGTGTTGGGTCCAACGTCCGCACCCCTACGTTTCAGTTCGTTCTCAACGTCTTTCACGTATCCGCCGTCGAGGCTCTGCGTAGAAAGTGTGATACTGTACCCCGGCGTCTTGACCGAGGTAACATCCCCTTCACCGTCTTCATTCTCCGGCAGTATCTCACCGTCCTCGCCCTGTTCCACGTACACGGTTTCGTCCCCCTCTTCGGGATCGTCTGACTCTACGACCGTGCGTGTTATATCAGCACCTACCTTCTCAAGCTCCTCCGCCGCCTTCGTATGTAGTTCGCCGCGTTCGGTCAGTGAGGTGTCACGGTTGTCGACCCATAGCTCTATCTTACGTTCGCGTTCCTCCTCGTCGTCAGCCTCCTCCAGACGGTCAGCCAGATCCTCCAGAAAAATATCGTCGGTGTACCCTCGGAAGTCCTCTATCCATTCTACGAAACGCGTGTCAAACTTGGATCCCTGATCCGTCTCGAAGACGGTTACCTGATTCGTCTGGTTCCTCCAGCTGTTGTACGACAGGTTTGGGCTTCCGGCGATGAGCGTAACCTTGTCGCCGGGGTTGACAGCGCGGTATAGCTTGGCATGGATAACCTTCCTATTCTTAAGACGGACTGTCAGCTTATTCTGAGCGTAGTATTCGGAGAGTCTACGCGCCACGTCGACCTCGTTCACAGCGGACTGGTACTCCTCACGGTTGCCGACGACGATATCAAGCGATTCGAGACTGAACCCATCCTTCTCAAACAGGTCAAGTAAGAGGTCAGGCGATTCACAGTACGTGACAGCGTCGAGATGTACCGCGTTCTCAAAGAGGCTGGTGAAGGAGTCCCACGACCGGACGGTCATCCATCTCATCTCAGCCGGGTTTCCGAAGCCACCGACCGTTATGTCCGTCGACCATTCGTCCATGATCTTGTAGTTACTGTACGTTCCCCGATGACGATCTCGTGTCTGTATAGCTCAGCTTCCGGATTTTATTTAACCTTCTCCAAGGATATGAGCCTTTCTACCGTCATCACGGTACTCATCTATACATCCTCCCCGTCTTCTTTCGTCGTAAACTCAACCCAACATCTTATCCTCCAAGCCGTGATGTCGGATAGAACGCTCGCGCACGGTAGAAGTGTCAGAGAGATCAACCTCCGGAAGCTGTCCAACGGAGAGCTGAACTTATGCCACAAGATCCGGATCCTAACACGGATCCACAGGGCAAGCCATAACAGTTCGGGGCGACAACACCGTCACGATGAGAGACAAGGAGAAAGATGCCGCTGTGGAGGACGGAGAGACGACGCAGATCTCGAAGCCCGACTACCATATGGAGAACCACACCGCATGCCAGACGTGCGGATGGACGAAAAATGCTCTTGTAGGAGATGGCAAGTGTTATAAGTACGTCTTCTACGGCATAGAGTCACACCGTTGCGTCCAGATGACGCCCGTCGTGACGTGTAACGAAAGATGCGTCTTCTGCTGGCGCGACCATGAGGGACACGCATGGGAGGTTGACGCCGAATGGGACGACCCCTCGGCGGTCGCCGACGCGAGCATAGAGCTACAGCGTAAGCTTCTCGGCGGGTACAAGGGCAACGACGACGTGCCGGAGGAACGTTTCGAGGACGCAATGAAGCCGCGGCACGTAGCCATCTCGCTCGACGGAGAGCCTACGCTCTACCCGTACCTCCCCGAACTCATCGACGAGTTCCACGACCGTGGGATCACGACGTTCCTCGTCTCTAACGGGACGAACCCCGACGTTATCGCCGACTGTGAACCCACGCAGACGTACATCAGCGTCGACGCGGCGGATCGCCAAACCTTCGACGAGGTGGTGCGTGCGGTCGACGGCGACGCGTGGGACTCGCTCATGGACACCCTCGACGTACTCGCCGACAAGGACGGGCGCACCGTCGTACGTACGACGCTCATCGACGGATGGAACGACGACGACCCTGAGGGGTTCGCGCGTCTGTACGAACGCGCCTCGCCCGACTTCATAGAGACGAAGGCGTACATGCATGTCGGACATTCGCGCGCGCGCCTCGACCGCGATGCGATGCCCGAACACGAGGACGTGCAGGAGTTTACGGATACGGTGCAGGAGGAACTCGACGGCTACGCGACGCGTAAGGAGGTTCCGCGTTCGCTCGTCACCCTACTCGCGCGCGACGACGACACGTGGGTCGAAAAGCTCAAGAAAGGCTCCGAGTTCTGGTCTGACGAACCGTACGCGACGACTTAGTCGTCCGCGCCTACGGCGTCCCTGATACGTTCCTCTCGGCGTTTGGCTACGGTGGGCACGAAGGGCGCTTCGTCGCGGAGTGCCTCCATCTCCTCGCGTATACCTTCCCCGTCTACGTGTGCCTCCTCGACGTTCTCTCTACGTCTGTTTCTGCCACGAACGTCGGGGACGATAGGTGCGTCTTCGTCTGTCATCTCTCGCTCTACTATGTCTCAAGTGCTACCTCGTTATAAGCTTTTCTCATCATTTTACATGTTGGATTATTCACGCAAATGGGCGACTTTACTGGATGAATGTTAACTATACTTGGGCGTTCGTAGTACTCTCGCACTCCTAACCTACGTCAGGTCGCTCTCGTTCGGAACCGACGCCGATATAGGTCGGCGTAGACGAGTACCGTACGTGTCTGAAGACAGGTCGATAATCGGTATCACGTCTGTCTCACACGCCGCGGTTCATACGTACGAGCTTTCTATACCTATACTGATGGTACCGTGGCTAAACGAGTTCGGTGTCTCGCGTTTCATACTCGGAATCGTCGTAGGCGTCGGCTACGCGCTGTTCGGTCTCGGCGCTCTACCCGGCGGTGTTCTCTCCGACCGTATAGGCTCGCGCCCTCTCATAATCACGTGTCTAGTCGGTATGGCAACCGGATTTCTCACCATGAGCGTCGTTCCCGGACTCGCCGGGGTCGCCGTCGGACTCTGCGTCTGGGGTGCGTCGGCGAGCGTCTACCACCCCGCGGGTCTTACGCTCATCTCCAAGGGCGTAGACCGCCGCGGGCGCGCGCTCGGCTACCACGGTATCGCGGGTAACATAGGCATAGGCGCGGGACCGTTCGTGACCGCGGTTCTTCTCGTCTTCTTCGACTGGCAGGCGGTCGCCGTCGTTCTCGCCGTCCCCGCGATCGCCGCCGCCGTCTTCGCTCTCCGTCTCGACATAGACGAACCCGTCGCCACGGACGGAGGGGGTGAGGAGACAGGCGATACGGACGCCGGCTTCGTCGCAGAGTCGCGCGCCCTTTTTGCCTCGACGTTCGCGCTCGTCTTCGTCGTCGTCATGGCGTCGGGTCTCTACTACCGCGGGATACTCACCTTCCTACCCGACATACTCGGGGATACCGTTGAGTTCAACCCCGGTCTCGGACTGGAGTTCGAGGCTTCGCGTTACGTCTACTCCGCGCTTCTCGCGGTCGGCGTCGCGGGACAGTACGTCGGTGGACGCCTTGCCGACGGCGAGACCGAACGGTGGATGGCTGTGGGATACGGTACGCTCGCGGTTATCGCGCTCGCATTCGTACCTGCTCTTCCGTCCTCCACCGCCCTTGTCGCCGTCTCGCTCGTGCTCGGCTTCTTCCTGTTCACCGTACAGCCGTTGTACCAGAACACGATAGCCCGGAGTACGCCGGAGAAGGCGCGCGGTGTCTCGTACGGCTACACCTACCTCGGCGTCTTCGGTGTCGGCGCTCTCGGTGCGACCGTCGCGGGCGCTATACTCACCTACTCGACGACGACGGTGATGTTCGTCGTCCTCGCGGGGATAGCGGCTGTCGGCGCTTCGGCGGCGGCACGGCTTTATGTAAAAAGGCAGAATTAAACCGACTCATTTTCGATGAGGTTCTGTATCTCCTTCTCGTCAACCCCTTCTTTGGTACAGTTCTCTATAGCTCCTTGTGTACCCCCTTCCTCAATACAGTCCTCCACCTCATTGAGGTTCTCCTCCACCTTCTGTTCGACCTTTTTCTCTATCTTTTCTTCCGCTTGCTGTTGAACGTTCTCAGACACAGACTCTTCGACCGAGTCTGCGACGACCTCGCCGGCGTCTCCGATGCATCCGGTGAACAGTGTAACGAATACCAGCGCCACCATGATTAGGATGGGCTTCATCTGCTACCAAGTTTTTACCCCCTCCATATAGTAAGTGCGGCGGCTCTATCAGATTTGATAAAAACAGAAGTGTACTCTTTAACCCACAGTCCGGAATGATTCTTACATTGACCGATGATGACCCGGAACCTGTCCAGCTCACATACCGGGAGAGTGGGAAGTTAGATTATCGGAGAGTCTCAGGAATGCTGGGTATAAGCCTGACAGCGGTGACTCTAACTCTGATTGTTGGACTAACATTCGGTTTAGTCGGTGCCTCCCTCGGTGCCGGTATAGGACAGTTCAGTAGCGACTTTGGTACTCTCAAAACCGAGGACGGTGGTTCTATATATCCGCTACTCGGCACCGTTTCTGAATGCCAGAAAGCTCCACAGATCGCCGCAAACCTCCACGGCAACGTTAGTATCAAAGGGAACTTCGGTTTCTTCAAGACAATACCGGTTCCCGGAGAGGTGGACAACATTCGTGTAGACATAGTTGCGGCTGATATTGATGAAACGGAGGAGTTCGCAGCCGAAAACGTTAGCATAGTGTTTAGCTCGATACGCGCGGACAGTTTATACCTTTCTGGCAACAGCGATACAAAGGTCGATATCTTAGAAATGTATGCCGCCGGAACTGACAGAGCCGAAGGTAGCTACGCTAAGGATATGAACCGTAGGATAGATGAAAACGAAGACCTGGAAGGCGTAACTGAGTTCGGTATAAACATCCCTGAGGGAGGAACAATGGCGATAGACACCGGGGCGACTGTCGCACACAACGTGGCCTTCGAGAGCATATCGCCACCGGACATCGATGTCTCAGTGGCGGTCGACGGCGACCGCCGGCTTTTCAACAGCACGGGTATCTCTGAGTCCGCCGGGATGAGAGGAAAAGACTGTAAAGACGTAGCGCAGGGTATCGACCCCGCCCCCGAAGTTCAGCCAACGGAGTCAGTACAGAAGCTTCGGTACCCGTAGATCCCGAACGGTACCTCATATCAAAATTCTTTTATTGAGTACGGTTCTCTGTTACGGAGATGCCGTCCGGTACAGTCAAGTTCTACCACGACGAGAAGGGCTACGGGTTCATAGAGACAGAAGCCGAAGACGAGGACGTCTTCTTCCATATAACGGAGGTAACGGGCTTCACGCCCGAAGAGGACGACGAGGTCGAGTTTGGGACGGAGGAGGGCGACGACGGACCGCGCGCCGTCGACGTTGTTAGAGCCTAACCGCTGACGGCGGGCTTGCGGAGGCTAACGTTTCCTTCCGCGCCTAACCGTCTCCTCGATCTGCTCCGAGGCGTAGTCACCGATGTTTAGGAGACGGCGTACCTGCGGTAACGTTACGACCGTCACGACGAGCGACGAAGCGCCGAGTAGACCCATGAAGCCCAGACCGACCGCGAAAAGAAGGTCTCCCGCGAGGTACGAGTTCAGCGCGAAGAAGAAGAAACCGATGCTGAAACCCGCCTCTATCTTGGCTTCGGGCAACGAAACCGTCTCGTCGAACCTGCGCAGACGGTGGTCGACCTGTTCGAGCGCGACGTTCGCCTCGCGCAGGGCTTCGTTGGCTTCGCCCTCGATACGTTCGACGCGTTCGAGCGTCTCCTCGGCATCATTCACAACCTCCTCGGCGTTCGTCAGAGCCGTAACAAACCCATCGTCGCTAAGTAGACCGACGAGGCTACGTAGGTTGTCTATCTCCCTCATACCACGACGAAAGGCTCGCCGCGTATCCTTCTTTCGGGGTCAGGGCGTGTAGGAGGTTTCGGACAGCCTCTGTATAGCGTTTAGGACGTTACACGGACGCTCCGGCAACAAAGCTTCATAAGCCTGCGTCTTCAACCACAGCCATGGTAAAGGAAGGCGGTATCGATATACTCGAACACGCGAACCGTCTGGGTCCCCTCAAGGATCCCGTCGCCCTCCTCATCTTCTCAGCGGGCGTCGAGAAGTACTTCCACGAGCACAGACCCGAGGACTTCCCCCGCGTACGGACGCGTGGGCATTTCAACAGATGCCGTATACGTGCCACGCCGCTCACACCCGAAGGACGTATAGGCGGTGCTCTCGGCGTTCCTCGTAGGCTGTTCATCAACGACGGACACGATGCGACGGACTACGGGACGGAGGGCGACATACCCGGACTCGGTAACGACGGTTCGCCCGAAGAGATAGCCGTCTTCGTACACGGATGGCTCGCAAACGAGGAAGCCGCTCTGGGCAGGATGTCGCTCCTGCGTTACGCGCTTGAGCTAAACGGCTACACGCATCCCGTGGTCGGGTTCACGTGGGACACCGACCAGCCTGCGTTCGAATGGGAGTCGGGGAAGATCGTTGCTAAATGGAACGGTCCAAAGTTAGCTCAGTTCACCGCCGACTATCTACGCGAAAATCCCGAAACAGACGTACGTTATATCTCCAACTCGCTCGGCGCACATCCGTTGTTCTCGGCGCTCAAGAGCCTCGACGACTCAGGCTTCGAGGACGCCGTTGAGTCAGCGACGGTTCTTGGCGGTACGGTAACGGGCGAATCCGTTACGGAAGGGGGTGAGTACTACGAAGCGATCCGAAACGTCGTGGGCGACCTCTACAACTACCGGACGCCGAGCGACAGGACGCTCGGACTCTACTACAGGACGCTCGAACGTACCGACTCCGTCGGCGGCGCGGGCGCAAAGGGGAAGACGCCGTCGAACTACCACGACAGACGTGTTGGGTACGTCCCCGACCATTTCTCCTTCCTCATACCTGACCGCGGATGTATCGACGAGGTAGCCGACGACTTCGGTGTCTCGCCGCCCGAATCGCTCCGGGATACGGAGATAACGAGAAGAACCGAGACGTTCAGCGACGCCTGACTACAGGCTCATCGACCTATCGAAAGAGACGTTTTCGTCGACGAGGACGACGAGCGCCGCAACTACGATACCGACGACGACGGAGACGGGTAACGAAACCTCATAGCCCAACAGCATACCGCCGAACGTACGTAGCTCTACGAAGACTGGTATAGAGACGGCGGCGGCTATAAGAAACTTGAGGTGTTTCTCCATCAGAGGAGTACCTCCAGGGTATCCAAGGCGTCGACGACGACCGGGTACGTCTCGCTTCCCGACCACAGACCGTCGGTGGCGATGTAGGCTATGGGAACCGTGTACGCCAGAATCACGAGAAGCACCGCGACACCGACCCAGAGTTTCAGGTTGTCGAGGACGCGCGGCGAATGCTCGGGTCCCGACATAGCTGGTGGTAGCTCCGCGTCAACAGGGCTTTCGACCTTTTCACCACCGAACCACGTACGTACGATGACGTACAGGAAGATGCCGAGCGAGACGGTTAGTATGACGCCGCCAAGGGCTATCTGGCTGTTCACCTCGCCGACAGTACCGATAGCCGGGTCGTAGCTGAATGCGTCGTACATAGGTTCGGAGGTACGGCGCGGCATTCCGAACAGACCCGCGCGGTGCATCGCGTTCGACATGAACGTCATACCTACGAACCAGAGGAACGGCTGTACGGCGGCGAGCTTCTTCGCCGCCAGATTCTTACCCGTTATCTGTGGGACGAGCCAGTAAGCCCCAGCCATGAACGTCAGCGCCGACGCAGTGCCGACGGTCAGGTGGAAATGTCCCGGAACCCAGATCGTGTTGTGGACGAGGTAGTTGATGTTCATACCCGCGTTTATCATGCCGGAGAAGCCGCCCGCGGCAAACATGATACCCGCAAGCGCCATACCGGAGAAAGCGGGGTTCTTCCACGGTAGTGTACGTAGCCATCCGAGGTATCCCTTCCCTCCGCGCTGGCGACCGCCGTGTTCAATGCTCGCCACGACGGTGAACGCCGTCAGTAGCGAAGGCAGGAGTAGGAACATCGTGTTGGTCATCGCCACGAACTTGAAGCCCTCAGGTATACCCGGATCGAGGTACTGGTGGTGTATACCGACGGGGGTTCCGAGTATCAGGAACAGTATGAAGACGACGCGTGCGAGAGGATCGCTGAACAGGCGTCCGCCCGAAAGCTTCGGTAAGACTGCGTACCAGAGGAGGTACGCCGGGAGGAGCCAGAAGTAGACAACAGCGTGTCCGAAGTACCAGAACAGCGTCCGTGTCAACGTCGGGTTGATCTCGTTTACGAGACCGAGCGACCAAGGTATGAGGAAGAACAGAACCTCGATCGCTATCCCGACCGTGAGTATGTACCACATCAACATCGTCGTGAGTACCATGAACGCCATCAGAGGTATACGTTCGTCGGGGTTGTCGGAGCGCCAGCCCCAGTAAGTCGATATCCAGTCGTATCCCGCAACCCACGTTCCCGTCACGAACAGGGTTAGACCGATGTAGTAGAGGGGATGTGCCTGAAGCGGCGCGTACATCGTGTAAAGTACGTTCGCCTCAATCGGGATCGCATTGGTGAATCCACCTATGATGGCGAGGCTTGTCAGGAACGCACCCACGCACATCGACGTAATCCAGTACTTCGTCATACGCGGGTTGTTGAGGTCGCGGTCGAGACTCCTCGTCAGTGCCCACGTGAACGCGCCCATGAGGAAGAAGATGGTGAAGAAAAGTACCATAAAGACGCCGTGTGACGTGAGGACTGTGTAGTAGTTCCCGTCCGTAATCTCGCCGATGAACTGAAAGTAACCGGTGCGGTGTAGCGACTGTATCAGACCGCCGAGTCCTCCGAGTCCGAGGAAAAGAAAAGCCGCACCGAAGGCTACACGTACCACGCGTGCCTCAAGCGGACGTCTGTCGACGTACGCCATCAGGCGTCACCCCCGTCGGTTCCGTTCCATTCGTTACGCGGCACGACCTCTATACTTCCGCCCATGTCAGCGTGTCCGCTTCCACAGTACTCGTTGCAGAGTATACCGTACTCGTCAGCCTCGTTGAACTCGACTGTTATCTCTGATATCTGTCCGGGTACGACCATCGTGTTGACGTTGGTACCGACTATCTGAAAGCCGTGTACGACATCCTGACTCGTGACGTGGAAGTTGACCGTCGAGTTCGCGGGTATGCGTATAGCCCCGAACGGTTCGGAACCCGGACGGAATATGAACTGCTGTGCGATCACGTAGGCGTCGTACTCGTTCTCACCGACGTGTTCGACACCGGGATCCGAGAAGTTGTCGTGCTGGTTTACGTTGTCTACGTCTATGTCGCCGCCCGAGTCGTCGACCATGTCGATACCCGTCACGGCGCTGACGTACGCCACCGTCGCTATGAAGAAGACTATGAGGACGAGAGAGGCAACGAGCCAGCCTTTCTCGAACCTATGGATATCCATTATCCTATCACCGTCGGTCCGTTTCCTATGAACTCTATACGCCACATGACTATCCACATGACGACAAGTATCACGAAGTAGACGGCTATCAACACAAGCGTGCCTACCGGGTCGAACTCATCGTGTCCTATCTCCCGTTTGGTGTCTTCTGTTGCCATTGTTTTTGTTTCTACGTTTGTAGTACCGCCTCGTTCCATATCGTTCTTGCGAAACGCCTCTCCGTACTACTGCGTGCGAGACAAGACGTATACCTCTGTTCCCTAAAATGTTCGGGCTGTACCTCTGACGCGACGAGACGGGAGAATCCTAAGCTACATACGGGTTAGACACGTACCTCCGCGTATGGTGACACCAAGACAGGCTATCTTCGCGACGGCGCTCGGGCTGGTTCCGACGACGGGCTACGCCGTCTGGAGTCCCGAGGTCTTCCCGTACGTCGCGGTCGTCAACGTGGTTCTGATAACCGTGGCTCTGTACCTGATGATGTCGCCGTCTCAGGAGTCCGTCTCACCGGCTTGACATCCAGAGGTGCGCTGTACGGCGTCCGACCGCGAGGGGTGACCGAACAGCCATGACGGAGACGTGTAAGCTATGCGACCTCCCGGTGCGTGAGACACGCGTCGAGGACGACGGCGATACGTTCTGTTGTCAGGGCTGTAAGGAGGTCTACACCACGCTTGGGGACGTCGATATCGACGAGGCGCACGACGACACCGACGACGAACCTCCTGAGGGATGCGAGACAGCTTTCCTGCATGTCGACGGTATGCACTGCACGGCGTGCGAGGTCTTCGTCGAGAAGACGGCGACCGACCACGAGGGTGTAGAGGGTGCGACGGCGAGCTACGCGACGGAGACCGTACGCCTCGACTACGACGACGGCGCGGTCGGCGAGGACGAACTCCCCGGTGTGGTTACGGGAGCGGGGTACGACGCGAGCCATAGGTACGACGACGAGGCGAAACGCGAGAAGAAGAACGAGAGCATCGGACGCCTGATCGTCGGTGGCTTCTTCGGTATGATGGTCATGGTCTGGTACGTCTTCTTCCTCTATCCGACCTACTTCGGCTACGAACCCCTGTTCGAGATCGGTTCGTCGGCGGGCTACTTCCTCTTCGGCTACATCTTCGTTATGTCGTCTGTCGTTCTTTTCTACACCGGAGCGCCTATACTCCGCGGCGCGTACGTAAGCCTCCGCGCGCGACAGCCCAACATGGATCTCCTCGTCGCACTCGCCGCAGTCTCCGCGTACGTCTACAGCACCGTGGCGTTGGGCTTCGGCAGAACCGATCTCTACTACGATGTCTCCGTCGCCGTGGTTCTCGTCGTCTCCGTCGGCGGCTACTACGAGAGACGTATGAAGAGACGCGCGCTCGGCACGCTTTCGGAGATGACCGAGGTACGTGTCGACGAGGCGCGGCGCGAGGACGGCACGACTGTGGGTATCGAGGAGATCGACGAGGGCGACCGTCTTCTGGTACGTTCGGGCGAACGCGTCCCCGTCGACGGTACCGTGGTCGAAGGAGCCGCCGCGGTCGATGACTCCGTCGTAACGGGCGAGGCGGAGCCTACGAACGTCGGTGAGGGCGACTACGTCGTAGGCGGTTCGGTCGTTACAGACGACGCCCTGATCGTCGAAGCCGTTGGCGACGAGGGGGCGCTCGACCGTCTCACTAACGTTCTCTGGAACCTGCAGAGCGCCGAGAGCGGCGTCCAACGTCTCGCCGACAGGCTCGCAACCGTCTTCGTGCCTCTGGTTATCACCGTCGCGGTCGCCGTCTTCGTCTACCGCATCGGTGTCGGCGCGGGCGTCGAGGCGTCGGTTCTCACCGCACTGACAGTCCTGATCGTCTCGTGCCCGTGCGCCCTCGGTCTCGCAACACCTCTCGCAGTCGCTTCGGGCGTCCGTGAGGCTGTCGAGCGCCGTATCGTGGTTTCGGACGACACCGTCTTCGAACGTATACGCGACGTGGACACGTTCGTCTTCGACAAGACGGGGACGCTCACGACGGGACGTCTGGAGGCCGTGGGCACCACCCGACGAGAGGATGTTTTGAGACGCGCCGTCGGTGTCGAACGTCTGTCGTCACACCCCGTCGCCGAGGCTGTCGTGCGGGCTTACGAGGGTGACGTACCCGACGCAGTAGCCGACGGCGGTGTCTCAGCGGACGCCACGGGGTTCGTTGAGCATACGAACGGAGTCGAGGGCGTCGTGGAAGGCGACAGGGTTCTCGTAGGCTCGCCTGAGCTTTTCGAACACGAGGGCTGGGAGACCGACGGCGTGCGGGGTGAGATCGAGGATTCGGACGGACGACCCGTCGTCGTGGGCTGGTCAGGAAGGGCGCGCGGCGTCGTAACCGTGGCTGAACGCGAACGCGAGGGCTGGCGGGGTGTCGTTGAGGCGGTCGCGGAGCAAGGCAGACGCGTCGTCGTCCTAACCGGCGACGAGGGCGAGACAACACGTCGGTACGACCGGAACGACGCAGTCGACAAGGTCTTCGACGGCGTACCTCCTGAGGCGAAGGCGGAGACCGTACGACGCCTCCGTGACGAAGGCGTTATAGCGATGGTCGGCGACGGCACCAACGACGCGCCCGCGCTTGCCGAAGCCGATCTCGGCGTCGCCATGGGGGGAGGGACGGCGCTCGCATCCGACGCCGCCGATGTCACCGTGCTCGACGACGACCTTTCTAAGCTCGAAACTGTCGTCGATATATCCAACGCGGCGCGGCGCAGAACGCGTCAGAACATCGGCTGGGCGTTTCTGTACAACTCGGTCGCTGTACCTCTCGCCGTTATCGGTGCAATAAACCCGCTCTTTGCCGCCGTGGCGATGGCGACGAGTAGCCTTCTCGTTACGCTCAACTCGTCACGTTCGCTTATCGAGTAAAAAGGGCGCGGATAACGCCCTCGGTGGTACGTGGAAGGGCTAACCTCGTCAACCTCCGGTCTCGTTCCGCCGTGAGGCGGGCTTCCACCCTCTGTGCGGCGTAGAGGCTCACAGAACAAAAACCTATGCCCATATCTCGGACGTTACCGTATAGGCACTACATACTGTGGCATCCAAACGTCGCCCGTCCCGCCGTTCACATCATGCCCTGTTCCTCGTACCACTCGACCGTCTCGGGCATACCGTCACGGAACGACGGGTAGCTTAGCTCGAACCCGGTTTCGAGAAGCTTCGTGTTGTCCATCCAGTAGTTGCCCTTGAGGTAGTGGAGTGCGTCCGCCTCGAAAGGCGGTTCACGGTCAAGTGCGTCGTAAGCCATCTCCATGGGCGGGACGAAGTAACGTAGGTTGGCGAGGCGCTCGTACATCTTGCAGTCGATGGGTAGACCGTAGACGCGTTTGCCCATCATCGCCGCCGTCTCCTTTATGAGACGCGCCGCGGTGTAGTCTGCGTTGTCGACGACGTTGTAAGCCTCGCCGCCCTCGCCGTTCTCGTCGAGATGTACGGCGGCGCGGACGACGTCCTCGACGTGCGCGATGGAGAAGTGGTAGTCGCAGTGAAGCGGGTAGATACGTAGAAGACCGTTTCCGATAGCGAGGAAGACCTGCGCCGCGCCGTACGTGTTTCCGGGACCGTAGACGGAAGCGGGACGTATCGCCTTGACCTGAAACCCGTTCTCGCCGTGGTACTCCATAGCCTTCTTCTCCTGTAGCCATTTCGACAGGTCGTACTTCGACTCAGGGTTCTTAGGGTGGTCTTCCTTCACGGGAACGAGGTCGTCCTTGGGGGGTCCGTAGACGCCGCAGGTGCTCCAGTGTACCAAGGAGCCGACGCCTTCCTCGACCGCGGCTTCGCAGAGGTTCTCGGTTCCGTTGACGTTGACAGCCTCGAATACCTCCCAGTCGATGAGCGACGAGTAGCTGAACAGCGCCGCCGTGTGGAAGATAACGTCAACATCGCGAACAGCCTCACGTATCTCATCCTTCTCGGTCAGGTCGGCGGCGACGAACTCGATATCGAGTTCCTCTATGCCCGACCTGTCGGCGGTTTCGAGGTCTGTCCCACGAACCTCGTAACCCTTATCGAGAAGTCTTTCGCAGACCATACTCCCTATGAAGCCACATGCCCCTGTCACAAGAGCGCGCTTTCCGGACATTTACCCGGCGTTGTTGCTTATAGATAATTAAACTAATGACTTCCGTCGTCGGCGCGCCGTCTCAAGTTGCCCCTCCGGCGTCTCGAAACGGAGGGCGCGGCGTCCGGCAGGCTTATTATGACCGAACTGCGAGAAGGTAATATGTCACGAGTCGAAGTCAAGAGCGCTAACGACCCCCAGTACCTCGACATGGAAGACCTGAGAAAGAAGTCGCGCGAAGAACTCGACGGCATATACGGTGAAGCGACCGCGCCGTCGGTCGGCGAACTCGAAGGCAAGTACGACGGTACGGTTCTCGCGGGCGACATACCGCTTCTCGACAACCCTGCTTCGGTCGCCCTCGCAAACACGTTCTGGCTGAGATGGGGCGGCAAGAAGCTCGATGTCGTCTCCGACGATCTCGCAGAGGGGACGAACTGGTTCGACCTCGGTCTGACGGAGTTCGACGCATATCCGTTCGAAGGAAAGGTCGTACCCGCGACGTTCGACGAGGGCGACTGCTACGTCTTCGACTACGACATCCCTGAGAACACAGCGCCGGTACGCCGCGTGCGCGACGAGGTTCGTAAGATACGTAACGGACTGTACCTCGGACGTGTCTACATCGACGCCGACGACCTGAGGTTCGTCACCTACTTCGGTCTCGAAAAGTCGATCGAACTGTAGCTATCCTACGAGGACGCGTTTCCAGACGCCCTTGGTCGTCTCGCCGACGTGGGGCAGACCGAGACGGTGTCGGACGGCGTCCATTCTCTTGAAAGGCTCGAAGATACGCGGATCTTCGAGTTCGTAGACCTCACACCGGCGCGCCGACGAGCCTTCGCGTTCGAGTATCGCGTTAGTCGCGCGCCGTCCCGCCTCGTTCGCGCCCTCCATCGTCGCAAGGTCTGTGTTGGTACGTACGTAGTCGGCGGCGAGCGTCAGGTTGGGTATCGCCGTCGAAGCGTCGGGACGGTGACGCAGTGAACCCACGGTGTTGACCAGAAGCGGCTCCTCGTTCTCGTTCCTCCCTTTCTCGTCGTCGTGCTGTATCGCCTCGTCGAGGTACCAGCCCACGAGCATACCGTCGTCCAGAACCGTATCCTCGTCGTTCAGATGGTGTTTCAGCTGTGTCCAGACCTCGCGTGCGACCTCGTCGCGCGTACAGTCCTTCGCCGTCTTACCGTAGACGACGCCCTCGGAGTCCCAGTCGGAGATACATACCGACAGTATGCCTTCGATACCGTCGTACCTGTCGAAGCCGACGTCCCAGAACTGGCGCTGTGAGATGCTCGTAAGCGCCCACGGCGAGTCGAAGTAGATACCGTGCCCGCGGACGAGGGGTACGTCGTCCTCAAGGTAGAACTGGACGCCGCTCATCCAGTCGGTCTTGAGACGGTCGAGGGAGGCGAGCGACGCGTCGGCTTCGCGCATACGGTCGGTCACGAGACGGCGCGTGACCTCGACGGGGGTTGCGAGGACGTAGTAATCCGCCTCTACGCGCTCACCGTCGACGACGATGCCCGTTACGCGTTCGCCGTCGAAGCCGACCGACTCGGCGGTTGAGTCGACGTGTATATCCACGCCCATACCTTCGAGAAGGTCGCGCCACGGAGCTATCCACGCCTCTGTCGTCGGCGCGTTCAGTATCTCGACATCCCTCCGCGGGTCGAGTATGTCGGCGACCGTCTGGACGGTCATCCTGCCTATCGTACGCGCGCTACTCTCCTCCGGATCCATGGCGACGAGAACCTTCGTAGCGCCGCGGACGAGGTACTTCCTGTACTCGGGCGACATCTCGTCGGCGTCTGTGAACTCCCACCACGAGGTGTTCTCGTACTCGTTACGCCATCTCGCGTCGCACGACGTGGCGAGTGTCAGGAAACGGTTTAGGAAGTAGTCGTGTTCGCGCGACGGAACGGCGTCGCGCCATAGCATGTTACGTAGAGCGTCGATCAGTTCGCCCGGTGTGCGCGGCGTCTTCTCAGGCGACCTGACCTTTTCGCCGTCTCCGAAACACCGTAGCATCTCTGTCGTCTCCACGAGGTTGTCGCGTACCGTTCCTTCACCATCGGGTATACGCGACATCGTACCCCGCAGATGCTTGTAGAAACCCGGAAGGAAACGGAAGCCGTGTTCGCCCGGATAGCCGTCCTCCGTCTCTATGCTCCTCGACTTACCGCCGAGGGCGTCGTTTTTCTCGTACACCGAGACGTCGAAGCCACGTTCGGCGAGTTCGTGCGCCGTCGTCATACCGCCGACGCCGCCGCCTATAACGGCGACGGTCGTGTCTGTCATGTCTGTCATGTCGTTAACTTCGTCCGGAGGCTCATAAGACTGTTTCCCGTGGCTCAGACGAAACGCGGCGTCGTCTCGGCGTACTCGTCGTACTTCGAACCGTCGGATATGACCTCACGCACCTCCTCCTCCTCCCTGAGGGCGAGCTTGTAGTAGAAGTAGACGAGGACGGGAAGAAGAGCCATCGTGAGAAGCGTGGGCCAGTGAACGAACCAGCCGAAGACGACGAGTATGATACCCACGTACTGCGGATGGCGCGAGTAGGCGTACAGACCGTCCGTCTTTAGCTCCTCGTCGGTTCGGTACAGAACCGCCCATCCGACGGCGACGAGACCGATACCGACGGCGGTTATCGCCGCGCCGATCAGCTTCCACGGCGTCATAGCGAACCCCTGTCCGAAGACGGTGAAGGAGACGACGAACTCCGGCTGGTACCCCACGGTCGCGGGTTCGGAAAGAGCCGCCGAAGTCAGGTAGAACGAGAGGGGTACGCCGTACATCTCGACGAACATGGAGACTATGAAAGCGCCGTAGACGCCGAGCGACTTCGAACGCGAACCCCAGTCGACCTTCCACCGCATACCGAAGACGAGGGGTAGGAGGACGGCGAGGAAGACACCTACGTTGAGGGCGACGATATCCCAACGCCCCTGTATCACCATCCGGTTAGCCTGTCCGAACGAGAGCCAGACGGCGTGCCGGAGGAACGAGGGTAGCGCCACGAGCGTGAGTACGCCGATCACGGCGAGCGCCGTCTTGCGCCGATCGATATCAACCATCGATGTAAGCTTGTCACCGGAGGGTTAAACAGTTGTCTGTTCCTCCTACGGAGAAGCCGACAGACACTATAAGACGGACGTTGTACCGGGGGTAATGACGGAGCGATCCGAAGGCAAAGAGAACGGCAGTGTTCCGCCACCTCCCGGTTTCGTTGAGCAGGCGAACGTGTCGGACGCCGGGATCTACGACGAGTTCGAGGAGAACTGGCCCGGATGTTGGGAGAGAGCCGCGGAGCTACTCGACTGGTACGAAGGGTACGACGAGGTACTGAACGACGAAGACGCACCGTTCTACGAATGGTTCGTCGACGGCAGGCTAAACGCCTCGTACAACTGCGTCGACAGACATCTCGAATCCGGGCGTAAGAACCACGCCGCCCTGAAATGGGTGGGTAAGCTCAAGGAGACACGGACGTACACCTACCAGGATCTCCACCGCGAGGTAAACGAGTTCGCGGCGGCGCTCCGCGACATCGGCGTGGAGGAGGACGACGTGGTGACGATGTACATGCCGATGATACCCGAGCTACCTATAGCGATGTTAGCGTGTGCACGTATCGGTGCGCCGCATAGCGTCGTCTTCGCCGGCTTCTCCGCCGACGCCCTCGCAACACGTATGGAAAGCGCCGACTCCGGGTTCCTCATAACATGTGATGGCTACTACAGACGCGGAAACGCGTTCAACCAGAAGAGCCAAGCCGACAACGCAGTCCTCCGTCTGGACAACGAGATCACGACCGTAGTCGTCGACAGGCTCGGTGACGAACTCGATCACGTTCTCGGAGAGGGACAGTACGGCTACGACGACCTGATACGTGCGAACGCTGGCGCAACGGTCGAACCCGTCGAACGCGAAGCGGGCGAGGCGTTGTTCCTGATGTACACGAGCGGTACGACTGGAGAGCCCAAGGGCGTCGTACACGGAACCGGCGGGTATCTTTCACATACGGCTTGGACCTCGAAGGCTGTACTCGACATCAAGCCCGACGATACGTACTGGTGCTCGGCGGATATAGGCTGGATTACGGGACACTCGTACATCGTCTACGGACCTCTCGCTCTCGGCGCAACGACGGTCATGTACGAGGGCACGCCCGACTACCCTGACAGGTCGCGTGTCTGGGAGATTATCGAGAGAAACTCGGTCGATATCTTCTACACCGCTCCCACGGCGATAAGGGCGTTCATGAAATGGGGTAGCGAGTACCCGGAGGCGCACGATCTGTCGAGCCTGCGCCTCCTCGGAACCGTCGGCGAGCCGATCAATCCGCGCGCATGGAAATGGTACTACAAGAACATCGGTAACGAGAACTGCCCTGTTGTCGACACGTGGTGGCAGACGGAGACCGGCGGTATGATGGTTACCACGCTCCCCGGTGTCGGTGATATGAAGCCCGGAAACGCAGGACCCGCGGTGCCGGGCGTCTCCGTCGAGGTAGTCGACGACGCCGGCGAAGCCGTCGAGAGCGGAGAGGCGGGCTACCTCACCGTCGACAAGCCCTGGCCCGGGATGTTACGTACACTACACGACGGCGACGGAAGGTACGTCGACGAGTACTGGCGCGGATTCTCACGTCCCGACGACGACAAATGGGTCTACTTTTCGGGCGATGAGGCACGTATCGATGACGACGGCTACATAACCGTACTCGGACGTGTCGACGACGTAATAAACGTCTCAGGTCACCGTCTCGGAACCATGGAGGTCGAAAGCGCCATCGTCGGCGTCGAAGGTATCGCGGAAGCCGCCGTCGTAGGCTCCGACGGTACTGAGACGAGTATCTACGCCTACGCCATCACCGAGGACGGGTACGACGCCGACGCGAGCCTCCGCGACGAGGTTGCGACCGCAGTTGAGAACGGTATCGGAGGCTTCGCACAGCCGGAGGAGGTCGTCTTTACGACCCAGCTACCCAAGACGCGTTCGGGTAAGATCATGCGTCGTCTTCTCGAAGATATCGCAAACCACGAGCCTCTTGGGGATACGTCGGCGCTCAGAAACCCCGAGGTCGTGGGGGAGATAGAGGCGATAGACGGAGAAGAAGAGTAGTTTCGTCTTTGATACAGGATACGAAACGTCTGTGTCTTGGCTTTTGCGCCGAGAGGTTCCTCGCGCCGGTAGATTTAATTTCTCCTGTGCGTCATATTACGAAGACAGATGGAACACCGTCTTTCGACGCCGGGGTACGAGGGGCTGGTCGACGCCTCACGGACGTACCGTCAACGTCTCGTCGTGCGTCTTGCAGGGGAGGCGGGTCTCCGCGCGTCCGAGATCGGGCGTCTACGTCCATCGGATCGTCGTGAACTCGACGACTTCCACGGGTCGGCGTTGCGTGTACGTGAGACCGACGGTGAACGTACAGCCTACATCCCGCCGGGTCTCGACGCCGAGTTCGTCCGTTACGTAAACAGCAGTCGCGTATCCGACGACGAAAGGCTGATAGACGTGTCCGAGAGACGTATACAGATGGTGGTCTCGGAAGCGGGTGAAGCCGCCGCGGACGAGACGGGCATCGAAGATCTACGAGACGTAAGCCCCGGAGACCTCCGTGACCGTTTCGCGCGCCACGCGCTCGTCGAGGAAGGTCTCGACCCCAACGCCGTGAAGACAGCGGGCGGATGGTCGAGCCTCGGAAGCCTCGAAAGACACGTCGAGGAGCCGTGTATCGACGAGGTCTTTACAGCCTTCGAGAGAGAGCGAACGAGGCGCGCGTCCGACACGTCCCTCGTAGCTGTCGTCGAAGCCGCGGTCGAAGCCGACGACAGGGACGAGAAGATCGAAGCTGTCTGCGAGGCGCTCGCCTCCGCGTACGGATTCGCATGGATGGAACGGTTAGGCGTCGACGGCACGCCGTCTATCGAAGCCGTCTTCGGCGCGTCGGAGGATACCGTCGACGGCGCGCGCGCCGAACTCCCGGACAAGGTCGACGGTGTCTCCGTCGCCGACGACGTAGGGGACGCGGGAGAGGTTCTCGCCGTCCCCGTCGAGCACGGGGGCAGGAGGTTCGGCACGGTCGGTGTCGGAAGCAAAGACGGCTTCGGCGGTGACGCGTACGACAGCCTCGGTGTCGTCGGAAGACATCTGGGTCACGCGCTCACAGCCGAACGGCGTAGGAAGGCTCTCTCGGCGGACACGGTCGTCGAGATAGAGCTACGTACCACCGACGACGGTGACTTTCTCGTCTCGCTCTCCGACAGGTTCGGCTGTGAGTTCGATCTCCGTTCCGTCGTCTCGTCGTCCGAGTCGGTGGATATACTCCACGTCACCCTCAGGGGAACCGACAGCACCAACGTACTCGAAGCCGTCGGTGATTTTGAAGGTGTCGACGACTTCCGTCTCGTCGAACAGGAAGGCTCCGAAGCCCTCATAGAGTTCTCCGTCTCCGGGGGTTCGGTCGTCCGTCTCCTCCACGGCTACGGAACCCGTATATCGAAGGCTGTCTTCGACGAAGGTTCAGGTATGGTGGTCGCCGACTCCGCCCACGGTCTCGACCTACAGACGGTCGTTGACGGTATCAAGGAGACGTTTCCCCAGACCTATCTCGCAGGCAAGCACGAGGTCGACAGGGAGCCACAGCCGACACAGGGCTTCGTTGAGGACGTGACAGCGAGGCTGACCGACAGACAGGAGGATGCTCTCAGAGCCGCCTACTTCGGGGGGTACTTTGACTGGCCCAGAGGGAGTACCGCGGAGGAGATAGCCGACTCGATGGATATCTCCTCGCCTACTCTTCACAACCACCTTCGGAAAGGTCAGCGCGAGATACTGAGCGCGCTTTTCGACGAATAATGTTGCCAACTCATAGAAAGTTTCTAAGAGTTTAGAGGGTGGGTTTGCTCATTTAGGTCGTAGGTTTACTACGAACGTTCCTTATTGAAGATGTACTATGTCAGAAAAGGATGTACAGTTAGAAGCCCGTCTCGAAGAGCAAGACACGTTCGAACCCTCAGAGGAGTTTGTTGAGCAGGCGAACGTGTCGGACGCCGGGATCTACGACGAGTTCGAGGAGAACTGGCCCGGATGTTGGGAGAGAGCCGCGGAGCTACTCGACTGGTACGAAGGGTACGACGAGGTACTGAACGACGAAGACGCACCGTTCTACGAATGGTTCGTCGACGGCAGGCTAAACGCCTCGTACAACTGCGTCGACAGACATCTCGATGAGCGTGCCGACGAGGTTGCCATCGAATGGGTCGGCGAACCCGTCGATGAGAAACGTACGTACACTTACGAGGAGCTACACGAGGAGGTAAACGAGTTCGCGGCGGCGCTCCGCGACATCGGCGTGGAGGAGGACGACGTGGTGACGATGTACATGCCGATGATACCCGAGCTACCTATAGCGATGTTGGCATGCGCTCGTATCGGTGCGCCGCATAGCGTCGTCTTCGCAGGCTTCTCCGCCGACGCCCTCGCAACACGTATGGAAAGCGCCGACTCTGAGTTCCTCGTAACCTGCGACGGCTACTACCGCAGAGGCGACCCTCTCGACCACGCGAGCAAGGCGAGCGAGGGCGTCGACGACGTTGACCACGACGTTACATCCGTCTTCGTCGACAGGCTCGGCGCGGACGGCGACATCAGTAGCACCCAGTACGGATACTCCGAACTCGTCGACGAACACGAGGGCGAGACGGTCGAACCCGTCGAGCGCGACGCCGAGGACATGCTGTTCCTGATGTACACGAGCGGTACGACGGGGACGCCCAAAGGTGTCAAGCACACGACCGGGGGCTACCTGTCGTACGCCGCGTGGACATCGCACGCCGTACTCGACATCAAGCCCGACGATACGTACTGGTGCTCGGCGGATATAGGCTGGATTACGGGGCATTCGTACATCGTCTACGGTCCTCTCGCACTCGGAACGACGACAGTGATGTACGAAGGCACCCCCGACTACCCCGACAAGGATCGTCTATGGGAGATAGTTGAGGAGTACGGTGTCGACCAGCTTTATACAGCACCCACGGCAATAAGGGCGTTCATGAAATGGGGAAGCGAGTACCCTGAGGCGCACGATCTTTCGAGCCTGCGCCTCCTTGGAACCGTCGGCGAGCCTATCAATCCGCGCGCATGGAAATGGTACTACAAGAACATCGGTAACGAGAACTGCCCTGTTGTCGACACGTGGTGGCAGACGGAGACCGGCGGTATGATGGTTACCACGCTCCCCGGTGTCGGTGATATGAAGCCGGGTAGCGCAGGTCCGCCCCTACCCGGTGTAAGCGCGAACGTCGTCGATGAGGAAGGCGACGAGGTAGAAGCGGGCGACGCGGGCTACCTCGCCGTCGACAAGCCCTGGCCCGGGATGTTACGTACGCTCTACAGAAACGACGAACGTTTCATAAACGAGTACTGGGACGAGTACTCGAACCCCGACGCCGACGAATGGGTCTACTTCCCCGAAGACGGTGCGAAGATAGACGACGACGGCTACATAACCGTACTCGGACGTGTCGACGACGTAATAAACGTCTCAGGTCACCGTCTCGGAACCATGGAGGTCGAAAGCGCCATCGTCGGCGTCGAAGGTATCGCGGAAGCCGCCGTCGTCGGTGCGGAACACGAACTCAAGGGCGAGGCGGTGTACGCCTACGCGATCATCGAGGACGGATACGTCGCGGACGACGAACTCCGCGAACGCGCGATCGAGGGCGTCGAGGAGGCTATCGGACCTATCGCGCGTCCTGAGGAGGTTATCTTCACCGACGAACTCCCCAAGACGCGTTCGGGTAAGATCATGCGCCGCCTCCTCGAAGACATATCGAACGAGGAGAGCCTTGGGGACACGAGTACGTTGCGCAATCCCGACGTTGTGAACGACATACAGAGCAAGGTAGACTAAGAAAAACCGTTTCACAGAACTCACAAAACATGACACAAGATAGACACGGGGACGGTAGAACGTCTACCGAGGAAGACGGAGCGAAGGGGGAGGCGAGAACCGACGGAGGAAACGTAGACTACCTCGAATCGGAGGTGAGCCTGTTCAGCCCTTCGACGCCGTTCATGCGTGACCATCTGCGTATGATATGGAAGGGCTTCGCCGTCTGGGCGGTCATCGTCTTCGCGCCGCCGGTGCTGACGTTCGTCGCACCCGACGCGATGTCGACGACGATGCCCGTGATAGGCTTCCCGTTGCATTACTTCCTGATGGCTGTCGGAGGACCGACGGGTACGCTCCTCCTGTCGCTCTGGTACACGCGGAGACGCGACGCGCTTGACGATAAGTACGGTATAGGTGAGGGTTCCACGGAGACAGGCGGGACGCCTGATGGTGCCGGAGAAGCCGCGGCTGACGGGGGTGGTGAGGCATGAGCCTTGCGTACGTCCTACAGTCGGGTCTCCTACCCGAAGGGCTGAACGTCTCGTTCAAGCCGGTACCCGGCGTCCTCGTCGCGGCGATGCTCCTGCTTTTCCTCGTCATAGGATACGTCTTCAAGATATCCGACACAGAGGGGATGTGGGTAGCCGGACGTTCGATCGGTAACATAGAGAACGGTATGGCGATAGGCGCGAACTGGATGTCGGCGGCGTCGTACCTCGGCATGGCGGCGCTGATCGCAACATCGGGCATCTACGGTCTCGCCTTCGTCGTCGGCTGGACAGCCAACTTCTTCCTCATACTGATCTTCCTCGCGGCGCAGTTACGCCGTTTCGGGAAGTACACCGCACCCGACTTCGTCGGCGACCGTTTCAACTCCGACACGGCGCGTGCGCTCGCCGCTATAACCACGTTCCTAATCGGATTCGTCTACTCGATCGGTCAGGCGCGCGGTATGGGTCTCGTCGGTCTGTACATCTTCGGCGACATCGGTATACCGGGTCTGACCGGCTACCAGTCGATGGTCGTCCTGATGATGACTATAACCGTCGCGTATCTCGCTCTCTCAGGGATGCTCGGTGCAACGAAGAACATGGCGGTACAGTTCACCATACTGATCGTCGCCTTCCTCGCGGGTGTCTTCGTCGTCGGCTGGGTCAACGGCTACTCGACCCTCCTTCCACAGATACAGTACGGCGCTCTGATCAACGACCTCAGCGCCGAGTTCGCGGAGCCGTTCCGTAACTTCGACGGCTTCTACATCTGGATAGCCACGGCGTTCTCACTCATCGTCGGTACGGCGGGTCTACCGCACGTACTCGTCCGTTTCTACACCGTTGAGAACGAGCGAACGGCACGGTGGTCTACGGTCTGGGGGCTGTTCTTCATCTGCCTCCTCTACTGGAGCGCACCCGCGTTCGCGGCTTTCGGCACCGATCTGTACGCCGAGAACATCGGACCCGTCTACGGAGAAGGCGGTATGGCTACTGAAGCCGCCGACGTTATCGTCGTTCTCGCGGCACAGCTATCGAACCTACCCACGTGGTTCGTCGGACTCGTCGCGGCGGGCGGTATCGCGGCGGCGATAGCCACCACAGCAGGTCTGTTCATCGCGGGTTCGTCGGCTATCTCGCACGATATCTACACCAACATAGTCAACCCCGACGCGACACAGCGCGAACAGATAATCGTGGGACGTCTCAGCGTCGTCGCACTCGGTGCGCTGACGACGCTTGCGGCGCTCGATCCCGCGGCACCTATAGCGGCGCTCGTCTCGTACGCCTTCTCGCTCGCGGGAAGCGTCCTGTTCCCGATGTTCTTCCTCGGTCTCTGGTGGGAGAACGCCAACAGACAGGGTGCGATAGCAGGCATGGTGTCTGGTCTCGTACTCTGGTCGGTACCGATTATAAACGAAGTCGTTCCGACGTACGGACTCCTCGGAGGTGAGACGCTCTCGCCCGCGCTCGCAACATGGATGCCTGCGATAGGCTCGGCGCTCATCGTGACGCCCGTGGTCTTCATCGTCACAATCGCCGTTTCGTACGCGACACCCGAACCGCCGAAGGAGACCAAACGTATCGTACGTCAGTGCCACAGTCCCAAGAGGATGAAGAGACAACAGACGGCGGAAGACATAGTGACCGACGGGGGCGAAGACCCCGCGGACGACTAAAACATGTACGACAACATACTGGTTCCAACAGACGGAAGCGAGACGGCGGAGGTAGCGGTAGAGCACGCCGTAGAGATGGCGAAACGGTACGAAGCGACGTTACATACGCTGTACGTCGTCGATATAGACGCAGTAAACTTCTCGCTCGGCACAGAACAGCTCGACCGTCTCAAGTCGGGCGGTCTGGACGAGATGGACGACGTGAAGGAGGGTGCCGAGGAAGCGACGGGTCGTGTCGCCGACCGCGCCAGCGAGGAGGGCGTCGATGTAGTGGAGGAGGTACGCGCCGGAACCCCGCACGACACCATCGTAAAGTACGCCGAGAACAACGGTATCGACGTTATTGTGATGGGTTCGCACGGTCGCGGCGGCGTGAAACGCGCGCTCCTCGGTAGCGTCGCCGAACGCGTACTCCGCACCACGCATCTTCCGGTCTTCGTGGTCGACGTCGAGGAGTAGCTTAGTCGTCTTCGTCGATCACGTCGAGGCTTATGAAGAAGGCGTAGTACGCGGGTATTCCTGCGAGCATCAGTATGTAACGCGCGTAGTCGGGCGCACTGAGCGCATTAGCTATGACTGTAGCCAGAGTCACCCAGACGACGGCGAAGACGAGATCGACGACCATACCGCGGCGGTTCTCCGAGACATGGTCGCGCAGACTGTCGAGGTTCATCGGTTCACGTAACTTCGGAGGGGATAAAGAGTCTGTGGTCAGTCGACCCGGCTGAGGACACGCTCTTGGAAGCCTTCCTCGTCAAGCGTTTCAACGCCATGCTCGCGCGCGTCTTCAATCTTGTTCTCGCCCGGATTCTCGCCCGCGACGAGGTAGTCCGTCTCACCGCTTACCGACGACGTAACGTCCGCGCCGTTCTTTTCGAGGAGATCGGTGAGTTCGCGCCGTGTGTAGCCCTCCACGGATCCCGTGAAGACGACCTTGGTTCCTTCGAGCGCGTCGCCCGTCTCTTCGCGTTGAGGCTCGACGCCGTGGGCGAGCAGGCTGTCGACTGTTTCGCCGCCTCTTCCCCCGAAGAAGCCTACGACGCTCTCGGCGACCTCGTCGCCCACGTCCTCGACGCGTCTTACTTCGCCGACGGTGGCTTCACGGAGCTGATCGAGCCTGAAGGCGTCGGCGAGCTTACGCGCCCTCTCCCTGCCTACGTGTCGGACGCCGAGGGCGGTCACGAACGAGACGAGGTCGGTATCCTTGCCCGCCTCTATCTCATCGATGAGCTTACGCGCCGACCGTTCGCCGAAGCCTTCGAGCGCCGCGACTTCATCGACGGTGAGTTCGTACAGGTCGGGCAGGTCGGAGACGAGACCTTCGTCGACGAGCGACGCGGCTACCTCCTCGCCTATACCCTCTATATCCATACCGTCGCGCGAGCCGAAATGTTCGAGACGTGACCGTAGCTGTGCAGGGCACGCGACGCCGCCGGTGCAGTAGTGGTGCTCGTCCTCGCGGATCGTATCCGAGCCACAGACGGGGCAGGATTCGGGCATCGAAAAGCCGTCGTCGGCGTCGTCGGTGACCTCCTTCACCTGCGGTATGACGTCGCCCGCACGTTCGACCTCGACGCGTGCGCCCTCCGACACGCCGAGTTCGCGCACCTGTTTCTGGTTGTGTAACGAAGCACGGCTTATGGTAACACCGTCTACGTCGACGGGTTCGAGAAGGGCGACGGGGGTTAGCTTCCCCGTCCGTCCGACCTGTACGGCGATATCAGTCACGCGTGTCACGTCGGTCTTGGCGGGGAACTTGTACGCAAACGCCCACCGCGGGTGCGCCGAGGTTTCGCCGAGACGGTCGCGTGCGTCGAAGCTATCGACCTTCGCCACGACGCCGTCTATCTCGTAGCCGAGTTCGTCGCGTCTGTCGAGCATCTCGTCACGGTACCCCACGAAGCCGTCTACGTCGTCCACGAGCGCGCTGTCGTCGTCGACGAGGAAGCCGAGAGACTCGACGAGTTCGACCGCCTCGGTCTGTGAAGCTACGTCCGCCGACGTACGTAGAACGTCGTAGACGTAGACTTCGAGGGGGCGGTCGGCGACCACGGACGGATCGAGGAGGCGCACCGTACCTGCGGCGGCGTTACGCGGGTTTGCGAACGGTTCGTCACCGCGTTCGACGCGCCGACGGTTCAGATCCTGGAAGCCTTCCTTGGGCATCAGTATCTCACCACGTACGACGACTTCGTCGGGCGCGTCGCGCAGTCTCAGGGGGACGGAACCCACCGTCCGTAGGTTCGCTGTCACGTCCTCGCCCACGACACCGTCGCCTCGCGTAACCGCGGCTTCGAGTTCGCCGTCTTCGTAGACGAGTTCGACCGAAAGACCGTCGAACTTGGGTTCGACGTGGTACCCCACGTCACCGCAGACGTCGCGTACGTTCGCGCCGAATGACCGTACCTCACCCTCGTCCTCCGACGAGTCGAGGCTGAGCATCTCAACGACGTGTTCGCGTGTTTCGAGTTCGTCGAGCGGCTCACCGCCGACGCGCTGTGTCGGTGAGTTCTCGTCTTCGAACCCGAACCCGTCTTCGAGAGCTTCGAGCCTCGCGTACAGTGCGTCGTACGTCTTGTCGGAGATAACCGGGTCGTTTTCGACGTAGTAACGGTGGTCGTGGTACCGTATAGCCTCGCGCAGGGACGCCACCTGTTCGCGGGCTTCGTCGGACGACAGCGCCCCCGGTTCGTCGAAGCCTGTATCGACGGGCGGTTCGACGTACGTGTTGTCGGGCTTCTGCATCGTACCTTCGTAGAACGACGGGGTACTCGTATCTAACGAACCGGTTTTGTCAACGAAATGAACGACGGTACGCCGCCACTCGTAGATCAGTCGGGCGTCATCAGCCGTCGCCGAAGACAGCCCTTTTGATACACGACCGCGTATCCGCGACGATGGACAGAAGAAACTTCCTTTCGGCGGTCGCGGCTTCCGCATCCGTCACAGCGACGGGGTGCATCGGGGATAACGGAAACACGGCTCTTTCACCGCCCGAAAACTACGAGATGCTCTCGGAGGCTGACCTACCGCGTCCGTTATACGGCGAACGCATACCCGAAGCCACCGTCGAAGCTCCCCTACGCGGTACCGATCCCTCGACGCGCGGCTTTGTCGGCGAAAGACACGTCCTGATGACGTTTATCTACACACGGTGTACAGAGGTCTGCCTGTCGCTCACCTCCAACCTCGTTCAGGCGCAGGTCGACGCCACCGAAGAAGGGTACTCCGACGAGATCGTCTTCCTACCGACAACGTTCGATCCGGCGCACGACACCGCAGACGTTCTGCGGAGGTACGGCGAAGAGCGCGGGGCTGATCTCGACGCCGAGAACTGGTACTTCCTACGCCCCGACGGAGAGAAACGCGCCCGCGAGGTCGTTGAGGACACCTTCGGCGTCGGTTACGAACGCAACCCGCCCGACGCCGCGATGGAGTTTACGCATACGTCGATGATACTGCTCGCAAACAGGGACGGCTACGTGGAACGCGCCTACACGGGGACGCCACCCAACCCCGCCGAACTGGTCGATGATGTACGTACCGTGGTCGACGGCTTTAGCTGAGACGGTAGACGTTACCGTCGTTCGCACCAAATAAGACCGCACCGCCGGCGAGCGCGGGTGATGAGTCAACACCCGACGACGACTCTACCCCTTCACCGGTTTCGAGGCTCCAGAGTTCTTCGCCGTTGTCCCCTCTGAGCGCATACAGGTATCCGTCGCGCGAACCGACGTAGACCACGCCCATCCCGACCGTCGGGGACGACTGAACCTCGCCGTCGGTTTCGTACGTCCATCTCTCCTCGCCCGAATCCCTCAGACCGTAGACACTTCCGTCTTGGCTACCGAAGAAGAGGTTGCCTTCTGCGTACGCCGGCGAACCGAGTATACCGCCGTCGGTACCGTAGCTCCATTCCTCCGTCCCCGTCTCACCGTCGAGGACGTACATACGTCCGTCGCGCGAACCGACGTAGACCGTTCCGTCGACGACGGTGGGTGACGAGAGCACCTCACCGTCGGTTTCGAAGCTCCATACCTCGTCGCCGTTCGACGCGTCGAGTGCGTAGACGTTGCTGTCGAAGGAGCCGACGTAGACTGTTCCGTCGACAACAGCGGGCGAGGAGCCTACGGAGTCGCCGGTTCTAAACCTCCATAGTTCGTCGCCGTTCGACGCGTCGAGTGCGTAGACGTTGCCGTCGAAGGAGCCGACGTAGACGGTTCCGTCTACCACCACGGGCGACGACAGGACGTACCCCCCCGTCTCGAAGCTCCATACCTCGTCGCCGTCCGACGCGTCGAGGGCGTAGACGTTGCTGTCGAAGGAGCCGACGTAGACTGTTCCGTCGACAACAGCGGGTGAGGATAGACCGATGATATACCCGGTTTCGAAGCTCCAGTTCTCGGATCCGTCCGAGGCGTTTACGGCATAGAGGCTCTTGTCGTAGGAGCCGACGTAGACTGTTCCGTCTACGACAGCGGGCGACGACTGGACGGAACGAGCCGTCTCAAACGCCCAGTCAACCTCGAAGCTTCTGACCGGAACTGTCGCATCCGCGCTGTAACCCGTGTTGGAGTCGTCGTACTGGAAGCTACGCCAGTTCGTATCCCCCGTGCCGGAAGCCGTGTCGTCGTCGGTTTCGTTCCCTTCTCCGCCGTCGTCCGAAGAGCCTCCTACGAAAGGAAGACGTTGGAGACATCCGGTTGCGGAAACGGCTCCCGCCGACGCCGCGCCTGCAATAAACGCGCGCCTACTCTTATCGTCGTCCATCTACATCAGGGTCACGCTCCTCGGTCATAAGGGTAACCCTTGGGTACGGTAGCTCTACACAGCCTATCTGTTCCGTAAACCGTACACCGACAGTATCTACATCGCGCGCGTCAACGTCCGACGAGTTCGCGGAGTTCGTCCGCCGACTTCGCGCCAACCGCGCGCGTGACAGGCTCGCCGTCCTCGAAGACGATCAGCGTCGGAACACTACGGACGCCGTACGCCGACGCTGTCTTCTGGTTCTCGTCTATATCCACCTTGACGACGCGCACGCCTTCGTCAGCCACCTCCTCGACAGCGGGTTCCATCGTCCTACACGGCGCGCACCAGTCGGCGTAGAAGTCGACGAGTACGCGTCCGTCGTCTACGGCGTCTTTGAACTCACGTGGGGTGTCCGCATGCTCCGGTTTCTCTGCTTTCTGTGACATCGACGTAACGTACGCGCCACGGGAATTAATAGTTTTGGGTGTACGGCACAATATACCTTCGGAGACACCTGACCGCCCGGCTGTCTAACAGTTCGATCACCTAACAGTCCATCTATTCGACCGTCCGACCACCTAACCGTCCGCGACCGCCACGGTCTCCTCATCGTACTTCTCCTCGAACTCCTGTATAAGCTGACCCATCTTCGCGTACCAGTCGTTCAGCGTCCGGCGCATCTCGTCGGCTACCTCGTCGACAGCGACGGGACGGTATACGTGGCAGTAGCCGCCGTCGTCGTAGTTCACCTGCTCCTTCTGTACCAGACCCGCCTGCATGAGACGCTGTACGGAGCGGTAGGTCGTGGAACGTTCGCGGTCGACGTGCTCCGAAACATCGTCGACGGTCAGCGCGTCCTGTGCATCGACGAGAACCCGGTAGCAGTCGCGGTCGAGCTTCTTGAGTCCGTGTACGCATTCGAGAAGCCCCTCGCACTCCATGTCCTGTCTGAGATACTCGGTCATCGATTCGGGCATACGTATAGTACGGTGCCGGCGCGTATAATACTTTGTATGGTTTACACAAACATCGGTGTGAGATCAGATCTCCTCCACATCGGCGTCGCCCGCGTGGTCACGCACCGTCTCGATCGCGTTTCTGGCGTCCGTCTTCCTGACGTACCCCTCTCCGCTGTCCGCCATTATGTTGCCGTTTCTGTGCCTGAGACGCCACCGCCATTCGTCCGCCTTGTCGTTGTAAAGCTCGAACTTGAGCATAGACCGACGTGACTCCGCGTATACTTTACTCCCCTGACCTGGGCGCCGGGACGGGTTCGGTGGGGTCAGCCTTCTTCGTCCACGGTTTCCGTCTCGAACTTCCCTCTACGGACGACGAATCTGTGACCCGAACCCCGCGAACGTTCCTGTGACCGTGTAGCCTCGATACGCGTCTTACCCCGTCGGCGGACGACGGTTCCGGTGTCTGCGCCCGTCTTTTCGCCTCCGTCTTTGACCTCATCATCCCTGCCATCGTCGCTTCCCTCACCCCTGTCACCGTCCCTGTCCTTGTTCTCATCCCCGACGTTCGGTTCGTCGGTACCGTCTTCGTCTCCGGGGTTCCATGTTCTACCGTTCATTGTACTTCCGTTGGTGCGTTCGGGTAATATAGCTGACGTAAGCTAAAAAGATCTTTTGGGATACCGTCTCCGTGAGGCGGAACTGTTTTGACCGTATCCGTCTAACCAAGTCTAAATGACAGGCAAAGACCGTACCGAAAAGGAGATGTCGGACTCGTTCGAGACGCTGTCCGCGGACTCGCTCCGTGTCATCGGACTCGGCTTCTTCGTCGCGGGCGTTCTGGTGTCCGCCACGGCGCTGATACTCAACCCGTCCGGGACGGACTCGTTGGGTTTCTCGGAGATAAGCCCCTTCTCGACCTTCGGCGTCCTCGTCTGGGCTGGTTCGCTTCTCTCCGTCTCGTGGATCTACATGGTAGCCGGGAAGACGACCTACAGGCTCAAGTTCCGACCCGAAAACGTCGACCTGTCGGACGCGTACAACAGGCTCGTCGACCTACACGGCGGTCTGTTCATCTCCGTCTACTTCGTCGTCGCGTCGTTCCTCCTCCTCGCGCTCGGTATGATAGACTCGATGGGTGTCGCGGTCAACCTCATAGGCGCTGTCGGCGTTATTCTCGCCATGATACTCGTCGTGACGCTCGTGGTCGGATGGGCGTACAGGAGGTACAGACGTGATATGATGTTGGGTGAGTCGGGATAGGACGAACCACGCCGGTACCCATGCGGGGACGACGCCGATACCGTAGCCCCTTTTTGCGACGCGTTCGCCATCCCGGTAGAAACGGATGTCAGACTGCGACTGTCCGCGTTGCACGAACGCGAGGTACGAGACGGAGCGCCGTACGACCGTCGACAGTATGCTTTGGAGCGGGGGTCTGTTCCGGCGTTACCCGACAGCGGTCGCGCCTTTCGTCGCACTCATTCTACTCGAAGCCTTCTTTCGATGGTACACGTTCATAGGCTCCGACGCCTTCCTGTTCCTCCTACTCGTCTCCGCGCGGGGCTACGTCGATCTATGCGCGGTCGACGACCTCGTCAACGCCGACCGGGGCGCTGTCGGACGTTTCTGGAAGGTGCTCCGCCGCCTACCCTCGGCGCTCATGGCACGCGCCCTCTCTATAGTCGCTATAGTAGCCGCGTTCGGTATTCCCATGATCCCGTTGGCTGTAGGAACCGTCTTGGCTCCGGATCCGATCGGTCTGTCCAAGACACCGATACTGACCTTGGCGATCGCGGCTGTGGCGGTCGTCGTTAGCCTCTTGGTTAGCTTGGCGAGCGCCTTCGTCGTCTACGTCAAGATGGTTCTGGTCTCCGAGGCGTGTTTCGTCTCAGGCGCGGGCGTCGTCGGCTCACTCAGGGAAAGCTGGCGTTCCGTAAGGATGAGACGGGTAAAGGTCGTCCTCCTCGCGGGCACGTTCTCAGTGGTCGCTGGCTTCCTCCTTTCGGGTATACTCGGCGTCGGGAACGGAGGCGGCGAGAACGAGAGCCTCCTACGTGTCGCGTCGTCGTCAGCTACGACGGCTTTCTACGGGGTTCTGTTTACGCATATATACGTGGGAAGACGGTTCGAGCGCGGTGAGGGGGTTCACAGTCCCTCCGGCGGTTCAACCTCGACCTCCTCGTAGCTGTAGTCGGCTTCGTACAGCATGCTGAAGGCGGCATTCAGCCCTCCTCCGTCACCCTCCGCGGATCCGTTGCTACTGTCCGCCGTAAACAGGTAGGCGAAACGTGCGGGACGCCGCGTCTCCTTGTCCACCCATAGGTAGACCTCGGGTGCTGTTTCGTCGGTGATGTTGAACTCGCCGTCCTCAGGCTCTTCGGGCTGTTCGGACTCCTGGGAGTCCTCCACACCACCCGCGGAGAGACCAACAGCGGCGGTCGAGTGCATGAATATGTTCCGGTAGGTCTCTCGTGTGACGTTGATACGCAGTGCGTACGTGTCGACGCCGTTGACGCGCTCCTCACCGAGGAGTTCGGCTTCGGTTCCGTTCCTCATCCACGACAGCGCGTCCGTGCCGAACACCGTCTCCGTCAGGCTGTAGTTGGCGTCGGCTTCCGACCATCCGGTCGCGTTCCCGTTCTCGACAGTCCGTCTGCGCGTCGTGTTCCCCTCCGAGTAGACCGTGGTCTCGAACTCAGTGGTGTTGTCGAGAAGACCGAGGAACGAGAAGTCGGTGACACCCTCCGTATCGATGATGGACTCCTGTTCCGCCGTACTGAAACGGCTGTTCGATTCCATAGAGACGTTCGCGTTGAAGAACTGCGAAGCGCCGAACGCGAAGCCATTCCTGCTCTCGACGGTGTACGAGTCAACGTCCTCGGTCGAACTGAGCCCGGAGGCGAGTATCTCGTCGCCCGTCTCGTTCGTCTCCGCGGGTTCGGCGTCGGGCGATATGTCGGCGTCGATAGTATCGACCTCGCCGCCGAGGCATCCTGTGACACCGGCTAAGCCGACCAGAAGCACGAGAACGAACGTGATCCTTCTCATACGTCCGAGAGCCATTCGAAGACGAACTTAGCCTTCGCCGCTACGACCACGACTATCGCGGCGGGACCGACCGACGACGAGACCTTGGTCAGAACCTTACGCATACGGGGACCGTCCGTCTCACTGCCGAAGACGAGCATCGACGGCGCGTCCGAGGGCTGGTAGACCGACATCTCACGACCCTTCTCGGAGTAACAGATGTCGCAGACCTCGACGAGTCCCGCTTCTTCGAGGTTGTCGAGATGGTAACGGACGTTCTGCGTCGTCGTACCGAGTTCGTCGGCGAGGTCGGTGGGTATCTTGGGAGAACCGTGAACCGAGACGAGTATCTCGCGCGCCGTCTCGGAGGATACCGAACTCAGAATCTCGTCGGTTCTCTCGTCGTCGATCGTGAGCACGTCGGGTTCTTCTTGGCGCTCGTCGTGTTCGTCTTCGACTTCGTTCCCGTCGTGCCCGTCTTCGCCCTCGTTCCCGTCGAGTTCGTCGTCCTCCTCAGTCTTCCCTTTCGCCTTCCGTTTCAGCTTCTCCTTGCGTTCGAGTATACTCATTGGTTATCTAAAGAAGCCGTGTTAAAAAATAGCTTTGGTAAGCCAAAAGATGTGTTTTGGCTATCCCATGCCGTGCCTCCGCCGTCGGGCGTTTGGGCTTTTTCGACCGGCACGCCGAGGCGAACGGTTTAACCGTGACACCGACGCAGAAACACCGTAATGGTGTTCGGACGTATCAGGACGGGCTTCGGTATGGCGCGGAGGAGCGGACGTGTCTTACGCGACTATCCGAAGCTTCTCGTCTTCCCTGTAATAGGCGGCGTGTCGGGCATAGCCTTCTTAGCAACACTGTTCGGCGGTCTTTTCGTCGCAGGCTCCATCTTCGAGGAGGGTGGCGCGGCTCTCTACGGCGCTCTCTTTACGGCGTACCTCGTCGAGACGTTCGTCGCGTCTTTCTTCTCTGCGGCTCTCGTCTCCGAAACGCGCGAGGTTCTGAACGGAGGCGAACCGTCGGTACGCAGAGGCGCGCGTACGGCTTGGAGCCACAAGCTACCTCTCCTCGCGTGGTCTGTGATCGCCGCTGTCATCGGCGTCGTTATACAGCTGATCGAGTCGCAGGACAACACCGTGGCGCGTCTCCTCGCCTCCGTCTTCGCCGTCGCGTGGGGCGTCATGACCTACTTCGTCGTCCCCGTCATCGTCTTCCGTGACCCCTCGGTACGCGGCATGTTCGAGGAGAGCGCGCGGACGTTCAAGAACACATGGGGCGAGTCGGTAGGCGCGATGGGGGCGATAAACATCGTAACGTTCGTACTCGCGCTCGCGGGCGTCGCCGTCGCGGGCGGTGTCTTCTTCCTCATCCCCACAGCAGGCGGTGCGCGTCTCGTTCTCACCGTCCTCATAGGCGGCTCCGCCGTCGTCTTCGGCGTACTCGTCGGTAAGACGTTGACGGGCGTGGCAAAGACGGCGCTGTACATCTACGCGACGGAGAACGAACCGCCCGACTACTTCGAGGACATGGGTTTCGCGGAGATGGGCGGCGATGGGAAAACCGCACGCGACGCCGGCGTACTCGGCGGGCGCGTCTGAGTGTACGTACGCGGCGGTGAGCGCGTATCGGCTTCGGTACCGAGGTCGATTCAGATACGAGGGTAGACCATCTCCATACGAAGACCGCGTTCGTCCTTCGGTGGGTCGTCAGGCACCGTCTCGGTCGGGTAGCGCGCAGTGAGGGCGAGCGCGAGGGCATCGACGAGATCGTCGCGCCCAACAGCCGGTTCGTCGCGGAACGCGTCGGAAGCCTCGGAGAGTAGTTCGCCGGCACGAGGTTCATGTTCTGTAAGGACGCCGACGCGGTTCGTGTAGCCCTCGTCGGTCGTCTTCCTCGTCGTTACCGTCTCGCCGTTGTTGAGATACCGGAGGCAAAGCTCAGGATGTGACTCACGCACCGTACCACGTGCCTCTGCCGTGTTCGCGAGGAACTCATCCACCTCACGTATCAGAGGGCAGATGTTCCACGTCTGTCTCGGTAGGCTCTTACCTCCGGTGGTGCGTTCGTTGATCGCCTTCGCCGACCCGTAGTCGTCCTCGTAAGCCGCGGGTCGTGACGGCGTCGGGAAGACGACACCCCGGCGTACGTGTCTACGCGCCTCCGTATCGCACGCACGCGGTTCGCCGTCGTTACGTAGCCCTATAGGTATATCAACCAAGATCACTTCCGCGGTGCGTAGCTCCTCCCAAAGCTCACCGAAGGAGCCGAACAGGCTGTAAGAGTACTCCCCCGCTTCGTGGACACCGGCGAGCCAGTCGCCGCCCGCCCCGTCTACACCGACGTGCATACACCGGCTACGTCGCCTACGGACAAAGCACCCCCGATGTCGGAAGCGGTCGACAGTATCTTATCCGTCGACGGTGTCTTTGAATCATGGACGCAGAACAGAGAATCGAAAGCTACTACGAGTCTCTCAGGAACGGAGAGACTCTGCCACCCTACTTCGCTGACGACGCCGACCTGGTGAAGTACGGTATCTCCGAGAGACTCGACGGTTACGAGGAGGTCTCCGAGGGACTGCGGAGCCAGACACGGAGTACCGAGGGCTGGACGGTCGAGAGCGAAGACCTCCGCGTGACAGAAAGGGACGGCGGGTACGCGTGGTTTACCGACTCCGTCCGTATGGCTTGGACGGACAACGAGAAAGAGAAGGGGTACGACTTCGACTCGCGGTGGAGCGGAAGCTTAGAAAACCGCGACGGGTGGGTTTTCGTGAGCATGCACGTGAGCGTCGGTTGGGACGGTTAAGCGGGACAACACGGACAGAACCCGTCCGAGCGCGTCCCTATCCGTGTTTCCTCGGCTCACCGGTTCCGTTCTACACCCCGGTTGGTATCAACGGTGGCGGTAGGACAAGCTACACCGACGGGGGACTCGGCGCATCCGTGGTCGCGTAAAGAAGGTTTACGTCCGTCGGGTGCGATGTTCACGTATGGCTTCGGTTCCTAAGCGCGATGAGATAGAGGAGCGGTACAGATGGGATCTAAGTTCGCTCTACGACGATGACGAAAACTGGGAGGAGGGGTACGAGACTGCGGAACGCCTGATAGAGGATATCTCGGGTTACGAAGGGCGCTCCACGGAGGACGCGGCGACGGTTCTGGAGACGATGGAGGTGTACGAGAACCTGATGCGAACCGTCTCGGACGTAGCCTCGTACGCACGGATGAAGAAGGACGAGGATACGACGGACGACGGCTATCAAGCCATGGCGGCGCGGGCGAGATCGCTGTCGTCGGAGGCGGGTTCCGCATCTTCCTTCATCGAGCCTGAGATACAGGGTCTGAGCCGTGATGAGATAGACGCGATGATAGAGGAGGAGCCGGATCTCGGTGTGTACGAACAGTACTTCGACGACGTTCTCCGAAAGAAGGAACATACACGATCTTCCGAAGTTGAGGAGGTTCTCGCCCGGCTAGGCGAGGTCATGGGCGCGCCCGGCGAGGTCTACAACATGCTTGCGAACGCCGACATGGAGTTCCCCGCGGTACAGGATCCCGAGGATGATGAGAGGAGGATAACGCTCAACAGCTTTACGAAGCTTCAGAAACACCCGAACCGCGGGTTCCGCCGACGCGTATACGAAGCGTTCTACGACGAATGGGAGAAGGTACGTAACTCCGTCGGAACCGCGTACAAGAACTCCGTGAAGGCGGACGTGAAGCTCGCCGAGACGCGTGGCTACGGAACGGCGCGGGAGGCGGCTCTTGACGAACCGAACATCCCCGTCGAGGTCTACGACACGCTCGTCGACACCGTGCGCGATAGCCTCGACAGCCTACACAGGCACGCGGAGCTCAAACGCGAATCCATCGACGCGAACGAACTCCGTATGTGGGATCTCTACGTCCCTGTCGTCCAAGAGGAGTCGCCCGAGATCGGGTACGAGGAGGCGTGTGAACACGTCATCGACGCCGTCGAACCGTTAGGCGACGACTACCGTTCGCGGCTCGCCGAAGGACTCGACTCACGGTGGGTAGACGTCTACGAGACGGAGAACAAGCAGTCGGGCGCTTATTCGGGCGGCACGTACGACTCCCAGCCGCTTATACTCATGAACTATCAGGACGACGTGAGTTCGATGTACACGCTCGCCCACGAACTCGGACACTCGATGCATTCGGAGTACGCGAGCGAAGAACAGCCGTACGTGTACTCTGGCTACGAGATATTCGTCGCGGAGGTAGCCTCAACCGTCAACGAGACGTTGTTGACGCACCACCTCCTCGAAACCTCCGACGACGAACGCCTACGTCGACACATCCTCAACGAGTACCTCGAACGTTTCCGGTCGACGCTTTTCCGACAGACGATGTTCGCGGAGTTCGAGCACACGACACACGCGATGTCGGAGGCGGGCGAACCGTTGACCCCTGACACGCTCGATGATCTCTACCGCGAACTCAAGGGTGAGTACTACGAGCCCGCCGTTCTCGACGACCGGATAGGGGGTGAGTGGATGCGTATACCGCATTTCTACAGTGCGTTCTACGTCTACCAGTACGCGACGGGTATCTCCGCCGCCGTCTCTCTCGTTGACGGGATCCTAACCGAGGGCGAACCCGCGGCTGAGAGGTACATTAACTTCCTCAAGAAAGGTTCGAGCAAGTACCCTCTCGAACTGCTTCGGGACGCGGGTGTTGAGATGACCGACCGCGGGGCGGTCAAGGACGCGATCTCTACGTACGACGGGTACCTCGACGAGTTTGAGAGCCTGATTTAAACACCCAGATAGAGCCGTGTGTATTTGGCTTCAGACCAGCCTTTGAACCGTCTCGACCGCTTCCTCCCAGCCGGTGACAACCTCCATACGGTCGCCGGCTCCGTCCACATCGGGAACGGTGTTCCACGGTTGGTCGAAGAGAACCGCAGGTCTTCCGTCCTCAAGAAACTCGACGACGTTTCTGTCGTGGTCGTCTATCAGAACGTCGACATCTACAGCCGTCTTGGTCGTTTCCGCCGTGGAGTGGAACCTATCGTACCCTAAGCCGTTCTCCTCAAGCCAGCTTTTCGTCCACCTCACAGTGTCCCTGTCGGAGGGTCTGTTGGTGACGATGACCACCTCGTACCCTTCGCCACGGAGCGTCTCAACAGATTCCTTTGCACCCTGTTTGGGATTTATGGATCTGAGATGCTCCTCTACCATATGACCCTCGACTATCTCGGAGCCAAGGGGTATACTCTTACCGTCCACCTCCACGGTATGCCCCCATTCTGTCACGTCCTCCTTCGTGTCACCGTGGTGTCCGTACTCATCCTCTAACCTCTCCAAGACCGACGGAACCGTGTTGGCGAGTACCCCGTCTACGTCGATACCGAGTCTGCCTTCTGCCATCGGTCTACATAGGGTACGGACGGGCAAGTTCTCTTCCATACGACCGTGCGCGTATCCGCAAACGCTTACTTGTTCCTGTCGGTTACCTATACCATGACCGAGGATCGAGGCTACCGTGAGATAGACCGATGGGAGAACGGAACCGGATGGATACCGTACCCCGAAGAGGCTATGCAGAGAGCCGGTCACGTCATAGAGACGGACGACGGATCATGGGTTGTAGATCCGGTGGACACGGAAGGGATAGACGAACTCATACGAGGGTTCGATGAGGTCGCGGGGATAGTGACCCTACTCGACAGACACAGACGAGATGCTTCCGCGGTCGCGAACCGGTACGGGGTTCCCGTGTACGTTCCGTCGTTCATGGACGGTGTAGCCTCAGAACTCGACGCACCCACGGAGAGGTTCGAGGGACGGCTTAGGGACACACGGTACGGTATACATAAGCTGATAGACAACCGTTTCTGGCAGGAGGCGGCGCTTTACAGCAAAGAGACAGGTGCCCTGTACGTACCCGAAGCCGTAGGCTCTTCCGAGTACTTCCTCACCTCCGGGGAAGAGATAGGGGTACATCCCGTCCTCAGGCTCAAGCCGCCGAGGGCGCTCGGTCGTTTCGAACCGGAACGTATCGCTGTTGGACACGGTGAGGGGGTTTCGGAGGACGCGACGGAGAGGCTGAGACGTGCGGTTCGTGCCTCACGGAGGACGTCTCCTGCGCTGTACGTGGGTGCGATCAGAAGCCTCGTTTTTGACTAAACCGGTTCCCCCCTCCCACGTACCTCTACTGTCATACCCGCGTCACTTATCCTGTCACCAAGGGGCTGACCTATCCCTGAGGCAGGTGTGAGTACGCCGCCCGAAAGGGGTGACTCCACGTCGCCCTTGACCAGAGACATCGCCGCTTCCCCTAACATACGGGCGGTCGAACCGTAGCCCGGATCCAGATCGCCGCCGATAACAGCCTCAACGGTGAACTTACCTCCGTCCGTCCTGCCGCGTCCGAGGACACGTACCGTAAAGTACCCGTTCTCTATCTCGTCCCTCGTCGGTCCCTCTCCGGGATCAGGGAAGACGAAACGCTGGAGACCCGAACGGATCGGGTCGAGTGACATGGCGAACTTACCGGCTCCAAGACCACCGGCGATCGCCGTCGCCGTCACAGCCCCCCTGACCCCGGTTCCCGTCGGAACCACCTCCGTACACCGGAACTCGCGCCCCCACGGATACTCCAGCAATGCGTTGGTGCGTCTTATTACGCGCTCGTTTACCACCGCCATAGGCGACGGTGCCGTCCATACGGAACGTATAGTGTCCTTCTTAGCTCCGGTCTGCTCACCCGGATCCGGTCCGTCCCTCTCGCCGGGGGGAGCCAGCGAGTAAGGGTTCCGAACCGTCCGTCGGGCTGTCGGATCCTCGGAAGCGGCTTTGAAAAGCTCCGCCGCACTCGCGAGCGTCCCGCCGCTAGCGCCGCCGCTACTTTCCTCAAGATACACGCGCACCGAGTCACACGCTGTCGCGTACTCCTCGGTCGCAAACGACTGTACCATCAGAGTCCCGAGATCCGCAGGGACAGAGTCGAAGCCACAGCTATGTACGATACGCGCGCCGGAGTCCACGGCATCGTCGTGGTACAGGTCAACCATCTCACGTATCCAGTTTACCTCCCCGGTCAAGTCGCAGTAGTCGGTGCCTACCTCCACACACGCATCCACCATCGGTGTACCGTACCTCGTGTACGGTCCTACGGTCGTACAGACGACGTCCGTCTCCTTGGCTATCCCCCGGAGGGTGTCGGGTTCGGTTGCATCACCGACCACCACGGGGATCGCGTCCCATCCGTCTCCTCTGTCGGTTAGTTCGTCGCCGAACTCTTCGAGCCTGTCCCTATCCCTTCCTCCAATAGCTACCGAAACGTCATCGGGTGCGTACCTCTCGGTCAGGTACTTGGCTACAAGACGCCCGGCAAAGCCGGTAGCGCCCCAGACAACGAGGTCGTACCGTCGGGATTCGTCTGACATGTCTGAGCTTCGGTTCAGCCTACGAACCGGGGGCTGTTAAATTGGAAGGTAGTAGGATCTGTTCTCTATGCAAGGTCGTTGATACATCCGACCGGTGTAGCCGTGTCTCAGCTGGCGCAGGAGGCTACCTACCGAGGCTTTTTGAACAGGTTGTTATATCCGGGAGAACAACAAGAAGCGTAGACATGACCGGCTCTTCCGAGACGTACAGCAGAAGGGATCTCATAAAAACCGCCGGCGGTCTCGTAGCCGGCACGGGCTTGACAACGGGGTGTCTCGGTGACGGTGGCGAGGACAGACCTCTGCGTGTCTCGCCGTACAGCGGAGCCTACGGGGAGGTGTTCGAGGAGGTGGTCGTAGAGGGTTTCAGGGACGAGTACGGTATAGAGGTGGAGGTGGCACCCGGCTGGGACGAACGTGTAACGGAGCTACGTAGCACCGTTGGATCAGGTGGTTCGGTGCCCTACGATATCGTCGGCGTCGCGGGTCAGAACTACCTGATAGGTATAAACGAAGGTCTTTTCGAACCCGTCAGGTACCAAAACGTCCCGAACGCCGACGACGTCTGGGACTTCATGAGGGGATACAGGACGGACGAGTACGGTGTACCGGGAGAGGCGGGTGTCTCAGGGATAATGTACGATGAAGGAGGACCGTACGCCGAAGGCTGGGACGGACTCCTGTCATCGGATGCACCCGTGGGCATGGACACCGGATACTGGGACGTCTCCTTGCTCGTCACCGCGCTCATGTCGGAAGAGCTTCCGGGTGCGGAGGAGTTCAATCAGCCTGAGGCGCACGAAACCCTCCTGAGCGAGTTTGAGGAGGTAAGCGAGAGGGTCGATGTTTGGTACCAAGGGGGTGCGGAGGTCTGGGAGATAATGGAGCGAGGACAGGTGGATCAGGCGGTGTTTTATTACGCAAGCGGACGAGCGGGGATAGAGAGCCGTGGCTTGGACTACGGCATGGCGATACCCGATACCGCCCCCGCATACTACACAAACTTCTGTGTCACAAAAGGAAGCCCCAACCGCGAGGATGCCGAAAGGTTCCTCAACTACATGCTCCGTGAGGAAGTACAGCGCGAATGGGTGAGCGAGGGTTACTACGTCCCCGCGAACTCGACCGTAGCCGGGGACTATCCCGACTCGGTCGCCGGCGTTTACCCCATCGATGAAGAAGGTATGCGTGGTTTCCTGACGGTACCGGACTGGGAGGGTATAGAGGGTAGCGTAGACGAACTGTCCAACGGGTTCAACGAAAGAATCGCCTGAGGCTATGACCGGAAACCACGAAGCCACCGTCTCTCTGGAGGGTCTGTCGGTCGCCTACGGCGATGAGAGGGCTATAGACGACGTATCATTCGAGGTACACAGAGGCGAGATATTCTGCCTCCTCGGACCGAGCGGGTGTGGGAAGACGACGACACTCAAGACGGTGGCGGGTTTGGAAAGTCCTGACGAGGGCGATGTATACGTACGGGGGAGCCGGGTTACGGACGAACCGGCTTACTCGCGCGATACCTCCGTGGTGTTTCAGGAGTGGGCGCTTTTTCCACACAAGACTGTCTTAGAGAACGTCGAGTTCGCACCGAGGATGGACGGGGAGTCGCGCGAAAGACGCGCGGAGGAAGCACGGTCGGTGATAGAAACCGTCGGTCTTTCTGGAAAGGAGGACGCATACCCTGAGGAGCTTTCGGGCGGTCAGAAACAGAGGGTTGCTTTTGCGAGGTCGCTCGCCGCGGATCCTTCGGTTCTTCTGCTCGACGAACCCCTCTCGAACCTCGACGAGGGTCTGCGGCGCGAAATGCGTCTGGAGATACTGAGGATACACGAGGAGTTCGGAAAGACAACCGTACACGTCACACACGACCAGCAGGAGGCTTTCACGCTCGCGGACCGCGTCGGTATCATGAGGGACGGCTGTCTGATACAGGTAGGTGAGCCATCGGAGGTGTACTCCGAACCCAAGAATCGGTTCGTCGATGACTTCCTCGGTGAGACGACCTTCGTCGAAGGAACCGTCTCGGACGGCTGTATCGAAACGCCCGTGGCAACCTTCGCCGCCGACGCAGAGGACGGTGACGTAGAGGTATCGTTACGCCCTGAGGAGGTCTTCCTCTCGGCTCCGGAACCGTCGCCCGACGGCGGTGGGTCGGTCTCGGGTACAGGAGAGGTAGTAAAAAGGATAGACCAAGGTTCGATTGTTAGGTACCATGTCCACGCCGACAGCCTTGAAGACAGGCTACTGTCGGAGTACAGCGCCCGCGAGGATCCCGGCTTCTCCGAGGGGCAGACGGTCTCGGTGTCGGTCGTCGACGACCCACGGGTTTTCGACGAATCCGGAAGGCGGGTAACGTGAGAGGCTCGTTCCGGTCGTCGTTAGACTTACTCTACGACAAGCTGTCTGGGGTCTCCGCGGGTGCGCTCGTCGTTCCTTTCGTGGTGTTCGAGACGGTGCTGTTTTTGGGCGCAGGGGTCTACCTCCTCCGTGTAAGCCTCGCCGAACCCACGGCGCTCTCTGCGTTTGAGGAGGGTACCTGGACGGTATCGAACTATCTCGACGTGATGACCGACGAGTACCTCATGGGGAGGCTCTCGTACAGCATACGTCTCGGCGCGGTGGTCACTGCGGTTACCGTACCTCTTGGCTTCGTCTACGCCTACGCCGCGTGGAGGGCGGAGGGAAGACGGAAGATAACACTACTCTCCGGTGTTCTGGTCGCCCTCCTGATCTCGATAGTAATAAAGGTCTACGCGTGGGTCATACTCCTCTCCCCGGAGGGCGTTATCAACCGTCTCCTTGTCGGGACGGTCACCGACTCGCCCGTATCCTTGCTGGGGAACAGCTTCGGTGTCGTCGTAGGTCTCGTCTACTCAATGCTCCCGTACGTCGTTCTGACCGTCTACAGCGTCCTGGCTACCCTCGACGAGAGGTCGATAGAGGCGGCGCGTGACCTTGGCGCGGGCAGGCTACGGTCTGTCTATGAGGTTGTCCTACCGGGTGCGGCACCGGGTGTAATAGCGGCTTCGGTTGTCTGTTTCTCATGGAGTTCGGTCGCGTACGCCGCCCCCGTCTTCCTCGGATCTCCGTCGGAGAGAACCGTCGCCGTGGAGGTCGGTCGTCTGTTTACGCAGAGCTTCGACTGGTCGCACGCCGCCGCCTTAGGCGTCATCTCGATGGTCGCCATACTTTCTACGGCAGGCGCTGGTACTTTAACCTACACAGCGTGGAGGAGGTACATGTGAGGCTATTCGACAGAGCCGCAGGCTTCTGTTACAGGCTCGTCTACACCGTCGTCTTTCTCTTCTTCCTCACGCCCGTCGTCGTGATAGCGGCTACGTCGCTTTCGTCCTCGTCACCCGCTTCTTTCCCACCGGAGTCGGTGTCCCTGAGATGGTACGTCGGCTTCCTCGGGGACGGAGGCTGGATCTCTGCGGTGGGTAACAGCCTACTCGTGGCGGCGACAACGTCGGTACTCGCCGTCGCCCTAGGTGCTTCCGCCGCGTACGGTCTGAGGTCGGTCGATGAGGGAAAGAGAAAGCTGGTACTCGCCCTCGCTGTCTTTCCTTTAGCAACCCCGCTGGTGATCATCGCCGTCTCCTTGCTCGTCGTGATGGGTCGCGCACGGGCGGTCGGTTCGTACGCCGCGGTGGTTGTCGGACATACCGTTATCACGGCACCGCTCGCGCTTCTGATAACCTACGGCGCTCTGTCGCGGGTCGACTGGTCGGTGCGTGACTCGGCGCTTGACCTCGGTGCGAAGCCCGTGCGGGCGTTCAGGGAGGCTACGTTTCCACAGATGAGAAGCGCCGTCGTGGCGTCGGCGTTCGTCGCCGCGGTTCTTTCGATGCATGAGTTTCTCATCTCGCTTTTCCTCACCGACTTCACGACGCGCACGGTTCCCGTCCTGACGTGGATGGCACTGAGGAACCGTCTCGACCCCACCGCGAGCGTCGTATCCACGTTACTCGTGGTCGGTGTCTTCTTAGGTCTCGGGATCGCCGCCGCCGCGGTCGGACTCAGCAAGCTCGCGCGTGACCTATAGGCTCGCGGAGGCTACTGTACGAAGATACCCAGCAAGACACCGAGGGAGACGGACGCGGGTGTGGACACCGTCCAGAGGGTATGGTAGAGCAAGGAACGTTCTGTTATATCCGCTTCCGGATCCGTGAGTTCGCTTAGCGGGCGGTAGAGGAGGATCGAAGGTAGCACCGCGAGTAGGACGGTCGGGGAGAAGCCCAGAGCGTAAAGACCGACGACCGAAGCCACCGTTGCGACCGCGACGGCAAGGTATACGTAACCGGCGACCCCGGTGCCGAAGGCTATAGGTATGTTCACGCGTCCGTTCGCGGCGTCAGCCTCTACATCGGGAAACTCGTTCAACAGAAGGAGGTTGAAACAGACCAGAAACATAGGGACGGAGACCAACATGGCTTTCGGCGTTACATCACCCGACTGTACGTAGAAGACACCTACCGTCGGTAAGGCTCCGAGACCGAGACCACAGCTCGTCTCGCCGAGTCCTATACGCGAGAAAACGTCCGTGTACCCGACGACGAGAGCCAGACCGGCGACGAACACGGTTCCTATGGGGAAGAAGCCGTACAGACGCACGAACCAGATCATTATACCGACGGAGACGACGCTGAATACAAAACCCATCTTCCTCGCCGTCGTGTACTCCGCCCTACCGCTTGTCAGGGTGTCGACACCCCCGCTGAAACGCGTCGCCTCCGTGTCCTCGTCTATACCCCTACGGTAGTCGCTGGCTACGTTTATGCTGTTGACAGCGACGTGGGCGGATACGAGGAGAAGGGAGGCAAGAGCCGTGTTAGTAAGGTCGAATCCGCCGGTAGCCAACGAGAGCGACACGGGAACCGACGCAACCACGAGGCTGAATACGAGGAACTCAGCCCTTGCTATCTCAAGATACGTCCTTGCCCTCCGTATCATCGTCACCGACTACCCCAGAACCGCCGTCGCATCCACCTCGACGAGGTAACGCGGCTCTTCGTTGTCGTCGGTCGCGTCGGTTTCACCGTCGACGCCTTCGAAGGTGTCGGCAAGTCTCCCAACCGAAACGAGAGTCGAGACGGGTTTATCACCGTCCCCGAAGCTGTCGAGCAGTATACCGTCGGCGGACAGATACCTCTCCATATCCGTCGTAAACGTCCGTATCCGTGCGACGTCGGACAGAGAGGCCCCTTCGGACGAGAGCGACCGGCGGACGTTTTCCATCACCTGACGTATCTGTGTCCCGATGTCGCCCGCACCTACGATTCTGCCTTCCAAGTCCTTCGGGACGGTTCCTGCAACGAAGACGGTCTTCTCACGGCGTGTAGAGACTACCTGACTGTACGCGGAGTCCACCGGTTCGTACATGTCCTCCGGGTTTGTACGTTCCATCGTACGGTTGTACCCGTCGAGACCACTTAACCGCTCCCAATATTTGATTCAACCTCTCCCGGCTTGGTTCACAGTCGGTGTTGACCCGATAGGAGGATGCCCCGTCGGGCTGTATATCCGGACGTACACGGATCGAACCCGGCTGTGTCCCCCACGCGTAGCTTATCGCCGTGTCACCGTCGGTTAGGTGACACGTACGGTCTTGCTATGCGTGCGGTCTAGCCGGATCCTTACGACGAAACCGGTTAGTCGTCGGCGGGTACGGCTTTTTGACTTTCTTCCTCCTCGTCTATCCGCTCTTTTCTGTCTTCCTTGAACTCCTCCTCCGGCTCTTCCTCAAGCATCATCCGTCTCACTTCCTCCCACCCCTCTGTGCCGTGATAGCACATACCAAACGTAAGTCGTGTGGCTAAATAACCCTTTCGCCGTCGTCGTTCCCGGTTCGGATCGCGGACGATACCGACGGAGTGCGGAGCCTGATACGACAGGGGACTCTGTCCACACCACCGGAGCTGAACGCATCTACACCGAGATCGAGATAGGTACGGGTGTGAAACACAGAACACCGAGAACCAGCGTCAGGACAGCGACCGCCCGGCGTCTCTTACCCACGGAGGACTCGTCTATAGGCGTCACCGTACCTGCCTTGGAGAAGACCAGTGCGAGTACCCCCCAGAACGCCCACAGGAATGCCGACCGACCGCCCTCAAAGACGACGAGGTACCCCGCGAGTCCGAAGAGTGCGACAGGCACCGCCTTCTCGACCATTCCTATCCTGTCGCCGAGGAGGGCACGTGCGACGTGTGCGCCGTCGAGCTGACCGACGGGTATGAGGTTGAGGAAGGTTATGAAAGCGCCAACCCACCCGCCTACAACGACGGGGTTCACCGTCGTGTTACCCCCGTACTCCAGCGTCTGTCCCATAACGGCGGCTATACCACGTATCAGAAGCGGGTACCCCAGCTCTATACTCCGGGCTACCGTGGAACCCGCGACCTCGACAGGCGGTAGGGTGACACCGACGGCGGTAACGACGACGGTGGCTGTGAGTCCGAACAGGGGTCCCGCCACACCTATGTCGAAGAGCGCGCGACGTCTCGGTATGTTGTCCCTCATGCTTATGACCGCGCCGAAGGTGCCTATCGCGTTCGGAACGGGTATGAAGTAGGGTAGAGAAGCCTCGACGTCGTGGTACCGTGTCAGAACGTAATGTCCGAGTTCGTGTACCGCCAGTACGCCCAGGACGGAGACAGCAAAGGGCCAAGCCGACAGTAACGAAGGGAGACCCTTGGACAGGTCTACGCCGTACCATCCTGCTCCCGCGAAGAGAGTGGTACCCACGGTGGCGAGAAGCAAGGCGACGTTCTTCCACGGCACCCCGTCGACCGACGTCTGGCGTTCCTTGGCTATCAGGGCGTACTCGCCCTTCGAGTACCTGATATCGATCCTGTAACCGTTCCTCCTGAACGCCGGCGCTACCGACCGGAGTACCTCCTCCCTGTCCTGTAACGGCTCCCCGTAGTAGACCGCACCTTCCTGTGTCTCCTCGACCTCGTACACCTGAAACGAGTCCGACATCGACCCCGGAGCGGGTAGGGATCCGGGAAGACGAGCTCCTGATCCGGGCGAACGACGGGCTTCCGTCATCGTGTATACTAAAGTACGCGCCCGGTTAGTCCTGTCCATGTCACCTCTTCCCACACCGACAGGTGGGTCTGAGCCGTGTACGGATCGCCCGCGCATCCAAGGTATATGGGTAGAGTTTAGTTGTCTCAGGTCGTATATCAACTGATGTCCGAGTACGAGCTACCGGGTGAGGTGTACCGTGGAATGGTACAGACCGCTCTTATCTTCAGCGTGCCTGCGCTGGTAGCTTCGAACGTAGGCTTCCTGTACGCAGACAGCGCCTACGCCGCCATCGGTGTTATGCTGGTTGCGTTCTCCGGGATAGCCCTCGTTTGGTACAGACGCGGGTACCTCAACACCGACGAGTGGGAGTGAGTTTACCGTACGGCGGGCGGTTTACTACGGATAGAGGCTGATAGCTTCGTATAGAGCGCCGGCTTAGGCGGGAGTGCCGTGGTACGGAGGTACTCCAAAAATACCGTCCCGAACGCCCCCGTGTCAGCGCGCGAGTAGTCCACCCTCGACCGGAAGCGGGTGACCGTTGACGAACGACGCCTCGGAGGAAGCCAGCCAGACGACGGCGTCCGCGATCTCTTCGGGCTGAGCCATCCTTCCGAGCGGCTGCTCCTCCGTAATCTGGTCGACGGCTTCGGGGTGCTCCTCAAGCGAACGTTCGACCATAGGTGTTCTAACGACACCGGGACAGACCGCGTTGACCCGAACCCCTTCGTCACCGTACTCGACAGCCGCCTGTCGTGTTAACCCGACCACACCGTGCTTGCTGGCGACGTACGGTGCCGGACCGTCGCCCGACAGCCCCGCGATGGACGACGTGTTGACGATAGCCCCGCCGTCGCCCTCTACCATCGCCGGGATCTCGTACTTCATGCCGAGAAAGACACCGGTCAGGTTTATACCGAGAACCTCCTCCCAGCCCTCAGCCGACTGTTCGACGAGCGGTGCACCGTCTCCTTCAATCCCGGCGTTGTTGTGAGCGATGTCCAGCCCTCCGTATGTTTCGACGGCGGCGTCGACCATCTTCCGGACGTCGTCCTCGTCCGTAACATCAACCTCGACGAATGTGGCTGTTCCGCCCTCGGACTCGATGGCTTCGACCGTCTCCGCACCGCCTTCTACGTCGATATCCGCAACGACGACCGACGCGCCTTCGTTTGCCAGACGTTCCGCCGATGCGCGCCCGATACCCGAACCCGCACCTGTGACGACCGCGACATCGTTCGTAAGCCTGCTCATTCTATACCACCCCGTGTTGACTTAGTCGCCATAGAAGAGCCGTCCATCTCTGCTATATTTTACCTTACGTTTCTGTCCGGTATCTATGTTCAGCTACGACCATCCCGGTCAGCTTATCGACGGCGAGGGCGGAACAGCAGGGGTAGGGACGGGGATCCGGTTGGGAAACCACGGTCACCACCTAATCCGGAGCGATCGACCTGTTCCCCAAATCTTCGAGTCAAAGCGTCTTAGTCGTACCGTCGGGTACTGTACCTATGAACGCGAAAAGCTGGCGAACGTACCTCGTGACACAGGAGTCTCTCTCCAGCAAGAAAACTACCGTCGAGGTCGCTTCCGCCGCGATCGACGGCGGCGTAGACGTCGTTCAGCTCCGTGAGAAAGATACCGACGCCGGATGGCGCTACGAACTCGGTCTCGAACTGCGCGAACTCACCGCCGAAGCGGGCGTCGCACTCCTCGTCAACGACAGGATCGATATCGCACAGGCGATCGACGCCGACGGCGTCCACCTCGGGCAGTCTGACCTTCCCGTCGGGGTCGCACGCGACCTGCTCGGAACCGAGGCGGTCATCGGCTGTTCGACATCGACGGTTGAGGAGGCTACCGAAGCCGAAGCGAATGGAGCGGACTATCTCGGCGTCGGTGCTATCTACGGTACTGACTCGAAGAAGAACGTTCCCGAGGAGAAGAACGGAACCGGACTCGGGCTAGTCTCCGAAATCACCGCGTCTGTTTCGATTCCCGTCTTCGGAATCGGGGGCGTCACAGCCTCGAACGCGCCGTCGGTTGTTGAGGCGGGTGCAACAGGCGTCGCCGTGGTTAGTGAGATAACCGGGGCAGAGAACCCGGAAACCGCGGCGCGGGGGTTAGAAGCCGCCGTCTCCGAGGGAGGGAAGCGATGACTGACGAGATAGAAGCCACCGGCGAGGCGCTCGCGAGGTCGCTAGCCGAGGTTCGTGAAGCCGAGCCTCTGGTACAGCAGCTGACGAACGAGGTGACGAAGAACGATCTGGCGAACGTCACACTCAGCTGGGGCGCTTTACCGGTGATGGCGGACGCGCCCGGAGAGGCACCCGAAATGGCGGAACTCGCGGGCGCGATACTCCTCAACACCGGTCGGATGACAGAGTCGAACGTCGATGCGTTACACGCCGCGGGTAAGGCGGCTAACGGGTTAGACGTCCCTGTTGTCCTCGACCCCGTCGGTGCGGGGACAACGCCAACCCGGAAAGAAGTTCACACGAGCTTACTCGAAGAGGTTGAGTTCGACGTTATCAACGGTAACTACGGCGAGATAACGCATCTGGCGGGAGAGGAGGCGGATGTGAAAGGTGTTGAGTCCGTCGGTGAGTACGAGGAGGTGACGGGGTCAGCGCGGGCGCTCGCGGAGACGACCGGCGCTGTGGTCGTCGCCTCAGGTGTCGAGGATGTTGTCGCCGGATCCGACCGGGTCTACCGCGTACGTGCGGGTGACGAGATGCTCTCGAAGGTCGTTGGAACGGGATGTATGCTCGGGGCAACCCTCGCGGCGTTTTCCGGCGGTCTTGAGGACGGTCTTTCCGCCGCCCTGCACGGAACTCTCGCCTACGGACTCGCGGGCGAACATGCGACCGACCTAGAGTACAACGGACCGGCAAGCTACAGTGTGAACCTCCTCGACAGTATCGCCGGCTTCACACCGGGGGTTGCGGAGGAACTCGACCCGACCGACCGTATTGAGCGCGTTACGTGAGCGGTGACCGTGTCGGTCGTGGCGTACACGCGAGGCTGTCGAGGTGGTAGGATGAAGTAGGCATCCACGATCCTACGCGAAGCTGTAGGCACAGGAAGCTCCAAACCCCCGTTTCGTACCTTCATGTATAGAGCGTACGATACAGCCCCGATGTCAGCCAGTACTCATAAGTATGCTGACCTGTTAATATAGACGTGGAGCTATTCAACGTAAGCGACGTAGTAGACGAAATCGGAGAGGGAAAAGAATCAGCCGAAACCGTCCGTGGCGAAGCTGTTAGTCTTGAGGTAATGAGGTTTGAGGAAGGCGATGAGGATCAGATGCACGCACACGCAGAGGACGAGGTCTACCATATCGACACCGGAACCGCGAAGATCAACGTAGAGGGGGAAAGCACAGAGGTTTCGGAGGGGGACGTAATCCATCTCGAACCCGGAACCGACCATCGGTTCCACGGCTTCGAGGACGAACTCGTAATGACGGTTCTTTACGCGCCGGCAAAAGGTTCGACTGAGTAGGGTAGATTCCGGATCGTACGCGCCGAACGGCTGTCGGTGGATCGATGGCTCCCTGTCTCACGGATCCGTTCCCGTCGACCGACGGCTGTTGTTAACCCTTCTCGGCAGTCTGTGTGACCACACTGATAGGTGCGGATCAGGTATAGATCAGCACAGGTTCGGTGGGTTTCCGAGGTTGAAGCAGAGGAGTTCCCAAGCTACGATACCGAAGCCGACTATCGCTAGTATTACGAGTATGCTTTTTAGATTCATTTTAGGGTACCGGTATACCTTCCCGAACCGACGTGAGGGCTACCGAAAGCCTGTTCGTGTCATGTGGTTTGATCTCTACCACCGGTTCTGACTGTAGATCAGGTTGCGCTGAACCTCGTTCGCACCCTCGTATATAACGGGTATCCTCACGTCGCGGTAGACGCGTGAGATCCTGTTTTCGGTAAGTACCGACCGTCCTCCGTGTAACTGCATACCGCGTTCGGCACACATGTCTGCCGTCTCGGTCGACTTTACCTTCGTCATCGAAGCCCAGAAGCCCGCGTTGTCGTTCTGTTTGACATGATCCGCGGCTTCCCAGTTCAGTGTGCGTGCGGCGTTGAACTCGGTTATCATGTCGGCGAGCGTGTGCTGGACAGCCTGGAACTCGTTCACGCCACGGTCGAAGGCGTTCCTGTCGTGTACGAAGTCGCTCGCCTCCTCTATCGCCGCCGCCGCCAGACCTATTCCATGTCCTCCTACCATCACCCTTCCGGAGTTGAAGAACTCGGCGAGCATGTAGAAGCCGTTGCCCTCGTTTCCGATTATGTTCTCCTCAGGAACACGTACACCGTCAAACTCGATGCGGGCTTGCTTCGAGGCACGGAAGCCTATCTTCTCCGGTATATGTTCGGCGTCGTATCCGTCGGTGTCGGTCGGGACGGCGAAGAGCGAGAAGTTACCGTACCTGTTGTCGGGGTCGTCACCCGTCTTCGCATAGACCGTCACCCAGTCGGCTTCGACACCGTTTCCGACCCAGTACTTCTCCCCGTTTAGAACCCATCCGTCGCCGTCCTTCTCCGCGGTCGTCTCCATGCCGGCTAGGTTCGATCCCGTCTCGGGTTCGGAGACGGCGAGTCCCGTGATCTGTTCGTTCGCGGCGAGGGGACGGAGGAACCTTTGCTTCTGTTCCTCGGTTCCGTGTTTTTCTATTATCTTGGCACCGAAACTCGCGAGCTGGAGCGTGAGCCCTATACCCGAGTCAGCCCTGTGGAACTCCTCCGTGATAGCGAGTATCTCGTGTATGTCGAAGCCACGACCGCCGTACTCCTCGTCGACGCCCTGTGACACGAGACCCGCGTCCATACCGGCTTCAAGCACATCCCATGGGTACTCCGCGGTCTCGTGGTACTCCGCGGCGTTGGGTTCTATATGCTCCTGTGCGAACTCCTTTGCCTCCTCCTTCACACCAACAGCGTGGTCAGGGACGGGGGATTTGGAAAGCAGGTTCATCGGTTGTACTTCGTTCTGCAGGATAATCAGACTGGTTATTCCGAAGCACCGATACACGCCGTACCCTCACGGATCCGAGGCTGGGGTCGGGCGAAGTCCTTCGTTACGGGGCGAACACCCGACACTAGCCCTCGTGCTTCTCCGCGCCGACGCGGAGCTTGATCTCGTCGTCTACAACGTCGGGGTTACGGGTTGTGCGTGATTAACCGTTGCTACCTGTACCCGTTTTTTCACAGTATATCGACCGTCCGGCGTTTCAATCACAGATAAACGGTGGGCTACGTAACCGGTACGTCGTTAACCCGGCTCCGCGGGCGGTAGAGCGCAGGGGCGACGCGGTGAAGAGACGAACGCCGTTCGGCTGGATACGTCAAACCCGGTGCGGGTCTTAGTGCACCGGTTAGTTTAAGTCCGAGAGGTAGTTATACAGGGTGTGAGCACGGGAAACACAGACAAGAAGGTGGGGTCGGGGGCGGTTTCGGGTAACCAGGCTTCCATACCAGCGGAGATACGCGAAGCCGCGCATATAGAGGACGGCGACAGGATTCGGTGGTACTGGGAGGATGGCGAGCTACGCGTCGAGGTAATACGTCAGAGGAAGAACGTCCTTCCTGACGGATTCGACGGCTTCGAATCTGAAGGGGGGTCGGTCGACCACGACGAGGTGGGCTTGGAACCGGCGGGCAGGATCGACACGGGTGACTGATGGATGCAGGAAGCCCTTGTCGATACCGTCGTCCTGTACGGCGCGCTGAACAGACAGGACCCTTACCATGACGACGCGTTACCTATCTTCAGACGGATGGACAACGGCGACCTACCCGTCGGTATCGTCCTGGACTTCGTCTACGCCGAGACGTTCAACGCCATGACGGGTTCGTTGAGCCACGACGACTGCACGGAGGCGGCTGATATACTCGAAAGAAGCGGCGGTTTCAGGATGGAGCGCACGAACCGTGAGGTTTGGACGAACGCACACGACGTGTACCGCGGTAACCCACATCTCTCTTTCGTGGACTCTGCTCTCGTCGCCTACGCGGGCGTGGAGGATGTCGACTACATCTACTCGTTCGACACCGGCTTTGACTCCGTCGACGACCTGAAACGGATTAAGTCCGACGCTAACCCGTACTCGGCGTGAACGAGCACGGTTCTTCAACGAGGTTTCTCTCTTGTTACTCACACTTTACAAAGCTGTCCGGTCTTTTGACTATAGATGAACGGTAACCGCAATACTATTCCGGGTAGGGGATTCTGTTCAGACCGAGGCTTTCGAAGTCGCCGTCGTATGCTAAGACGTACTCGACGGTTTTCTCTCGTGCCTGGACACCTACCGTGTAGTCGGTGAAGGATACGGCTTCGTTTCCTTCGAGGAACTCCTCACCTGCTTTCTTGAAGACGGCGTCGTCGACAGAAAGGAGCTGTATGACCTCGGACTCAGTAATAGCTTCATACGCCTCGGTGGCTTTCCCCCTGTCTGCCTTGTACAGAAGAAGCGTAACAAGCTCATCCACCACGTACTGATTTGTGTATAGGGGTCGGTATTGGAGTTCGGATAGCAGTTGCTTGAAGAAAGTCTTCACCTCGTCGTGTTCCTCCGTGTCGGGATCGAAGTAGGGGAAGAGAGCGCTCGTGTCGAGGAACAGTCCCGTAGGAACTTCGACCTTCGGCTCAAATCTCTCTATCATCTACTCTCCGTAGATGTATTCGTCAGTCTTTTTGGCGGTCTTCTCGTCCGCACCGGATTCACCAACGTCTACTTGAAAGAACGGGTCGTTGAGGTCTATCTCCTCGTGTCGGCTGGTGTACTCGTTAGCCGCCTCCCTTAGCAACTGTTTCAAGGACTTGTCTTCCTTCTCAGCTATCCGTGCCAGCCTCTCGTACTCTTCTTCCGGAAGCTCGGTCTGAACCACCTTCTCCGAACTTGACATGTTTATGTACAGTTACATGTTTATGACAGATAACGGTTTGGGTGGAATGTGGACTGTCGTACCTTCCGTGTCTTTCGGCGAAGCCCTCCATCTGACCTCAACGGTTCTGTACGTGACCTCCGAAGGGGACGACGACCGAGTTCGGATGTGTCGGTGGTTTCGCTCATCTTGGATGGGACTGGTACTTGATTCTTAGTACGTCTCGACTTCGAGACCGGGAACAGTCCCGAAGTCGTCGGTGTCGGCGGTGACAAGCGGTTCATCGTACTCCAACGTGGTTGCGGCGACGAGAGCGTCGACGGTACCGATCGCCCCGTCCTCCCTCTGTAGCTCGCCCTCTATCTTTCCTGCGCGACGCGCTATCGACGGCGTCGTGGGTTCGAGAGGTAACGAGGGGACGACGCTCTCTATACGCTCCCTGTTTTCGTCCGTCTGCACGCCCTTACCGACTCCGATGTACAGTTCGTACAGGACGACGTGCGGTACGCGCCGAGGGCGACCGCTTGACTCTATCTCACGCGCCTTCTCGGTTGCCGCATCCACGCCGTTCTGTACGTCGATAAGAAAAGATGTATCGAGAATCAACCTTCGCCTATCTCCTTCGACTCCTCCACGTCGGCTTCGCGGCTCTCTTCGATAGCCTCGCGTACCTCGTCGGCTTCCTCGTCGCTAAGGGTTCCTTCGAGGTCGAGCAACGACGAACCGCCCGTGAGACGGTCGATAGCCTCCGAGAACGTCTCGTCGTCGCGTTTCCGCGAGCGGACGCGTTCGTACACGTCCTCGTCGAGACGGACGGTCTTCGTTCCCATGTGTATACGTCGTATACAAGATTACTTAACCCTGATGGTGGGGTTGGTCGACGCGTACCCGCGGAGGGACGCGAAGCCGCGCGGTTGGGTGTAGCGGAGAAGCCGTGCGTCGTCGTTCGGGTTCATTGTCGGGCTACCGTCCTTCCCGGTACCCGGACGGTCTGTTACCCTGTGTTCACCTATAGACCGAGACTGTCCTTGATCGCCGTATCGATCCTTGTCATCCGCGCCGACGGAACCGAGCCTATCTTTTCCTTCACACGCGCTTCGGTATCGACAACCCGTATCTGACTCAGGTCGGCGACGGAGTCGTGATCGAGAGCCGTTTCCGAAGACAGCACCTCTACCTCAAACGGGTACACATCGTCGGGGTCGTACCTCTTGGTGAAAGGCGCGACGACCGTGGTAGGTGAGAACCGGTTCCCGACATCGTTCTGGATGACGACACAGGGTCTGGTTTCCCCTTCTTGTTCGCTTCCCTTCGTGGGGTTCAGTTCGACCGTGACGATATCACCACGGCGTATCTTCACATGTTCCACCTCAGTCGTCCCGGTCGGGTGCCTCTCCGAGTCGGTCGGTTGCTTCCGACGATGCCTCGTCCATCTCCTCGGCAATCCGTCGGGATCGCTCGGCGCGTTTCCGGTAGCCCTCAGCCAGACGCTCGTCGTCGGTCGGCGGTTTGATGAGAATCTCGTCGTTGACCTCGACGAACTTAACCTCGTCGCCGCCTTTGATACCACGGCTGTCACGTAGTTCCTTGGGGATGGTGACCTGTCCCCTGTCACCAACCTTTCGTCTGTGCTCCGACATATCTATACATATATTTTTCATACTCATATAGATGACGGTGGCTATACTGTGTGTTTGGAAGACCGCGGGTGACGAGACGGTGGCGGGAACGGCGTCAGCGGCACGTTGAGACGCGGGTGGCATGGATTGAAGTAGTACTCGCGGTTGGGCGGTTCGAAGAAGCCGCGGATCGTCCCCTGCGCCTCGGTAAGTTCATGACGCGTCCCCATGACGCCGACGGACTCCGTGAGACGTTCAGATGTGTATCTTTATTCGAGACACGGTTCGGTCAGCCGGGTAGCCGGTTCCTTGGCGCGTGTACGGCACCGTCGGGATACGAGCTTACTCACCGGCGTTGTTGAGCGCGCTGTTGAACTCGAAGAGCTGTCGTATAACGTCGCTGTCCGCGACGCGGTACCTGCGGGGCGACGTTTTCGGTACCTCCTCGATGAGCCGGGTCTCGATCAGGAGGTCGGTGTAGTTCCCGACCGTCTGACGCGTAACGCCTGCATGCTCGGCGAGTTCGGTTTTGTTGAACTCACGGTTCGGCGGCAGATCGAGTAGCGCATCAACGAGTACGGGAACCGCGTCGTGTTGGGTGAGGTAGAGCCATCCGCTGGGGTTCTCCATACGGAGTTCCTTCTTTCGCTCGTTGTCGGTTTCCGCGTGCTCAGTACCGCTCATACAGTAGAAGGGTACCCTGTGTGTATAAGCGTTTCCACTACTGTAAACGGTTATTAACACTTATGCGGGAGCGGCTTCTCATCGGCACCATGGAGAAGCCGTCGGTAATCTGCGCGCTCTTGGCGACGATGATAGCGAAGCACCGGTGGGGGACGCCGATAACGGAGGAAGCCCTGCTCATTCTCTCAGCCATTGACGGCGACTACCCGACCGCGCGTGAGGTCTACGACGATCTCCGAACGGGGGCTTACGTAACCTACCGCGGGAACCGTGGTATAGAACTCGACAAGAGCAACTTCGACGAACTCGCCGAGGTTCTGTACCACGACTGCGGCTGGGAAGCCTGGGAGATAGAAAGCCGTCTTAAGCAGTATGAAGGTCTCGATGACCATGACTGGGCGTAAGGGAGTATACGCAGATTCCCGGCGTTTCTTGGTTCTGAGTTCCGTCGGTAGGGGATATCCACAGGTTCGGAGGTAGTTAGGCGCGAGTAGCATGGGGGGACGGCTAGTGGCGCGGTTGGGCGGTTCGAAGATGGGGTAAACACGGAAATTTCCCCGCGAACTATACACCGAACGGAGGGCTACCACCAAGCTCCTCCACGAATCCCTTACCGTCCTCGATACCCGTGAGACGGACGTTGTCGCGCGAACCGCCATAGGCTTCGAGAGGAACGTCTGGATCCTTGATTAGCTCTCGTATCAGCTTTTCGGCGCGTTTCTCGTTGTGGGTCGCCACCCATCCTTTGACCGTATCGACCTGTTTCTTGTGGGATCCGAGGACCGTCTTCCGTAGCATCTTGTTGACGATTTTGAGAGCGAGTTCGCGGTCATCCTCGTCCTCGATATCCATCTCAGCATCTGCTCGTACGGAGCCTACATTAAAACTTGTGTAATTCAAGTAACAAACTCTTGTTTCAACAACAAGTATTATGTACTTCATTACCTTAGGAGTAACTGAGTAGCCATGTCAGAAGCAGAAACCAAGGGCGATACGGAACCCTACGCCGAGGACAGCGTACTCACGGCGGTATTCGGGAACCACGCGGAGCCGAAGATACTCGCCGCGCTGTTGAGCGAGCCGGATCAGGATATGAACGTGACCCGGATCGCGGAACTCGCGGGCGTGTCGAGGAAGACCGTCTACGAACACCTCGACCGGTTCGTGGAACTCGGTCTCGTCGAACAGCCGCGCGAGGTAGCCGGAAGCAAGATGTACGTCATCGACACCGAGGACGACGCCGCCGAGAAGCTCGCTGATTTCGAGTGGGGGATGATCGACCGCGTGGCGGAACTTCGGGAGTAGTTCCGTGTCTTTCGGCGAAGCCCTCCATCTGACCTCAACGGTTCTGTACGTGACCTCCGAAGGGGACGACGACCAAGTTCAGCTGTGTCGGTGGTTTCGCTTATGTTGGATGAGATTGGTGCTTGAGTCGTAAAAGGGTTCGTACGGGTTCTGTCAAAGACACCCACCATAGCTGGCGGCTATGTCATCTTCTCCGCCGTTTGCGGCGGGGCTCGTCGGTGGACTCCTGTTCAAGCTCCAGACCGGAGTGGACGTTGGACAGATCGATCACGTTCAACGTCCTCGGCTTCAGGGCAAGTGAACAGCGGAGGCAAACTCCCGTTAATATAATAAGCCTGTGCGCAAAACTCTCATATAAGATGAGTATCGGTGAGGATCCCTAACGGGTTCAGTTTCAGTCTCCGGAGTATCTCGTTGAGCGGTTGGACTCGGTAGCCGATATCTTCGACAAAGACCGCACGGATCTCCTCGTCGAAGCCATCCGTGAGTACCTTGAAGAGACCGCCGAGAGCGAGAGCTTTCAGGAACTCGTCGCAGACAGGTACTACGACGACAGGATCGGTTTCGAGACGGTCAAACAGCTGGTCGGTGCCGAGGATGCTCACCGTCTCCTCAAGTCGGATCTGCAGGACGAAGCCCTCGATGTTTCCCCTCCTGAGGACGTTGATATCTACGAGGGCGAGGGTACCACGGCTGATGGAAGATGAGTAGCCGTCCCCGGTTAGGCTCCGTGGTAGCGGATACGAGTGCGCTGGTCAGTCTTAGTGTGCCACGCGCCGATGCCGGGTACGGTACGGAAGAGGGTCCGGATCCTCTTCAGTATCTTGTAAACGGGTGCTATTTAGAAGAGATAGCTAGATATGTTTCACATGAGCCTAAACGAGACCTCTCTTCTAGATGTAGATGATCCCACTCCTGAGTTTGATCGATATGTAGGGTTGTTTGAGAAAATGGTAAAGGCTTCAGAGGAGCTAGAAAAGAAACTCACACCCCCTAGGAATCCGGTTCTGTAGCACGGTTCATTAGTTCAGGTCAAATACTCTGTATATATTCTTTAATATCTTCGGAATAGTGGGCATTGTTATTCGCAAGATACTGTTCAACCTCTTCCGTATTTGAGAGGTTATCTAATTCCTCAAGAGTTTTACCTGCTCGAGCATCATACTTACTTAATTCATATTTACTGTATTTGTGATCCGTGATTTCGAATATATAGAGTATATTGTAAGAAGGAACACTATCCGTATACACGCAGTATCCGCGCATCTCATTTCCTGCACGGAATTGCACGAGACTGTCCACGCCTTTATAGATTTTTTCCACGCAATTCTCCGGGACATCTCCGTCAAGAAATTCGCTCCTCAGTCTCTTGAAGAAATTTCTCTTTTCGTTAGTCTTCTTTTTTAATTCACCCTCTAAATTATCCTTCGCCGACTTTTCAATAATTAACGCACTTTCAGAATCATCAGAAAGGGAATGTCGAGTGGTCATTCAATTAGACTTGCTGTTTTATCATTCTCTATCTCGTCAAGTCGTTCATCAACCGGATGTTGGTTCGCATTTTCGGTTGTCCAATTAGTCGGGGAGAGGTTATCTAAATTGTATTCGTGTGCTCTCTCACGCAGACTATCTAACTCGTCTTGATAACTTGTTCTGAGAGTCTGCAGATCGTTCTCTATACTGTTTTTCAATTTACTCTTGTTTTCTCCAGGAGATAGGTGAACAGTCTCTCGAGAGATTAGTAGTGCTACGTGCCTCCATGCTTCTCCGTAGAACTTACCGATTAGCGTATCTATATATCGCTGTTGTTGATGTGATATTTCAGATTCATCTGAGGCAGATTTAATCACCGTCTCCAATACCTCACCGTATTGCTGCATGTTATCTACTGACTCATCAAGAACTGGGTTTGTACGAACTTCATACATGACTCGTGGATATTTCTCAGAGATACTTCTAATGTATCTCTCAGAATCAGAATGCCAGTCTCTTGAACCGTGTATCTCGTCTATTTCCTGCTGGAACTCCGCACAGGCTATATATAGATCACAGTACCCCTCCGGAGCGTTTTCAAAATAGAAGTCTATCAGATATTCCTTAGTTTCCTCTTGTAGAATGTTCTGGAAGCTATCTAAGTCCTCAAAGTAGTAAGAATATTCGCGAGGGTTAGGTGCATTCCTCTTTTTCCCTGGCATTCTAGCCTCGTCAGGAGTATAAATATCTTGCATAGCCTTAGGCTGAATCCCCCCATTCCAAGACTGATTGGCATTCACAGGTGAGGGTCCATATTTATACCACCCATAAGTTATCGGGACACTGTTATCTCGGATCGCTAGATATACTAGCTTATTGAGCTTAATTCGATCTATCTCCCCTTCAAATCCCGTTCTATCCATCGCTATCTGAATCCCCTCTTTTATATCCTCAACTAATTCATCTTCTTCTCCGAGCGTCAGCATACGCGGTAGTAGGTGGTTGTGGTATATATCTTTTCTGCTGTAGAAACGAGTTCTTTCTATCCTTCCGCTGTTCACGGGCTACGCGTATCTAGTCCCACAATCCCTTTTGACTGAGGGGGAACGGTTCCCGCGGTGGTCAAGGGACGACGTACGCCGCGCGGTTGGGCGGTTCGAGAGAAGTAAGATGCCTGATCATATCCATCCTTCAAGCCATTCAAGCTGGTTTTCGGGGCTGTCGTAGGCGTTGTCTATACTCACCACGCCCCTCAGAATCTCGCGGGTGCGGAGGTTTTGGTCGTTGTAGACCACGACTCCGGCGTGTTCGGCATCCTCAACGAGCAGAGCGAAGTCGTTGTCGTTCGTGAGTATCACGCGTCCTTCGTCGGCACAGGCTTCGAGTATCTCGCCGTCGGCGGTCCCCTGTCCGTACTCCTCCTGTGCGCGGTGTACCTCGTAGCCGTTCGACCGTAGGGCTTCGACGACCGGCGTCGGAACGTTCTCGTCGGCGACGAGTTCGAACACCGCTATCGGTCCGCCTTCTCCGGTGCGTTAGAGTTCTCCTTTATTCGCTCGCGTAACTCTCGTTTCCTCTCACGTAGCTCGTTCATCTCGTCGATGTTCCTGTAGTAGTACGCGAGAGCCTCGTGTACCTCGTCGAGTCCTATTTCGAGTTCGTCGGTGACGCGCTCCGGCGACCTTCCGGCGTCTATCACCATCTCGGCTATCTGGAGAACAGATATGCGTCTGCCTTCGAGTCTCGGCTTTCCGCCGAGCGTGTCCTCTGTCTTTACGATGGTCATGTCCGTATCTTAGCCCCGCTCAGGTTTAAGCGTTTACCGACTCTTTTCACCGCTGGTCTCCACCGGAGGTAGAGCGCGTAGCTTACGCGGAGGGACGGCGTAGTGGCGCGGTTGCGGTTTCGCAGAGAGTATCAGTCTGTAGGATTCCGCGTTTCGAGTCCACACCTGTTCGCCACCTTGTTGAGCTTCCTGTCCGCTGAGACAAAGACCATACCTCCACTGTCTACCGAGAGAGCTGTTGACAGCTGTAGACTATCGAGGGTTCGTAGATCCTCTTCGAGTATCAGGTCAAATGAGTACTCCGTAATAGGCTCTTCCAAAGGAACGATAGCGAACCCGTCTAACGCCTCCTCGAAGAACTCGGAGAGTAGTAGATTCACGCGGTCTTGGGATAGCTCTCCGCGGTTATGTTTTCTACGGAACGCCGACGCAGACTCTATGACGGAAAGTGAGCTGATAATCACCTGATTCTGTTCTTCTTCGACGAGAGCGTCCACGGCTTCCGTACCGTCTTCCTCGTAGTACCTCTTGACAAGCGCGGAGGTATCGAAGAACAGGTGGTTCATCTAAACCCTTTCTTGGCGTCCTTCGTCGACAATCTCGGACAGGTCTTTTCCACCGTTCCTTCGCAGGTCTTTCAGGTCTTGGTCGGTCTTTCCGTGTCTTTTGGCGAAGCCCTCCATCTTCGACCTTAACGGTTCTGTACGTGACCTCTGAAGTAGACGACGACCAAGTTCAGCTGTGTCGGTGCTTTCGCTCATCTTGAATGAAATTGGTGCTTGAGTAGTAAAAGGGTTCGTACCGGGTTCTGTCAAAGACACCCATCATAGCTGGCGGCTATATACTCCGTTAGCCCCCCTCCGCCGGCGGCAGTGCTCGTAGCTTACGCGGCGAAACGGCACATCGTTCGGTTAGTACGTTTCGACTTCCAGTTCCGGAATACGTTCGAACTCGGCGACGTTCCGCGTTAGAACCGGTCTGTCGTGCAGTACACCCGTCGCACCGATTACGGTATCAGCCTGTCCGACCTTTTCGCCATCTCTTGAGAGTTTTCCGTCTATCCTCCCCGCCTTCCTCATTACAGGTGCATCTGCGGGCAGAACCTGTTTGGAGCCTATCACCGAGTCTATCTTTTCTTTTTCGCCACTTCCTTTGTCAGTGTAGCCAACGCCGTAGTAGAGTTCATAGACCGTCATGGAGGAAAGAGAAACGTTTCCGCTTTCGTCGAGTTCGCGTGCCTTCTCGACAGCGTTATCCTCGCCGTACATGAGGTCATGGAGAAACGTCGTGTCGAGTATCACCGTCGCTGTGTCTCCGAGATACGCTCTTTTCTTTCGCGTTCGTATTTGTCATCCAACGCTTGCTCTATCTCGCGTACCTCGTCCTCGGTATACACCCCGTCGAGTTCGACTAGTGGTCTGCCGCCGACGAGCCTTTCGACGGCTTCCGAAAAGGTCTCGTCGTCGCGTTTGCGCTCCGCGAGCATCTCGTAGACGTCCTCATCAAGGCGCACGGTCTTGGTGGTCACATGTATATGTCTCGTTTACAGGCAAATAAGGGTAACGAGGGCTTCTCGGGTTCACGGCTCCGTCGGCGCAGTGCGCGGGGTTTACGCGGAGGGACGACGAAGGTTGCGCGGTTCGGCGCGCCGGAAAAGCCGTGCGTCGTCGTCGGGTTCGGCGTCGAGGTGTTCGAGCTGTATTAGAAGAAGACGGTTTCTAAATGGTCTGATAACGTCACACCCTACGAGTTTGTTAGCCGTGAACCCTCGTCCTGCTGTCCGAGAAACCCGTCCGGGGTGACTACTTCAGTACCTCGGAACTTCCCGAGTTCGAGTAGGTCGCTGTCGCCGGAAACGAGGTACTGTGCGTTGGCTTCAAAGGCACACTCCAAGAACTTGTTGTCATCCGGGTCATCGGACTCATCTACCGAAACCTTAGGTTCAACGGGTACCCCTTCATCCCGCATAACCGTGAGAAACAGTTCCGACTCATCTTCCCTAACCGGTATCTTGTCGTACCGCATGACACGCTCGATTTCGGACAGTATCTCCTTTGAGAAGTACATGTCCCATACCCGCGTGAATCCTGTAAGAAGGGCTGTCTGTGGGGTTCCTCCGAACTCCAGAGCCGATACGACGGTGTTCGTGTCGTAGACTACCGATCTCTCGCCCACTCTATAGCCTCCTCGACGTCGTCCTCGGTGGTACCTGTCTCGTCAAACCTTTTCTGTACGTCGTCGAAGAGCCTATTGAGCGTAGCGAGGTTGCTTAGATGCTGTGCGAGTTCCTCAAGAGCCTCGACGTACGTCTCGGCGGTGACCTTCTCGCCGGTTCTTTCGTCGATTACCGTGACGCCTTCGGCGGTATCCTCGCGTCTGATGCTCTGACTCATACTGTCCCTGTACAATAGAAGGTGGTGTTTAGGTATACCTCTTTGGTTGGGTCGGCACCGGGTCGAAAGGTGGACGGCTTTCCGGGACTGTCACGGATCCGTTGGTGGTAGAGCGCGTAGACGACGCGGAGGGACGACGTACCATATCTCTCCGGTTCTCGCTATACCTCTTGTACTCATCACCTCCCGCCTCTTGCCCGCAAGAACCGGTCCCGGGTTCGGCATGTGGCTCTTAATCCGCCTCGCGGACGGCGTCGTTCCACGACCCAGCGCGAACGTACGCTGAAACTGAGTATTCGCCCCTCTCGGTTATCCCCGGTGACGTCGGCGAACCATCTTTTTCAGCCATTCTACCATCCTACCTTTCACGCCGGATTCGTCGAAACCCTCGAAGCTGTCGCTCATTCTTTATCCTAAATCACGTGGGTCGATATGTTCGACCTCGTCTATGTCGGGGTAGAGCGTGTCGGTCGAGAGTGTCGGCTCGTCGTTCGTCCACGCCACACCGAGATGTATAGAGTCGAAGACACCGAGCGCGTCGTACCTCCCGCGTAGCTCCTCCGACGCCTCGACGTTCTCGCGTGTCAGCGGCGAGAGTTCGATACCCTCGTCCGCGATCCGTTCCGACACCTCGGTGAGCCTGTCGAGTTCCCATTCGTCCCCCATAACGTACTGAACCTCGATAGCCGTCGCGGTCGAGGTAACCGGAGATTCGAGAACGTCGGGCGAGACGAACGACCGTAGCCAGTCCTCAACCTTGAGGCGCGCGAGCACGGCGTCGGTGTCGAGGTACATCCTGTCAGGACTCCCTCTTGCGCTCCATCCGTTCGCGTATGTCGTCCTCGGCGCGGTCGTCGGCGCGCTCGTGCAGACGTTGGTGCTGTTTCTCCTCGCGTATGACGAGGCGCGCGCCGTACCGTATCGCGTCGGAGCGCGAAGAGAAGACACCTTCCTCCACGAGCGTATCGAGTTCCTCGACAAGTTCGGACGGGAGCGAGACGGGAACGGGTTTACGTTCGCTGTCGGTACTCATGTCTATACCTAAGCTATACGACTGTATAAGACTGGCGGCGGTCGTCGCCGTCGTCAGGATCTCCCACTCATGTTCAGGACATGCCCGTCTACCGTGTTGGTCAAGACTCCGCCGGCGGCAGAGCGCGTAGCTTACGCGGAGGGACGACGTACGTAGCGCGGTTCGGCGCTTCGAAGAAGTCGAGTATACCGTTCCGTTCAGGTTCGTGGTCGAGGTGTTCGGTCATACCCAACCTCCGAGCCAGACGGTTCTGTTTTTGAGGTTACCCGAGTATGCATCGTCTATCCGTATGACAGCCCTCAGCACCTCACGCGGCGGTCGTTTCTGGTCGGTGTAGATTATGACGCCGGAGTGTTCCTTCTCGTCGGCGAGTCGGACGAAGTCCCTGTCGTTTGTTAGTAGGACGCGCCCGTCTTTGGCGCAGTTTTGGAGAAGTTCGGGATCGTCGTCCCCCTGAGCGTACACCTCCGGTGCGTGTAGAACGTTGTAGCCTTTGGAACGGAGCGCGTTGATAACCGCACTCGGTACGTGTTCGTCGGCTACGAACCCCATCTATCTCTCTGCACGTTCGGGTATTTCGGGGTCTTCCTTCAGTTCTTCCTCCAGTTCACGGTGCCTCGCGCGTACCTCGTCCATCTCGTCGGGGTGTCTGTAGTAGTACGCGAGAGCCTCGTGTACCTCGTCCAGCCCTACGCCGAGCTGGTCGGCTACGTTCTCAGGTGACATACCGCCATCGATGTACATCTCGGCTATCTGCATTACGGAGACGCGCCTGTCTTTGAGACGCGGCTCCCCGCCGAGCGTGTCCTCCGTCTTTACGATGCTCATGTCCGTATCTTAGCCCTGCTTAGGTTTAAGCGTTTACCGACCCACCGCTGGTCTCCGCCGTCGGCAGGGCGCGGGGACGGCGGGAAGGATGTCAGTCCAAACGCCTAATACGGTTCGAATACAATAGTCGTACATGCCCGTCGATTTCGAAACATATGAACCGGGAAGCCAACGGGTTGACCTGTCAGAAGGAACCAACGCGAGGCAGTTGCTGGAGTTCCTACTGGAGCATCCAACCGTCGGATACACACCGGCAGAGCTGGCAGAAGAAACCGGGGTTCCACGTGGGAGCATCGGACCGACACTGCAACGACTCGAAACAGCGGGCATTGTTCGTCACAAGGAACCGTACTGGGGAGCCGCGGAGGACGACCGGCTCGCAGCAGCAACGGCTGCGTTCCTCGGGGTCGAGACGGTAGCCGACACGTACAGTGATGACTGGTACGCACAGAACGATGGGTGGGCTGACGAGCTACCTGACCTGAGCGACGAGGAGTAGCGGATGGCGTACCCGCAGGGCGCTATCGTTATCGCCGAGGATCCGTTGGGCAACAGTCCGAAACGCCCGTATCTAATCCTCTCGAACAGTAATGTTCCCTTCTACGGTCAGGAGTACATCGCGGTCGCGATCACGACGACGGCTCGAACTGAGGCTATTGAACTCACCACCAACAGATTCGAAAAGGGACGGCTCCCTCGAACGTCCTACGTCTCTCCGTGGTCAGTTCTCACACTCAAAGACCGGATGATAACAAAGCAACCCGCAAAGGCGACCGACGGGACGGTCGATACCGTGCGTCAGGAGATGGAGGCATATCTTCGGACGGACTAAGTATTATTCACGAAGTAGTTGCATGTGCAACTATCCGCAGACTCACGCGTACCGGTAGTTGACTTCGTCGGAGACGAAACGCGCGTACAGAGCACCCGTGTCTACGAAAACCGGACGCGGACGGTTCATCCTGCTTCGTTCAGGTATTCGTCTACGTTCTCCGAGGCGTCGCCGTCACCCGTCGTAAACGTCGGTGCGGTGAAGAAGGCGTCGTCGGACGGGTCGTCGGCTTCCACAAGCCGGTCAAGCTTCTTCAGGGCTTCCTGACGGTCTTCCATACGAACCTCTACGCCCGTCTGTTCGTCCACCGCTTTCCATAGACCGCCTTCCTGCGTTAGTGTGATCTTGCGTTCTTCGGTGCTCAATGCTACCCTTAACAACGTGACACAACGGTAAAAGGTTATCACGTCTCCGTCTCCGCCAGCGCAGTGCGCGGGGTTTACGCGGAGGGACAGCTAGTGGCGCGGTTGGGCGGTTCGAAGATGGGGTAAACACGGAAATTTCCCCGCGAACTATACACCGAACGGAGGGCTACCACCAAGCTCCTCCACGAACCCCTTACCGTCCTCGATACCCGTGAGACGTACGTTGTCGCGCGAACCGCCGTAGGCTTCGAGGGGAACGTCTGGATCCTTGATTAGCTCTCGTATCAGCTTTTCGGCGCGTTTCTCGTTGTGGGTCGCCACCCATCCTTTGACCGTATCGACCTGTTTCTTGTGGGATCCGAGGACCGTCTTCCGTAGCATCTTGTTGACGATTTTGAGAGCGAGTTCGCGGTCATCCTCGTCCTCGATATCAATCTTAGTGTTTTGTTGAGGCGAACGTATATTAAATATTGTGTAGTACAGGTAACAATGTGTTACTACAACGACAAGTCTTATGTATCTAACAACCTATTAATCTAATAACTATGTCAGAAGTAGAAACCAAAGAAGACGCGGAACCTTACGCCGAGGACAGCGTACTAACGGCGGTATTCGGGAACCACGCGGAGCCGAAGATACTCGCCGCGCTGTTGAGCGAACCGGATCAGGACCTGAACGTGACGCAGATCTCGGACCTTGCTGGAGTATCGAGGAAGACCGTCTACGAACACCTTGACCGGTTTGTGGACCTCGGTCTCGTCGAACAGCCGCGCGAGGTAGCCGGAAGCAAGATGTACGTCATCGATACGGAGGACGACGCGGCGGAGAAGCTTGCCGAGTTCGAGTGGGAGATGATTGACCGTGTGGCGGACGTTCGGGGGTAGTATCTCTTGACGAGTGCGGAGGTATATAAGAACAGATACTCAATCTAAATCCGTTCTTGGCGTCCTTCGTCAGCTATCTCGGATAGGTCTTTTCCACCGTTCCTTCGCAGGTCTTTGAGGTCTCGGTCGGTCTTTCCGTGTCTTTCGGCGAAGCCCTCCATCTTCGACCTCAACGGTTCTGTACGTGACTTCTGGAGCAGACGACGACCGAGTTCGTCTGTGTCGGTGCTTTCGCTCATGTTGAACGGGATTGGTACCTGATTTCCAAAAGGGTTCGTACCGGTTCCTGCCAACGACGTTCAGTAGGTTACATCAACGCTAACTTGTCTCCGCCAGCGGCAGGGCACGCAGACGGAGTGGCGAAAAGACGTAGGTAGAGTAGTTGGGTACCTTGAAATACGCCCCGTCATATCCATACTTCGAGCCGTTCAATAGTTCTCTGCCTCGTATCCGGTATTTTTGTTTCACCGAGTGTATCGGATAGAACGTATTTTATTTTTATCTCCCCATCCCAATACTGTACTGGGAAACGAGAAAGGGAAACTGGAGAACCAGTTTTTTCCGTTTGCCCTGATCAAGTGCCCCTGATCAGTACCCCCTCTCAAGTACCCTTACGAAGTACCCTCTGCGTATTCTGGATCTACAGGGAGATCCCTGTCGTATATACAAGGAAGATGAGGAATTCGATAATGGCTATGTAAGAGATTCAATAGAAAACGAGGATGTGACTAAGCTGAGTAAAACAGGACTCGAAAAATCTGTTGCGGACCGGATATAAGATAGGCCAATCGAATTTAGCCTATTCCGGTCGCGTTCGTGAGACACCGGGATTCTGCCAGTCGTCAGCATCGTATTCCTCCCACGGAATCAGATACACCCCTTTCTCTGCTCGGCTCTGACATCCAAGGCTATCCATCAGGCTGTTCCATCTTTCTTCGATGCTATCTCCTTCCTGACGTTTCAAGGATATATCGAGATCTTCGATCAGCAGTTCTTGATGTGTTTGGTACTGTTCGCTGCCATGTTCCCCAAACACCTCTTCGTATCCGTCTTCGCCGACCATCATCCTCACGAGCGTGGTGACCCGCAGCGCCCTTTCGTTGCAGATTCCGAACTCCTCCTCAAGCTCTATACACATCCTTCCTGCCCAGTCGGAAGCACCCATACTTGGCTCTACAATCGCAGAGCTAAATCAGTTGGTGTCCTCTCGCTCAACCAGTTCGTAAGCCTTCTCTCGTAGTTCAGCTGTCATGTGAAGACCATGTTGGTCGACTCTCCGAACTACGTCCTTCGCTTCCTCGGACGACATACCTTCTCTGACGGCTCTCACAACCACGCCAACGGTTCCGGTTACCGTCGCGCCGAAGCCTTCTGATACTGTCCTGACGCGTCTGTCGTCGGACAGTACAGCCACGTCCTCCTGCTCCAGAACGCAGGCGACTATCTGTACGTCGCCGTTCTCCTCATCCTCGTTCAGCACCTCGCGTGCCTCTCTGAGACTGCCGTTGGACGTGGTGAGTTCCGTTCGTACCTCGTCCGAATCAACGAAGTTCACGAGGTTCGTACGCGCCGGCTCCGTCGTCACCTCGTCGCGAACCGCTGGCGGAACGGTTACTTCGCCGTCGAAGTTCCGTAGGAGCTGTAGTTCGCCTACGCTACCGAGGGCGATGATAGTCGTCGCGTCGACGTACACCCTCATATCTCGAGGGCGGAGTCAGCGTCACTCTCGATGTCCTCCGGCTGGAGCTGCGTGGTTAGATTACGCTCGCGCGCTATCTCCAGCCACTCGGCTATGCTGACCCCGGCGATGCGCGCGGCTTCGTTCACGGAGACATTTCCTGACTGGTACTGTTCTATCGCGAGACGGACACGTAGCTCCTCAAGACCCTCACGTAGTGCTTTCCTGATCGTTGAACTCCTGTCCTCGTCGAGGAGTTCCGCGACTTTCCGTAGTTCCTCTTCGTCTTCGTCTGGGATTCGCGCGCTTATCGAAGTCATGTATACGTTGTAGTACATTGTAGACAGATATAAAACTACCGTAGCTACAGAGCTTCCGGGCTTCAATATGGTCAGCATGTCTCACCAAGCACCTCAGAAAGTACCTTGACACTCTCCAACCGACTGGGGGAACTCGTCGACTGAGGTCTCGTGGACCGCAACCAGTTCGACGAAATACCGCCCCGCGTGGAGTATGAACTGACAGAGGAGGGTAGGGAACTGGAAGAGAGACTGACGCCGTTACTTGAGTGGGCGAAGGAACGCAAATAAGGGTTCGCTACATACGCTACTATCTCTCAGGGTTGCTACGGACGAAACACACCGCTGAACACATCTGACGCTCCGAGGAAGACAGAGCGTGAACGGAATACGGCTCGCTTACTGCCTCAATCTCATTCACTATATCTCTCTTCGACTTGTCGTTGAACGAACCCTCCTACATTTTGCACTACTGCTCCAGCTATCATACTCACGTACATAAAAACCACTCCTAGGATTACCCATGCCAAAGTGCCGACAGTTCCGGAATTTTTGAAGCCTATCAATACACCGAACATAGCTCCAGTTAATATCAGAAACAGATGCATGCCTCGAGGCATCAAGATAGATTCTCTTACCCTCATATTCTCCAATACTCGCCAGATGCCTATATATTTTAAGCAGGTACTCGGACACACACCACTGTCGATACTTCACAGATCTTGCCTCGGTTACTGCCCTCTGTCGAGAGATACGCACGACTGACGTGATAATAGAACCTAGCCAGGAATCACTCGTCTTTCAGGTCTTCTAGCTCGTCTAGAACTTCGGTAAGTACGTCGTCGTAGGTCATGTCCACGGTTCCGCGTTCGCTGAGACGCTCACGGTTCTCCTCGGAGATCTCTATACTCCGTTCAAGCTCGTCGCAAGTCCGCGACTACTACGGTGAAGTACGACCACGCGCCGATAGAAGAGCGACAAAAAGCACTCAACAAGATGGGTTAGTCAACCCACTCTAATCTCAGTTACAACTACGTCTTGAGTCTCAATATTGATTCCCTAACAAGTTCAGGGTCAATCTGTAACAGGTTGGCTGCATTCTCGAAAAGTTTCGAACCTGTACACCTTTCCAATCTATCAAGAGTTCGCCCCGTTACGTAAGTGGTTACTTCCTTCTGAATCTCGGAGACGTCCTTCACGTACCAGAGAAGGGCATGTAGGTCAGCTAAATCTTTCACGCGTTTGTGGTTCTTGTCTCTATCGGGAGCGGATCGAATCTTCATAGCAGCTAAGAGAGATGGCTCAGCAATCTTTACCGAGTCAGATACGCGCCAGTCAACGTATCCAGACAGCGGCTCACAGTTGCCGTCGAAAGCTTTCTTCAGCAATGGCTCGGACGGCGGTCGGAAACCGAAAGCATCCTCGAATGAATCGAGTTCAGACGTATCCGGAATTATATCGATGAATACCTCAAAAGTATCGTGGAGCGGAAGTTCGTTTGCTTCATCTTCCGATAGTCTTTCTCCGGTTTCTCGATGGAAGTTCTTGACAAAGCCGAACCTACTTCTGCTGTACCCCAACTCGCCAATTCTTTCTATCGAACCTCCCACGGGCATGTCCCTTAGCTCTGCATCGCTCCAAGACGGGTCTACGTGAAATCCAAGGTCAATATCTCGCGAACCGATGTAGTCCCGACCATATTCACGTCGAAACCCTTCGTTTACCTGTGAAGTACCTCGGGGGCAAGCCCCGAGGCTTCACCGTTTTGACCGCACGTCCCAAACCGGGTCGTGCCGTCGCAGG
>NZ_RKLV01000005.1 GCF_026242195.1 Halorutilus salinus | reverse complement strand
GGCGTGCGTTTTTTGTCATAGGCACTCAGAAAACGCCACGCCTCATTCTTCATTCATTCCTTATCTGAACACCGCCCACGAGGAGGATAACAAGTTATTTAAAGGATATAAACAAGAACTCAAAGAGATAGGATATGAGAGGTACTTCGGCGTCAGATTTGAATTAGATACTGCGGCATCACTCATCCGTAGAGATGTCAACTATTCCTCTCCGGACCCTCCTGATTTTGTAGTCCAAACCGGAGATGGAGAAATATCAATAGAGTGTACAACTTCTCACTTCTCAGGTGGTGATAGAACTGCTAGGGAGAAATACACCCAGTTCTTGACATCAAAGTCATCAAAGGAATATTTCAATGAAAATACGGCTCTATTCGTTGATGTCACGAATATTGACTTTTTTGAGGCACATTCGGAAGAGTCTAATCAGATAACTGGGGAAAATGAAAAGAGTTGGATAAGAGAGTGTTCGGAAAACTTTGGATTGGATATTGGTAGCGTAGTAGTATTCAGATATATAGGACACGGGCAGGGGATAGGTCACCATTATAGAAGATGTGATATACATGATAATATAACACCCGAATTGAAGGACTTCTTGGATGAACAGTACCCTATTGAAAATGTTTCTACCGAGACGAGTCCATATCATTTTTCCGAAGGATAGTCCCCTACAATGGGGCAGGAATAGTTCTATCCTTCCTTGATTTGGGGAAATGAGACTCTTGCACAGAGGTCGACGACTGACACGTCACCACCAGCCTTATTGTGTATGGCTACGTCCATACACATACGATGCGAGAGACGGAGGTAGACGAAGAACCCGACTACCGCATCAATCTACCGTCGGGCGCGGTCGTTGACGTGACCGTCAACAAGGTCGAACCGTGGGAGAAGTTCCCGTCAGGATGGCACTACGCCTTGCACTACGGCACACGCGACGGGGACACGATACTCCGGTACGACAACGGGCATAACGACGACGAACACCACCGTCACGAAGGCGAGGAACGCGAGACGGTAGAGTTCCCAGGAATGGAGGAGCTATACCAGAGGTTCCTCGAAGAGGTGAAAGAGCATGAACGAGAATGAAACTGAATCCGAGACCGAGACGACGCTACACGTCAAGTACATGGAGCCGGACGAGGCTCTTGAACAGCCTCTCGAAGGTATCAGGAGCATGAAAGAGGGGGATGAGGCGGACGACACGCCGATGGTCGTCGTGACCACTAAAGACGACCTCACGCGTGTGACGCGTGACACGACCATCGACCTCATCAACGCTATCGCGGAGCACGAGCCGGAGAGCATACGTGAGACCGCGCGGCTCGTCGACCGCTCACCTATCGACGTGAAGAAGAACCTCGACGAACTGGAACGCATCGGGTTAATCAGGCTCGAAGAGGAGGGCGGCGCGAAACGTCCGGTCGTCTGGTACGATACGCTCGACCTTGAGGTTCCTGTGCCCGCGTAAAGAGGCGAGGGTTAGCGGTACAGCATCGGGATTTAAGTCTTCTCCGGCTACTGTTCTACTCAATGCCCGACGACCTCCTATCTCAAGTGTATGAAGCGTTTGTCAAGGTCAGCGAGGAGATAGACGAAGAGGGTAGTGAGTTCGACTTCCGTTACTCTCTCGTGGACCACCTGTTTACCGACGCTCTCGGATGGACACGTGAGGAGGGTGAGGGTCACGTCAAGTTCGAGGAAGACAGGAAGGACGTGCTCTGCTACGATGACAGTGACCCTCCGTTTCCCGTGGTTGTCTGCGAAACTAAGCGTCCTTCTCACGAAATTCAGTACGGGGACGTAGAGCAGTTAGAGGGTTACATGAAGGGTGTCGGTAGCGCGAAGTACGGCATCCTAACCAACGGTCACTCCTTCAACCTCTACAGGTACGACTCCGACGACCTCGAACTGTCCAAGGTAGGCGACGTTGACATAGGCAGGATAGCGAACGCGGACGGTCCGGACAGCCTGTCAGAAGAGCAACAGACCGTCATCGGGGAACTCGAATACTTCCGCCAAGACCGTCACGTAGCACTTGGAGACGCCGACTACTTCCAGAAGACGTACCAAGAGGTCCCTGTAGGATACCAGACCGGCGCGGACGACGAAGGGTACGAGATATTCCTTGAGGCTATCAAGGACTCGCTCGACGAACTCACCGACGTTATGATACGTTTCTTTGAGGACTACAAGTCGCGGGACGAAGGCTCCTACCCGAAGGACTTCTTAGAGACGACCTTCCCCGACTGGCAGGAATGGCGTGAGTACACGGGGAAGAGCGACGACGCAAAGGAGACCTTCTGCCGAGAGACGGCGTACATCGTCCTGAACAGGACGCTGTTCGCGCGTATCGCCGAGGACAAGGAGATTGTCGGGCGGACGCGTCTCTCGTCGCGTGGTATGGCTAACGCCATTGAGATGGACGGCGACGGCGTCTATCTTGAAGGACTTCTTGATACCTACGATGAGATAGACGACCACTATCCGGACCTCTACGAACTCGGTATCTTCGACTGGTGGTGGGTGAGCAAGGACAAGCGCGGGCAGTTCTCGGACGAGGAGCGTCGGAAGCAACAGGAGCTTGACGAGGAGCTAAACTACGCACTCGCCACCATACTGAAACGCCTCAACAGGTTCGACTTCGAGTACGTCAACCGCGATATACTCGGACACGTCTACGAGGACTACCTGCCGAAGGAGGAGCGCAAGGAACTCGGAGAGTACTACACGCCGCTCGAAGTGGTGCAGTACATGCTTGACTCGACGGGCTACCGGGCGACCGAGAGCATCGGACGCAGGAAGGTCCTTGACCCTGCGTGCGGGAGCGGCACGTTCCTGACAGAGGTCACGGAACGGCTCATCAACCACTTCTTGAAGAAGTTCGATGAAAGAAGCGTGCATGGACTAAGCGCGGACGACGCGCGCACGGTTCTCGAACGTGTGGAAGAGAACGTCTACGGCATCGACATCAACCCGTTCGCGGCGCACATCACTCAGATAAACCTCCTGTTCCGTACCATCGACCTCTACGACAAGGTGACGGAGAAGAACCCCGACTACACGATGGACGGATTTGAGATACACGTCGCGGATACCCTCTCCCCGTCCACGCTGGAGGAGCAAGAGGAGAGTCCTGAGCAGGGACAGTCATCGTTACAGCAGTTCGCGGACTACAACGGGCGCGCACAGTCTTTCATCGATGACAGGGACGCCGTGGACCGCCTCAAGGACGATGAGGAGTTCGACTTGGTAGTGGCGAACCCGCCGTACGTCCGTATACAGAACCTCAGCGACGACGTGAAAGAGACGTACTCAGCGCGTTACGCGACTGCAATCAAGAACTTCGACATCTACGTGCCGTTCATAGAGCGGGGTCTGGACTGGCTCAGCGAGGACGGAAAGTTGGCGTACATATGCCCCAACCGTCTGTTCACCAATGACTACGCTGAGGAGATACGCAACAGGCTCGGTGAAGAGCCGATTACCCATCTCATCGACTTCAAGGACACGGAGGTGTTTGACGCCGCAACGCCGTACCCGTGTATCCTCAGCGTGGACATGACTAAGGAGGTCGATGAGGATGTGAAGTGCGCGCGGTTCGCGGAAGAGATGGAGGGCGTTCTCGAAGAGATTTACCACCTCGATGAGTGGAGTGGTTCGGAGGAAGCGGAAGAGTATGACCTATTCAAATACCCTCAGCAAAGACTACGAGAGGACAATCAGGACGAATACCTGAAAAGTTGGAAACCGATGCCACCTGATGAGCGGGAGGTGCATCATAAACTCGCAGAATCCAGTAGGTTCCGTCTTGGAGAGATAACGGACTCTGTTTTCCAAGGTCTAATCACCGGATGGAACAAGGTATTTGTCGGTGAGATTGTCAAGGAAGAGGATGGGATAGCATACTTTGTCAGGGAAGGCGGTGACGAACCAGAGCCAGTTGAAAAACAAATACTCCGTCGTCTACTCAAGGGGAACGAAATAGACCACTGGGGAGCTGACTGGGAAGGTCTCTGGCTACTGTTCCCGTATGAAATAGAATCCGGCGACGTAGAGCTTCTTTCACAGAGAAAGCTCGAACGACAGTACCCGAAGACCTGGGAGTTCTTCAAGCGTCACGAAGAGGAGTTGAAAGCGAGAGAAGGGGGTAAGTGGGAAGATGAAGAGCAGTGGTGGGCATTTGGACGTAGCCAAAATCTGTCGAAGATGGAGCCGGATAAGATAATGACCAACATCATGAGCAGTTACAATAGGTTCGTAGCCGATACCGATGGGGAATACTACTTCATCGGCGGCGGGAACGCAGGAGGATACGGGATTCAGCTAACAGATGAGTATGCTCCTACTTCCGAAGACCACCTTTACTACGTAGCCCTGCTCAACTCACAAGTTCTGGAGTTCTATCATAAGCATATATCCCCTATCTTTGGCGGGAAATACTATTCATACAACAAACGCTACTTGGAACCTCACCCCATTGTTCTCCCCTCTGAGGGGGACTCTGAGGAAGAGATTACACAGATAGCCGACTCGATACAGACAAAACGACAGGAACGCACCGACTTGCAGTACAGGACCTCCGACATCCTCAACTACCTCGCCGATTACGACCGCGCCAGCACTGTCCTTGACCTCGCGGACTCCATCGACCTCGATGACGACGACTACCGCCAAGACCCCATGCGCAAGAACGACAAGATGGAGGTGGACACAGAGGAAGTCTACCAAGTCGTAATGAAACGCGGGCACACCATCGACTTCGGGAGCGAGAGCGTCCGTGACTTCGTCTACGACCTGCTCAAGGCTCAGGATAGACGCCTTGGCAGGTCGGAGATACTGAACACCGAGGTTCCGACGGAGGACGACGTGCTCGAACTGATGGACGAGTACCGCGACGACGAGGAAGAGATAGAGAGACTTGAGAGCGAAGCTGAGGAGCTACAGGAAGAGCTTGACGACATCATCCTGAGCGAGGTTTACGAGTTGGATGAGGAGGATGTGGAGGTCATCGACGAGTTCCTTGAGGTCTGGTAGAGCCTCCGCGTTGGAACACCTCCTTTGCCCCTGAACCTCCGGGGACCAGTTCACCTACAGACTGAGCTTAGGCACGGAACAGTTTCTGAGGGACAATTTGCAAGAAGGAGGTGCAATTTAAGACTGCAAATTGTAGCTATTGAAGTAACTATACAGTTATATAATTGGAACTATTTCATAGAGAAATAGTATCTCGCGTAACCCGACTATGTCTTGCGTTTTGCTCATTCTGGAGTTGGCAAAAGTTATTAAGAGAGTACCACGTAAGGTCTAATATGTCAGTGACAGAGGACACGTATAAGCAGCTACTTGAGTCACGAAGGAACGTCAGAGAAGTCAAGAAGTATACAAAACCCGCCAACGACGGGGCAAGTAAGGAAGACCTTCAAGAGTACTGTTCAGCCGTCCGGGACTTAGTTTCGGACATTGAGATGTTCGTCAGACAAGACGGTAGGGATACGATGCTCGGAATCTGGAAGTATGCCGAAATAGGGGAATTTGAGACTCTCCCGAAGGCTAAGAGGTATTACGGAGGCAGTTCGGACAAGATAATCGACGTTAAGCCGGCGAAAGTGAAGGTAGAAGGTCTTGAAAACTTCCTTGACTATGCGGATTACGTAGTGGTAGAGATAACAGTCCGGACCCCCATGGGGAATGGAGATACAGAAAATATTACTATCCCTATCCCATGGGAGATTTCACATTATGCGTACAGAGAAGCTAACTTCTTTTTAGCCGAATTGAACAGCCTGCCTGATATTGACGAGGACCTGCCGGAAGGCATGGAGCTATGAGTGATAGCTGGTTACAGCAACTCTACGAGAAGCGGGTGAGACAGGACCGCTCGCTGAGCATCCTAATCACCGACGACGCCAACGAGCGAGGAGCAGGTAAGAGCACGCTGGCGTTGAAGCTCGCCGAGCGTTTCGACCGGACCGATGAAGGGCTTGTACCTGAGAAGGCGACACTTTCCGCCGATAGGTTCAGGGCGGCGTACTCGGAGCTACCGAAGGGTTCGTCTATCATCCTTGACGAAGCCGAGGCGGAGCTATCCAAGTACAGGGCAAGCAGCAACACTAACAAAGCTATCAGGGACGTTATCTCTCAGGGGCGTATACTGGAGAAGTACATCGTTTTCACGGCACCCGCGTCAGGTGTCATCGATACCGACCTAAAGAGTCTCTTCGACGTTTGGGTACTGGTGAAGCGTCGCGGAAAGGCTCTGGTACACGAGTGTGATTATAACCCATATGGTCAGCATCCGCTGTTCAGGAAGAAAGAGAGTATAGGCTGGTCTGACCTTGAGAGTGAGCGTCTGAAGGAGGTATACGATGGCTTGTCCGAGGTGAAGGAACGGCGTCTGGACGGCGATGAGGAGGCGTATGAGGAGGCTGAGCATAGGTCTGACCTGAGGGAGCAGGTCGAGACCGACGTTAGGAACGGGTTGATTCGGGACATCTACGGGTACGACAAGATGAGCCAGAAAGAGATTGCTGAGGCTGTAGGTCTATCCCGCTCACGTGTGGCGGATATTGTGGCTGAGTAGGGCTATACTCATATCTGTCGTCTGTCGTGGTACCCACACTATATAACTCACTACGCGCGGGGGCAATAGGACGTTATCTGTAGTTCTTGCTGAGGTCGTGCTTCTGGCAAACTTTCTAACCCAGTACAGTCACGAGAGGAAATTATATATGTCTCGCTAATCTTCAAACATTGCGGAAACACCCGACGCCGCGGACGCGCGTCCGGAGCGCGGTTCAAATCCAACGGCACAGATGGTTCGGGTTTATAAGTGTCGTCACGCCGTCTTATCAAACGAAAACGCGTGAAGCGAGGATGGGAAAGCGCGGATTTGAACCGCGGTCCACGCGTCCCAAACGCGCGAGGATGCCAAGCTACCCCACTTTCCCTGTATCATCGTTCGTGACGGTATGGCTTGTTACTTACGGAAGAGAACTTGGTGAGTACGGTATATGATTACGTGGCAGATATCTCTGAGACTGTTTGTATATGCTTAATCAGAAGATATATGAAATATGCTTTACAAAGTATGAGCGATGTTTAACAGAAGAAAAGTACTGTTCGGAGCGGCCGTTCTGTCCGTCCTGTTGGTTCTCTCAGCAGGCGCAGTAGCCGCTTCGTCGCATACCGGTGGAGAGGATATGAACGAAACGGCTGAGCTTAGGGTCGTGCACGCCTCACCCGATGCCCCGAACGTGGACGTGTACGTTGATGGTGACGCTGTCTTGGAGAACGTCTCGTTCTCAGGGGTTAGTGAGTACCTCGAACTTTCGACAGGAAGTCACGAGATCGAGGTTACAGCCGCGGGGGAGCCTGACACCTCCGTCTTCGCGGACGAGGTAGAGCTTGGCTCGGGTTCGTACACAGCGGTCGCCCTCGGAGAGGTTAGCGACAGGGGTGACGAGCCGTTCACCGTTGAGGTTCTCGAAGACGACAACAGCCAGCCTCCGGAGGGTGAGGCTCGTGTCCGTGTCGTTCACGCGTCGCCAGATGCGCCTAACGTAGACGTAACCGCGGGCGGCGACGCGCTGTTCGAGGATGTCGGCTTCGGCGGTTCGGGCTACGTCACGGTTCCGGAGGGTAACTACAGCCTTCAGGTTCGCGCCGCACAGGACGACAACCAGGGCGATGTCGTCGACACGCTCGACCTGAGCGCCGAGGCGGGTTCCGTATACACCGCCTTCGCGGTCGGATACGTCCAGCCCGTAGGCTCGCCGGGTGACGAAGCCTTCGGTATCGTTCCGACGGTCGACAGACAGACGGAAGCCGACGACGAGGAGACTGCGACCGTCTCGTTCGGCAACCAGAGTACGGAAGGGGGCTCGGTTACGGTTGACTCCGTCTCCGTCCCCGAAGGCGGCTTCGTCGTCATGCATGACTCGACGCTCGTGACCGACGGCGACGCGCTCGGTAGCGTCGTGGGTGTCTCCGACTACCTCGATGCAGGCGATCACGAGGACGTGACCGTCGACCTGCCCGATGGGATAGACGAGGATCAGGAGCTTATCGCTATGCCGCACAGGGACACGAACGGAAACGAGGGGTACGACTTCGCCGACAGCGAGGGTAGCGAGGACGGTCCGTACACAGCCGACGGCGGAGCGGTTACGGACGCGGGACAGGTTACTGTCGAGGGAGCAGAGGATGCCGAACCCTCCGTGACGTTCGAGGATCAGACGCTGGGTGAGGACGGCGGTGTCGACGTATCCGTCAACGATGCCGGTCTCGGACAGGGTAGCTGGCTCGTCGTGACGTACGAGGACAACGGAAGCCTCGTAATCGCGGGTGTCTCCGAACTCGCCGACTCGAACGATCTGACGGTCACCGTCGATGACGCGGGCGGCTTCCCCGGCGCTCACACGGCGCACGTCATCTCCAACCTGAGCACCGCCGACTACGCGCCCGGCGACACGGTGTCGGAGGAAACCGCAGGTAACGTAGTCGTGAACGCCAACGCCGAGGTCACCGAGGCTATGGACGACGGCGACGAGGGGATGGATGACGGAACCGACGAAGGAGACGGTGACATGGAAGGCAACGTCTCAGACGAGGGTACGGGTGACGAAGGCACCGACGAAGGCGACGGCGACGACGGCGGACAGGGTATGCCCGGGTTCACAGCGGTTGCGGCTCTCGTGGCGCTCGTCGCCGCGGCTCTCGTAGCGCGTAACGAATAACGTACCCCTTCTCTCGTTAGGTTTATTCTCCGCGGATGAACAGTACGGACGATGGGAGCGCCCTCCTTCGCCGATGTACGTGAGAAGGTCGGTGCCGGCTTACGCCGAAGGTTCGGCGTCGACACGCGATCGCTCGCGGCGTTCCGGATCTGTCTCGGTGTCGCCGTACTCGTCAACCTCGTGGCGCGTACACGCGATCTGACGGCTTTCTACACGCGTAACGGCGCTGTACCGCTTGCCGCGGTTCAGGAGCATACGACTCTCTCGGCGTTTTCTGTGTACGCGGTTTCGGACTCGTGGCTCTACGTCGTCTTCCTTTTCGTCCTTACCGCCGTCTTCGCCGTCGCCCTCATCGTCGGATACAGGACGCGTTTCGTCTCCGTCGTGGTTCTCGTGCTCGTCTTCTCCCTAAACGCGCGGAACCCTCTCGTCATGAACGGCGGCGACACGCTCCTGACGCGTCTCGTGTTCTGGGGCGCTCTACTCCCTCTCGGCGCTCGGTGGTCGGTCGACGCCGTCGGACGCGGCGAGAAGGGCGACGGTGCGTATGGACGCGTTGCCTCCGTCGCCACCGTCGGTGTTCTCGTACAGGTGGTGGTCGTCTACGCGACGAACGCCGTCTTCAAGCTGAGAAGCGACGCATGGATGTCGGGGGACGCCGTGCTACAGGTCTTCGAACTCTCGGCGTACACCACGTGGCTCGGTTCGAGTCTGACGCGTTTCGCCGAACTCCTCGTCTTGCTCAACCATCTCTGGGTGGCTCTTCTCGTCGCCTCACCCCTCCTGATACTCCTAACGGGGCGACGGCGCGCATTCGTCCTCACCCTGTTCGTCGGTGCCCAAGCGGGTCTTCTGGTCACGATGAACCTCGCCGTCTTCCCTCTCGTCGCGGTCGCGGGGCTCGCGGTTCTCACGCCGTCCGTCGTCTGGGAGGTCGCACGCCGCCGTCTTCCGTCCGTACACGGAACAGGGGCTACATTACTGCGTCGGACGGACGGTGTGCTACCCGACGTACGGCGGACAGGTCTTCCGTTACAGTCGGGATGGGGTCGTCGCGCCGTCTCGGCGTTCGCCGCGGTCTGTCTCGTCGTCGTTCTCATGACGAACGCCTCGGCGATGGGGTACGTCGATACCCCTGACGAAGCCGAAGCCGTCGAGGAGTACGCAGGAACGAAATGGAGCCTGTTCGCGCCGTACCCTCCGACGACGGACAGATGGTACGTCGCACGTGGCGTGACCCCCTCAGGCGAAAAGTTCGACCCGTTACATCTTGCGCCGTTCGAGCGCGATAGGCGTCCTGACAGCTATCCGAACGCCAGATGGCGAAAGTACCTCGACTCCGTCAGGTCTTCGGGGGATGTCTACCTCGAACGACCCCTCTTGCGTTATCTCTGCGGGAGAACGGAGGGTAGGGAAGACGAACTCGAAAACGTCACCCTCCTGTACGTGAGTTACGACGACGGTATACAAACCGAGAGGATGGCGCGGGGTTCATGCGAGTAACGGCGGAAAGAAGATATACGTGGAGCAACAACGGCGTGTATGCTCAGCAAAGGCGACGAAGCACCTGACTTCACCGTCGAAACGACGCAGGGCAGTTTCACGCTCTCCGACGCCGACGGTCCCGTGGTTCTGTTCTTCTTCCCCAAGGCGGGGAGCAAGGTATGTACGAAGGAGGCGTGTTCGTTCCGTGACTCGCTCGACGCGTTCGACGGACACGACGCCACCGTACTCGGCGTCTCGACCAACGACGACCTCGACCGTCTGCACGGGTTCGCCGACGAAAACGACCTCGACTACCCGCTTACGAGCGACAGGAGCGGCGAACTCTCCGAACGTTACGGACTCTCCGGCTTTCTGGGTCTCTCGCAGAAGGCGAAACGCGCGACCTTCGTCGTCGAGGACGGCGAGGTCATCGGTGTCACCAAGGGGCTGTTGAGCGCGGAGAAACACGTCGACGAGAGCCTCGAAGCCATAGGGGAGACGTGACCGACGAAGACTACTTCGAGAGCCTCGAAACGCGTCTCGACGACGTTATTGAACTCGCCGAGAGGGCTCGCGAACGCGGCGCGGACCCGACGCCTGAGGTCGAGATCCCCGTAGCGAAGGATCTCGCCGACCGTGTCGAGAACCTGATAGGCGTCGAAGGCGTCGCCGAACGTATACGCGCGCTCGAAGAGACGGAGGATAGCCGCGAGGACGTGGCGCTCCGTCTCGCCGAGGAGTTCGCCGACGGCGGGTTCCCGCCTGAGTCGCGCGACGACAAGGCGGAGGCGGCGATACGGACGGCGGTCGCACTCTTGACCGAGGGCGTCGTCGCCGCGCCTATCGAGGGTATCGACGGCGTCGACCTACTCACGAACGACGACGGGAGCGAGTACCTCAAGGTCGAGTACGCGGGACCGATACGTAGCGCGGGCGGCACGGCGCAGGCGCTCAGCGTCCTGATCGCCGACTACGTCGGTTCGTCGCTCGGCGTCGACGCGTACAGTCCGCGCGACGACGAGGTCGAACGGTACGTCGAGGAGATAAACCTATACGCCAACGAGACGGGACTGCAGTACACGCCGAAGGACAAGGAGACACGTCTCGTCATCGAGAACTGTCCTATCTGTCTCGACGGCGAACCCACGACGGAGCGCGAGGTTTCGGGGTACCGCGACCTCGAACGTATCGACACCAACCGCGGACGCGGAGGTATGTGTCTCGTCACAGCCGAGGGTATCGCTCTCAAAGCACCCAAGATAAAGAAGTACGTCGACGCGCTCGACATGGACGGCTGGGACTGGATAGACGAACTGATACACGATACCTCGGACGGCGACGAGGAGGATGATGGGGAGGTCGAGGTAAAGCCCAACAAGAAGTTCCTAAACGACCTGACGGCAGGGCGACCCATCTTTTCACATCCGTCGCGTGAGGGCGGCTTCCGTCTCCGTTACGCAAGGGCGCGTAACTGCGGTCTCGCGGCGTCGGGAGTCTCGCCCGCAACGATGGTACTTTTCGACGACTTCCTCGCCGCGGGGACGCAGATTAAGACGGAGCGTCCGGGGAAAGCGCAGGGTGTCGCGCCCGTAGATGGCATCGAGGGTCCAACAGTCGTCCTGTCGAACGGCGAGGTACGGCGTATAGACGACGCCGAGGAGGCGCGCCGCGTACGTAACGGCGTCGAACGTATACTCGACGTGGGTGAGATAGCCGTGCCGTACGGCGAGTTTCTGGAGAACAACCATCCGCTCGTACCCGGTTCGTACACGTACGACTGGTGGGTACAGGAGGTCGGTGAGACCGAGGCGGACGTTTCTGAGCTTCGTGAGGCGTTCGGCCTACGTGAACTCGGCGCGCGCCAAGCTTTCCGTCTCGCGCGGAAGTACGAGGCTCCCCTCCACCCGCGTTTCACGTATCTGTGGCACGATATAGGACGCGACGGGTACGCGACGCTCACGGAGGCGTTGGAACAACGCACCGACGACGAACTCGTCTTCGACGGATCCGCCGCGCCCGTGCTCGGAAGCCTCCTCGTCCCCCACGTACAGGACGACGAGGTACGTGTCGAAGGCGACCACGCGTACGTCCTCGGCGAATGTCTCGACGCCGACTCGGTCGAGTTTGCGGACAATGACAGCGCGCTACTTGCGGCGCGCGAGGCGGCGGGTGTTGAGATACGTGAACGCGCGCCAACACGTATCGGTGCACGTATGGGACGCCCTGAGAAGTCGGAGAAACGCGAGATGAACCCCGCTGTGCACTGCCTGTTTCCCATAGGGGACGCGGGTGGTTCGCAGAGGGATATAGACGAGGCGGCTTCGCACGCGGAGACGATGCGTGACACCGTAGGAGAGATAGAGGTGAGCGCGGGCGGGCGTCGTTGCCCGTCGTGCGGAAACGAGACGTACGAAGCCGTCTGCGACTGCGGCGAACGTACAGAAGCCGTCCCACGGTGCCCGTCGTGCGGTATAGAGGTTGACGAAGGCGTCGAGGAGTGTCCGCGTTGCGGTGGCGGAACAACGACCGTCCGGCGTTTCGACGTGCGTATAGACGAGAGGTACCGCGACGCACTCGACAACGTCGGCGAACGCCCGTCGTACGACATACTCAAATGCGTAAAGGGTCTGATGTCGGAGCGCGAGACGCCTGAGCCGCTCGAAAAGGGCGTCCTGCGTGCGAAGCACGACGTTTCGACCTTCAAGGACGGCACGGTGAGGTACGACATGACAGATCTTCCTCTGACGGCGTTCCGTCCCGACGAGGTGGGTATCTCGGTCGACCGTCTGCGCGAGATGGGTTACGAACACGACGCCGACGGAGAGCCGTTAACCGACGGCGAACAGGTTGTCGAGCTAAAGCCGCAGGACGTCGTCCTCAGCCGCGACTCCGCGGAGCATCTGAAACGCGTCGCCGACTTCGTCGACGATCTTCTCACGGAGTACTACGGCGTCGAACCGTACCACGAACTCGACGGAACGGATGATATAGTCGGCGAACTCGTAATGGGTCTCGCACCGCATACGAGCGCAGGGGTTCTCGGACGTGTCGTCGGCTTCACCGACGCGTCGGTCGGGTACGCGCATCCCTTTTTCCATGCCGCGAAACGTAGGAACTGCTTCGCACCCGACACGAAGATGCCTTTCATCGACGAAGAAGGAAGTCTGAGACACAAGACTGTCGAGTCATTTGTAGAGAAAAGACTTGAAAACACCGACGAAGACGGCATCCGGCGCGATGACTTCGGAACGGTTGTTGCCGGTGCCGAGGAAGTTGAGGTGCCGTCGCTTGACGAGGATGGGGAGATGAAGCTAAAGCCCGTCGAAGCTGTGAGCAGACATCCTGCGCCCGAACACCTCGTCAAAATTACGACAAGGGACGGACGCGATATCGTCGTAACACCCGACCACGAGATGCAGATTCCGGACGGTTCGGGTGGCGTGACTGCGGAACGCGCGTCGGAAATCTGTAGAGGAGACGAGTTAATGACACCTCGGCATCTTGATACTGTTCCCGACGGTGGTGTTTCTACCGTCTTATCTAATGGATTTGAGAGAGAAACGGATTCGGACGTGGAAGTAGATATGGTCAACTCTGTCGAGTACGTCCAGAGTGACACCGACTACGTCTACTGCCTCACCGTCGCCGACACGGGTTCGCTCGTCGTCAACGACCTCGCGTCGAAGCAGTGCGACGGCGACGAAGACTGCGTCACGCTGATGTCGGACGCACTCGTCAACTTCTCGCGCGAGTACCTACCCGACCAGCGCGGCGGTCAGATGGACGCACCCCTCGTGATGACGTCGCGCATTGACCCAACCGAGATAGACGACGAGGCGCACAACGTCGACAAGGTATCGCGGTACCCGCTATCGTTCTACGAGGCGGCGCGCGAGTACGCGCATCCGAAGGAGGTTGACGTGGATATAGCCGACGACGATCTCGGAACCGACGCGGCTTTCGACGGCTTCGGAACCACAGTCGAAACGACGCGTATAGACGCAGGACCCGAAAACTCGGCGTACAAGATACTACCGTCGATGGACGAGAAGACGACCGCACAGCTCGAAATAGGACGTAAGACGCGCGCCGTCGACGAGTCGGACGTTGCGGAACGCGTCGTCGAGTCGCATTTCCTGCCCGACCTCATAGGCAATCTACGCGCCTTCACACAGCAGGAGTTTAGATGCCTCGACTGTAACTCCAAGTTCCGTAGACCGCCGCTTTCGGGTGACTGCGACTGTGGCGGCGAGGTAACCCTCACCGTTCACAAAGGAAGCGTCAAAAAGTACCTCGATGTCGCGCTCGAAACCGGCGAAAAGTACGGCGTCTCCGACTACACGATGCAGAGGCTCGAACAGCTCCGGAGACAGATAGACTCGCTGTTCGAGGACGACAAGTCGACGCAGTCAGGTATAGCCGACTTCATGTAGCGGCGTAGATGCAACCGGCGTAGCTACTAAGACCGCGCCGCACGTTGAGGTACCATGAGAACCGCACTCATAACCGGATGCTCGTCGGGTATCGGACGTGCTACGGCGGAGAGGTTCCACCGAAACGGCTGGACGGTCTACGCAACGGCGCGCGATACGGACGACATCGCCGATCTCACGGAGCGTGGTATGGAGACTGTCGAACTCGACGTTACCGAGGATGACGATGTTGAAAACGCAGTCGGGCGCGTCGTCGACGAGAACCGCGGTATAGGCTGTGTCGTCAACAACGCGGGGTACGGCGAGGCGGCGGCGGTCGAAGACCTGACCGTCGAGGAGCTTCACGCGCAGTTCGAGGTCAATACGTACGGTCCACACCGACTCGCGCGCGCGGCGTTACCTTACATGCGCGAACAGCATGAAGGTACGGTCGTCAACATGTCGAGCGTCGGCGGACGCCTTTCACAGCCGGGGCTTGGGGGGTACTGCGCTTCGAAGTTCGCTCTTGAGGCGCTCAGCGACGCACTCCGTTCCGAGGTTCGGGGTTTCGGCGTCGATGTCGTCCTCGTAGAACCCGGACCCGTACGGACGCCTTTCGGTGACAAGGCGGAGGAGAAGGTCAAGGAGCGCCCCGACGACAGCCCGTACGCCGACCTGTACGAACGTGTCGGTGAGTTCAACCAAGGGGTCAGCGACGAGGGCGGCGACGATATAGCCACGCATCTGATGGGGAAGATCACCGTACCGCCCCAAAGGGTTGCGGAAACCGTCGTTGAGGCTGTGGAGGACGACGACCCGAAGGCGCGGTACAAGATCTCTGTTCCTCACAGAATGATGGCGATGGGGCGGTACCTACCGTCCGAGGTGCGCGACCGTATCTACGACACTATGATCTGAGCACCGCAAGCCTGATACGGCGCGCCACCGCCTTTCGTCCATGGGAAATCCGCGGAGTCAGAAGGGTTCGTCGCGCGAACGTGAACTCGTCGACATGTTCTGGGGCGCAGGCTTCGGCGTCGTCCGTGCCCCCGCGTCAGGGAGCGCAACCGACCGCGCACTCCCCGATCTCGTCGCAGGTAACGACGAAAGATACGTCGCCGTCGAGGCGAAGGCGAGCGCGAGCGACACCGTCTACGTCGACGGCGACGAGGTTTCACAGCTTATCGAGTTCGCAGACCGTTTCGGCGCTCGCGCGCGGATCGGCGTCCGTTTCGACCGCGAGGACTGGCGTTTCTTCCATCCGGGCGACCTGCACGTCACCGACGGCGGCAACTACCGTGTCAAGAAGGAGACCGCGCTACGCGACGGAGAGGACTTCGAGGAGGTCGTCGGCGGTACGAAGCAGGTTCGTCTCGACGGCGTCGGCGACGACGCGTAGCCTACGAACGGAGACGGTCTATACGTTTCTCCATCGGCGGATGTGTGGAGAATATCTTCTGCATTATCGACCTGTCGCTACCGCCGGATATGCAGAGCGCCTGCACGCTGTCGTCGACACCCGGCTTGCCGCCCTGCTGTCGCTCGCCCCGCCCCCTGCCGCGTCCGCGCTGTTGTGCCTGCGCCTGAGCCTGCTGGCTGTAGTCGGAGATCTTCTCCAGAGCACGCGCGAGAGGCTCACCACGCCCGATTGCGCGCGCGGCGTCGGCGTCGGCGACGTACTCGCGGTAACGCGAGATAGCCATCACGAATATCATGACGATCGTCTGCGCGATGGATGAAAGTATCCAGCCCATGATCATAGCGCCGAAGTTGCGCTCGCCCATGACGGTCAGGAAGTAGACGGCGATACCGACGAGCGAGGCGATGCTCTGACCCACGACCATCATAACCACGTCGCGGTTACGTATATGCGCGAGTTCGTGCGCTATCACGCCTTCGAGTTCGTCTTGGTCGAGTACCGACATCAGTTCCTCCGAGATCACGACGACGCCCGCACCCTTACGTCCGACCGCGAAGGCGTTGGGTACGCCCATCTCAGCCTTCATGACGCGCGGCTTCTCTATACCCATCTCCTGCGAGAGACGTTCGACCGCGGCGTGTATCTGGTAGTGCTCGTTCTCATCGAGATCCTCCGCTCCGACGCTCCAGAGCGCCATCTTCTTCCCCATCACGTACTGGAAGACGCCGAACAGCGCCGTCGCGGCGAGTACGATGGGCCAGATGTCGACACCCCAGATAGCTATACCGAGTCCTACGATTGCGGCGTAGAACGCGAACAGGATGCTACCTGCGACGAGCATCCTTAGCTTCAACCCTGTATGCAGATTCATCACCTGATCTTGCGTCCCCGGACGTATTAAGCCTGTCCTAACGGACGGATTTTGTCCGACCTAAACGTGACTGTAAAGCTTTATGACTCTCTGTCCCGCATACGCACCCATGGGAAAAAACATAACCGAAAAGATAGTGTCGAACCATCTCCGCGAGGGCGAGATGGAGAAAGGCAACGAGATAGGGCTGGATATAGATCAGGTGCTTTCGCAGGACACGACGGGCACGATGGTCTGGCTCCAGTTCGAGGCGCTGGGTATCGACGAGCAGAAGACGGAGCTCGCCGGGCAGTACTGTGACCACCAGACGTACCAGTTCGACTTCAAGAACACCGACGACCACCGTTTCCTCAAGAGCGCGGCGCAGAAGTACGGCGCGCAGTACTCGCGTCCGGGGAACGGTATCTGCCATCAGGTTCACAAGGAGAACTTCGCACAGCCGGGTAAGACGCTCCTCGGCGCGGACTCGCACACGCAGACACAGGGCGGTCTGGGTATGCTCTCGATAGGCGCGGGCGGTCTCGACATAGCAACCGTCATGGGCGGTTCGCCGTACTACATCGACATGCCTGAGGTCGTCAACGTCCGTCTCGAAGGCGAACTCCCCGAGTGGGCTACCGCCAAGGACGTCATACTGAAGCTACTTCAGGATCTGACGGTAAAGGGCGGCGTCGGCAAGGTCTTCGAGTACACGGGTTCGGGCATCGATTCGCTGACCGTCCCTGAGCGGTGTACGATCGCCAATATGGGTACGGAACTCGGCGCTACCTCCTCGGTCTTCCCCAGCGATGACGAGACCAAGGACTACCTCCGGCGTCTCGGACGTGAGGAGGACTTCGCGCCTCTCGAAGCAGACGACGACGCCGAGTACGACGACGAGGTCGTTGTCAACCTCGACGAACTCGTCCCTCTCGTCGCGTGCCCGAGCATGCCCGACAACGTCGTGCCTGTCACGGAGGTCGAGGGCGAGGATGTCGAACAGGTCATCGTGGGTTCGTGCACCAACGGCGCGTACGAGGACATAAAGGCGTTCGCGGGCGCTCTCGACAACAACGACGTTCACGAGGACGTGCACTCTATCGTCGCACCGGCTTCGAAGCAGGCGGCGGAGCAGTTAGCGCGCGAGGGCGAGGTCGCGGACATGATGGACTCAGGCGTCAACTGGTCGGAGTCGACGTGCGGCGCATGTATCGGAATCGGGCACGTTCCCGGCTCTGACTCCGTTTCGCTCCGTACGTTCAACCGTAACTTCGAGGGCAGGAGCGGTATCGAGGACGACGACGTCTACCTCTGCTCACCCGAAGTTGCCGCCGCGGCGTCCGTCGAAGGCGAGATCGTCGACCCGCGCGACTACGCCGACAAACGCGACGTCCCCGCGCCCGGTATCGTCCTCCCCGACGGGTTCGGCGGTCAGGATCCCGACCTCCTTGACCCCGCCGACGCGCCCGACGACGTTGAACTCGACAAGGGTCCCAACGTCGGTAGCGTCCCTCTCGGCGACGAACTTGAAGACGTTGTTGAAGGCGAGACGATTCTCAAGGTCGGTGACGACATAACCACCGACCATATCATACCCGCGACGAGCGACATACTCAAGTACAGGTCGAACATCGACAAGCTGAGCGAGTTCACGCTTTCGCGCGTGGACGAGAACTTCGCCGACCGCGCAGAGGAGAAGGGCGGCGGATTCATCGTCGGAGGCGAGAACTACGGTCAGGGTTCGTCACGCGAGCACGCCGCCCTCTGTCCGATGTACCTCGGTATCGAGGGCGTCGTCGCAAAGTCGTTCGCACGTATCCACAAGGCGAACCTCCTCAACTTCGGTCTCCTCCCGCTCACCTTCGTCAACGACGAAGACTACGAGAAGATAGACGAGGGCGACGACCTCCATCTCGGAAACGTCATGGAGGCTGTCGACACGGAGCAGGAGACGACACAGCTAACTCTGGTAAACGAGACGACGGGCGACGAAATCCCCGTCGAACTCGACGCCTCGGCGCGCGAGCGCGAGTACGTCGTCGCGGGCGGCAAGCTCAACCACACGAAGCAGAACGCTTAGAGCGGTAGTGAGGTAGAAGGGTAGGTGAGGGTAAACCGCCCTCGGCGTTGACGCGGGCGGTGTCCCAACGGCTAACGGTCGTACCTATTACTGAGGCTGAAATTGCGAGGTCAGGGGGTACGGAGACGGAAGATACGAGGACGGAAGATATGGGGGCGGATACAAGGACGGAAGGCGCGGGAACGGATACGAAGACAGAAAACACAGGAACGGATACAAAACGGATACGAAGAAGGGGACGTGGGAACGGGCTAAGACAACACGTTATCCGTCAAGGCGGTACCAGAACCACGAGGACGGTACCGGATCGGTGGGACTCCGAACGACGGCTTAGGAGATCTCTATCTCCAACCCTGTATCCTCCTCGTCTTCTCTGAGACCGCCTTCGTCGTCGACGTACATCTCAAGATACTTCTCCTTGTCTTGGCTGTTTGAGTCGTTTTCTTTCATTCTGTTTGAGTATCCACACCGGAACGGTATATACTTTCTGAGTTATCGAGCATGAAAAAGAATGGTAAACTTCGACCGTCATCTAACCCGTATATCTAAGAAGAAACGGTTACGGAGGCGAACAGACCGCGTAAGAAGTCGGCTATACCCGCGAGGAGTTGGCGTACTGCGGAGAGTACGCCACCGTCGGCTTCCCCTTCGCGGCTGTCGCCGTCCCCCGGCGTTCGGTTCGCTGTTCCGGATCCCGTTTCGGCGGTTCCGTCGCCGTCTTCTACGAGGTTCGACGTACCGAAGGCGTACGTTTCACGCGTCGCGCCCTCGTACCCCGGCACCGTGGCGCTCATACGGTTTACACCACGGAGACAGTCGATGGTCGCGTTACGCGACGGTGCTTCGCACGGACGCAGTATATCCGGGTCGTCACCCATAGCATCGAGTATGACGCCCGACGCTGTTTCGGCTGTCGCCGCGTCACCCTCGGTGCTTAGGAGATGGTCGTACGTCCTTCGTAGCGCCGTCGCGCCGTTCTCCTCGACGTATGACCGTACCACGAGTTCGGAGAAGCCGTATCCGAAACGTCTGTTCTCCGAGTCGTGAACGGGGTTCCAGACGCGCATGAATCCGCCGTCTTCGTAGTAGTCAAGGAGTGCGTCGACGGAGCTGACCGGTGCGACGCGGCTTCCGTTGCGGATACGGTCGCCCGCGAAGAGTGCGCGGCGCGTCTCACCGCGGCGTCTGTCGGCGAGAAACTCGACGTACCTCGCAGTCCCTTCCTCGAACCATCCCACGGTTGCGTCCGTCCACGCGAGCGCCTCCGCGTTGTAAGCGTGTGCGGTTTCGTGGAGAACCGACGACGTGTGGTCGGGCGCTGAGCCACGTAACAGCGTAACGCCTCCCGTACGGTGCTGTGCGTCGCTCCATCCCTCGGCGACATCGTCGTACCTCGTGCCGTTCAGGACGACGACGGGGTGTCTGTACGCCGTGGATTCGAAGCCGAAGACGCCGGGTAGCATGCCGTACAGACGATCCGCTTCCGACAGGTCTGCGTCGCCGTAGACTGCGTAGTTTTCGTAGCCGCCATACCCACCGACTGCGACACGTACAGTGGACGCCCCCTCGCCGTCGTAGACCGCACCGTCGCCGGTCACGTCGACATCGAAGCCGTCGGCGTAGGAGGTGGACAGAACGGTTTCTTCGGCGGTGACCCTCGCGGTCGTTTCTTGGGCGTTCCCGTTACCGAAGCCCACGAAGCCGACGTCTACGGTACGTAGCCGTCCGTCGGCGTACCTCCGTACCGTCGCGTTTTCGACGACGTACTCGACGGTGACCGTCTCCGTCCGGCGCGCGACGCCCGTGTTCGTCGTGAACCCCAACGTCCCTCCGCCGGTCTCGTAACCGTCTATCTCACCGAGACCGTCGGTGACGGATTCGACGCGCGCACCGTCGGGGAGTCCAACCTCAGCCCTCCAGTAGTTGATCGGTTCGTCGGAGGTGAGTTCGAGGCTTACCTCCGCCTCGACGGTTCCGCCGTCGATACGTATACGGTTCTCGGTAGCCCAAACGGCGTCGACAGCGACGGTTGCGGTCAGACAGACGACGAAGAGAACCGCAAGAAAGCGCCTACGCATCGACCGCCCCGGATCCGCCCGAAACGGTTCTCATGACATCGACCTCGTCGGTATCGATGGTGGCGTCCTCCGGAACCGGACGTCCGTCAACGACGACGACGGCGGCTTGGGGGTTCTCACCTATCTCGTCGAGCAGACGCGCGTAGGTCGCGTCCTCGGCGAGTTCGACCTCATGAGTTCCACCGTTCATGACGTTCGCGTGTACCTTCATGAGGGGTGCTACGCGACCGTCGCGTGTAAGACCACCGGACGAGGAACCGAGATGGCAAGGTACATTAGGGCTACCTAAAGTATATTTAACGATGAGTAAGACCGCGGCGCGTCAGAACGTTCTCGAACTCGACGGCGTTACGAAGAGGTACGGTGAAGAGTCCGCCGTCGAAGAGCTTTCGGTACGCGTACGCGACGGTGAGTTTCTCACGCTACTCGGTCCGAGCGGATGCGGGAAGACGACGACGCTCCGTCTCGTCGCGGGTCTCGAAACGCCGGATGAGGGTGAGGTACGTATAGCGGGTACCTCGGTCGCAGGCGGTGGACGGACGGTCAAGCCCGAGAACCGCGACGTCGGTCTCGTCTTTCAGGAGTTCGCGCTTTTCCCGCATATGTCGGTCGAGGAGAACGTCGCATTCGGTCTCGAAGACGGCGACGACGACCGTGTGGACGGGATGCTCGAACTCGTCGGTCTCGAAGAACACAGAGCGAAGAAGCCCGACCAGCTTTCGGGCGGACAGCGCCAACGCGTCGCGCTCGCGCGTTCGCTCGCACCCGAACCCGACGTTCTCCTCCTCGACGAACCGTTCTCGAACCTCGATGTCGGTCTCCGTGTACGTATGCGCGAGGAGGTACGGCGTATAACAAAGGAGGCTGGCGTGACGACCGTCTCCGTAACGCACGATCAGGAGGAGGCTCTCTCAATAAGCGACCGCGTCGGTGTTATGAACGACGGACGCCTCGAACAGGTCGGCGACCCCGAAAAGGTATTCCAGACGCCCGAATCGCGTTTCGTCGCCGACTTCCTCGGACACGCAAGCTTCGTACCGGGGACTGTGACCGACGAGGGCGTGGAGACGCCTCTCGGCACGGTTGGAACGGCGAACATCGAGGGTCTTACGTCGGAGTACGAGGGCGCGGAGGTCGATATACTCGTGCGCCCCGACGACGCGAAGGCGCTCGCACCCGACGGTGACGGTGACGGACGTATTATACACCGCACGTACGACGGTCCTTCGTTCACCTACAGGGTCGAACTCGAAGGGGGGGATACGGTTCACTGTATGCACAACCACACCGAAAGCTTCGAGGTCGGCGACGAGGTGCGTGTACGTCTCGAACTCGATCATCCTCTCGCATGGTACCCGTCCGAGAAGTAAAGCTTTCTTTACGGGCAAACGCTTAAATTTGCGCACCGCGTATACAAGCTATCTTGTTACGTGACGAATCAGACGGCAGGACGGAGAAGGCTCTTAACGCCTTCGCGGTCGTCCTGTCACTGTCGCTTTTCGCACGCGGCTTCGGGTCACATCTCGGCTTCGCCGTCTTCATGGCGGTGGTCGTACCCGTTCTTCTACGTCTCACGCTCGGTCTCCTCGTCTACGAGTACAGACACGAAACGTGGGTCGAGAGCCTCGACGGACGCGCCGACGGGTAACTCCGTAACGTCAGGCTTATGTCCGCGAACGGTCAAGCACCGACAACAATGGGAAGAAAACCGGGTAGCATGTACCGGGACATCGACGAGAAGGCGTACACCCGGCGCGAGTACATCAGCGGTGTACCGGGCTCGAAGATAACGCAGTTCGACATGGGCGATCTCGGTGCGGACGCCGAGGAGTACCCCGTCGTCGTGACACTAAAGGCTGACGAGGCGTGCCAGATACGCCACTCGGCTCTCGAATCCGCACGTGTCGCCGCCAACAGCAACATGATAAAGCAGGTCGGTGAGGAGAACTACAAGATGAAGCTACGTGTCCATCCCCACCACGTCATACGTGAGAACAAGCAGGCGACGGGTGCGGGTGCGGATCGTGTCTCCGACGGTATGCGTCAGTCGTTCGGTAAGCCCGTCGGAACCGCGGCACGCGTCGACAACGGACAGAAGATATTCACTACGCGCGTCTCCGAGGGGATCGAGGAGTTCGAGACAGCGAAGGACTCCCTCCGACGCGCCTACACCAAGCTACCGTGCCCCGCCGACGTGGTGGTCAAGGACGACGCGGGTCTTGTGGACTGAGGACGTAGCAGGTTTTTTACCGTCGCCCGACAACCTCCGTTAATGGTCGAAGGACTCTTCGAGACGTTCCTGTCCGGAACCGAGCTATCGCTCATCTTCGCGTTCGTCGGTCTGTTCCTCCTGATGGGCGAGGCTCTCGTACCCGGAGGAACCCTGATGGTTCTCGGTGTCGGCGTCATGGTAGCGGGCGTAACCGGACAGGTGTTCGGCTTCGACGGACTCCTGCCGCTTACCGTGCTCACGGGCGTCTACGGAACGATCGCGTTCGCGGGGTTCAAGAGGTTCGACTTCTACGGCGACCGCGGCGAACAGACGAGCGGCGCGGAGTCGCTCCGTGGCGAAACGGGTGTCGTCGAACAGACGGTAACGTCGCAGGAGGGCGAGGTAAAGCTCGACTCAGGCGGCTTCGACCCTTTCTTCATGGCACGTTCGGCGACGGGGGACGAGATACCCGAGGGCGAACGCGTCCGTGTCGTCGACCCCGGCGGAGGAAACGTCGTGCAGGTCGAATCCGTTTCGGACGACGAAGGCGGCGACGAGAAGTCACCGGCAGATAGATAACGCGTGCGTCCTAACGTCGGTACATGTTAGCATACAGCTTACAGGTGGTGCCGCTGGTACCGAACAGCGTCGTTCTAATCGGTCTTGCTCTGGTACTGATAGGGCTGTGGCAGTCGGTCGAGATCGTACAGGCGTATGAGAAACGCGCACTCACGGTCTTCGGCGAGTACCGGCGTCTCCTCAACCCCGGTATAAACTTCGTGCCGCCGTTCGTCAACAACACGTACACGTTCGACATGCGTACGCAGACGGTCGACGTACCGCGTCAGGAGGCGATTACGCGCGACAACTCGCCCGTTACGTGCGACGCCGTCGTCTACATGAAGGTGATGGACGCCAAGAAGGCGTTTCTTGAGGTCGACAACTACCGTAACGCCGTCTCCAACCTCGCTCAGACGACGCTCCGTTCGGTTATAGGCGACATGGAGCTAGACGACACGCTCAACAAGAGACAGCAGATAAACGCACAGATACGTCAGGAACTCGACGAGGCGACCGACGCGTGGGGTATACGTGTCGAGTCGGTCGAGGTACGTGAGGTAAAGCCGAGCGCCGACGTTCAGGACGCGATGGAACAGCAGACGAGCGCCGAGCGCCGGCGCCGTGCGATGATCCTTGAAGCGCAGGGAGAACGCCGCTCCGCGGTCGAACAAGCGGAGGGTGACAAGCAGGCGAACATCATACGCGCGCAGGGTGAGAAGCAGAGCCAGATTCTCGAAGCGCAGGGTGACGCAATCTCGACCGTCCTGCGTGCGAAGTCGGCGGAGTCGATGGGCGAACGCGCCGTCATCGAGAAAGGCATGGAGACGCTCGAAAAGGTGGGCGAGGGCGAGTCGAACACCTTCGTACTGCCGCAGGAGCTAACCTCGCTCGTCTCACGGTACGGGAAGCATCTGACCGGCGGAGACGCGTCGATCGACGACGGCGAGATGACGCTCGACTCGCTCGACTTCGACGACGAGACGCGCGAGCTAATCGGTCTCGACGACATAGAGGAGATTATCGGGCAGATAGACGAGGAGGCGGAGATGGATGTCGAGAAGATGGAGGAGCGCGCGCAGGCGGTCAAGGAGGGCGCGGATCCGACCGACATACGCGACCCCGACGAGGTCGTGGAGGAGATGGACGACGACTTCAATCCGGAGGAGACGAAGGAGAACTTCAACCCCGAAGAGACGAAGGGCGGCTTCGAAGCGGATACCAACGAGGACGATAGCTAAGTTTTTACAGCCGTCGTCCGTAGCCCGCGTACCCGATGGCTACGGAAAACGTCGAAGCAAAGGAAAGGTGGGAGGAGTTCTACCGGCGTTACTACAAGAACGATATAGGAAAGATCGCGCAGGGCGAGAAGACGTCGCTCTCCGTCGACTACGCCGACGTTGAGACGTACGACCCTGACCTCGCCGACGACCTCGTGCTACATCCCGACGAGACCGTACGCGCCGCCGAGAACGCCCTCGGTGACTTCGATATCGCCGCCGACGTCTCGCTCGAATCCGCGCGCGTCCGTTTCTCAGGCTTCTACCCCAAGACGGGCATACGTTCGATACGTTCGGACGACGTAAACAAGATAATCGCCGTCGAAGGTATCGTACGTAAGGCGACCGAGGTACGTCCCAAGGTTCTCGAAGCCGCCTTCGAGTGCCAACGTTGCGGGACGCTCACGACCGTAGAACAGACGGGGCAGGAGTTCTCGGATCCGCACGAGTGCAGAGGCTGTGAACGCCAAGGACCCTTCCGACTTCTCGAAGACCAGAGCGACTTCGTCGACGCACAGAAGCTCAGGGTTCAGGAGTCGCCCGAAGGTCTACGCGGCGGTCAGACGCCCCAGAAGATAGATGTCAACATCGAGGGCGATGTAACGGGTGAGGTATCGCCGGGCGACCGCGTGACAGCGACGGGTGTACTACGCGCGACACCCGACGATGGCTCCACGACGTTCGAGGTTTTCATAGAGGGCAACAATGTAGAGATAGAGGATCAGGACTTCGAGGACTTCGAGATTACGGAGGAGGACGTTGAGGCTATACGCGAGATAGCCAACTCGCCGAACCTGTACGAGAACATACGCGAGTCTTTCGCGCCCTCTATATACGGCTACGAGAAGGAGAAGCTCGCCATGATACTCCAGCTTTTCGCGGGGGTTACGAAGAACCTCCCCGACGGGACGCGTATACGCGGCGACATGCATATACTCCTCGTCGGGGATCCGGGTACGGGTAAATGTGTCTCCGGGGACACACGGGTCACGCTCGCCGATGGAAGACGCGTACCCATACGCCGCCTCGTCGAACGGAACCTTGACGAACCGAAGCCCGTAGACGACGGTGTTTACGACGAGGCCGACTTCGAAGTTCCGTCACTCAACGACGACGGTTCGGTGGGAACAGCAAGGGCTGGCAAGGTCTGGAAACGCGACGCACCTGACCGTATGTACCGTATCCGTACGTCGAGAGGACGGGAACTCGAAGTAACTCCGTCGCATCCTCTCTTCGTCCGTTCGGGTACGGGTTTTGAGGCTAAAGAAGCCGAGCGGTTACACGAAGGAGAGTTCGTAGCGACCCCGGAGATGGTACCCGTTGACGGTAGCGACCGGATTGATGTAGGCTACCGTAACTCCGAGGCTAACAACGCTGTCAGGCTCGAACTTCCCGACGAGTGGACGCCACACCTCGCGCGTCTCGTAGGCTACGTGGTAGGTGAAGGCTACGTCGAACTCAGAGACAACAACACGGGTTACGTCTCGCTGACGAACAACGACCGTGAGGTAATTGAAGACGTTAGGTCGGCGTTCGACGGTCTCGGTCTGAACTACTTCGAAAGAGAGCCGCACGATAGAAAGGGTGCGCGTGAGGTGGTATGCTGTTCAAGCGAGTTCGTCACGTTCCTGAGTGAGCTTGAGCCTGACATACTACGGCAGTCCGCGGAACAGTCGGTTCCGGAGGCTATACAGAGAGCCGGTTCAGGGATAAGAAAGGGCTTTCTGCGGGCTTACTTCGAGGGCGAGGCTACCGTGTCGCGCAAAGAGCGCGAGATAGGCGTCGCATCTATGAGCCGAGAGCTTCTTGAAGACGTGCGCTCGCTCCTGCTCTCATTCAGGGTTGATTCGAGCCTCAACAGCAGGGACAACGGTAGCTACAGGCTCAGGGTGAGCGGTAAGGACTTCGTCAGATATACTGAAGATATAGGCTTTGTTACGGAACGTAAGTCAGAACGTGCGGAGGGTTTCGAGGGGATCACAGAAAACACGAACACGGACATAGTACCCGGTGTAGGCGACGAACTCAGACGTGTAAGAAGCTCGCTCGTTCTCACCCAGTCCGAATGTGGCTTACCCAGAGCAACGTACCAACATTACGAGAGGGGCGACCGTAACCCAAGCAGAGACTCCCTACGCAGAGTGGTGGATGCCTTCGAGGACAGACTGGACGAACTACGTGCGACGCGTGAGAAGGTTGAGGAAGGCGGCTGGAAAGAGCTACAAGAAGCGCGCGAAGAACTCGGTATGTCGCAACGGGCACTCGCCTCTTCTACCGATGTCACACAGACAGCGGTTAGCTACTACGAACGAAATGACGTACTGCCTGACGGCGGTGTTGTCGGAGACGCAAAGGAGAACGTGCTCGGTAATCTCGACGAGGGGATGTCCGTCGCGGAGGACGTACGCGGTCTCCGGAGGCTTGTCGACGAAGACGTACGTTGGGAGAAAATCGAGTCGATCGAAACCGTCGAACCCGACTACGACCACGTCTACGATCTTGAAGTCGAAGGCACTCACAGCTACGTGAGCGAGGGGATATTCTCTCATAACTCCCAGCTTCTTCAGTACGCCCAGAAGATAGCGCCGCGTGGCATCTACACGAGCGGCAAGGGCGCGACATCCGCGGGTCTCTGTGTCGCGGGCGACACACTCGTACACACGCGCGATGGGTTCAGAAGGATACGCGATATTGTGGAGCCGAAGATACCCGAAGCCGTCGAAACGGAGACGGCGACAGACGCTGACTTGGAAGCCTACACGTACGACCATCGGAACCGTCGGACTACGCTCAAAGACGCGTCGAAGGTCTGGCGTATGCCCGAACGCGACTGTCACGAGATAGAGACGGAGCGCGGTAAGACGGTCGAAGCGTCGACGAACACGCCGGTTCTGACCTGCGGAACCGACGGTCTCGAATGGAAGGAGATAGCCGACGTGGAGGAGGGCGACCACGTCGGTTCCCCCAAGTACATCTCGGTGGAACGTACGGCACCGTCGCCCGTGGGGTTCGTCGACTTCGAGAACGAGCGCCTCAAGCTCGGCGACGGATCCGTCGACCGTCTCGTTGCGGCGCTCAAGGACGAGTACGGAACGTTACGCGACGCCGCCGAGGCGCTTGACCTGACCGAGGCGTTTGTCTACGGTACCCTCAGGAACAGGCATGTACCGTATCCGAAGCTACGGCGCGTGCTTGACGCCGTCGACGTATCCCTAACTGAACTCGAAACCGAGTCGGTCACACTGCGGCACGGGCATGAGTTCCAAATCCCTGACGAATTTGATGAAGATCTGATGTACCTCATCGGTCTCGTCTTCGGGGACGGCAACATCTCGGTTTCGCGCAGAGGCGAGAACCGGGGCGACATCCGTATCTCCAACGGCGATGAGTCTGTTCTACGCGAAGCTGTCCGGATAACCGAGGAGAAGTTCGGTAAGGAGGTCGAGATAGAACGTCAGGAAGGGAGGGTTCCGTGCGTCCGTCTCGGTTCGTACACCGTCGCCAAGCTGTTCCACGGCGTCGGTATGCGGACGCCCAAGAACGAACTTGCCCTCGACGACCGTCTCACTATCGCCGAGCATGCCAACGGTTTCCTACGCGGTCTATACGACGCCGACGGCTCCGTCTCGGCGCGCGACGACGGCGGTTCTTGTATCCATCTCTGTACGGTAAGCGAAGAACTCGCCCGGCAGGTACAGGCGATGCTGGAAACCTATGGGGTACACGCCAAGAGACGCGAACGGGACAGACGGGGAGAGTACGAGACAGAGGACGGACGGACGGTGGAGACGACGAGCATCCAGCACCATATCGAGATGTACGGACGCGACATCGACGAGTTCGCCGAGCGCGTGGGGTTCGCGGTCGCGGAGAAGTCAGAGGCGTTGGAAGGGATAGCCGGTTCCGCGAGAAAGGGCGAGACAGTTCCTGTCGGCGGACTGCTCGCGTCGACAGAACCGTCTTCAAGCGCGCACCATAGGTACGTCTCACGTGGGAGCAACCCCGGACGCGGACGCGCAGAGAAGATACCGAAGGACATCGAACTCGGCGACACCGAACCTTCGGTTGCGGAAGCCGTTGAAGCGCCGATACGGTGGAGCCGCGTCGTACGTTCCGAACCGTCGGGACGTAAGGAGGTGTTCGACCTAACGGTTCCGGAGACACATAACTTCGTGGCGAACGGCGTCGTGACCCACAACACCGCCGCGGCTGTGCAGGACGACTTCGGCGACGGAAAATGGACGCTCGAAGCCGGCGCTCTCGTCCTCGCCGACAAGGGTATAGCGTGCGTCGATGAGGTCGACAAGATGGATCAGAATGACCGTAGCGCCCTCCACGAGGCGTTGGAGCAACAGCAGGTCTCTATCGCCAAGGCGGGCATAAACGCGACGCTCAAGTCACGGTGCTCGCTCCTCGGTGCCGCGAATCCGAAGTACGGCAGGTTCGACCAGTACGAGGGCATAGCGGAGCAGATAGATCTCGAACCCGCGCTTATCTCGCGTTTCGACCTGATCTTCACCGTGACGGACAGCATCGATGAGGAGGAGGACGCCGACATAGCGAGCCATATACTACAGAGCAACTACGCGGGCGAGGTCGCGGCTTCGGGTGAGGACGCCGAGGAGGAGCAGGAGAGCATAGATCCCGAGATAGAGCCTGAGACGTTACGTAAGTACGTGGCGTACGCACGGCGCGAATGTAACCCGAGGATGACCGACGAGGCGCGCGAGCGCATAAAGGAGTTCTACGTCGACCTCCGCGCTCAGGGAAGCGACGGCGACGCCGTGCCCGTGACAGCGCGTAAGCTCGAAGCCCTCGTACGTCTCGCCGAGTCGAGCGCGCGCGTCCGTATAAGCGACAAGGTCGAGATGGAGGACGCCGAACGCGCTATCGACGTTACGACGGCGTCGCTCGATCAGGTCGGGCGCGACCCCGAGACGGGTGAGTTCGATATCGACGTTATCGAGTCGGGTACGTCGCAGACACAGCGCGACCGTATCAAGGGTATCAAGGAGATAATCAGCACCGTCTGCGATAAGAACGACGGCGACAAAGCCCCGATGGACGAGATAGTAGCCTTCGCGGAGGAGCACGACATGAGTCCGGAGAAGACGCGTGACGAGATCGACTCGTTACGGAGACGCGGCGAGCTTATAGAGCCTGAGAAGGATCACTTCCGTCTCGTCTGATGGTCAGTTAGGTTAGACCACGCCCGTCTCCTCGACGGCGTTCTCGGCGGCGTCGCGCGTTATTCCCGTCAGGACGGTGTAACGCTCAGGACGTATCTCCTCGGTGCGGACGAGTGCGTCGACGACCTCGTCGCGCGAAAAGCCGAGTTCGTCCGCGGTCGTCGGAGCGCCGATGGTTTCGAGTGCGTCGCGTATAGAGCGCCAGTCGCCGCCGTGGAGGTACATGGTGACGACGGAACCCACACCGCACTGCTCTCCGTGTAAGGCGCGGTCGCCGTCTATACGGTCGAGTGCGTGCGAGAACTTGTGCTCACCCCCGCTCGCGGGACGTGACGAACCCGCGATCGACATGGCGACGCCCGACGAGACGAGCGCCTTGACGACTACCCACGTGCTTTCCTCGAACCCCGGACGTATCGAGTCGGCGTTTTCGACCAGAATCTCGGCTGTCATCTCGCTCAACGCACCACCGTACCTGCTGTAGTAGGCGTTCTGTAGACGGCGAGCAAGACGCCAGTCGAGGACGGCGGTGTAGTTGGAGATGATGTCGGCGCATCCGCTCGCCGTGAGACGGAAGGGGGCGTCGGCGAGTACCGCTGTGTCGGCGACGACGCCGAGGGGCGCGCTCGCCTCGACGGAGTGGCGTCTGTTCCCATCCGGGATCGAGGCGCGCGACGAGGTGATACCGTCGTGTGACGCCGCGGTGGGTACGCTGACGTAAGGCGCGCCGACCTCGTCGGCGGAGACCTTTGCCGTATCGATAGGAACGCCGCCGCCGACACCGAGAAGAACGTCTGCTTCGAACTCCCGCGCGACCGAGGTCGTTCTTTCGACTGCTTCGAACCCCGCCTTCTCGACCACGACGGTCTCTACGACGAGTCCGGCGTCCTCAACGTGCGCCGTAACCTCGTCACCCGCGACGTTACGTGTGGTCGGCGACGTGACGACGAGCGCGCGCTCAAAGCCAAGCCGCGTCTCCAAGACGTCAGGTACCTCTTCGAGAACGTCGTGCCCTACGACGACGTTCCGCGGCAGGTTGATCCATTTCGACTTACCGAACCGGTCTGTCATCTCGTTGACAAACGGGGGTTTCGGTTTTAAGACTACCGCCTCCTCGCGCCACGAAAGGCATATCCCCGTCCGTCCCTTAGCCAGAAACAGAATGTCAGACTCATCCACATCCATCACGCTCATCGGGACATCACTCGCCGAGGTGGGTCAGGAGTTTGTCTTCCGTGGAGGCACTGAGGCGTGCGAAGACTGCCCGCACAGCGACAACTGCCTCAACCTCGACGAGGGTGTGCGTTACCGTGTAATGAACGTACGTGACGGCGGTCAGGAACTCGACTGCGCCGTGCACGACGGTGGCGTACGCGCAGTCGATGTTGCCGAATCACCGGTTCTGGGTCAGGTACCGTCGAAGAAGGCTTTCGAAGGCTCCGATGTCACGATCGAGGAGGACGCCTGCGACCGCACCGACTGCCCGGCGTACAAGTTCTGCGTTCCCGACGGCTTCGACTTCGGTGAGTCGTACACTATCAACGAGGTCGTCGGCGACAACCCGGCGGACTGCCACTACGACAGGTCGTTGAACCTCGTCGAACTCGAAAAGGGGTGACGCTAAGGATCGACCTGCTTCTCCTCCATCTCCGACAGACGTCTCCTGTAGTAGAGGAAGACGACGACCGCTGAGACGAGTAGGAGGACGAGAACCCCGATCAGGACGTACGGGTACCCGCGTTGGTAGTACTCAACGGTGACGTACCTGCCGCGTTCGAGACCCCCCCAGCGTACGACGAGAGGTTCCTCCGAGGTCACGTTGTAACCGCCGGGAGATATACGTCCGAGGAAGAAGTCGCGTGCGTCGGTGCCGGGGGGGAGGTGCGCCTCGACGCTCCCTGAGACGGGTGAGGGATGCGTGAACGACGTACCGCTCTTGGTCGCCGTGTATGCGAGACGCCCTCCCTCTGCGGGAAGTTCGATGACCGTACGGTCACCCGACGTGTCGACGTTAGAGACGTTGGTGACGTTTCCGTCGTCCCTGAAACGGACGCCCGCGACCTGTACGGAGCTATCGCCGCCGAACGGGTCGCGTTCCCATATCTCGAACTCGGAGCCGTTTAGACCGCCGACATCGACGACGGCGGTGAAGGTGTCGTCGTCTATGTAGTACGTCGTCTCCGCCGACGTGTTCCATCTGTCGGTGTAGTCGACCTCACCTTCCTCGGGTAGAGGCGACAGACAGCCCGTGAGGAGAGCGACGGCGACGAGGGCGAGAGCGACGGCTACACCACGACGCATTTCATCTCGCCCTCCAGATACTTACCGACGCTTGCGAGCAGACCGGGCGGGTCGGTACCGGGCGCACATACGACGCTCTGTTCGAGAAGACCGAGACGTTCGACCGTCACGATGTCGTTCGCGTGTCCAGCGCGGTTTACGGTCGCACGTACCTCCGCGCGCGTACACGAGTTTACGTTGAGGCGTCCCGTCTCGCCCTTCTGCCACGACCAGAGTTCGTCGACCTGAACGTCCGAAAGACGCGCGGGTTCGCCCGCGACGACTTCGAGAGGCGTATGTTGCACGAGACCGTAACGTTCGCGTATATCCGCGGGCGAGCCACGTCCGAGGTCTTCGAGTTGCTCGCGCGGAACGCGTACGTCGACGCCGATATCGACGGTGAATCCGTCGTTGTCCCACGATTCGAGCGTTCCGAGGTACGTCTCGCCGTCCTCCGGATCCGTCGTGTACTCGCCGAACTCTTCGACGAGGAGCGCGAACGCCGCCTCGGCGTCCTCGCCCACTCCGCTTACCTCTATACGGTCGTCGTCACGTAGCTGTACCTCGTGTTCGAACTCGAGTTCGGCGACACGGTTCCCTATAACCCCGCGTGCGGAGTCGAGAGCGCGTTCGCGTGCGTCACCCGCGACGTATATCTTGGCGTTAAGAACGCGTCTCATCCCTCTACCTTTCCAAGCTCCTCGACGAGTTCGGCGTGGCGTTCGTCCATACCGCCGACGAGGTCTTCGTTGTCCATCGGTTCGAGATCCGCCCCGCATTCGGGACAGTTGAACGAGAGATCCATAGCCTCCTCGAACTCGAAACGTATACCGTCGACCTCGCATATGTAGAACTCGTGGCTTCTTTCGTATTCGAGGCGCTCCTCCAGCGCGTCACGGAGCTTACGCATCTCGTCGTTGAGCTTGTCGGGTATGTTACCGTACTCGAAGCTCCAGAGGTAGGTGTACCATCCGCTCTCCTCGTCGCGGTCACGGCGGTACGAGGCGAGGTCGTTCTCGTACAGTATGAACAGTGTGCGCCGCACGACCTTAGGGTCGAGGTCGAGCTTCTCCGCAAGATCCTCGTCCACGATCTCGTCCTCGACAGGGTTCATCGCAACCGGCATCCCCTCCGCACCGACGACCTCGGCGAGGTACGCCTGTACGACATCGTCGCTCAGAAGCTCGTCAAAATCACTCATCACGTCGGCTTACGGGGATGAACCGCATAAAATCTTCGACCTGAACGCAAACTTTTTACACCGACAGAACGACCTTCTTCGTGAGATGAACTGTAGAGTAGTAGTCGAAGCCGCGGTACCGGTCTACGACGTTGAGACAGAGGACGAGGCTATCAGGATCGGCATAAGCAAGATAGGGGAGATGCTCAACCCCGACCTGAACTACGTGGAGATAAACACGGGGACTCGTACGTCTCCGAACGGTGAGGAGCTAGAGCCGGCGTTTATCGCCGCCGACGAGGGTCTCGTCGCTCTCGAACTTGAGATGAAGGTCTTCAACATAGAGAGCAAGGAACACGCGTCACGTGTCGCGCGTAAGGAGATAGGACAGCGCCTCTCCGACATACCGCTTTCGGTCATAGATGTCGAGGAGATCGAGGAGGAGATGGAAGGTTCGGAGGGCGAGAGCTTCGAGGACGAGTACGGCGACGAGTTCGACGAGGATCTCGGCGATCTTGAGGATGATGAACTCGAAGAGATAGGCGCGGAGGTCGAGGATCTCGAAGACGACGAGGATCTGCCGGAGCTGGACGACATACTGTAGCTTATCCCCGGATGGAGGTCGAAAACCGCGACTGGGGGCGCGCGAACCTCGTGGACTACGTCCCCGTCGCGGGCTTCGTCTACCGTTTCTACTGGTTTCTCGTGGCGAGACGCGGTCAGAAGGTATGTGACCGTTCCGACGCACGCGACTGGCGCGACGCCGCGAGAGCCGAGAAAGGGCGTCTTTTCGTAGCCACGGGTTTCACCGTCTCGCTCGGCGTCTTCGTCGCGCTCATGAACGGCGGAGGCATCGAACCCGCGGTCGTACCCGCCCTCCTCGTCGCACTCGGAACCATCTTCGTACACAGGGTTCTGTCGCTCGCCCGCGTCTTCTGAAAGAAAACTGTTTTTACCCGCCGCCGCCGACCTGAGAGTATGAAGGTAGGCGTACTCGGCGCGACAGGAAACGTAGGACAGAGGTTCGTACAGCTACTCGAAGACCATCCTTGGTTCGAGATAGACGCGCTCACGGCGAGCGAGACGAGCGCGGGTAAGACGTACGCCGACGCCGCGGCTTGGGCGCTCCCGAACGAGATGCCCGACGCCGTCCGCGAAGTCACCGTACGTGAGACGAGCGCCGACGAGGTGAGCGACGAGGTTGAGATCGTCTTTAGCGCACTCCCGTCGAGCGCCGCAAAGGAGGTGGAGCCTGAGTTCGCGCGCGACGGCTACATCGTCGCCTCGAACGCGGGATGGGCGCGTCTCGAAGACGATATGCCTCTCGTCGTCCCCGAAATCAACCCTGACCACCTCGGTCTGCTTGAGGTACAGCGTGACGAACGCGGCTGGGACGGCGGTATCATCAAGAACCCCAACTGCTCCGCGATCACGATGACGCCGACGCTCGCCGCCCTCCATCCCCTCGGTCTGAACGAGGTCACCGTCGCCACGCTCCAAGCCGTCAGCGGCGCGGGCTACATGGGTGTCACGAGCATGGAGATACTCGACAACGTCGTGCCGTACATCGGTAGCGAGGAGTGGAAGATGGAGAACGAACCGCGTAAGATACTCGGCGAGTTCGACGGCGCGCGCGTCGACGAAGCCGACGTCTCGATCTCCGCCTCGTGCAACCGCGTCCCAACGGTCGACGGACATCTCGAAAACCTCTGGTGTAGGTTCGACGAAGATGTAGGCGAGGACGACGCGAAGGAGGCGATGCGCGGCTTTACGACGCTCGACCTACCGACAGCGCCCGACCAGACGATCGTGGTACGCGAGGAGAACGATCGACCGCAACCCCGCCTCGACAGGAACACCGGCGGTGGTATGTCGGTCGTAGCCGGACGCATACGTGACGACGGAGACGCGCGCCTAAAGTACTCGTGCCTGTCGCATAACACGGTTCGCGGAGCCGCGGGCGCGAGCGTACTCAACGCCGAACTCGTCGCCGAACGGTACCTGTAAACACCCGTCTTGGGCGCGAAAATAGCCCGACCGGAAAACCCTACATATAAACTTTTCCCCTCGACCGCCGTTAACTTAATTACGGACGCTGAGAAACCCACCAACGGAGGCAAGAAACCATGGTAAGAGAAGACGGAAAGAGGAACTTTGCGCTAAGAGAGAACGGAGAAGAGACGAGCGTGTTTTCGGGTAACACACCGAGACAGGCGGCGTTGAAGGCGGCGAGACGCCTCAACGCGGAGTCGAGCGAGGAGGAAGCGAAGGAGAACTCCGAAGAGGTACGTCTGCGCGAGAAAGGTACCGACAAGGTGCACAAGTACGACGCGTGGTCGTGGGAGGACGAGGCTCCTGAGGACTCGCCCGACTGGATGCCCGACGAGATCACGGAGGCTAACGTCTCCAAGAAGGGTATCCTGCATCTCGAAGAGTAGGCTGGTAAATCTCACCCCCGTTTTGCGACGAAGTTATACGTGAGCGGTGTCTGTGTGGCGTATGGCTTTAACCACAGCGGTGGTCGCGGCGCTGGCGCTTCTTCTGGTCGTGGCGCTCGGCTTTACCTACCTGATGTACGTCCGTATGAGGGAACTGCAGAAGGAACTCGAAAGCATGAGGTCACGCGTCGAAATCCACGACGACGAACTCGAACAGATAGAGTCGAGCCTTTCGAACGTAGATCTGTAGCTCAGTCGTAGACGAGATCCGCCTGCTCCTCGACCCTGTCGCGCATCTCAGCCTCGCCCTCGGCGAAGACGCGGACGCTCTCCTCCGTGTACTCGACCTCCTCTATCGGCAGACCCGTGTCGAGAGCCATCGTCAGAACCATCTCGTCGGTGTACCTTTCGAGTATCTCCGACCGGCTGAAGTAGCCCTGTAGAACCTCTACAGCCTCTTCCTTGTCGTACGTCTCCTCAACCGAGTCCCAGAAGTCTTCCTCGTCCGACTCAGCGAGAGGGGCTACGTCCGTAACCGTCTTCTCGAAGTAGTCGCCGAGTTCGTCGCCGAACTTCGCCTTCCGCTCCTCGTCGCCGAAGTAGTTCGAGTAGTACAGGTCAAGTTCGAGGAACTTCGACCTTGCGTCTTCGGTGACCTCGCCGTTCGCCGCCGTCTCAACGATGAAGTCGGACTGCTCCTGAAAACCCGTCTTGACGCGCGCCATCTCCTGTCTTATCTCGTCCCTAAGAAGCGACTTTATCCTGTCGGGCGGGAGGTTGACATCGACGACCTGTGTCGGGTCGAGTTCGTCGAGCGCCTTCAGAGAGACGGACTTCACGTAGCCATCGAACTCTTTCTTTACTGCCTTCTCTGTCATCCGTTCAGGCGTCGTAGCACACCCACCGTAAAAACCTCTGCGATGCGGTTCAGAGGCTCATGCTGTAGACAACCGCTGTGACGCCGACGAGTCCCGCGGTTGTCGCCGAGAGGTTACCGAAGTCGAGGCTTCTGAACGAGACGGCGACGAACGCGAACAGCGCGACGCCGTTAAGCACGAACGGCACAGCGCCCGCGCGCCCTTCGGCGATACGTGTCTCCTTCATGCTTATGCTGAGGAGGGCGAGTAGCCAGCCGCCGATGTAGAAAGGGAGGAGGCTGAAAGGGACGAGTGCGACAGCTACGAACAGTAGGGCTATGACTACGGCGACGAATCCGAGTATAGTAGCCTGCCTCTTTGCGACATCTGCTACTCCCATGTCCGGTCTACGACCCTTGGGGTAATAAGGGGTGCGTCGGGCGCATCCTGTCTGAAAGAGATGACGTTCCAAACAGGTATGCCTTCACAGACGGTATCGTGGATATGGCACCCAGCTTCGACGGGTTCGGCGATGAGGCACATATGCGCGAAACGTTCAAACTCGCGCGTGAGGCTGTCGATCGTGGTGACGAACCGTTCGGATCCGTGCTTGTACGTGATGATGAGGTCGTAATGAAGGGTTCGAACCGCGAGGTTACGGAGGACGACATACGGCGCCATCCCGAGCTTCATCTCGCGTACCGTGCGTGCCTGGAGTACGACGCCGACGATCGTGCTGAGATGGTGATGTATACGAGCACGGAGCCGTGCCCGATGTGTGCGGGCGGTATGGCGACAGCCGGCTTCGGACGCGTTGTCTACAGCGTCGGAGCTGACGAACTCACGTCCTTTACAGGCGGTGAGCCGTCGGTTCGATCCGCGGAGGTTCTGGAAGGAACCAGCGAGGTCGTCGGCGGGGTTTTGAACGAGGAGGGTCTTCGGCTCCATCAGGAGTACGGCTGGTGAGGATCTAACCGACGCGTCACGTGGCGTCGAGGTAGCCGAGAACGCCACGGACATCGCGCTCCATCACTTGACGCGTTACCCCGTCGGAGGCGGCTTCGGGATGGTTACCGACGACGGCGCTGATGATGTCGTCGGTACCGTCGTGTTCCTCGTCGGCTGTGCGTATCTCTTCGACCCAGTCGGTGAGCGCCTCGCGGTGACGGCTTACCGCGTCGCCACCGTCGTGGTTGACGCCGTAATGTCCGTACAGGAGCGCGTCGACGTCGTAGCCCTCGAAACGTTCGAAGCTTTCGAGCGTCGTTTCGAGATCGAAGTCGGGCGGAGGTGTCGTGGGTAGCTCGCGCCCGTCGATGTACGCACAGCCCTCGTCGACCACGAAGAGAGAGCGCGACGCGTCTTCGTAGAGTGCGAAATGATGGGGAGCGTGACCCTCCGCCTTTACGAGTTCGACTGTACGGTCGCCGAGATCGAGCGAGTCGGGCGGTGAGACGCCGACGACGCGTCCGGGGTCGACCGTCTCGATACCGCCGTACGCGTCGGCAAGGGAGCCGACCGCCTCGTGTACCTTCTCTACGAGACGGTCGGCGCTCCGTTCGTCGGTGAGGTACTTGACTCCACGGTCGTGGACGACGACTGTGGCGTTCGGGAACGCTTCTGCGACGGTACCGACGCCTCCCGCGTGGTCGAGATGGACATGTGTAACGATGACGTACTCAATATCCTCGCGGTCGATACCTATCTCGTCGACAGCCTCGACGACGCGTCCGGCGTCGGATTCGAGTCCCGTGTCGACGACGACGGGACGGTCGGCGTCGATTACGAAAGCCGCCGTCTGTTCCTCGATACCGAACATGAGTGTGTCGACGACGTAGACGCCGTCGGAGCCTTCGACGTGTTCCGGCATACTGTAAACAGGGGGTGACCGCGTATCAGGCTTCCGTTACCTCGAAACGCCGGCGTCCGTCGTCGAGGCGCGACTCTACGCGCCCCGCGGCGTCGAGGTAGCCGAGTGCTCCGAGGTTGTCGAAGATCACGTAGCCGACCTCGTGTCCGGGCTTCTTCCGCGCGAGGGTGACGTCGAGGACTGTCGGTGATTCGAGCGCCTCGACCTGTGCGTGGACATCCTCAACGAGCGCATCGAGGCTCGTACGCGCGCCTTCGACGGCGTCGGCGAGGTCGGTGAATACGGCACCGTGTCCCGGAAAGACACGGTCGACCTCAGGGGCGCGCGAACCGAGACGGTCGAGTGTTCGGTGGGACGCCTCGACAGCCTCCCACATCCCGTCGTCGAATCCGGAGTGGTAGATGACAGGACGGAACGACTCGGCGACGGCGTCGCCAGCGAAGACGAAGCCTTCTGAGACGTAGCAGACGTGGTCGCGCTGGTGTCCCGGCGTGTGGACAGCCTCGAATGTTTCGCCGCCGGCTTCGAATGTTTCGCCGTCGGAGACGAGTACGTCGATGGAGTCGGGCTGTAGGTACTCGCGGTTTTCGCGGACGCTGTCGAGCCAACGTTCGAGCGCCTCGTCGACGGCGTCGCCGCGCATGCCCGCCTCGTGTACGTTAGAACGTATACGTTCGGGGTCGTCGTCGGCTCTCAGGGAACGTTGGACCGTCTCGTACGCGTAGACGGTCGCGTCCGACCCGTCGGCGAGCGCACGGACACCGCCGTCGTGGTCGAGATGGGGATGGGTGACCAGAACGGCTTCTATATCAGCGAATCCGTAGCCCACCGCCTCGACCTCAGAACGGAGTTCGTCGACGCCTTCGTCGGTCGCAACCCCGGCGTCGATCAGAACGGCTCCGTCGGTTCCTTCGACGAGGTAGACGGCGACCTGACCGGGTTTCCACTCCATGCTGAGATCGAGACGGTGGACGTCGTCGGCTTCCATCGGTTCGGCGTATGCGGGTGGTTGACAAACCGGTTGTGGTTCGCGGCTCGGATCGGCTTAATGTAGTGTTCCTTCGCGCACGTCGTAGTCATAGGCGAAAAGGGCGTATCCAACGTCGACGGGCGCGTACCCCGTCTTATCCGCGATACGACGTATCTCGTCCACCATCTTACAGTAGTCGAAGGCGTCACGAGGACTCTTTGAGTCCTCGCTGGCTCGTGAATCTCCCGATTCACGAACGTCGGACGTCTCCTTCCCACCGTTGAGGCGTCCCGCGCGTTCGAGCGAAGCCCGGACGCGCGTATCGACGACGGCATGCCTTTCGGGTGCGAGCGCCGCGGTGACACACGACGCCGTCGCGGCTTTGAAGCCGTGGAGCGCCGAAACGAGGGCGATCTGTGAGAAGTCGTCGCCCTCGTCTTCGAGAGCGAGGACGTTCTCGGTAACCTCGACGCATAACTCGGGCGGGTTGCGCCGTACGTGGTGCGCGCTACGTGTCGACGACTCGTACGCTATCTCGTACAGGTCGTCCTGTGTCAGATGCCCTTGTTCGCGGTACGTCTCGCCGAAGCCTTCGAGACGTTCGGGCAGGACGCCCTGTGTCTCGTCGTAGAGTTCGAGGTACTTTTCAACAAAGTCGGCGTCTATTCGCATGGGGAACAGGCGTCGCCGCGTATCAAATGCGCTACGTTACGCCGACGAGTTACCGCCGTTCTCGACGACCTCGACGGTACCGACCATTCCCTGAGCGATGTGAGGCGCACAGACGTAGTCGTAGCTACCCGGTTCGCCGAAGGTATGCGTGAACTCGTTCTCGCCGTCGGCGAGTTCGCTCCCAAAGGACGGCTTTCCGAGAGGTTGCTCGCCGTCGGACTCGACGACGTTGTGCTGTCCGCCGCGTCCGTTCCAGACCCACCGTACGGTCGTGCCCTCGTCTACAACGATGTCGGCGGGTTCGAACCTGAAGCCCTGTGCGCCCGCACCAACTTCGACGGTCACATCTTCCCGTCCTGTGAGGCTGGTCGCCTCACCGTCCTGACCGACCGTCGGTGCGGAAACACCGTCACCGCTCGCACCGCTTTCCCTCTCAACGTCAGGCGTCGGCGTCGGTTGCGGCATAGGCTCGACGGGACGCCGCGGGTACGGCTGTGGGACACGGTCACCTATCTCGACACGTCCGGTACGCGTCCAGTCGTTCTCGTCGAGGGCGACGACCTCGTGGTCAGAGACGACGTACATGTAGTCGTTGATGTAGGCGGCGCGTTTCGCATCCGTGACGTTGACCGCCTTTTCGAGTTCGAGACCGTCGTCGTACGAGAAGACGTAACCGCCGCGCGAACCCGGCAGGAAGAAGACGCCGTGGCGCTCATCGTGTAGGAAGGCGCGGTGGTTTTCGACCGCCGCGGACGAGTACTCGTCGAGGATGTAGTCGTCGTGTACAGTCGGATCGGTAGGGTCGGAGACACCGAAGACGACAGCCTTGACGCGTCCGTTCTCCTCGCCGATACCCAGAACGCGGTCGTTTCCGAGCGGATGGAGGTAGGACGAATAACCGGGAAGCTTGAGTTCGCCCTCGATCGTCGGGTTCGACGGGTCCGAAAGGTCGAGGACGTAGAACGGATCGATCTGTCTGTAAGTTACGACGTACCCCGTGTCGCCGGTGAAACGGACGGAGTAGACGCGTTGACCTTCACCCATGCCCTGCGCCGACACCGTCCGTTCGAGGTTCTCGTTGAGGACGTAGACGTCGTTCTCCGACCCTACGGACGAGAGCGAAACCGACTCGCCGACCGTCGTGGCGACACGTAGTTCACCGTCGTGTTCGTCGAGCGCGAACTGGTTGAGCGGAACGCCCGGAACCGAACCCGTCGCGTCGATCCCGAACGTGTCGGTGTTCACGCGGACGATCTGTGTCGTCTCGAAGTCGCGCAGGTTCCGATCGACGTACTCGCGCATCCGGTTTTCGAGTTCGTTACGCGCCTCTATGCGTTCGTCGCCGTCGAGCGACCCGCGCCAGTCTTCGATTATAGATTCGAGTTCGACGCGTTTCGCACGGTCGGAGAGTTCGTACCCGTCGAGACGTTCGAAACGTTCGAGCGTTGCGTCGTTGAAGATATCGCGTCCGTCGGATAGGGCGAAGTCAAGTAGAACGTCCGCCTCGCTGTCCGAACGCGTGTACGTGACGTAGACGGCGTCGCGCGAGACGTAGACGACCGACTCCGCCGCGGAGCCTACGAAGGACGTGCGGTCAACGACATCACCGTCGGACGCGTCGAGTGCGACGACGGTGTATGTCGTGTCGACGTTCGTCGGTTCGTCGGGTCTGTGTATATCCTCGCACGGAACGACGACATCACGGTTCGGGGCTGACATGGGGCGTATAGGGCACGGTTCGTCGCGGTCGACACCGTCCGAAAGGACGGCGTAGACGGTGCCGTTGTGGAGACGTGCCTCGAAGACGGACGAGTTTAGCGAAGCCGTCCAGTCGCGTTCGGGCGTTCCGTCGACACCGTACCCGACTATCTCGTCCTCTCTTAGGGAGACGAGCCTTCCGTCCTCATGGAGCATCTCACCCGCGCCCGACAGGTTCGCGGACACCGACATATCCGACGGCGGTAGTGCGTCGATAACCTTCGTCTCGCCCCCGCCTGAGTAGAACAGTCGTCCACCGCCCGTCTTGAGTATATCGGGTTCGTCTATCCCCGCGACCTGTACGTTGGTGTCCGACTCGCGGCTGACCGACACAGCGCCGCCCCCACCGCCCTCAGCGTCGGTCGCCACGGATGCGCTCGCCCGCTCGCCCGCATCCACCGTTTCGTTAACCTGTTCCCTCTGCTCTTCGAGTGCGTCTCGGATCTGTGATCTTCTCTGTTCAAGCGTCGCGAGTTCATCCTCAGCCTCAGACCTGTTTAATTCACCTTCCCCTATACCCCGCTCCGTCTCCTCTATCCGTTCGGTGACCGTCCGAAGCTCACGCGTAAGCTGTTGTATACGTTCCACGTTCGGGTCGCGTCCCGTGTCACGCACCGGCTGGCGGAGGTTTACGCCATCATCCGTCTGCGCGGACGCGAGGTGCGTTCTGAACTCCTCTGCGGACGAGAACGTCGAAACGGACGTTCGGGGTTCGGCTTCCCCGCTGTCGGTCAGTATGACACCGACAGCCGTTACGGTGACGACTGCGACGAGGAGGACGAGGACTACCGACGTTTTTTGCATATGTACGGATAGAAAAGCTATCGTATTATGCCTTACGTAGACTAAAACCCGCGTTTCAGTTACCGCCGGGAACCGAACGACAGCCTTAATCCGGCAACGTACGTACCGCGGTGCGTGACCAAAGCCGCGTTAGTTATACTCGACGGATGGGGCGAACGTGACGGAGGAAAAGGGAACTCCGTCGCGGACGCTGACACGCCTAACTACGACCGGTGGCGTGAACAGGGCGCGACGTCTTCGCTCCGTACCCACGGGCGCTCGGTCGGTCTCGTCGAGGGACAGATGGGTAACAGCGAGGTCGGACATCTCAACATCGGTGCGGGACGTATAGTCAAACAGCCGCTCGCGCGTATAGACGACGGTATCGACGACGGCTCCTTCTTCGAAAAAGACGTACTCGTCAACGCCGTCGCGTCGGGCGACCGTCTCCATCTCATGGGGCTGGTGAGCGACGGCGGTGTACATTCGGCGCAACGCCATCTGCACGCGCTTCTCGAACTCGCCGACGAGAGGGGACGCGGCGACGAAACCGTCGTCCACGCATTCCTTGACGGACGTGACACACCGCCTAAGAGCGCCGTCGGCTACGTACGTGACCTCGTGGGGAAGGTGGATGAGACGGGCGCAACCGTCGCCACCGTTTCGGGACGGTACTATGCGATGGACCGCGACGAGAACTGGGAGCGCACGCGCACCGCGTACGACGCGATCGTGAACCGTGAGGGTCGGGGCGCATCCGATCCCGTCGAGGCTGTTGAGACCGCCTACGAACGCGGTGAGACGGACGAGTTCGTGGAGCCGACGGTTATCGACGAGGCTCCGGCGCTCGAAGACGGTGACTCCGTCTTCTTCTTCAACTTCCGCGGCGACCGTGCGCGCCAGATGACACGTATGGTGAACGGTATAGAGCCGGAGTGGGAGGGCGACAAGGAACTCGACGTAGAGTTTGCTACGATGACATCCTACGACGAAGGGTACGACCTTCCCGTGGCGTATCCCGCCGAAAAGCCCGCGAACGTACTCGGACGTGTTGTCTCCGACGCGGGTCTGACACAGCTCCGTATCGCAGAGACGGAGAAGTACGCACACGTCACCTACTTCCTCAACGGGGGGCGCGAGGACGAGTTCGAGGGCGAGACGCGCCGGATCGTACCCTCGCCCGACGTGCCGACGTACGACGAAAAGCCTGAGATGTCGGCGTACGAGGTCACCCAACGCGCCGTCGGGGCGGTCGGCGAACACGACGTTATCGTTATCAACTACGCAAACCCTGACATGGTAGGTCATACGGGCGACTACGACGCGGCGGTGGAGGCTTGCGAGGTGGTCGACGACTGTGCAGGAAGGCTCGTCGAAGCACTACGCGACGAGGGCGCGGAGGTCATCGTGACGGCGGATCACGGGAACGCCGAAGAGATGGGGACGCCGGAGGAGCCGCATACGGCGCATACGTTCAGCTCCGCGCCGTTCATACATGTCGACGGAGAGGGCGAAGCGGAGGACGGCGAGCTACGCGATATAGCGCCGACGGTTCTGTCTCTGTTGGGTATAGAGAAGCCCGACGAGATGACGGGTGAACCCCTCGTTCACCGGAAGGCGTAATTACACGGCGGTACGACTTACGGCATGGAAGACGCCGTCGAACGTCTACGCGACGGAGAACTCGCACTGCATGAGCTTGAGGACGAACTCCCTCCTGACGAAGCCGCCGACGCGCGCCGACGGTACGTCGCCGATTTAGAAGGCGTGACGCTCGACGAGATGGGAGAGGTACACGATGCACAGGAGGCGGCGACGAACGTCGAGAACGCAGTCGGCGCGACACGTATACCGTTGGGCGTCGCGGGTCCTCTCGGCGTCAAAGGGGGGTACGCGTCGGGTGAGTACCGTCTGCCTATGGCGACGACGGAAGGCGCTCTCGTCGCATCGACGAACCGGGGATGTTCGGCGATAACCGAGGCGGGCGGAGCAACGGCGCGCGTCCTGAAAGACGGTATGACGCGCGCACCCGTCTTCCGTGTCTCCGGTGTCGACGCCGCCGCGGAACTCACTGACTGGCTCGCCGAAAACTTCGACGCGCTCCGTGACTCAGCGTCGGAGACCACGGGACACGGAGAACTCACAGACGCCGAGCCGTACGTCGCGGGCGACAACGTCTACGTACGTTTCACGTACTCGACGGGCGACGCTATGGGGATGAACATGGCTACGGTGGCGACGCGCGCGGCTTCCGAGGTGGTCGAAGACGAAACCGACGCCGAACTCGTCGCCCTTTCGGGAAACGTCTGTGCCGACAAGAAGCCGGCGGCTATAAACGCCGTCGAAGGGCGGGGACGTACGGTAGCCGCTGACGTACTCCTACCGCGTGAGGTCGTCCGTGAGAAGCTGAAGACGACGCCCGAAGCCGTCGCAGAAGTCAACGAACGTAAGACACTCGTCGGTAGCGCACGTGCGGGAACGCTCGGTGCAAACGCACACGCCGCCAACGTCCTCTCAGCCGTCTACGTCGCCACCGGACAGGATCCCGCACAGGTCGTCGAAGGCTCGTCGGCGTACACCACGGCTTCGGTGCGCGACGGCGACCTTTACGTATCGACGACCGTCCCGGCGGTCGAAGTCGGAACCGTCGGCGGCGGAACGCGTCTACCGACGCAGAACGAGGCTCTCGAACTACTCGGCGTCGCGGGTGGAGGCGAACCGGCGGGTGCGAACGCGCGCGAACTCGCCGAGGTCGTCGCGGGCGGCGTACTCGCGGGGGAGCTAAGCTTACACGCGGCGCTCGCGTCCCGGCATCTCGAAGAGGCGCATACGCGTTTAGGAAGAGACGCCTAACTCGCCACGTGGGGCGTGACGCCTTCCGTCTCTATGAGCCATTCGTCGAACGCTTCGCGTAGCCGTTCCTGCTCTTCCTGCGTCAGCGTGCCGCGCGGGTCGGGTAGCTCTTCCATGCCCGTCACTCTATCTCAATCTCCTTATCGTTTTCCGTGTCGTCGATCTTTTTGAACAGTATCTCAAGGACACCGTTGTTGTACGTCGCTTCGCCCGTCTCGTCGTCAACTTCCGCGGGAAGACTGACGCGTTCGTCGTACCCACGCTCGTCCCCGGACGCGCGTATCTTGAGCTTGTCGCCCGACACAGCGACGTGTATCTCGTCCTTCTCCACACCGGGGAGGTCGGCGACAACGCGCACCTCGTCTCCCTCGTCGAGAACGTCGACGTGCGTACCCGTGTCCTCGAAACCACCCTCGCCGAACGGGTTTGCGTCGCCGAAGCTCTCGAAGTTCGGCTCCTCGCCGGGTCCGCGCGTCATACGGAAGCCTCCGAAGCCACCCTGCGCACCCATGTTCTTCATCATCTCGTTCATCTGTTCGAACATCTCTTCGAAGATATCGTCGAAGTTGTCGTCGTCGAAAGAATCGTCTCTTCGTGTCATGCTAACTGTAAGTTAGGGATACAGACATATAACCCTGTCTTTCGTGGATGCGCGACGTTCTCAGAACCGTAAAGTAACCCGGCGACCGTTTTACGGTATGGCAGAGCTATCCGAGAAGGCTTCGAGATACGGACGTATGCTCGCCGACGCCGTCGGTGCGGTTGAGGTCGTCGACGACTCCGACGAGGCGGACGGCTTCCTACGGCAGGCGGAGTCGTATCTCGAAGACGGACGCCGGTTTCTCGACGAAGGTGACGAGGTGAACGCGCTCGCGGCTTTCTCGTACGGGCACGCGTGGCTCGACGCCGGGATGCGTATGGGATTCTACGAGACCGACGCAGAGCACGAGGAGCTTTTCGCCGCATGAGCGAGGCTAAGGAAGCCATCGCGCTGTTTTCGGGAGGGAAAGACTCGTCGTACGCCCTCGCGCGTGCGGACGAGGAGTTCGGCGTAGAGACGGTCGTGACCGTTGAGGCGCGCGAAGCCTCGAAGATGTACCACGTCCCCGCCGTAGAGCTAACCTCGCTCATAGCCGAGGCTGGGTGTAAGGAGCACGCCGTCTATACCGAGGACGACGACGAGATGGAGCCGTTGGCTGAAGCATTCGCGGATCTCGAACCCGACGTTGTCTCAGTCGGCGCGGTTGCGAGCGAGTACCAGCGTTCGCGCGTCGAAACCGTCGCCGAGGAGTTCGGTGTCGAGGTCTACGCCCCGCTCTGGGGCGTCGATCCTGAGGAGGGTCTGCGGCGTGTCGTCGACGAGTTCGAGGTAGTAATAACCGCCGTAGCCGCCGACGGTCTCGATGCATCGTGGCTCGGACGTACGGTCGACGAGTCGGCTGTCGACGAGCTTCTCGCGTTACGCGATGAGAAGGGTGTGCATCCGATGGGGGAGGGCGGCGAGTTCGAGACGCTCGCGGTCGCCGGACCGCATATGGAGGGAAGCCTCGAACTCGACTGGGAGAAGGACTGGGACGGCGTCCGCGGCTCTCTGCGCGTCGTCGAGGCTACCGTCCGTTGATATGCGTATGAGAGCCGACGAGAGCGCCGCTTAGGTCGAGATCCTCGACGTATGCGTCGGAGTCGACGACGGAACCCCGGAGTGTGCAGTCACGTACGGTGGCGTCGTTGAAGACGACCGTACTTTCGAGGGACGAGTCGGCGACAGTCGCCCCCTCCATCACGTAGACGTCTTCGCCCACATCGGTGTCCTCGACGGTCGCGCCGTCCTCGATACGGCTTCCGTCCATCGCGTGTGCGTTCGCATCGATGTACGACCCCGGCGTGCCCACGTCGAACCAACCGCCGTCGAACGTGAACGCGCCGACGTTCTCGCGGTCGTGAAGCCACTCTACGAAGTATCCGGGGGCGTCGGGGTTTCCGTCGCCCGCGAGGTAGTCGTCGAGAGCACCGAGTGAGTCCGCGGGGAAGGCGTAGCACGCGATGGAGACGAGGGAACTCGGCGGGTCGTCGGGCTTTTCCTCAAAGCCGACGACTCGGTCGCCGTCGATATCCACGATACCGTACTCCGTAGCCTCGTCGCGCGAACCGACGTCGTACGCCGCGAGGCACGGTGTTCCGCGTTCGTCGAAGTAGTCGACGAACTCCGAGAGGTCGAACGAGAACAGGTTGTCGCCCGCGACGACGAGAAGATCCTCGTTGACTTCCTCGGAGTCGATGAGTTCTGCGAGCGCACCGACCGTGCCAAGCTTCTCGTCCTCGTCGCGCGTCGGTTCGACAACGAGACGCGTCTTTTCGTAGCCACGGTCGTCGAGATGCTCGCGGAAGTCGTCGGCGAAACGTTGGTTGGTGCTGACGTAGACCGTCTCAATCCGCGGCTCTTCGTCGAGCGGGCGGAGTATACGGTCTATGATCGGTTCGCCCGCGAGCGGAAGGAGGGGCTTCGCGCGGTGTCGTGTTATGGGCCAGAGACGTGTCGCGTAGCCTCCGGCGAGGACGACGGCTTCCATCTCACTCACCCCGCAGTTCCCGGATATGGTCGACGCGTTTCTGTACGACGTCGGGCTTCCCTATGTCGTGCCTGACTCGGAGACCTTCGCCAACGTCGTCGAGCGCCGTCTCTGCGCGCTCCTCAGCCTCCGAGATGGTGTCGCCCAGTCCGACGACGGCGACGGCGCGCGACGTGGTGGTGTACAGCTTCCCGTCACGCGCGTCAACGTCGTCAGAACCTCCTGTGTTCTGACCTGCGGATGGGCTTCGCTCATCAACGTCGTCAGAACCTCCTGTGTTCTGACCTGCGGATGGGCTTCGCCCATCAACGCTCGCGTAGAAGACGAGCGTACCGTCGTCGCCCTCTACGTCGATATCTATCTCAGCTCCCGCCTCCGGGTCGGTCGGATAGCCGTCGGGAACGATATACTTACAGACGGTCGCACGTTCGGCGAACGTAACCGGCGGCATCTCGCCTTCGCTCGCGCCGCGTACGAGTTCGCCGAAGTCGGTTTCGAGCAAGGGCAGGACGTTCATAGCTTCGGGGTCGCCGAAACGCGCGTTGAACTCGACGACCTTTGGACCCTCGTCGGTCAGCATGAACTGTCCGTAAAGGACGCCGCGGTAGTCGTCGAGACCTTCGACGACCTGTTCCATGATACCGAGGGCGTCGTCGTACTCTTCCTCGTCCATGAACGGAAGCAGGCGTCCGGCGTCGTTGTAGCTACCCATACCGCCCGTGTTCGGACCCTCGTCGCCCTCGTAGGCGCGTTTGTGATCCTGTACGGCGGGCGAGGGACGTATCTCACCGTTCGCCACGAACGCCTGTAACGTGAACTCCTCGCCCACGAGACGTTCTTCAACAACCCAGTCGTCCCAGTCGCTGTCGCGGACGTACTCGGCGGCTTCGTCGTGTGTCATCTGGTCGCCCGTGACGCGTACGCCCTTTCCGCCCGTCAGACCGTGGGGCTTGACAGCGACGTCGTCGTCCTGTGCGACGACGTACTCCGCCGTCTCGTCGGCGTCGTCAAAGACCTCGAAGTCGGGCGTGCCGTCTACGCCGTTCTCGCCCATGAAACGCCGCGCCCACGCCTTGTCGGTCTCTATACGTGCGTCGGCGGCGCGCGGACCGAAGCCGTAGACGCCCGCTTCTTCGAGAGCGTCGACGACGCCCGCTTCGAGAGGGGCTTCGGGACCGACGACGGCGTAGCTAACATCCGCCTCGTTTGCATACCCCACGACCTCGTCCGGCGAGTTGGTATCGAGTTCTCGTACGGAGTCGGCGAGTTCGACGATTCCCGGATTTCGGTTAGAGACTGCGGCGTGTACCTCTTCGACGACATCGGACGCGGCGAGCGCACGTGTTATCGCGTGCTCCCTACCTCCTGAGCCGATCACGAGTACCTTCATACGCGTAACTACGTTGCAGGGGATAAAAACCTCCCGTAAGAAGTTAGGAACGCGGGGCGTAGCTCTCTCCGTCACCTCCCCGCTTCCGTCGGTGACCTGACCGCCGTAGGGTTGAGTGTTCCGTCCTACGGCATTCCTCGTCGGTACGCCGTCTCACCGACAGCGGCTTTCACCTCGACCCACCGTGGGCGGTATAGGCGTCGTCTACTTCGTCGCCATTGGAACCGAACCCGGTTCGTACTCCTCCTCATGTACGGCGACGTAGTCGGAACGCAGACGCGAATACCTGCGCTGGAGAAGGAGTATAGCGGGGACGTGTCGGAGGCGTTTCAGCCAGCCGCCTTCAAGCGCCGCCTTCGCGTGTCCGATGATCGTGTCCCAGTCGTCGGGGGTGTACCCGCTCACGAGACGTGACAAGCCGACGTTACGTGACACCTCGTCGCCGACGGCTTCGCGCCAGTCGTCGTTGTACTCCGTGACGCGGTCCTCGGCGATTACGCGTCCGGCTATCTTTCCCGTCCGTACGGCGAGATGGTATCCGCCCTCGTGGAAGGCGCTCGTCGTACCCATCGCGCCGCCCGTGACGAGGACGCCGGCGCGTGTCGGTGACTCGATAGGGGACGCCGAGGATATAGGGTAGCTTTCGACACCACCGTCCTTACCGCGGTTCTCGACTAAAGGGAAGTCGTCTAATCCGTACTCCGGGTACTCGTTCTCCAAGAGACGGTGGACGTACTCGCTCGGCTTGGCTGTTTCGTCGTCGTTGAGGAGGGCGTACGCGTCGCCGTCGTCAACCGCCACGTCGCGTGGCACAGTGACGCCGACGCGTGCGACGTTACCGTCGTTGGGGAAGTACCACGGGTACGCCGTCTCGCCGGGTATGGCACCCCACCAGAAACGCAGTACGTCGTCCTCGAACAGTTCGTCGGGGAAACGCCTGTGCTCTTGATACGCGATATGGTTCGCCTCCGCGGGGTTAAGAGCGTCCTTGACGCCTGTATCACCGAACTGCGCGAGCGTCGGTAGCGTAACGCGCCTCGACGGTCCGTCAGCGAGAACGAGGTAGTCGGCGCGGACGTTCTCACCTCCCGCAACCGTGAGTTCGTGAACGAAACCGTCCGTCGTGCGCCGCGTCTCCACGCCGCGTACCGTCCCGCCGATCCTGTACTCGGCACCGCGTTCCTCGGCGCGTTCGCGCAGAAGATCGTCGGTGGCGACGCGATCGAAGGTTACACCGAAGCCGTCGTACCACGAGTCGATACCTGTGTCACGCATACTCGTTCTGACCGTCGGACCGATGAACTCGGCGCGGTCTATCTCGCGCAGGACGGGCATCTCTTCGAGAAACTCAGGGTCGAAGTCAGCGACCTCGAACCAGTAGTCGAGGAAGCCCGCGGCGTCGGTCGAGTCCGCGCCTATACCGTCGCGGTCTTCGCGGCGTACGCCCTTCTCAAAGACGACGACGTTCTCGGTCTTCGCCGCCTCACGCGCCGCCGATGAACCGGCGGGTCCGCCCCCGACAACCGCTACATCGAACCCCTCCATCGTCAGTCGTCGGCGGTGGCGGTCTCGTTTTCGTTTCTGTCGAAACGTTCGACGACACCGTACATCTCATCGCGCTCTACGGGAACGCGTCCTGCGTCACGTACCATATGAACCATCTCGGATCGTCCTACGTCCTGACGTGTCCCGCTACCCGCCTTCTTCTGTATACGTTCCTCCATCAGCGACCCGCCAACGTCGTTCGCGCCGTAGTCGAGACCCACCTGACATAGCTTCTCGCCAATCACCATCCTGTAGGCGCGTACACCGCGGAAGTTGTCGAGGAGTAGACGCGCCACCGCGATGGTCTTGAGGTCAAGCCTACCCGTCGCGCCGTGCTCGACACGGTCACCGAGTTCGTTGTTGTCCATCTGGTACGACAGGGGTATGAAACACCGGAAGCCGCCCGTCTCGTCCTGTAGGTCGCGCAGGCGTAGTAGGTGGTCGACGCGGTGTTCGGCTTCCTCGACGTGTCCGTACAGCATAGTGGCGTTCGTGTTCAAGCCGAGCGAGTGCGCCGTTCTGTGAACGTCGAGCCAGCGATCCGCGGAGTCCTTCTTGGGGCAGATCTCCTCACGTACCTCCTCGGCGAATATCTCAGCGCCTCCGCCGGGCATCGAGTCGAGTCCGGCGTCGTTGAGTCTACGGAGTACCTCCTCGACGGTGAGTTCGCTTAGCTTGGCTATCCACGCTATCTCGGAGGCGGTCAGAGCCTTGATATGTACGTCGGGTGCCTCGCGTTTTATTGCGCTAAACAGATCCTCGAAGTAGCCTATCTGCCACGCCGGATGCTGACCGCCTACGATATGAACCGACGAGATTACGTCGGCGTACTCCGCGACCTCCTCCGCCATCGCTTCGGGGGTACGTTCCTCAGCGTCTTCGTCGCCGGGGTTCTCGTAGAATGCGCAGAAGTCGCAGTCAAGGGCGCATACGTTGGTGTGGTATAGCTTCTTGTTGACAGAGAAGTAGACCTCTTCGCCGACGCGTTCACGTCTCGCTTCGTCCGCGATACGTCCAAGACCGAGCAGGTCGTCTGTTTCGTACAGAGCGACACCGTCTTCGCGTGTCAGACGGTCACCGTTCTCGACCTTCTCGGCGACCTGTTCGAGACGGGGGTCGCGGACGGCTTTCATACTCTGTATACGTTCTCTTTCCCCAAATACCTTCCTGAAGACGACCGAAAGTAATTCACCGCCCGTCGACGTAGAGCATGTATGTACCGAAAGGTCAACGCCGACGAGGTAGAGCCTGCAGGTCTCGAAGCCACCGACGCCGAGGTTCTTCCCGTAGGCTACCATCTCCAAACCGAAGAGACGAGGTCGAACCTCTGGGTTCTCGACGAAGGCGACGCCGTATTCAGACACAGACAGGGCGAACAGGAGGAGATCTACCACGTCGTAGAAGGGAGAGTCGGGTTCGAGGTCGGTGAAGCGGATGAGGCGGATACGTTCGTCGTCGATGAAGGCGGCTTCGTCTCCGTCTCGCCCGACGAACCGCGCCGACTCGTCGCACGTGAGGCTTCGCGCGTCTTCATCGTCGGTGCTCCGCCCGTGAAGGACGACGGCGTGATACTCGAAGACGCCTAACGTATACGCACAGGTGCCGCCGCCGTGTCCGCGGGCGGGCTACCGAACTCGTCGGGATGGAGACAGCACGCGAGAACCTCGGCTGTGTCGACGAGACGCGGTCCCGGACGATTGAAGTAGGCGTTACCGTCGGCGGCGTAACCGCGCCCGCGTTCGACTGCGGGTATCTCCCTCCAGCCGTCGCGTTCGGCTATCTCATCGAAGTTCTCGACCGTCTGAGCCAGATCGAAACCACACGGGGCGGCGACGAGCGTCTCGGGTGCGGTGTCGATTATCTCGTCCCAGTCGCGGACTGTAGAGACATCTCCGGGCGATGCGAGCGGGTAGTCACCGCCCGCTGTCTCGACGAGTTCGGGTACCCAGTGTCCCGCGACCATCGGTGGTTCGAGCCAGTCGAGTACGACGGTGCGTTCGTCGGGGAGCGGTTCGGCTCTTTCGCGTAGACGGTCGAGCCTCTCACGGAGGTTTGCGACGGCTTCTTGGGCTTCCTCCTCCCGTCCAACAGCCTCACCGACGGTGCGGATGTCGTCGAGAACACCGTCGACGGTGTGTGAATGCAAGGAGACGACACGCGGCGACGCGTCGATGTCTTCGACGGCTTCACTGACCGTCCTGTTTCCGACTGCGCAGACATCGCAGACCTCCTGCGTCAGAACCACGTCGGGGTCGAGTTCATCGAGCGTACCGGTGTCCACGGAGTAGATGCCGTCGCCGTCACTCTCTTCCGCGACACCCTCGTTTATTTCGGCGCTCGTTCCCTCGGTGTCGACGCGCGTCGAGGTTACCGAAGGCTTCCGGCGCGCGTCGGGCGGATGGTCGCATTCGTGTGAGACACCGACGGGTTCAGCACCGACGGTGTACACCATCTCTGTTGCCGAGGGTAGGAGCGAAACAACGTTCATGGTTAAAATCGGGGATGAGAGCTATTACGTCTTGTGCAGAAAGCATGGGATCGTCGAGACTTGAACTCGAGTCCGACCGCCCCCAGCGGCCGAGGATGGGCCAGGCTACCCCACGATCCCTGTACCCGTGCTATGCCAACGTCCCGTATATCTGTTACGGAACGACGGAAGCCTTAATACGCGACACGCACGGTTTCGATCATGGCGTATCCCGTCGGAAGGGACGAGTACGCGTCGCTTACCTCCGTCGCCGCCGGCGTTCTCCTGATCGCCGTCGCGCTCCCTACCGTCATCGTCACATGGGGTGGAGGGACGCCCTTCTACGTCGCGCTCGTAACGGGTGCGGTGGGTCAGTTCCTCGTACCGTACGGTGTCTACAGACAGGCGGAAGTTCTTACGGCGAAGAACTACCTCTGGGGACCTTCGTTCCGCCTGATCGCGGCGTGTACGTTGCCCGTCGTAGGCGCTGTCGTAGGCGTCTACTACCTCGTTCTGCGCGCGTCCGCGACGCGGTCGGACGACTCTACCTGAAGACGAGTACGGTCGCTCCCTCCGTCTCGACAGCCTCAACCTCCTCGCCGCCGCTACGGAGTTCGTTTACGACCTCGACGGCGTCGGCGTCTATCCCGACCGTCTCGCCGTCGACCTCCACGCCGACGGTGCCGTCTTCCTTCTCGCGCGCAACCTCGGCGGGGTCGCGTTTCTTGAGCGCACCGACGACCTCGCCCGCCGAGTCGCGGAACCGGGGACCCAGAATGCTCATATCGGGGTCGAGTTCGACGGGAACCTCTTCGAGTTCGGGTTCGCCGTCCTTGACGACGACGTCGGCGTTGAGTGCGTTCGAGGCGTCCGAACCGTCGAAGCCACCGTCGGTGTACACTTCGACACGTCCGATCTCGGCGTTGAGCGCCATACCCTCGTCGCTCTTCCAACGCCGTACGGAGGCGACGACACCGGCGAGAACATCGCCTTTCTCCTCCGCGGACTCGTCTAGCATGTCGACGTCGCGCCAGTCGGCGGTGTGGACGCTCCCGTCGTAGAAGGCGTCGTAGAGTTCCTCGGCGAAGAACGGCGCGAAAGGTGAGACGGAGACCGCGACAGCTTCGAGGACGGTACGGAGAGTCCAACGGACGGCTTGGTTGCCTTCGCCGTCCTCCTCGTACAGACGTCCCTTGACGAGTTCGAGGTAGTCGTCGGCGAGTTCGTTCCACGTGAACTCACGGATCGCCTGTAGAGCCGAGTCGTACCTGTACGCGTCCATGTCCTCCTCGACGCCGTCGAGGACGCGTGTGAGACGTGACAGTATCCATCTGTCGGCGAGACGTAGTTCGGGCGGATCGTCGGGGTCGTAGTCGTAGACATCCTTTGCGACGTGCGGGACGGCGAAACGGTGTATGTTCCACGTCTTGGTAAGGAACTTGGATGCGCGTTCGACCTCCTTCCACTGGAACTGTATGTCGCTTCCCGGACGCCCCGCCGACGCCATCGCCTGTCTGAACGCGTCCGCACCGTACTCGTCGACGACCTCCTCAGGCTGTACGAAGTTTCCGCGCGACTTTGACATCTTGTTTCCGTCGTCACCGAAGACCATGCCGTTTACGAGCGCGTCCTCCCACGGTATCTCGTCTTCGAGCGCTGTGGTTCGCAGGACTGTGTAGAAAGCCCATGTCCGTATTATGTCGTGTCCCTGCTCACGTAGCTGTGTCGGGGAGAAGTCGGCGTCCTCACGGAAGCCATCGGCCCATCCGCCGACGTACATCGCCGTGATCGACGAGTCCATCCACGTATCCATGACGTCTTCCTCCGGCGTGAAAGCGTCGCCGCCGCAGTCGGCGCAGTCACCGGCGGGTTCTTCCTCGGTCGGGTCGACGGGTAGCTCTTCCTCGTCGGCTACGTAGGGCGCTCCGCAGTCGTCGCAGTACCAGACGGGGAACGGGGTTGCAAAGACGCGCTGGCGCGAGATAACCCAGTCCCACTCCATGCCCTCGGTCCAGTCCTCGAAACGCGTGTAGGCGTGATCGGGTATCCAGTCGACCTCGCGCGCCTTTTCGAGTATCTCCTCTTGGCGAACCTCTATGAACCACTGCTCCTCGGCGAGTATCTCGATAGGCGTGTCACAGCGCCAGCAGACGCCGACGCTCTGATCGACGGCTTCGGAGTCGTAGACGTAGCCCTCGTCGCGTAGGTCGTCGGTTATCGCCTCCTTCGCCTCGTCGACGGTCATACCTTCGTACGCGTCGGCGAGTCCCGTCAGCGTCCCTTCGCGCGTGAAAGCCTCACGGAGTTCGAGGTCGTACTCAAGCCACCACTCGACGTCCTGCTTGTCACCGAAGGTGCATATCATGACAGCACCCGTACCGAACTCGGAGTCGACCTCCTCGTCCTCTATTACGTCGACCTCCTGTCCGAACAACGGAACCTCAACCGTATCGCCGACGTGGTCGCTCCACTCACCGCCGGGTTCGACGGCGACGGCACCGCACGCCGACAGGAGTTCGGGACGTGTAGTCGCTATCTCTATACCTTCGCCCCCCTCGTCGACACCGGGGAACGTAAGGTAGACGAGGGTACCGTCACGTTCCTCGCGCTCAACCTCGGCGTCGGCGATCGCGGTTTCACACCGCGGACACCAGTTTACCGGATGGTGGTCACGGTAGGCGTACCCTTCGTCCGCCATCTCGACGAAAGACCGCTGTGTCTCACCCCAGTACTCGGGTTCCATAGTAACGTACTCGTGACCCCAGTCCTGAGAGAAGCCGAGCGTCTCCATAGTCTCCTTCATCTCGTCTATCATCTCGTACGTGTGATCGACACACATCCCGCGGAACTCGTCGCGGGGTACCTCGGACTTCTTGACACCTTTGTTCTCCTCGACCTTGACCTCGGTCGGAAGACCGTGGCAGTCCCATCCCTGTGGGAAAAGTACGTTGTAACCCTGAAGACGCCTGTACCGCGCCGCGAAGTCCATGTAGCACCAGCCGAGAGCGTTTCCGATGTGCAGGTTGCCTGTCGGGTACGGCGGCGGCGTGTCGATAACGTACTCCGGAGCGTCGTCGTCCTCATCGAACGCGTACAGGTCGTCGTCCCACTCCTCGCACCACCTTTCCTCGGCGGAGGAGGCGTCGTACGACTTGGGTATGTCCATGGTACGAAAACGGTATCCAGTAGTTAAACCTTCTCGAAAAACGTTAGCATCTGTAGCTCTCGACCGTCTCAGCGTCGGGTTCGTACCCTGTACGTACGAAAGGCGCGTTTAGCCATCCGCTTCCGAAGCCGTAGACGTGCGTCGTCACGTTTTCGAGACGGAACTCTTCGTCACCTTCGAAGATGAACCCGTCTTCACCAGCCGACAGCGTACCGCCGAACCCCTGTTCACCGTCGACGCCCAGCCTGCTAACCATCAGCTGTAAGGAGCCGACGTGGTAGTCGTCGGCGAGTTCGAACCCTACCTCGGCTACGCCTCCCTCGATCGGCTTCGGTAGTTCGGCGTACATCCTGACGCCCGACACCTTCGCGTCGTGAAACGAAACCGCGATCGTCTTGTTACAGCCGTCTACGGCGTTAAACTTGGGAACCATATCGACGGACGAGCCTTCGATGTACTCGGCTTCGAGGTGTACGCCGTCGACAGACTCCGTCGCCACCGACAGGGGTGCGCCCGCGGCGGTGACCGCGTACGAGACGAGAACAAAGGCGAGTAAAGAGCCGCCGAGCGTCGCGGTCACCGTACGACCGTCGATAGGCATGTATAGAGGTATCACTCGCAGGTAATAAGCCTTAGGTGCAGTGCCGTTCTGACGCACCGTTACCACGTACGCATAAACGTCGGGTACCGGCGCACGGCGTTCTGTCATACGTCCGTCTGACTCCGGTCTGACTGAGGTTTTTGTGCAACCCCTTCTCTAACATTATACGTAGCCAGATAGATACCGACAAGAACCGCCCCATGCACGACAAACACCACGCGAGTACCGACCGAGACGGAGTAGCAGAAAGAGCGGCTTACGCGAGAGCCGCGCTGTATGATAGAAATGACTAAAACGAAGATTTTACCCTACGGTGGAGCTACCCCGGCGGGTGCGCTCGGAGAGGATGCGGGCGGTAGAGAGGAGGTGACCGTATGACCGAGAGCACGCCGGACAACATACTGTTCGACCTGTACGAGCGTTACATAGGGGAGCCTGAGACAGAGACGGATGTCTACCTCGGCTTCGGTCTGTTCTTCGTCGGCGTAGCGTTCGCGGCTGTCGCCCTTATCGGCTTCGTCGTCGTCGTGGCGATGTACGGATACAGGGAGGGTGGCTACTTCGCCACGGCTCAGATACCGTATACGTTTGCGCTCCTCGCCGCGCCCGTCACGATGCTGTCTATCGTCGTTCTCCTTCCCGTCGAACGCCGTGCGGTCTACGGCGCTGTGGGAGGTAGCGTCCTGACGGGCGTCGCCACGGTCGGCTTCGTCGTCTCGTACCCTAATCACTGGGCGGAGGCGGGTGTCGGACGTATGCTCGCAGTCATGGGGACGTACGCCGTCGGCGTCTCGGTCGTCGTCGCCGCCACAGCCGCCGCGCTTATCGCTCACCAGCTTGAGCGTGCGAACGGAACGGTCGTACAGGAGGACGACGGGTCGTCGGAGGACGGCGACGAGGTTACGATGGAAGACGTTGAGAGCGACATAGATGAGGCGATGGAGGACGTTGACCTCAACCTTGGCGGCGTCAAACGGTCGGAGGGCAGGAACCTGACGTTTAGCACCGATGTCTCCACCGACGAGATGAGAGGCGGCACAGCGAAGGAGCCGGAGAAGACGGTTAGCGCGGGCGTCGACACACAGGTGCAGGGTCTTCGGAGCATGAAGACGGGGGAGTCGAAGAAGCAAACCTCCTCAACAACCGTCGACAACCAAGCCGCGGCGCTTAGCGATATCAAGAGCGGTAACACGGACGAAGGCTCCGTCGAAACAGCCGAGAGCCGGACGGTCGTGTCGTGGCTACTCGGCAAGGTAGGTATGAGGTAGAGCGCGTACAGACAGAACGGTAACCACAGAAACACAACAATGGCAAAAGGACTCGACGTCGGAACGATGAACATCCTGTGTTCGGAACAGGATGGGAACAGCACAGTTTTCGCACAACAACGTAACTCCTTCGTGGAGATAGAGTACTCGGAGATGGCGGAGAGGATGCTGTCGCAGAGCGAGGTACTCCATATACGGAAGGACGACAAGGTCTACGTCGTCGGCGACGACGCGCTCAACTTCGCCAACGTCTTCAACAAGGAGACACGCCGACCGATGCAGAACGGTATACTTTCGAGCGACGAGCAGTCGGCGATACCGATGATGAAGCTGATCATAGAGCAGGTCGTCGACGAACCCGATCACGAGGGCGAGAAGCTCTACTTCTCGACGCCCGCCGACCCCATCGACAGCGACCTGTCGACGTTGTACCACCAGAAGACGCTGGAGTCGTTCCTTGACGATCAGGGCTACGACGCCGAACCCGTCAACGAAGGTATGGCGGTCGTCTACTCCGAACTCGCCGACAACAGCTTCACGGGTCTCGGTATCTCGTTCGGTGCGGGGATGACGAACGTCTGCCTTTCGTACTACGCCGTACCCGTCACAAAGTTCTCGGTCGCGCGCGGGGGCGACTGGATAGACCAGCAGGCGGCGCAAGCGACGGGTACGCCCGTCGACAAGGTCACGTCGGTAAAGGAGGACGACTTCGACCTCGACTTCGAGACGGATGTGGGCGGCGTCGAAGGCGCGCTCTCGATCTACTACGAAAACCTGCTCGACTACGTCATAGAGAAGCTCGCCGAGGAGGTCGACGAGGAGGATATCGAGGAAGGTCTCGACGTACCCGTCGTCGTCACGGGAGGTACGTCGTCGCCCGAAGGCTTCGAGGAGCTTTTCCGCGACCATCTCGAAGACGCCGAGATACCGTTCTCGATCAGCGGCGTTACGCACGCCGAGGAGCCGATGTACAGCGTCTCGCGCGGCGCTCTCGTTGCGGCGCGTTCGGACGAGGAAGAGTCGGGCGGTTCGTCGGAGAGCGGTTCGTCATCGACAGAGGAGACCGAGGAGGCGACGAACGGACGCGACGCAGAGGTAGAGAGAAACGAAGGTCGACGGCGACGTGCCAGACGTTCGAGCGAGGACTGACGTCTACCCGTCGTCGCCTTTCCTTTCGTCGAACCTCTCGAAAGCCTCGTCCCAAGACTCCGTCTCGTCCGAATCGCTCGTGTGTTCGACGGGTACGCCGACGTATCCGCAGTCGGAACAGACGTACTCCTGCTTGTCGTCGGTCGCGTACTCGTCGAGAACCGCACCGCACCTCGGACAGTCGTACTCCGGCATAGGTTAGCTAAGGTAGGGGTGAGCAAAGAGAGCTTGGGGTTCTACCCGGCGTCGGTGGACGCGGCTATACCCTCGTTCTGCCGACGTTTTCGGTTTATCTCGGGTTCCACACCGTTCTCCTCGGCGAACCGTTGGTAGAGACGTAGACCGAACAGCGTCACGCGAACGTCGTGTAAACCGCCGAGGTCGTCGGTGTCGCGTGAACCCATAACGTCGGCAGAGCTATGTAGACAGTCGTCCCAGAGTTCTTCGAGCGTCTCTGTACCGACACCGGCTATCCACGAGTAGTACGCCATTGCGTGTGCGCCGAGATCGACGCCGTCGGGGTGGCGTACCTCACCGTCCTCGCGGTAGCTCCTTCCCGCGAGTTGGGCGTAGGAAGCGGTCACGTCGCCGCCTGCACCCACAAAGTCGACGTCCACCGAACGGTCGTCAAGAGAAGGGTTACGTGGGGCGTCGCCGGTTACGACGACGGGGGCTGTGAGACCATCGACGGTGCCGTCGCATCGCGCGTCCACGCACCGTGTGGTCTTGAGGCAGTAGTCGTCGAAACTGTCGACCGTACCGTCGTCGATCCTGCCGCGGCGGTAGCCGTCGTACCAGACGGGGACGGAGCGCGAGCCGCGGAGAACGTCGAAGACATCGGACGTTTCGGAGGGGCGAAAAGGTTCGCCGTCGGTTCCGAACGCACACCCTAAGACGCGGAGCTTGGGCTTCGCGGCTTCTACGTCGCCCGTGAGACGGAGCGAAGGGAAGTATTCGGCGCGCTCGACGACGAAAGTCTTGAGCGGAGCGGCGTAGAACCAGCCTAAGACGGTGAGGAACTCACCCGATAGGTGTATACCGGGGAGGTGTTCAAGTATCTCGGCGACTTCTTCCTCGTCGTAACCGCCCGTAACCGTCCATGTGTCGTTTACACCCGCCCCCGCGAGACGGTCGACAAAGACGGTATCGGCTTCGTCCGTCCAGCCCTCGTCGGTCAGGCTTCCGGCGGGCGTCACGAACTCGTCGCCGAAGAGACCGACGGCACCGGTTCCATGTACACGCGTCCCCTCGGTGCCGACGCGGCTACGTATACGGCTGAGCGCGTCCTCGTCGCCGTCGAACCACGTCGAGAAGCCCGTCACTACCTCGCTCTCGAAGCCGTCGACGGTGTTTAGAGCGCCCGTCTCAACGGTTACCTCGTACGGCTCCTCGTTACAGGGACGGACGGTGAGTTCGATGAGACGCACGTCGTCGCAGACTATACGTCGATTCGTTTCGAGTGTAAAGTTCGTAACGCGGTCGAATCCGTCCTCGCTCTCGTATCCGTATCCCCCCTCGCGCTCTACGAAGGTGGTTTCGATGTCCGTGGCATCGGCGGATGGATCTTCGACGGCGCGGGTTCCGTTTTCCGTCCCGTCTTGGCTTACAGCCTCCGCACGCGCCGGCTCCGGCACCGTACGGTCGTCCTCGTCGGCGGTCTTCCCGGAATCGTCGTCGGCTTCCCAGACCCAGCCTTCGAGACACGCCTTATGCACGAGATAGCCGACGCCGTTGTCGGGAACCGCGTCCTCAGGATCACGTACGAAACGCTCGTCACGGTCGGTGTACTTGGAGCCTTTGCGGCTCCAGCCGTCGAAGACCTCCTGCGCCTTATCGGCTCCTTCACCGTCGGCGTAGTTGTCGACGAGCGCCGAGCCTATCCTTCTCCAGTCGGTGTACGGTAGGTCGGGGTCGATATGTTCGAGCGCCTCCTCAACACGGTCGTCGGTCAGAATCGCACCGTCAACGTCGGGTACGTCGTCGGGGGCTTCGTCGAACACGGTCACGTCGGCTTCGCGTGCGACATCGGCGAGCCACTCGTCAAGGGCGCGTCCGCCGCGGAAGACGGACGCGTCTTGTGGTACGTCGGCTAGTTCGCCCTTCTTCCGGAACCCCGTGTCGGAGAGTTTGACGGTAACTTCGCCGTCGGTATCGAACCACCAGCCGGGTTCGTCGTAGTCGGCGACAGGTATACGCCAGCCGTCCTTGGTCGGGAGGTACTCGACATAAGCGCCGTCGAAAGGGGTCTTGGGAACCGAGTTCTTGAACGCGGAGTCTGTGTCAGCCTTGATATCGACGGTTAGAACGTAACCGTAACCGACCTCGGCTTCGGAGGCGTTCGCCTCGTTGACGGCTTCGTCGTAGCTTAGACCGCGCTCGACGGTGCCGTCCGTGTAACGGACAGCCCAGACGTCGCGTTGGGTTAGCTCGTGAGGGGGTTCGGGTGTCTCTTCGACGGTGTCCTCGTCCTCGTTGACCGTGTTCTCATCCCCTCCACCGGTGCTCACGCTTCCTTCGACCGGATCCTCGTCCGTGCCCTCGTCCTCTTCACCGCCGTCTTCGTCACCGGTGTCCGACCCGGCTCCCCCGGTCGTCACAAACGTTTCGCCGTCCCTGCGCAACGGCGGGTCGTCGGCACGGAGGGCTTGGAGCAGAAACCTGCCCGCGTCGGGTAGCGTCACACCGTTCCGGTTCTTGATAAGCTGTTTTAGCTCGTGTCCGTCGTCGAACTCGTCCCTATCGACCGCACCGACGGCGTTTCGGACGGCTTCAACGGGATCTATCTCGTCGTCTTCTTCGGGTACGGGTTCAGGAGTCATATGTATAAGCTCATGTCTATGAGAACCGCGGGTATGTAGCTCTACACAGTACGGATGCGTCCCATCGTTCTCTAAGGGTACGAGTTCCCCTCGTAGCAAAAGCGTTCGTATGACGTACGTCGGACTCAGAAACAGGAGCGGTACCGTCGCGAATAAGACCGTCGGTGACGTAGCTTAGGCATGGATGAAGAAAAAAACGACAGGAATCTGAACGGTGAGGTGATGGTCGACGCCGACCTCGCGGGCGAGAGCCTGAGCGGCGCTGACCTGTCCGAGGCTAACCTGAAGAGGGCTAACCTCCGGCGCGCCGATCTTAGCCACGCAGATCTTAGAGGCGCTGAGTTCACAGAGGCGGAGCTTTACAACGCCGACCTGTCCGGTTCGGAGGCGTCTGCGAGGTTCGCCGACGCAGACCTGACCGGCGCGAACCTTTCGGGCGCGGATATGACAGCCGAGGACGAAGGGTATGTCGCAGACATGTCCGGTGCGTGTCTCACAGACGCCGATCTGTCGGAGGCAACGTTAAGATACGCCGACGTTTCGGGGGCTGACCTCAGGAACGCGTCGCTCAACGACGCCGTTCTGTACGGCGCGAACCTCTCGGAGGCGGATCTACGGCGCGCCGACGTTTCGGGAGCGAACCTGTACGCCGCAGACCTGTCCGGCGCGGATCTCTCCGACGTCGACCTGACCGACGCCGTCCTCGTAGCAAACCTCAGGGGTGCTACCTTGGACGGCGCGGATCTTTCGGGCGTCGAGACGGAGAAGGAGAACTTAGCAAGCGCCGAAAGCCTTGCGGGCGCGGAGATACCTGAGGAGAACGACCCGCGTACCGGTGTATAGAGTCCGGTTCGGCGTCGTTACAGCGAGATATGTTCGAGGATGGACTTTTCAAAGCCTCATGGTTCGGTGTCGAGTTCCTCGCCCGTCCTCCTGTCGACGACTGTTATAACGCCGTCGCCGTTCCTCGCAGGACAGACGCGTGCCGCCTCTATGTTGTGCTCCAGTTCGCTTTCGTCTATGTAGTGCGAACCCGCCTGCGCTAACCCGGTTTCAAGATTCATCCCCCAGTTTTGAGAGACTTCGGCGCATTTGCCCGAACCTATACAGCCTTTGCCCTCGAAGATGATCTTGTACGGCTTCTCTTCGATGTCGGGTGCTGTCACCGCGTAGTCACCTCACGGACGGATTCGAGAACCTCACGCGGTTTGCCGTCGAGCAGGACTTCGCGCACCTCCGAGAGCGCCTCGTCGAGTGTTTCCGCGTCACGGCGGGCGTAGACGCGGATGGCGGCGTTGAGCGCGACTGCATCGGCGAAGTGGTCGTCGCGCTCACCGTTGAGAACCTCTTCTGTGATGCGCGCCGAGTCACCCGGTACGTCGTCGACGCGTAGGTCTTCGCGTTCGAAGCCCATTCCGTACTCCGCCGTCTCTATCTCGTAGTCGTCGAACTCACCGTCGTTCCACTCAGCGACCTTCGTGTACCCAGGGCGTATCTCGTCGTAGCCTTCGAGTCCCTGAAACATGACGGCACGGTTCACGTCGTGGTGTTCCGACCTATCGAGCGTATCACAGACGCGTTTCGCAAATGCGAGGTGGTAGAACGAACCCATGTGTACGTCGGCATCGGCGGGGTTGACCAGAGTCTCGACGGTGTTGACGAAGGTGCGTACACCCATCTCGTACCGTCTGTCGTTCAGAGCGGCGACTTCCGGTGAAAAGCGCGGCTGGTAGTAGAAGCCGAAGCCCGTCTCGTCGAGGAGTTCTGCGCTTTCCTCCGGCGAGAGATCCGTACGCACCCCGAGTTCGCCGAGGACGTGTCTGTACGCACACCCCATACTCATCGGAACGCGGTCGCCCGAGTGTGTCGCCACGGGAGTTCCTGCCGCCGCTGCCGTGACGCCTGCGGCGACGCTCAGGAGGGCGGTTTCTGTCTTTCCGTCGTAGTTGGCTCCGCAGTCGACGGGGTCAGCATTCGGAACGCCTTCCTTGGAGCGCGCGGCTATCTCGTCTGTGAAGCCTGCGAGTTCTTCCGGCGTGTTCGTCTTCCAGCGGTTCGCGAGCAGGAAAGCACCGAGTGTCGTCTCGTCGGGTTCGCCGTCGAGTATAGCGCGCGCCGCTCCTTCTGCCTCGTCGTAGGTCATGTCGCCCGCCGACTTGGGTCCCGTGCCTACGTTTCCCATCAGGTCGTGTAGCACGTCCGTGTCTTTTTCAGCCACCTCGGATCACCTCGACCTTTGGTTCAGACCGGGTATCCTCGTCGCGTACTATCGAGGAAGCGCCCGACTCGACGAGATACTCGGAGACATCTTCGCGCACCGAAACCACCTCGCCGACGACCGTCACCGCGGGCGGTTCTATCTCTGCTGTGCGTGCCGCCTCGACGATACCGTCGAGAGTAGATACGACGGTGCGTGAGTCGTCGAGTGTTCCTCGTTCGACCATCGCGACGGGTGTGTCCTCGGAGACGCCGTTTTGGCGTAAGGCTGTGACGTTGTCGGGCAGACGCCCCACCCCCATCAGGACGACGAGTGTGCCGCCCGCCTCGACGTTCGCCGCGAGCGCGCCCCAGTCGAGTGCGCTTTCCTCCTTCGTCGGATCCTCATGTCCCGTGACGACGGTCAGGCTAGAAGAGTGTTCGCGGTGTGTCGTCGGTACTCCCTCGACACACGGTACGCCTATCGCACTCGTGACCCCAGGAACAACCTCGAACTCGACACCTTCGGATGCGAGGTGCTGTGTCTCCTCGCCTCCGCGTCCGAATACGTTGGGGTCGCCGCATTTGAGGCGCGCTACGTCGTTGCCCTCCTGCGCTTCTTCTGCCATCATCTCGTTTATCTCTTCCTGTGTCGTCCTTTCACCCCTGGGGTTCTTTCCGATTCCCACGACTTCCGAGTCTTCCGGGAGCGTCTCCAGTATTCCTGAACCGACGAGTGAGTCGTGCATTACGACGTCTGCGGAGTCGATGACTCGACGCGCCTTGAGCGTCATGAGTTCGGGATCCCCGGGTCCCGCACCCACGATGTAGACTCTCCCCTCGTCAGCGTACATCTTCGCCTTCCTTCTGTCTCGAAGCCGTGTACCGCTTTCTGTACTCGTTAGCCGGGTCGCCGAGCTCGCCGCGGCGCGGTTCTTCCTCCGGGGGAGTCCCGAGTGCGGCTTCTTGTCCTTCAGTCTCTCCCCTTTCCTGGTTCACGAACTCGCGGGCACCGACGACGAAGAGCGAACACGCCTCCCGGCACGGGAACTCTCCCTCGCTTTCCGAGTCGATCCTTTCGTCTTCCGATGCCTCCCACTCGCGCCTCTTTACGCACCGACTCGCACAGAACGCCTCTGTCGCACACCTGAGAGGTTCGCCGGTCAGTTCGTCGACATCGGCGTATATACCCGTCTGTCTTTCCGACGTCTCGTCCCAGTGTATCACATCAAGCGCGTCGTTTAGTTCGAGGTACCTGTTTTCGAGGCTCGCGGGGTAGACCTGACCGACCACCTCGGTGAGGGCGTCGGGGTCAAGCGAAGGAAAGACCCACCCTGTGGGAAGAGTTGTCTCGCCGTTCATCGGTCGGTATCCGCCCTCGTCATCGAACTTGGCTATCTCGCGTGCCTCCATCGGGTCTTCGTTGTCTTCGAGCTCCTCCGCCGGTACCCCGGTGTCTTCGGTGTGTCTCACGTCGTAGCCCGAGTTGTGAGCCGTCAGGGAGAGTTCGCCCCACGACCGTCTCTTTCCTGCGGGCGTTTCTTCGGTGCACTCGCCGTCTTCAAGCCAGTCGACGAACCAGCCTGTGGCGTCAGATCTTATGCCGGCGTCAGGGCAGACGGTTGCGGTATCGGTCACACCACCACCCCTTCTACCTGTCCCCGCGCGTCCTCGGCGCGTTCGGCTATCACGTCTGCGACACCCGGCTCCGTCCCGACAGCGCCGGTGTACCAGACACGTTTTCCTTCCGTCGTGGCAGGGACGTCGTAGCCGTCGTCCTCGTCCCGGTCGACGATGCCCATGTCGTCAGGTATGTCTTCCTGTGTGTGGTATCCGTCCGATGAGAAGAAAGGCACGACGACGACCTCTTCCGACCCAAACTGTTCGGCTACGTCGTCGATGTAGGGCGCTTCATCCATGAAAAGCGCCTTCGCCTCGGCGAACCCGCCGTTCTCGTGTATCCTTTCGACGTGTTTGAGCGCCGACTCGGCGCTTTTAGGATTGCGGTCGGTTCCGTGTCCGACGACAGCGAGCGCAACGTCCTCGTCACTCCCGCCTTCATAGACCGAGTGTGCCCTGTCCTTGATGACTTCGGTCATCGAAGGGTGCGTCCCGACGGGTTCTGTGTAGACGACACGGTCTTGCGGAAGGCACAGCTCCCGCGGTATCACCTCGTCGACGAAGTACCCTTCAGCCATAAAAAAGGGTACTGCGTAGACCTTGTCGCCGTCGACGGTGCGGAGGACATCGCGGAACGACGGTTCTTCCTTCCAGAACGCCGTCCTGACCTCGTCGAAACCCGCGCGGTCACGCAACCGCTCGGCGTGTCGACGGACGGGCTGACTCGAACGCGGACTGAGGTGGGAGCCGTGACCGAGTATGATGACGGAGTCCTCGCATTCGGCGGTCACGGTACGCCCTCCTGTGCGCGCTCCGCCACCTCGTCGGTTCCGACGCGCCGGACGTAGTCGCGGAACGTCTCGTCGGCGTCGCTTCCCCGTCTGTACTCGTCGATCATGTTGCTGACAAGTTCAACGGCGTCCTCGCACGCGACACCCTCAACCACCCAGTCTATGAACTCAGGGTCGGAGCCGAGTCCACCGCCTATACCGACATCGACAGCCTCGACTATCTCGCCGTCCTTACGCGTCTTACTCCCCTGAAACCCTATGTCGGCTATCTGTGGCTGAGCGCATGAGGCGTTACATCCGGATAGATGGACGCGTAGAGGCGAGTCGAGTTCGACGGAGTCTTCGAGCCTGTTTACCCAGTCGACCATACGGTTCTTCGTCTCTATGAGGGCAAGGTTACAGAACTCGGTTCCCGTGCACGAGATAGCGCCGCGCCGGAACGGCGACGGGTCAGCGGGTATATCGTCAAGAAGGGGTTCGTTCTTGAAACTCTCGAGGTCTTCCTCGTAGATTCCTGTAAGTACGACGTTCTGTCTCTGCGTCAGTCTGAGCGTACCGTCGCCGTACTCCTCCGCGAGACGCCCGAGTTCGACGAGCCAGTCCGCCTTTAGCCGTCCCGTTATAACCTGCAGGCCCGCGTAGTAACGTCCGTCGTTCTGTTCGTGAATACCGACGTGGTCGCAGTAATGTGCGCCCGTGTTGTACTCCGCCTCGTCGCGGAAGCCGTCGCCCGCCCCACGTACTTCGATCTCAGTCTCTTCGTTCACCTCCCCGACGAACCAGTCAATACCTTTCTCCTCGATGAGGTACCGGAGACGAGCGCGAGCACGCTGTTCGCGGTTCCCCTCGTCCCGGAAGACGGCGGCGGCGGCGCGCGTAAACTCGGGGAGTTCGTCGGGAGTCACGAATACGTCGACGTCCTTAGCCATGATGCCGCCGCGTCCGAGACCGCCTCCAGCCTTGAGGTTGAACCCTTCGACGGTCTCGCCGTCGATCTGCCTCGTCGCGGGATGGAATCCGAGGTCGTTTATCTCGCCCTGTCCGCATCCCTCCTTACATCCTGCGATGGAGACCTTGAACTTACGCGGAAGGTTTGTGAAGTCATCGGACTCCATGAAGTACTCGGCGACCTCATCCACGAGTCCCGACGCGTCCACGACCTCATCGCCGTCGACGCCCGCGACGGGACATCCGACTATGTTACGGAAGACATCGCCGCACGCGCCGGTCGCTCCGGTCGGAAGTCCGACGTCGTCCCACTCTTCCCATATGTCCTCTATGTCGCGTATATCGACCCAGTGTATCTGTATGCACTGGCGTGTCGTGAAGTCGCAGAAGGTGCGCCCGAAATGCGGGTTTTCCTCCTCGGCGACGGCGTACTCCTTGATGACGTTCCCGACGCGTTTCGCTTGCTCCGCGGTCAGTATACCGTTGGGTATCTTGACACGGTGCATGAAGTACTCGGGCGAGTTGTCGTTATGCTGGTAAAGACCGTACCATTTGAGACGTTCGAACTCGTCGGAGTCATCCTCCTCGGTACCTTCGATGGCATCGAAACCCTCCTCGGAGTACTCGTTGAGTATTCTGTCCTTGATCTCAACCGGATCTTCCTCGTTCTTCCATTCCTCGACGGTGCTAGCCATACGTCTTAGACGGAGGCGGGAATCTTAATACGGACGAGACCGGCAACGCTCGCCCAACCGGCAAGGCACGCTTTACCGGAGATGCTTGCCCATGCCACGATATTTGCCGCTTGAAACAGGCTTACTACCTGAGCGACACAAGTAGGGATGGATGCCGGACGACACCGACGACGGACTCGCCGATCTACCGCCGAGCGCCAAGCTCGTCGCCAAGGTTATAGAGCACGAGGGCGCGATGAGCGCGAAGGAGGTGAGCGAGGCGGCGCGTCTCCATCCGAGCACGACGAGGGACGCGCTCAAACGTCTCGCTGAGGTGGACGTTGTCGACGTACGGATGGCGGATGAAGGCGGAAGCTTCGTCTATAGCATGAACGGAAGCCGTAACCCTTGATATACGTGACGGGGTAGATGAAGCATGATAGTCCTGTCAGGGGTCGCGGCGGATACGACGAACGTTTCACCGGTTCCACGTATCTACGACGACGGTGGCTTTGACTACGTTCCTATACCTGAGGAGGCGCGCGACGCGACGACGGAGACACGGACGTACGCCGACATACCGACGCGCGAAGGCACCGCCGCCGGGTACCTCGACGCCGTCCACCCCGGCGGCGGTGACGAAGCCGTGACGGGCGACGGTATCGGCTCTTTTCCTCTACACCACGACCCCAACTTCGACGCCTTGACTTACGGCGAGCGCCGTCCTGCGTACGTAAACCGTCTCACGAGACTCGAAGAGGGCGACGCGGTCGTCTTCTACACGGGGCTACGTTCGGACGGCGCCGACGGTCTGCACAGGTACGCTATCGGCTACATCGTCGTCGAGGATACAGTCTACTTCAAGCCTCTCGACGGTGATGAGGCGAGGCGACGTATACGCGACCATACGGAGAACGCACACGCAAAACGTTTCGAGTCGACGGGGACCGTCGACGGAAACCTCGTGATAGTCGACGGATACGACGGCGGACTGTTCAACCGCGCTTACCGTCTGAGCGAACGCACGGCGTCGGGACAGTACTACCTGCGCGACGGGCTTCAGGACGCGCTCGATCCCGAACCGTCGGGACGCGACGACAGGAACGCATACCTCGGCGGTGTCAAGCAGGCGCATGTGCTACGTGTGGGGATCGACGGCTTCCTGCGCCGTTCGGGCGCGCGAACGTGACGCGGGTACGCACAACACTTGCCGCTAACCCGATTATTGCCCCTAACGCCGTACTTAACCACCTATCCGTGCAACGGTAAGCCGAGATGTCGCTTGACATAGCGCACGAGTACTTCACATGGAAGCTCGTACAAGAAGTAGCAGAGGAGAACGGATACTTTGAGGAAGAAGGCGTCGACGACGCCGACATCGACTACTTCGCGCCGGGTACGCAGGACTTCGACGGCGAGAACGCGTACGAGACGGACTGGTGGGAGGATCTCGACGACGACGGAGAGACACACGGTGTCTGTGAATGGAACGCGATACAGGAAGCGTCGGAGACGGGACGCGAGATAATCGGCTCTTACAGCGAATGGGATCGCGTCCTTTTCTCACACGAAGGCTCTGAGATAGAGACGCTCGACGACCTCAAGGGTCGTTCGATAGGTATCAACAAGTACGCGACCTCGTTCTACTCGATCCCTGAGATGCTCGAAAACGAGGGCTTCGAGGAGGAAGAGATAGTTCTGGAGCATATAGGAAGCGCAGAGGAGCGTTTCGACGCCGTCAAGCAGGGCGATGTTGACTCCATAGGCGTACTCGAACCTTACGTAACACTTGGGAGGTACGACGAGGAACTCAACGAGGTCTACGAAGGACCGTGCAGGGCGGCTCTCGTCACGCGCGAGGATCCCGATCCCGAACGCGTCGAGGCGTTCAGGAGCGCCTTCAACCGCGCCGTTGAGGAGATAAACGGTAACCTTGACAAGTACCGCGGTAGGTACGTCGACCTTCTCGAAGAGGAGGCGGAGAGCGACCCCGACGCGTTCGGGGACGTTAACTTCGACGAGCTACGTGACGACTTCGAACTCCGTAACTTCCTACCGGTGCGTTCGCCCGACGAGGAACGTATCGAAAGCACCACCGAATGGATGGAAGAGAAGGGCTTCGTCGGCGAAGAGGACGAGGTGCCCACGCTTGAAGGCGAGGGCGAGAAGGTGGAGCCTTCGGACGACTGAGTTACAGTATGTCGAGGGCGAGAGAGAAGACGGTTTCCGAGGACAACGGTGGAGAAACAGCAGTCGAGGCGCGTGACCTCACCAAGAGGTACGGCGATAGGGTCGTCTTCGAGGATCTCGACGTAGACGTCCGTGACGGCGAACTCCTCTGTCTTCTCGGTCCCTCCGGCTGTGGGAAGACGACGCTCCTCCATCTACTCGCCGGCTTGGAGGAGCCTACGGAGGGCGGCGTCTACTTCGACGGTGAACGCGTCGAGGAACCCGACTACAGAAGGGGTGTCGTCTTCCAAGACCCCCATCTCTACCCGTGGCGTACCGTCAGAGGGAACGTTGGCTTCGGTCCGGAGGTACGTGGGGAAGCCGCCGATAGCGACCGCGTCGACAACCTTCTACGTATGGTGGGTTTGGAGGGGTTCTCGGACGCAAAGCCGGCTGAGCTTTCGGGCGGTATGGCGCAACGCGTATCGCTCGCACGGACGCTCGCCAACGACCCCGAGATTCTGCTCATGGACGAGCCTTTCAGCGCCCTCGACGCGCTGACGAAGATGGAGCTACAGGACGAGCTTATCGGTCTCATGGGTAAGTTAGGCATGACGGCTGTCTTCGTAACCCACGACATAGAGGAGGCTGTCTACCTCGGCGACCGAGTCGCTGTCATGGGAGAAGAGGGTGCGGGTATACGTCGGTTCATACAGACAGCCGGGAACGAGAACCGCGACAGCGACGGCTTCGCACGGAAGAAAGGCGAGATACTAACGATGTTCGAGGAGGAGAACGGTGACTGACGACATAGACGACGCAAGAAGGCTTGTTGCGGGCGGAGGCTGGACGGATCCGTCGGAGAAGGCACGTAGCGAAGGCGTATCGAGACGGGAGTTTATGAAGGAAAGCGGACTGGCTTCGCTCGCCGCAACCGGTGGCGCGGGTGCGGTCTCAGGCTGTCTTGGAGGCGGCGGAAACGACACCGCAGACGGGGGTAGCGGCGGCGACGCACCGACGGCGCAGGTCGGCTACATACCTATAACCGATGCGTCGCCCCTCCTGACGGCGTACGCCAACGACCACTTCGCCGACAACGGCGTCGAAGCCGAGGAGCCTGACCTTTTCCGGGGATGGAGCGAACTCGCCGAGGCGTTCTTCGGCGGTAGCGTCAACATCGCCCATTTCCTTATGCCGATGACGGTCTGGATGCGTTACAACCTACAGGAAGACGTACAGGTCGTCGCATGGGATCACACCGACGGCTCCGCGCTCACCGTACGTGAAGGCATCGACGACTGGGGTGACCTTGGCGGCGGTACGGTCGCTGTACCTTTCTGGTACTCTATACACAACGTCGTCCTCCAGATGGGTCTAAGACGCGAGGGTCTTACACCCGTCCTCGACAGTACCGAACCCGCGGAAGACGAGGTTTCTCTCGTCGTACAGCCGCCGCCGGACATGCCCGCTTCGCTCGCAAACGGAAACACCGACGGCTACATAGTCGCGGAGCCTTTCAACGCCATAGGCGAACTCGAATCCGGAGGGAACATACTCCGTTTCACGGGCGATGTCTGGAGACAGCACGCGTGCTGTGTCGTCGTGATGCGTGAGGAGACGCTCGAAAACAACCCGGAGTGGTCGCGTTCGGTGATGGACTCGATCGTCGGCGCGCAGTCGTGGATACGGTCGAACCGCGAGGAGGCGGCGACGCTTCTCTCCGCCGAGGGGTCGGGTCTTCTCGACTACCCGCGGAACCAGATAAACCGCGCGATGAACCATTACGAGCTTGAAGAGTACGGAGCCGAACAGGGAAACGGGGCTATACAACACCCCGAATGGGACAGCGAACGTATAGGCTTCTACCCGTACCCGTACAGGTCGTACACGGAGGAACTCGTGCGACGTATCAAGGAGACGGAGGTCGAAGGCGAAGCGGCGTTCCTCGACGATGTCGAACCCGGCTTCGCGGCTGACGACCTCGTAAGCTACGAGCCCGTCCGTTCCTCGCTCGAAGCCGCGGGCGGACCGTCTGAGTTCGGGAGGGATGAGAATGGCTACGAAAGGGAAGAAACAGTCGAGTTCTGACGGCTGGATAGACGCCGAACCCGAGGCGCGCGGTCTCCTACCGTTCGTAGGGATAGCGCTGACGCTCGGCGTCTGGTACGTACTCACCTACTTCTCGACGGGGGTTCTCGCCAACTTCGCGCCCCAGGAGGCGTTCGTCGCCCTCGTCGACCTTCTGACGAACGGTGAGTTCTACACACAGCACGTCCGTGCGAGCATGACGCGTTTCGCCGGTGCGCTCGCCCTCTCGCTCGTCGTCGGTCTTCCTCTCGGTATCCTCGTAGGCTACTTCGACGTTGCCGAACGTCTGTCGTCGGTTTCGTTCCAGTTCCTACGTATGATATCGCCCGTCGCGTGGTTCCCCGTCGCGCTCCTAACATTCGAGAGCGGGGGACACGCCGCACCGATCTTCATCATGTTCATGGGCGGCGTCTGGCCCCTCGTCTTCAACACGGCGCACGGCATCAAGACGTTGGACGACGACTGGCTCAAGGTCGCCGACTCGCTCGGCGGTACGACGCGGACGAAGATACGTAAGGTGGTCATACCCGGCGTTATCCCCGACATGATCACGGGTCTACGTCTCTCCATAGGATGGCTATGGATACTCCTCGTACCCGCCGAGTACCTCGGTGTCAACTCGGGCATGGGGTACTTCATACTCAACGCACGCCAGCAGTTTAGCTACGCCGAGATTCCGGCTGTCATGATAGTCATCGGTTTAATCGGCTTTACGCTCGATCTCACCGTCCGTAAGCTACGGGGGCGGTGGAGCTGGCGTTAGAGAAAACACAGGAGAGACCACACGGCTTTAGCCGTGTGTAGCTCAATCAGTAGTTCCGCTCGACGAAGCCCTCGATACGATCCATCGCCTTCTTGAGTTCGTCCATACCCGTCGCGTACGACATACGCAGATGTCCCTCGCCGCCTTCGCCGAAGACGCGTCCGGGAACGACGGCGACCTCCTCCTGTTTCAGAAGCTCCTCCGCGAACGTCTCGTCGTCGCCGTCGGGTACGCGCGGGAAGACGTAGAAAGCGCCCTTCGCCTCGAAGGGGTCGATACCCATCTCGCCGAGGCGCGAAAGCACGAGGTTACGCCGGCGGTTGTACTCCTGTCGCATCTCCTCAACTTCGTCGGCGCAACGCCGGAGAGCCTCGATAGCCATGTACTGCGCCGTCGTGGGCGCGGAGAGCATCGTGTACTGATGTATCCGGTTCATCGCGCCTACGGCGTCGGACGGACCGAGGGCGTATCCGAGACGCGTTCCGGTCATAGCGTACGCCTTCGAAAAGCCGTTGAATACCACCGTACGTTCACGCATACCGTCGAGGGTCGCTATCGAGGCGTGTTTACTCTCGTACGTCAGGTCGGCGTAGACTTCGTCGGCGAGAACGACGAGGTCGTTTTGACGGCAGAACTCAGCGACCTCACCGAGTTCGTCACGCGTCATGACCGCACCCGTGGGGTTGTTGGGGTAGCAGTAGATCAGACCGTCGGCGTCTCCCGCGCCCGCGTCCCTCAGAGCGTCGTACGTCAGCTTAAACTCGTCCTCGGCGCGCGTCGGTACGGGAAGCGGCTCCGCGCCCGCGAACGTAACACCGGGTTCGTACGAGACGTAGGCGGGCTGTGCGACGGCGACCGTATCGCCGGGGTCGAACAGCGCACGGAATGCGAGGTCGACGCCTTCGCTCACACCCGTGGTGACGATTATCTCGTCCTCTGGCGAGTAGTCGAGACCGTACCGGCGGACGTCGCGGGCTATCTCCTCGCGTAGCTCGCGTTTACCACGGTTCGCCGTGTACGACGTACGCCCCGTTTCGAGCGACGATATACCCGCCTCGCGCGCGCCCCACGGCGCGGAGAAGTCGGGTTCGCCGACACCGAGGGAGATCACGTCCTCCTGCTCCTCGGCGAGTTCGAAGAAACGTCGTATACCCGACGGTGGCACCGTCCGTACGCGCTCGGCTATCTCACCGCTCCAGTTGCCGTCTTTCATGGCGATACGGAGAGACGTTCATCGTCGTCGCCGTCGCCCATACCGAAGCCTCGTTCCTTGTACTTGTCCATCACGAAATGCGTAACCGTCTGTGTAATCTCAGGGACAGGCGCGACCTTCTCGCTAACGAACGCCGATACGTCGTTCATGGAGTCCGCCTCTACGGTGAGACCGAAGTCGTAGTTTCCGCTGACGAGCGTAAGCGACGTAACCTCCGGAAACCGCGCGATACGGTCGGCGATGTCGACGTAGTCTGTCTCGCGGTCGAGTGAGACGTTGACCTCGACGTAAGCCTCTGCACGGTCGTCGTCGAACTCCTCCCAGTCGACGACAGCGGTATAGCCGCGTAACACACCTTCGTCCTCAAGCGCCTCTATCTCCTTCTCCACATCGTCGGCGGAGGCGTCAAGCATACGCGCAAGGTCGTCGGTCGAACGTCGGGCGTCGTCGGCGAGCACCTCTACGAGTTCGCGTCTCTTTTCCTCGTTCATACGGATACGTCGGCTACGACGGTAAAAAACGTTCAGGTATCAGCGCCGGCGTCCTGTAACACGTTGCCTTCGGTGTCGATTACGCCCTCGACGACACGTGTCGAAGAGATGGGTTCACCGTCGTCCGCCATGACATGCGGGACGACGACGACCTCAAGCGGTTCGTAGCCGCGTTCGCGCCGGAGCTGGTTGATCCTCTCGCCGCCCTCTTGGGTCTCCGGCGAAACCACAAGGGCGTCGAACTCAGGGTCTTCGCTCGCGACGCCGTACGGGTCGTCGAGGCGTTCGACGGTAAAGTCGCGTCCGTCCTCGTCGAGAGAGCCGAGTTCTTCGAGAAGGGCGTTACGACGCTCCTCAAAAGGACGTATCTCACGCGGCTTTGGACGTGTCTTGGGCGCGAGTTCGTCGCTCGTAAGACCGACGACAACACCGTCGTCGCCGAGTTCGAGAGCCTTACGCAGAAGCGCGCGGTGTCCGTCGTGTATCGGGTCGAAGGTACCCCCGATAGCGACCTTCATCTCGTCTCGGAGTCCTCGTCGTCCTCCGAGTCTATGACTATCTTGTACGGCGACCAGTCCGCCTTGAGTTCGCGCCTACGCGACTCGCCGAGGTAGTCGTCAAGGTTGAAAAGACGGTTGAGTCTGTCCTCGACGCGTTCGGAGAACCTACGCGCGAGTTCGCTCGGCTGTACGGCTTGGTAGACGTACGGGTTGTTTCCCGCGCCCTGCGTCTGCTTCTTACGGCGCTCGACGATACCTTCCTGATACATGTCGGAGAGGCACTCGCGCACCGTACTCGGGTACAGACCCGTGTCCTCCGCGATCTCCTCGCTCGTCGCCTCTCCACGTTTCCGGAGGTAGAGGTACACCTTGGCGCGCGTCTCCGTATCGAGGAACGATGAGAGAAGATCGACGAGGCTCGAATCGACAGAGTCGACGCTCTTCTGTAACGTGTCCTCGACCGTCTCCCTCGCATCCTCCGCCGTATCCTCGACGCGGTCACGGCTTCCCTTACGTAGCTTGTCGACGGCACGCGTCGCCTGATCCGTCGCTTCCCCGACTGTTTCTTCCTTCTTGTCGACGGCGTCCTCATTCTTGACTATACGTACACGCCGGTTGTTCTCGTCCTCGTCGTCCGGCTCCCCACCGTCTCCCCTTTCGTCTTCGGTCATCTGCTTAGACTAACCGGGTTAGGCTTATATTTCTTTTTATGGCTCTACGAGTCTATACGTACAGCTTCCTTCACCGCTTCCGCTCCGCCCGACCGGTACGCTTCGCGTTGGCGCTCAGCTCCCGAAACACCGCCGAGAGCGCGTATCTCGTCCTTGTACGGCGTCTCAACCGCGTCGAGAACCTCTGCAAAACGTTCGTCAAGTGCCATCGTACCGCCGTCGAGGCTCATAAACGACGCGTCTTGACCGTACCGTAGGGCGCGCCACTTGTTCTCGTTGAGGAGTTCACGGCGCGGATCCGTGCGGTCGTCGCGGCGTGCGAGTTCGAGGACGAGTGCGCGGCAGAGGGAGACGAACGCGAACGACCGTCCGAGCGATGTCTGCGCGTCGGGGGAACGTATCTCGACAGTACCGTACTCGGTATGCGGACGTACGTCCCACCAGATTTCGCCGCGGTCGGCGACGCTTCCGTCCTCGACCATGCGGCGTTCGAAACGGCGGAACGTCTCCCAGTCGCCGAACCGCGACGGTACCCCGGTGTTAGGTAGGTTCTCGAATACGAGGGCGCGCGCGCTCGCCAAGCCCGTATCGCGTCCGTACCAGAACGGCGAGTTGGCGCTCAGAGCGAGTAGGAGGGGCAGGTAACGCCGCGCCTCGTCTGCGACGCGCACCGCCTCGTCTGCGTCGTCGAGTCCTATATGGACGTGCAGACCCGCGGTTATGTTTCGGTGCTGCGGATAGCCGATACGCGCGAGCTGTTGCTCGTATCTCTCGCCCTCGGCGTGTTGGTGCTCGTCCCACAGCGCCGTCGGGTGCAGACCCGCTACGAGAACCTCGTAGCCGTGGTCGCGGGCGTGTTCGACGAGCGCCGCGCGTTTGCGTCGTATCTCCTCGCGCGCGCCTTCGAGCGTCTCCGTCTTCTCCGTCGTCGTCTCGAATACAAACTTGAAAAGCTCGGTGCCTACGTGACCTTCGAGTTCGTTGGGCACGTCCTCAAAAAGAACGTCCACCGCCGGGACGGGTTCAAGCGCCTCCGCGTCTACGACGAAGTACTCCTCCTCTACGCCTACTGTACCGCGCTCGTCAAACGCTTCTCGTCCCGGCAATCTCGTACCTCGTCTCTACGCCGCGGCTTCCTCGCGTACCCAGTCGTAGCCCTCGTCCTCAAGCCTCTCGGCGAGTTCGGGTCCGCCCTTCTCTGCTATCTCGCCGTCGAGCATGACCACGACACGGTCGGGTTCGACGTAGTCGAGTATACGCTGGTAGTGGGTGATGAGGAGCGTCCCCATGTCGTCGTCGGTGAGTTCGTTTATCCCGCGCGCGACGACCTTGAGAGCGTCTATATCGAGTCCGGAGTCGACCTCGTCGATGAGCGCGATTTCGGGCTGGAGGACAGCCATCTGGAGAACCTCCATACGTTTCTTTTCGCCGCCTGAGAACCCTTCGTTGACGTACCGATTGGCGAAGTCGGCTTCGATGTCGAGAAGCTCCATCTTCTCCTCAAGCACCTCCTGAAACTCGACGGGGTCGATCTCGTCGTCCTCGTCAAGTCCTGCGTTTATCGCCGTACGTAGGAAGTTGGAGACTGTCACGCCCGTAATCTCCTTGGGGTACTGGAAGGCGAGGAAGAAGCCGAGTTCCGCGCGCTCGTCGGGTTCGAGTTCGAAGACGTTCTCGCCGTTGTAGTACGCCTCGCCCTCGGTGACCTCGTACGCAGGGTGTCCCATCAGTACCTTCGCGAGCGTCGACTTCCCGCTACCGTTCGGACCCATGAGGGCGACTATCTCGCCCCTTGATATCTCAAGATCAACGCCGTTGAGTATCTTCTCGTCCTCTACCTCCACGTGTAGATTCTCTATTTCGACTGTGTTTTCTGACATCTGTGTGTATTATCTCCTGTAAGGTTAAGTCCCCTTTCCTTTCTCGTACTCGACGATACCGCCTTCAAGAACCTTCAGACCCAGAACGGCGCACTTGACGCGTACAGGTGAGAGCTCGATACCTAGCATCTCCCTTATATCGTCGGTTTCGAGATCGCGCACCTCTTCGACGGTCATACCTTTCACCTTCTCCGTCAGGAGCGACGCGCTCGCTTGACTGATCGCGCATCCCTGACCGTCGAACTTGACATCGACTATCTCGTCCTCGTCGTCGACGACGGCGTACATCTGTATCTCGTCTCCGCACGACGGGTTAACGTCCTCGTAGGTTACGTCGGGATCCTTGATAGTGCCGTAGTTCTGAGGGTCGCGGTAGTGGTCGAGTATACGCTGTCGATACATGTCGCGGCTCATATGGCGACACCTCCTACCCCGTCCGGGACACGACTCTCTGTCATTCTCATACCTACCATCACGCGAAGACCTCCTTGACGGTTTCGATGCCTTCCACGAGCGCGTCGACCTCCTCGTACGTGTTGTAGAGGTAGAACGAGGCGCGTGTCGTCGCAGGGACGCCCATCTCGCGCATCAGCGGCTGTGCGCAGTGGTGTCCCGAGCGCGTCGCTATCCCTTGGTCGCTCAGAAGCTGTGACGAGTCGTGCGGGTGTGCGTCAGAGACGTTGAAAGAGATGACACCGGCGCGCTCTTTGTCGTAGTCGGCGTGCGGTCCGTAGACGGTGACCTCGTCGTCGTCTTCGAGTAGTTCGAGTGCGTACCGTGTCACGGCACTCTCGTGCTCATGGACGTTCTCCACACCGAGTTCTTCGAGGTAGTCGACAGCCGCCGAAAGACCGACAGCACCTGCGATGTTGGGCGTACCGCCCTCAAACTTCCAAGGCAGGTCAGCCCAGGTCGCGTCGTCGTACTCGACGATCTTTATCATCTCACCGCCGTACCTGTACGGCTCGGTTTCGTGTAGGGCGTCCGTCTTGCCGTACAGAACGCCCGTGCCCGTCGGTCCGCACATCTTGTGACCGCTCGTGACGAGAAAGTCAGCGTCCATCTCGTTCACATTAACCGAGGCGTGAGGAACGCTCTGCGCGCCGTCGACGAGTACACGCGCCCCGTGTTCGTGTGCGCGGTCGATGATCTCGTCGACGGGCGCGAAGGTGCCGAAGACGTTTGACATGTGGATGACGCTGACCGCTGTCGTATCCTCGTCTATCTTCTCCTCAACCTCGCCGTCCTTGACGAGTCCTTCCTCCACCTCAAGGAAACGTAGCTCGGCGTCGTTGCGTTTAGCGACCTGTTGCCAAGGCACGAGAGACGAGTGGTGCTCCATCTGTGTCAGGACGATGTTGTCACCCTCCTCAACGTGGTGCATACCCCAGCCGAAGGCTACGGTGTTGACGCCTTCGGTCGTGTTCGAGGTGAAGATGATGTTCTCCCGACCGTCGGCTCCTATGAACTCGGCGACCTTGTCGTGCGCGCCCTCGTACGCCTCGCTCGCCTCCTGACTTAACTTATGCAGACCCCGGTGTACGTTGGCGTTGTACCCCTCGTAGAACTCGCTTACCGCATCTATGACCGCCTGAGGCTTCTGTGAAGTTGCGGCGTTGTCGAGGTATACGAGCTTCTCCCCGTCGACGGTTCTTCCGAGGACAGGGAAGTCGTCGCGTACAGCCTCGACGTTGTAGGGAGAAGCCTTCTCTATGCTCATCTTGTTTCCATCTTCTCGTGTATCAGCTCTCTGAACTCTTCTTCGAGTTCGGGGAAAGGTAGCTCGCCGAACACAGGTTCGAAGTAGCCCTCTATGATGAGGCTACGCGCCTCCTCTTCGTCGACGCCCCTGCTACCCATGTAGAACATCTCCTCGTCATCTATACGTCCCATCGTTGCGGCGTGGGAACATTTGACGTTGTGGTTATCGATCTCAAGCCGCGGCGAGGCGTCCGCCTCCGCCTTCTCGCTAACCAGAAGGACGTTCTCCGTCTGGTAGGCGTCGACCTCGTACGCGGGCTTTGTCACGTTGATGGTGCCCTCGTACGCGCTCACGGCGCGGTCGTCGAGCACACCGCGCGTGAACATGTCACACGTCGTATTGGGCGCATCGTGGCGCGTCCACGTTTCGAGGTCGAAGTGCTGGCTTCCCGTTCCGAAGAACAGACCGTAGTTACGTGTGTCGGAGCCTTCGCCCTCGATAACCGTCGAGACTGTCGACTTCGTAAGCGCCGTGCCGAAACAGCCGTCTATCCAGTTTACGGAGGCGTCGCGCCCCGTCGACCCGCGTTTCGACGTGAACTGGTACGAGTCGTCGCTGAGGTTCTGGAGCGCGCCGTAGTTGATCTCCGCACCGTCTCCCGCGACGACCTCGACGACGTTCGAGAAGTAAGTCTCGTCTCCGCCCTCGACGCTCTCGGCGACGGTGACGGTTGCGTTTTCCTCTGCTACGACAAGGGTTGTCGAGAACCGCGCCTCCTCTTCGACCTCTGTCGTCGTCCGTATCGGTTCGTCTACCTCGACGCCTTCGGGTACGTATACGAACAGACCGCTACGCCAAGCCGCCGCGTGTACGGCGAGTAGGCTGTTCTCGTCCCAACGTACGACGGAGTCGAGGCTCTCACGGACGAGTTCCTCGTGGTCACGTACCGCGTCTTCAAGATCCGCGACGATCACGCCGTCGGGTACGTCAGCCTCTATCCCCGTACGCGTCTTACGTTGATCCGTACGGCGTCCTCGTGAACGTACGTCGAGTTCTTCAAGGTCTGTCCAGCGTTTTCCCGGTGTCTGTATCACGTTGGGCGCAGGCAGGTCTTCGTACGACCCCCACGCCTTCAGACGCCTCTGACGTAGCCAGTCCGGCTCGTCGCGTTCGTCCGAAAGATCCTGTATGAAGTCAGCGTCTATCTCTTGTACACTCATTGGTTATGATAAGTTCCCGAAAGTTATATGCGTGCCGCTATCCGAGGGAGCCTTCCATCTCAAGCTCGACGAGACGGTTGAGTTCAACGGCGTACTCAAGAGGTAGCTCCTCCGTCAGCGGCTCTATGAACCCGCTAACGACCATCTGCATCGCTTCGTCCTCCTCTATACCACGCGACTGGAGGTAGAAGATGTCCTCGTCACCTATGGAACCGACCGTCGCCTCGTGCGCCATGTCGACGTCGCTCTCCTTTATCTCCTCGTACGGCATCGTGTCGCTTATCGAGTCCTCATCGAGCATCAGCGCGTCGCAGTCGACCGACGACTTGACGCCTTTCGCTCCCGGCGAGACACGCACCAGACCGCGGTAGTTTGTACGTCCGCCGTCCATCGAGATCGACTTCGACTCTATGGTGGAGGACGTGTTGGGTGCGAGGTGCGAGACCTTCGCGCCCGTGTCTATGTTCTGACCCTCGCCCGCGAAGCCGATTGTGATATGACGGTCGGACGCACCCTCACCCTCAAGATGGGTGGAGGGGTAGAGCATCGTCGTCTTGGAACCCATGCTCCCCGAAATCCAGTCCATCGTACCGCCGCTCTTGACCTTTGCTCGCTTCGTGTTGAGATTGAACGTGTTCTTCGACCAGTTCTGGACGGTCGAGTACTGGACGCTCGCGTCCTCGCCGACGAAGACCTCGACGCATCCCGCGTGGACGTTGTGGCGCGAGTACATCGGCGCGGAACACCCCTCGATGTAATGTACGTCAGCGCCGTCCTCGGCGATGATAAGCGTATGCTCGAACTGCCCCATGCCCTCGGAGTTCATACGGAAGTACGCCTGTATGGGCATCTCTACCGTGACGCCTTCGGGGATGTATACGAACGAACCCCCGGAGTGTATCGCGCCGTGTAGAGCCGCGAACTTGTTGTCCGACGGCGGCACGCAGTTCGTCATGAAGTGCTCCTTGACGAGTTCCTCGTGCTCCTCGATCGCGGTGTCGATGTCGGAGAAGACGACACCTTTCTCCTCCCACTGATCCTTCATGTTCTGGTAGACGACCTCCGACTCGTACTGCGCCCCGACACCGCCGAGCGCCTCCTGCTCAGCCTCGGGTATGCCGAGCTTGTCGAAGGTGTCCTTTATGTCGTCGGGAACGTCATCCCAGTCGTCCTCGCCCGTCGTCTCGTCCGCCTTGAGATAAGGGACGATGGAGCCTATATCGAGTTCGTGGAGGCTCGGTCCCCAGTCGGGCATCGGCTTGTCTTTGAAATGACGGAACGACTTAAGCCGTCGTTCGAGCATCCAGTCCGGTTCGTCCTTCTCTTCTGAGATTTCACGTATGACTTCCTCGGAGAGTCCTTCGGGACTCTTGTGGACGGAACGCTCCGGGTTGCGGTGGTCGAAACGTTCCTTCTGTGCCTCTTTCCACTCCTTTGTTTCTGTACTCATAATTTCACCTGAGATGCATACGTAGAGACGGTTCGAGGCTCCTTAACTTTTGCCTTACCCCTTAGCGTTTACCGAACCAACAAGCTGTGCACCGGTACAGGATATATTGGTTTTCGTATCCGAAACTATGATTGGGCGAAGGACAACAGAGAACGGTCTAAGACGAAGTTAGAGGTTCGAAGCGCCCGCCCCACCGTCGACGGGAACCGCAACGCCGTTGATGTAGCTCGCGCGGTTCGATGAGAGGAAGGCGACCGTATCGCCGAGTTCGCGCGGGTCGCCGACGCATTCGAGGGGTATACCACTGCTCCAGTCCTCCATACCGTCGTCGTAGCTGTCGTACTCGCCGCGCTCGACGCCCTGTTCGACGAGTTCGCGTATGCGCGATGTCTCGTGGGGTCCGGGAAGGACGGCGTTTACGCGTACCTCAGGCGCGAACTCCTCCGACAGCGTCTTTTCGAGACCGACGACCGACATACGGACGGAGTTCGACAGTACGAGAGAGTCGAGTGCTTCCTTGACGCTACGTGACGTGATGTTGACGATCGTCCCTCCGCCGTCGCGTAGATGGGGTTCGGCTTCACGTACGGTACGTACGACGCTCATAACGAGTAGGTCGTACGCGTCGTACCAGTCCTCATCGTCGGTTTCGAGGAAGGCTCCGCTCGGCGGTCCTCCGGCGCTCGTTACGAGATGGTCAAGCCGTCCGAACTCGTCGACTGCGGCTTCGACGAGACGCGCGGGTTCGCCTTCCTCGGATATATCGGCGCTTACACCGACGACGCGCGCGCCCTCCGTCGCGGCGTCGCGGACATCTTCGACACCCTCCGCGAGACGTTCCTCGTCGCGTCCGTTTACGACGACGTTAACGCCGTTCCGTGCAAGCGCCTTCGCCGATGCCTTGCCGAGACCGCTCGAAGACGCGGTGACGAGACCGACGTTACCGTCTATTCCGAGTTCCATGTCCGACCGTCGTCGCACGGCGTCTAAACGTCTTCGGAGTCCGTATCCGCGTCGGTGTCGTAACGTGTCGCCTCTATGAGAGGATGACGGGCGTAGTCGACGACCTCGACATCTTCGAGCGTCCGGAGACCCGACTTCCGCGCAGTCTTTTCGAGACCGAGTTCTTCGACATCGTCGCCTACGACGATCACGTAGGCGTCCATCTCGTCTATACCGAGCCTGTTTGCGGCGATCGCGCGGTGGTGACCGTCGACGAGCACGAGTTCATCGCCGCGCTCGACGACGATGATAGGTTCGGCGAGTCCGTGTTTGAGTTCGTACGACCGTCCGTCGAGTTCGTCGGCGTATATCCTCTCCTGAGTCGGTACGAGTACGTCTATGGGAACCTCGCGGCGCTCCTCGCGCAGTTCGGTTTCGTGTATCGATTCGAGCGTCCGCATCAGCTTCCAGACCTTGCTCGGCGTCGCGCGCTCTATCTGTGACCGTATGACGTCGGAGTTGGATATTATACCGACGAGAACACCGTCGTCGTCGACGACGGGAAGCTTCTGTATCCCTGACCGTAGTATGACGCGCGCCGCGTCGTCGACCTTCATCTCAGGCTCCGCGACGACGAGGTTGGTCGCCATCATATCGTCGATACGTTCGAGTTCGTCACGTCCGAGGAGACGTCTGGCGGTAACAAACCCCTGTAGCTTACCGTTACCCCTGTCGGTGTCGTCGACGACGGGAAAGCCGGAGTGCCCCTCGTCGTTAAGCATCTCGTCTATGACATCACCGACGGTGTCGGGCGGTGACACGGTGACGACGTCCTCGGTCATGTACTCCTCAACCTTGGGCTTCGACGACGACTCCATCGTTTCGGAGAAGCGCCCCCGACACAATAACTTTACCTGAACCGACGCGTCCACGTGTCGCGTCCCCCGTAGACGGTCTCAGCCGAGTCTTGGGTCGTCAGCTTGAGGTGAGACCGACATGAGCAGTCCGAACAGCCGAAGTCAAGGACGGGTTCGCCGTCGATACTGCGCGCTATCTCGCACTCGGCGTTCTCGTCGGTCACGATGGCTGATACGAGCGCCGTGGCGTCGTCTCCGAGAAGGTAGTCGATATGCCAGTGACGCGCATCGTTCTCGCCCGACGCGACGCGTTTGTGTCTGTCGACACGTGACAGACCGCCCGTACCGAAGGCGCTTCCCGTGTAAGCGTATACCCCGTCGTCGAAACCGATGTCGCCGAGAGCACCGACGGTGACCGTCGTCGGTTCCTCGACACGTATCACGAGAGTGTACGTACCCTTGTCAGGAAAGCCCCCGTCGCTCACGCGAGGTTCACCGCCACGCGTACCTTCTCTCTGACCTCGCCGAACGGTTCACGGTGCCCCGGATACGCGCGTTCGGCTCTGAGCGACCCGAGACGTTCGAGTGACACGCGCAACGCTTCCGCGTCACCGTCGGGTGTGTCGGCGCGTCCCGGCGCGCCGTTGTCGAAGACGAGGTCGCCTGAGAAGAGTATGCGTTCGTCGGGCGACCAGTAGCAGACGCTACCGGGCGAGTGACCCGGTGTATGCAGAACATGGAACCCCGTCCCACCGAGAACGACCTCGTCGCCCTCGTTCACCTCATGGATGTCGCTCCCGGAGAGCGGTTCGGCGTCCGCCTCGCACGGATGGACGTAGACGGGAACGTCGTAGTCGCGTAGAGCGTCCGCGTGGTCGGCGTGCGCATGCGTCAGATACACCGCGTCGGTATACTCCGCCGGCGGAAGACGCGACGCGTCGTTGCCCGCGTCGACGAGAGAGTCACCGACACGGTAGACGTTGGACGCGAAGCCGTCGTCGCGGATCGTCTCGACGTTCATGACAGTAGTGCCGACGCGGCTTCTTCGGCGGTCGACAGGACGGGTTCGAATGCGAACAGAAGCCCGAACGTCACGACGGCGGCGACGAGTATCGCCGTGTAGATGCCGACGGGTCTGCCGTCGAGCGCGGGTGCTCCGTCCCCCGGTTCCTCGATCCACATCCATCTGAGGACGCGCGAGTAGTAGTAGAGCGACAGCGCGGAGTTGACGACACCGATGAGTGCGAGCCACCAGAAGCCGCTACGAACCGCACCGGCGAAGACGGCGAGTTTTGACAGGAAACCGCCGCCGGTCGGCAGACCCGCGAGCGAGAACATGAAGACAGCCATAGCGACGCCGATTAAGGGAACCTTTCTGGCTATACCCGCGTAGTCCTCAAACTCGTAGCCGACGCCCCAGTAGTCGTCGATCAGGGCGACGACGAGGAACGCACCCGTGTTCATGAACGCGTAGACGAACAGGTGTGACATCCCCGCACCGAGGGCGAGGGCGGCATCGTCACCACCCGACGAGAAGACGGCGAGAGCGATAAGTACGTAGCCCGCGTGTCCTATCGACGAGTAGGCGAGCATCCTCTTTACGCTCGACTGCACGGCGGCGGCGAAGTTGCCGTAAGTCATCGTCAGAACGGCGAGAACCTGCACGGCGAGGAGCCAGTTCAGGGAAGTCGGTAAGGCGACCGTGAAGACGCGGAAAAGGAGAACGAAACCCGCTATCTTCGACGCGCTCGAAAGGAACGCCGAGACGGGTGTGGGCGCTCCCGTGTACGCGTCGGGTGCCCAGACGTGGAACGGAAACGCCGCGATCTTGAAGCCGAGTCCGACGAGGACGAACAGTGCGCCCAGACCCGCCAAGCCGGTCGCGTCGCCGGCGGAGACAGACGCGGCTATACCCGCGAAGTCGAAGGTTCCCGTCGCTCCGTAGACGAGCGAGATACCGTACAGGAGGAAGGCGCTCGAAACCGCTCCGAGCATGAAGTACTTCATACCCCCTTCGACGCCAGCCCTGTCGTCCTTTGCGAAGGCGACGAGTGCGTACGACGGCAGAGCGGCGAGTTCGAGTGCTATAAACGCCGTCACGAGCGACCGCGCCGACGCCATGAGGAGCATACCCGTCGCCGCAAACAAGATGAGGGCGACGTACTCCGTCAGGCTTTCACTGCGTTCGGGGTAGACGCGCCCCATGTACTCTGTCGACGACAGGAGTACGAGCGCAGTCGTTATGAGAACCGCGAGACCGAAGAAGAGTGCGAACGGATCGACAGCGAGAGTACCCGCGAAAGCCGTCGTGTCGGTTCCGATGCTCATATGAAACACCGTCGCCACGAAGGCGACAGCGACGCCCGCGAAGGCGACGGCGAGCGAAACGCCACCGCGTTTCTCGCGCGAGAACGTGTCCAACAGAAGTACGAGGAACGCCGTCCCCGCGACGGATAGCTCAGGTGCGAAAGCGACGAGTTCGGCTGTCGTAACCATCACAGACCACCTCCCATGAGGTCAGCGACGGCGTCCGTCGATGTCTGAACAGCCTCGTAGACGATACCGGGCTGTATACCTAAAGCCACGATGACGGCGAGAAGGACGAGCATCGGTACGGCTTCCGATGGTGAGGCATCCGTCACGGATACGCCGCCGTCAGTAACCGCGGCTTCCTCTCCGACACGAAACTCGCCGAAAAGGACGCGTTGCATGGCGAACAGCAGGTATCCCGCGACGAGTACGATTCCGAACATACCGACGCCGACGACGACGGGCGCGTAAGGTATAGTCGTCGACGAAACGCCGCCGAGGAAGACGAACAGTTCGGCGGGGAAGCCCGACATACCGGGTAGACCCATGTACGCGAAGGCTGAGGCGACGAAGACACCCGCGACGAGGGGTGCGCGACCCGCGAGTCCCGAAAGCTTACCGACGTCACGTGTACCCGTCTCGTGGTAGACGACGCCGACGACGGTGAACATGAGCGCGCTGATAAGACCGTGCGACACCATCTGGAAGACAGCGCCGCCGACCGAGTACGTCGTGTACGCCGCGAGACCGATGACGACGTACCCCATGCTCGATATCGACGAGTACGCGACGATACGTTTGAGATCGGTCTGCGCCATGGCGAGAAGAGCGCCGTAGATCACGCTTACGACGCCGATGACCGCGAGAGGGAGCGCAAGCGACGCCGCGGTTTCGGGTAGCATCGTAAAGTTGAAACGGAAGAGGGCATACGTACCCATCTTTAGTAGGACGCCCGCGAGTATGACGGAGACGGGAGTCGGAGCCTCAACGTGTGCGTCGGGTAGCCATGTATGGAAAGGTACGACGGGTACCTTGACGGCGAAGCCGATGAACAGGGCGATGAAGGCTGTAAGGCGGAGCGTCTCGGCGCTCAGACCGTACGCCCCGGTGAGCGCCCCCTCGTGCAACGCCGTTGTGAGCGACATCATGCTCGTGTCCGCAACGTTCGCCGTCAGGTACAGCGCGATGACGCCTATGAACATCACGAGAGACGCGAGGTTGGTGTAGACGAAGAACTTCATGCCGGCGTACTTACGCCGCGGTCCTCCCCAGACGGCGATAAGGAAGTACATGGGTATGAGAACCGCCTCCCAGAAGACGTAGAATGCGAAGAAGTCGAGCGCCGTAAAGACGCCTATGAGAGCCGATTCGAGTAGGAGAACAAGGGCATAGAAGCCGGCTTGGCGGTCGTGTATCGCGTTCGATGCGGTCGTTATCGCCGCGGTCACGAGGAGGGTTGTCAGGAGGACGAGTGGCATCGAGACGCCGTCAAGACCGACGAGGTACTCAACCTCGTAACCGCCTATCTCGAACCACGGTACGCGTTCGACGAGCGCCGCTGCTTCGGGGTTGAGTAACGCGTTCCCTGAACCGTCGTACGGAACGAGCCAGACGTAAACTGCGAGGGCGAGTGAGGCGACCGAACCGCCGAGGGCGACGTAACGCGGATACGCGTCGTCGGCGCGCGACGAGACGAGCGCGGCGAGCGCCGCGACGACCGGTACAGCGATGAGGAGGGAGATCCACATCAGAACCACCCCCCTACGAGACCCACGAGGGCTACGAGACCGACCACGCCGAGAGCGATCACGGCGGCATAATGGGAAACAACACCCGTCTGTATACGTCTGACCGCTTCCCCGCTACCCAGCGAGACGCGCGACGTACCGTTGACAACGCCGTCGAGTATATCGATATCGAAGAGGCTGAGACGTTTCGACAGACCGTACGTCACGTCCTCGGCGAGCCAGACCTGAAACGCGTCTACGTAGTACTTCTTTTCGAGGACACGCGCCGTCGCGCCGTCGCGGTGTCTGAGCGGTTCGTCGGCACCCGCGTAAAGACGGAACGCCGCGACCGAACCCGCGACTGCAAGTGCGAGAGCCGTAACCGATAACGCCGTACTCGGCTCGAACTCACCGACGTATCCGACCGTCTCCGCGGCGTACTCTGCGAACGTCTCGCCGCCGAGGAAGGTCTTGAGAGCGTGGATACCGAGCGGTACGGCGTTTATGAAGCCGGCGAAGACGGCAAGCGCGCCGAGGGCGACGAGCGGCGTGTAGACGGCGAAGCCACCTTCCTCTGCCTCACGCGCCTCTTCGCTCCGTGGTTCGCCGTGGAACGTCAACGCGACCATACGGAACGTGTAGAACCCCGTGACGACGACCGCAACGAGACCCAGACCGAACGGTACCCACAGAAGGGGTTCGTTCACAGCGTTACGGAGTACAGCGAGCAACGCCTCGTCCTTCGACCAGAAGCCCGAGAAGGGCGCGATACCGGCGAGTGCGAGCGCCCCCGCGAGAAACGTCCAGTACGTGACGGGCATACGTCGGCGCAGACCGCCGAGTTCCCACATGTCCTGCTTGTGGTGTGTCGCTATTATGACGCTACCCGCGCCGAGGAAAAGTAGAGCCTTGAAGAAGGCGTGGTTGGTGAGATGGAAGACCGCCGCGGTGTAGCCGCCCGCGCCGAGAGCGAGCATCATGTAGCCGTACTGCGATATCGTCGAGTAGGCGAGCACCTGTTTGATGTCGTCCATAACGAGAGCCATCGTCGCGGCGAACAGCGCCGTGAATCCGCCGACGTACGCAACGACGAGTAACGCGGTGGGTGAGAGAGCGTAGAACTCGAAGAGGCGCGCGACGAGGTAGACGCCCGCGGCGACCATGGTAGCGGCGTGTATCAGCGCCGAGACGGGTGTCGGACCCTCCATCGCGTCGGGTAGCCACGTATGCAGGGGGAACTGTGCGCTCTTTCCGATCACGCCGCCGAGTACGAGAAGAGCGAGCGCCGTAACCGCCATCTCAGCGCCGACACCGAGGACGGAGACGTTACCCTCGATAGCGGAGGCGGCTGTATCGAACAACGAACCGTCACCGTGGTACGCGAAGGTGCCGAAAGCCGCGAAGACGCCCGCGACGCCCACGAGGAAGAAGTAGTCGCCGAAACGCGTTACGAGGAACGCCTTCTTGGCGGCGCTCGCGGCGCTCGGTGTCTCGTACCAGAAGCCGATGAGCAGGTAAGAGCATAGACCGACGAGTTCGAAGAATATGAACGACATCAGAAGGTTGGAGGAGAACACGAAGGCGAGCATGCTCCCCGTGAACAGTGCCATGGCACCGTAGTAACGCGGCAGTCCGTTTTCGCCCTCGTCGTTCATGTAGTACTTGGAGAAGACGTGTACGAGGAAGGCGACGAGTGAGACGATAACCGCCATGAGTGCGCTCAGCGGATCTACGAGAACGCCGAAATGGAGATCGGGCGCTCCCGTTGCTTCGACCCACGCCGTACGTACAGCGACGAACGACGCATCGGTTGCTTGTACACGCAGTAGGACGTAGACGGAAAGCGCGAAAGAGACGCCCGCGGAAGCCGTCGACAGAACGGTGCTCGTCGCACCGCCGAATCCGCGTTCCTTGGGTAGCAGACCGCCGAGCAGTATCACGGCGAACGCGACGAACGGTACGACGGGTATAAGCAACGCCGCTGTTGCGAGTGCTTGCTCCGCCATTCTACCACCTCATGAGACGCGGCTTACGTACATCTACGGTTCCGTACCTTCGGTACACGAGTATGAAGATCCCAAGACCGACGGCGACCTCCGCGGCGGCGACTGCGAGCACGAACAGCGTAAACGTCTGTCCCGCAATACCCGCGACGCCTCCGTGGTGCGTCGCGAAGGCTATGAGGTTAAGATTGCCGGCGTTTAGCATCAGCTCGACACACATGAGTATGACGACGGCGTTTGTCCGTGTCAGAACGCCGTACAGACCTACAGAGAAGACGAAGGCGCTGAGGAAAACGTAGTAGCTACTCGGTAGCATCGTCCACCTCCTTCTCCGTCTCAACACGCGGCTTGGCGCGCACCGCCTCACGCACCGCCTCGCCGCGCGGTTCGTCGGGTTTTGCGAGGTATACGCCCGCGACGAGAGCTGATACGAGAAGGACGGCGACTATCTCAAACACACCGAGGAAGTCATCGAAGATCGCGTTTCCGATGGCATCTGTCGTCGTCCCCTCGATCCCCGTCGCCGTCTCTGCGATCGCGGGGGTTTCGAGAACGACGGAGCCTATACCGACGAACAGGAGCGCAACGAGTAACGCCGGAAGGAGACGGACGCGCGCCGCCCTCATCCCGCCACCTCCTTCTCGTCGTCTCCCTCGACGGTGCTACGCATGAACATGACTGCGAAGACGATGAGTATCATCACGCCGCCGACGTAGACGAGTATCTGTACGGCGGCGACGAATTCGGCGTTGAGCATGACGAAGTGCGCCGCGACGCTGATGAGCGCAAGCCCTAGGAGTAGCGCGTCGTAGAAGACGTCCTTCACGACGACAACACCGAGGCTCGCACCAGCCGTAACGAGCGCGAACAGGACAAACGCGACTAATTCGGCGGTCATTCTATCAACAGAGAATTGTCGGACGTATTGTTTTTAGTTTCGGTTTGGGCGTAGAAGAAGGTCGTCGGTCTAAGAGGGTCGGCGTGTGAGGGAAAACGTGTCGGCGCGACGTACTTCCTCGGGGTTCGGCCCATCCCGCGAACCGTAGCCGGTGCCGTCCGGTTACTACGCCTGATCGTCCTTCCACGTAACGGTACGTCCCCACGTCGTCGCCTTCCCCCACAGCCCCGAACGCATAGCCTCTAGCTCGACGATCTGGCTGTTATCGACGAAGAGGTTGATCTCAGAACCGAAGTTCTTGACGTACCATTCGAACATCTCAGGACCCGGAGCCTCGAAGACGAGGTTTTCGGTTCCGAGTTCGTTCGCAATCGTGTACGCGACGTCGGTACGCCAGTCCTCAACCTCCTCCGTGATACCCTCGGCTTCGACCATGAGCAGATCCGCGCCGGCTTCGAGATGGCGTCTGCCCTCACGAACCGCCTGTTCGGGATCCTGCTGACGCTGACGTTCGAGCTGTTCCGGGTCGGAAGCGCCACCGGCACCGAACTGAACGTTTATCTCCGGCTTGGGCTCGATACCGTACTCCTCGGCGGCGACCTCGGTGAGCCTGACGAGGGCATCGGTACCCATCGCCAGGAAGCCGCTGGAGATTTCGACTATATCGAAGCCCAGCCGTTCCGCCTCTTCGAAGTAATCACGTACCTTGTCGTTGTCACGGATAAGGACGTTCTCTATATACCCGCCGGTCGATACCTCCACGTCGTGCTCGTGACAGATACCGATGAGTTCGGTGACGGAGTCCTCGGACATCAGGGCGAACGACCCGCCTGAGAACTTGTAGATGTCGACGTACTCCCCCATCGTTTCGAGTATGTCCCTGAGTTCACGCGGCCCCATGGGGTCGTAGTACGGACCTCGTATCTCGGTAATGCCTGTCTCACGGGGCTTTTCCTCACGGTCGTTATGGTGTAAGAACTCAAATGCTTTCTCTGCCATACTGTTCCATTCGTTCGAGAAACGTTTATGAGTACCGGCGAAGATGTTGCAGATAGTGGTTATATGTGGTAGTTAGGCAAGTAGCTCCACAAGGTCACCGACGTCGTGCGACTCTAACCCTCTGACCACGTCGATTATCTCCGCGCGTCGATCTTCGTCGAACCGACCGCCTGCGGTACCGTGGAACTTCTCCTCAACCCGATCCCAGTCCATCGTCTGTGTCGGATGTCCCTTGAAGGCGTCCTTCTCAACGACATACTCCGTCCCGTCGTCCATCGTAACCTCGACGCGTGCGGGCATCTCGCCCTCCTCGAACCGTTGTGTATACGTCTCGTCCTCCTCGACATCGACGGTGCGCAGAAGAGCCTGAACGTCGTCGGAACGTATACGTTCGGCTTCGTACTGTTCGTTACCCATCTCACGGTCGATGAGCGCGACAGCGAGCATGTACGGGAGTGAGTGGTCCGCCTGAGCCTTGGTTTCGACCTCGTGCCGGTCGCCTTCACCGCCGCCGATGATGAGCGCGGCTCCGTGGAAGGTGTCCAGATGTATGGATCCGACAGCCTCGTGGTCGATACCGTGCTCGTCGGCGAGTTCGATGATACCCTCGACGGCTGACTGGGCGTACGTCTCCGCGACATACCGTTTGGTCATCACGTCGTGAACACGTCTGCAGGCGGGGTCGGGATCGATGTCGAAGTCGCCGCTGATGATCTGTTTCCAGCCCTTCTGACCCTCGAAGAGGTTCTTGGATCCTTCCATGCCGTCACGTGCGAGAAGACACGCGTACACGGCGTTACGCGCGGCGTTCGCGGAGGCGATACCTTTCCATTCGTTGATACCGCCGGTTCGGGTCACACGGAGGGCGTTATGCGCGGTTCCGGCGATGCCGACGGCGTTACGTGTCTGTTCGACGTCGAGGTCGAGGAGCTTTGCCACGCCACACGCGGCGGAGATAACCGTATGGGTAACGTGGTCGAAGCCCTTGTCACGAACCGGTGCGTTCCACGCGAGTTCGCCCTGTACCTCGTAGGCGACGCCGATAGCCTCTAAAAGCTCTTCGCCGGAAACGTCGGCGGTCTCCCCCACAGCGACGATAGCACCGATGTTGTCGCTGGGATGGGGCGTCTCGCCGGGCGCGAGGAACGAGTCCATGAAGTCCAGATAACGCGTGAGCGCCGTGTTGTGCATCGCCGCACCGACGGGCGACGCGGTTTCGTCGCGCCCCCATAGGGTACAGTCACCTCCCGGATTCGCGTGCCTGACCGTACCGTGGACGGATTCGACGGCGTCGTAACCAAGTGCGTCGATCCCTATCCCCACGGAGTCAAGCACACGTTTCTTGAGCTCCTCGCGTGTATCGTTGCTAAAGTTTTCTGCCTCAACGGCTTGGACGAACTCCGCCAGCTCCTGTGTCGTTGCCATGACCCATACGTTCGGACTCACGAGGCAAACATCTTCCCCCGACCGTACCGTCACAAGAGCGGAGGGGGCACGCGGAAAGGCTTATTTCCGCCGGATACCAACACGGTGCATGCGCACAGCCGCATTCACAGAGCTTGGCGATCCCGACGGCGTCGAAACCGTGGAACGTCAGGAACCGGAACCGGGCGATGACGAGGCTATCGTCGATGTCCGCGCGTGTTCGGTCAACAGGCACGACCTGTGGATACTCGAAGGCGAGTCACCGCTCGTAAACGAGAGCACGTTACCGTTCGTGTCGGGTCTCGACGTTGCAGGGGTGGTAGCAGAGACGGGCGACGGCGCGTCGGTCGACAAGGGCGACCGCGTTCTTCTCTGCCCTAACCAGACCTGCGGCGAATGCGAGTTCTGCCGCGAAGGTCCCGAAAACATGTGTCAGTCGTTCATGCTTTACCACGGCGGGTTCGCGGAGAGCGCCGCGGTCGACGCGTCGCGTCTCATCGCGTTACCCGACGACGTTGGCTTCACCGAGGCTTCGACGCTACCGACCGCCTACCTGACCGCGTGGCATATGTTACGGAAGACGGACGTGACCGCGGGCGATACCGTCTTCGTACCCGGCGCGACAGGCGGCGTAGGCGTTGCGACGATCCAGCTATGTGACGTCGTCGGCGCACGGACGGTCGGAACCTCAACCTCCGAGGAGAAGCTTTCGCGTCTGCGCGACGTCGGATGCGACCACACTGTTGAGTCGGGCGACGTGGACGAGATAAAGAAAGAGGTACGTTCGTCGGTCGGGCGCGTCGACGCCACCGTAAACCATCTCGCGGGTGAGTTTACACAGCTCGGTCTCGAGGTCACCAAACGCGGCGGTACGCAGGCTATATGCGGGCGCACCGCGGGTGCGACGAGCGAGATATTCGCACCCAAGTTCTTCCTACACCAGCAGGAGATAGTCGGGAGTACGATGGGTACACAGCCCGAACTCGAAAACCTCGTCCGTCTCGTCGCCGACGGGAAGCTCGAACCCGTCGTCGGCGCGACGTACACGCTCGAAGAGACGCGTCAGGCTTTCGCCGACATGGACGACAGAGACGCCTTCGGTAAGCTCGTCGTGGAGCCTCAGTCGGCGTAGGTGGACTCAGCAGTCTCCCAGACGTCGTCCTCCTCGTCCGTACCTATCCACGCGCCGCGGTCGGGTTCGCGCGCCTCCAGCGGATCCATACCCTTGTACCACGGAACGTCCATCAGGTCGTCCATGTTGTATTCGAGTTCCGCCTTCGTTCCCGCGTTTAGCTCAAAGTGCTGTGTCAGAATGATCGCGTCGACGGGACAGACCTCCTCACAGAGACGGCAGTAGATGCACTGACCGAGGTTGAGGTTGTACTCCTCGCCCTCGCGTTTCTCGTTCGTCTTTATATCGATGGTGCCGTTGGGGCAGACCTCCTCACACATCCTGCACCAGATACACCGCGACAGGCTGAACTTGTGTGTCCCGCGGAAACGCGGCGATATACCCGGCGACTCGTCGGGGTACTCGACCGTGAACGTATCGCCTTTCAACGCGTGCTTTGCCGTAACGCCGAGGGATCTTAGTACACCCATCATAGTACCACCCAGAGTATACCTGCTGTTAGGAGCAGGTTCAGGAACGTGAGTTCGAGAAGGTACTTCCATCCGAACTCTAGAAGCTGATCGATACGTACACGTGGTATAGTGGCGCGGAACCACTGGACGACGAGGTAGAAGACAAACGTCTTACCGAGGAACCAGACGACGGCGGGTAGGACGGGTCCCGAACCCCCGCCGAGGAACAGCGCCGTGAACAGAGCGCCGCCGAAGTAGATCGCGGCGAACTCGGCGAGGAACAGGAGTACGAAGTTGACCCCGCCGTACTCGGTCAGGTAGCCCGCGACGAGTTCGCTACCCGCTTCGGGCAGGTCGAACGGGTTGCGCGAGAACTCGGCGAGTATGGAGACGAAGAACAGAACAGCCGCGACGGGCTGTGCGAAGATGAACCAGTTGGGTATCGGTAGACCCGTGACGCCCAAAAGCGGTCCCTGTTGCGCCGTGACGACGTTCGACATACGGAGCGGCGCGGACGTGTCGGCGAAGACTGCGACGAGGGGGACGACGGCGAGAGCGGAGACGACAAGCGGTATCTCGTACGCTATCGCCTGCGCCACCTCGCGTTCGAATCCAAGGAAAGAGTACTTGTTCTTGCTCGAATACCCCGCCATAACCACGGGTACGGCGCTGAGTGAGGCGAACGCGAGAGCGAAGATAAGACCAGTCTCAGGGTCTGCGATCTGTAGACCGCTCCCGAAAGGTATGAACGCGAAGGCGGCGAGAACCGTCGCGGCGGCGAGCATCGGTGCGAGCTTGTATCCTATACGATCGACGTCCTCGGGGACGACGACCTCCTTCGAGAAAAGCTTGAGCGCGTCGGCGGGCATCACCATCAGACCCGCGGGACCGATACGGTTGACGGCTATACGGTCGCCGAGGCGCGCGTTCCATTTGCGTTTGAGCCAGACGGCGGAGATACCTATGATGGTTAGCATGACGCTGACGACGATAGACGCACCGACGATGCCCACGATAAACTCGACAAGCGGTGAGAATCCGTCGACGCCGAGCAGGTCGGCGACCGCGTCGTTGAACGTCACCATCACCGATCCACCTCCCCGAAGACGAGGTCGAGGCTACCGAGCGTGGCTATCATGTCGGCGAGGTACTCGCCCTCGGCGAGTTCGGAGAAGACCGCGAGGTTGGAGAAGCACGGCGAACGTATCTTGAACCGGTGCGGCTTCTCCGTGCCGTCGCTCACGATATGTATACCGAGTTCGCCCTTAGCCCCCTCGACGGCGGTGTAGTTCTCGGTCTCGGCGGGCGGTGTGATAGAACGCGGTACACGGCTCTGTATCTCCCTATCGCCGTCCCAGCTCTCCAGAATATCGACGCACTGCTCCACGAGACGTGCGCTTTCCTCGACCTCTCCGAGACGGACGAGTACGCGCGACAGGTTGTCACATCCGTCGTACGTTACGACGTCCCAGTCGAGTTCGTCGTAGTAGCCGTACGGATCGACCTCGCGTACGTCGTAGCCGACGCCGCTTCCGCGCAGAACCGGACCCGTACAGCCGTACTCCTTCGCCGTCTCGGGTTCGAGTATACCGGTGCCTTCGGCGCGTTTGCGCAGGAGTTCGTTTCCTTCGAGGAGCGACCTGTACTCATCCATCTTCCCCGGCAGGTCGTCAAGGAAACCGCGTATCTTACCGAACCATTCGTCACGGGGTTCGGGCAGGTCGTAGGCGACGCCACCGAGACGGAGGTAGTTGAACATGAGACGCTGACCGCTCAGATCCTCAAGCATCTCCTGTACGATCTCGCGGTCCTTGAACGCGTACATGAAGATGACGTTCAGCTCGCCGTAAATGTCGAGGGCGAATGTACCGACGGCGAGCATATGCGCCGCGATACGTGAAAGCTCTTGTGCCAGAACGCGTATCACCTGAGCGTACTCAGGCACGTCGATCTCGGCGAGGTCTTCGATACAACGCGCGTACGCCATCTCGTTGAGCATACCCGCGCTGACGTAGTCCCACCGGTCGGGATACGGCATTATCTGGTACTTGTAGTCGAGGCGTTCGCACAGGTACTCCTCGCATCTGTGGAGGTATCCTATGTCGGGGTCTACGTCGACGACCACCTCGCCGTCAAGAACGGTCTTGAGATGCAGGACGCCGTGTGTCGCGGGATGGTGAGGACCGATGTTGAGGAACATAGTGTCCAACGCGGCGTCGTTCTCGACCTCGTAACGTTCCTCTATGGGGTTGGCGTGCGCCTCAAGCGTCGTGTACTGGGGCTGATCGACGTCGTACTCGTCACGTAACGGATGACCCTTCCATGTCTCAGGCAGGAGTATACGGCGCATGTCGGGGTGGTTGTCGTACCGTATACCCATCAGGTCGTACGCCTCTCGTTCGTGCCAGTTCGCGCCTTTGAATACATCCGACACGGTTTCGACAGCGGGTTCGTCGGGGTCGGCGGGCGCGACGACGTTTATTTCGTCGAAGTCCTCACGGTCGTCTGTGATACGCCGGAGGTGGTAGACCGACTCGTAACGGTTGTCGTACTCGACGGCGGAAACCGACGACAGATGGTTGTAGCCGTTCTGCTTCAGTATACGTACGACGTCGTCGACACGCGACGGGTTAGCCACCACAGCGGGGGCGTTGTGATGCTCGTCGAAGTCAAGGATAGCGTCGGGAAGCTCGTCCTCTATCGTCTCGTGGAGTTCCTCGTGCCGGCGCGTAACGACGCTCACCCCTCTCCCTCCGTCGCAGGCGTCGTCTCGTTGACGCCGTCCTCCACATCCGCCGATCCGCTCAGCTCAGGCGAATGCGTGTAGTTCATAACGAGTGTGTCGGGTTCGAGTTCGTCCTCGAAGAACTCCGCAACCTCATCGCGGCTCCAGTCCTGTAGCTCACGTATCTCGTACGGCTTGACCGTAACGGGCGACGACTCGCCGCGTTTGACCTTCTCCTGCATCTTCATGACGCCGTACAGAAGCGCTTCGGGGCGCGGCGGGCATCCGGGTACGTGTATGTCGACAGGCGCGAACGTCTCAAGACCCTTGACTACGTTGTAGCCCTCCTGAAACGGACCGCCTGAGATCGTACACGAACCCATGGATACGACGAACTTCGGCTCCGGGATCTGATCGTACAGCCTCTTGACGCGCGGCGCTAACTTGGCGTTTATCGTACCCGGAACTATCATCAGATCCGCCTGACGCGGCGAGTTACGGTAGACACCCGCGCCGAAACGATCCATGTCGTGCTTGATAGCGACGGCGTGCATCATCTCTATCGAACAGCACGCGATACCGAACTGGAAAGGGAACATGCTCGAAGCACGCGCCCAGTTCATCACCTTGTCGAACGTCGTGGTGACGATAGGTATCGAGCCGAACATCTCCCTCAGCTTCGAGTTCATACGCGGGTCAACATCGCCCTCACGTCTTTCGCTTATCGGTGTCTTGCTCTTGTCTAACATAGTTTCCTCACTCGGTGGCTCTGGCTTCGGTGACGCGGTGCGGCTTTATCCATTCGATACCCCCGTTTCTCCACGCCCATCCGACGCCGATGAGCAGTAGGAGTATGAAGACGAAGGCGGGAAGGAACGTCTCAGGTCTGTCCGCAAGCGTCACCGTCCACGGTATGATCAGAACGGTTTCAACATCAAAGACGAGGAACATCAGAGCGAGAAGGTAGTACTGTATATTGAAACGCAGATCGGTGTCGCCCGTGGGCTGTTCGCCGCTCTCGTACGTCTTGCTTTTCTGAGTCTCCGGAACGGACGGACGGAGGAGTCTACTCAGGGCGACCAACGAGACGGGTATCCCGCCGGCTACGACAAGCATAGCCGCGAATGCGGTCCAGTCACTCATAGGAACCTAATCATGTTATGATAGCGGCGTACGGGACTTAAACTTGTTTATCGGAGGAACGGTATACGTCGGAAGACGGACGGCGGGTGCTTATCTAAAGCTTGCGCGCGAACGTCAGAAACGCCGTATGCGGCACAGTCTGTGGCTCCGGACGCGCGGGGAAGACGCGCCACTCGCGCCGGGATACCTCGACGGTTTCGGCGTGTCGCAGGCTCGTGTCCTCGAAGACATCGGCGCAGTCACGTACCTGCTCGAAGACGGGGCAGTAGCAGACGACGTAGCCGCCGTTACGTGTAGACGCGGCGGCTTCGGGGACGGCGTCCTCGGGATGTTTCATATCGAGGACGACGAGATGGTTGTCGTCGGCTTCGAAGCCCTCCTCCTTGACGTCGCGCTGTGTGACCGTCACGTTGCCGGCACCGACCTTCTCGATGTTCCTGCGCGCGGAGGCGATATGATCGTCACGTACCTCGTAGCTACGAACCTCGCGCGCCGAACGGGCGAGGGTGAGCGTCAGGAATCCGGAGCCTGTTCCCGCCTCCGCAACCGCCGAGTCGGCTCCGATACCCGTACGTGAGACGATATACCCGGCGTCCTTGTGCGAGATCGTCTGCGTACGCTGTTCGAGCAGACGGTCGAAGATATCGTTTAGGTCGGGCTGTGCAACCACGAACTCCTCGCCTATATGCGTCTCAACCGTCGCTCCGTAGTCGGCTTCGAGGTCGTCGGCGTCAAGGACGCCTTCCTGTAGCTCGACGCGGTCGCCCCGGCGGCGCAGGTACGTGTTCTGGTCGCCGACGAGAAGGACGTGTTCCATGGTTTGTCGTCGCGTCGCCACCACAAACCGCTGGTGGTTCGCGTCCGCCTTCGACGCGTTTTACCGTCGCCGCCGCATACGAACCGTATGCAAGAGACGGTGGGAGAACTGCTTCGGCGCACGCCCGGAGACGGCGTCGCACTCGTCGCCGACGGAAAGGAGTACAGCGAGGAGGTCTTCTACACAACGTGCCACAAGACAGCCAACCTTCTCAACCATCTCGGCGCGCATCCGGACGGTGTCGTCGGTGTCTCGCCCAAGCCCGTCGCCGAGAACGTCTTCGGCTTCCTCGGCGCGTGTCTCGTAGGCGCGGAGACGCGGTTCGTCGGCTCCGGCGGTCTGAACGCCGACGTTCTCGTCTGCGACACCGCGAGCCTCGACGGCTACGACGTACCCGCTTCGTGCCGTACACTCGCACACGGCGACGGTGTCCCCGCCGATGCGACGGGGTTCGACCGTGAGATATGGGGCGAGAACCCCGTCTTTCCGCGCGATCTGGGGGGCGACGATCCGGTCGTCCTCGACGGGAAAAGATCGTCCGAAGCCGTCGACGAGGCGCGGGAGGTGGTTGAGGAGCGCAACCTCTGGAACGGCGACGAGGTGCGTGTAGGTTCCCTCGAAGACGACGGTGTCGAGATCATCACGGCGCTCGTCGCGCGTGCGACTGTCGTTTTTGGTGCTCCTGCGGTGTCGGACTGAGTACATCACCTCCGTGCGCGCACAAGAGCGGAGGGGAGCGGTGTCTGCACGTACAAAGTATTAATACCAAGGGGAGTCTTTTACTACCATGGCTTTGTCCTTTAGCGCACTCGAAGACTTCGGTACCAGATCGTTCGTAACCCACGCCATGATGGTAGTAACCGGATCGGCTGGGGTGCTTTCGGCGCTTTTCATCCCCGGAACCGTGGGCGATATATCGTTCGTTGCGTTCCTGAACTTCACAGCCGGCTTGTGGGTATCTCAGTCGGTACATTCGCTTGGGAACTCGTACACCGACGACGACTACAAAGGGATTCTCAAGCATCTACTGGAGAAGATATGAGCTTAGACAGGGGAAGGTTCGGACGCACGCTGGGTCTTATAGCGTTCGTAAGCGCGGTCTTTCTCCTGACGACCGCACAGAGGTTCGGCACGGACGGCGGTGTCTTCCCGGTCGCTGTCGTAGCCGTCGGTAGCATATCGCTTATAACGGCTATGACCGGCTTTCTTATAGCCGCCGAGGACATGATGAGCGAGTGAGGATTCGTCGATGCTAAACGAAAGAGCCGTGCGCAGAACACTGATGATCGTGGGTGCGGTGCTACTCCTCGTCTCGCTCGTACTCACGGAGCCACAGAGGCTGGCGGACATGGCGGTGGCGTCGGTCGGTGCTGTCATGTTGCTCACGGGGCTGTACCTGTCGCGTCGCGCCGAAAGGAGGACCGCGGAGAAGGCGGAGAAAGAGAAAAGACTCCTCGCGGTGGAGCCGGACAGGGTGCCTGAGGAGGCTGAGCTTCCCAAGAGGGAGCCGTTCGATGGAGAAGGCTGACGCACGCGGCTTCGTAGCCGACCTCAACCGTACGTACGGGACGAAGACGGAGCTGAAACGTCTATGCTCCCACGGCTACTACGACGGTGAGAACCGCGACTTCTTCCAGATAGGTAGACGCGTTACCGTCCCGACGGGTCTCGTCGAAGAAGGACGTTACAGGTACGTCTCGGACGGCGTCGTCGACGCAGTCTGTGAGGGTGAGAAGACGTTTGTCGCCGACCGTCTCGACGCAGTCGCCGACGACGGGGGGTTTCCAACCGTCGAAGCTGAGGGCGTAGAGGAAGGGCGCGACGCCGTCGAGGAAGGCGATACGGTTCTGTTACCGAGGGACGAGGGAGGCGACGCGAAGGTTTCTGAGTGGGAGGACGAAGGCAGGCTTCGGAGCATAGGGGAAGACGAGTACCTCGACGGCGACGACGAAGGGTACTGGCTCCGTAGACATGACGGCGGTTCGGCTTTTGTCGTGGCTTCGGAACGCGTCGGCGTTGTACAGAAGAAGGGCGGAGACACCGACCCGCCGGACTTCAGCCGTGTCGAAGCGTACGACGAAATAAGCGACGAAATGGACGTAGACGTCTACTTCGGCGACGAAGAGGACGGCTACGTCGAACTCGTCTACCGCGTCGTCGTCTCCGAACCCGTCGTCGATGACAGCGGCGCGTGCAGGCTAAGTCTGTAGCTACTCGGCGTCACGTATCTCGTCGAGAACCTCGGGGTTCTCCATCGACGAAAGGTCGCCGGGATCCTCGCCTTGATGGGCTGACGAGACGGCGCGGCGTATTATCTTGCCCGACTGGGTTCGGGGAAGGTCGTCGACGAAAAGTACCTCCTTGGGACGGAACGGCTTGCCGTGCTCCTCGCCGACGAGAGTACGTAGCTGACCGCGTAGCTTGTCGCCCGTGCTGGCGTCGTCCTCCGGTATGACGTAACATACGACCGCCGTTCCCGTCGTCTCGTCTGGGACACCGACCGCGGCGGACTGGTTGACGGCGTCGTGATCCATAAGCACGCTCTCTATCTCGGCGGGTCCGACCTTACGTCCCGCGACGTTGAGCGCGTCGTCGGCGCGTCCGAGTAGGAACCAGAAGCCGTCGTCGTCCATCAGCGCCCAGTCGCCGTGATCCCAGACGTCGTCCCACGTCGACCAGTACTCCTCAAGATAACGTTCGTCGCCCGACCAGAGCGACTTGGTCATCGAGGGGCACGAGTCGCGCGCGACGAGGTAGCCGCGTTCGTGTGTCTCCTTTATGCTCTCACCCGATTCGTCGACTATATCGATATCCATGCCGAGTCCGGGACCGCCAAGGGTTGTCGGCTTGAGCGACTGTGTCGGCATAGGCATCAGGAAACAGCCGAAGACCTCTGTACCGCCCGATATGTTGATGATAGGTGCGTCTCCGCCGCCGACGTTCTCGTGGAACCATTTCCACGACTCGGGATCCCAAGGCTCGCCCGTCGAGCCGAGTATACGGAGCGAGGACAGGTCGTGCCCTTCGACCCAGCCGTCGCCCTCCTTACGGAGCGCACGTATCGCTGTAGGGGAGATACCGAACTGTGTGAGCGAATGGCGGTCTATCATCTCCCAGAACCTGTCGGGTTCGGGATGGTCGGGCGCGCCCTCGTACATGAAGACGGTGCCCCCGAAGGCGTGGTTGCCTATGAGCGTCCACGGTCCCATCATCCAGCCTATGTCGGAGACCCAGAAGAAACGATCCGACGGCTTCTGATCGAAGCCGAAATGCATCTCCTTCGCGGGCTGTACAAGACCGCCCGCATGGGTGTGGACGATACCTTTGGGCTTGCCCGTCGTACCCGACGAGTAGAGGAGCATCGAACCCGCCGACGAGCCGAGTTGCTTCGTCTCGTACTCGTCGTCCTGTGCCTCAACGGCGTCGTCCCACCGTTCGTCGCGTTCATCGTCCCATGGAATGTCATCACCGAGACGTTCGTAGACGATCGTGTGTTCGACGTGACCCGCCTCTTCGATCGCCTCGTCCGCCGTCCCCTTGAGCGTAATCTCGTTCCCGCGACGGTAGAATCCGTCACCCGTGAAAAGGACGGAGCACTCGGAGTCCTCGATACGTTTCGCCGTCGCCTCTACGCCGAAGCCGGAGAAGATGGGTACGGCGATAGCGCCGACCTTGAAACATCCGTACAGTATGGAGACGACCTCCGGCACCATCGGCATGTACAGACCGACGGTGTCGCCCTCGCCGATCCCGCGCTCCTCCAGGGCGTTCGCCACCTTGTTGGTCCCCCGCTGTAGCTCATGGTACGTAATCTCGCGCACGTCACCGGGTTCGCCCTCCCAGATGAGGGCGACCTTGTTTCTGCGCTCGTTGTCGCGCTCGGCGTGCCTGTCGACGGTGTTGTGAGCGATGTTGACCTCGCCGCCGGGGTACCAGTCCGTAAACTGCGGACCGTCACTGTCGTCGCGCACCTCGTCGTACCCCTCGTAGAACTCCAAGCCGAGGTAGTCGACTATCTCGTCCCAGAACCAGTCTACGTCGCCGCAGGTGCGTTCGATAAGCTCGTCGTGATCCTCGATACCGTACTCCTCCATAAACTCCCGGACGTTCGTCGACTCGACGAACTCCTGAGAGGGTTCGTGTACTATCTCATCCACCTCTTCGAGACTCTCCATCTTATCACCAAAACGAGTAACTTACGCGTCCATAATAGTTCCTTCCCTAAGAGACGGTGTGAACGGCGAAGCCCTACCCGCCGTCGAAGGGAGTACGATCGTCGAGGAAACCGACCTGTCGAAGTCGCACGTCAGCAGGAAGCTGGATATGCTCGAAAGCAGGGAACCCGTCGAGCGGAAGAGGCGCCGTATGGGGGAGCCGTGGTTCTGAACCGAGCGCCGGGTTTTTCTTCCGAGAAGACGAAAGGCGCGCATGAACAGCCAAAGAAGACGGGACTATGTCATGGGTATAGCCGCCGTCGTACCGGGGATTCTCGTCGGCGGCTTCTTGGGTGGATACGTGGCGTATCTCGCCTTCAGCGGTATGGCTTCACTGCCTTTCGATCTGCCCGTCTTCGTCGTCTTGGCGGTTTCGGTCGCCGTCTTCGCGTCGGTCGTCGTCACCGTCTCCGTCGCGTTCGCGCGCCTCTACTACGCTCTCGGACTCCCCTCGAAGCTCGGAGACGTATGATTACAGGTCGTCGGCATGGACGACCGCGTCACGGTCTATCGCCGTCGCCTCGTCGTGCCCCGCAAGACCCATCGTGAGGTCGAAGTCTGCGAGTACCGACCGGACGACGTGTTCGACGCCGTCCTGTCCTCCGAGCGCGAGACCGTAGACGAACGGGCGTCCGAGGAGGCAGGCGTCGGCACCGAGCGCGAGCGCGCGGAAGACATCGGAGCCGCGACGTATCCCTGAGTCGAAGGTCACTGTAGTGTCGGCGTCCGTCTCGTTGACCGCTTCGACGACGCCGGGGAGTGCTTCGAGCGCCGTCACGGAGCCGTCGACCTGTCTACCGCCGTGTGTCGAGACACCGACGCCGTCGGCACCCGCTTCGACGGCGCGGCGCGCGTCGTCGGGGTGCAGGACGCCTTTGAAATGAACCGGAAGGTCGGTGTTCTCGAAGACGAACGAAAGGTCGTCCCATGTCAACGAAGGGTCGCCGAAGACTTCGAGGAACTCCTCGACCGCCGCCTCCGGATCGTCCTCAGGCGGCGCGTCGAGACGGTCGCGGAAAGCGGGGTCGGAGAAGTAGTTGGCGACGCCTTTCCCTTCGAGGAACGGGTAGTATCCGCGGTCGACGAGACGTTCGCGCCATCCGAGTATAGGCGCGTCGACGGTGAGGACGATACCGTCGTAGCCCGCGTCCTCCGCGCGGTTGAGGAACGACCGCGCGATATCCTCGTCCGACGACCAGTAGAACTGGAAGTACTTGGGCGTGTCACCGAGAGCGTCGGCGACCTCCTCCATCGGTGTAGACGATAGCGACGAAAGTATGAACGGAACGTCGAGTTCGTTCGCGGCGCGTGCGGTGGCGAGTTCGGCTTGGTCGTGTACGAGTTCCTGGACGCCAAGAGGGGTGAGCATGACCGGGAACGACAGTTCGTCGCCGAGAAACCCAACCGAAAGGTCGCGGCTCTCGACGCCTTGGAGCATACGTGGTACTACGCGCCATTCGGAGAAGTCCTGCTCGCGCCGGAAAGTCACCTCCGCTCCCGCGCCGCCGTGTACGTATGCGCGCGCCTCGTCGCTCATCGCCTCGTGTGCCTCCTCGCGTAGCTCCTCGTAGCTCGCCGGGTAGTCGGGGGTCTCGCCTTCGAGCGTACCCTCGCGGTAGATGCTGTTCAGAACCTCGTCACCGTATCTCATGTCTACATCGATGCGTCGGGTGCTCATAGTCCCTGCGGGTCAGGTACGACCGGTGAGCGACGGGGTACCGGGGGTGCACGAAAGACTGACGTAAACGTATACGTCCACACATGCCGACGAAGACTATACGTGTCTCGGAGAAAGTCTACGACAGGCTGAAGCCGCGCAAACGCGACGACGAGAGCTTCACCGACCCCCTTGACAGGCTCGTCGAACAGGAACGCGACATATACGCGGGATTCGGTGCGTGGGAGGACGCCGCCGAGGAGATGGAGGAGACGCACGAGAGGATGAACGAAGAGATGAGGGAAGAGGTCGAGAAGTTCGAGAAATATCGATGAACTGCTTCGACACGACGTTCGTAATCGACTATCTGTCGGGCGACAGAGCGACGGTTGAGTATCTCGAAGAACACTCCGACGAGGAGTTCCACGTTCCCGCAGTCGTTCTACACGAAGGTATCGAAGGCACGGTCAAGGGTTCGGGTTCCGCCGATATACACGAGTTCGTCGCTCGGCTCGGCTGGGCGAAGATCGCGCCATTCGGACGCACGACAGCGGTCGAAGCCGGACGGTTGCAGAAGGAACTCGCCGAACACGGAGCGCAGATGAAGCCCGTCGACGCGATGGTCGCAGGAACGGCGAGCGAACTCGGCGCGACGCTCGTGACACGCGACTCGGATATGAAGACAGACGGTCTGTGCGAGGTTCTGGACGTGAGAGGGTACTGATATCTTTTATCTGTAGCACGAACTACAGCCAGTCTTCCGTGACTTGGACGACGGTATTTAACCCCTCCTGCGGGACATGCTTCGAAATCTCGTTCACAGCGTCGGCTATCCTATCCGAACTCATGTTGCTGTTCGGAACGAAGAGCACGCCGTCGTGTTCTGCCTCCGGCATTTTCAGAAAATCGTCGTCGTGGGTCAGAACGACTCTGTCCCCCTCAGCCGCTATCTCGTAGATACGAGCGTCGGAGGAACCTCGTAGGTCGTCATGGCGTGCAACGTGAACCACGTCGTGACTGTAGTTCTTCAGACGGTGAACCACCAGACTCTCCATCTCCTCGTCGGCGAGTACCCGCATTCTATCCGGTTACTTCACGTCTTCCGGTGTCATAGAATCTTCTCTACTCTCCTCGATTCGTTTCTCTCTCCTCTCTTCTACCTCCCGCATCTCCTCGGGGTTCTCGTGGTAGTATGCGAGAGCGTTGTAGACCTGAGCGCGGCTCAGACCCAGTCTGTCTGCGACCGTCTCTGGTCTCAGACCGCCCTCCTCGACGCGTTCGTGAATATTCCGGACGGTCACGCGCGTTCCGGCGATATGAGGCTCGTCGTGGATTTCGGAATCGTCGCCGGGAACTATCCGTTTCTCTTCCTGCCCTGACATGGGTAAACGTACGGTCGCCTCGTTAATGAGTCTGTGGTTGCTACTCCTCCCTCGAACCGCTCGGATGGTACTCGGTGTCATACTCGCCCGGCGCGTCGTCAAGCCTGTCCGGGTTTATCCGTCCGCCTAAGAGCATAAAGTCGACGGTCGTGAGAGCCAGAACCGCCTCGACGACGGGTACGGCACGCGGCGGAAGAACGGGATCGTGCCTCCCGATTACCTGCGCGTCGTCCACCACCTCGTCCGTCTCCCAGTCGACGGTCGTCTGTTCCTTAGGGATGCTCGTCGGCGCGTGCCACGTCGCCTCGCCGTAGACCGGTTCGCCCGTCGTGATACCGCCCTGTAGACCGCCGTGGTCGTTTCCGACGGGCACGGGGTCACCTTCTTCGCTCCTGACCTCGTCACGCGAACCGTCGTCGAACTCCCAGTCCTCGTTGCGTTCCGAACCCGTCATCGTACGCGCGTCGCGCCCCGCGCCGAACTCGAACGAGGTGGTCGCGGGGATTGCGAACATCGCCTTTCCGAGGCGGGCGGCGAAGGAGTCGAACCGCGGCGCGCCGAGTCCACGGGGAACCCCGCGCATCTCGAACTCGACGGTTCCGCCGATTGAGTCGCCTTCGTCCTGATACTCGTCGATGCGCTCCTTCATCCTCTCCGCAGTCTCGGGATGCGCGCACCGCACCTCGTTCTCCTCCGCGCGATCCATATCGTCGAAATCCACGTCGGGCGAGCGTATGTCGCCTATCTGCCTCACGTGCGCCTTTATTTCGACGCTCTCGCGCGCCAGAATCTTCTTCGCTACCGCACCCGCGGCGACCCAGTTCACGGTCTCACGTGCGGACGAGCGCCCGCCTCCGCCCCAGTTTCTGGTACCGAACTTCGCCGAGTACGTGTAGTCGCCGTGTGACGGACGCGGCGCGGTTATGAAAGGCTCGTACTTGCCGCTCCTCGCGTCCTTGTTCTGTATCACCATGCCGATGGGCGTCCCCGTCGTGTAGCCGTCCTGCACGCCGCTGTTTATCGTCACTGAGTCGGGTTCGTCGCGCGACGTGGTTATCATCGACTGTCCCGGCTTCCGCCTGTCAAGCTCCTCCTGTATCTCGTCCTCTTCGAGTTCGAGACCCGCCGGACAGCCCGACACTGTGACACCCATAGCGTCGCCGTGCGACTCGCCGTACGTCGTGACCTGAAACAGACGCCCGAGACTGTTGCCGTTCATTACCGCGTAAACGTGTCGGGGGCTATAAAGGGCATCGAACCCTACCGGACGCATGAGCAAAACGGGTCGGCGCAAGCCGACGGTCTGAACGGATGGCGAGTCCGTTACGTTTCCGTGTGTCGCACGAGGGCTGGGGACAGGGGCGTTTCGAACGCGAGATACTGCGTCCGCTTGACGACAAGTTCGGGGCGTCGGCGGAGAGTACAGACGATCCTGACGGCTACGAGGGGCGCGTCCTGCGTATGCGGAACGGCGACGTCGCGCTTTTCGCGTGGCGTCCCAACGGTAGCAACGCCTACTGGACAGGTAATACAGAGACGCCCAAGGCTTTGTGGCGCACGGAGAAACGCGCATTCGAGGAGGTCGGTGGCGAACTCGCCGACTGGGCGCAGAGCCGTCTCATGGAGCTTCTTCTGAGCGAGGCGTCTTGGCTCGGTAGGTACGAGAGCCTCGCGCGTTTCTTCCTGCCCGTTCTGATGTCGAAGGACGGGAGCGAGACGGCGCGCGAGTTTCTACGTACGGGCGCGGGTCTTCCGGGCGTCGACGCCGACATGGCGCTCTCGTTCTACGACCGTATCGTTGCGTCAGGCGTCTTCGAGGGCTACAGATACACGATGGCGTCGAAGTTAGGTACGAGCGAGGGGGGTGACCGCGTACGTATGGAGGCGACGATGGCGGAGTTCAACGCCGCGGCGGTGCTCCACGACGCCGGATACTCTGTCGAGCCTGAGATAGAGGTCGAGACGGGGCATAGCCTCGACTTCCGCGCGTCGGACGAGGACGGGTCGTTCATAGTCGAGGTAACGCGTCCGACGCCGACGGGACGGCGTAACGCGGATACGCCCGAACGCGCCGTCCGCGAGACGGCTGGGAAGAAGACGGAGGCGGGTGCGCAGTTACGCGGGAACGACGCCGTCCTTTTCGTCGACTGTTCGAGCTTCGACGACGGAGCGTGGCGGCGCATCGTCGACGAGAAGCCGGGCGCGGGACACGAACCCGCCGTCTTCTACAGGACGCGCCCCGACACCGTCGAGGCTTTCCTGAAGGGCGAGACGCGTCTACGTCTCACCGACGCCGTCGACTGGGTGTAGGCACAAAGAGGTTAACCGCGCGCCGTCTACACCGACGTAATGACAGAAGGCACCACCTACGTACTCGGATGGGACGGTCTCGATTACGAGCTTTGCAACGAGTACGGTCTCGCCGATGAGTTCGTCCCTTACCACACCCGCGCTGACACGTTCGCCAACGGTGTTCTCGGAAAGCCGGGTACGTACGAACTCTGGCCCTCGATAATCACGGGGAAGAAGCCCGACGAGCACGGTGTGCGTCTCATAGACGAGGACGAGGGTGGCGCGGGCGCTGAGAACCCCGTGGTCAACGTCGCCGCGGGCGCGATGCACCGTTACCTCCCGACACGGACACGTCTCCGTATCGGTATCGCTCTACGCAACCGGGGTCTGAGCCTCAACCAGAAGTCGCCCGACTGGTACCGCCGCAAGGGTGTCCGCACGGTCTTCGACGGACGCGACTCACGCGTAATCAGCTTACCGAACTACCGTACGGAGGCGGACGAGGGTCTCGACCTTCTCGCGGGATGGGGACGAAAGATGTCGCGGTACCTCGACATACACGCCGACGAGGACACGGGACGTGTCGTCTACCGCCCCAAGAAGAGCCTCGAAGCTGTCGAGGACTGGCTCGTCTCCGAGGTCGGTAGGAAGACGGCTATCGTACGCGCCCGCACCGACGCCGACCACGGTATCGCCTTCGTCTGGTTCGCGTACATCGACACCGTTGGACATACCACGCCCGCGGTCGACGACACCGACTGGCAGAGGGACGCCTACGAGCACGCTGTGGAAGTCACACAGGAGATACGCGCCGCGACGGACGACGAGGATACGGTCATCGTCGCTTCCGACCACGGAAACCGTGACGGCGAGCATACGTTCGACGCCTTCTTCGGTGCGACCGACGAGAGCGCACTCGAAGGTGTAGAATCGGTACTCGACTACCGCGAGGGTATCGAACGCGTCACGGAGGACGGCGACGAACCCGCGACAGAGACGCCGTACGAGGTAGAGGTTAAGCCCGCGGACTAAGCCTCATTCGCTCGACCTGCGGAGGTACTCCAACGTCTTCCTCTCGCGTGGCGCGTCGGGCATCTCCTCCTCAATCTCCACGAGTACGTCCTCCGTCTCTCCGCGCGCCGTCTTGTCGATACCGTCGTAGCAGTCGGGGCATACGAGGTCGACGTTCTCCGGGTCGTCATCCTCCTCGTCGCCGTTCCTGTGGTACAGCCGGAAGGCGTCCTCTTCGAGTTCTTCGCCGCAGGCTGTGCAGACGTGTTCCTTTAGTTTCCAGACCTCAAGTCGGTTCATGTTGGTGTAGATGTGCGTTTCTCCTACGCACCTTGTTACTCTCTAACACGCCTAAGTATAAAGTCCTTTTGCCGTTTCCGTCTTGCGATTCTAACGCCCGAAGGCTTAAAACGTGCCGAGTTCGCCGTTAATAATCCTTTGCGTTATGGAGGTGACGTCTTCGAGACCGTCGTCGATCACCGACCCGACCTCGTACTCGACTTCGTCGGCGGTGACGCCTTCCTCGGTGTGTACGTTGACCGCCGCAACCTGTGGCTCGTCGATGGGTGATCCTATCTGCGAAAGTAGCTTGACGCTCGCCTCCTCGACGCCGTCGACCTCCTCGTAGACGTCGTTCGATAGCTCGCTCGCGAGTAGGTTGTATAGCTTGCCTATGTGGTTGAACGGGTTCTTTCCGCTCGCGGCTTCGAGGCTCATCTCGCGCGCCGGGGTGATGAGACCGTTCGCGCGGTTTCCTCGTCCGACGCTTCCGTCGTCACCCATCTCGGCGCTCGTTCCCGTCTCTGTGAGGTAGACGGAGCCTTCGTCACGGTCGTCCGCCGTGTTGACTGCGACGTTGACCTCGCCGTCGAAACGGTCGGAGGCGACACCGTGGACGAACTCCTCTACGTCGTCCATTACGCTGATGTAGGCGTCGAGGTCGTCGACGTGTTTTGCGACGGTTGCGACAGCGACGGTCAGGTCGAGCGTATCGCCGTCGCGTTTGCCCATGATCTTGACGTCCTCTCCGACCGCAGGTATATCCTCGCGGAGTTTGGCGTAGATGGCGTGCTCGGTGTCGTGTACGACGCGTTCGGTGGGCGAGAAGGGCGCGTAGCCGATGCCGAACGAGGTGTCGTTGGCGCTCGGTGCGCTACCCGATTCGGGTTCGAATACGTCCTTCAGGTCGGTGGAGCCTTCGCCCATCCGGCAGTCTACGATGACTTCCGACTCGGTGTCGATGTTTTCGAGCGCCTCGCGTACGTACTCGCGTGCGGTTTCGACGGCGATCGTGTCGGCGGGGATCGACTCGCCGTCGAACTCCTTCGTGGCGCGCCCGACGATGAGTATATAGATAGGCTGTACGACGTTTCCGCCGCCGAACTGAGGATCCGAACGTCCCGCGACCAACTGCGACTCGTCGGTGTTGTGGTGGAGTATACCGCCGAAACGGTCGAGGTACTCCTGAGATAGTTCGCGCATCACCGACTCGGCGATACCGTCGCAGAGCGTGTCGGGATGTCCGATCCCCTTGCGCTCGACGAGTTCGATACGGCGTTCGGCGACGGGTGTCGCCTTCGATCCCTCGACACGTATGTTACGGTTCATGCGTAGGCGTGCGGGGGGAGATTTCTAATAGGTTGCGGTTACGGCAACGTTAGATGCGCCGGACGGGTGCGTAGACGAAACCGGGGAACAGGAATGTGGCGACCGCAACGGATTAGACGGCGGGTGTGACAGCACCCCGGCTACGCGCGTCCCGGTGGACGTAGTAGCCAAGGGAGGCGACACCGATGGTGTAGAGAACGAACGAAACGAGGGTGGCAACGGGGGCGAGCATACTCCGCCGGTACGGGAGAGGTTTGTATGTCGGTTACGGGGTGTCGTCGGCTATCTCGACGCGGTAGCTTTCGTCGTCGTACTCGATAATGACGGGACCGTCGTCGAGATCCTTCCCCGTGTAGAACCGCAGACGGCTACTCGGTGGGTGGTCGGTGTAGATATTAGCCGCGTTCCCTTCTGCGTGTATAACAGCATCCCTCAGAGCGTCGAACTGGTTTATTTGTTCCTCGATGAGTCTGTGACCGTCGGCGTCGGTCGGCGTTAGACGGACGGCGGGTTGGTTGTCGTCAAGGCTCTCCATATCCGCGTAGACGTTGAGGACACCGTCTTCTCTCCTCACTTCGTGCGATACCGTACCTGCGTCGAACGGTTCGCCGATGATTTCGAACTCGGCGGTATCACCGAGTTCAGTGACGTACGTTCCGGGGTTGAGTCCCCAGAGGGTCTGGTCGCCGCGTCCCGCGTAGCCGTGTTCGCGGTCTGTGTTGTCGACGGTGAAGCTCAGCGAGAACTCGTCGCCGGGTTCCAGAAGGACGGCGTCAAGGGTACTGGTACGAGGTGCTATGATATACCTCTCCCCGTCGACTATCTTGTACGTACGTAGATGGGGTCCGAAGCCGCCGCCACCGTCGCCCGTGTTCTCCGTCGTGACCTCGAGGCTGTCACGCGGCAGTTCGAGCCTCTCCTTGGATATGGTTACAGCGTACCGGGGTTCGTCTTCGTCGGTCGTGTTCGTCCCGTTCGTCTCGTTTTCGCCTGAACCGCCGAGACATCCCGTGAGCGCGCCGGCGGACGAGACGAGGAATACCCTACGTCTCATACGACCACCCCCACGCGACCGCGGCGAAGGCTACAAGAGTCACGACGAACGTAAAGCCGGGCGTCTCCTCGGCTTCGTCGTCTCCGTCGTCGGAGACGTTACCGTCTTCTTCGGCGTCTTGGGGTACGCGTTCGGGTCGGTCTATCGTGACGGACGACGGTTGGTCGCGTCGGGCGAGTTCGGGGTATCCGTCGTTTACCACCCACGTATCGCCGAAACCGAATCCTGACATACTCTCGCGTGCGGCAACGCCCGTCATCTCCGACGTGGTAAGACCCGTCGCAGGCGTCGCGTTCGACCGAGTACCGAAGGCACCGACGGCGTCTTCGTGTCCCGTGGCTTCGACATCCCAGTACACCGAGTCGTTGACGGAGCGCGGATCCGTGGGCGCGAGGCTCACGAGTCCGAAGACGCCTCCGACGCGTTTGTCGCCATCCACATAGCCGGCGGCGTACGACTCAACGACGGCGTACTCGATATCGGGACGCGTCCCCGGTACTATACCCGTCGGTTCGGCGTGCGCCATACCAACCAAGCCGCCGACGGTGCGGTTTCCGGTCACGTCGGCGGTCGAGTACGACCGCGCGACGACGCCCCGGTGGACGCCGACCAGCCCACCGACGGGTTCGTCACCCGTGACGTTCCCCGTGACGTACGACCGAACGACCGTCCCGGCGTTGAATCCCACGAGACCGCCCGCCCCCGTGCCGGAGACGTTCGCGTTCTCAACACCCACGTTCTCGACGGTTCCGTTCTCTCCGACGGCACCGAACAGACCCGCGTATCCCTCCTCTGAGACGGAAAGGTTGGTCACGACGTGTCCGTTTCCGTCGAACCGTCCTATGAAGCTCCTGTCTGCGTCCCCGATAGGTTCGAAGGATACGTCTGAGAGGTCGATGTCTTCCACGAGAACGTAGCTACCGTCAAGATCGTCGGAGACGTTACGCAGATCGCCCGTGTCGGAGACGTTCACGGGCTGTGCGACGACTCCTAAGGTAGCGAGGTAGACGAAGACAACGGCTACGGTCAGACGCGAGACGGACGCGAGGAACGGATAGCTTGTATCCATCTATTCGACATACCGGGCACGGTACGTTTCGTTTTCGTACTCTATCACAGCCCCCTCGGTAGGGTATATGTCGGTAAGAACCCTGAGCTGTCCGACCAAGGACTCTTCGTCGGTGTATACGACAGCCTCACCCCCGTCGGCGTACAGAACCGCGTCGCGTAGCCCACCAAGCTGGTTTAGCTGTTCTTCTATCACCGTACGACCCTCTTCGTCCGTCGGTGTGAGACGTACAGCCGGTACCTCGTCTTCGAGGCTGTGTTCCTCGTAGTAGACCTCCGTAACCCCATCTTCCTGCTTAATCTCGTAGGATATCTTGTCCCGGTCAACCGGGTCGCCTTCGATTTTGAACTCCGAGACGCCGTACCCCACCTTCGCCGTGTACGTTCCGGGGTTTAGACCCCAAAGGGTGTGCTTGTACCGCTCTCGACCCCGCGAGTCGGGGTCGGTGTTGTCGACCACGAATGTCCAGCTATGTTCGCCGTTCGGCTCCAATACGGGACCGCCCAGTCTTTCTTGGAACTTTTCGATCCGTCCTATGTAAGGCGTGACCAGGTACTTCCCCTCGTCTGTGTCTTTGTAGACCTCAATAGATGGAGGGATCGTGATTTCCGACTCCTCCCTGTTTTCGACCACGACTTCAAGGCTGTCGCGCGGGGGTTCAAGCGTGTTCTTGGATGTGGTCACCGCGTACTCGGGTTCGTCTTCGTCGCTCTCGTTCGTCTCCTTACCGCCGTCGCCGCCGAGACAGCCCGTGAGAGAGGCGGCGGAGACGGCGAGGAACGAACGGCGCGTCCGCATATCTCAAAACTCCATGGTCATGTGGAAGACGTAAATCTCACCTTCGTGTTCAATGTACGCCCCCGTTGGGTACTCGTCGTCATCCGACCTGTAGCTAGGAAACTTTTCGATTATACGGTCAAACTCGGCGTACCGTCTTCCCGAAACGCCGCCGCGGAAGAAGTCAACTTCGCCGTCCTCGGTCACGCATGCCTCCTTCTCATCGGGGTTGTCGTCGCAGTACCTGTACGACTCAACGAATGAATCGACGGTGTCATACTCAGACAGCTCCTCGGAGGAGACGAGTTCGACATCGTCGGGTTTCTCCGTGACGTGATAGATGGCTATGTTCGCATGTCTGGGTGCCGTGCATCCGTCCACATCGTCGACATCAATAGCGATGATGGTAAATCCGGGTCCCGTCTTACATTCGAGTTCTTGTACCTCGCCGTTCCTCTCTACTTCGGCTACTAACCCTCCTGTTTTGCCGATAAGCTCCGGATACCTGTACCCTCCTGTAGAGGGTTCTTGAACAAGGGTTGCGGAGTATATGACGTCTTCTCCCTCCAGTAGCCTGACCGTCGCCGTCACCTCCTCTTCTGCCGTGCTAATAATTCGAACTGCCTCTGGGGGGTAGTCATTTCCGTAAGGAGTGTCGACGTTTATTTCCTCATTAAGAACACGTGTTCCTTCCGCTACCTCGCCACCGTACTCCGACTTGTTGAGAGGGGTGTCGGTTCGGTTTCCTGTATCGGTTTGGTTGATGTCGGTTTCGTCGTCACCGGGCGTGGTGTTGCTTCCGTTACTAACACATCCTGACATAACCACCGCAACCGTAGCAACAAAACCTCGGCGGTTCATGATAAATTCACACCTCTGTTTCGACTGTGAAGACGTAAACATTCCCACGGTATTCGACGTATACCCCTGACCCATCTTCGCTCGTATACTCCTCAGAGGCACGTGTCGCAACCACCCAGTCCTCACCGGCTACCGTACGGACGGTTTCGCACCCATCGTCCGAGTCACCCGTCTCACAACCGTGGTGCTGTTCGATAGCCTCGTAGACGGCTCCGTACTCCGAGATATCCTCTGCGGGAACCGGATCACCTTTGGGAACCGTGTCGGGCGTCCGTACCTCTACGGTTCCCCGCCTCTTCACCTGCGAAACCCTCGGCTCGTCCGGCTCTACCACGAACCCCGTATATCCATCCCCTACATGCCATCTACCGTCAACCGTGCCGCCCTCAGTTTCTACACGGACATCGTATACCCCTTCACGCGCTATCCTCAGACCGTCTGTGTAGGTACCGTAAGGTCCCAGTTCGATACGGAGAGTGTAGACCGGTTCGCCGTCCTCCAATACCTCAACCGTGCAACGTACCGTTTCGTCGCCGTCGTTCACGATACTGATGGGGTCAGGGGAGCCTTGTCCGTGGGGCGAACTAACGTGGAACTCCTCGTTTATGACGTTTACCTCGCCCCGTGAAACTGTGGTTTCCGTAGCGTTAACCTCCGAATACAGTTCAATACGATAGATGTCACCGTCGTAGCCAAAGTATAGACTGTCGTCGTTCGACGAGAAGTACGGGTACCTGTCTTCACGGCGTACCTCGTCGAGAACGCGGCGTTCTTGAGAAACCAAGCTACCTTCAGCTATCAGTTCATGCGTTTCTTCCTGAACACCAAGGTAGTAGACAGCGTTACGGACGACACCAAACTGGAAGACCTGCTCGCGTATCAGTTCCGGTGTGTCGTTGGGTGCTTCACGGCGTACGTCTTCACCGGTAGAGATGGAAACACGACCCGTGTCATCTTCCGACCCGCGGTTAGTCTGCATCCTGAGACGTAGTATGCCGTCCTCGTTACTCGTCTCTTCGACGGAGACGGGGGTGTGATCCGGCGCGTCACCCACGAACCTGAGTTCAGTCGTCTTCATTTCATCGATTACCTCATCGGGTTCGTAAACACCCTCGGTGACACTAAACAGGTATTTTCCCGGTCCCGCTCCCGGAAGATACGGTTCCATGGTCTCCGACTCATTACCAACGGTGAGGTTGAATGACTCCGTGCCGTTCGGTCCGAGGCGGACACCGAGATGAGGAAACAGGTGTGCCGGTCTTATGGGCTGTAAATAGAAGTATTCGCCGTCAATCACCTTCCAAGCTGTCGGGAAGCCAAGCGAGATTTCGTTGTCCGTCCGGTTTGATATCCGTAGCTCAAACTCCGCCTGTGGAAGGGTTAGACTGTCGACGGACGAACTCACTCTGATTTCTCCATCAGTACCTGTTTGGTTAAAACCCTCTCCGTCATTGTGCTCGCCTGTATTTTCGAGACATCCGGTTAAGCCTAAAAGAACCAGTGCCGAAAACTTCCGTCTGTTACACCTTTCTACCATGAGGCACCGACTGCTATACCAAAGTTATTTTCAACCCGCTTAAATATACTGCCGAAAGTGTCAGCCGGAGAGTATCTATTACTACCGGAGTGTATACCTACGGCAAGTACTTCGTTGTTGCCAAGCTCATCTGGTTCCAGTTCAAAGTACGGTCCTCCAGAGTCCCCACCCTCCGTATCTACATCAGATAGTTGTATTTGATAATCGTTATTGTCAAGGCCGTAAATGGAGCCGGTCTGTCTACCGGTTGTAATTCCTTGTACCGTTATATCAAGAGAACTCATCTTATCTTTGAGACGATCCACAGATGAAGTACCTTTTAATTCCCATCCCATGTAATCCTGTCCGGTAGAGTCACTCGCCATATCAAATTCCGCATCATTTCCCATGATATTTCTTAGTACTGCCACGTCTCCCCATTTATCTGGCCCGTGGTTTGTTGCAAACCACCATAGATCATCCTCTTGAGCACCTCCAATAATGCCACTGTTAGATTCATCTGGTTGATATACATCATCACCATAAAATTGCTCGTCTTTACAGGTTGTATACTCTGGCATATCAACGGAGACGTTATGAGCGGCAGTAACCCAGACTGGCTGGTTATAACCTTGTTCCGCGGGGAACCCGATGGTGGCATCACAGTAACTGCTTTCCATCTTAGAACCTATCATTTTGCAACCGCCGGGAACAGGTCTGTATTTATTCGTATAATAGTTCTGCAACTCAGCAGTAACTTCCTTCACCACTACAGGTATGTCCTCTACTACTCGTTCATAATTCCCTTTCCCGTGTGTACCTGAGACGCTCGCCGGTATTTTATCGGTCAGGCTATCATAGCTAACCCCAGGAGTTTGTATAACCCCCTCGCCGCAGTCACATGTGTAGGTTACATGTTTAACTTCCAGAATCCTCTCTTTGTTATGCCCGTTCGTCCTCATTGTCACACCAACTTCGGGAGATGGTTCGCTGATTGACGAAAGTCTGTTATTCAATTTACGAGCGGCGTTATGTATAGCTTCTATTTTCATCCATCTGTCGCGGGGAACGGCTTCATATACAGGTATTCTACCAGCGAAATCCTCAATGCCCTTGTTTTTCCTTCGTTCTTCCTCATTATCCGGTTTCTTCATAAACTGTAGGACTGGCACCACGTCCTCCGGTTTGTCAGTTACTTCTGCAAGTGCCTCTTTTGAAAGATATCTCAGCGAACCAGCCGAGACTCCGATTCCAGCAAGGGTCTTCAAGAAGTTTCTACGCCCCATCTTACGCAGGTCGCGCGTCTTGTCTCGTGCCATATCAGCTACTACAACACTCTGCCAACTTATATTACACGGCGCAAAATTTGCATGAAACATGGAATTTGTACGGACTGTGAAATTTATACGAACCGTAGAAATTACACGAACCGTGAAAGTTACACGGAGCATGTAACGTCAGGTCAGCCGTCCGGTACCCGGCAAAAAGGACTTAAGATACGGAACGGTATACGCGCGTATGTCCCACGGTACCGCCGAACTGCACGATGTCCTGTCCAAACGCGCCGACGTTCTCAAACGTATACACGAGCGAGAATACGACGCGTCCGACCTGCGGCGTGAGACCGAGATGGCTGACTCGACGGTGTACAAGTCACTACGTGAACTGGAGGACGTGGGTCTGATAACTAACGGGGGCGGAGGCTACGACCTGACGGCGTACGGAAAGGAAGTGTATCAAAAGCACGAGGAGATGTCACGTGTGTGCAAGGCGCGTCCGGTTCTCGAAGGACTCGGTGACGACTTCGACCTCGACATGGTTTCGGACGCCGATACCGTCCTACCCGAACCGCACGCACCCCAGAAGCCCGTGTCGCGTATGGAGGATATGGTTAACGCGTCGGAAACGGTTCGGGGACTCGCGCCCGTCGTCACCGAGAGGTACGTCCGTTTCGCTCGGCGGAAGGCTGTCGAAGGTATGGATGCGGAGTTCGTCTTGGAGAAGGATGTCTTTGAGCACGTTCGGAGACGGTACCCTAAGATGCTTGAGGATCAGTTGGAGAACGGCGTTTCCGTCTACGTCACCGAACGTACGGTGCCGTACGGTCTTCTCGTCTCCGACACGGGTGTCTGTGTGATATCCTACGATGGCGAAGGAGGGGTACTGGGCGGTGTCGTATCCGACCGCGTTCCGGTACGTGATAAGGGAGACGAGGTCTTCAGTAAGTACCGCCGGGGCGCAACGAAGGTTCGGCGCAAGGCTGTGTGAACTACACCGACCTACCCGTTCGCGCCCTCTCCTGCGTTCGTCAGACCTGTCCGACGAGCCGATCACCTCTCCGTATCCACTGTTTCGAGATCGAGATCGATAGCGTACCAGTCGAGTAGGAGCAAAGCGACCGCACCGACGACGGCGGCGGAGGCGAAGGCGAGCGCCACGTCGGTCGTGAACCCCACCTCCGTACCGACGCGTTCGACGGGTGCGCGTAGAGCGCCGACGACGAGTGCGACGAGGAACGCCATCGTGGCGCGGCGGTTACGGTCGAGGGCGTAACGGACGACGCGCGAGACGGTAAAAAGACCGACGAGACCGCCGACGACGAACGTTCCAACGACAGCGGCGTGTTGGGTGAGACGGTCGGCGGTTCCCCCCGTGACAACACCTGCGAGGGCGTCGACGAAACGCGTTAGGGTCGTGGACATCCGTGTATACTGACCGAGTACGACGAGAAGAAGTGAGCCTGAGACGCCGGGGAGTATCATAGCGCTGACAGCGATAGCGCCGGAGGCGAAGACGACGAGGAGACCGCCCGCGGAGAGGAACGTTGAGGAGCCGGACAGGAGGAAGGCGACGGCGAACCCCGTGACAGCCATCGACGCCTGAAACGCCGTGGCTACGGTGAGTTCACGCACGAGTATGACCGCGGAGGCGGCTATGAGACCGAAGAAGAAGCCGAACAGGAGCGTCGGGCTGTTCCGGCTTGCGACGTGGACAACACGTGTAACGACCACGACGGCGGTCACGACGCCGGTTGCGAGGGCGAGACCGAACCAGCCGTCGAGTTCGTCCCAGACTCCGACGGCGTCCTGTACAGAGACGCGTCCGTTGTACGGTACGAGAGCGCCGAGTAGACCCAAGAGGCGTCCGGGCGTAATAGCCGTGACCATACGTATGAGGCGTCCGTAGATTCCGGCGATTAGTGCTATGGTACCGCCCGAAACGCCCGGCACTGCGTCGGCGCTCCCCATGCAGATACCGATGACGAAGGTACGGAGGAAGTCGCGGATTCCGGGGAAGGAGCCGCGTGTAGAGGTGTCGTCGGTCATGGGTAGGGTATACGCGTCAGCCCCGGCAAAGTAGGTGACGGATTCGGTTTCGGGTAGACGCAGGGAACGGCGCGCGATGACGGTCGGCGGTCTTCTGTTGGCGGCGCGCTGTCGTTCGAGCACGCCGAAACGAAGAAGAGAGGTGAGCGCCAAGAACGTATATCCACGACAGTCCCGACGGGTCTGAGACGGACGGCGGCGAGCCACGTATAACGAAAGTTACGGTTAACGTCGGTAGTGTCATTACCGCGAACATGGACGAGTTCAAGAGGTCAAGGAATGAAGACAGCGATACTGAGTACGAGGACGTGCACTCATACACCCACCTCGAAACCCGTAGCAAGATGAAGCTCGACAGGGGCGACAGACACGACCTCCAGCGTATAATCGACGGTTTCCCGACCGACGAACCTCTCGTTGAACAGTCCGCGCTGTGGATGCATGCGATAGTCGGCGTACATTTCTTCCCGGACGTGAATCACCGAACCGGCATGAAGACGCTGAGGGCTATGATGGACGATAACAGGATTGAACCGTTCGAACCGTTCGGAGAGGTTCAGGACATAACCATGGACGGTTTGAGGAGATCGAAAGAAGAACCGAGAAACGTCAGCGTAGACATGGGAAACTACTACGAGAAAGACAGCCTGTACGCAGTCTGGCGAGACTAGTTCAAACTCGTTCTGTAACTACTTTCCGAGATCGTAGTCCGGGACATCTTCCATGTCTCCCGGCTCCGTAGCGAGCGCCCGATACAGCTCGGCGTTCTCCTCACGATCCCTCCGCATCTTTTCGACGAAGGTTTCGTCTTGCTCTTTTTTTTCTGGTGCTCATCTTATCAAAGGTACGCGATGATAGTGTATAAGCCCTGCGGGTGTGCTTGATTTCGGAGAAGAGACGGTCGAACCGTCACCCGCGACGCCGAAAGTAGGTTAATCCGTGTCAAGCCACTCGACACGGTAGCTTTCACCTTCGTACCTGAAGACGACGGGTTCTTCGTCCTCGGTCTCGTACGAGCGCTCGGACGCGTACCGTTGCAGGTAGGCGTATACCGTCGCCGCGTCGTCGGTGTAGACGACCGCCTCGCCGTTGGCGTGTAGCACGGCGTCGCGGACGGCACCAAGCTGGTTTAGCTGTTCCTCTACGAGGTTCACGCCGTCGGCGTCTGTTCGCGTAACGCGGATCGACGGTTCCGGATCGCGTAGCTCCTCCTCGGCGTAGATTACGGTTTGGGCGTCCTCGTTCCTGATGCCGTACGAGACGGTGGTATCTGAGAAATCAGGCGGTTCGCCCTCGACATCGAACTCGGCGTACATCCCGTTGGCGGGTTCGACGGCGTAACGTCCGGGGTTGAGTCCCCAGAACGTCCAGCCGCCTTCTTCGTTCTGTCCGCGGGCTTCGTGGTCGGTGTTGTCGACCGTGAACGTCCGTGTCTCCTCAGAACCGGCGGATAGGAAGGGTGCTCTGAGGGTTCGTTTGACGGGTGCTACAAAACGCCACCCGTCGCCGATACGTCTGTAGATACTCCAGTAGGGGTTGTAGCCGCCGTAACCGTCGCCTTCGTTCGTCAGAGTGACCTCAACGGTGTCACGCGGGGGTTCGACCGTGTTCTTGGAGGTGGTTACGGCGAAGTCGGCTTCGCCTTCGTCGTCGCTCTCGTTCGTCTCGTTGTCGCCGTCGTCGCCGAGACAGCCCGTGAGAACACCAGCGGAGCCGGCGAGAAACGAACGGCGCGTCGGCATGTCGGCGATAACGAAGCACGCGACAAATGCTTTCTGCCCGGCGAACCCCACGCTTTTCCGCGCTCATCCCGGAGACGGAACGTGGAAGACGAACACGAACCGACCGACGCCGAGCGCACACACGACGAGGAGCTTGCGGGTGAGATAGACGAGGACGAGACGGTTGAACGTGAGCGCGCCGTCGACGACGCCGAGCTAAGGGAGTTCGAGGAGCGTATCAAGGACTCGGATGCGTACGACGTTGAGGCGGAAGTCTTCGACGAACCGACGTTACGCGCCCTGTACAAGCTCGTTAGCGACGGTCACGTACGCGCCGTCGGCGGTGTCGTCTCGTCGGGTAAGGAGGCGAACGTCGTTGAGGCGGACGGTGCGGACGGTGAGGTGGCTTTAAAGATCTACCGCGTCGCGGCGTCGTCGTTCGACGATATGCGTAAGTATCTCGAAGGCGACCCGCGTTTCGAGGGGGCGCGGAGCAAGAAGGAACTCGTCGTCGAATGGGTCCGGCGCGAGTACTCCAACCTACACCGCGCGTCCGAGGCGGGTGTGAACGTACCCGAACCCGTCGCACACGAGCGCAACATCCTCGTCTCGGAGTTCGTCGGCGAAGACGGCGTCCGCGCGCCACAGATACGTGAGGTCGAAATCGAGAACCCCGAAACGTGCTACGAGGTCGTCGTCGGGTACGCCTCGCGCCTCCACGACGCGGGGATTGTGCACGGCGACCTGAGCGAGTACAACCTTCTGGTACACGACGGCGAGGTGGTCGTCATCGACATGGGACAGTCGGTCGATGTCAAACATCCGCGCGCCGACGACCTTCTGGAGAACGACTGCAAAAACGTGGCGCGTTTCTTCTCGTCGCTCGGCGTCGGTACGTCGCGCGATGAGGTTCTGAAACGCGTCACGGGTTAGCCGCGGTAGACGCGAGCACCTCCTCCATCTCCTCCTCGAAGGCGTCTGCGAGCGCGTCGGGTTCGGGGACGACGTTCTCATTGACGGCGACGCCTATACGTACACGCCCGCCGTAGCTGAATATGCTCAGACCTATACCGATATCCTCCGTCGTCGGTGCCCAGAAGATTATGTCGTCCACCTCCGTACCGGCGATTTCAAGAGGTTCGAGAGGTCCCGGAACGTTGGTGATGGCGGCGGTTACGCGCCCCCTAAACGCCGTCGACGCAACGTCCTGTACGGAATCAGGCATCGCGCCGACGGCGTCGAGGGCGGAGTAGGTCATACGCGCTTCGGTTCCCTGCTTGAGAACCCCCGTCCGATCCTGTACCGCACGGACGCGTCGCCGTATGTCGCGGACGCCGACGGGAAGGTCGATGAAGCCGAGACCGAAGTAGTTACCAAGCTGTTCGTCGCGGTCTGCGAGAGGCTTGAGGTTGACGGGCATCGCCGTCGTGAGTTCGAGGTCTTGGGGTACCTCGGTGTCCCGTTCCTCCGTATACCTCCGGAAGGCACCCGCCGTCACAGCCATAAGGAGGTCGTTGAGTGTGCCGTCGTGTGAGTGCGCCGCTGACTTTACGTCGTCAAGACCGAAGGTTCGTGTCCACGAGACGCGTTTGGAGGCGGTGAGGCGTCCGCGCAACGGTGTTTCGGGTTCGCGCGAGAGAGGGAAGGAGGAGAGAACCGAACCCGCGGCTTTGGCTCCGCGGGACAGTCTTTCGAGCGGAGAGGAGGCATCGGGTAGACGGCTGTCGGTGTCGTCGGTTCCGTTGGCTCCCTCCTCTCCGGGAAGCGGAGGTAGCTCACCGATGGGTAGCTCTATCTCGTCGGGGTTGTCGGCGAGACCGAACAGGACGTATAGGAGTGCGAAGCCGTCGGCGAGCGCGTGGTGGATACGGACGACGAGCGCGTTACCGTCGCCGTCGCCAGCGCCCTCGACGAGCCACGTCTGCCAGAGCGGTCTACCGTGGTCAAGATCGTCGTCCATAACGTCGCCGACGAACCCCTGAAACTCCTCGTCCCCCTGAGGTTCGGGGAGCGCGACGTGCGTGACATGGTTCTCGACCTCGAAGAGCGGATCCTCCTCCCACCGTGGGCGCATCCCGTGCCAAGGCTCTACGAGACGCTGTCTGAACCTGTCGAACCTCGTGAGCCTGTCGTCGAAACGGTCGACGAGGTCGTCGTACGGAACCCGGTCGTCGAAGATTAGGACGCCCGTGACGATCATCCTGTTTGTACGGTCGTCCATACGTAGCCATGCGTTGTCGTTCGACGGGAGGTAGCCGTCGCCGTCGAAGGGGTCTATCATCATAGAACCGCCTCCGTCGTTCTCCGCGGTAGTTCTCGTGACATAGACCGTGTTTTGTCCGGACGGAGATATATCCACCGGCGATCGGGGTCAGAGTTCGACACCGTCGACGACGACGCCCTCGCCTTCCTCAACACGTCCGATTACACGTCCGTCGACCGTCTCGGCGACGTCCTCCGCCTCGTCATCGGGGACTACGAGGACGAACCCCGTGCCCATGTTGAAGGTTCTGTACATCTCGTCCTCGTCTACGTCGCCGCGTTCGGCGATCAGGTCGAACACGGGCTGTGCGGGCAGGGGGTCGTCGACGACGAAACGCGCGTCTGCGAGACGTTCGAGGTTGGTGAAGCCGCCGCCCGTGATATGCGCCATACCGCGTACGTCGTGTTCGCGCGCCGCTTCGAGCGGCGATGTGTAGATACGCGTCGGTTCGAGGAGTTCGTCGCCCACCGTCGCGTCGGCGTACGGGACGGTTTCTGCGTACGCATCCTTGTCGCCGCCCGTGAGCGCCTTACGTGCGAGCGTCAGACCGTTCGAGTGGACGCCGTTCGACGGTATACCGACGACTGCGTCGCCCGGTTCGGTGCGTGAGCCGTCGGTTATACCGTCGTCCGCCGCGCCGACACACGAACCCGCGAGGTCGACGCCGTCGACGACCTCAGGCATGACGGCTGTCTCACCACCGACGACCGAAACGCCCGCGCGCTCTGCGCCCTCGGCGAGTCCCTCGCCTATCTCGGCGGAGATATCGTCGTCAGGTTCCTCAACGACGAGGTAGTCGACGAAGGCGAGAGGTTCGATGTTCATAGCCACGAGGTCGTTCGTGTTCATCGCCACACAGTCGATGCCTACCGTCGAGTAGTCACCGACCGCCTCTGCGACGAGTATCTTGGTGCCGACGCCGTCTGTCGTGAGCGCGAGCGTGTCGTCACCGTACTCGAACGTACCCGCGTACTCACCGCCTCCGCCTGCGATACTCGCGGCGAGCGCCGCGACGGCGTCGTCGCTCTCGTCTATATCGACGCCTGCGTCTGCGTAGTCCATGGTCGGGGTGTGGGTGCGAGAGACAAGTCGGTTGCGGTCGGCGGTTCAGAGAGAGAGGAACGAGTACGCCGCGACGGCGACGGCGACGACGAGAACGACGGCGTAGACACGGCGGTTCCACGCGAGAACCTTACGTCCGTCAAGGGGTCCGTACGGGGCGAGGTTGAACGCGGCGAGGAGCGCGTTTACGAAAACGCCGAGCGACGCCGCGTAGCCGATGAAGCCGTCGCCCGCGACGAGGGAGACGGGTACGAAGAGCGCGAAGAGCGCGAGGTTGGTCGCGGGTCCAGCGAGAGCCACGACGCCGTTGGTGCGGTCGTCGACACGCCCGCGGACGTGTACCGCACCCGGCGCGGCGAACAGGAAGCCGAGAGCGCCCGACGCGATCGTGACGGCGAGCATCTCATAGTCGGCGCGGAACTCAGCGGGGTAGCCGTACCTCTGAGCGACGAGCTTGTGGGCGAGTTCGTGGAGAAGAAAACCCGCGCCCGCGGTACCGAAAGCCGCGACGAATGTACCGACGAAGGCGTCGGCGTTGAAGCCGCGCGCGATGCTACCGAGGTCGGTAAGAAGGAGCGTAAAACCGAGCGTGAGTGCGAGCCAAGCGAGTCCGAGGTCACGCGTCTCGGTACGGCTCGTCGACAGGCGCATACGGACGCGAGGCGACGGCAGGTAAAGGGGTTTGTCATACAGGTCAGAGGGCGTCAGCAACGAGCGCGCGCTCTTCGTCGCGGGTGATGTCGCTCGGTGAACCGTAGCACACCAGACCGTTTCTCTCGCACTCGTCAAAGATGTTCGACAGACGGTCGCGGTACATGTCCTTGAGACCGTCGGGTATCTCCGAAGATTCGGTACAGATACCGGGGAAGTCATCGCCCGTCATACCCACGCCTGCCCTGACATCGTACGTTCCTTCCTTTGTCTCTGCTTCCTCTATGTTGGAGAAGACTACCGACTTCAGCAAGCCGTCTTTGATGTCTCCGAGACTCGGCATTGTCCTCCGCGTGTGCTTCTTCTCGATGAGCACGACGGTGTCGTCTACTACCATCGCCTCGTCCGCGGTGAAGTGGTAGAGACCACCGAGGAAGTTCTCGACGGTAACGCGCCCCTTGTCGTATACCGCCTTCTCCTTAGGCTGGTCGGTCAGGAACTCACGCCGCTGTGCCTCCTTCGACTGCTGTTTCGACGTGCGTTTGAACTCCTCTACACCCTCGGTCATCTCCTTCATTTTCTTTTTGAAGTAGCTCCTGCTGTGCATACTGACACCGGTTTCGGCGGATATCTCCTCATAATACTTCTTCTCACATACCTCAGCGAGTTCGTCAAGACGCTCCATCTCCTTCATGTTCCAGTGGAGCGCATCGCTCTGGTATCCGAGGAGTTCGTCTATCTTGTTAACGACGTATTCGTAGTCGAACTCCTGACCGGTTATCTTGTTCTCGTACTCCGGATTCTTGACCGCGGTCGCGTAGTAAGCGGGTATGACGTAGACACCGAGGAGGCTCATCAGCGAGACGCTCGACCATTTGAGGTAGTCACGGTCGCCGTCCGCACCCTCGTCCTTGACTATCGGGATTACGGTGACCTTCTTGGGCGTATCCATCGTGTCGTAGACGCGTGTGTACGGGTAGCTACGCGTCCGTTTCGGCGTAACCCACCAGCTGACGCCGAGGTCGCCGCCATCGGTGCGGAGACGAAAGGCTCCGTCGTTGAAAGCACTGCCCGAAAGGAGATCTTCCATACCGTACTCGTTGAGCTCCTTACAGAGTAGCGGCGTGTACTCGACGTTCTCGATACGCGCGGAGATATCAAGCGGCATTATATGTCACCCAGCGTCTTTTGCGAGTTCTCGTTCTGTATACGCTCAACGGCGTAATCGACGTACTCCTTCTGTGTCTCGAAGCCGACGAACTCGCGGTCGAGTTCCTGCGCCGCGAGAAGCGTCTGTCCGCTACCCGCGAATACGTCCATGACAGTATCGCCCTTGTATGAGTAGAACTCGGTTATGCGCTCCGCGAGTTCGCGCGGGAAAGGCGCTGGGTGTTCGTTTTCACCCGGCGCAACCTGACGTATCTTCCAGACGTTCTTCGACTTCTCCCCCTGATAGTCGTCGAGGTTGATGCGGTTTTCCTCCTTCTCCTCTTCGCTCCTGTCCCAGTAGATACTGTTCTTCTCCTCGTCGTCGGCTTCATTCTGGAACACGAAGATGTACTCGGAGACTACCGACGGGTAGTAGTATCCCGGATACGGGTTCTGGAGGAGCACCCCGGAGCGCCTGTCCTTCGCAACGGGTTTCTCCCAGACTATGTCCTCCTTGAACTTCCAGCCTGCTTCCTCCATCCAGCCGACAAAATGGAACGGTAGAGGGATACGTTCGCCTTCCCAGTGGACAGGGGAGATGTTCACGACCGTATAGCCTCCCGGACGGGTTACGCGCAGAACTTCCTCGAAACGTTCGACGAGAAAGTCGCGGTAGTCGTCGTACGACATCTCCTCGCGTTCCCAGCGATCCTTGTCGCCCTGAAGCTTCTCGACGTGTTCCTCGTAGTTGACCGCGTTGAAGTACGGCGGCGAGGTGAAGCCGAGTGTCACCGAACCGTCTTCGAGTTTCCGCATACCTTCGAGACAGTCGCCGTGGTAGACAACGCCGTTGGTCAGGTCGTACTCTTCCATCTGATTACGGCGAAAAAGAACGGACGGACATATAACTACTCCGCCGTAGTTCAGCAGTTGACGTAATCCACCTCGCCGGAGTCGTCAACAGTCCTATCGAGAACGTACTCGTAGGTCAGATCTGCCCCGCACACCGAACAGACGGCTTGGGCTGTACCACGTATGTATCCGTCGACCAGTTCGAAACCGCTCTCGTCAACTGTGGCGTGTTCGAAGCATCGGTGAGGCATACCAAACGCACGTCACGATGGGGTAAAAGCCTACCCCGTAAGCCCGTATCCACACCTGAACAGCACGATATCGACCGCGACATCCCAATATGTTGGCTTTCTAAGGTACTGAGGGATATACTTATTTCCGAGCAAGATGTACTCAGTATAACACCGCATGAAATCACATAGAGTTGGAGGTACTCAGAAGAAAGCTAAGGCAGTCTCCCCTGTAATAGGGGTTATTCTCATGGTAGCTATCACGGTAATACTAGCCGCGGTTATCGGTACGACAGTGGTAGAACTTTCTGATCAGAACGAGCCTGCGGAGCGAGCTGTCGTGGATGTTGTAGACGTTAGGGACAAGTCACCTAATGAAGTACAGGTTAATGTGATTACCGCTGGTAATGTTAGGAACGACGAACTGTTCCTCGCATTCAAAGGTACCCGGATCCAACACGAAGACGGCTCTCCGGGTCCAGCCGACCGTCTTTCTTGGAGGGAGCTGAATAACTACGGAACTCCACCCCCAAGTCAACGCCTCAGTGCGGGTGATACCGCATGGTTTGAACCCCCGAACAGCAATCCGAGCGTCGAAGGAAGAGAGGTCGTGGTAATTTACGATAACGGGGATACCGAATCCGTTGTGTACGAGTTTGGATCGCTCTCCGAACCGTGAGTCAGTAGAACACGGAGGTTGGGTTCGGTACTACTCATTACCGGACAAGGTCGGGATCCTCCTCGGAGACAGTACATCGCTGTGTTAAACCAGGGGGTACGTCATGTCGTCTTCCGGAAAGATCCTACTCCGTAAGCCCGTACCCGCGGCGGAACAGCACGATATCGAGGGCTACGACGGCAACCGCCGCGGTCGTCAGAACCACGAGCGCGGCGTTGGGTCCCACGTCGACGGCGTCCGCGCCGAGGAAGCCGTAACGGACGCCGTTTACCATGTAGACCATCGGGTTGAGGAGCGAGACGTAGAACCAGAGCGTCGGCAGGACTTCGAGCGAGTAGAAGATACCGCCGAAGAAGACGAGAGGGCGGAGGAGGAACTGGTTCATTACCGTCAGGTAGTCAAAGTCGCGCGCCCATAGACCGCCGACGACGCCGAGGGCGGAGAACAGAACTGTGATGACGAGTATGAAGGCGACGAGGTAGAACGGGTTCCGTACGGTCACAGAGGTAAAGATAGCGCCGACGCCCGTTATGAGGATACCGATGAGGACGCCGCGTAGGGCGCTCGAAAGGACGTACGCGAGAACCATATGCGTGTACGAAAGCGGCGAGGTCGTCGTCGCCTGTATATACTCGTTCCAACGTCCGTGGAAGATGGAGAACGACGAGTTCTCGAACGAGTTGGAGATAGCGCCGAGTACGACGAGACCGGGTAGAAGGAAAAGTATGTAAGAGACGCCCTGTATCTCGCCGACGCGGTTTCCGAGTATGACGCCGAAGACGGAGAAGTAAAGTACGTTCGTTATGAGGGGCGGCATGAACGTGTTCCGCGGACGACGTATGTAACGCAGAACCTCGCGCCGCATCAGGGTCACAAAGCCCGTCGGAAGACCGTACGACCGCGTGCTCACGCGTCACCCTCCGGCGCGCGGGTTACGTCGCCGTGGTCACGTGTCACCTCGACGAAGATCTCTTCGAGAGAGGTGCGCGACATCTCTACGTCGACGACATCGTGCCCCGCGTCGTCGAGAGCGCGCATGACCTCTGCGAGCGTCGCGCCCGCGTTACGCGTCTCAACGACGAGTTCGCCGTCCTCAACGCGCGCCTCGTACCCATCGGCGTCCGCGCCTCCGTTCACCTTCCCGTTGAGCGCAGAGGGTACGGCGTCGATCTCGCCCGCGAGAGTCACGCGTACGGTGTCCGTGCCGCGCGACATGAGTTCGTCGGGCGACGAAACCTCGACGACCTCGCCCTCGTCGAGTATACCGACTCGGTCGCAGAGTCTCTCAGCCTCCTCTATGTAGTGGGTCGTCAGTAGAACCGTCGTCCCCTCCTCGTTCATACGCGTGATTATCTCCCAGAGGTCGTGGCGTAGCTGTACGTCGACGCCCGCTGTCGGTTCGTCGAGTATGAGAAGATCGGGGTCGGTGACCATGGCGCGAGCGAGCATGAAACGCCGTTTCATACCGCCGGAGAGCCAGTGGAAACGCGTGTCGCGTTTGTCGTAGATTCCGACCGTCCGGAGTGCTTCGTCGGCGCGCTCCTCCGCGACATCCTTTGGTACCCCGTGGTACCCCGCCTTGTGGACGAGAACCTCGCGTATAGGAAAGAAACGGTCGACGTTGAACTCTTGAGGCGCAAGACCGATGGCGTCGCGCGCCTCGCGGTAGTCGTCCTCTACGTCGTACCCGAAGACACGCGCCTCGCCACCGCTCTTCTTGACCAGACCGACGAGTATATTTATGAACGTCGTCTTCCCCGCGCCGTTGGGACCGAGAAGACCGAAGAACTCGCCTTCGTCGACTTCGAGCGACACGCCCTTGAGCGCCTGCAGGTCACCGTACCGTTTACGCAGGTCTTCCGTCTCTATGGCTGACACGTCGAAAAACGGACACGGACGACGTTAAGCATGTTGGAAACCGCGTCGGAGTCGTTGACTCCTTCCGTCAGGCTCCGTCATCTCCGCGTCTGAAGTTCTCCATCAAAACGTCAGCCGTCTCCGGTGTGTCGTAGGAAACGTCGCCGTCGTACTGGTCGGTGGTTATCTGCTCCGCCTCTTCGTCGTCTACCTGCTTCGTCTCTTCGCGTCTGTTCTGCTCGCTCTCGTCATATGCACCCATTCCCATGGTTTCCACCCGTATCCATATATGAACGCCCCCTCAAAAAACCAAGGGCTACGACGACCGTCGAACCCCGCTTCTCAGAGCATACCGCTCCCGTTCGAGCTATCGTCGCCGCGTGAGCCGATGTAGCTCCTGCCCGTGTCGCTCGCGCAGTAACGGCAGTAACGGTACTCGGCTTCGGTGGGCTGTGAGCATTCGGGGCAGACTACCATACCTTCGCCGTCGCCTGCCTCGGCGGGGTTGGGTTGGGGCGGATCCGACGAGGAACGTCTCCTGTAAATAAGGGCGATCTGGACGAGCAGAACCGAGACGAGAAGCAGAGAGCCGACCATCAGGAGCGAGTCGGTGTCGAACCCCTCAAACGGGAAGGCGAAGAGCTGTACCATATCCGTTGTTTCTAAAGCCATGCATTAAGTAGTTACGACGACTCTACAGGTCGCGCTCGACGAGTTCGATCTCGTGCCCGTCGGGATCCTTGACGAACGCGTACGAACCGCCGCACGAGTCGGGGTCGCGGTAGTCTTCGACGCCGCGTTCCATGAGTTCGTCGTACGTATCGTAGACATCGTCGACAGCGATGGCGAAATGACCCCATGCGTCGCCGAAGTCGTACGTCTGTTTCTCGCCCGTCTCGTCGTCGGGGTGGTTGTACGTGAGTTCTATGAGATGGTCGTCGTCGTCCGAATCCTCCGGACCTATGAAGATGAGGTCGAATGTTTCCATACTGACCTCGCGGTGGACGACCCAGTCGAGCTTCTCGCGGTACCAGTCGATCGACTCCTCTCGATCCTCAACACGTATCATCGTGTGGTCTATGTAGCTTCCGACCATGGTCGTCCTTCGTCAGCGTGCGACAAAAACGTCACGTCGGTTCGGTCACGAGAGCTTGTTACGTATCTTCTCGAAGAACGTGTCGCCCGTGTCGACGAACAGCGCGTCGTTCTCGGCGCGCCTAAAGCTAATCTCGTCGCCGCGTCCGACCTCGGCGTGTTCGTCGCCGTCGACGACCACAGTCGCAGACTTTTCGACGAGCGTGGGTACGAGCCTCGTCTCGGCGTCGGAGCCGAGTACCCAGGGCGCGACGCTCATACGGAAAGGTGCGAGGGGGACGACGAGACGTGACTCGACGTTCGGGTCTACGAGAGGTCCGCCCGCGCTCATAGAGTACGCCGTCGAACCCGTCGGCGTGGCGACGACCAGACCGTCGGCGCGTACGCTTTCGACGAGTTCGTCGTCGTGGTAGACGTCGAACCCCATTATCTTGGCGGGACGTGAGGTCACGACGACCGTCTCGTTTAACGCGGGCGGGAGGGGTTCGCCGTTGACCTCGACGGAGATACGCGCGCGGTGTTCGACGTCGTAGCCGTCGAGCACCTCGGCGACCTTGTCGAGGGCGTTCTGTGGCGTTGCACCTGCGAGAAAGCCGACACGACCCGTGTTTATGCACAGGACGGGAACGGGGTCATCCATATGCGTGAAGGTGCGCAGGACGGTTCCGTCGCCACCGACGGCGAGAACGACGTCCGCGGTGTCCTCCATCTCTGTGACAGGAACCCCGTCTACGCCGAGAACCTCCGCGGTTTCGAGGTTTACGACGACATCCACGCCACGGTCGTCGAGGAAGTCTATGAGACGTTCGACGACGGCGCGCGACTCGTCGAGGCGTCGCGCGTGTGCGTCGCTCTTAGGCTCGTATGCGGTACCCCGGACGTAGTAAGAGACGATACCGACCCTCAAGACGACACCCCCAGTACCTCAAGCGTGCTTTCGTGACCCTCAGGGCTGGCGGCGACGACGCTCGAACGCTGTTCGGGCGTTACGACCTGATGGAGTTTGTCGCCGTAGCCGTCGGTGACAACACCGCCCGCCTCCTCTATTACGAGCTTCGCGGCGGCGAAGTCGACGACACGTAGGTAGGCGCGCATGTCGACGAAGGCGTCGAGCCTCCCCGCGGCGACGTAACAGAGTTCGAGGCTCGAACAGCCGAGAAGACGGAGACGGTCGAACTCGGTCGGGTCGAAGCCTTCGATGTTGTAGACGCCGCCGACGGTCATCTTCGCGGGCGTCGACTCGCCCGATACCGAGAGGGGTTCACCCTCGAAGTAAGCGCCTTCGCCGCGCTCCGCCGTGTACGACCTGCCGGTGTTTAGCTCACGTACGTACGCGTACTGCATGTCGTCGACCGAGTCGCCGTCGGCTATACCCACGGAGACGGAGTGAAGAGGTATACCGTGTGTCGCGTTGTACGTACCGTCGACGGGGTCGAGAACGACCGTATGCGTCGGGTCGCCGTAGACGCGTTCGCCAGCCTCCTCGGTCACGACACGCAGGTCGTCGTACCCGTCCACGACCTCAAGCGCGCGCTCCTCCGCAACCTCGTCTATCCGTTTCGTGGGTGTTCCGTCCGCACCCATTCCGACGACTTCACCGCCGCCGGGGTCGCCGAGAGCGGGTTCGACTACCTCATGGACGGCGTCGGCTATCTCCTTACACAGGTTCAGCATCTAACCGACATGCGTGTGGGCGCGTCTTACGTTTTCCGGAGGAGAACGCGTTACAGACCGCCGCTCGCTTCCGTGTCCATACCTCTGCTACGTTCACACGAGGGACACGCGTGAACGTCGTCGTTGTTGTTTCCGAATACCTTTGCGTAGCTTTCACTTACGTACGAACCGCATCTCTGACACCTTGCCATCTCTGATGCACCTTTCTGTCGTTCCTCCAAAAACAGTTTGTGAGTATAAAGCTACTGACTTTCTTCCGTCAGGACGCCGCGGAACCCGTCGCGGAACTCACCGAGCGACCCGTCGTTCCGTATACGTACGTCGGCGTTCTCGATAGCCTCCCCCATGCCGTAGCCGAGTTCGCGCTCGTCGCGGTCGCGGAGTTCGTCGGCGGTCGCCATGTCGTCGTCCCTGTCGCGGTCGCGGACGCGTTCGAGACGTGTTTCGAACGGGGCTTCTACGGCGACGAGCGTGAAGCCCTCCCCGAACTCGTCGCGGAAGTAGTCGGCTTCTTCGTCGCTACGTAGACCGTCGACGAGGACGGTGGAACCGTCGTGCGCGCGTATCTCCTCGACGCACCGGCGCGCGACGGCGTCGTCGCCTTCCTCGTCGCGTAACGCCGTTGCGACCTTGCCCATGTTCTCGTCGGTCGGTTCGAGTCCTCGGCGCTCGACCTCGTCGCGGATTACGTCGCCCATGGTGACGACGGGTACGTCCTCGTCGCGCGCGAGACGCGCCGCCTCGCTCTTACCGCTTGCCGGCATACCTACGACGCCTACTACGTTCATAGACGGCTGAACGCGCGCGCCGGTGTAAGACGTTACGGTACGTCGGGGAAGACTACCTCAGCCATGGACGACGGCGTCGATTGCGTCGTCGTTACCCGCCACGAGCACCCTGTCGTCGTCACGGAAGACGAAGTCGGAGGATAGTTCGACAAGTACCTCGTCGTCGCGTTCGACGGCTACGACGGCGAACCCGTCGTCGGTAACGGGGGGTTCGTCGGTGCGTTTCCCGGAGAAGACGGAGCCTTCGATACGTACGACCTTTAGCTGACGGTCGTATGAAAGTATCTCCTCACGGAGTACCTCGGCGGCGAGTATTCTACCGCTTATCTCAGGTAACGAAAGAACGTAGTCGGCACCCGCCTGACGTATCTTGCTCTCGCTGTCGGAGTCGTTGACGCGTGCGACTATATCCGTGTCGGAGACGATTTCGCGCGCGACGAGTACCGTAAGTATAGACTCGTCGTCGTCCTGAATAGCCACGACGAAAGCCGTCGCGTCCTCGATACCCGCCTCACGTAGCACGTCCTCCTCGGTGGCGTCGCCGACGACATTGACATCGTCGTAGCCTTCTATATCCACGACAGTACACCGCGCGTCGCTGGCTTCGAGACGTTCGGTTACTGTCGAACCCACCTCACCGTACCCCGCTACAACCACATGGGTTTCGGAGCCGTTACCCGCGTGCATCCGTCTCTCGAACCCCGAGAGTTCGTCCTGTGGTCCCGCGACGAGAAGAACCGTGTCGTCGTCTATGACGGTATCAGGCGACGGTGAGGGGACGAAACCCCCCTCGTCCCAGACGCCCGCGACGGTAAGGCTACCTCCGCCGAACCCCTCGCACTCACCGAGGTGTTTACCGTGGAGAGGGCTTTGGGAGAAGACGTTGAGTTCGACGATAGCGAAGCCGTCTCCGAGACCGGTTACGTCGCTGTAAGCCAGACTCGCCTCGTTCCGTATCCTCTCGGCGATACGGCGTCCGACGAGATGGCGGGGGGTCAGGACGGTGTCGGCACCCGCGTACTCCAGATACTTTTCGAGCGACAGGTCACGGACAAGCACAATTACACGGACATCGGGATCGACCTCGGTGATAGACAGGACGATGCTCGCCGACTCGGAGTCGTCGGTGTCGACGACGACAGAGCCTGCTTCGTCGACGTTGACGCTCCGAAGGTCGTCGGAGGAAGAGGGGTCGCCGTATGCGACGTCTATACCCTCCTCCCTGAGTTCGACAGCCCTGTCCTCGTCGTCGAGAAGAACAACGTAGTCGACGTTCCTACGTTCGAACTCGGTGACGAGCTGTTCCGTTCTCGACGTGTAGTCACAGACGACGACGTGGTCTGTGTCGTCGACGGAGCGGCGAACGTCGGGCGAAAGCACCTCCTCAAGAACCGGGCTGAGGACGTAGGGCAGTACGATGAACAGGAGGAGAAAGGTCGACAGATCCATGACGGTGACGAGAAGGTTTGCGACGGGCGTATCCCACGGCGCGTCGGCTCCGTAACCCGTACCCGTGTACGTCTCGACGACGGCGCGTAACGAGTTGAAGTAGCTTGGGGAGCGCCCCTCGAAGACGATCATGGTGTAGTGGTAGACGAAGGAGGATATGAAGATGAGAACGACGATTGCGACGACGGTCGTGACGGCACGACGTTTCCACAGCTTCATACGGTTTCGGCGTGAGACGCGGATAAAACCCTTCCGCCGGCTTCGGAGGCGGTGTGCGCGGTTTTCGGTGGGTTTATTGTGCGTAGCCCACCCTGTAAACTGTGAGTATATTAATAAAGACATTTCTCGGAGAACGTCGAAGAGATGTCGTAGCAGGGGTGTGGTTTTCGGGTGTATAGAAAGGCTGTCGTCGGTCTGATCGTCGTAGCGGCGCTCGCCGCCACACCGGCTGTCGCCGCGGAGGAACAGGTCGTAGGTTCGCCTGAGATAGACGTCTCGGTCGCCGACAACAGGTTCGGTCCGAGCGAGCGCGCGACGCTCGATATAGTGCTGTCTAACTCAGGTAACATCAGGAGCGGCGGTCCCGCCGAGTACGAGGAACGCGTCAAGACGGCGAGGAACGTACGTGTCAGTGTGAACGAGGGGCGGACGCCGATAGACCTCAAGACGGGAACGATCACGCTCGGCTCCGTGCGCGACGGCGTGCCGCGGTCGGCTTCCTTCGTTATCGAGACCGACAGGTCGGTCGAGCCGGGTACGTACGAGATACCCGTCGAGATAGAGTACGACTCGACGCGTGTCGTCGAGTACCTCAAGACTGCGACGCCGCCCGGATACACGGGTGCGAGCTACAGCGACTTCGAGAGGTCGGTGACGGAGACGGTCGAGATAGTCGTCGAACGTGAGCCGCGTTTCGAGGTCGTTTCGGCTGGGGCGTCGAGCCTGTACGCAGGTGACACGGGTATCTACGAACTCACGCTACGTAACGTGGGGGACGAGACTGCGAACGACGCGACCGTACGTCTCACCTCGGGTTCACGTAACATCGCCTTCGGACCGCTGACAAACCCGCGTCCGTCTACCTCGGTATCGGCGTCGGAGGTAGAGCCGGGTGAGACGACGACCGTATCGGCTAAGGTAAACGCCGATACCGAAACGACACCGGGTGAGTACCCCGTGACAGCGCGTGTGGGCTTCTTCAACCGGAACGGCGTCAGGGATGTCTCCGACAACCTGTCGACGGACGTTCCCGTGGGTGACGAACGTAGCTTCCGTATCGAAAACCTCGAAGCCGAGAGCCTACGTGTCGGCGAGAACGACGTGGTCGTGACGGGGAACGTCGTCAACGAGGGTGCGGCTGTGGCGTACAACGCCGTCGTGACCGTCTCCGCTCAGGGTGCTATAACACCGACGGGTCCTGAGTCCGCCGTGGGCGATCTTACGCCCAACGGTTCGGAACGCGTCGGCTTCAGGCTCGCCGTGAGCGAGGACGCCGAGCCGGGCAACAGGTCTCTGGCGTTCGGTGTCGAGTACGAGAACGAGAACGGCGACCTCCGGCGAACCGACACGCCCGTGAGGAAACGCGTGACGGTGGGCGAACAGGTCGACGACTTCGAGGTGGTCGACGTTGAGACATCCGTCACGGCGGGCGGTAGCGACGAACTACGTGTCGACGTACGTAACACGGGCGACGCCGCGGTCAGCGATGTCAACGCCAAGGTTTTCCTGAACGACCCGCTTTCGTCGTCGGACAACAGCGCATTCCTCGCCGAGATGGACGCGGGCGAGACAAAGACCGCCGTATACACCGTCTCGGCGACGGGCGACGCGGTGGCGAAGGAGTACGCGGCGTCGCTTGAGGTCAGGTACGAGGACACGACGGGCGACACCGAACTCTCCGACGGCTTAAGCTTCGGTCTGCCCGTTTCGGAGTCATCGGGCGGTATACCGACGATCTACGTCGTCGCCTTCGTCCTCGTGATCGTCGTAGCGGGCGGTGTCTTCGTCTACACAAGGCGTTAGAATGGAACGTCTCAGAGAAGCTTTCACGGCTGTCGGAAGGACGGTTGCGGAGCATCCGGGAACCACGCTTGGGGTCGCGTTCGTTCTTATACTCGTGTCGGTAGGCGGCGCGGCGAACATAACGAGCGTGACGGGCAACGAAGCCTTCGTCTCCGAGGATCCGACGCTCAACACGTATCAGGAGTCGTTCGACAGAAAGACGATCGCTGTTCTCGTCGACGGCGACGTTACGGATCCCGCTACGTTGACCGCCGTCGACCGTTTCGACAGACGTATTTCGGAGGTCGAGAACGTCCGGGCGGTGGCGACGCCCGCCGACGAGGTGCGCGCCGCGTACGCACGCGTTCCGGGTTCGAGCGCGCGTATACGTGAGGTAATCGACCCTTCGAGTACCACCGTCGTCTCAGTCGTACTCGAAGCCGACCTTTCGCAGGGCGAACAGCGCGATGTCTACGAGGCGGCGGTTGATGCGAAGGACTGGGCGTCGTTCCCCGCGGGCGTCGATGTCGTCGTGACGGGACAGCCCGCTTTCACGTCACAGTTGAACCGGCTTATAGGACAGAGCACGTCGAGCCTGCTCGGTCTCGCCGTCGGTCTTATGATACTGGCGCTGTTCTTCCTGTTCCGCGGCGTCCGTCTACGTCTCCTACCTATCGTCGCCGTCTTCGTTGGCGTTATCTACACGTTCGGTGCGATGGGCTTCACGGGCGTACCCAACTCGACGTTAACCTCGGCGGTCTTCCCTATACTCATAGGTCTCGGTATCGACTACTCCGTACAGTTCCACCAGAGGTACGAGGAGGAACTCGAAGACAAGCCACCGCGTGACGCGCTCCCTGCGGCGGTCGGGGGTATAGGACCCCCGGTTCTGATCGCCATGCTCGCCGCGGCGCTCGGCTTCGGCGCTACGTGGCTTTCGACGATCGGCGTGCCCGCGTTCGTCTGGTTCGCCCAGACGTCTATCTTCGGTGTCTTCCTGACCTTCCTGACGGCTATAATCGTCCTCCTCCCCGCGCTTACGCTGTACGTCAGGTACCGCGGGGACGGTGAGGAGGACAACGATGACGGCGACGAGATACGGAAGGACGACGACGGCGAGGTCGGTACGGCGGGGCGCGCCCTCGGTGCGGGTTCACGGAAGCTCGCGGAGCATCCCGCACCCGTCATACTTCTTGCGGGGATCGTAATGGTCGGGGGTATGTACGCCTCGACGACGCTCGACACTCTCGCGGATCCTGAGGAGTTCGTCCCCGACGACCTTCCCGCACTCCTCGACCTACAGCAGTTCCGTGATGAGACGGGAGGGGGTTCGGCGAACAGGTACGACATGCTCGTCACGGGCGGCGACCTACGTAACCCCGAAACCTTGAGCTGGATGGAGGAGTTCCGGGACGTGGTGACCGAAGCGGGGTCAGTGACGGGCGTCGAGTCGCCCGCTACGCTCGTGAAGGCGAACAACGGCGGAGAGATACCCGCGACGACGGCGGGTGTCGAGGCGGTTCTCGCAGAGCTACCACGGACGCAGACGGCACGTTTCTACAGCGACGGCTATACACGTATGACTGTTCTGGGCGAACGCGGTCTGTCGACGGGTAAGGTGATCTCGCTGACCGAGAACGTCGACGAGGCGGTCGAGACGAGCCGTCCGCCTCCCGGGGTGGACGCCGAACTCACGGGGACGAACGTCATAGCGCCGGGTTCGACGGTCGAACAGATAGAGTCACGTAACGGTATCACGGCTCTAGGTGTCCTGTTCGTCTTCGTCCTCCTCCTCCTGTACTACAGGCATCCGGTTAAGTCGGTAGCGCCTCTGATACCGATGCTGTTCGTCGTGGGATGGCAGAACGTCTACATGTACATCTTCGAGATAAGCGTCTCGCCGCTCGGCGCGTCGCTCGGCGCTCTGTCGGTCGGTATAGGGGCGGAGTACACGATCATCGTGATGGAGAGGTACTACGAGGAGCGCGAGAAGGGCGTCGCGCCGCTCGACGCCGTCGAAACCGCAGGGCAACGTGTGGGTAAGGCTATCTCGGTATCGGGTATGACGACCGTCTTCGGCTTTTCGGCTCTCACGCTTTCGCCTTTCCCCATACTCGGCGACTTCGGATACCTGACCGTCGGCGTCATCTTCCTCACCCTCATAGCGGCTCTTACGACGCTCCCGCCCGTGCTCATCGTGATGGACTCACTCAAGGCGGATACGTTGAACCGGCTCAGGGCGAAGGAGGCGTCCGCCGAACCGTCGGAGTAGAACGCAGGGTCAGCCACCCGTCATACACAAAGACTTTTGCGCCGGAACACGTACGTTAGTCAGTCACATGAACGAAGTCGAACTGGAGGTCGCTAAGGCGTACCCCAACGACTCGGGTCGCGGTATTGCTCGTCTCGACCCCGACACGCTTCTACATCTCAAGCTTAGCCCCGGCGATATTATCGAGATCGAAGGCGCGGATACGACCGCGGCGAAGGTCTGGCGCGCCGACCGTAAGGACTGGAACAACGATACGATACGTATAGACGGCTTTACGCGCCAGAACGCCGATGTGGGTATCGGAGAGCGCGTTACGATAAGGAAGGCTGAGACGACGGACGCCGACCGTGTGGTTCTCGCGCCGCCGGAGGGGGCGAGCGTCCAGTTCGGTAGCGACGCGTCGGGTATGGTAAAGAGACAGGTTCTAAAACGTCCCGTGCGCGAGGGCGACGTCGTCCCCGTCATGTCGTCTACCAACCATCCGTTCATGCGGTCGCCCGGACAGGCGATTCCTCTTATCGCCACAGAGGCGGAGCCGGACGGAACCGTGATGGTTACCGAAGACACGGAGGTCGTCCTACGCGAGGAGCCCGCTCAGGGCGTCGAATCACACACGAGCGGTGTGACGTACGAGGACATCGGCGGTCTGGAGGAGGAGATACAGCGCGTCCGTGAGATGGTCGAGCTACCGATGAAGCACCCGCAGATATTCCAGCGTCTGGGTATAGAGCCGCCGCGCGGCGTGCTTCTCCACGGACCGCCCGGAACGGGTAAGACGCTCATGGCTAAGGCGGTTGCGAACGAGACGGGTGCGGAGTTCTTCTCTATCGCGGGTCCTGAGATAATCTCGAAGTACTACGGCGAGTCCGAGCAACAGCTACGTGATATATTCGACGAGGCGCGTGAGGAGTCGCCGTCTATCATCTTCATAGACGAACTCGACTCTATCGCGCCGAAGCGTGAGGAGGTGACGGGCGAGGTCGAGCGCCGTGTCGTCGCCCAGCTTCTCACGATGATGGACGGTCTGGAGGAGCGCGGACAGGTCGTCGTCATAGCCGCGACCAACCGTGTCGACTCGGTCGATCCCGCGCTCCGCCGTCCCGGACGTTTCGACCGTGAGATAGAGATAGGTGTGCCGGACGTTGAGGACAGGCAGGAGATATTCAACATACATACACGCGGTATGCCCCTCGCCGATGATGTTGATGTAGAGAAGCTCTCTAACGAGACACACGGCTTCGTCGGCGCGGATATAGCGTCTCTGTCGAAGGAGGGTGCGATGAAGGCGTTACGCCGGTACCTGCCTGAGATAGACCTCGACGACGAGGACATACCGCCTGAGATGATAGACCGTATGGTGGTCAACAAGGACGACTTCAAGAAGGCTCTCCGCGAGGTGGAGCCGAGCGCGATGCGTGAGGTTCTCGTCGAACTCCCGCAGGTGACATGGAAAGATGTCGGTGGGCTGACCGACGAACGCCAGGAGGTAAGCGAAGCCATAGAATGGCCCCTGTCGTCGCCCGAAAAGTTCGACCGTATGGGTATAGAGCCGCCCAAGGGCGTCCTGCTTTACGGACCGCCCGGAACAGGGAAGACGCTTATGGCTAAGGCGGTTGCGAACGAGACGGGCGCGAACTTCATATCCGTACGCGGACCGCAGTTGCTTTCGAAATGGGTGGGCGAGTCGGAGAAGGCGATACGCCAGACCTTCCGTAAGGCGCGTCAGGTAGCGCCGTGTGTCATCTTCTTCGACGAACTCGACTCCCTCGCACCGTCGCGTTCGGGCGGTGGGGAGTCACGCGTCTCCGAACGCGTCGTCAACCAGCTACTGACCGAACTCGACGGTCTGGAGGAGCTCGAAGACGTCATGGTCGTCGCCGCGACCAACCGCCCCGACATGATAGATCCCGCGCTCCTGCGCTCCGGGCGTTTCGACAGACTCGTTCTTCTCGGCGCACCCGACGAGAACGAACGGCGCGAGATACTCGATATACACACGCGTGACGTACCCCTCGACGACAACGTAAACCTCGACGAGGTTGCCGAGATCACCGAGGGGTACGTCGGAAGCGACCTCGAAACCATAGCGCGCGAAGCGGGCCTTATCGCGTTACGGCAGGACGACGACGCGGAGGCGGTCAAGATGCCTCATGTACGTGAGGCTCTCGACAAGGTACGTCCGACCATAACAGACGACATCATGGAGTACTACGAGGAGATGCGCGACGAGTTCGAGGGTGGAAACGCCGAGATGCGTAGCGGAAGACGCGACTCGTACGTCGGCTTCCAGTAGACGGTGCTCGAAAGGGCGGAGAGACTCGGATACTCGGCGGTCGAGCCTCTTGTAACCGTGGCGGAGCGCGCCGGCGTTACGCCGAATACGGTTACGGCTGTATCCGTGTTCGTAGCCTTCTCGGCTTCCGCGCTCCTCTACGTCGCCACGCCCGCGTCACAGATAGCCGCGGTCGCTCTGGTCATCACAAACGGCGTACTCGACGTACTCGACGGCGAACTCGCACGGCGTACAGGAACAGCGTCGGCGAGAGGGGATCTACTCGATCACGTGGGCGACAGGTACGCCGACGCCGCGGTCGTAGGGGGTATCGCCGGAGGGACGGGCGAATGGCTCCTCGGAACCGCCGCCGTCTCAGGCGTTCTTCTGGTCGCCGAGGCGGGAACCGCGGCACAGGCTGAGGGTATCGGTAGGATATACAGGGGTTTTCTTACGCGAGCCGACATATCCGCGCTCGTTGTCATCGGCGGTATCACGACGGCGTCGGGCGTCCGTCCGGCGGGCGTAGAGGCGTTCATCGTCGTACTGTTCCTCCTAACCGTCGGAGGGCATCTTACGGCTTTACAGCGCGCCGTGGCTATACGACGCCTCGCGGGCAACAGCTAAAAGTATCAGTCCTTCCTCTTCGGAGGTATGACAGAAACCGCGTCGGATACGGTGCCTGAGTACGCCATACTCGGCTGTGGAAGCGTGGGTCACGTCGCCGCCGACCGTCTACACGAACAGGGGGACGACCTCATAATCTTCGACAAGGATCCCTCGCGCGTCGAGGCGTTACGCGATCAGGACATGAACGCCGTCGAGCGCGACATAACCGATCCGGAGGTAGCCGAGATGGTTTCGGGTACACCCGTCGCACTCGTGCTGACGAGTACGGTTGAGGACAACGAGGAGGCGCTCCGTAACCTCAAGGACGAAAACCCCGACCAGTACGTCGTCGTCCGCGCGAACGACCCGGTTTCGCACGAAGAACTCGAAGAGGCGGGCGCTGACTACGTTATCAACCCGCCGGAGGTTATCGCCGAGAGCGCCCTCCGCGCGCTCGAATCCGGCGAGATGGAGCACCGTGTCGACCGTCTCGTGGGTGTTATCGAGGAATGCGAAAGCCTCGCTGTCGTGGTCTACAGAAGCTTCGAACCCGATGAGATAGCGAGCGCAAACGCCCTGTGCTCTATCGCCGACGCGCTCGGCGTGGATTCAGAGGCGTTCTACTGCGGTAGCCAACGGTACCAGCGCAACGAGGCGTTCGCGAACCTCCTCGAACTCGACGTAAACGACTGCGACGACGACGCCCTCGACGGTTACGACGGTGTGGCGGTGATCGACTCAGCCGACGAGTACGCCGACTTCGGCTTTGACGCCGACATAGTCATAGACCACAACCAAACGGACGAAGCAGTGGAGTCGGCGTACGCCGACGTGGGTTCGAACGTCGGGAGTACGTCGACGGTTCTGACCAAGTACCTTCAGGAGATAGATGTCGATACGCCGACCGATGTCTACACGGGTCTTCTTCACGGCATACGTTCCGAGACATCGTACTTCCGTCGTAACACGACGCCGGCGGATCTCACAGCCGCCGCGTACCTCTTCCCTTTCGCCGACGAGGATCTTCTCGAAGACCTCGAATCGCCGTCGATGTCGGCGGACGAGTTCGAGGTTCTCGCGGATGCTGTCGCAAACAGGGGGATACACGGCTCCTTCCTCGTCTCCAACGTCGGCTTCATAAACAGCCCCGACGCCCTGTCGTGGTCGGCGGAGACGCTTCTCAACCTCGAAGGCGTCTCAACGACCGTCGTCTTCGGTATCTCGGACGAGGTTATACAGGTCGTCGGCGTGTCTAAGGACGCGCGCGTCGATCTTGCGGACGCTTTCGACGAGGCTTTCGAGGACGAGTCGGAGTCGGTGGGTCACGCCGACGAGGCGCGCGTCTCGGTTCCGCTCGGTATCTTCGGTACGGTGTCCGACGAAGAGAACGACAGGGAGGTTCTTCTGGAACTCGCAGAGGAGACGGTCAAGACGAAGCTTCTGGACGCGATGAACGTCGAGGAAGACGAGTAACCCGTCCGTCGCTACTCTTCGCGCGCCTTGAGACGCTCGATTATGTCCTTGATGATTACGATATCGCCGACGGCGCTAACCCACCGGTACGGTATTATGACGCCCTTGTTGCCGTTCTGCTCGAAAAGCTCGTCGTTTGAGTCACCGAGAGCCAGACCCGATATACGGCGCTCGTCGATATCCAGCTGAACGTCCTCGACGCGTCCTATGAAGACGCCGTTGTTTGAGTAGACGTCCCTACCAACCAGACGGGTTATCTCGTCCTGCATACCTGCCAAAACGTCTTCGGCACAAATTAAACCCATCGGTCACCGCTAAACCGCGGTCGAGTCTGAAGAGTTTATGTTTGTTGAGACGTAGTACGCCGTAATGGCAGGTCTTTCGACGCCGCTCGGTCTCCTCGCGCTGGGTTCGCTGGTACCTCTTATACTCCTGTACATACTCCAGCCCGACCCGCGTAGGCTGAGCGTGCCGACGCTTGAGTTCCTACCGAATATCGACGACGAAGGTGGCTCGGATCCCGTACTCGAAAAGCTACGGCGGAACCTCCTGCTTCTGATACAGATAGCCGTGCTCATACTCGCCGCTCTCGCCCTTGCCTCGCCGTACATCGACGTTACCAGAAGCGCGGCGGCGGACGAGACGGTGATCGTCCTCGACGGTACGGCGAGCATGGCGACCGAGGACGGCGGGGCGACACGTTTCGACCGCGCCGCGTCTTACGCCGTCGACGAGGTGACGGGTACGACCTCCGTCGTCGTCGTGGGTTCGTCCGCAAACGTCGTTCTCGAAGACGGTTCGGCGAGCGAAGCGCGTTCGGCGGTAGAGACGGCGACCGTAACCGACGCCACGGGGAGTATCTCAGACGGTATCTCACGTGGTGCGGCGGTCGCGGGCGACGAGGCGCGTCTCGTGGTGGCGAGCGACTTCGCAGGGGGTTCGGACTGGGAGGGTGCGGTAGAGGAGGCGCGTGCAAGCGGCGTCGCAGTCGGTCTACGTCAGTTCGGCGGCGGGGGCGAGGACAACGCAGGGATCGTCGACATGTCGTTCGGCGGGGGTTCGGTGACGGTACAGGTTGCTAACTTCGGCGACGAACAGAAGAACGTCGATCTTTCGTTCGCGGGTCAGTCGGAGTCGTTGAGCCTCGAAGCGGGTGACTTCGGATCGACATCGTTCGGCGTCCCGACCGGCAGGGGTACCATCGAACTCTCGCCCGGCGACTCGTTCCCGACCGACAACACGGCGCGTGTCGTGGGACAGCCGGGTTCGCTCGACGTTCTCCTCGTAACCAACGACAGGAACAGGTTCCTGACCGCCGCCTTCGACTCTATGAACGAGGTTAACCACGAGGTCGTCGGGACGCCCGTTCCGGGGTTCGACGGGGCGGAGTACGACGTCGTCGTCTTTGAGGCGGTCAACACCGACCGTCTGCTCGACAGGACTGTGAGGAGCGCGCGCGACACGGTCAGCGCGGGCGGAGGGGTTGTCTTCGTCGCTCAAGAGGGTCTTTCGGGTATACAGGAAACGTACGGCGACCTTCTCAACGTCGAAGCCGGTAACGTGGTCGCGGGCGACGGTATCGACGTCGTTTCTGACGACGAACTCGTAAGAAACGTGGAGTTCCCCGTGCCACAGGAGTACGTCGAGGCGGAACTCACCGAGGGACGCGCGCTCGTCGAGTCGGGTTCGGGCGACCCGCTCATAGCGACGACCGACACGGGGAACGGACGCGTCCTCTACTACGGGTTTATGCGCGACGCCTCCGAGTTCCACAACAGCTACCAGTATCCCGTCTTCTGGCGCGACGCCCTCTACCACGTCTCGTCGCGCGAACGTCTTTCGTCGATGAACCGCGAGACGGGCGACACGTTGAGCTTCGCAGAGGAGCGGACGGTCGGAACGCCCGACGGCGAGGCAACGGCTACGACGATCGTTATGGACGACGCCGGGCTGTACAACGCGGGTACGGTCTACTCGGCTAACCTACTCGACGCGACGGAGTCGGACGTCTCGGCGACGAGTATAAACGAGACGGAGGCGGCGGAGGCGGCGGAGCAGAGCCGCGAGGAGACGGTGCCGTTCGATCTGACGCCGTACACCGCTCTTGCGGCGTTGGTCTTCGTCGTCGCCGAGATAGGCGTTATGCGTTACAGGGGTGAGATATAATGTGGTTCGAAGCCCCTCTTTTCCTTCTCCTGATACCCGTGGCTGTCGCCCTCCTGTACTACGTTCTCATCGTCGACGGGACGGGTTCGGAACGCCGGCGGTACGGGCTTCTGGGTTCGCGTACCGTCGTGGTCGCGCTTCTGCTTCTCGCATTCGCTCAGCCGTATATCGTACAGACGACGACCGTAGAGGGCGAGGAACGCGTACACGTCCTGATCGACGGTTCGGAGAGTATGGAGGTCTTCGAAGACGTTGGGGAAGAGGTAGCCGCCGCGGTTGAGAACCAAGGCGTCAACGTCGAAACCACACGTATCGCGGGGTCGAACTCGTCACGTATAGGCGACGCAGTTATGTCGAACATAGCGCGCGACGGTAGCGTACTTCTCGTCTCCGACGGTCAGGTCACCGACGGACGTTCTCTCGTGAGCGCCGCGGAGGCGGCACGTGCGGTCAACGCGCAGGTTAGCGCCGTCAACCTGTCGGCGACGGAGGCGGAGAAGGCGGTCCGTCTCGAAGGACCGTCGAAGGCGAGTCAGGGCGTCGAGGAGACGTTCAACGTATGTCTCAACGGAGTCAACCTCGACAGAACGTCGGGAACGGTGACTGTCGAGATAGACGGCGAGCAGGTGGCGAGCAAAGGCGGCGATGCCGGCTGTAAGGAGTTTAGCCATACGTTCGGTTCGACGGGTACGTACGAGATGACGGCGACGGTCGATGCATCGGGTGAGGACACGTACACGACGAACAACGAGTTCTACAGAACCGTACGTGTCGTCGAACGTCCGAGTATACTGTACGTCAGCAAGGATCGTTATCCGTTCCTCGAACTCCTGAACCAGCTTTACGACGTAGAGACCGCCGAGACGGTACCGTCGGATCTTAGCGGATACTACGCCGTCGTTACGCAGAACCTCCCCGCTAACACCGCGGGTGACCTCGGCGCTCTACAGGAGTACGTCATAGACGGCGGCGGTCTTCTCGTCGCGGGGGGACCCAACGCGTACGACACGGGTGGGTACGAGGAGTCGCTTCTCGGCGACATGGTACCCGTCAAGTCGGGCGAGACGAGCAGAACCTCCGACGTCGTTCTGCTTATAGACGTGTCGGGAAGTACGCGGGAGGGCATAGACGTACAGAAAGGTCTCGCCCTCGACGCACTCGAACAGATGGGCGACGGTAACCGTGTCGGCGTCGTGGCGTTCAACCAGAACGCGTACAGCGTAAACGAGATAAGCGAGCTTTCCACGGCGCGCGGCGAGCTGAGAAGAACCATACAGCGTCTTCAGTCGGGCGGTAGCACCGACATATCAATAGGTCTACAGGGCGCTGAGGACATGCTCGGCGGTTCGGGCAACATCATACTGATATCCGACGGCGTCGTCGACGAACAGCGGCGCGGTACGGCTATCGATACGGCGCGCAGGCTCGGTGCTCAGGACATAAACGTCGTCTCCGTGGGCGTGGGCGAACTCAGTACGAACGAGGACGTTATGCGCGAGATAGCCGACGCGAGCGGCGGTTCGTTCTTCCGCGCGACACAGACCGAACGTCTCCGCGTCCTTTTCGGCGGACAGGACAAGCAACCGCAGGGTAGCGGTCTAACCATCGTGGATTCGAGCCATTTCATCACCGACGGCGTGGAGACGACGACAGAGCTACCGACGGCACACGAGGTGAGCGTAAAGGCGACGGGTCGTTTCCTCGTCTCGACGGGTAGCGGCGATGTCGCGCTCGCGTCAGGCAGGTACGGTCTCGGACGCGTCGTCTCCGTAACGGCGCATACGGGGAACGGCGTCCTCGGCGGCTTGCTCAGCGAACCCGACTCGGCGCTCATGTCGCGGTCGGTAAACTGGGCGATAGGCGACCCCGAACGTCTCATAGGCGACGTCTACGACGTTGAGGATACGCGCGTGGGACAGACGACGGAGATAAGCTACCGCGGCGGATCGCGTCCGTCGGACGGACTCGACTTCTCGCAGACGTCCCAGAACGAGTACGTCGCAACCGTTACGCCGTCGGAACGCGGCTTCAAGACGGCGGGCGACGCGACGTACGCCGTCAACTACGCCGCGGAGTACGCGGGCTTCGGTATGTCGTCGTCGATCTACCGAGCGACTGAGTCGACCGACGGCGGCGTCTACGAACCGACGGAGACGGCGGCGATAGCGCAGGAGGTTCGGAGCCACGCGTCGGAGCCACGCGAGACACAGCAGGGGCTTAGCTGGATCCCGCTCCTCGTCGCTCTCCTCGTCTACCTCGTCGAGGTTTCGTTGAGGAGGATAAACGACGTCTACGGATACAGCCTACGGACGGCGGCGCGCGAGGCTGTCGACACCGTCCGTGACCGGACGTAAGCCAAGCACAAGCCATATACTGTTACGCGGTGTAGAGGTGGAAAAGAAGATGGGATACATAGGCGGGAGGCTCAACGTCTTCATGATAGCGCTCGTCTCTCTGTCGATGATGGGTACGGCAGGTGCGACGCTGTACTATCAGGAGCAGATGGAGAACGTCGACGCCACGACGGAGAACGCGAGTCAGAAGCTTCAGGACACGAGGGAGCGTCTACAGCAGAAACAGCAGAAGCTTAACTCGACGAGGAAGGAGCTTCAGAACCTGAAACAGGATATGGAGGACTTCAGCGGCATCACGGATGAGATACGTGAAGCCGAGTCCGACAGGGAGAAGCTTCAGAACAAGCTGATACGTGCGAGACAGAACCTGACGCGGGCACAGAGCCGGCTTGAGGAGAAGAGGGACGAGGCTGAAAAGGCGCGTCAGAGCCTCAGGAAGGCGAGACAAGAACGTAACGACGCGCAGGAGGAAGCCGAGAGCAACCAGAGACGTATAGTCGAACTCGAAAACGAGATAAACGACCTCGAAAGGCAGTACGGCGAGGTCGTTGACGTGTACGAACAGATGTACGAGAACTGTGAAGCCGATGACAACAACGGATGTACGCCTGTCGGCGGGGGTCCGGGGGCGTACTCAAGATGACCGGAGCCGAAGAGCTACTCCAAGCCGAGAAGGAGATACGGCGTGAGGGTGCGAAGGCGGCTTTCCTACATTCAGCCATAGAGACGACGCTCGTCTTCGTCGCCGTTTTCCTCGTCATAGACTCGTCGAGCCCCTCGTGGCTACCCGCGACGGTCGGCACTGACGCGGTTACGGTTCCCGGCTCCGCCGTCGCCGCTGTCGTCGCGGGCGTCGTCTTCTTCGCAGTCGACTCCGTCCTCGTCTACCGTAGCCGGACTGTCGAGTACTTCGAGGAGGCGAACCCGCAGGTCGAGGAGGCGCTGAGGACGGCGCGCGACGCCGCCAGACGCAACGAGGAGACCGAGATGGCGGAACGTCTGTACAGCGACGTACTCGAAGAGCTAAGAACCACGTCGAGCGAGGGCTTCGTCAGCGTCCGTCGTATAGTAGGTAGCCTCGCGCTCGTCGTCGGTGTCGGTGCGCTTCTTCTGACGGCGTCGATAGGCGGAATGGGGTTCGGCGACGGTCTTTTCGGAAACAACCCGTTCGGCGGAGGCGGCGACAGCGCCTCCGACCAAGGACAGGGCGGCGGGGGTTCGGGCGGCGAGAGACAGTACGACGATCTACAGGATCCCGGTGAGGTTCTGGGAGAGACGGGTGAGGTGACACGCGGCGAGAACGATCAGGATGTCGAACTCCGTAGGTCAGGTACGGGGGGCGACGGAAGCGGTGAGACGGGTAGCGCAGGCGGAGGAAACGACTACACGGGCGGCGTCGAGGTACAGTCGCAACGCGCCGAGTACAGCCCTGAGGAGGAGATAGAGGACGCCGAACTTGTTAAGGAGTACAACCTAAAGATAAGAGGTGAAGAATGAGCCAACAGGTAGAAGAGATACAGGAGAAGATAGAAAGGGTACGGGGCGAGGTATCGAAGAAGATAGTCGGTTTAGAGGACGTTCTCGAACGTCTGCTCGTCTGCATGGTCTGCGACGGCAACGCGTTGCTCGAAAGCAATCCGGGTCTTGCGAAGACTATGATGGTGCGCACCGTCGCCGACGTGACCGACATGGATTTCTCGCGTATACAGAACACGCCCGACCTGATGCCGTCGGACGTTACGGGCACCGAGGTTATACGCGAGTCGGCGACGGGTGACAAGGAGTTCGTCTTCGAGAAGGGTCCGGTTTTCGCAAACATCGTCCTCGCCGACGAGATAAACCGCGCGACACCTAAGACACAGGCGTCGTTCCTCGAAGCGATGGAGGAGGAGCAGGTGACTGCGGGCGGAGAGACGTACGATCTACCACGTCCGTTCTTCGTGCTTGCGACACAGAACCCTATCGATCAGGAGGGTACGTATCCGCTTCCGGAGGCGCAACAGGACAGGTTCATGCTAAAGCTGACGCTCGACTATCCCAACTTCGACGAGGAGGCTGAGATAGTCAACCGGTATACGCGTCAGCGCGAGGACGATATAGAGGTCGAACGCGTGCTTACGAAGGACGAGCTTCTGCGCGCACAGGAACTCGTCCGTGATGTCCCCGTCGCGGACGACATACGTGACAGGGCGATAAACCTCGTCTCTGCGACACGCGACCATGAGGACATAGAGTTCGGTGCTTCGCCGCGCGCCACGCTTTCGCTCGTCCTCGGAGCCAAGGGTCTCGCGTTCCTACGCGGACGTAGCTACGTCAGCGAGGAAGATCTCGAAGAGATGGCTATCCCCGTCCTCAGGCACCGTATCATCGTCGACTTCCGTGCGGAGCGCGAGGGAAGGACGGAGGAGGACGTGGTACGCGAAATACTAAAATGATAGACGCAGACTTCCTTTACGAACTCCAGAGGTTCGACTCCGAGCTAAAGCGTAAGGTCAACTCTATCTTTCAGGGCGAACAGGAGACCTCGGAGACGGGCGAGGGTCTTATCTTCGCCGACCACCGGAAGTACGTTGCGGGCGACGACACCGACCTGATCGACTGGAACCTGTACGCACGTACGGAGGAGTACTACATAAAGAGGTACGAGGAGGAACGTAACCTGACGACCCACGTCATACTTGATGCGAGCGGTTCGATGGAGTACGGCGAAGGTGACGACAACAAGTTCGACTACGCGGCAAAGATAGGTCTCGGCTACGCCTACCTTGCCGCGGCGGAGAACAACGACTTCCGTTTCTCCGTCTTCACCGACACGTTCGAACGTATCGACTCAGGACGGTCGAACGAGGGCGAGGTACTCGGTCTTATAGATACGGTCAACGAAACCGAACCCGACGGACGCGCCGAGTTCGGACGCGCACTGAGCGAGTACGCCAAGACGATAGGCTCGCGTTCGCTCGTCCTCATCGTCAGCGACTTCATAGGCGATCTCGAAGGTATACAGGAGGGTATAGACTCACTTGCCGACCACCATCTGCGTCTCGTCTGCACCCTTTCGTCCGAGGAGCTCGATCTACCCGCGACGGGTGACACGATACTCGAAGGTATCGAAACGGAGACAAACGTCAGAACGTACGTCGGAAACAGGACGAAACAGCAGTACGAGGAACGTCTCGACGACCATCTTGGCGCTGTCGAGGAACACGCCGAGTCACGCGGTGCGGAGTACGTACTCGTCGATACGAGCGACGACTTCTTCGACTCTTTCTCGCGCGCCTGGCCCAGAAACTAACCGTCGTTCTCGACGGTATGCGCACCCTCGCTGTCGTGTACGACGACGGCACCGTCGGGCGGTTCAACGGGTTCGTACCTCTCGACCGTACGGCGCGCCTCGCGCTCCTCCTTGACCGTACGTTCCTTTACTTCGCGTGCGAGTTCGAGCGCCTTGTCGCGGGTTATACCGCGTCCCGTACCCTCACATTCGCCGACGACGAGCGTCGCGTCCGTACCGTCGTCGATTTCGACGGTGCGTTCCGCGTTCTCCGCCTCATCCACCGCGTCGAAACGTACAGCGAACGGATAGGTGCGGCAGACGGCGGGACGCGCATCGTAGACGGAGCACGCGTCGCCCTCATGGAAGAAACAGTCGCCGCACGCGTCGCGTCTTACCGTCCACTCGAACGTCTCTTCGTCCCCGAACGGCGAAGGCTCCGTAACGTCGTCGGGCGAAGCGCCGACGGCACCGGCGAGACGCCTACGCTCGTCAGGAAAGACCGTTACCGCAAGCGGTTCGTCGCCCGACGTACAGCATTCGCCGCAGTCGGTGCATTCGAAGCCGACCGACTCGACGGCGTCGGCGAGGGATTCGATATCGAGCGCGCGTGCGTCTTCGACGGTCACTTACTGAGCGGGTCCGCCGCCCGCACCGCCAAGAGCGCCGCCGAGTCCGCCGAGCATGCCCTGAACCTCGTCCCTAAGCTCCTCGAACTGCTCCTCCGTCTTCTGCTCGCGCTTCTTCAGAGACTCGACACGTACCTCAACCGTCTCCGTCTCCTCGCGGAGTTCCTCGACTGTTTCGTCACGGCTCGACTCCACCATAACGTCGCCCACGCTCTTGTAGACCGTCGTGTCCTCACCCGTCTCTTCAAGGAGTTCGAGCGCGCGCTCCGCCTCCTGAAGACGTTGCTCCGACTGCTGTTTCTGCATCGCTATCTCCGAGAGCTGTTCCTGTATCTCCTGTAGCTTCTGTAGCTTCTCCTGAGCTTCCGGCGGAAGTTCTGCTCCCATGTACCGAGGTTGTCAGGCGACGCATAAAAGTCTTCGTTCACGAGGACGGGCGACGTAAGTTTGATAATGGTAGACGACTCAGAGGTATGTATGCTGAGTGAAGAAGGTCAGAGAAGGGATCTCCGGTATGCGACCTACATATCCGCGTTAGTATTCCTGTGGGCGTTACAGTACTGGTGGACAACGACGGAGCTACTCGCTTTCTGGCTCGGTCTCGGCGTCTCTATACCGACGTTCATGGTTTCGTACGTCCTGATACGCCTCATGCGTCTCATAGGAGGTATTACGGGTCTCAGCAAGCCGTACAACAACGCTAAGGGACGCGTGCGCGGTAAGATAGACGAGATAGTCGAGGAGATAGACGAGGAGATGGAGAAGGAGAGCGGAAGTCAGGGTTAAAGACGGTCATCAGAAGCAACGGAGACGAGACGCGTCCAGCCGTTGAGCGCGGCGCGTAACGTACGTGGGTCTTGGGCGGTTACAACGACGCCTTCCTGAGTGAGTTCGGCGTGTGCTCCTTCGAGATCGCCGGTTTCAGGCGCTATCGCACGGCGCGCCACCTCGTCGTCTATCTCCAGAAACAGTCTACACCGGTCGTCTTCCTCATCTGACATCGACGCGTTGGACGCCGCCACCGCGCTCCTTGAGGAAGATACGGTGTCCGCAGTACGGGCACTTGATTCCGCGTCTGTCACCGAGGTCAACCTGCCTCTTGCACCGCGAACACTTGTACGGCATCAGTCCTCCTGCGCCTCGCGTATGGCGCGCTCGACGGTTTCGCCGCCCGGTGTCGTGACGCTGTAAGCGCCGCCTGCGAAACGGTAGCCGCACTTGGCGCACTCCCAGATGCCCGTGTCGGTGCGCGAAACCTTGTCCTCTCCGCATTCGGGGCATTCGTGGTCGTCGTTCATCTCTTCCTCTATGTCGGCTACGCGTTTACGTCCCACACGTCCGTACCGCGAACCGAAACGTCCTGCGCTACGTGTCACGCGTCCCGACTTGCTTTCCTCAGACATGTTTGTGGAAAGCGCGGCTACAAGGATAAAACCTGTTATTCCGTACCCGTGGAGCGGTCGACGAAGGTAAGGCGTAAAATTAAGTCGGTGGGGGCTTTCGTTAGGAACATGAGAACCAGAAGGCAGGTGATTATAGGCGGAACGGCGACCGTACTCGGTCTGTCAGGATGTCTCAACGAGGTTCCTGAGGAGGAGCAGGACGGAGGGAACGGTAATCAGACGGACGAGAGGGGGAACCAAACCGACACGGATGGGGAAACGACCGACGTAGGTAACGAGACGGATACCGAAGAACCCGCGACGGCAGAGTTCGAGGTACTGTCTTTCGGTACGCCGTCTACGACGGAGGTTGGTGAGTCGGTAGAGTGGTCGCTTTCCGTCGAGAACGTCGGTGAAGCCAGAGGCACGTTCGAGACGGCGGTAACGGTGCGAGCACCCGGTGGTGACGAGGGGGTCTCGACGGTTTCGGTCGACGTACCCGCGGGCGAGACGCGCGACGCGACGGGGGCTTTCCGTCCCGACTACGTCGGAGAGTACAGCCTCACCGTTGGGGCGACGGGCGACATGTCGTCCACGACGGCGGAGGTACGTGAACTCGGCTTCGGCGACGGGTACGTCAACCCCGACGACGTAACGATGACCGTCGACGGAACCGAGGAGTTCTACGAGGTACGTCTGACGCCTTCGTACACCTACACCGACGACGAGGGTCAGGCGCGTTTCGACAGGGCGGGTGACGAGATGAGGTACGCTCTGGTTCACGTCCGTACCACCAAGGATACACGCGATCTCGTCGAGATGCCCGAACGCGACGAGCTTACTTTGTTCGTCGGCGACGAAGCGTACGAACCCGTCGACAGACGCAAGGACGACGAGTACGAGGGTGGTCCGACACGTGGACGTACGCGCGAAGGCGTCGTGATGTTTGAGATAGACGACAGGTTCCAGACCACCGACACGTTCGAGGTATACTGGACGCGCGACTACGCCGGCGGTGGCGCAGAGGCTATCTGGTCAACCTGACGACGCGCACGAGGGCGTGCAGAACGACGAACCGCCAGAGTACGACAGTAGCCCCGCCGAGGGCGACCATGACGAAGCCGAACGACGGCGGAGAGCTACCCGGAAACAGGCTCGTCGAACGTATACCGAGACCGATGAGCGCTGAGACAGTCCAAGCCCCGACGGTGGCGAAGAGTTCGTTTCTGATCGACGGATAGACGCCGTACGCACCCGCTACGGGAGCGACGGCGAACCAGCCGAGTACGAACGGAAACGCGACCATAACGAAACGGAGCGGATCGGTACCGCCGTGGTGTAAGGTGCCTACACCGACGAGACCCGTGACGACGAGCAGGTCACCGAGGGCGACCGCCGCAGGTCTCGGCTTCCGACGGTTGATTCCGTACGGATACATGTATACGCAGAGACATCACGCCCGAATAAGACGAACGGTTCGTTACGACCGACGACCGACGGGGACGCCCCAATAAAGTTAAATATCAGTGGTGCTTCGTACCGTGTAGTGGATTTAGTCGGGAAGCTACTTTCTCTCACAGAGGGATGGCGTGAGGGGGACGTAGACGTCTCTCCGTCACCTTCGGTCGATACCTCCGCGCTCGAAAGTATCTCAGACGGGAGAGAGGCTCCGGACACTGTCGCGGGTTACAGTCTCGACATGGACTCGTCGATAAACGTACGTTGGAAGGACGGGGGTCGCTCCGTCGAATGTAGCCATACAGGGGAGGTATGGAAGACAAAGGTCACCGACGGCGAAACGACGGCTGTCGTCGCCAGAAGCTCCACGAGACGGGACGCAGTGGAGACGGCTATCGAAGTTATGAAGGGTAGCTTCGACGCCACGTCGGAGGGGGACGTAGAACAGGATGGTGACGAAGAAGGCGGGAACGACGGTGCGCACATGTCGGGCTTCGAGGAGGAGGTCGAATCTATACTCGACGACGTCGACACAGAGTCGATCAAGGAAGTCAACGAGGCGTTCGGTGACTAACCGGCGTTCGGACGGATTTGAGTAGTATTAATACGACAGACGAAGTAACCCTGACAGATGAACGAAGAAACCGGACGCAGGGGCTTCCTTGCCATGACAGCGAGCACGGCGGCGGTCGGGACGGCGGCGGGTCAGGAGGGGGGCGGCGACGCGAGCGAGTACGAGGTTGAGGACGGTGTCTACGAGGTTGCGATGGTGTCCGACGGTTCGGAGTACATCTTCGACCCTATCGGTCTACACGTCGAACCCGGCGACACCGTACGGTGGGTTATCGAGTCAGGGGCTCATTCGGCGACCGCCTACGACGAGGGCAACGGCGGCGCGACGGAGAGACGTATACCTGAAGGCGCGGAGGCGTGGAACTCGGGTACGCTCCTAGAACAGGGCGCGTCGTTCGAGTACACGTTCGAGGAGGAAGGGACTTACGACTACTTCTGTGTACCTCACAAGACGCTCGGCATGATAGGACGTATCGTCTGTGGCGAACCCGGTGGACCCGCTGAGGGGAGCGAGATACCCGACCTCGACGGTCTTCAGGCGGGCGACTTCCCCTCGTCGGAGGCTATCGTCGAGGGTGGCGCTCTCTCGTATCCGTACGAGTCCTCCGCCGGAGGCGGCGGCGGAAGCGGAGGGCTTCCCGTCTCTGTAACACAGCTAGGTATCGGTGCGGTGGTCTTCGTGGGTCTCGCGGCGATCGGCAGGTACTTTTCGGACAGGTACAGTAACGCGACCGCGGCGCTTGTGGTCAGCGTCGCCGTCGGGGTTCTTCTGATAGCCGCGGTTGTAGGAACGCTCGTCACCGCGTAGCCGAAAGCGAAAACATATCCCCGTCAGGCACCTATCTAAGGCGGTGAATGGCACGGTCGAAAGCGACGGCTGAGACGCAGGAGGGTTGCGCCCTCTGCGATCTCCCCCTCAACGAAGCCGTAACCTCCGACGAGGTCGACGGCGTTTTCTGCTGTCGCGGCTGTATGGAGGTACACCGAACGCTCGGCGACGTTGATATCGAGGAGGAAAAGAAAGACGCCGGTACGAAGGAGATACACGAAGACGCCGAGGAGGCTTTCCTGTCCGTCGAAGGTATGCACTGCTCCGCGTGTGAGGTGTTCATAGAGTCGCGTGCGGAGGAGCGCGAAGGCGTCGAGGACGTGGAGGCGAGCTACGCCTCCGAACTCGTCAAGATGGCTTACAGACCCGATGTCGTCGGGCGCGAGGGACTCGTCGATGCCGTCGACGGATTCGGATACAAGGCGCACGATCCGGAGAGGGGCGACGAACGCGACGACGAACTCGCCGAACTCCTGACCATAGGACGTCTCGTCGTCGGCGCGTGGCTCGGTATGATGGTGATGGTCTGGTACATAGTCTTCCTATACCCCGAATACCTCGGTATGTCGGCGCTCGTCGAACGTCCGGGACCCCTTCTCGATCCGTTTACCTCCTACTACCTCGTTCTCGGAACCAGTGCGGTTCTTTTCGTAACGGGCTATCCGATACTACGTAGCGCGTACGTCAGTCTACGTTCAGGCACCCCTAACATGGATCTGCTTGTCTCTCTCGCCGCCGTAAACGCGTACGTCTACAGCCTCGGCGTTCTTTTCGTCGGCGGCGAGGAGGTCTACTTCGACATCACCGTCGTCGTCGTTATGGTCGTGACCCTCGGTAACTACTACGAAAAGAGGATAAAGAGACGAGCGAGCGACCGTATGGAGGAACTCACGAGGGAACGCGTCGACGAGGCACGCAGGCGTACGCGGAACGGTGACGAGGTCGTGAACGTCGACGAACTCGAACCTGGCGACGAGGTCGTTGTCAAGCCGGGTGAACGCGTACCCGTCGACGGCGTAGTTGTCGAAGGTAGCGCCGCCGTCGACGAGTCGCTCGTAACGGGCGAATCGTTACCCGAGGAGAAGAAACCGGGCGACGAGGTCGTCGGCGGTTCGGTCGTGACCGACGACGCCCTTGTGGTCGAGGTTCCTGAGGAGATGGTAAGCACGTTCGACCGTCTCGTCAACTTCCTCTGGGACGTACAGAGTTCGCGCCCCGGTGTCCAACGTCTCGCCGACAGGCTCGCGGGCTTCTTCGTCCCTCTGGTGCTTCTGATCGCTGTGGCGACGTTCGGCGTACGTACGTACCTGACGGGCGACCCCGCCGGTGCCATGCTGTCGGCGCTCGCCGTACTCGTCGTTTCGTGCCCGTGCGCGCTCGGACTCGCAACACCGCTCGCCGTCGCTTCGGGCGTCCGCGAGGCGCTCGAACAGGGCGTTGCGATAACCGACGGCTCCGTCTTCGAGGACACGCACGAGTACGACGTCGTCGCCTTCGACAAGACGGGGACGCTCACGACGGGTAATATGCGTCTGGTCGACGTGACCGCCGACGACGGTGAGGACGCCGACGAGGCGTTACGCCGTGCCGCCGCGGTTGAGACGTACTCCTCGCATCCTATCGCCGACGCCGTCACCGAAGGCGCAGGGTCGGATACGCCCGACGCAACCGAATTTAGACGACACCCCGGAAAGGGGGTTAGCGCGGTCGTCGACGGCGAACGCGTCACCGTGGGTTCGGAGGCGCTCGTCAAGGAGCGCGAAGACGAACCGTCCGAAAGCCTCCACGATACGGCGGAACGCGAACGCGGCGTGGGTAACGCACCCGTCTACGTCGGATGGGGCGGCGATGTACGCGCCGTACTCTCCGTCGGTGACAGACCACGTGACGAATGGGAGGAGACGGTCGCTGAGATAGACGCGCGCGTAGCCGTCATAACCGGCGACGACGAAGCCGCCGTCGGCTACTTCAGGGAGCACGACGGCGTCGACGATGTATTCGCGGGCGTCCCGCCCGAAGCGAAGGCGGAGACGGTCGAACGTCTCCGTGGTCACGGAAAGACGGTCATGGTCGGTGACGGTACAAACGACGCTCCGGCGCTCGCCGAAGCCGACCTCGGCGTTGCTCTCGGAACGGGGACGGCGACAGCGGGCGACGCCGCTGATGTCGTCGTGACGCGCGACGACCTGACTAAGGTCACCGACGTTCTCGAACTCACACGGAGCACCAAGCAACGTATCAGACAGAACCTCGGCTGGGCGCTCACGTACAACGCCGTCGCCGTACCCGCGGCTGTCGCCGGCGTCATATCGCCCGCGGTCGCGGCTTTTGCGATGGCTACGAGTAGCGTCCTCGTGGTGGCGAACTCGTCGCGTGACCTCTAAGAGAGGGGCTGGTAGTGCGGGAGACGTAACGGTATAGGCAGACGTATACCGAGCGACATGAAGCCCATCTTGAGAGTGACGAGACCGAGAACGACGAAGACGACGCCGAGAACACGGTGGAGCGTCTGTCTATGCTCAGGACCTATGGATCGGACTGTGAGACCGTAGAGCATCAGCGTGGGGAACGTACCCGCGCCAAGGACGGCGAGCGATAGACCGCCTTCAAGGGGCGAACCGCGCGCGAAGGCGTACAGGAACGCCGGGTACAGAAGAGGACACGGAAGGAAGCCGTGAACGGCACCGAGACCCGCGATACCGAAGCCGTTGACGAGACCCTCGACGCGCCGGCTTATACCGTCGTGAACGCGCCTGAAGAGACGCCCCGTACCCGGTATCTCGACCACGGTTCCGCGCGCGAAGTAGGCGAACCCCGAAGCGATTATGATCGCACCGATGGCGACGCCGGCGACCCCGCGTACAATATCACCAACCGAGGCGACGGCTGAGGCACCGAAGACGACCGCTCCGAGAGCGCCCATGACGCCGCCTATCGTCGTGTAGCTTACAGTCCTCCCGAGGTTGAAAAGGGCGTGCTGGCGTACCTCGTGCCACGTTAGTACGTCGCGTCCCGACCGCGACGCCCTCGACTCCATCTTCTCGGAGTACATCGTTACGAGGGGTCCGCACATACCGAGGCAGTGAGCGCCCCCGAACAGACCTATGAGGAAGAAGACGCCTAAGCCGACCTGTCCCGATACGTCGGTAGGTACTACCATCGTCGTAGCTACGTCGGGAAGCTACAAGAGAATACCGGAAGGACGGGGAGAGAGGGACGCGAAGGGAGGGAACGGGTGAGGCGACGCGAGGGGAAGTCAGGTTATGGAGAACGACGCCGCCGCCGTCAGGAACATCACAGCAACCAGACCGCCGAGTACGAGGTACGTAACCGACCTCGGCTCGAACTTGAGGTGCTGGTAGTAGGCGGCTACGAAGTACGCCTTTATGACCGACAGCACGGCTATTGCGCCGACTGCGAGCCAGTAGGCGCTGTCGAGGAAGCCCATCATCTCGACAGCCGCTTGGATCGTCGCGAAGACGAACAGTACGCCGAATATCGCCGTGTACAGTTTCCAGTTTGAATCTGACATTCTTTTTCACCTTAGAGTATGTAGAACAGCGGGAACAGGAACAGCCACACTATGTCCACGAAGTGCCAGTACAGCCCGAAGTACTCGACCGGACGGTCGTCCTCCATGTAGGCATCGTCGAACCACGCCCTGTAGATGAGGAAGACGAGTATCAGCATACCGAGGATGACATGTAGACCGTGCATACCGGTCGTGAGGTAGAACGTCGACGACGCTATGTTGGTGCCGAGCCCCCAGCCTTCGGGGAACGCATCTGTCGAGATATGGAACAGGTGTTGCCACTCTAACCCCTTGTTTACGAGGAATCCGGTCGCGAGTGCGAAGGTGGCTACGAGGGAGCCAACGAGACCCTTCTTGCTGTTCTTCTCGATCGCAACCAGAGCCATCACGACCGCGAAGCTACTCGTTAGCAGGAGGTACGTGTTGATCAACCCCGGCATCGTAACGTGCGCCTCAGGGATGAGATCTTGGTACCATTCCTGCCAGCCGTACGCGAAACGCATGAATATAGACGCGCCTATGAAAGCGCCGAAGACGACGATGTCGGAAAGCAGGAATATCCAGACACCGAGCTTGTTCTGCTCGACGCCCTCGAAGGGCCACTTGTTGACGTTCAGCGGCGCGGGCGCGCTGAAGCCCTCGAAGCCGAACCACACGAGTGACAGTAGCATACCGACGCCACCTATTCCCGCGACAGCGGCGTACAGGGGCGCTATGGTCGCTGTCGTCGCAGGGTCGCCGTCGTGGAGCGCCTGAACGTTCTGATGGACACCCGAAAGACCGAGGAACATAACGAACATAGAGAGCGAGATCAGGAACGGCGTAAGGCTTGCGTGGTCGGTGTGTTCCTCCTCAACGGCGTGACCCCCATCGGTTTCGGCTTCGGTGCCTGAGCCGTCGGTTGCGGGGTTGAGCATACTGAGCTTACCGCTTTTGAAGCTCGGGGTGCCGGAGAAGTTTTCGAGAGGGGGTGGCGACGAGACGGACCATTCGGCTGTCCACGCCTGCCACGGGTTGTCACCTGCGTCGTCGCCGTACTTGAGCGCGTGTACCATGATGCCCACTATCATCAGGACAGAGAGTCCGAGTATGAAGCCCCCGACGGTCGCTATATTGTGGTACATCTTGATCGAGGTTTCGTAGACGAATACACGGCGCGGCATCTCGTAGGCGAAGAACAGAGGGAAGTACAGAAGATTGAAGCCCACAAAGAAGGTGGCGAACTGTATCTTTCCGAAGGTTCGGTTGTACATCTTCCCCGACATCTTGGGGAACCAGTAGAAGATGGCACCGACGAGCGCCGCGGCACCGCCGAACATAACGTAATGGAAATGTGCGACGACCCAGTAGCCGCCACGTAGGTTGTAGTCGAGCGGTATCGCACCGAGGAAGACGCCCGTTATGCCACCGATTATGAACAGCACGAGTGTTGCGATGCCGTACAGCATCGGTGTAGTCAGACGTATCTTACCCTTTATCATCGTGTAGATGAAGCCGAATATCATCAGGTCGAAAGGTAGGGAGATAGCGATAGTCGTCGCCATGAACAACGTCTTTGTCTGGAAGTTTAGCCCCGTTAGGAACATATGGTGCATCCAGACTATGAAGCTCTGAACGGCGACCAGACCGAGAGCTATCATTATCCACTTCCTGCCCGCGAGCCTGTTACCCGTGAATGTCTTGAATATCTCGCCGAGCACACCGAGGGCGGGGAACAGGACTATATAGACCTCCGGATGACCGAAGAACCAGAAGAGATGGAGCCAGAGGAAGCTACCCGAACCCGCGACGGTGGTCGTGAAGTACGTGGTTCCTATGATATGGTCGGAAGCCATCAGTATGAGCGCCGCAAGGAGCGCCGCGAACGCGAAAAGCATCATCCAGACGGTGAGGAGTATACTCCATGAGAAGATGGGTAGGTCACGTATACGCATCCCTTCGGCGCGCATCGAATGCAACGTCGTCAGGAAGTTGACCGACGATACTGTGGTCGAGATAACGAACAGCATGACGCCGAGAACAGCCGCTGTTGAGCCGACAGCGGGCATGTACGCAGGGGAGTTCAGGGGCGCGTACATCGTCCAGCCGCCTGAGAAGCTACCCCCGCCGAGGAAGAAAGACGAGCCGAAAAGAGCGCCTCCGAAGAAGTAGAGCCAGAAGCTGAGTGCATTAAGACGTGGGAAGGCGAGATCCTTCGCACCTATCTGTAACGGTACGAAGTAGTTTGCGAACGCGAAGGCGAACGGCGATATGAAGAAGAAAAGCATGATGAGACCGTGCGCCGAAACCACCTGATTGTACGCCGCACCCGAAAGTATCGTACTACCCGATTCGAGTAGTTCGAGACGTATCAGGAGGGCGAGAACCCCGCCGAATACGAGGTAGAAGATAGAGGTTATCAGGTACAGTATGCCGACGTCCTTGTGATTCGTCGTCGTCAGCCAACGTTTTATCGACGACTTCGACGGCATATGATCTTCGTGTTCGTCTGACTCAGCGTGTGCCATTAGATCTCACTCCGTTTGTCTTTGCCGTTCATTGTTCCGTTCCGTTGCCCCAGTTGTCGAACTCGTTCTTGGGTACGACCTCTACCTGCGCCGCCATCTGCGAATGTCCCGAACCGCAGAGTTCGTAGCACTTGGCGGTGTACGTCCCGGTCTCCTGCGGGTATATCCACATCTCAGTGATCTGTCCCGGTATCGCATCGCTTCTGCGGTCGAAGTACGGTAGACCGAAGTTGTGCATCACGTCGTCCGACGTTACGTCGAACCTCACCACCGTGTCGTTAGGTACGGTCAGTCTGCCGAGCGACTCCTCGCCGTCGGGGTAGTTGAACCTCCATCCGAACTGGAAGCCAGTGACCGTGACGTCTAACTGATCCTCAACCTGCTGTTCGGACGGACCTTGTTCCATCGGTATGAACCCCGCGAAGTACGTCCATCCGACGAGCGTTATAACGATGACGGCGCTCGCGCCGAACGAAAGGAAGAGCTTCTTTCCTTTCCCCCCGCCCTCAAGAGGCGGTATCTCCCCCATATCCGGCGTGTCGCTCTTGGTCTCACCGTCCTCCGAACGGTTCTTGTACGCCTTCTGTAATGTGTACGCGATGACGACGACTCCGACCAACGTCCCCGCCACTATGAACGCTAAGAACAGCTGTCCGAATATGTCTGAGGTACCGTCGACGCCCGCCTGAGCTATCAAACCGTCCCACGAACCGGCGACCGGTACAGGTACTTGGGTCGTCATTGGTGTCTCCTATATGCGTAGTAACTACTGCTTCCGTCTATATAAGTTCCCTGAAACTGACCGACGGACGCCGGGAAAGAAAACGGTTTTACCTCCAGCGAGGGTATATACCCCATCAGAATGTTCGACTTCGAACTCGTAGACATCATAGGCGTGGTCATACTGTTGCTTCTGGTGTCTTCGGTGGCTATAATAATCGTAGCCACACCGGAGGTAGCCGACACGCCCGAAGCGCCGGAGTCGAACTGGAGCATCGACAGGGTGAACCGGAGCTATGCCACGGTAACGCATGAGGGAGGTATGCCTATAGACAGAACCAACCTGACCGTGATAGTGGAGGAGTATCCGAGACCCACCAAGTGGTCGGGCGAGGCGGACGGCATGGTTGCCGAAGGTGACTCCGCAACCGTGCAGGTCAGCACCGATCAGGATATAGCACTGTACTGGACGGGAGTCGACACCGTTAGAAGGGAGGTTCTCGCTTCCGATGGGGGTCCGGAATGAGCGCGGAGACGGCATCGGGCGGAAAGGAGGCTGTAAAGAGACATCCGGTCGCTGTGACGGCGGTTCTGAGCGCCGTCGGGTACGCCGTCGTGATAGCCACGTTCGGCGGCTTTCTGCCGTATCCGGATATAGATCTGAGCACCGTCAACACGATGTCGCACGCCATAGCCGCGGTCAACACGGTCACGCTTCTGTGCATACTCGCGGGATGGCGGTGGATACGCCGCGGTGAGGTGAAGAAACACCGTACAGCGATGGTTTCGGCGGTATCGCTCATAATAGTGTTCCTCGTCATATACCTGTTCAAGATAGGCGGCGGGGGTACGAAGGAGTTCGTGGGTCCGACGCTCGTACGTAACTACCTCTACCTGCCTATGCTTGCGATCCATCTCGTTCTGTCGATCGTCTCCGTTCCCGTCGTGATACACGCCGCCGTACTCGGTCTTTCGCACACGCCGGAGGAGCTACGTGAGACGGCGCACGCCCGTGTCGGACGTATCGCCGCGGGTGCATGGTCGCTCAGCCTGTTTCTTGGGGTCGTCGCGTACTTCCTTCTTAACCATGTCTACAGCTGGGACTACCTCGGTCTACTCGTGCCATGGTAACGCGTAAGCGCCCGCGGCGAAGAGGAAGGCGCTAAAGACGGTGAGTAGAGCGAGTGACGTTACGAGTTCCGCGCCCGAACCACCGGTGAAAGTAGCTCCGCGTACGGTACGTGAGAAGTAGGTGAGTGGCAGGAGTTCGACGACGGGCGCACCGACGCCGAGCGTATCAGGAGCGACGAAAGTGTCGGCGAGAAAGAGCATAGGGAAGCCGACGCCGTTGCTGACGGCGATAGCGCCGTCCTGCGACGAGACGGCGCGTCCGATGAGTGCACCCAGACCGCAGAACCCCGCGGAGGCTATGAGGACCGACGCGGCGGTAACCACGACCGAGACGAGTGATAGGGTGAGGCTGGCACCGCCGACGGCGACGAGTAGGAGGGCGATCAGCCCGGAGGCGGCGAGTATCAGACCGCCGTTGACGGCGACGTGCGCGGTCAGCCATTCGGCGCGCGTCAGGGGTGTCGTCGCAAGCTTCTCAAAACGCCGTCTGTCGCGTCCGCGTGCGACGGTGCTACTCAGACGTGAGAGGGGTGTCAGGAGAACGACGAAGCCGAGGTATCCGGCGAAGTAGTAGCCCTGAGGCTCCTCGAAGAAGCCACTGCCCGCGCCGACGACCACGGCGAACAGTGCGACGAGTATAGCCGGGAAGACGAAGGTGAAGAAGACGGCGGCAGGCTTGCGTAGGAAGGAGCGCCACTCCGCCGACGCCTCACCGCGGACACGCGACGGCTTCATACCTCCCCCGTGAGGTGCAGGTACGCCTCCTCAAGACCCGGTTCGCGCCAACGTACCTCGTCGTACCCAACACCCGCACCGTCGAGGGCGTCGAGCGCATCGCCGATACCGTCGACACCGACACCTTCGAAGACGAGTTCATCCCCCTCCACCGTCGCGTCGAACCCTTCGATGGCTTCCTCTGCGGAACCCACCGTGCGGACGACGAGGCGGGGTTCGCCCGCGTGTTTTCGGATAACGTCGTCTGTCTTCCCCACCTCGACGAGCTTACCGTCGTCTATGAGTGCGACACGGTCGGCGAGACGTTCGACCTCGCGCATGTAGTGGGTGGTGAGGAAGACCGCCGTGCCTTCGTCCGCGAGACGTTCGACGACGCGCCAGACATCCTCACGTCCTTCGGGATCGATTCCCGTTGTGGGTTCGTCGAGGAAGATGACATCCGGGTCGTTGACGAGCGAGACGGCGACCTTGAGACGGCTTTTCTGTCCGCCCGACAGGTCGCCGTAACGCGTGTCGACGGCGTCGGACAGACCCATCTCGTCCACGAGCGCGTCGGTATCGCGTGTCTCGTCGTCGGGATAGAGCGACGCGTAGTAGCCTATGAGTTCGTCGGGTGTGAGACGTTCGGGTGGCGTGAACTCCTGCGGCAGTAGGCTGACACGCGCCTCGTCGGTCTGTTCGGGGGACGTGCCGAGAAGACGCGCCTCGCCGTCCGCCGGGCGCGCGGTTCCTGTAAGGCAACGTACCAGCGTCGTCTTCCCCGCGCCGTTGGGTCCGACGAGCGCAAAGACCTCGCCCGCATCGACGGAGAACGACACGCCGTCGACAGCGACAGTCTCACCGTACGTCTTGCGCAAGCCGTCCGCCTCGACCTGTTCCATACGGCTGATTGTCCGGGCGACGGAGTAAGAGTTACGACGTGTACCTGTACAGGACGCCGACGGCTGTAACGAAGACGATAGTCGAAAGACCGTACGAGTACGACTGCACGAACGCCGTCACGCCCGCGCTCCCGACGACCGACAGAGCACCCGCTACGAGAGTCCATGTGCATCCGACGCACGAGACGAGACCCACCGCCGCGCCGACGAGCGACGACGCCGTGTCGGTGAGGGAGACGAAGACGAGGTATGCAAGGGCGGCGTAGCCGACGAACTGGAACGGTATGATACGGAGGTAGACGAAGTCACCCGAGTAGGCGAGTATAGGACCCCAGCCCGGAGAAGCACCTGAGACGGTGAACGTAGCACCCGGCGACGCCGCCGTACCGACGAGACCCGCTAACCAGAGGAGGGCGACGAAGTAGACGCCTGAGACGACGGCGACGACGGGTGCGTACCACGGTAGTTCGTCGGGTAACGGCGTCTTGAGAAGAACCCACGCGCTGAGGGTTACCCAGACGACGGGAAAGAGCGCGTGCCGCGCGGTGACCGCGACGGCGTCGGTAAGGAGGAAGTAGAGAGCCACAGCGGCTACCTGTACGGCTACGAAGACAGCCCATGGGGCGATACGTCTCTGTCTCTTGTTCATAACACGAACGTTTCTATCGCGAGTACGAGCATGACGGCACCGAGGAAGGCGTTCGACGAATGGAAGGCACGCATAGCGGCTGTACGCGTACGCTCACGGTGGAGACGTACGACAAAGTAGATGAAGACGGCACCTGCGGCGACCGTGACGCCGGCGAACGCCCAGCCGAGCTCGGAGACGTACGCGAGCAGGGAGACTGAGAGAAGCGTCGCACCGAGGTAGAGGTTGATATGCCGTAACGTCGTCTCGTCGCCACGTACGACGGGAAGCATCGGTATGTCGGCGCGTTCGTAGTCGTCCTTGTAGACCAAGGCGAGGTTGTAGAAATGCGCGGGCGTCCAGAGGAAGATGACGCCGCCGAGGACGAGAGCAGGGACGCCGACGTTGCCCTCGACAGCCGCCCATCCGATAAGGGCGGGTAACGCGCCGACGGCACCCCCTATGACGACGTTCTGATCCGTGTGCGGCTTGAGTATCACGGTGTAGACGACGGAGTAGAAGACGATCGCGAGCATCGTCAGCGCCGCGGCGAGAACGTTTACGAATGCGACCACGACCGCACCCGATGCGACGGCGAGCGCGAAGCCGAAAGCGACGGCGTTACGGACAGGCACGGCGTCGTTCGCCATCGGTCTGTCGGAGGTACGCGCCATTCTGCGGTCGCGGTCGCGCTCTATAACGTGGTTGAACGTGCCGCTCGCGCCTATGGCGAGGCATCCGCCGGCGAGCGTCGCCACCGCGGTTCCGAGTGTTACGGAACCGCCGCCTGCGACGGCGAGTGCCATACCGGCGACGGCGACGAGACAGAGAAGCCACATCAGACGCGGCTTGGTCATGTCGATATAGGCGCGGACGGTAGAGTTCGCCGACGGCGTACCGTCGTCGGGTTCGGGCGCGGGCGTCTTGGCTCCGGTCTCTACCTCACCCTCGCCTGCGTCGGTTTCGAGACGCCATGTCAGTGCTACAAGCGTCAGCGTGAAGATAGCCATGGCGGCGACGAGATGAACCGATGGGAGGAACTCCTGACCCGACAGGACTGTTAGACCGCCTATAGCTACCTGTGCGGGATAGAGAACGAGGGCGGCACCGAGTGCGAGACGTAGACGCCGTGACGCGTCAACGACGAACGACGCCGTTACGGACGCAACGAGAAGCACCCCTGCGACGAGGGCGGCAAGACGGTGACCCCAAGCGACGAACGCGGCGTCACCCGGCGCGACGAAAAGAGCGCCGTCGCACGTGGGCCAAGTACCGCATGCTGTGGTCACGTCCTGTAACGAGACGGTCGCGCCCACAACTATGAGGACGTAGGTCGCCACCGACGTGACGGCGAGTAGGTTGGTGAACCTTCTCTCATCAATCATGTTTAGGCTCCGTTACGGTACGTTTCATTGTTGTATACGTGGGGTCGAAAGCCCATAAACGCTTCTTATTCGGCACACGCCGTGGTTACGGTGCGACGAGGGTTGTGAGTGACCCCGAACTTGTTCGGTGTAGCTAACGCACGACGGTGACGGGCACGGGCGACCGCCGTGTCACGTTCTCGGCGACGCTTCCGAGGAGGACACGTGTCACACCGCTACGTCCGTGGCTACCTACGACGACATGGTCAACATCGTGTTCGTCGGCGTACTCGACGATACCGCGTGACGGGGAGTCGCCTTTAGCGTAGTCGCTCGACGCCTCGATACCGGCTTCCTCAGCCTCGTTGACGAAACGCCGTAGGAAGTTCTTGGTCTCAGAAAGGACGCCTTCGTAACGCTCCTCGCCCACGTCCTCGCCAGACATCTCTACCGCCTTCTCGAAGTACTCGGGGTCGGAGAGGTCGACGACGTTGAAGACCGTGATACGCGCGTCCTCACCCTCATACTCGTCAACTGTCCATTCGAACGCCTTTCTTGACTGTTCCGAACCGTCTACGGGAACCAGAACGTGCTCTGCCATGCGCCTACTTCTGCACCCTACCTAATATTCTTGACGGCTGTTCGGGTGTTCACGGACGGCTACGACGGCGGGATCTGCCCTCCGTACGTCCTCGTCGTCGAAGCTTCTAAGTACGCGCTCGGAGACACGGGTTTTGAACGCCTTCTCGTTACGGACATCGTTGACGTACGCCTTTCCACGTACCGCCGTATAACCGCCCGCGTCCTCAAGACGTGACACGACGCCGTGGTCTTCGGATAGGTAGACGTAACGCGAACTCTTGAGTGCATCACGTATGATCCCCGTGGCTCGATCCGTATCGGCGTCGGGTGAGACGTAGAACTCGACGACGACCATCATCTCAGGCGCGCCCGCGTTGGCGTTCGAGAGCGAGTTGGTGAAGAAGAGGTAGTTGGGTACTGTAACGACGGAGTCGTCGGGCGTCAGGAGCTTAGTCGATCTTATCCCTATGTTGGTGACCTCACCGTAGTGGTCGCCGAACTCGACCTTGTCGCCCACCGTGTACGGACGTTCGAAGGTTATGACGATCCCGCCGACGATGTTTGCGAACAGATCCTGGACGCCGAGCGCAAGTACAGCGCCGAAGACGGCGGAGAAGGCGAGTATCTGGTCGGGGCTAAGCTCAAGAAGAGGGACGAGGACGTAGTAGACAGCCGCGGCGTAGACGACGAACCTCGTGATCGGTACGAACATCTTGAACGTGATACGTCGCTCGACGGAGCGTTCGGAGAGACGCGTTAGGACGTACGTCAGTACACGGGCGGCGAGTACGGCGACAGCGAGTACGAAGACGGCGGCGACGACGGTGGAGAGATCGACGCCGATAGGTTCAACCTCGACGGGTTCGGGAACGCCCGTCACCATACGAGACGCCTCCTTCTGAGATGCGAGACGACACGGACGAGGCTCTCGGCGCGGAGCGAGACGGAGCCGTCGGTGGTTTCGACGAAACCGGCGTCAGACAGATTACGTAGTGTTCTCGGAAGCGAATCGGGCTCGACAACCGAACGCAGTACGTCGCGCCCCACGGTTTCCTTCGAAAGGGCGACGCGGAGGGCGAAGGCGTCCTCGTAGCTCAGGTCGGCGTCCTCGTTCTCTTCGTCCCAAGACCGTTCTTCGAAGACGGAACGTGCGACGCCGGGGTTTCCGGACGACGCCGCGGATATCTTCTCAAAGATGTTGTCGGAGCTTTCTTCGAGCAGACGCCCGAGACCGAAAGGAAGGCTGTCGTGGAACGACGTCTTCCGGTCGGCGGTAACACGGTTGAGGTCATCGCCGAACTCGGAGACGTCGTACTCCGAGTCAAGGAGCCTTGCAATCTGAGAGGCATCGAGCTTAGGTACGCGAACCGTGTCGCCGAGAACGCCGAGGTCGACGGCGTGACGGACGTAGTCCCATGCGTATGTGTTCCACGACGTTACGAAGGTGGCGTCAGAGACAGTCACGTCTTCGGCGAACCGTTCAAGGGGTGCGAAGCCGCCGACACGCCGCGTGTAGAGGTAACGGGATCCCTCGACGACACAGACGCCGTCGTCGGGTATCTCGACGCCTTCGTCGGAGACGGAGGGTACGGAGACACGTCTCACACCGGCTTCCGTGACAGCTTCGTCGACGACCGTCCGGCGTCCGCCGAAAGGCTCGGAGGCGACGACGACGTTCTCACCGCTCTCGATCGCTTCCTTCGCCGCGTCTATCTCCTCGTCAAAGGCTTCGTCTAGCACGACGGTTTGTAACTCGACCGCCTTCGAAATATACCTTCCCCTGAGGTCTTCGACAGGTGAACCAGTACGGATATGTCCGTGTCGGTGGTATCCGTTGGCAGGTGAAGCCGAACAGAAGAGTCACGGTAGCCGTCGCCGTCTGTCTGGTGTTCGTAGTCGGTGTCTTCGTCGTCGACCCCGGAACGACACCGGAACCCGTGAGCTTTGAGGACACCGTACAGATAGGTATGTCGGACGCGGGTATGAGGGAGGCGGAGTTCGAGGGTTACGAGGTTCCGAGTGCTCAGGTGTTTTACTCGCAGTACAGCTTCGTCGTGGGCTATACAGGTCTCGAATCCTTCGCGCGTAACGTCGGCGAACGCCGTTACGAACGCGTCTGGGGTGTGCCGACCAAGGCGTACGTCACCGACTTCTCCGGTACCCAACCGTCGCCCGTCGGCGCGGGCTTCGTCGAAACGTCGACGGATCCGGAGTGGACAGACGCGTCGGATGCGAGATACGTCGTCGGCGCGGGTCCCGTCGTCGCCTTCTCCTCCGAAGAGGATGCGCGCCTCTACGCCGACGAGTATGGTGGAAAGGTACGTGGATACACGGGGGTTCTCGAAACCGAGTTTGAGGAGCCTGATATAGAGAAGGCGGCGGACGAGGTTATCGCCGGAAGGTCGCGCACAGCCGACGAGAAGGTACGGAAGACGCACCGTCTTCTCAGCCGTAACGTCTCCGTGGTGGTCGGAGAGGAGCACGAGACGGTGCAGTCGGCGGTCGACGCCGCACCGCCGAACAGCTCCGTACGCGTCCCTGAAGGTGTATACAGGGAGCATGTCGTCGTTGACAAGCCCGTAACGCTCGTCGGAGAGGGTGACGCGCGTATCGTCGGATACGGCAACGGTACGGTCGTCACGGTTGAGTCGGACGGCGTCGCCGTTTCGTCGGTATCCATATCCGGTGTGGGTAACGCGACACGCGGCGAACCGATGCGCGGCGGAGGCTGGGACGAGACGATACAGGAGGCGTACGGTAGGTCGGACGCCGCCGTACTTTTTAACGAGACCGAGAGGGCGTTGGTACATGAAGTGACCGTCGATACGTCGACTACGGGGGTTCTGTTTTCGGAAGTGGACGACGGCGTCGTGGCAGGGACGACGGTGAACGGAACCGAGGAGTGGGTAAACGGATTCATGGGCGTTCTTGCGATACGGTCGCCCGTTGTCGTCCAGAACTCGACGTTCAACGAGGGACGTGACGGCGTATACTCCCACGCCTCCGACGGTCTCGTGGTACGCCGTAACGTTATGAGAGACGGGCGTTTTGGTGTCCATCTGATGTACACGTCCGAGACGTTGATACGCCGTAACGAGGCAAGCGGCGGGGCTATCGCAGGTATCGTGATCATGACGCGTCCAACTTCGAACTACATCGTCGGTAACGAGGTTCGGGACAGTCGGAACGGACTGTCGACCGTGGGTAGCCGTTCGTACTTCGCCGACAACGTCCTCGTAAACAACACGAATGGTCTACGTATGGGAGCGCGCGCCTCCGTCTTCACACGTAACGTCATGTTAGGAAACCGGTACGGCGCAAGCGCGTCTACGGTACTTCCGTCGAACGAGGTGACGAGAAACGACTTCGTTAGGAACGAGGTTCAAGTCACGTCCGCCGAGGGTGCTATGCGTGTCTGGGGTGGTAACGACGATGGCAACTACTGGAGCAACGCACCGCCGGGCGCTAACGTCTTCCGTCCGACCGATCGCGTCGACTCGTCGGTTACCTCGACCGACGGGATGGTGACGTTCCGCAGATCGACCGCGTACAGTCTCCTGCATGGTCTGGACACCGTGGTTCCGGGTATGCGTTCGGGCGGTGTTGTCGACGAGGATCCGCTTGGTAAGCCCGCGGTCTACGACAGAAACACGACGGAGGATACAGAATGAACAAGACCGAGTCAGCGGCGGTTCTCGAAGCAAACGACGTCTCGAAGACGTACGGCGAGCTGGAGGTTCTCAAGGACGTATCGATGGAAGCCGAACGGGGTAGGGTGTACGCCCTCATAGGTCCGAACGGCTCCGGCAAGACGACGTTTCTCAAGATACTCGCGGGTCTCCTACCCCCCGACTCCGGCGAGGTTCTTAGACGGACGGGCGGTGCGGAGCGCGCGGTGGGATACCTGCCCCAACAGCCGTCTTTCAGGGACGGCTTCACCGTTGCAGAGACGTTACGTTTCTACACGCGTCTGTTGGACGAGAAGATGGGTGACGGATACGTCAGCGAGGCGCTCGGTGATGTCGGTCTCTCCGACGCGAGCGACAGACACGTATCGGGTCTCTCCGGAGGCATGACACGTCTTCTCGGTGTCGCGCAGTCGAGGGTCGGCAACCCCCCGATAATGGTGGTCGACGAACCCACGAGCGGTCTCGACCCTGAGATGACCGGACGTATCTTTGAGACACTCGGCGGTATCGCCGACGACGGAACAGCGGTGTTTCTGACGACCCACGACCTCGACAGGGTTGCGCGACACGCCGACGAGGTGGTTCTTATACACGACCGCCGTATTGCAGGGTCGGGATCGCCCGATGAGGTGGTGAACGAGCATGAGGCGGAGAGCCTCGCGTCCGTCTTCGACTCCGTCGTCCGTGGTGGGGGTCGAGGATGAGCGGAGCACAGGGGGGTAGGACAGTACTTAGACGTGAGCTACTCACGGTTCTACGTACACGCGCATACCTCGCGCTCGGCGTCGGATACGCCGCGGTCGTCGTCGGCGCGGCGTGGTTCAGCGGCGGTGCGAAGGGCGGATACCTGCCTACAGCTTCGAGCTTGACGACGCCCACGGAGATCCTCGTACCCGTGGTAGCGTTCGCGCTCGGATACCGTGTCGTGCTTACCGACCGATCGACGGGTGAACTTGACGTTCTCAGGACGTACGGTCTCGGACGCGCAGAGTACGTCCTGAGCCTCTATGCAGGACGCCTCGTTGCTCTTTCTGTCGTACTCGTCGCGCCGCTCCTGGTCGTCGGCGGTCTCGTATGGACACAGAGCGGACCTACCATCACCGTGATAGCGTGGCACGGGGGCGTCGACTCGCCGTTGTTGCTCGCCCGTTTCGCCGTACTGACCGTGGCTTTCGGCGCGGCGGTACTGTCGGTCGCTGTCGCCGTCTCCGCCGTGTCAGGCACCGTCCGTACCGCGCTTGCGCTCGCCGTACTCGTCTGGGTCGCCCTCGCCCTCGGCGCTGACCTCGGCGTTATCGCGGGTGTCGTGACCGAAAGTCTGGGCGACGAAGCCGTCGTCTGGCTCACTTCACTCAGCCCGAACACGGCGTTCCGTGGTCTCGTTCTCGAAACAGTGGTAGGCGTCGCTTCGGGCGGTGTGCGCGCAACGTCGGTGCCCGCAAGCGTCCTCAGCCTCGTTCTGTGGACTGTCGCACCTCTCGTCGTGGCTGTCAGAAAAGTCTGGAAGTAGCTAAAGGGAGTCAACGATACGTTCTGTGACATCGCCGAAGCCGATAACGTCGCCGGCGTACTCGTCAGAGAAAGCCGTCGCGTCGTCACCGTCCGTGAACGGAATCAGGCTCGGTCCCATAGCCCCTAAGGCGTCGGAACCGACGACGACCGTGGTTCGGCTCGCGTCGGCGAAGTCCTCGGCGTTCAGATGTGCGGAAATATACTTCGACCGTCGTTCGGTACGTACCTCGTACTCGACCGACGAGTAGTCGGTAACGTAATGTACGAGAGGGTTCCAGTTTTGTCTGTTGCCCGCGTAGTAAAAGTCGAAGAGACAGACGGTGGAGCAGAAACATGCAGGCTCGTCCTCGTCGCGCCCCTCCGGCGTGTTGTCGCGGTAGTACGTCTGACCGACAGGACCCGGATGGTCGCGTACTATCATACCGCATGTTTCGCACGACCTTCCGGTGTCGAGCGAGATGGGCTGTGGTAGTTCCTCCGTACCACCTCCGAGGCATCCCGTTGCGAGAGCCGCGGACACAGCGAGGAAGCCTCTACGCGTCTTCGTTCGCATCCTCACCACTCGGTGTTAGCTGTCCGCGGTAGATGTCCGCCGTCTCGGCGTCGAGCTGTTCGTACCCTACTATATCGTCCTCGGTTAGGTACTCTACAGCGTCAACGTACTCGACGGCGTCGTTACGCTCCTCGAAAGGCGCGGGGTTGAGCATCATAACGTCGTCGACGCGTTCGGGGTCAGTTTCGAGAGCGTAGAACGCCTCCGCCCCGTCGATCAGCTCACGCGTCTCGTAGCCCGTGACCCAGACGGACGCGGTAGGCGCGGACGAGACAGCGAACTCATCGGGGTACGTCTTGTACGCGACGGTACAGCCCGACGAGCAGAGGTAGGCACGTTCGCCGTCGTCGTGCGCGACCTGAGCATTCCAGTCGGGGTAGTCGGCGGCGACCATGTTACAGACAGCGCAGTTGGCGTCCGCCGGGAAATCCACGGGTTCTGTCGTCGCGGCTTCGTCGGCATCCGTCTCGTTCGCGCCTCCCCCGTCCGACACGTTGTTATCGGCTTCCTCACCGTCCTCCATCCCCTCGTCCGCGCCGAGACACCCCGTCGATACGCCCGCTCCGATAACGGTCGATGCACCGATATATCTGAGTAGTTCGCGTCTCCTTCTGTCGTTGGCTTCCGGCATAAGAGCGTCTACACACCGCACGAGAATATACCGTGTGGTTCGAACGTCCAACGGTTTCGGCGGACGTACCAGAACGGGTTACAGTCGCCGGACGGTATATACGGTGATGGAAAGACGAAGGTTTCTACGAACGGCGTTCGTAGCGGGGGCGACAGCCACGACGGGCTGTCTCTCCGCCCTCGGAGGCGGGAACGAGAACGTCGTCCTTCCGCCACAGGAGGATCAGCTGGGCGACAGCGAGGATCTCGCGTACCCGGCGTACGGTCAGGGTTTCCCTGAGTTTTCGCTCCCAAACCCTCTCACGGGCGAGACGGTCGAGTCGATCTCAGAAAACCACGTCACCGTAGCTACGCAGATATACGCGACATGCCCCGCCGAATGTATCGTCACGGGCAACCAGCTCGCTGGTGTGCAGGCGGCGCTCGACGAACGCGGTTTGGGCGACTCGGTTCGTTTCCTCGTGGTTACCTTTGACCCCAGAAACGATACAGCAGAGGTTCTGCGCGACTACGGTGAACGTATGGGTGTAGATCTCGACGCCGGTAACTGGGAGTTTCTGCGCCCCGAAGGACCAGAAGAAGCCGAACGCGTCGTAACCGACAGCCTCGGTATCGCTTTCCAGCGTCAGGGTGCCGAGTTCATACATCCGTCGGTGACCTTCCTCGTCAACCCCGACGGCTACACGGAGCGGGCTTACCAGGGCGAACGCCCTAAGGTGAGCCGCGTCGCGGACGACGCCGAAACCGTCGCCAACGCGCACAGCCTCTAATGGCGGCTACGTGCGCACCCGCCGACCCGACGTACGGCTCCGCGCCTGTCGGTCTCGTCGGCTTCTTTCTTCTGGGACTTCTCGGAGGGGCACACTGCGTTGGTATGTGCGGTCCGCTCGTGAGCATGTACTCGGAACGTATGAACACGGCGTCGAACCGTCCGGACGTACTCAGTCTCCGAGAGGTCAAACAACATTTTCTCTTCAACCTCGGAAGAGGGGCTAGCTACACGGCGATAGGTGCGGCGCTCGGACTCGCGGGCGAGGTCGTCTTTGTCACCGCAAGGGACGTGACGGCGTTCGTGACCGAGATCCGTGCGGTCGTAGGTCTAGCCGTCGGTGTCGCGGTTATAGGGGTCGGTATCGGCTACGTCTCATCAGGGACATCAAGGAGTCTCGTTCCCGCCTCATGGGTCTCACGGGGCACGAGGTATCTCCATAGCCACGTCACGCCCTATGTTGACGAATGGGTAGGTGACAGACGGATAGCCGGCCTTGGTGCCGTCCACGGGCTCCTTCCGTGCCCCCTTCTGTATCCAGCCTTCCTCTATGCCTTCGTACAGGGGTCGGCTATAGGGGGCGCGGTCTCGCTCGCCGCACTCGCCGCGGGAACGTTTCCGGCGGTGTTTCTGGTCGGGGCTATCATGAGCTCGGCGGACGTGAGACACAGGAGGAACCTACACCGCGTCCTCGGCGTCGTCTTCGTCCTCCTCGGGTACATACCCCTACAGCACGGTCTTGCGTCACTCGGGGTTCCCCTGCCGCACGTCCCTATACCTTACTACCAGCCGTGGTGACGTTCGTATCGCCGGTGATATACGTCCGGACAGCCTACTACGTAAGTAATACCATGTCAGAGACAGCCGACCCGCGGAAGACGATACTCGACTACGTCTCCGAGAACCCCGGTGTACATTTCAACGAACTCGTAAGGTCGGTCGAGATGGCGACGGGTCAGGTACAGTACCATATGTACCGTCTGACGAAGAGGGGCGATATAGACGGGGACAGCCTGTACGGTAGGACGCATTACTACCCCGCTGAGTATCCCGAAGACAGAAGAGGAGCGGTCGCGCTCCTGAGACGAGAGACGGCGCGCGAAGTCGTCGTATATATCGTCGAAAACGGCGAGACCAGACCCGACGAGTTAGCCGAGGCGCTCGACGTTGCCCGGAGCACCGTTGAGTGGCATCTTGGGCGTCTTGAGGAGCAGAGCCTCGTGAGTAAGAGCCGGGGTGACGGGGGAAGGGTAACCGTCTCGGCGGTCGACGAAGATAGGACGGTTGAGATGCTTTCCGACATATCTCCGTCGCTCGCCGACACGGTCGTCGACAGGTTCGTGACGATGGTCGACAGGATGCTCGAAGAGACGTAATGACGACCCCCGCGGCGAACCGGCTCGGTGTTGAAGGCTCCCCGTTCCTTCTTGCAGTGCTGGTACTCGCAGGTATAGGTACGACGGCTGTCTTCGCGCTTAGCCTCGTTGCGTACCGGAGAAGACGCGGGAAAAGCTACCTTCTGATATCCGTGGCTATCGGTCTCCTCGTGGTGCGCACGCTCGTAGGCTTCGGTACGGTTCAGGGTGTTATACCGATGCTGTACCACCATCTCGTCGAGCATACGCTCGACTTCCTTATAGCCGCGCTCGTTCTCACAGCGGCGTACGTCGGTGGCGCGGACGCGGAGACGTAGGAACTTTTATGTTAACATGACGAACGTCCGCCATGGGACACCATACGTTCGACCCGGAGAAGGCGGATCGCCTTGACGACGCCGAGAGGCGTTACAGATACGTCTCGATGGAGGAACTCGTCGGCGCTCTCGACCCCTCGCCGGAGGACGTAGTCGTCGATCTCGGGAGCGGAACGGGCTTCTATACCGACGACGTTGCGGGCTTCGCAGGTACTGTATACGCGGTCGACGTTCAGGAGGAGATGCACGACCGGTACCGTCAGAAAGGCTTGCCCGGAAACGTCGAACCCGTGACAGCGGGTGTCAGCGGGATGCCGTTCGGTGACGGTTCCGTCGACGCCGCGTACTCGACGATGACGTACCACGAGTTCGCGTCGCCTGAGGCGCTCGCGGAGATAAGACGTGTTCTGTCCCCGGACGGTCGTCTCGTCGTCGCCGACTGGTCTGCGAACGGTGACGGCGACCGGGGACCACCGACGGACGAACGTTACGACGCCGAGGAGGCGGTCGGTGCCGTCGAGGACGCGGGGTTCGAGGTCGAACGCGCCGACGAACGTACGGAGACGTTCTTTACCGTCTCAGCCGTCGCGTAGCGCCGCCTTGTCGATCTTTCCGATGTCGGTTAACGGTATCTCGTCGACGAACTCGACCTCGTCGGGAACGGCGTGTTTGGCGACGCGGTCGGCGAGGAAGGACGTTATATCCTCCGGCGTGAGATCTGCTTCTTCCTCCGTCCGGACGAAGACCTTGACGCGTTCGCTACACGGACGTTCGGGGTCGGGTACACCGACCGTACCGCCGCGTTCGACATCGGGGTGGGCGTGAAGCTCCTCGTCAACCTCCTCCGTGTAGACCTTCAGACCCGATACGTTTATCATGTTCTTGACGCGGTCGACGACGTAGAAACGCCCGTCGGTATCGAGACGGACGAGATCGCCGGTGCGGACGTAGCCCTCACGGGAGCCGGAACGATCCTCGTGGGCAACTGAACCATTCGAGTCACGGAGTTTATCGAACCCTTCGTCGCCATCGACGTAGCCCTTCATACGCTGGGGTCCGTCGAGGAGCATCTCGGCGACGATGTCTTCCTCAGCCGCCTCTTCGAGAGGTATGTCTTCACCCGTCTCCGTGTCGCGTAGACGGACACATGTTCCGGGTACGGGAACGCCGACCGTCGGATGGTCGTAGCCGGGTTCACGCCTGGAGACGCCCGCGATAGACTCGACGAGCCCCTCTATGTCGAAATGCGTGACAGGTGACATCTCAGACAGACCGTACCCCTGCGTCATACCGCGTGCGTCGTCCTCGAAGCCGTCGCGTGTCTCCGACGCGAGCGGCGCGGAACCCGATATACCGACAACGTCCATCTCACCGTCCGTCTCCATCTCCATGAACTGCGTGGGGACGCCGACGACTGCGGTCGGGTCGCGTTCGGAGACGTACCCTACGACGGAGTCAGTGTCGCGCGGGTCGGCGACGAGTATCTGTGTCACGCCCATACGTACGAAGGCGTGCGCCATCGAATGCCCGTAAGCGTGGTACAGCGGTAGTGCGTTGAGTACCTCGGCGTTCCCACTCATGACGGACGCGGCGCGCGACATCGAAGCCTCGATCTGCCCCGCGTTCGCGGTTACGTTTCTGTGGGTCAACATGCATCCCTTGGGCGTGCCCGTCGTCCCTCCGGTGAACAGTACGGTGTGAACATCCTCGGAAGGTTCAACGTCGACGGGTTCGAGCGGATCGGCTCCACGGACGACGGCTTCAAACCCCTCGCCCGCACTGTCGCCGACGGTGACCAAGGCGTCCGTACCCAGATCTTCTTCGACCGTCTCGGCGAGTCCGACGTATCTTCCGTCGGCGATCACCGCTTCGGGCGATAGCTTGCTCAGGTTCTCGACGAGTGTTTCCTCGTTTTCGAGAGGGGAGACGGGTGCATGCACACCGCCCGCCACGGAGACGGCGTAGCTCGTAACGAGAAACTCGACGCCCGTAGGTAGGAGCGATACGACGGCGTCGCCCCTTCCGACGCCGCGTCCACGCAGAGCGCCGGCGAGACGGCGCGCATCGTCCCACGCTTCGGGGTACGTCGTCTCCTCGCCGTTCTGAACGAGAGCCATGTCGCCGTACCCCTCCACAGCGTCGCGCAGGAGCGCGTGAACGGCTTCGTCACGGTGGTCGAGGCTCTTCTCAACCCCGTACTTTTGGTAGACGGATGACCAAGGTACGTTCACTTAGACGAAAGACGTGTCTGCTTCGATAGTGTCTTCTGCCGTGTATGGAAGGCTTTTATTTCAGGAACCCGTATCGGGTATATGCGGTACTACCGGTACGTACTCAAACCGCCCGGCGGCTACTTCCATCCGTTGGAGGAGGAGATACTCAAAGGACTCGACGTGGAGCGCGAGACGGTGTTGCACGTATCGCTTCTATCAAACCGCGACGGCGTCGTTGTCTACGGATGCGAGGGGGAGACAGACGAACTCGCCGAGAGGCTCGACGAGAACACGGAGATAGTCGAAAGCGAGATCTTCAGCGTCGACGGTGACGGCTTCAACCTGTACGTCCGTTTCAAGCCGGGGAGTCCGGCTACCGACCTTCTCGAAATAGCCGACGAGAACGGTCTGATCGTCGACACGCCTTTCGACTTTACGGACAACGGTATAGAGATGACCGTCGTAGGAAAGAACGAACGCGTACAGGAGTCACTCCCCGAGTTCATGCGTCTGACGGAGAACGCCGAGACGGTTCTGAGTCAGGTGGGTAGGTACGTTCCTGAGGAGAGCGAGTTCGAGCGCACCCTAACCGACAGACAGCGCGAGGTTATCCGTGCGGCTGTCGAGGTGGGCTACTACGACAACCCACGGCGCGCGACACACGAAGATGTCGCCGAACTTCTCGACTGCACAGCGAGTACGGCGGGGGAGCATCTGCGTAAGGCGGAGGCGAAGATAATGCCCCGGACGGTTACGAATAAGTAGCCTCTTATTCAGGGGACAACCGACTTCCGGTCTACACCGCTATGGAAAGTATGTGTCACGGTGATGTAGACAGACGCCTCGGTACCTGCCGACGAGGGAGGAGCTGAGGCATGAGGATAGACGAGGAGCGACGTTTCTTCCGCGACAGCCTCCGAGACTTTCTCGAAGAAGAGGTCGCGCCCGATGTGGACGAGAAGGACGACGAGGCGCTTTCGAAGGACGAGATCATAGGCTACCAGACGAAGATGAAGGAGGAGTTGGGGATCGGCTTCTCGCCCGACGTTGCCGACGACTACTTCGGAGACCTCGCCTTCTACGGAATCGGCTCCGAGGAGATCTCACGCGTCTGGCCCTCACTAAACGTCACTCTCAACATGTCGTTCCCTGCGATGTTCGTCGAGTTCGCCTCCGATGAGACGAAGGACGCCATGATGGGTAAGCTCGAAACGGGCGAGATCATCGGGGGTCTGGGCGTAAGCGAGCCTAAGAGCGGAACGGATACCGTTCATCTCGGTACGACGGCGCGTCCCGACGGCGACGAGTATGTGCTCAACGGACAGAAGACGTGGGTCTCGAACGCGCCTGTTGCGGACGTTCTGCTCGTCGCGGCGCACAACGAGGAGACCGACGCGCGCGAGATGTTCCTCGTCGACAAGGAGAACTCACCGTTCGAGACGAGCGAGCTTCACAAGATGGGTTGGAAGGCTTCGCCGACGGGTGAGGTCTACCTCGACGATGTCCGCGTGCCGGAGGACAACAACCTGTCGAAGATGATATCCAACGCCGTTGTCGAGGGGAAGAGCCTCAACGAGATGCTTCCGTATCCCCAAAGCGTCGTCGACCTGTTCTTCGAACTCAAGCCCCTCAACGCTATCTTCGCGTTCATGCGTACAGGGATGGCGCTGATGGCGACGGGTATATCGCAGGCGGCGCTCGACGACTCGGTGGAGTACGCAAAGGACCGCGAGTCGTTCGGGAAGAAGATAGGCGAGCACCAGCTTATACAGGAGAAGCTGTACGGTATGAAGGCGAAGACGGAGGCTTCGCGGCGTCTGGCGTACCACGCCATCGACCTCCTGAGCGAGGCTGACGAGGACGCGCGTCTCATGTCGTCGCTCGCAAAGGGGTACGCGTGCGAGAAATGCAACGAGGTGACGTACGAGGGTATACAGGTTCACGGTGCGATGGGGCTTTCGGAGGAGTACCCGCTCGAAAGGTACCACCGCGACGCGCGCGTTATGACGATCCCGGACGGCACGACGGAGGTGCAGAAGCTCATCGTCGGTAACGAGATGCTCGGTCTCTCGGCGTACTCCTGATCCGTCCGACGACATGGCTTGCGCCGAGGCTTCGGTGTGCTAAGCCGTGAGACCGTCGCGCAGAGAAACCGAAGAGACAAACACCGACTGATCCGTACCGGTGAAGGAGAGGCTACCGACCGTTCAGGAGGGATGTAAATGACAGACGAAGAACTCGAACGCGAGTTAGACACGGCATACGACCCGGTTGGGGGTATGCTCGAAGGTCTTTCGGAGGAACAGAAGCAGGAGATAGTCGACGAGGTGGGCGAGCGCGTGGTTCAGAGCCTCAAGGAGGAGAACCAGGAGAGCTTTCTACGCGATCTTGAAGACGCCGTTATAACCAACCTCCCCGTCGTAGGTATGTCCGAAACGGTGCAGGACTGTATACGCCGCGGCGTGCGCGCCGTCTTCGACGACCACACGGAGGAGATGATAGAGGACGCGGGCGATGTCGTGGTTGAACGTCTCTCCGAGTCGCATTCGGACGAGATAGTCGAGGACGTGGTACGTACGACGGCGGTTAAGATACGCCGCGAGTAAACTACCCTACCCTACTTCGCTCGGGGTCTAAGGACCCGCTCGCTCGTTGAGGGTAGGGCTTTCGCGTGGACTCCCGTTCTATGCCTCAGCCGAGGCAGGAGGGTTGTACTCCCCACTCACGTTCAGCGTCCCGCGATTCAAGCGCACGTCTACGCGTGCGCCTCCGTCGTCTGCGTTTTGCCGACGCCGGAGATACTGCAAGCCGATGTTTTTGGAAGCGTTGTAGTCAGCGTGGTTCTGGTAGCCGCACTTCTGACACTCGAAGTCCTCGCCGTGGCGGTTATCATCGTGGGTAAACCCACAGGTCGAACACCGCTTCGACGTGTTCCGTGGGTCCACTTGGACGGCTTCAATGCTCTGCTCTCTGGCTTTGTATTCGACGTACTCGAAGAGGCGACGGAACGCCCACAGATGGTGCCACGATGCTTCTGGCACGTTCTCACGAATGTCGGTCAGGTCCTCAAACACGATATGCGAACAGTCGTGTTCGGCGGCTTCAGATACGAGTTCGTTGGCGACACGGTGCAGGAATATCTCGAAGCGACCGTCCTCTTTGCGCTCGACGCCTGCTATCGCGTCGTGTGCCGCTCGTGTTCCGCACTGTTGGAGGTCGCCACGCCGTTTCTCGTACTCTCGCTTCCAGTGGTTGAACTCATCTGCCGACCAGAACCGTCCGGTCGAAGCGACCGCGAGTTGGTTTACACCGAGGTCCACACCGAGGACTGTTCTGTGCCCGGTAGTGGTGTCGGTGTCGTCGTCCTCTTTGAGCATCGACGCATGGAGATACCAGTCACCGTCACGCCGATGGAGAGTTGCCCGCCGAAACTCGTAGTCCTCGTTGGTCACGTACTTCGTTGGCGGTGTGTCAGCGTCGTCGGGGAGAATATAGTCGCACTCGATACGCCCGTCCGGTGTCGATAGCGAAACGTGGTCGCGGTGGAACGTGGCGCTTCGCTTATCGTAGACGGCGGTATCCGCTGTGAACGCCGGACGTGACGTATCGTGGTCGTTTTTGAGCCGTTCGACACCACTCTTGATGGCTTCGACGGCCTGATGAATCCCTTTCTGGACGAGGTTTGCAGTCAACTCTGTATCCTCGCGTAGCTGGTCGTACAGCGCATCTTCCGCCTTTGCTTTCGAGGTGACGTGGTAGCCGTTGTCGTCACCAGAAACGCGCGGCGTTTCTGGTTGGCAACCAGATTCCTCCGGAATCTGGTGACGCCCGTGCCAGCACCACTCGCTCGCGGTGTTGGAACAGTATTTGAATTGCTCGATAGTCTCCCGCAGGTGTGTATCCGCTCCTTCGGGTGTATCGAGCTTGATAACGGCGGTTCGACGGTATTCCACGATATTTTCATATATGACGTTGTAGTTACTTAATAATTGGGAGTTCGAAGGCACCAGTCTGGCGGTTGGTCAATGCCGGGTCGGCTTCCTCCCCACCCTACTCGCTTGTGCTTCCGCCGGAGCCGGAAGCCCGGCGCTCCTTGAGGGTGGGGCCTCCGCCTCGAATTAGGTGAAACCGCGTAACCCCTCGGAAGAATACCTACCTGACGAAGACCTCGTCGACACGTCACCGTCACCGAACCCGTCGAATGCGCGATCGCTCGGAAGGCTGTCTACATAACGAAGACCTCGTCGACGTAGCCCTCGATCTCGTACGTTTCGAGCGCCTCCTCTGCGTGGACGTTTCTTCCGACGACCTCAGGAACGCCGTCGGGTCTGAGACGTTCGTAGCCGGCGACGGCGACGACCACGAGAAAGCCCAAGGCGGAGACGAGAAGCTCGCCGAGGTAGTAGCCCACGCCGGCGACGACGCCCGCGACGACGATACCGACGCCGAGTCTGCGTCTCCTGTGGCGCATAGCCTCACGTGAGTGCGCGCCCACGACCTTGGTTCCGTCGTCGCCCGGAACCATCATGTACGTAGGATCGGCACCGGGTTCGCCGTAACGGAGAACGTCTACCGTCGTCGGGAGTTCGTCGGTGTCTATACCCCCCATCTCAGGTTCCTTCGTCGGCGTCGGTGAGAGCACCGTCTTCGACACCCACCTCACGGCGTAGGTCTTCGGCGTCCTCGATACCGCCCTCGTTCCGGTCGTCGCGCCCTGCGAGTTCGGCGTCAAGGCTCGTCAACGCCTCGTCACGCGTACCGCCGTGCGCCGTTACGCCCGTTCCGACATCGATCGCTACCCAGACGCCCGCCTCGTGGACGAGACGTATCTCCTGTTCGCGCATAGACCTCTTAGAGACTCGTGGGTTAAATTCGCGTCGTTACCCCGCCCCGCACGACAACGGTTATTCTTCTCCGACATCCACCTCGCACACAGCACCGTCGGCGAGTCCTTCGTCGTCTATGTACGCCGACAGACACGCGTAGTTGCAGAATGCACCGGTTTCGACGCGTCTGAACTCACGCTCCTCCATGACGAAGACGGGTTCGTCTCCGTACACGTCGTTTCCGCAGTAGTCGCATTCGGTCATGGGCGTCGTACGTCACTCCACGGTAAGACTGTACGGGTCGTGAGACGGCTTCCCAAACCGGCTGTTTAACACAAGGGCTTTATAGATCCCCGCGGAAGATAGACTGCCGCATGACAGAAGGCACGATCGGCTTCTTCCATGATAGGAAGGGCTACGGTTTCATAGAACGTAACGACGACGACGACTCCGAGGACGTTTTCTTCCACATGGAAGACATAGAGGGTCCTGACCTAGAAGAGGGTCAGGACGTCCGTTTCGAGGTCGAGGAAGCAGACAAGGGTCCGCGCGCCACCAACCTGGAGCGCGTATAGACTACACCCGCGGCTGACGCGGGTTTCTATGTACTAACCACGTAGCGCGAGCTAAAACGAAACGTGTTCTTTAGGTTCGAGGTTGGGTCCACGGTCGTCGTAGCCCTTCCTGCCGACGTACGCCTCGCTCAGGTTACCGAGTATCGACTCGTAAAGTTCGACGGTCGTCCCGTACGTCTCCGTCCCGCCGCGTTCGAGCACCTGTGCGACCGTCTCGGACTCGCCGCCCGGCGCTTCGAGTTCCGTGTCACCCATACTGTCGAGTACCATGCTTTCCTCCACGGGGGGGTCGACGGAGTCCTCTATCTCGTTCCTCATCTCTCTTAGCCTCATCTTTCTACCTCGTCCGGTCGGTCATAACTAACGGTGGTTAATAAACCTTGGTGTGGTCTATAACTTAACCGGGCAGAATTAAACAACAAACAGACAGATAGATAGGACAGCTGTTCGGAGAAGTACGACGGACGGCTAAACGCGTCTCAGAGGGACGGTGGGTCTACGACGGCAGACCGCCCGCGAAAAGGTCGGTTTCGAAGCTGTCGGTGTAGCTACGTCCGCCGACATCGCGGCTGAGTCCGAGGGCTGTCACGGTACCGTCGAAGGTTATCTCCGTGCTGGTGCGCTCGTCCCTGCGGAGATGGCTCGCCCACCAGTCGGCGATACGTTGGTTGTCGAGGACGGCGCGCGACCCGACCGTTTTCGAACCGCGTGCGGGGAGCGTGAAGTCGTCGACGGTTCCGTCGCTGAGATCGATACCGTTCATGTTGACTGTGTAACCGAGATCCTCGAAGCCGACCGCGAACGGGTTGGGGTTTCGGAGCGAGACACGTACGTCAAGGGGCGTCTCGTCGTCGTCGGCGGTTCCCCACCAAGCGTCGACGTTCTGTACCGCGAAGACGGTCTTTCCGAGAACCTTGACGCGCATCGCCTCACGTGTCCGTACGGAGTCGGCGATACTCGTCGTGAACCCGCTCGTGTAGTTGGGTGTCTCGACGGAGAAGGAGTCGACGCCCGTACGCGTCGGGAGGACGCCCGCGAAGTCGATAGCCGAGAGGTCGACGGACGGAAGATCGACGGTGAGATGGGGACGTATGACGAGGTCGGTACGTTCGCCGTTGTTGACGTGGGTGCGCCACCATTCGAGTAGCCTGTCGCGGTGTATACGCGCGTTCAGATGTATGGTCGTGTTCCGACGGTTGAGTGAGACGCCCTTCTTTTGTGAGCGTGCGACCTCGATACCGTTCATCGTCGCGTCGTACCTCAGACCCACGCCCTTGACGTGCACGTCGACGAGGCTCGCGCCGTCGAGAACGACACGTGTCCGTATCTCGGAGTAGTCGTCGGTTATCTCGCCCCAGTCGTTGGTGATACGACGGACGAGGGGCGCGTCCAACGGGAGTTCCACGCCACGGATTATAGACGCGCCCACATCAATATTCGTGTTCCGCCGGCGCTGTGACTCGTACCTCACACGCGACACGGTTGAGGAACGGTATGGGTTGGACGCGGATTCGTCGTCCGTGAACGAACAGGAGATGGTACGACGCCCTAATTCTCGGATTCGTAGACGTAACGGACGCCGTCGACCATGACGACGTACCTGCCGTCTTCGACCTGTGTGACGCGCCGGTTGCTGTCGATGGCTACGTCAACTAGGCTCTGGTGAATCACTAGGTAGCGATGGATTGTATCGTTAGAGCAAGGAGAATGAAGCGGGAAACATCGAGTTGGACATGTCGAAAATCTCCCGCTTCACTCAAAGAGTAGTGACGTTAGCAAAAAATGCTGTCGGTGGACGAGGCGAATCCGCCGCCCCGACAGGGGGTGGCGGATTCGCCGATTACGCTGTCGTTTCACTGCACTGCCTCCGAGTTTATCTCGGTGAATCCTACCGCACTGCTTTGGATTGGCTGAGTGAAATGCCACACATTCTGGCTGAGATAGGGCTTGAACCCGACGAATTACCTGATCACTCGACGTTAGTAAAGGCGTTTGACAGATTGACGATGGAAGTCTGGAGAGTGCTCCTGCGCCTCTCCACGCAGGAGCACGAAACCTCCGGACACGCCGCCATCGACTCGACGTATTTCGACCGCGAGAACGCTAGCAAACACTACTGCCGCCGCACGAACTACCACGTCCAGACGCTCAAAACAACCGCACTTGTTGACACAGACACACAAGCCGTACTCGACGTACACTGCACGAC
>NZ_RKLV01000004.1 GCF_026242195.1 Halorutilus salinus | reverse complement strand
AGGCGTGCGTTTTTTGTCATAGGCACTCAGAAAACGCCACGCCTCATTCTTCATTCATTCCTTATCTGAACACCGCCGCGTGGTGGTACCGAAACCGTCTACTTTCCGAGGAACCTACCCCGTGTAATGACATCCTCAGAGGTACAGGAGACGGTCAACGACTACTACGACGAGTGTCAAGTCGACTACTCGATGATGTGGGGTACCAACGACCATCTCTCGATGCATTACGGCTACCACGACGACGAGCACGAGAGCTTAGAGGACGCCGTTATCAACCTGACGCGTGTAGTCGCAGACCGCGCGGGTGTGTCAGAAGGCGATCGTGTGCTCGACGCGGGATGCGGCGTTGGGGGTAGCGCCGTCTGGTTGGCGCAGGAGCGCGGCGCGCGCGTCGACGGCGTGAACATAAACGAGATGCAGGTGGAGAAGGCGCGTCTCGGCGCGGAGGAACGCGGCGTCGAGGACGTTTCGTTCCACGTCGCCGACTACACCGACGTACCTTTTGATGACGACAGTTTCGATGTCGTCTGGGCTGTCGAAAGCGTCTGCCACACCGACGACGAGAACTCATTCCTACGTGAGGCGAAACGCGTCCTCAAGGACGACGGTGTGCTCGTGGTCGCCGACGGCTTCCTCGGAAAAGGGCGCGACGAGATGACCGACGACGAGAACGAAGGCGTCGACGCGATGCTCGAAGGCATGGCGGCACCTTCGCTGTCGACCGTCGACGAGTTCCGCGACGCGCTCGCCGAGGAGGGGTTCCAAGATACCGAGTTCGAGGACAAGTACGAAAGCGTCTATCCGTCGGCGCGGCGTATGTACCTTCTGACGCTCGTCACGTACCCCGTCGCAAAGCTCCTACGTATACTCGGCATCCGTTCGGAGAGACAGATGAAGCATCTGAGCGCGTCATACCAGCAGTACAGGATGCTGGAGAAAGGCGTCTGGGTACACGGTCTTTTCTACTCGCGTTCCTAGATGTCGCGGACGACGGACTTGAAGCCGTCGGCGGACATCTCGCGCGAAATCTCGTCGACACGTGACTCGACCTGTTCGAGGCGTTCGTTTAGGCGTGCGTACTCGTCGCTGTTAGCCAGCTCCTCGTCGGTCTTCTTCCCTTCGAAAAGTACCTTCTTGGAGACGAGCGAGTGGTACTCGATGAGCTTCTCGCCGTACTCGACCCTCTTGAGTAGCTTTTCAACCGTCTCGGTGAGTTCGTCCTTGGTGACGGGCTTTACGAGGTAGGCGTCGAACCCCATACCGATGACCTCGAACTCAGGCTCGACGGCGGTCACCACCGCAACGCGCGGATCGTAGCCGCTGTCGCGTATCTCGTCGAGTACCTCCATTCCGGATATACCCGGCATCCTTCTGTCAAGAAGAATGACCGACACGTCTTTGTGCATCGTGTCGAGCGCCTCCTCGCCGTCCGACGCCGTCAGTAGGTCGTACGTACCGGATAGCCAAGCCGAGTACGTGTCAAGAACCCCGGGGTCGTCGTCGACTATCATAACCGTACTCCGCGTCAAACGTGCTCCCCCCACGTTTTCGGACGTTTCACGGTGGAGACACAAGCCGTAGATATATAAGATTTTGTTTGCAAGAGTGTAGGTTTGGGAAGGAAAGACTTAACACTGTTCGTAGGTTCCCTGGTTCGCAGGGCACTCAAGACGGGGTCTTGCGGCATTCGTAAATCGGAGATTTACGTGTATGCAAGACAGGGTCTTGCAACAGCCGGGACTCGAACACGGTCGTTCCCTTAGGTCACTCTCTGCTCAAGTCCCGTTGCGCATTCGTCACTACGTTCCTCATGCGGCATTCGCAAATCCGAGATTTGCGGGCACGTAAGACGGGGTCTTGCGGCAGCCGGGACTCGAACCCGGGTTATGGCCTTGGCAAGGCCATGTGATACCACTACACCACTGCCGCGCGTTGTCTTGTTGCCGCGACCCTAAAATAAGCCTGTCGGTACCTCTTCGTACGGTTCGTCGGGGTTGCGGGAGCGAGAGCGACCGCGCCGTGTGGGCGTAAACCGTTTGTGGCGCGGGCACGACATTCGTCCGTGTTCCATATCTCACGCGTTCGGAACGCCGTCTACTGCGGCAGACAGGCGTACTACGAGTCACGGCGCGAGGCGTGCCACATTCCTTCGCCGGAGACACGCCTACTACGTGAGGTTGCGTACCTGTACCCGACCGTCGTGGGGTCGCCCGACGACGCGGTGCGACGTGCGCGTGAAACAGCGGGCGTCGACGTGTCTCTCGACCTAACCGACGTCAGTGACGCGCTCCGCGAGGTACGTGACGGAAGACCGTCGGTCTGGAACGCCGTCGCGCGACCCGACAGGGAGGAGAGGTACGTCGAAGGCGAGCGGTTACGCGGCACGGTCGACAAGCTGTCTTTCGGTGAGGAAGGCGTCACGGTCTCGTTGGTCAAGACGGGCGAACCGCCCGCGCGCGGCGTCTGGTCGTCGGAACGCGTTGAGGCGACGGCGGTAAACCGTCTCGCCTCTACCGTCGGTGAGGTGGAGCGCGTCGTCGTCGAGTACCCGCGCGTCGGCGCTCTACGCGAGGTAGAGATCGGCAGGGACGACGAACGCGCCCTCGGAAGGGCGTTAGAGACGCTCGAAGATATAGAGGACGGCGTACCTCCGGCGCGTACCGACGACAGATCGAAGTGCGAACCGTGTGACTTCACCGAGGAGTGCGGCGTAGAGACGCGTTCGCTCCTGACGCGTCTCAGAGACCGTTTCGGCTGATGTAGCCGCGTACGCGTTCCGCACCTGCGCCCTCACGGACGACCTCCCACGTCGTCGTGTCTACGACGGTGCTTCCGACGCCACCGGTCGCGTCGCGCGATCCGTCGTCGATAACCCCGTCGACACGGTCACCGAAGACGCCGAGTTCCTGTGGACTTGTCACCGACGGTTCGCCGCTGACGTTCGCGCTCGTGCTCGTGAGAGGACCCGTCCGGCGTAGGAGACGGCGCGCCGTACCGTCGTCGGGGACACGTACACCGACGAGCTTTCCGCCCGCTGTGACGACCTCAGGTACACGGTTACGTACGGGCACGAGGGGCGTGACGGGTCCGGGAAGGAGTTCGTCGACCAAACGCCGTGCTCCGTCGTCGAGGCGCGCGACCTTTTCGATATCGTCGGTATCCGCGACGGCGACGCTGACGGGACGTTCGCGCGGTCTTCCCTTGACCTCGTAGACGCGTCTAACCGCGTCCTCGTTGAACGCGTCACCACCGACGCCGTAGACCGTCTCCGTCGGGTAGACGACGACGCCTCCGTGGTCGACGAGTTCCACCGCCTCCTCGACCGTGACACGTCTCATAGATCGACGTCGACCTCTGCGTCCTCGGTCGCGCCTTCGAGACCGTCGCGTTTTGCGTCGGGCGTGAAAGTCTCCGTTATCTCGCGGTCTTCGAGTACCGCCTCAAGCCTCTCGGCGTACTCGCCGTCGACATCTTCGGATTCGCGTTTTGCCTCGACGGCTTGTCTGTACGCACGGACTGTCGACGCGCTAACGCCGAGTTCCTCCGCCGCCTCGGCGTTCGTCACGCCTTCGTCGACGAGTTCACGTAGACGGTCGATACCGAACGGTGCGTCGAAGTCGGGGTCACGGAACAGATGGAGACCTATACGTGCGCGTTTTACGGTCTTGTCGAGGCTGTCGTCGCCGAGCTTCCGCGCGATCTCGGTGTCGGACGCCCCTTCGTGGTAGAGACGTACGACACGGACGGTCTGGTCGTCGTCGAGCGATGTCTCGAAGCCGTACTCGTCACGCATCTCGTCGACCGTCTCGCGTATCTCCTCGTCAACCTCCTCCTTGTCGGGGAGTGTTCCGCGTTCCTCTTGGCGCTCCTCTGTCACCGTCGACTCGTCGGTAACGTCGACGAACAGGTCGCGTAGTTCCTCGGCTTTCTCCTCCTTTTCCTTTTCATCTGACATCTTTCTTCACCATACGGCGTTAAAACCGGCGTATATTACTTCCGGAACCGCATAAAGCCAACGACACGTCGGTACGAAGCGGCGTATGGATTGATATTTAACGGACCGCCGCAAGCCTACATCTATGACAGTAGCGGTACTGACAGGCGTTCCGGGCGTCGGAGCCACGACGGTGGCGGAGAAGGCGAACGAGGCTCTCGAAGAGAGAGGTGCGGGGTATGAGGTCGTCTCCTTCGGTACTGAGATGCTCGAAACCGCCCGCGACGAAGGGCTTGTGGAGGAGCGCGACGAGATGCGTAAGCTACCGAGCGACGAGCAGAAACGCGTACAGGAGAAGGCTGGCGAACGTATCGCCGAACGCGCCGAGGATACGAACATCATGGTCGACACCCACTGTACGATAAAGACGCCTGAGGGCTACCTGCCGGGTCTTCCCGAATGGGTGCTCGACGCGCTCCAGCCCGACACCGTGGTACTCGTCGAAGCTACGCCCGACGAGATCCTTTTCCGTAGACTCGACGACGAGACACGGACGCGGGATATGGAGAACACTGAGGAGCTTGCGACGCATCAGGATATGAACCGTAACGCCGCGATGAGCTACGCGACTCTCACGGGTGCGACGGTTAAGATAGTCGAGAACCCCGACGGCGGCGTCAAGGAGGCGGCTGGGGAACTCGTCGACGCGCTCGCGTAGACGACGGGTAACGAAAGCCCTTTGAGGAGAGACCGGTAATCCACGACGATGACCAAGACGAGGAGGAAGGCGGAGACGCTTATCGAGGAGGACGCCGAGATGGAGGGCGTTCTCAAACGCGTCCTTGAGGTACAGGACGAGGAAGGCGTCGTTGAATGGAGCGACCTGAGCGACGACGCTTCGAGCGGTCAGTGGGGTCGTCTCATCGAGAAGGGCGTCCTCGTCGACTCGGACACGGACGACGGCTTCGTGGCTAAGGACGAGGACGACCTGCGCGACCTGCTCGGTCTGTCGGGAGAGTCGGAGGTCTCGTCGATAGCCGAAACGGACGTTGAGGTCGAGGATATAGACACGAGCTGGTCGATATACGACAAAGGGGCGGCTCTCGTCGGTCTCTTCCTCATAATTTTCGGTTACAGGAACGCGGATATACAGGAAGCCATAGGCGGTATCATAGGAACCGCCGTGTCGCCGATCCACGACGGTCTGGGCGTACCCTACTACCTCGTAATACTCATCTTCGCAGTCCTGACGGGCGTCTATTCGAGCTACCTACAGCTATACCTCATGGACTGGGACTGGGTGAGCGCACAGCAGGAGAAGGTGAAGGATATACAGTCACAGCTAAAGGAGGCGCAGATGAGCGACGATGACGAGCGCGAGGAGGAGCTACGTGAGGAGCAGATGGGCGTCATGTCGGAGCAGATGAAGATGTTCAAGATGCAGTTCCGTCCTTCGGTATGGATACTCGTCTTCACCATACCTATATTCCTCTGGCTCTTCTGGACTTTCTCGACGCGTTTCGGCGGCGAGCCACATCTCGCGGGCGAGGCGATGCCTACTATAGTCATGCCGTTCCGCGGGAGCATCGAGTTCAGCGAGTCCGTCTTCGACTTCCCTGCGTTCCTTGAAGGCTGGCTGTTCTGGTACATACTCTGTTCGTTCGGCTTCGGTCAGGTAATGCGTAAGGTACTCGGTGTAAACCCGACGACATGAGACGGACAGGGGCGAGAGCATGACCGCGTTCACCAAGGCGCACGGAAACGGCAACGACTTCGTGATAGTCGACGAATGGAACGCCAACCGTGTCGACGAGGACGAGAAGGCGTCCTTCGCCGAACGTTACTGCGACAGGCGGCGCGGTGTGGGAGGCGACGGCGTCGTATTCGTGTCAGAAGGCGACGACGCCGACGCGCGTATGCGTCTCTACCAGCCCGACGGCGACACCGTCGAGATGTGCGGCAACGCGTTACGTTGCATCGCGCGTTTCTGCGTCGAACGCGGCTACTTCGAGGACGGGGAGGCTTTCGACGTCGAGACGGGCGCAGGAAGACGTGAGGTGGTCTGGAACGCCGACGACGAAACCGCACGCGTCGAGATGGGCGTGCCGTCGTTCGATGCGGAGGACGTTCCCGCACACAGTGAGGTGATCGAGGAAGAAGTCGCCGGACGTACGGTCACTGCGGTGAACACGGGGGTGCCGCACGCCGTCATCTTCGCCGATAACGTCGGTACGGTGAACGTCGAGGACGAGGCACCGCGTCTGCGCCACGCCGACGTCTTTCCCGACGGCGCGAACGTCAACTTCGCAGAGGAGGCTGACGACGGATACACAGTAAGGACGTTCGAGCGCGGCGTCGAGGGCGAGACGTTGGCGTGCGGTACAGGGGCGGTCGGTGTCGCGGCGGTCGCACGGCGTCTACACGGCGCGGGCGACGAGGTGAAAGTTGAGACGCGCGGCGGCGAACTCGTCGTGGGTTTCGACGACGGCGTCGCGTATCTGCGCGGTGACGCCGAGCTCGTCTACGAAGGCGAGACGTTATAGATCGAGCACATCGTCCATGCCGTACGTCCCCGGTTCGGCGTCGATCGCGAACCTTGCGGCGTCAAGCGCGCCCTCGGCGAACGCCTTTCTGTCGCTCGCGCGGTGTGTGAGCGTCAGCGACTCGTCGCCCTCCGCGACAAGCACCTCGTGTTCTCCGACGACGTCGCCCGCCCTACGCGCGTGAACGCCTATCTCGTCACCGCGCGGCGCTTCGCCCTTTCTTCCATGTACGTGTTCGCGCTCGCCGACGGCGTCCTCTATACGTTCGACGGTCGTGAGCGCCGTGCCCGACGGCGCGTCACGTTTCCCGCGGTGGTGCGTCTCCGTCACCTCAAAGTCGGCGTCTGGGAGAAGTTCGGCGGCGCGTTCGACGACCTCCCAGAAGACGTTGACGCCGCGCGCGAAGTTACTCGCGCGTACGACGGCGACGTGGTGCGTTGCCTCGCCGAGCGCGTCCTCTGCACCGTCGTCGAGCGCCGTCGTTCCCGTCACGAGAGGCGTACCCGTCTCGCGCGCCGTCTCGGCAGAGAGGCGCGTCGCTTCGGGCGTCGAGAAGTCGACGGCAACCTCCGCCGTCTCGAAAAGGTCGCGCGCGCCGTCGGGTCCGACGACATCCTCGTCCGGTTCGCTCGCCATACCGCCGACGTACTCGAACCTTCGGTCGTCGCGCGCCGCCTCTACGACGAGCGTGCCGGTTCGTCCCGTCGCACCGACGACCGCGACATGCGTCATTCGCCGTACCCCCGTACGGCACCGAGTATCTCGTCGACGCTCTCTTCGGGAACGTCGTCGCTGAGGGGTAGACGGGGTTCAGAGGAACAGAGACCGAGTTCCTCGACGGCTATCTTGACCGGAACCGGGTTCGACTCGACGAACATCGCATCAAAGACGGGGAGGAGTTCGGCGTGCAGACTCCGCGCCGTCTCGTAGTCGCCGTCGCGCGCCGCACCGACGAGTTCGCACATACGCCGCGGGAACAGGTTGGCTGTAACGCTGATAACCCCCGTACCTCCGACCGACAGAAGCGGTAGTGTCATAGAGTCATCACCGGATACGACTTCGAAATCCTCGTCGCGCGTCCGTGCGCACAGCCTGCTTATCTTGTTTATATCGCCGCTCGCCTCCTTGACACCGACGATGTTCGGATGGCGCGCGAGTTCGACGATAACGTCGTCGGGGACGTTCTGCCCCGTCCTTCCGGGGACGTTGTAGACCAGGACAGGTAGGTCTACCTCATCCGCAACCGTCTCGTAATGTTCGACGAGTCCCGAGTCGTTGGGTATGTTGTAGTACGGCGATATGAGAAGCGCACCGTCAGCACCCGCTTCGCGCGCGTGCTTCGTGAGTTCGAGAGCCTCGTGTGTCGAGTTCGAACCCGTGCCTGCGACGACGCGCGTATCCGCTCCCGCCTCCTCGACGACGTACTCGACGACCTTCTTGTGCTCCTCGTGTGTCAACGTCGCGCTCTCGCCCGTCGAACCGCACGGTACGACCCCGTCGACACCGGCTTCCTCGACGTGGTCGATGACGTTACCGAGACCGTCGTAGTCGACCTCTCCGTCTGTACCGAAAGGCGTGACTATCGCGGGATAGACGCCCTCTGTTATACTCATACCCGAAACACGGAAGGCTGTCTAAAGACCGTTACGGGTCGCGCGTTACGAGAGGCGCGCGACATCCGCGGCGCGCGGTCCGTCCTCCCCCTCCTCAACACGGAACTTGACCTTCTCGCCTTCCTCGATTACCGCGCCGCGCACCTGTGATATATGGAAGAAGACATCGTCGTCGTCGTCCTGCATCTCTATGAATCCGTACTTCTTGTCCTCGTGATAGAACTTGACAGTTCCTTCTGGCATCTGAACCACTGTTTGGTTCGGGTTGTGGACGGAGCTAAAAAGCCCTTTCTATACAAAAGCCGGTGTACGACTTGTTCAGACGGACGAACGAGACGGTCAGTCCTCGCCACGGTACCGTTCGGAGACGTCTTCGCGCATGGATCTTTCGTGCTGTTCAGACACCGTCCGGAGTCTGTTTTCGATTTCGTCTACGGTTGACCGGATCCTCCGGTTCTCCTCGCTGATCTCGTTCACCGTCGACGACTGGCTTTCGAGTTTCTTCTCTAACCTGTCCACCTTATGAACCAGCTGTTTTACGCGCCTGTCGGGGTTCGAGCGGTGGAAACCTTCCGTCCAGACGCGTACGAGCGCGGGCAGGACAAGAAAGATGATTCCTAAGAAGTATACAGCCGAAACCCAGCCTGAGCTATCCGGAGAGGGTGACCGAGAAAGGGCGTTCCAGTTGGTTGGGTAGTAGAAGACAAACAGCACGACAGCGACGGAACACAGAAACGCACCGGTCGCCAGAGCACCCCTGTGAACGTGTCTTACAGGTAGCTCACGAACCGTTGCGTAAAGCACAGCAGGCGCACCGGACGCGGCGAGAACCGCCGCCGTCTGACGCGCCACCCAGAGGTTCGTGTCACCTTTTCCGAGAACAGAGCTGAGTATAAATATTAGAAAGCCTATAATTACAAGCGAGGTGCCGATGGCGAAGATCCAGTAGCCGTAGACCTCCTCGGAGTAGACTGAAGACCCGAAACGACTCCTGTGCCACCTTTCTACGGTCTCCGGCAAGAGGTTTGGTTCGGATCCGGCGGTGTCGTCTTTGGTCATACATCTTGTTGTATCTCATGGAGATATAAAATACGTATGCCTCAGTTAGAAACCCTACACATCGTTAACGGATCGGAGGTAACAGTCGTTAGGTCTGGTTCTATGTCAAACACGCCTGTATTATCTTATCTATGTTTAGCTATTAGGCTATTTGCTACTACTTTACGCTCCAGTAGCGGGATTAGAGCTATGCATATGGTAGAATATGACAGATACTTGGACATACAGTAAAGTATAAGTGCCCGTGGCTTTTTTGATATACTGTAATGAGCGTAAAACGAAACGCGAGCGAGACAGTACCGGGTTCGACGTACAGAACAGCGAGCTACACGCCCTGCGAAAACTGCGGCGAAGGCGCTATGGTCTGGGACGAAGACGCGGGCGCAAGCAGATGTAACTGCTGTGGAAACGTCTACGAGGGTCGTCCATGACGCCGGAGAGATGTCCGGTCTGTGGAGGACTCGTCGCCGTGCGCGAGGCTCTTAGCGCCGTAGGAGGCGGACGCTCCGTGCCCGAACGTAAACGGAGAACACTGGAGTACAGGTTCAGCGCGGTCGACGCGGGATACGGAGAGATCTGCTCCGACTGCGAATCGGCTCTGCGGGGGGCGGTGGAGCCGCCTTCCGGGGAGGTATCCGACGAGGGGGTGGTCGTTAAGACTTAGCTGTCGCCTCTGTGTCAGCGACATCCGTTCACCTGCGCCTTTCGAGCCGGGGCTTGCCCCGCCCCGCTCAGCCTTCCTGTTTTTTACGACCGTCGAGTTCGTCGCGCAGAACCTCGTTTACGGTCGCCGGGTCGGCGCTTCCGCCCGTCTTCTGCATCACCTGACCGACGAGGAAGTTTATAGCCCCGTCGTCACCTCCGAGGTAGTCGTCAACGGCATCGGGGTTCTCTTCGATAGCCTCGCGCGTCGCCTCTACGGTCTCGTCCTCGGTCGCGGCGCGTAGGTCGCGTTCGTCGACGATATCGACAGGGGGGCGGTCTTCGTCGAGCGCGGCGCGCAGAGCCTCGACACCGTTTGCGTCGGTGAGTTCGTCGTCGGAAACGAGGGAGACGAGCGCCGCGAACTCCTGCGCGTCGACGGTGTCGACGTCGGCGTCGCGGTAGTTTAGCTCACGTAGGAGTTCGTCGGCGACCCATGTAGCCGCGAGTTGGGGGTCTACGCTCTCGGAGACATCCTCATACATGTCGGCGACCGTCTTACGTGACGTGAGCTTCTCGGCGACCTCGTCGGAGACGCCGTACTCGTCACGGAACCGGTCGCGGCGCTCGCGCGGGAGTTCGGGTACGCCCACGTCGTCCTTGAACTCCGTCGTGCGCAGGACGGGTATATCCGCCTCCTCGAAGTACCTGTAGTCCTTCTCCTCCTCCTTCTCTCGTAGTGTGACGGTCACGCCACGGTCGTCGTCGTAATGGCGCGTCTCCTGTGTAACGTCGCCGCCTCGTTTGAGACGGTTCTTCTGACGCGTGACCTCGTAACGGAGTGCGCGGACAACGCCCTTCGTGGAGCCTATGTTCTTGACCTCCGTACGGTTGCCCGTTTCGCCGTCCTGCGATATAGAGACGTTGGCGTCGACACGGAGAGCGCCCGCGCGCGACGCGTCGAAGACATCGAGGTACTCCAGAATCTCGCGGAGCGTATCGACGACTGCGCGCGCCTCCTCAGGCGAACGTATGTCGGGTTCGGTCACGGTTTCGAGTAACGGCGTACCGCTCCGGTTGTAGTCGACGAGCGTGTAGTTCGAACGTTCTATGGAGCCACCCTTGTGGACGAGGGAGCCGGGATCCTCCTCCATATGCGCGCGGCGTATACGTATCTCGTGATCCTCGTCCTCTACGCTCACGACGAGGCTACCGTCCTCGTTTATGGGTGCGTCGTACTGCGAAATCTGGAAGTTCTTGGGCAGGTCGGGGTAGAAGTAGTTCTTCCTATGGAACCTCGTCTCGTCACGTATCTCGCAGTCGAGCGCCTTACCGACACGGACGGCGTACTCGACGGCGCGTTTGTTGACGACGGGTAACGCACCGGGCAGACCGAGACAGACGGGGCAGGTGTGCGTATTAGGCTCGGCGTCGTCGTAGTCGGTGGAGCACGAACAGAACATCTTGGTCTCCGTGTCGAGCTGGACATGTATTTCGAGTCCTATCACGACCTCAAAGTCGTCGGTCATCGGTGAGGATTGCGTCGTGGCGTACAAAAGTATATTGGAGAGCGGGGACTGTGTTACGTATGCCTTGGACAGCCGACGACGTTCCGTCGATGGAAGGAAAGACGGTCGTAGTCACGGGTGCTAACACCGGCATCGGGTACCACGCGGCGCGTGTCTTCGCCGAGAAGGGGGCGGACGTCACGTTGGCGTGTAGGAGCGTCGAACGCGGCGAAGAAGCGGCGGACGGTATACGCGGCGGTGCGCCCGACGGTTCGGTCGATGTACGCGAACTCGACCTTGCATCGCTCGCGTCGGTCGAGGGTTTCGCCGACAGATTCACCGATGACTACGACGCGCTCGACGTCCTGTGCAACAACGCGGGCGTTATGGCGATACCCCGGCGCGAGACGGAGGACGGCTTCGAACAGCAGTTCGGCGTCAACCATCTCGGACATTTCGCGCTGACGGCACGTCTCAGCGACCTACTCGTCTCGACCGACGGCGCGCGCGTGGTGACGACGAGTAGCGGCGCGCACGAGCGCGGAGAGATACGGTTCGACGATCTTCACGGTGAGAAGGAGTACAGTCAGTGGGGCGCGTACGCGCAGAGCAAGCTCGCAAACCTGCTTTTCGCGTTCGAGCTTCAGCGGCGTTTCGAGGACGCGGATGTCGACGCCAAGAGCATCGGTGTTCATCCGGGGTACGCCGACACCGACCTCCAGCGCCGGGGACCTGAGATGGAAGGCTCGCGTCTGAAGCTCGGTATCATGAAGGCTATGAACGCAGTCGTCGCCCAGAGCGCCGAACGCGGCGCGCTACCGATACTTTACGCCGCGACCGCGGAAACAGAAGGCGGCGTGTACGTCGGTCCGGGAGGCTTCATGAACATGCGCGGCTATCCGGAGGTGCAGGAGCCGAACGAGTCGACGCGCGACGAGGAGACTGCAAGGCGTCTCTGGGAGGCTTCGGAGGGACTGACGGGCGTGGGGTTCGAGATCGACAGCTGACAGCTATCCCGTCGTGTTGAGATGGAAGTACTGGTGCGTCGTGTTACCCGACGTTCCCGTCGGCTCCGTTCCTCTGAGTAGGTCGGCGAGCCTCTGTGGGCAGTACAGCGGTAACGGTGGCTCGTATCCTGACCAGACAAGGACGAAGGTGATGTTCGGCTCCGAGTAGCCGTCGGGGACGCGAACCGAAACCCGGTCGCGCTCCGATCCGTTCGGGTACCATTCGACCGCAGTACCGGAACCAGCGACGTACAGCTCCTTCGTGTACCTGCCGGTGTGTAGCTTGGGACCGCTTGCGTGCCTCACCGTAACCACGCCTTCGTTGAGATTAGCCTCGTAATCCGCGTCCGGGTGGTCTAAGGCAAGGTCGTCGTGGCATCCCGGTACCGCGCCGAGGGGCAGGGCGTACCATATGGCAATGGCTGTTACGTAGACTGCGACCGCCGCTGCGCAGGCGTAGGCAGCGTGCTTGAGCTTCACACCGCCCGATTATGATCGAAGAGGCATTAGTTTGGTGCAGGACACCGAAAAGGATAATCCGCGCTTGTCCCTTTTCGGGGTATGTCACAAGCCTCGGCGGCGCGCGACTGGCTCGTCAACAACGCCGAGACGGCGTACGCCGAAGCCGTCGACTGGCTGAGCGCCAACCTGCCTAACTTCCTTCTCGCGTTCCTCATAATCGTGGTCGGGTACAGGGTATCGATAGCCGCCAAGAGGTACGCCGGACGCCCCGTCTATAGCTGGATAGGGCGCGAGAGCGTCGCGTCGACGTTGCTTCGTCTGATCAAGCTCTCGATCATACTCCTCTCCGTCCTTCTCGCCTTCCGTGTAGCGTTCGGCTTCTCGCCGACCTCGCTCCTCCTGACGGCGACGGTCTTCTCCGCCGTCGTCGGTATAATACTCGCGCCGCTCGTCGGCGACATAATAAACGGCGTCTTCGTCCTAAGCGACCAGCCGTACGAGGTCGGCGACATGGTAGAGATAGTCGATACGGGGAAGGTCGGCTTCGTCGAGGAGGTCACGATACGGTATACGAAGGTGTTCACCATCGACAACACGTTCCTCGTAATCCCTAACTCGGAGATACGTAAACGTGATGTCGTCAACTACTCCGCCGAGGACGTACGGACGCGCCAGACTCTCGAAGTCTCTGTGACGTATGAGAGCGACGTCGTGAAGGCGCGTGAGATCCTCGTCGAGGCGGCGCAGGAGACGCCGGAGGTCATCGGGACACAGGGAAGCGTCCGTATCGGTAAGGGTGACTACCCTCTCGAACCGCGTCCGTTCATCGTCGAGTTCGGCGACCATGGCGTCAACCTCGCACTGCGTTACTGGGTGCGCGAACCGTACAGGCTACAGATGGTGAAGTCGAAGGTGAACGAAAAGATCTGGGCGAAGTTCAGACAGGAGGGGATACGTATACCGTACCCGCACAGGCATCACGTCTTCGACGACACGACGGGCGAACTCGATGTTTCGTTGGATGGGCAAGAGGAAACAGAGGGTTAGTCAGCGATCGGAGGACACCGTCGGCGAACGCGGGGTACGCGAGGGAAGAAGAGACCAAAGGCTAGTCGGCGACCTCTATACGTACGTCGAGGTTGTCGCGCAGGAAGTTCTCTATGTCGGGATCGTTACGTATCAGTCTACGGAGTGCGCGTCTCAGCCTACCCGAACGCGTCCGTCCTATGACGATAACCTCCGCCTCCCGGTTCGCCGCCTCTTCAAGTATCGCCTCCTCGACGAGAAACCCTTTGCGGACGGCGTACGACGCGTCGGTTACGTCGAACTCGTCCTGTATCTCGCGCCTCAGTCCTCTACGTGTCGCCTTCCGCTCGTTCTGAAACAGGTTGACGTGGAGGAAGACGAGATCGACGTCGTCCTCCTCCTCGTTTCGGAGTTCGAGCGCGCGCTCGACGGTACGACGGCTGTTACCCGTCAGAGGGTAACGTACGGGGACGAGCGCCTTCATGCGTTCTTCTTCACCTCAACCGCCGCCTCCTTCTCACAGAGCGCGCGCGCGTTCTCCTCAGGGATACGTGCGACGTCCTCCTCCCCTAACGAGTACTCGCGTCCGTCGGTACCGACAAAGTCGGGTAGCGACTCGACAACGCGTACGGTCGCGTAGCCGTCTTCGCCCGACTCGTCGTCGGCGCTTTCTTGGGTTACCTGCGCCGATCCGGCGGCGTTTCGTGCCTCGGTCGCGCCGATCGTCTCGCCCTCGTCGCCGTCGTCCCTGAGAGCGCCTTCGAGAAGACCCTCGACGTGCTCCTGCCCCGCACGTATCTCGTCGACTATTCTCTCGTACATATCGCGCTCCTCGCGCGTCATACGTTCCTCGGTCGCCGTATGTCCGTTGGCTGAAAGCGAAGCCATCTTGACGACCTTGCCGACGCGGCGTTCGTAGACCGCCTCCGCGACCTGACGCGCGCTGTTGAGTTCGTCGTTGAGACGTTGCGCCTCCTCCGAGTAAGGGTCGTCGCACGCGTCGCGTTTCTCGCGCAGGGACTCGATGTAGTCGGCGGCGTCCTCGTAGAAAGAGTCGGGTAGCTCCTGAAGCTTCTCCGACCGCCTTTCGTCGGCTTGTGCCGCACGTAGGTCTTCTAACTCCATATACTGGTCACCGTAGCCGTAGGTCGCCGCGTAACATACCGAAGATAGCGGCGTACTCCGGGACGGAAAACTCGCCCGCCTCGGTATTAAATCTTCTTCCTCCGACCTCGAACTCGACGGCTTCGTCGGCGACGACTGTCTGTTCGCGGTTCGAGAAGACGACGGCGTCACGTAACGGGTCGAATCCGTCGAGTTCACCGCGTCCGAGGGGTACGACACGGAAACCCGTACCCCCGTGTAACGAACCCGGTAGACGTATAAGACGGCGTGTGTCGGTCGTCACGGGTTCGTCGGTCTCTGCGCTCGTCTCTTCGACGGCGCGGAGGAGGAGCGTCTCCCAGAAGCCGCGCGCGCCCCTTGCGACGTCGAGGTTGCCCGACCCTATCTCTTCGCGTCTGTCACGGAAGACCTCAAGTAGCTTGTCCGCCTTCTTTTCGCCGACGTTGTCGTACCCGCGGAGGTGCTCGACGGCTTCGTCGTCCTCCATCGAAGCTACCTCGTTCGCGTACCCGACGAGCCAGTCACGTATACGTTCGCTCCACGCGCCGCCGCGTAGACGCTGAAGCTGTGTGGAGGACTTACGTCCGTGCATCCATTCGTTACGGTCGCTACCCGCGACGGTCTCCGACGAGAAGGCGTGCTCGGCACGGAACCCCGTGCCCTTGACGTAGTCGACGATCTCGCGCCGCGCGTCGCTACCGAGCGACTGCACGCGGTCGTCGTAGACGTGTATATGGTAGCCGCGTCCGCCTGAGAAGACGACGAGCGTATCCTCGAAGCCGAGATCTCCCTCGACGAACGAAAGGAGGTTAAGCAGAGCGTCCTTGCATTTCGCAAGCATCTCGGCGTACGTATCGTCGGGTTCGGCGTCGCGGAGATGGTCGGCGTCGAGGTCGAAGATCAGGTCAGCTCCCTTCCAGCCCTTGTCGGACATCGCAGAAGCCTCGGGGCGGTCGTAACGCGCCGACGAGTAGTAGACGTGTTGGGGTTTGGTGTCGGCGAGCCAGCCGTCGAGGCTTCCGAGATCGAGCAACGACTTGTGGCGTACCATACCGCCGGAGAAGACGACGTACGCCCATTCGCGGTCGTCGGGCGCGCGCGGGTCGACAACACCACCGGTGTCGCCGAACTCCGGGGCGGAGACGGTACCGCGGTAGTAGTCGCCGAACCTGCCGCGGACGTACGCGCGCGTTCTGTCGTCCATCGCGGCTTTCCTACGGCGGTGCGCTCCATATAGGCTGTGCTACGGTCAGTATAGACCGGGTATGTACAAGAGTACAAAGGTACATAGGTACGCGGAACTCATACTGTGTATGCCTATATCCGCCGACGAGTTTGAGGAACTCGAAGAGGAGACGAACGCCGAGGTCATCGTCAAGTTCCTCTCCGAGAACGAGGACAAGGCGTTCAAGGCGTCGGAGATTGCGGGAGCGACGGATGTGGACAGGAACTCGGTTCATCCGGTGCTGAAACGCCTGAGGGAGCGCGAACTGGTGCGTCACAAGCCGCCGTACTGGACGGTAGGAGACATGGAGAAGGTACGCGCGGCTTATGAACTGCACTCTGTCTCGTCTTACTTGGACAGCAAGTTGGGAGAGGAACGGCGAGAGGACTGGGTAGATGGCTGAGTTCGACGGACTGCACCGCGGCGACGTGGTACTCGCCGACGATGCGTTCAAGAAAGACGGTGAGCGTCCATGGCTCGTTTCAACAACGAGGAACATCCTTTCGACGGAGAGCAGTACGTTGTTATGGCGCTCACGACGCGGACGTGGTACGACGAACGAGTTCCTCTCGATGAGGGTGACTTCGTAGACGGTTCCGCACCGCGCGATAGCTCCATCGTTCCTCACGCTGTCGCGTCTTTACAGCCCCGCCTGATGACGGAGTACATCTGTCGCGTTGACGGGGAAGCGGTCGACGATGCAGTGGACGTACTGTTTGAGTATCTGCGCTAAGCGAACTCCGACAGGTCGGTGTCGCTCTTCGCCTTACGGAACTCGATTTCGTCGCCGACCTCTATGTCTTCGACCTCTTCGACGAGAACCTCAACGTTCTTGCCCGACTCGACGCGCTCGGTTGTCATGAGTTCGCGCCCCTTCTGGAGTTCCTCTACTGTCGCATCCAAGTCAAGGAAATCGACGAGTGTTTCGTCTATGGGTGTCGGGTCGCCGGTTTCGAGGTAGTTGTCGTACGCATCGGCGAGGTTGGCGCGCGTCTTGTCGCTCATCTCGCGTACGTCGGGTACTGGGACGGACGAAAGTTCGTAAGTGACCACCTTTAGCGCGCCACCTCCTTCGCGTCTTCCCCAGCACTCAAGTGTTCCTTTATACACTGTTGAACTAAGTATTGCCATTACAGTTCTGTCAGGTATTCCGTTATCCAATTCGGCACACTGTATAACGTCGCTTACAGGTAATCTATCCTTGTTCAGAGCGGCAAAGATTCGTTCGTTGAAGAATCCCGGATGTATAATCTCTGGTCGATTTAGTTCGCCCAAGTCAAACCATACTTTCCGAGTTGCGCAGGTCCTACGTTCGTGATATTCCTCCGCCTCACCCTGTTCGATGTACTCGCGCAGACTGTCGTAGCCGTCGCGCGACAGAGCGCGTTTGACCGTGTCAGCAGTCATCTCCTCGTTACCCATCTGCCGCACTTCCTCAACGTAATCGTGGACATCAAGCAAGTACCTGTCCGTGGAATCCTCGGTCAGAACGTCGCCTTCCTCTATCTGGCGTATGCTCTTGAGCGCGGGCTGTAAGAAACGGTCGTCTGTTCCAAGCGTACGCGCGTCGTCTTCATCGATGAAGAAGAATGCATTCGCACCCGTTGTCTCACCACGACTTACCGAACCGAGGCTGTTGAGTGGTACCGTCTTCTCGTTCTCCAGAAGCTGAATATACACGTTCGGCGCGAAAAGGTACGGCTCTATCTTGTCCCTGTCCTCGTCCATCAGATACGACTGCCTTACGGAGGTCGTTCGGTAGTTCGGACGCGAGTAAATCTTCATGTACGCGTCTTCAGGAACCGCGTAGTCGAACGTCGCCGTGTCAACAATATCAGGCGCGCTCATCTCCTCGTTGATACGGACGAAGTTGACGACGTTTTCGCGCCGCTCCTCTTCGTCCTCCGCACGCTCGGCGAGTATCAGAACCGAATCGACAAGCGCGTCCTCAAAGACACGGAGACGGAAGCCGACGACTGCGTCTATACGGTAATGGTCGTACAGAAACTCCTGCAGAGCCGCACCGTACTTGACATTCATCCATTTCGACGGCACTATGAAACCGAGCCTTCCGCCGTCGCGCAGGAACTGCGTCGCGTGAGTGATGAAGTAGACGTACAGGTCGCTTCTCGCGCTGAGTTTCTTATCGCCGTCGAAGTACGGCGTCCGGTTGTTCGTGTCGCGGAACTCCGCGCTCTTGAGATGCTCACGGAAATGCTCCTTCGACGGAAACAGGTCTTCCTGACGGACGTACGGCGGATTCGCAACCACGGCGTCAGACTTGCCGAGCGCGTTGCCGTCGTCGCCGTCGCGTCCGACCTTCCCCGCGTCGCTCTCGCGCGACATCGGATGCAGGTTGAAGAAGTCCTCGTTGTACGCGTTGATTTCATCGGTCGGTTCTGTCATCGACCGCGACGCGAGGTTAAGCGCGGTCAGATGTAGCGGGAACTTGTTGATATCGACAGCAGAGATACGGTCAAGTATCTCTTGATGACTTGCGTCGTTAGAGAGTTCGTCAATCTGCTTGTACGCCTCTACGGTTATGGTGCCGCTACCGCACGCGGGGTCGAGAACTTCGTCGTCCTCCGAATCGACGGCGTACCGCGTGAATACACGCGCAATCCGGGGGGGGGGGTATAGTACTGTCCGAGTTATTTTCGTTCCTGTTCGGGTATGAGTTCCTCGTATATGCCGCCGAGCAGGTCTTCGTCTATCTCACCGATGTCGGCGTTGACAATGTTGTTTAGGAAGTCCTCGATGCGCGTCAGTGTCTTCTTGTTCTGTGGGAACTCCTCGAAAAGAGACGCTTCGTCATCGAAGACAGCCTCGTAATCTATTTCATCCACGATAGAGTCGAAGCAGTCGCGGAGGTGTTCTTCCATCATTTCTAACGTCGTATGTTCGTGTATCGAGTCGAGAGGGAATCCGCTCTCCGTAGGTATCTCGTCGGGCGTCTTACGGCGCACGAACTCGTAGAACAGTACCTTGTTGGTGAGTAGATACGCGTACTGCTTCGCCGCTATCTTGAAAGTTTTGTCAGCGTCGGGTTCGTAGTCGTTCTCGCGCGCCCAGTTCTCAAACTTCTGACGGAAAGGCTCGCTCGACTCGTACTTGTCGCGTGCGAGTGCTTCGTAAGGCTCCCAGATTGTCGAATGAAAGCTCTGGAGGATACCGAGAACTTTCTCTTTCTCCGCCTGTTCGGGAAGCTCGTCCTCGTGGAAGAGATAGTTGACGACGAGCAGGAGTTCATCAACGAACTCCTCAACCGAGAGACTGCGCAGGTCGAAGTAGTAGTAATCGAATTCATCAAGGTCGTATCCCTGACGCGTGTCGAAGAGAAAGAAGTCGCGCGAGTTACAGGTTGCGAAGTACTCGGTGTCCTTGTCGCGGGCGTAGTCGTAAGCCTGCTTCACGACTTCGCGCTCACGCGGGTTTACGTCGTCACGTTTGACCTCAATTATGACTTCGCCTGTGCGCTTGCTCGGCACGTAGATGTCTGCCCGACGTCCCTCAACATCCTGCTCTATCTTCGGTTCGTCGTAATCAGGGAAGTTGGACTCAATCTCGTCCTTGAGACGTACGAAAAGTTCGGAATGGAACTTAGCCTCAGGCTCAACCATAGAGGGAATTGAGTAAGTCCGCGTATATCTCTTTCGCCGCTACAACCCCTTCACCATGTACGGACCGTCCCTCTCGTACCCAAGCGAACGGTAGTATTCGCGTACACCGATTCCGCTTATGACGGCGAGACGCGTGTATCCGGCTTCGCGTGCGCGCTTCTCGGCGCGTTCCATGAGACGCTCACCGTAACCGCGGTGCTGAACCGAGTCGTCCTCGACAGAGTCGTTACCGATTCCCGCCTGTCTTCCGTAGACGTGTAGCTCACGTACAACCGCCGACGATTCGAGTTCGTCGCGTACCGTCTCGCCGGGGAAACGGAGACGCAGGAAGCCGACGAGAAGGTCGTCACGTTCGTCGCCCTCGCCGGTGAACTGGAGGAAATGTTCGCGCCCGCCTGCACATTCGTACTCCGTAACGTCGAGGTGTATACCGTCGGGTGCGTCGTCGTGCATACCGACCTCCCTGCACCGTATGCAGTCGCACGTACCGCCTGTCTCATCTAGACGCTGTCTTGCGAGTTGGCGCAGGTTCGACTTGGTTACGCCGTCCTCTATTTCTGTCGCAGGTATGTCGCGCTGAACGCGGGATATGCGTGTGTACTCCGGCACACGTTCCTTCGCGCGCGCAACAACCTCCGTCGCCTCCTCGTTCGAAAGAGGTTCGAAGTCGCCGTTCTGCCACTTCGCATAGAGCGGCGTGCCACGAACGACAAGCGTCGGGTATATCTTGAGGTAGTCAGGGCGGTACGCAGGGTTGTCGAATATTTCGTGTGCGTCGTATACATCGTCTTCAGGTGTGCGTCCGGGCATGCCGGGCATCATATGGAAGCCGATCTTGAAGCCCGCGTCGTGGAGGCGGCGGTTCGCCTCGCGCGTCTCTTCGTCGCCATGCCCCCTTCCCGTCTTGCGCAGAGTCTCGTCGTCGGTCGTCTGTACGCCCATCTCGACCTTCGTACCGCCGAGACGTAACATACGGTCGACCTGCTGTTTCTCGCACCAGTCGGGCTTGGTCTCAAACGTCGTGCCTATGTTGCGTACGTCGGCGCGCTCGTTCTCGGCGACGACGTTCTCGAAGGGCGTCCAGTCGTCGGGCGTCGTGTTCGACGGCGCGTAACGGTCGTCGCCGAACTCGTTCATCGCCTGTAGGGCGCGTTTGACGAACCACTCCTGATAGTCGTGGCTCCTTGCGGACATAGTGCCTCCCATGAGTATTAGCTCGACCTTGTCGACGAGATGACCCGTCTCGCGCAGATCGTTCAGACGTTGCGTCACCTGATCGTACGGATGGTACTCGTTGTGCTCGCCGCGCATCGAGGCGGGTTCGTTCCCCGTGTACGACATAGGAGCCTCGAACTCCGAGTCAGGACCGCCGGGACAGAAGACGCACCGTCCATGCGGGCACGGTTCGGGGGAGGTCATAACGGCGACGGGCGTAACGCCGCTCGCAGTCCGTACGGGTGTCGTGCGCAGAACACGTTCCGCCTTCTCGCGGTGTTCTTCAGGTACGGCTTCGAGAACATCCGAGTTCTTGGGCACGCGCGGAGAGGAGTGCTTTCCGCAGACGCGGTTCTTGGCGCTCTCGAAGTCGTCGCGTTCCACGTCACCCTCGACAACCATCTCGGCGAGTTCCTCGACGACGCGTCCGAAGGCGTCCTTCTCGGCTTCCGCACCCGTTGTCATCGACTGTTTTTTCGCCCGGAACTTCTTGTGCCTGACGGTCGCCGACGGTAGTCGTTACGGTTAAGAAGAGCGACGCCGAACGTGTGGAGGAACGAGGAAACCCTTTGATGGCTTCCGGAAAAACGTTGTCGAGGTCAGAAGAGTTCGTATCCGTGGTAGAGAACGCCGAGACAGTCGGTGTCGTCTGCCACGACAACCCCGACCCCGACTGTATAGCGAGCGCACTCGCCCTGCAGACGGTCGCTTCGCACGCAGGGGTCGAGGAGGTAGATATACTGTACGGCGGCGAGGTTTCCCACCAGCAGAACCGTGCGTTCGTAAACCTGCTTGAGGTCGGTCTTACCGAGTTCGAGAACGCCGACCTCGGAAACTACGACATCGTGGGGTTCGTCGACCATTCGACGAAGGGTGAGAACAACTCGGTTCCGGACGAGGTTCAGATAGACTTCGTAATCGACCACCATCCGCCCGAAAACGGTGTCGACGCGGGCTTTGTGGATATACGCGAGGAGTTCGGGGCGACGACGACTATACTCGTCGAGTACCTGCGCGAACTCGGCGTTACCCCCGACACGGAGATCGCAACGGCTCTGCTTTTCGCCATACGAACCGAGACGCTCGAATACCTCCGGGGAGCGACGGAGATGGAGTACGAGGCTTCGAAGTTCCTTCACAGGTACGTCGACACCGAGCTTCTGCGCCGTATGACGGAGCCTGCGTTCACGCCTGAGACGCTCGATACCATAGGCGAGGCGATACTCGAACGCGAGGTGCGCGCCTCGTCGCTCGTCGCGGGGGTTGGGGTCATAAACGAGCGCGACGCGCTTCCGCAGGCGGCGGACTACCTGATGCGTCTCGAAGGAGTCTCAACCGTACTCGTCTTCGGTGTCGTCGGCGACCGTATAGAGGCGAGCGCACGTTCGAAGGACTCGCGCGTCAACCTCGACCGCGTTATGCGCGACGCATTCGGCGACGTGGGTAGCGGCGGCGGACACCGTGACATGGCGGGGGCACAGGTTCCTCTCGGCGTCTTCTCCGAACTCGCGGAGACCGACGACAGGATGATAGAACTCGTCTCGGGGACGGTCAAGAAACGTTTCTTCGACGAGATGAACCTCCAAGAAGACGAAGAGTCGGGTTAATCATCACGTACAGCCTTCCTGTACTCGCGTAGGAACCTCCAGCCGAGAGCGACGAGCACAGCGCCTACGCCGAGTATCGTACCCGCTACGACGATATCGACAACGTCCATACCCAAGGAAGCCGCGCGCGCCTCATAACTCTTACCCGACATCGCCGAACTCGATCAGGGTTTCGTCGTCAAGGGAGACGACGCGTCCGCCGAAGTCGCCGTCGTCGCAGACGAGCCAGCCGTACGAGGGTGGTGCGTCGCGCGGTCGCGTCGGGCTTCCGGGGTTGAGCGTCGGTACGCCGGTCTCGTTGTACGAAGGCGTGTGGCTGTGACCGCGGACGACGAGATGCGCACCCATCTCCGCCGCCTCGTAGGCTACGTCAGGCGTGCGGTGTCCGTGTACGGTACAGACGCGGACACCGTCGTACTCAAACTTCTTCCTCCGGGGAAGGGCATCGCGCACCGCAGGCGTGTCGGCGTTTCCGTGTACTGCGTGTAGGGGAGCGCCTTCGTCGAACCGGTTCAGCACCTCACGTGTCTCGAAGTCTCCCGCATGTACGACGGCGTCGGACTCATCGACGGCGGTTACGAGAGCGTCCGGAAGGTCGGCTGTTTCGAGATGTGTGTCTGACGTTACCAGAAGACGCGTGGTCATGACCGAGACGGCGCGCGCGACTGTAAACGCATTACGGTTCGACAGTTTGAAGCGCCGGAGCGCGTAAACCGTCCATGGAACTCGTCGTCTCGCGTTCTCACGTGTCGGGACGTGTCGAAGCGCCGCCGAGCAAGAGCTACAGCCACCGCGGTATCCTCGCGGGCGCTCTCGGCGACGGAACCCGTGTACTCAACCCGCTCAGGAGCGCGGATACGGAGGCGAGCATCCGTTGCGCGCGCGGTCTCGGCGGTTCGGTGGACGAGGACGGCGATGACCTCGTTATCGACGGCGTCGACGGCGCACCCGAAACCCCCGACGACGTTCTCAACTGCGGTAACTCGGGTACTACGACACGTCTTTTCGCGGGTGCGGCTTCGCTCGTCGACGGTCTCTCGGTTCTGACGGGCGACGAAAGCCTGCGGTCGCGTCCCAACGCGCCTCTCCTTTCGTCGTTACGCGAACTCGGTGCGACGGCGCGCTCGACGCGCGGTAACGGACGCGCACCGCTCGTTGTCGGAGACTCCGTCGAAGGCGGCAAGACGACGGTGGACGGAACCGTCTCGTCGCAGTTTATATCGTCGTTACTCTTTACAGCACCGCTGACCGACGGCGTTACGGTGAAGGTAGACGGAACGCTCAAGAGCCGTCCGTACGTCGATATTACGGTCGAAGTCCTCGAAGAGACAGGGATAGACGTACGCGAAACCGAAACTGGGTTCGAGGTTCCGGGGAACCAGAGGTACACCGCCGACGAGTTCCGTGTCCCCGGTGACTTTTCGAGCGCCTCCTACCCGCTCGCCGCGGGTGCGCTTGCGGGCGAAACAACGGTCGGAAACCTGTTTCCGAGCGCACAGGGCGACGCGGTGATACTCGATGTGCTCGAACGTATGGGTGCGTCGGTCGACAGGAACCCCGACGACGGTGTAGCGCGTGTCAAGGGCGACGCCGACGAGCTAACCGGCGTGACGTTCGACGCCTCCGACAGCCCCGACCTGACGCCGACCGTGGCGGCGCTCGGTTCGGCGGCAGGAGGTGAGACACGTATAGTAGACGCCGAACACGTACGTTACAAGGAGACGGATCGTCTCGAAGCGATGGCGACCGAACTCCGCAAGATGGGTGCCGTAATCGAGGAGGAGCGCGACCGTCTCGTTATCGACGGGAACGCGTCCGAACTCGTCGGTACACGCGTCGACGGACGTGACGACCACCGTGTCGTAATGGCTCTCGCGGTCGCGGCGCTCGTAGCCGAAGGTGAGACGAGTATAACGACGGCTGAGACGGTCGGTGTCTCGTATCCGGGCTTCGTCGACGACCTCTCCGCAGTTGGTGCGGACGTAGAGACGGTTTAGATCTCGCGTGCGACGAGCCAGACGGCGATACCCGAGACGACGAGTATTATGACGGCTTCAAGGAGATAGTCGGTCGGTGCGCCGTCGGCTGAGACGGGCGCACCCGTTCCTTCGCCTGTTTCGGCGCTCATGTCGGTGTTGAAGACTTCGGCGAAGTACCGCGCTGTCTCGGCGTCGTGGACGATGACACCGACCTCACGGTTGTCCATCGGTGAGTTCCGGTTCCAGTTTATGCTTGAGACGAGAACCGACTCGTTGTCGACGACGACGCCTTTGGTATGCGTAGGACGGTCGGAGAGGCGCGCGTCTATGTTCGACGAGTTCAGCGCCTCGGCGACCTCGGTGTTCTCCTCCTCGTAGTACCATCTTCCGTCGAGTAGGACGCTGACATCGACGCCGCGTGATGCGGCTTCGCGTAACGCTTCGACGTACGGGTTGGAGCCGAGTCCGTCGTCCCAAGGACGTATGTACGCCTGCTGTACGAGAACTTCGTCGTCGGCGCTCTCGATCAGCGACACGACGGGTTCGACGCTCGCGTCGGGTGTTACGAAAAGTTCGACCGCCGTACTGTTGGTACGCGTCGGTTCGAACCCCGTGTTTAGGTACGTGTCGCTTTCGTCCTGTTCATGGCTGTCGACCGACGAGTTTCTCCACGACGAGATCCCTCGCCAGTCGGTGTCCTCGCGGAAGACATGGGCGAGGTAGTTCGAAGCCTCCTCGCCCTTGATAACCACGCCCCATCCGCGCGAACCCGTTGCGTTGGGAGCGAAGTTTCTGTCGCCCCAGTTTTCGGAGGTGACGACGGCGGAGTCGTCGGCAACGGCGTACTTCGCATGGAAGTATGTGTAACGGCTCCGTTCGCCGTCGGCGACGTACCGACGCACACCGTCGAGGCTTTGGAGAACTTCCTCCGTCGACGCGGGAAAGCCTCCGGGCGGGGAGCCTTCTACGAGAAGCTCTACACGTGCCTCCGTCTGTGCGAGAACGTCCGCGAGGTAGTCGCTCCCGAAAGTATACGCGCTCACGAGAACGCGTTCGTCGGCTTCGCGGAACTCGTCGGCGACGACACCGGGTGAGTCGGGGAGTACGAAGGCGGTCACGGACGAGACGTTGGTGCGGAGTGGTTCGAGGTCGGTGGCTCCGAACGGATGCGTGCCGAAGCCGTCGTCTTGGCGGATGACGAGTTCGCCCTCCGTCGGGTCGACGCCGCCTTCGTCGCCGTAACGTAGACGGTCGACGGTATCGCCCGAAGGGTCACGTACGGTGATGACCTCGCCCGAGTTGGCGAGACGTAGCTCCAGACCGTAGTCGCTCCGGTTATGCGCGCCGCCGTCGCTCGTGAAGTATACGGTTCCGTCGAGCGTACGGTTGGGTAGACGTGTCACGGCGTCGGTGTCTTCAAGAGTCCATCCCGATGTGTCGATTCCGTCGAACTCGACGGCTACGTACTCGCCGGCGTCGCCGTCGGCGTACGTGTCGGGGTACGTCTCGACGATACGCGGCTCTTCGGCGGCGACCGAGACGGTAGCCAAAGAGACAAGAAGAACTGCCAGAAGAAACGTAACGCTACTCTTCCTTCTCAGATACATCGACGACTTCAAGGGGGGTGTTGGTGAGCGCCTCGCCCACCTCCTGTTTGGCTATCTTCGCCGCGTGATCCTCCGTCTCAACATTGTAGACGTTTATATCGAAGACGAGACCGACGAGACCGGTTCCGGCGAACATGCATGCGGCGTCGAACGCCTCGCCGCACGCAGGGCAGTCCATCAGACCGATCTCAACCTCAACGTAGTCCTTGTCGGGGTTGAGGCGTTTTCCGGCTTCGCTGACCGCGACGGAAACCGCGTCCTCTATGTCGTCAACGTCCTCCACTATCCACGCGCCTTCGAGAGCCACGGTATAGTCCATACTTCGGTGTGAGAGGCGGAGTCCGTAACGTTTGTTATTCGTCCTCGTACGCCTCCAGCGCGCCCTCTATGAGTTCGAACGCGTCCTGTCTCTCGCCGCGGTCGACGAAGATGACGATACTCGTGACACTCGAAATTATCTCTATGATATTGATCCCTCGCTCGTAAAGCGGCTTTACGACGCGGTATACGATGCCGGGTGTATCGATAAAGTCACCGCCGGAGACGAGTATCATGGCGACGTCCTCGCGCACGGAGACGCTTGAGAACTTTGCGTCCTCGACTATCTCGTCGTGGAGAAGCTTCTCCGCATGTCGTCCTTTGTTCTGATCCACGAAGAAGGACATTGAGTCGTTCCCCGTCGAATGTCCGTAGATGTTGATATCGTTTTCGCCGAGGGTCGTAGAGAGACGCGAGAGAAGGTTAGGCGTATCGATGACGGAACGTCCTGCGACCGTCACGGCGGCGAGGGGTTCGTCACGCATCTCGACGAGATGGGTGCTGGTTCCTTCGCCCTCGATAACCGTCCCTTCGGCGCGTATGTCGCCGTGTTCGTGGTGGACGACACGGACGGTCATACCGTTGGTCTTGTACCTGAGTGCGCTCGGCGCGACCACGCCCGCACCGCGTATCGACAGATCCTGCATCTCGTCGACGGAGATACTGTCGACGCTCTTTGCGCGTTCGACGTTCGACGGGTCGCCCGTCATGATGCCCTCGACATCGGTGACTATGACGACCTCGTCGGCACCGAGATGGTTACCGATGAGCATAGCGGTGGTGTCGCTACCCCCGCGTCCGAGCGTCGTGAGCGTGCCGTCGTCCGTCTCTCCGAGGAAGCCGCAGACAACCGGGACGGCGTCTTCCATACGTTCGCCGAGACGTTGGACGCGTCTGTGGGTCTCCTTCTCGTCGACCTCGCCCGCCTCGTCGGTCACCACGGGCCAGTCGTCGTCGCCCGGCTCTACGAAGAAGGAGTCGACGCCGAGATCCCCAAGGGCGGTCTTGAACATCCTGACGGAAGTACGTTCGCCCATGCTGACGATCTCGTCGGCGTCCTCGTCACGGGGTCCGTCGTCGGCGACCTTCTCCATCTCCTCTATGAGCATATCCGTCGTCTTTCCCATCGCAGAGACGACGACACAGGCTTCGTCGCCGGCGTCGACAACGTCGGCGATGCTCTCCGCCGCCTTTCTCATACGTTCACCCGTTCCTACGCTTGTCCCGCCGAACTTCGCTACTATCTTGGACATACGGTTGTTCAGTGTGGGAACCGTTGCCAACACTCAGTCAAAAGCGCTTCGGATATGTCCAACCACGGACAGGCTTTTTGCGTGTCGGTACGTACGGTACGTATGCGTTGGGACACGGCGGGCGAACGTCTGCGCCGTCTCGACGAGGTTCTCGAATCGGTACAGCGTACAGCAGAGGAGAAGCCCGCGCCGGTTCTCGTCGAGGGGAAGAACGACGAACGCGGACTCGAACGTCTCGGTATAGAGGCTGAGATACTCCGTGTCAGCGGCAACGGACGTAGCCTCGTCGAGACCGCGGAACGCGTCTCACGTAGGTACGACGTCGCCGTTATACTCACCGACTGGGACGCCGAGGGTGAGGCGCTAAAGTCAAAGCTGAAGACCCTGCTCGAATCCTACGGCGTCGCGCCACGGACATCGCACCGAAAACGTTTACGTGACCTTACATCGAAGGAGATACACGATGTCGAATCATTGCCCCAACAACGTACACGTATGAGGTCTGATATATGAGCCTAAGATACAGGGATGCGCGCGAGGACGACGCCGACGGTGTAGCCGAGATAGCCAACTGCTACGTCCTTCCGCAGGACATGTCGGTGGGATCGATGCGTGACCTCGTTCAGGACAGGACGATGAAGATAGCCGTCGAGGAGGACGAGAATGAAGGCGACGAAATCGTGGGCTACGTCAGCTACCGCGTCGTCGACGAGACGGTCGTCGTACAGCACGTCTGCGTCGTTCCCGAGTACCGCGACACCGACGTACCCGAACGTCTCGTCTCCTTCCCTTCGGAGTTCGCCGACGACGAGGGGCTACGGACACGTGTCGCTGTCGGAGAGGGGTCGTGGTTCACGGGCTTTCTTCCGCAAGAGGGCTTCGAGGAGCAGGGGAAGGCTCGTTTCGCGGGCGAGACTCTGCGTATGTTCGAGCGTTAGAGCAGACGCGGCGCGACTATCATCAGAACCATGCTACCGAACATAGCGACGGCGACGGCGATCGTCAGCGAGTCGGCGAGACGGTCGGTAGCCTCGCCGGAGGTGACGGGCGAGACGGCTTTCCGCAGTCCCTCCTTGAGTATATGTCCGCCGTCGAGAGGGAGTGCGGGTATGCAGTTGAACAGACCGAGGTTGAAGTTTACCCAAGCCGTCCAGTAGAGGACGTTAGGGACGACCCAGAACGCACCGCCGAGAGCCGACGCAGGTCCTGCGAGTTCGTAGAAGCTGAGTATGAAGCCGTCGAAGCCGAAGAACGGCGATACGCCTACCGCCGCGCCGAGAGGTAGGTAGATAGCCAGAACCCAGTCGACAGGGTTGAGCGATGTAAGGAGCGAGTACGGCGTCCCTATGTCGTACGGCGTCACTCCGACGCGCTGTGCGTTCGTGAGGTAGCCGACGCCGAGGAACGCCCCTTCGCCGCGCGGGCTTTCTCCGAGCGTCGTACCGACCGACACCGTCTCGCCGTCGCGGAGCACCTCGATACCAACCTCGTCACCGGGTGAGAGTTCACCCATGACGGAGACGAACGCCTGAGCGTTGGTGACCTCCTCACCGTCGACCGAGGTGATCATGTCGCCCTCCTGAAGACCCGCCGCCTCAGCCGCAGAATCCGACTGCACGGTGCTGATCTCGACACCGGGCGCTCCCGTCTCCAGACGCTCCTCACGTGTAGCGCCGTCGGGGGAGGCAACCGTAAGAACCACCTCCTCACCCGCCGAACCTCCGAGCGCGCCGAAGAACGCGTCGGTAGAGCCGACCTCGTTGCCGTCTACAGCGACGACGCGGTCACCCTGTTCGACGACACCGTCGGCGAGCGAACCGTCTGCAACGTTCTGAACACCGACGCCGTCAAGCGGCTGTACGGCGGAGAGCGAGAGCGCGATAAGGACGAAGGCGACGACGGTGAGCACGAAGTTGTTTGTGACCCCCGCGGCGAACATACGTGTCCTTTCGGCGCTCGACGCCTCCCCAACCTCCTCCTCGTCGGGTTCGACGAAAGCACCGAAGGGCAGGACTGCGAGCATGACCGCCCCCATGCTGTCGACACGTATGTCACCGACGCGGCAGAGTATACCGTGTCCGAACTCATGGACGACGATACCTATAAGCAAGCCCGCGAGTATCTCCGGGGCGACAGAGAGAGGGAGGAAGTCGTTCACACCGGGTATGACGAGCACGTTCTGCGGCTCCGTTATCTGTGACGGCTCAGGCGTCTGAAAGATGCTGAGATGTGCGATACGGAGGAGTAGGACGAACGAGGCTACCATGACGAGTCCCGCGATAGCCACACCGACGTTTGCGTAGGCTCGCCAGAAACGTTTGGGCGAGGCGAGACGGTCGAGAAGGTCGCGTCCGCGTACGGTACGGAACATGATCAGAGGTCCCGCCGCGGAGGCGTTGTAACGTTCGAGAACACCGCGTGAATCGAGAACCGTGACGAGCACCCAGTAGGCGAGAAAGCCTCCGAGAATCCAGACGAGTACCATGTGAACAGTAGCCGACGGAACCACAAAACGGTTTCCGTAGAAGGTCGTACACGGTGTATGATTTTGGTACACACGACCGTCCCCGACGACGGAACCGCGGAGAGTATGGCGCGCGAACTCGTTGAGGAACGCGTCGCGGCGTGCGTAAACGCAAACCCCGTTTCGTCGACGTACCGCTGGGACGGAGAGGTCGTCGAGGAGGACGAGGTCGCGCTCGAAATCAAGACGGCGTTACCGTACGACGAGGTACGTGAACGCGTCGAGGAGATACATCCGTACGACGTTCCGTGTATAATACGTTACGACACCGAGGCGAACGACGACTACGCCGACTGGGTGCGCGACGCGACACGGGCGGAAGACTAACAAATCAGTTAAGTAAGGAAGACGACTGTTTCGGATATGACCGAGAACGACGAAGAGGTCGACGAGAACGAGGAAGCAGAGACGGAGACGGAAGCCGAGGCGGAAGCCGAGGAAGGCGGAGGTATACAAGAGGGCGACTACGTCCTTCTCGAATACACGGCGACAACGGTTCCGGAGGAGGACGACGACGAGCGTCTCGTCGACACGACGAGCGAGGAGCGCGCCGCCGACGAAGGTATCGACACCGAGGATCAGGAGTTCGGTCCACGCACCGTCGAGGTCGGCGGAGGACGCCTGTTCGAGGAGGTCGAGGACGCCCTCGTCGGTAAGGAGGTCGGCGACACCGGCGAGGTCACCGTCCCCGCGGAGGACGCCTTCGGCGAACACGACCCCGACGACGTGGAGACGGTGAGCGCAAAGAAGATAGACGAGGACGACCGTTATCCGGGGGCTCAGGTCAGCCTCGACGGCAGACAGGGCTACGTCGAGACGATCATCGGCGGACGCGCGCGCGTCGACTTCAACCACCCGCTCGCGGGCGAGGACGTGAGCTACGACTTCGAGATATCCGAAGTCGTCGAGGACGAGGAGGAGCAGGCGGCGTCAGTAATCGAGATGTACGCGGGGACGGACGTCGATGTTGAGATAGACACGGTGACCGAGACGGAGACACGTGTCGAGGAAGACGACGAAGGCGAAGAGGAGATAGAGGAGGAGGTCGAGAAACGCGTCCTGTACATAGAGGCGACGCCCGAGATGTCGATGAACCAGCAGTGGCTGTTCTCCAAACAGCAGATCGCCGATGAGCTTATGCACGACTTCGACCTCGAACGCGTCGTCGTGCGCGAGACCTTCGACCACGACGACATGCAAGGCGGTATGGGTATGCCGGGCATGATGGGCGGTATGGGCGGCGACGAACTCGAAGACCTTGACGAGGAGGAGATAGAGGAGGTTGCGGAGGAGATCGAGGGCGTCGAGATCGACGAGTAGGGGCGGAACGGTTAACCCGCGTCCGGTCTTTTCTGGTACATGCCCATAGATCCTGAGTTCGAGGAGAACCGCGACGTCGTCGGAACGCACTCGCCTGACAACGGCGGCGAACACGAGGTGCGCGGACCCGTCGACGAACCCGAACGTCTGGGTATACACGGAACCGTTGTTGCGGTCGACTTCGACGCGTGTATCGGCGACGGCGCGTGTCTCGAAGACTGTCCCGTCGACGTGTTCGACTGGGTCGAGTCTCCCGGACATCCGGCGAGCGACCGTAAGGCGGATCCCGCGCGCGAGGACGACTGTATCGGCTGTTACCTCTGCGAGGATGTCTGTCCCGTCGATGCGATAAAGATACAGTATTAAAAGATAGTCGCGCCCGAGTAGACGACTATACCTTCGTCGGTGAGTTCGTACGGCTTGACCTCGCGCGAATGCGACGTATCGCGTATCTTGGTCACTTCGAGCGCGAGACGCGTCTCCGAAGAGCTGTCCGCGCGTATGTACTGTAGGACGAAGACGGCGTCCGAAAGGTACTCTACGACGCCGTACCGTGAACTGTAAGGGTCGTCCTCGTCAGCCTCGCTCGTTACGAGCGTGGTGGCTCCGGCGTCGGATAGCTCTTCGAGGAAACGGAATATCTGGTTCCTACCCTCGGCGCGATCCTGAAACATCATCTCGACGAGCGTGATCGAGTCGAAGACGACGCGCGAAGCACCGAACTCAGAAATCATACGCGGGAGTTCGTTACGTATACTCCTGAGCGACGAGGCGACCTCTATAGGATGCATCTGTACGACGGCGAGCGTGTCGTGTATATAATCGCCGAAGCCCCATCCCTTGGCGTCGCCCGTCGAGACGATGTCCTCCTCGTCCTGTTCGAGCGTAAAGTAGACGCAGTTCTCGCCGTTCCTGAGTCCCTGAGCGATGAACTGCATACCGAACGTCGTCTTACCCGCTCCGGGACCACCGATTACGCAGAGCGTCTTACCTTCGGGGACACCGCCGCGTATCATCTCGTCGAGACCGCTTATACCGAGATCGATACGGTCATCGAGATCGAGTATACGTTCGGAAGCGCCCTCGTCAGTCCCACCCCTTTCGTCCGAGAGGGCTTCGAAGCCGTCGGTGTCCGAACCGCTCGCACCCGCCTCAAAGGCTTCCTCGAAGTCGGAAACGTCGTTGTCGTCGTCGCCGAAAGCGCCTCCCGTATCGCCGTTTTCGTCGCTCATTTTATCTTACGTATGTTGCTTATCTCGAAGCCTTCCTCGGTTATCTCCGTCTCGTACTTGTCGTCCTCTTGTCCCGTCATACGTCCCATGGCTCCACGGAAGGAGCCGACGTACATCATACGCTGGCGCTCCGTGTCGCCCTCGACCCAGTCGAAATGGAATATGCCGTCGAAGATGGAGGCTATCTCCTGATGTTCGCGGGGTTCAAGCGTGTCCTTGTCGAGGACGGCGTAGATGAGACCGTCCCAGCGCTGTGTGGCGCGTTGTAGACCCGCGAGCATGACGAGTATCTCGCCCCAGTCGAGCCTGTAACGCGACGCGCGTACGAGAGAGGTCAACGAGTCGATGACGACGATGCTGTCCGACGCCTTCTCGTCGAGGTAGTCGGCGAACGCCGAAAGGAGGCTATCGTCCTTCGCCTCGCCAAGGCTCCGCAGGTCGGACAGTTCTTCGTCGACCCACGACCGCGGAACGACCGTGTTCCGGAAGTACTCGTCGGAGAAGTCCTCGAAGACGATGTTCGACGAAAGGCTCTCGTACATCGCGTCGTCGAGAACCGACCGCATCTCGTCGAGTACATCGTTCCGGGTGCGCATGAAGCTGACGTAGTGTACTTCGTCAGGGACGGCATCGGGTTCCACCTCGGTATCGGTGTATATACGGAAGGTTTCCGGGTCTGTACGCGCCATAGAGACCATGGCTGTACTCGTGTAAACAAACTCGTTCGCACCCGCGCCTACCTCACCCGAAAGGAGTATCGACGTACCGCTCGGCACGCCTCCGCGGAAGACCGAATCGAGCGTCGGCAAGCCAAGAGGTATATCGCGTCGGCTTTGGCTATCGTGCGACAGAGTACTCACCTGTACGGAACTTGTGCTTTTCACGTATATACCCTTCGCGCCCTCAGGGTGAAGGACTAAATAAACCCGTTACATATGGAAGGTAACTATGAACATACGGAAACCGGTGCCGAGGAGGTGGCTGTCGTGGGCGACGCGGACGCCGTAGGCGAACTCAGTGTGACGTACGAGGAGTTTATGGAGATGGCGGAGTACGTGCGCGAGCATCTCCACGACACCGTGCGCGAGAACGGCGACAGGATGAGATGGTACCCGTGGCACTCCGCCGAGTACAGGTACCGCCATCTTATCGGTGTCGTCGACCTTGCGGAACGCATCGCGCGCGAGGAAGGCGCGGACGTGGGCGTGGTGAGGGTCGCGGGTGTCTTCCACGACGCCGCCAAGTTTCAGGTGAAGCAGGAGAAACACGCAGAAGAAGGCGCGTGGATAGCTCAGAAGTACCTGTCGCGTAACGGGTTCCCCGACTCGTTCATCGACCGCGTCGCGCGTGTGATACGCGACCACACGAAGGAGATGGACGACGGTATGCCCGTCGAGTCGAAGGTGCTCATAGAGGCGGACTCGATAGACAAGATAGGCGTCGCGGGCGCTACTCTGATGGTGATGCGCGTCGGCTACGAATCGCGGTCGCATCAGGAGGTTCCCGACATCATAGACCGTGTTGTCAGACGTGGCGAGCGCGTCGTCAAACGTATCGAGACGGAGACAGGTATGCGTATAGCCCGCGAACGCGTTGAGCGCGCAAAGCAGTTCAAGGCTTGGTTTGAGGACGAAATTTAGTTTCGTCCTCAAATCAGAGAGCGAACGGAGTGAGCGACCGTGGTTCGAGGATGAGGTTTAGCGAATCCTCGAAGTAGAGAGTGACAACGACCGTGGTTCGAAGCTTAGCCGTCACCCGACACGGTCGTAGCTACCCAAGAACTCGACCCAGTCAACGTGTTCGTCAAGCGCGTCGAGTATCTCGTCGGTGCCGCCCTCGTCGTGACTGTCGGCTCCTGACGTTCGGTTCCCCTCGAAGTCGATATGGAAGACGTAGTCGCCGAGTTCGCGTTTCGACGGGCGTGACTCTATACGCGTCAGGTTGACGCCGCGTTCCTTGAATACGCCGAGTATGTCGTAGAGCAATCCGGGTCGGTCGCCGCCGGGGTAGACTACGATGGAGGTCTTGTCGCCCCCGTCCGCGGGTTCGCGCGCGAGGACGACGAAACGCGTTGAGTTTCCGTCGGCGTCCTGTACGGAGTCGTCGATTACACGCACCGTATCGTCGGCGAGCGAGGGGTGTGCGATAGCCGCGACGGCTGGGTCTTCACGCGCCTCCTCGACGCCCGCCGCCGTCGACGAGACGCTCCTTAGCTCGGCGTCGGGGTAGCTGTCGCGCAGGTATCCGCGGCACTGTGCGAGCGCCTGCGGATGGCTCGCTACGACGTTGAAGCCGTCGTCGTGGGCGAGTAGTGCGTGCTCGACATCGACGACGACCTCGCCGACGATGTAGAGGTCGTACTCGACGAGTACGTCGAGAGTTGCGTTTACGCTCCCCTCGATGGAGTTCTCGACGGGGACGACGCCGCTGTTGACATCACCGCGTTCGACAGCATCGGCGATTTCGGGGACTCCGTCGTAGAAACGTAAGTCGTCGCCGAGGCTGAGCGCCGCGCGGTGGGAGTACGTCCCCGCGGGTCCGAGGGTGCCTATCTCGTCCGTCATGGTCGGTTTTCGTCCCCCCGTCTTAACCCTCTTGCTGTAACAGTAGCTTTTACTACTCGGTTAACCTATACGAGATGATGTCAGAATCAAACGGAGACGGTTTCGACGAGTTCAGCAACGTTGGAGAAGCAGATGTCACACGTGCGATCGGTCAGGAGTGGACGGACGAGTTCATGGACTTCTCCGACTCGGACGTCATAATCGTCGGCGGAGGACCGTCGGGACTCGCCGCGGGCAAGGAGCTTGCGGAGCGCGGCGTCAAGACGATGATACTCGAAAAGAACAACTACTTCGGGGGCGGCTTCTGGCTCGGCGGCTTCCTCATGAACAAGGTCACCGTCCGCGACCCCGCTCAGGACGTTCTCGACGACCTCGACGTCGACTACAAACGGTCGCGCGACACAGAGGGTCTGTACGTCGCCGACGGACCACACGCGTGTAGCGCGCTCATCAAGTCAGCGTGCGACGCGGGCGTTAAGACACAGAACATGACGGAGTTTACGGACATCGTCATACGTGAGGATCACCGCGTCGGCGGTGTCGTCATGAACTGGACGCCGGTGCACGCCCTACCGCGCGAGATTACGTGCGTCGATCCTATCGCCGTCGAGGCGGATCTCGTCATCGACGCGACGGGGCACGACGCAGTCGCCGTCTCGAAGCTTCAGGAGCGCGGCGTCCTCGACGCTCCGGGTATAGGGCACGCCGAGGAGCACAACACGGGTATGGATCAGACGGGCGACGACTCTTACGGCGCGCCGGGGCACGACTCACCGGGGCACGACTCGATGTGGGTCGGCAAGAGCGAGGACGCCGTGGTGGAGCATACAGGACTCGTCCATCCGGGTCTTATCGTAACCGGTATGGCGACGGCGACGACGTACGGTCTTCCCCGTATGGGACCGACGTTCGGCGCTATGCTCATATCGGGCAAACGCGCGGCGCAGGCGGCGCTCGATGAGCTTGAGGTCGACGCCGAAGCCGTTCAGATGACCTCGCGCGCACCCGCGGACGACTAAACAGGCGTGGACGAGGTACGTCTTTACGGAGCGCCGACGACGGTCGCCGACGCCGACGAGATAGGGCGGTGGCTGAACGATCGTGTCGACGCGTCGGTGCAGGTACACGACCGTTTCCTCGCCGACAAGGACGTGGCGCGCGACCTCGCGCAGGCACGCGTCCTTTCGCCGTACGACCCCGAAACGGGGAACACGATGACGGGTATCGTCCGTTACGAGGAGCGCGCGCTCGAAGACCCGTCGCGCGCAGGCGGCGTTATCTACGACGGCTACGCGGTGCAACGCGCACTGTACCCTTACACGACGGAAGCCGACGAAGAAACGGTCGACATCGTACTCATCGACCGCGCTCTCGGAACGTGGGGCGGGGATGGACGTTGGCACAAACGCGTCGCTGTGCTCGGAAGCCCTGCTCTCGTCTCCGTTCCGGGTCTGTACGAGGCACCCGCGAAGCCGGAGGAGTACTACAAGGAGAAGTCGAAGTACGCGATGGCTGGCGGTATACCGCCGCGCGAGTATCTGGAGACCGAGGTCGACGGCGAGTTCCTCGTCGAGGACGATCCGCGTACCACCGACGCGCTCAAGGGGTACGCCCTCACAGCCTACGGATACGCGACGACCGGTGAGGGGTTCTGTGACGACGAACGTTGCCGTCTGTACGACGCCCACAGGCAGAAGGGCGTGGTGCGCGCACAGCTACGCGAACCCGAGTTCTGTGACGACCACGCGGCGGTCTACGGCACCGAGGAAGTTTAGTCGCCGAGCAAGGCGTCAACGTCGGCGTGTCTGGTGAGGAGGTCACGAACCGTGTCGACGGTCGACGCGTCGGGCTTTCTTCCGTGCTGAACGACCTCCTCGATCTCATCGAGGACTGCGACAGTGTCGAGACCGACCGACAGTATCGGTACTTCCTTCTCGCGCGCCTTGCTCACCACCGCGGAAGGCGGTTCGAGTCCGCCGGCGAGTACGATACAGCGCACACCGGGCGCTTCGAGGGCGGCGCTCTGTACGTCGGCGCGGTCGGCACCCGTGACGACGACTGCGTCCTTTGTACGTCGGAACTGACGGAGAGCCTCCTCGCCGCTCATCGCCCCCACGAGGAAACGTTCGACGTAGCCGTCGTGTGACGCGTCGGTGAGTGAGGTCGCGTTGAGCCGGTCACGCAGGTCAGCGACGGTGACGCCGGCGACGGAACGGTCGTAAGGCAGGACGCCGTTCACGGGTATACCGCGGCTTTCGAGGAAAGGAACGACCGACCCCTCAACGTCGTCGAACCCCGGATCCTCTACACCGTTGAGCACGACGCCCGCGAGACGGTCGCCGAAGACGCGCGCCGCCGCTAGTATACCGTCGACGCTCCTGTAACCGTCGAACCCGGCGATGAGAACGACGTGTGCGTCGAGTACGCGCGCTATATCGGCGTCGGTAAGCCCGACGACACCTCCGGTCGTGTAAACGTCCGCGCCTTCTAAGAAGACCAAACCGCGCCCGTCGGCGAGCTTGTCGTAAGCCGTCTTGACCTCGTCGCGGAGTTCTTCGGGGTCGACACGACCCTGCACGGCTTCCTCGACAAACGTCGGCGAGTAGACGACAGGCTCCATCTCGTGAACCTCGTCCTCGACATCCAGAACCTCGCGTGCGAGCATGGGGTCGCTGTCGAGCGTCTTCCCCACGACGCTTTCGAGGCTCGTTCCTCTCGGCTTCATATAGCCAACGTCGTCTCCGCGTTCCTGCGCCTCCGACGCGAGGGCGAGGGCTACGGCGGTCTTTCCTGTGCTTTCGGTCGGCGAACTCAGTAGGGTCGTTCTTGTCATAGCTCCTCCTTGTCTACCGTGAGACGTAGGTCTACGGCGGAGACGCCGTCGGCGGACGCAACGAGCGGGTTTATGTCGAGTTCGAGTATCGAAGGAAAGTCGGAGGCGAGGGCGGAGACGCGTTCGGCGGTTTCGACGACAGCTTCGGTGTCGACGGGCTGGCTTCCACGTGCGCCGTGTAGGAGGGGCGACGCATCTATTCCGTCGACCATCTCGCGCGCCTCTGTATCCGTAACGGGGGCGATACCGAAGGACGTGTCCTCGAACACCTCGACGAAGACACCGCCGAGACCGAAGACGACGAGAGAACCGAACTGAGGGTCGCGGCTAAATCCGACGATCGTCTCAACGCCGTCATCGACCCCTACCGTCTCCTGTACCTGTACGCCCAAGACGTCGGCGTCGGGCTGGTACGAACGGGCGCGTGAGACGAGATCCTCGTATACATCACGTACATCGTCTTGGGTGACGCCGACCCTAACACCGCCTATGTCCGACTTGTGGAGTATGTCGGGCGAGACAATCTTCATGACCACGTCGCCATCTATCCCCTCGGCGACCTGCACCGCCTCGTTAGGGCTTCCGACGACATCGCTCTCAGGAGTCGGTATACCGTACGCTTCGAGCAACGGAGTAGCTTCGACGCCGAGGCGTCCGTCGTCGCGGGCGGTTTCGAGAATGCGACGCGCCTTTTGACGGTTCACGTCGAAGTCACGTACCTCGCCCGTCCGGCGTCGCTTTGCTCGTCGGTAGTCGGCGACGGCTTCAAGCGAACGGACGGCACGCCCGGGGTCGAAGTAGGTGGGTATGTCGCTCTCCGAAAGTACGTCGCGTGCTTCGCGTGTCGCCTCGCCTCCCATCAGTGACGCGACGAGGGGTATCTCAACGTCCGTACCAACGAGCGTCTCTGCGAGGGCGTCGAAGTCGAACGTCGTCGTGGGGCACGCGATTACGAGGGACGCAGAGACACCGGGGTCGTCTGCGACGGCTTCGACGGCGTCGGCGAAACGTTCGGGGGGCGCGTCACCGAGTATGTCGACCGGGTTGTAGACCGAAGCCGCATCGGGAAGCGCACCGTCGAGTGCCTCGTACGTCCCGTCGGTGAGGTCGGCGAGGGATAACGACGTATCACCGACAGCGTCGGTAGCCATGACACCGGGTCCTCCGGCGTTCGTGACCACGGCGACGCCGTCGCCTTCGGGGAGCGACAAGGCGTCGAGTGCGCGCGCGAAGTCGAAAAGCTCCTCGACATCGTCGGCGCGTATCACCCCAGCCTTACGCAGAGCCGTCTCGTACGCCCTGTCGCTACCCGCGAGCGTCCCCGTGTGCGACGAGACGGCGCGCGCACCTTCGTCCGTCCGACCCGACTTTACGAGTACGACGGGCGTCTCACGGGTTACGCGCCTGAGAACGCGCACGAAACGGCCGCCGTCCTCAACGCCTTCGAGATAGCCGACGATGACGGCTGTACCGTCGTCTTCACCCCAAGCCTCTGCGAACTCGGTCTCGTCGAGGACGGACTTGTTTCCGAGGGAGACGATATGTCTAAACCCCATACGCGCGTCGTTCGCCCAGTCGACCGCCGCTGTGATGAAAGCACCGGACTGGCTCATGAACGAGACGTTTCCCTCACGCGGGGAAGCGGAACCGAAGGTGGCGTTGAGGCTCGACGGTGTGCTCGTAACGCCGAGCGAGTTGGGACCGACGAGACGGACGGAGTGGCGTTCGGCGGCTTCGGCGAGCGCGGTTTCGCGTTCAGCGCCCCCACCGCCCGACTCGGAGAAGCCTGCGGTCAGTACGACGACGTTTTTGACGCCTCTCTCACCGAGTGAGTCGACGACATCGACCGCGGATTCGGCGGGTACCGCAACGACGGCGAGGTCAACGGAGCCGGGTACAGACGGGATGTCGTCGTAACACGGAAAGCCGAGTACGTCGTCGTGCTTGGGGTTTACACCGACGACGTCGCCGTCGAAGGAGCGCAGGTTCTCCATCACGCCGCGTCCGACGGAGCCTTCGCGCGGCGTCGCGCCGACGACGGCGACACGTTCAGGTTCGAAAAGACGTAGCAGATCCTTTCTTGACACTACGCCCGGTACGCGGACGCGGCACGTAACGTTTACCCCTTCTACGCGGGTTCGGCTCTCTCACCAGCCCGGCTTTCGCTCGCCTCACCGTAGAAGCTGTGAACACGTAACGTCTCGTGGCTACTCAGGAGTATGTAGCCGAAGACTACCTTTGAGAGTACGTCGAGAGCGACTATACCGCCCTGCTCCGCAACCGCCGGAAGAAGCCCAAATCCTTGACCTCCGAGTATCCATATGACGGGGTGAACCGCCTCGGGGTCAAGTGGTTCGAGACGCGAAGCGTCTCGTCATCACGGAAATCTTCGATTTCCGTACGACCCCGAGGATTCCCGTGGTTTAGTCGGACACTCCCACGCGACCGTCGGCCTGATAGCCTCGGGCGGTCGGTTGGGTCACGGTCGGGGCGTCCACGGCCCCCGATGCCTGCCGTCGCACCTTCCGAACAACGGGAAGGCTGTTGAGAGCAGGCACATTCCAATCGAGTTTCTTCACGCCTTTCACAGCGATATTGACGCTTGCACCACGGTCGCTATGGTCTTGATGCCCGCACGACCGACATTTGAACCGCTTTTTGTTGCGGTTCGCACGCTCTGTATGACCGCACATCGGGCACCGCTGGCTCGTGTACTCGGGGTTAATCCACGCAGTCGGGATTCCCTCGAACGACGCCTTGTACGACGTGTAGTATTGGAGGGCACGGAACGGGAGGTGGTGCAAGCGTCGGTTCATCCGCGTCCCGTAGTCGATACTATCGCGCATCTCTTTGAGGTCTTCAAAGACGATGCACGGCTTCTCGAACTGCTGGCTCCACTCCACGATATGCCGAGATACCTTGTGGAGTCGGTCGCGGACGAACCGTTCCTCACGCCCTTCCAACGTATCGTGGATACTGTCCTTCCCCGCGTTCTGCACGCGCTTTCGCATCGTGAAGTAGCGGTGACGCTCGAACTTGATTTCAGGGAAGTCGATGACCAATGTGTCCTCAACCCCATGCTCGGAGAGTGCGGTCAAAGCAACGTTATCCTCGTTCACGTCCACACCGACAACCGTCCGCGAGTCCTGCTTGTCACAAACGGTCTGTTCGGTGTTAGTGACGTTGACGTGCAACTCGGCGTTGTCGTTGTGGAACAGGGCTTCAGCCGTCCCAATCTTCCACTCGTCGCTTTCGAGTGCAATCTTGAGAATGTCGAGGTGGGCGTCGTCACCTTTGAGGACGCCCTTGACGTGCTTGTAGGGCTTCGCGCTGATACGGAACGCCACATCTCCGTCGTCGGTGAGCGACAGGTTGTACCCTTCCTCGTAGTTCGCACGAAGGGGGTACGCGCCGTCCTTGGTGTGGCTCGGTTGGCCGAAGTCGTCGTACTCGTAGTAATTCTCCATCGCACCGAGGGCTTTAGCGACGACGCGCTGTGTCGTGTTTTTCACGAGGTTGGCGTCGTCAGCCACGCGGTCGGGAATCGCGTCCCAGTCCACGCCTTCTTTGGCGAGGCGGATGGTTTCGTTGTACACTCGACGGGCTTCGAGCGTTGCGCTGTACAACAGACTCTCGTTGTTACTCTGAATATCGAGTTGGAAGTCCAGCGTCTTGACGAAGGCCTGAGCGTCGGTCATTCTTCGGATTCGTTGAGCCAGTCGTTGACGAGTCCACGCACTACGTCGGACTTGGTTTCGTCAACATCGATGCATTTCTTCGAGAACTCCTTGTACACGTCGTCCTCGAAGTCAACGGACAGTCGTTTCGTCATCTCACATTCTTACTTAGATACTGAAATACTTAAGCCTTGTCCACGTACTGTCTGTATGGGCGAGAAGCGATCGAACCACACGGTGTACAACGTCAACTACCACTTCGTTGTGGTGTCCGAAGTACCGTCATGCGATTCTCGAATCAATCAAGGGATCTCTGAAAGCAAGTTTCCGCGCCGTATGCGACGAGTACGACTACGAGATATTGTCGCTACACATCTCACCCAACCACGTACACTTGTTCCTGTCCGCCCACCCGAAACACGCACCGAGCGAGATTGTGCGGACGGTGAAGAGCATCACAGCGCGGAAGATGTGGGAACAGCACGAACCGTTCTTGGAGGAGTATCTGTGGGGCGGTGGGTTCTGGGAACAATCGTACTACGTTGGGACGGCGGGTCAGGTATCCAGCGAGACGATTGAACAGTATATCGAACGTACAGAACACGTTTGAGTGTCGGCTTCACCCTCGGGGTCAAGCCCCGAGGCACTCGCCTTGCTCATCTGTAGACGCTCCAAAGCACGACGGTAAGGTTCCGTAGGGTTGTAAAGATATCCGAAACGTCGTCCGGCAGTTCGTCTGCGGCTGACGAAAGAGCTCCGAGCAGAAGGTACAGAAGGATGAGGTACGCGATGGAGCCGAGCGCCCACCAGACGAGGCTCGCAAAGACGCCGTCGGCGATAGCCCCCAAGAAACCCGCGGCTATCATGTAGATATCTACGCCGACCAGGGTCGCAATCAGGCTCCTGTCTGCGTCCGCGAGTATTCCAAGGAGCGCGATTATGAGAGGCGTCGTCAGAAGCCAGTCGATGTAGCGCACGACCACGACCTCCTCACCGTTGAAGCTCAGCCGTCCCATGCCCATCGCCATCGCGAGGTACGCGGTAGCGGCGATAACGGTTATGGATATCGACATTATGAAGAAGTCCTGTTCATAAACCGCTACGTTCCTACCGAGCCATAGATAGACCAACGTACCGGCGAGCATAGCTAATGCACCGATCCAGAGAACCGCTGTACTCATGCCCATTCCAAGTACTTCTGCCATGTATTTTACCCCGTTTGTGACGCATGTTTTTAACTTCTTTCATGCGCGTGCGCGCGTGCGCGAGGAACCTCGGGCGACATCGCAAAGGATGTCGGCGCAGGCGCGGACGCCGTCATGACGAGACAAAGAGCCGAGGTACAAAATTATATTATGCCGGATACACAACTACCGTACGTGGAAGAGAAAACGAGGGTAAAGGGTTGAACTATCTGACTTTCCACCTTCTGTTTACCGTGCCCGTTCTCGCGGTTCTTGGGGCGGCTTATCTCAGCAAACGCCTTTATGTAGACGACCCTTCTCCGTTGGGAACGGCGATCATCGGCGTTATCGCTCTTCTGTACACGACACCGTGGGACGGGTATATGATACGGAACGGCGTCTGGAGGTACGGTGAGGGAACCGTATCCGTCTTCTTCTGGGATATACCTCTCGGTGAGTACCTCTTTTTTGTTATACAGCCGCTTATCGTCGGTCTTTGGCTCTACCTCGTTCTCACGCGTCTGGAAACACGTCGGTCGGGGGGTTGGACGCCAAGGTACCTCCTTACCTTAGCGGGTTTGGGTGTTACGGTCGCCGGCTTGTGGTGGGCACAGGGTACGGAGACGTTCTACATCGGTATGATACTCGTATGGGCGGGTCCGGTCTTCGTTCTCCAGTGGGCGTACGGCGGTCACTACCTCGTACGTAACTTCCGTGTCGTAGCCGCCGGTGTGGTTCCGCCGGCGGTTTACCTTGCCTCTGCCGACCGTTTCGCTATCGAAGACGGTATCTGGATTATCTCGGACGAACTCACGACAGGGGTTACTGTTCTCGGTCTTCCGGTCGAAGAGGGTGCCTTCTTCTTTGTCACGAGCCTTCTCGTCGTTCAGGGGGTTATGCTCTTCAGATGGACGCTCGACGAGTGGCGCGTCTGGGTCGAAGAGTACGAGACTCTTCGGTGTATCACCAGACTCGCTGGACTCGATCCATGAGTGTAACGACGCCTGCGTGGGGTAACGTGAGCGCCGCGAGTAGGATCAGGTAGAGGGCGAAGAAGCCTTCGACAGTAGCCGGAGGTGAGGCGACGAGCCACAGAGCCGCGAATATAACGACAGCGCCTGCGGTGAGCGGGGCGGCATCGCGTCCGAAACGGAGGAGTGCACGCGTCGCGTTACCGTCCTCAACGTGCGACACAGCGACGGGATCGAGAGCGATGAGACGCCCTATATGGCGCGTCGAATGCCAGAAGCAGAAGTAGAATCCGACGGCGAGTATAGGCGGGACGGTTGCGAAGTAGACGCCGAGTAAGGCGAGTTCGCCCGCCTCGAAAGACGACCGCGAGAGGTAGACCGTGGCAGATACGAAGACGACGAGGAAGACACCGACGGAGAAACGGAACGCGGGTTCGAAAGCGAAGGCGATCGTCTCGGCTCCACGGGGGTCGAAGACGCGGATCACGGCGTCCGCAACGTCGCGGTACTCCTCGGGGAAGGCTAAGAGGGGGACGAGCATAGGCATCGAACCGCGCGAGACGAGGGTGACCGCGCGTCCGAGACGCGAGCCGAGGTTCGTACGTAGGAAGCCGAGCGAGGCGTGTAGATCTCCCTGACCCCAGTGGTACAGGGTCAGACCGATGAAGAAGACGAAGGCGAGACCGGGTGCAACGAACCATACGACTGCGTACATTACTACGAGGACGGTGTAGACAGCCATCACGCGTCCGACGGATACGAGGTCAGGCTTCTCGTCGCGTAGGCGCGCGGGTACGAGATGGTCAACGGCACCGTGAGGTAGACCGAAGACGACGATGCTAACGAGGAAAGGGGCGTACCTGTACGAGGGGGGTACGGAGACGCCTGTGGCGCGGACGACAGCGAAGGTGACGACGAGAAAGCCGAGTAGAACCCAAGAGGGGACGACCACCCACCGCACGAGGGCGCGCCTGCACCCGTCGGAGACACCGTAGTCTCGGTACCGTGCGGTCGATCTTTCGTTAACGTCGGCGCTCTCTGGGTCGGTCATACCTTGTTACTTCTCTGACTTCCACTCGTCGTCGCTACCTATCCTGCTCGCCGTCGGTCCGTCCTGATCCTGATACTTGGAGCCGCGCTCCTCGCCGTACGGTGTCTCCGCGGGCGACGAGAGCTCTGTGAGGACTATCTGTGAGATACGCATCTCCTCAGGACGGAGCGCGACAGGGGCGGTTCCGAGGTTGGAGAGTTCGAGCGTGATCTGCCCGCGGTATCCGGGGTCTACGAAGCCCGCCGTGTTCGAGAGGAAGATACCGCCGCGTCCACCGACGAAGTTCTCAACCGCGCGTCCATCGGGCTGTACCTCTAGGTCGTATGTCGTCTCGTGCCTGTCTGTCTTCTCTACCCTCTCGACGCGCTCGAAACGGACGCCACCGTTCAACAGGGCATCGATACGGCGCGCAGGCTCCCCGTCGTCGTAGACATCGGTTAGCTTACGAACCGTCTCTCGTTTGACCGCGCCGTGCTCGGCGTTTTCGAGGTTTGACACGCTCGACTTCGACGACCAGCCGACAGCGTCGGCTACGTCCGACATCCTCAGCCCGGTGTCGGAACGCGCCTCGCGGAGTAGGTCGGGAACGGGGGGCACGTACTCGCCGCGTCTGTAGGGGTCTTCGGCGAACTCAACGACCCATTCCGTGCCTGTCTCACGGTCACGCGACCGTAAGTTGCTACGCAGACCGAGACGTGAGCAGAGATAGGAGACGTTGTCGGCGAGGCTCTCGTTGAACGTGTAGAAAACGGTACGTGTCCCCCTGCGCGAACCGTCGCCGTCAACGAGACCTTCGAGGAAAGCAGAGACCGTCTCATCCGACCAGTTCCACACAGTATCGGGGACGTCCTTTTCGGATCCTTCACCCGCAAGTGCTGTGAAGATAGATGACCAGAGTGCGGAACAGACGGTGAGACGCGACGCGCCTCCGGACTTGCTCCAAGACAACGAGGCGTCGTAGCCGTCGAACCAGTCGGCTACGCGTTCGAGAAGTTCGTCCTCGGTGTTTGTGAAGACGACGTGCTTCCGACGCGCGTATCCCTCGGCGACGTAGAAGCCAAGAACCCAAGCGAACTCCTCCGTAACTTCGAGGGTGTCAGGTAGGGTGTAATCGCTCTGCTTGTACGCGATATCGACACCTGACGGCTCCTCAACCGTCTGCAGAGGTGCCGAACCACGGCTCCGGTAGTGGCGTCTGCTTCCGCGTGGAACACAGTCCCAGTCTGCGTTCGGTGCCGACCCGGAGCCGTCTGAAGCGTACGCGATCAGTTCGTCGTCTTCGTCACGGAGAAGGTTGATGAGGTTTACTTCGTCCTCCGAAACTGTGGGTTCGGGGAGTTCGTCGGGAACCATTACGAGGGTTCCTTCCGCCTCTTCGGACGGAACGCGCGTTACGCGACCCGCTTCGTCGACCGTAAACAGGTTATGATCCTTCGTCACGTGAACTTCGCGCCCGGATTCGAGTACCACGCGGTAGATATCCTTTGTCGGATTCGTGATATGGTCGGTGACACGGTGTGTGGAGAGTTCGAGCGTCTTGGGGTCGAATGCGACAGCGCGCGCCTCAAGCTCCTTCTCAACCACCTCGCCGATCGGGTGGAAGCCGAAGCCGTCCTCCGGAGTCCAGAGGAAGACCTGCTCATCATAAGGGAGCGACGCGTGAACCACCACAGCAAGCCTACCGAGAGACGACCTGCCTTCGACGCGCGCCACGAGGTCGTCGGGTATCTCGACCGTCTCGTAAGTCGTTCCGAGAACGAAGTCACCCGGATGGAGGACGTATTCGTCGCCCGTCTCAACGACACGTCGACGCGTGTAGTCGTCGGTCTCCTCCTCGCTTTCCGGGTGTATACACGGTATGTTCGAACGTTCGAACTCCAAGAACTCGTTTCCGAGACGTAGGTCGATGCTCGCGGGCTGTATCTGGAGTTGGGGGTCGTCAAGGGGTTCGACGACGAGATCGCCGTCCTTCAGACGCCGGCGTATATCGCGGTCGGAGAGTATCAAAGCTCTAACCTCCCTACGATGTCGTCGTTACCCTCGTTGACGGCTACTATACGGACGTAGTCTTCGAGTCCGCTACCGTGTAGCTTCTTCTTCAGAAGCGAGTCTATCTGGTAGACACCCGCGGAGTTTGTCATGCCTATCTCGACGAGCACGGGTACGCCGAACTCGTCCTCGCCGTCGTGTACCGTCACGTCCTCAATAGCCTGCGACGAGACCGTGTCGATACTGCGCTCGCCCTTGTTGTACGGAAGACGCGACCGCCCTTGGGTCATGTCGAGCGCGTCGGCGACGCGTACGACGCCCGCTTCGGGGGTGAGGGGATCGTTTCCGCTGTGGTGGCAGTAGATGGCGTGTAGAGCCTCGCTCTTGAGAGCGACGCGTTCACGCGTGTCGTAGACACCGAGCACGTCATCGAGGAGATCGTCGGCGAGTATAAGAGAGTGGTTCGTGTGCTTCTCACGGTGTACGAGATGTCCAACATCGTGAAGCGTTGCGGCGCACGCAACGACGACGCGCGCCTCCTCGTAGCCGAAGCCGAGTTCGTGGTCGTATACACCGAACTCAACCTCGTCGCGTAGGAGTTCGAGGAGTTCGAGCGCGCGGTCGCGTACGATACCGATATGCTGTGTTCCGTGGTCGTTGTAGTCGAGACGGACGGCGGAGTTGACGTTCTGTGTCTCGATATGCGCCGTTATCTCGTCGCTTCCGAGCGCGTCCATCACGGCGTCAAAACTCATACGAGTTCCTCCGCCGTCGTGAGCGCGTGCATACGCAACCCCGCCTCTTCAACGCGTTCACGTCCGCCTTCCTGTCTGTCAACGACGACGATTACTTCGTCGACCGTCGCGCCCGCGTCGCGTAGCTTCTCGACCGCCTCGACGGCGCTCGCGCCCGTCGTAACGATGTCCTCTACGACTACGACGCGGTCGCCTTCTTCGAGTTCGCCCTCGACGGCGTTTGCCGTGCCGTACCCCTTCTCCTCCTTGCGTGCGATGACGTACGGAACACCCGATTCGGCGGAGGCGACGGCGGCGAGAGGTACGCCGCCGAGCGCGACAGCACCGATACGGTCGGCGTCCGTCTCGGTCACCTTCTCGGCTATGGCGCTCCCAACAACGCGCAGAGCGTCGGGCTGTGTCTCAAAGACGTACTTGTCGACGTAGTAGTCGCTCGTACGTCCGCTCGAAAGCTCGAACTCGCCGCGGAGGACGGCGTCGGCGTCACGTAGCGCGTCCGCGACCTGTTTCTCGGTTACCATGGCTCGTCCTTGAGTCCGAGTTTGTACGCAATAAAGTTCGTGGAGACGTGGAGAACGGGCGTGATAACGAGAACGACGGCGAGGACGCCCGGTGTGAAGCTGTCGAAGAACCAGCCGGGGGCGAGCGGTACGGTGACGGCGAACGCACCGACGACGAAGTCAAGCTGATCGACGCCGGGGAAAGGTGCACCGCGTTCGCGTCCGGTACGGCGTTTCAGAAAGCTCGCCCCCATGTCGCCGAGTATAGCGCCGAGGGCGAGTCCGAGGGCGGCGAGAGGGGCGAACGTCGGTAGGAACTCGGGTACGTAGCCGCGCGCGAGCGCCTCGTTTAGGAAGAGTGCAAGCACGAAGCCGGCTACCACGCCCGACGCGCTCCCGCGCCACGTCTTACCGTCGCCGAGTACACGCGTGCCGTTCCATTCACGCCCCATATCGACGGGGCGTCCGCCGCCGAACACGACGGCGGTGTTGTTGGGTATGTAGGCAGGCAACATCAACCAGAAGGCGACGGCTACGGTCTCTAAGGCTGACATACGCGCAAAGGGTCGGCGGTTTGGAAAAGTATTTTGGGTTATGGGTACGGTTTGGTCGTGTGGCATCAACCAAACGCGTCGTAGTCGCCGCTCTTATCGCCAACTTCCTTATAGCCATCGCCAAGTTCGCGGCGTGGAGCATAACGGGGAGTTCAAGCATGCTGAGTGAGGCGTACCACTCGGTGAGCGACACGGGTAATCAGGTTCTTCTGCTCCTCGGTATGCGTCTCGGTAGCAACGGCGCGTCGCGTGAACATCCGTTCGGGCGCGGAAAGGAGCAGTACTTCTTCGCTTTCGTCGTCTCGGTCATACTGTTCGGGGTTGCGGGGTACGCGTCGCTCCGGCACGGATACCACAAGTTCGGCGTGGAGAGCGCCGGTACAAACTTCACGGTAAACTACGTCGTTCTCTCCGCCGCCTTCGCGTTCGAGGCGTGGGCGCTCAAGAACGCGTACGCGGGTGTCAGACGCGAGATGACCGAGAAAGGCTTCGGTTCGATCGTGGAGGCGTTCAGGAAGTCGAAGGACGCGCCCCTCATAACCGCGCTCACCGAAGACGCCGTCGCCCTCGCGGGTATCATAGTCGCCTTCGCGGGCATCGGTCTTACCGACCTGACGGGAAACAACGTCTACGACGCTATAGGGAGCGTTCTCATAGGTGTTCTTCTCATGGGGTTCGCGCTCGCCCTCGCATGGGAGAACCGTGGTCTGATAGTCGGGGAGGGCGTCACCAAGGGCGAAAGGCGTGAGCTTATCGACGGTGTCGAAACGACCGACGGTGTCGTCTCGGTGGTCGACCTGCGGACGCTCCATATGGGACCCGACAGCGTTCTCGTCGCCGTCGAGGCTGAGTTTGAAGCGGGTATGGCGACGGAAGAACTGAAGCAGGCGACGGACAGTGTCGAGAAAGCCGTGAAGGATACGTTACCCGAAGCCGACAGTATCTACGTCGAGGCTCAGGAGACGCGTTCCTGAAGCTTCTCACGCAGTACGTCGGAGACGAGTTCGCCGTCAGCCTTTCCGCGCATCTCCTCCATGACAGCCCCCATGAGACCGCCCATCGCCCCCATGCCCTCGTTCTCGACGTAGTCGGCGCGTTCGTCAAGTATCCCGTCGACGACCTCCTCAACCTCTTCGCGCGCGGCGCTGTCGAGACCGAGTTCGTCCGCAACGTCGTCGGGTTCACCGCCCTCTGCGACGCCACGTAGGAGTTCGGGGACGCCTTCCTTCGCCACCTCGTCCTCATCGACGAGCGCGAAGGTTTCGAGTAGCTCTTCGTCTTCGATTTCCTCGACGGGGACGCCGTCACGACGTAGGTCAACGAGGGTTTCTTCGACCGTCGAGGCGACGAGCGAGGGTTCGTATCCGCTTTCGACGGCTTTCTCGTAGACGGGCATACGCGCGCCGTACGCGACACGTTCGGCGAGGTCTTCGTCCAAGCCGTGCTTCTCGGCGTACCTCTCGGCGCGTTCGTCGAGTAGTTCGGGCGGTGAGACTTCGAAGCCGTCGAGCGCGACGGGGTAGACATCGGTTTCGGGGTACATACGCGCCGCGCCGGGCAGAGGACGGAGGTACGACGAGGTGCCGTCCTCGTTCGCGTCACGCGTCTCCTCGGGCACGCCTTCGAGCGCCTGTTCGGCGCGTTCTGCGACCGCCTCGACAGCGTTCCACGCCGTCGCGTCTTCGTCGGCTACGATCGCCACGGCGTCGCCGGATCCGGCGTCGACAGCGTCGCGTAACGCCTCCACCTCGTCTTCGGAGACGCCGTAAGCGGGGAGTTCGTCGGTATGGAAGACACCGCCAGCGCCGCGTTTCTTTGCGCGGTCGGAGAGTTCGGTTCCGAGTCTGCGGTCGGGCTGTATCTCACGTCCCACGAGACCGTCGAAGCCTTCGAGAACGACGGCGACGACCGAACCGCCGTCGGAGACCGCTCCGTCTATAACGCCCGATCCGGTTTCCTCAAAGACCTCGGTGACATCGTACGTACCGCAGACGGACGCCCCGCGTTCGTTTAGCTCGTCGGCTATCTCGACGAGTTCATACTGGCGACGTGCCTCGTTCTCGACCATCTCACCTATGGCGCTCAGATCCTGCACGCCTTTCATCTCTATACGTGCGCCTTCCTCGATCGAGACGTTGAGATCCTGACGCACGGTGCCGAGACCGCGCTTTACCTTTCCGGTCGAACGTAGTACCATACCTATACGTTCCGCCGTCTCCTGCGCCTGTTCGGGCGTCCGTATGTCGGGCGCTGTACCGATTTCGACAAGAGGGACGCCGAGACGGTCGAGGGAGAAGACAGGTCCTTCGTCGGTCTCGCCGAGGCGTCTCGCCGACTCCTCTTCGAGCGCGAGAGCGTCGATACGTACGTCACCTTCGCTCGTCTCTACGACGCCGTCGTGAGCGAGTAACGCGGTGCGCTGAAAGCCCGTCGTGTTGGAGCCGTCTATAACGATCTTGCGCATGACGTGTGCGTGATCGACACGCCCCATACCGAACGTCTCGGCGGCTTCAAGGGCGACGGAGACGGCGTCGCGGTTCATCGGACGCGGCGGCTCCTCGTCCTCCTCTACGAGGCAGGTAGTGCCGTACGCCTTGTACGTGAACTTACGGTCGACACGGCTCTCTTCGAGCGCCGCCTCGTCGACCTCACCGAGTTCGCTCCGTGTCGGATGTAGGTAACGGCGGAACGCATGCGTCGACTCTTCCTCGTCGCGTACCGTCGTCGGACAGTCGCAGAAAAGCTTCGTCTCGGTATCCAACTGCTGGTGTATCTCCAGACCAGCCTTCAGACCGAGTTCCTCGTAGTCGTGTTCCATGTTCGTGGGTGGAACGGACGCGTCAAAACAGTACCGTTCACCTCCTGTCGAAGACAATGTCGTCAGGTTCGCCGCGGAGAACGTAGACGCCGAATCCGTGTGACTTGAGATGTGCGACGACTCTCTGTTGGTCGCGCGACAGGTTGCTCGACGCGCGTTTTACCTCCACGAAGACGTCGGCGTCGGGTCGCCATTCACCGCCGAACGAGCGTTGACCGTCGCCGCGTACGAGGAAGTCGGGGACGCCGGCAAGACCGTCGGTCTTACGCGCGATCTCGTCCGCGACGCCGGGGTAGAGACGTACGATTGCCGGCTTTCCCCGTCGAACGTTGATGTTGCGGTCGTCGCACCAGTCGCGGAAGTAGTCCTCAAATCCACGTCCTTCCTCTCGGCTGTCGGCGGCGCGCTCGCTCGCCTCCGAAACACCGCGCTCCTTCGCCATATCCCAGACGCGTTCCTCGATACGGAGCCTACGTGTGGCGCGGTGTTCGGCGAGCGTCGGAAACTCTTCTGTCACACGGTCGTCAACGTCGGCGCGTTTCCGTATACGGTTCGCCTCGACGACGTGGCGCGCGAGCGCTTCGCTGACAGCACCGCGTATACGGCCGTCCGTCCTTGTCTCCGTGTCGATAACAGTCCCACGCCGACCCGTCCCGGCGTAGACGTGACGGCTCTCCGAACGTTCGGCGCGTGCGAGTTCGCGGGCGTGGTAGTCACCGATAAGGTCGCGTGCTTCCGTAAGAGGCGATACATCCGTGACGGAGACACGTACACCGCCGGAGCCGAGTTCCCCGGCGACCGATCCCGCCAGTTCGTCCGTCTCTTCGACCGACGAACCGCCGACGACGAAGCTTCCCGTCCCGTCCTCTGTACGTACGTCGACGACGCCGGATACGCGGACACGGTCGAGGCGGTCGACGTAGCACGCGAAGCAGGCGGGTAAGGGAGAACCGTCGGCAGAGAGGGCGTCTGTCACCGCGAAGGCTTTGTTCCCGCAGTCGGCGCAGTCGTCGTCTGTCGGACGGAACACGTGTAGGTTAGCCTTCGAGGGAGCAAAAGCGCGACGGAAGGGGCATGGTCTTTAGGCGTCGTCACATAGTCGACCTATGCGCGTAACGAACCTCGCCGAAGGCTCCACCGAGTTCACGTCGAACGCTTTCCTCGTCGAACCCGACGTCGAAGGGCGGTCGGTACTCGTCGACGTAGGTAGTGACGACACCGTTCTCGAACGTCTACGTGACCGTGGTGGTATAGACACCGTCGTTCTGACGCATACACACGGCGACCACGTCGGTATACTCGACGAGGTACGTGACGGCTTCGGTGTCGGGACGTGGGGATACGATGCGTCGTCGCGTTACGTCGACAACCCCCTCGCCGAGGGCGATACGTTCGAGATGGGCGGCGCGGGGTTCACCGTCTGGCATACACCGGGTCACAAGGGCGACCATATCTGTCTCTACTCGCCCGAAACGGGCGTTCTTTTCGCGGGCGACCTCGTCTTCGCCGGCGGCTCTTTCGGACGTACCGACCTCGACGAAGGCGACCGCGCGACGCTCGTCGGTAGTACCGAGAAGGTTCTCGAAAACGCCGACGGTATAGACGAGCTACATACGGGACACGGTCCGTCGGTGTACGAGAACGCAAGGAAGCACGTCGAAGCGTCGCTCAGGAACGCGCGCGGACGTTAACCGCCGCTCGCCGCGGGTATGATACGTATCTCGTCGCCGTCACCGACCTGTGTGTCTACACCGTCGATGTCACGTACGTCCTTTCCGTTGACGTAGACGTTGATGTACTCCTTGACCTCGCCGTTCCCCAAGACGTTGTCCTCAAGCTCCGAACCGTACTCCTCGGTGTACGCGTGAACCGCGGCGAGTACGGTGTCGCCGTCGACTTCTACGTTTCTCGAACCGCCGGTTTCGCTCAGGACAGCCGGTATACGTACCGTAGGCATGTCCGGTATAGGCGTCTGAGACGCAAAAATCAATCGGAATCGACGACGACCTCTTCGTCATCGAACGCCTCACCCGTCCATCTCCACGAACCCACGAAAGGCTCGTCGCGTCCGAGTGAGACGATGACGTAAGAGTGTCGGGGCCAGTTCGCGCGGTCGGCGTCCGTCTCGCTCGGCTGTCGGGGTCCTTCAGGATGCGAATGGTAGAAGCCGACGACATCGCCGCGCTCCTCAACGTCGTCTATGGCGGCGAGCTGATCCTCCGGCTCCATCAGGTAGTTGACGCGCGGCGTCTCGCTCACGTTCTCAACGCGCCGCACGAACTCGACGCGCGCCTCGTCGCCGTCGTGTCTACCGCCGAGTACGCCGCATATCTCGTACGGCTTCCCTTCGCGTGCGTGGTCGATAACCTCATCGTAGGCATCGGGTGTGAAACTCACCATGTTCGTTGTAGACGGGCGCGTTAGTAGTAGGTTGCGGAGAAACGAAGCGTCGTGAGACGTACGAACACAGATTCGAGAATCGGAGATTTGCGGGCTGTCGAGATTCGCTCGACAACTCTATCGTGCCCACTCAGATTGGAGTGGGACGGCGCGGATTTGAACTTTGGTCGTTCCGTTCGCTGTGCTCACTTCACTCACGAGTTCAAACCGCTTGCCCATTCAGTCGCTCGTAAAAGCTCGCTCCTTCATGGGACGTTCGCAAATCGAAGATTTGCGAGCACACAAAGATCTACGATTTTGGGACGTATACGAGAAATCGGAGATTTCTCGTCTGCCCCAAAATCTACGATTTTGGGACGGCGCGGATTTGAACCACGGTCTGTGCCATCCGAAGGCACAAGGATACCCAAGCTACCCTACCGTCCCTCGGTCGGAATACCGACGAAGCGCACCTTAGTCTTTCGGTCTCAGACCGTCGGAGTACCGGCTGAGGAACCAGACGAAGCCCGCGCCGAGGACGGCGAAGGCGGCTACGACGACGCCGACCACCTGAAACCCCTCGAAGACGAACGAGAAGACGAGCGAGAGGAGCGCGGCGAGTCCGAGCACCAGAACCACCGCAACGTCGACGCGGGGTATCTCATCGTCGCCGGCGTCGGGCTTCATAGGCTGTGACAGCGACTCGTCGATGTCGACGCTCCCCTCGGTTTCCTCGTCGCTTTCGTCGCCGACGGTGAGTTCGACGGTCGCTGTGTCGGAGCCGTAGTCCGACGTTACTTCGAGTTCGCCGTCTACCTTACCGGGTGTCGGTCCGACGACGACCTCGACGGTCTCGTCGTCCTCGACGTAGACGTTGTTCGCCTCCGCCGACACGTACCTCTCGGCGTCGCCCTTTACCGAGAGATGGACATGTTTGGGCGATCCGTCGTTGACGATCTTGACCTCGAAGCTATCGGTGGTGCGCAGGACGGACGACACGGGACGGACGCCTTCTTCGTCGAGGTTGACGAGGAGTCTTGTCACTGTTTATCCCGTTTCGTCGGGATCCGTATTAAGCTTCATGTTGTTGGGTTCCGTGTTTGGTACATGGATATACACTGGCACAGACGCGACCTGAGGGTTGCGGACAACACAGCGCTGTCGCGTGCCTCAGAGCCTCTGCCTGTCTTCATCCTCGACGACGGTGTGCTCGAACACGCGTCGCCGGTTCGTGTCTCCTTTCTCCTCGACGCGTTACGGTCGCTCCGCGAGGACTACCGCGCGCTCGGAGGGGATCTCGTCGTCGAACGCGGCGATCCACGGGAGGTTCTACGGCGCCTCGCCGACGAGCACGGTGCCGATACGGTCGTCTGGAACCGCGACTACTCGCCCCTCGCGCGCGAACGCGACGACGAGGTGGGCGAAGCGCTCCGTAACTCGGATGTCGGGACACGGACGTTCGCCGACGGGGTTCTACATGAACCCGACGAGATATTCACCAACGCGGGCGACCCTTACTCGGTCTTCACCTACTACCACCGCAAGTGGGAGGAGCGCGAGAAGGACGAACCGCGCGACAAGCCCGACGAGGTACGCAACCCCGCCGTAGGGGGGATACCGACGGTCGACGAACTCGGCTTCGACAGCCCCGAACCCGACGCTCCGGAGGGGGGCACGGGGACGGCGCGTGAACTCCTCAACGGCTTCCTGTCCGACGGTGTCTACGTCTACGACGAGGCGCGCGACTATCCCGCTCGCGGGTGTACGTCGCGCCTGTCGCCCCATCTCAAGTTCGGTACTGTCGGCGTGCGCGAGGTGTGGGAGAAGACGCAGAGCGCGAAGGAAGATGCGGAGGACGACGAAGAGCGCGAGAGCGTGGAGGAGTTTCAGGCGCAGTTGGCGTGGCGAGAGTTCTACACACAGGTTCTGTACCACAACCCGTCGGTCGTGACGGAGAACTACAAGACGTACGAGAACCGTATAGACTGGAGGAACGACGAAGACGAGATACGCGCGTGGAAGCAGGGCGAGACGGGCTACCCTATAGTTGACGCAGGGATGCGACAGCTACTCGACGAGGGCTACGTTCACAACCGTATACGTATGGTCGTCGCGTCGTTCCTTACGAAGGATCTCCTCGTCGACTGGCGCGTGGGGTACGGCTGGTTCCGCGAAAAGCTCGTCGACCACGATACGGCGAACGACAACGGCGGATGGCAGTGGGCGGCTTCGACAGGTACGGACGCACAGCCCTACTTCCGTATATTCAACCCCATGACGCAGGGAGAGAGGTACGACCCGGACGGTGAGTATATCAAGAGGTACGTACCCGAACTCCGCGACGTGCCCGCCGACAGCATACACACGTGGCACGAACTGGGGGATGAGGAACGTGACGAAGCCGCTCCGGGGTACCCGGCACCTATCGTCGACCATTCGGAGAGACGCGAGGAGGCGCTCTCTATGTTCGAAGAGGCGCGCGGCGACGACTGAGACGGGAGGCTAACGCGCCTCAGGCGGGAGCAGGTCGGGTATACCGTCGTCTACGGCGTACGTCTCGTCGCAGTCTTCGCAGTAGAGCGTACCCTCGACGACCTCGCCGTCCTCCTCACGCGTCGCGTCGAGTTCGAGTTCGCCCTTACAGACGGGGCAACACAGGAGTTCCATCAGATCTTTCTTCATACTTCACCAAACGGGTTCTCGCGGATTATAGTTTGCTCTCTCGCGGGACCGACGCTGACGGCGTAGAACTGAGCGCCAACCTCGTCTTCGAGGTACTCGACGTAGTCGCGCGCCTCGGCAGGTATGTCGTCGTAGCCCTCGACGGAGTCCCAGTCGACACCGTCCCATCCGTCGAAGTCACGGTAGACGGGTTCGCAACGTTCCCAGTCGTCCATGTCGGCGGGCATCTTTTGGAGTTCCTCGCCGTCGAGTTCGTACGCCTCGCAGACGCGGACGGGGTCGAGTCCTTCGAGTACGTCGATGCTCGTCAGCACGCCGCCGGTGAAGCCGTTGACGCGCGCGGCGTGGCGCACCATCGGAAGATCGAACCAGCCGACACGTCGCCGTCTGCCGGTCGTCGTGCCGTACTCCTCGCCGACCTCCACGAGATGGTCGCCTACGTCGTCTTCAAGTTCTGTCGGAAGGGGTCCCGTCCCGACGCGTGAGAGGTAAGCCTTCATGATACCGACGGTTTCGCGGAGACGCGTAGCACCGACGCCGGTTCCCGTCGAAGCACCGCCGACCGTCGTGTTCGAGGATGTCAGGTACGGGTAGATTCCGTGGTCGATGTCGAGCGACGTTCCCTGCGCGCCCTCGAACAGAACGTCGTCGCCGGCGTCCATACGGTCGTTTATGTACCCGCTCGCGTCTAAGACAGAGCCGCGGAGACGTTCGCCGTAGGCGACGTACTCGTCGTGTATCTCATCGACATCGAACGCGTCGGCGTATCCGTTCTCGTCGGTGTCGATACCGAAGACCTCTTCGACGAGAGCGCGTTTCGTAGGTACGACGTATTCGAGCTTCTCGCGCAGTGCGTCGGGTTTGAGCAGGTCGAGAACGCGGACGCCACGTCTGCCAACCTTGTCCTCGTACGTGGGTCCTATGCCGCGTCCCGTCGTACCCGCCGCCATGTCGCCCTTGGCGTCCTCCTCCACGCCGTCGATGACACGGTGGTACGGCATGATGACGTGCGCGCGCTCCGAGACGCGCAGGTCGGGTTCGACGCCGCGTTCACGTAGCTTGTCGGTCTCTTCGAGCAACACGCCGGGATCGACGACACATCCGTTGGCTATCACGGCGGTCTTTCCGCGCACGACGCCGCTCGGAACGTGGTGTAGCTTGAACTCCTCGCCGTCCGCCACGACCGTATGTCCCGCGTTGTTACCTCCCTGAAAACGCACGATAACGTCCGCGGACTCGCTGTAGATATCGGTTATCTTGCCCTTACCTTCGTCGCCAAGCTGAGCGCCTACGATGGTCACGCCCACTGTGTACACCTCATGATGATTGCCCTCAGCACCTTGTGAACGCCCCGGTTAGTAAGTTTCGAACCGAGGCGGAGGTATGGCGAAAGTTTGAGTACGGACGCGCACGCGTTTCGTACGTGAACACCACCGACCCCGTCGAGTTCTTGGACGACACGGTTCGTATACGGAGCCACGAATCTACCGAAGAGATGCGTGACTACCTTCTCGAAAACGTGTCGGGGACGCGTGAACATCCGTCGGGGTGCGTGGTAGCCGAAAAAGGCGAGGGAGACGAGACGGTCGTCCTGAACAGCCATATGGACACCGTCGCGCCACACATCGCGTACGGACGCGACGGCGACGTGGTACGCGGACGTGGTTCGTGCGACGCCAAGGGACCCCTCTCAGCGATGGTCTCTGCGTACGAACGTTTCGACGCGGTCGACGCGCGTACGGTGCGTCTCGTCGTCTCCCCCGATGAGGAGACGTTGTCACGCGGTCTACACGACTATCTGAACGCCGAAGGCGGAGGCTTCGACTTCGCGGTCGTCGGTGAACCCACGTCCCTCGATGTCTGCACGGCGGCGAAAGGTCGTTTTGAGGCGACGGTCGAACTCCACGGCGAGAGCGCCCACGCCGCGGGTGACGGGGGTACTAACGCCGTCTCGTGCGCCGCGGAGGCGGTAGGTAGGCTCGAATCCATCGAACCGTCGTACGACGAACTCCTCGGCGGGTCGCGTCTCACCGTGACGCGTATCGAAGGCGGCGAGACACCGAACCGCGTGCCTGAGAATGCGACCCTCAGAATCGACCGACGTCCGGTTCCCCCGGAGACAGCCGAGGGTTTCGTGTCTCTCGTCGAGGAAAGCCTCGACGGTATCGACTGCGGCTACGACGTACGTCTCGCAGACCGTCCGACGCCGTTTCTCGAAGCGTTCCGTACCGACGAGGGCAACGGTCATGTCCGACGTTTCCGTTCGGCGGTCGAGGAAGCCGTCGGCGGGACGTGCGTCCGACCTTTCGGTGCGGCGACGGAGGCGTCTTACCTCGCCCGTCACGCGCCCGTCGTCGTCTTCGGTCCCGGTGGTATACAGGAGGGAGACGGGACTCCCATCGCCCATTCGGAGCGCGAGTACGTCGGCGTGGAAGAGGTGCGGGGTGCGGCGGAGGCGTTGACGCGTTTCCTCAACAACGAATGAGTTAAGACGGAACCGTCTTTCTACGCCACAGGGGACACGAAAGATGTGGAGCTGGGTTTTCAGGGGGAAGAGCCAGATGTTGCTCGTGGGATTGATGCTGTTCGTGGTAGCGACGGCTACGTTACAGCTTGTGGAGTACACGGGGAAGCTCGACGAAGCCGAGAAGGCGGTACCGAGTACGGGGTTCAGGTACTCACACGAAACAGCGACATACGCGAACGACGGCGTGTCGAACGGTACGGCTGTCAAGGTCAGGCTCGTCTTCGGTGGTTCGATAAGGTACGCGAACCTCTCGGTCAAGGTCGGGGGTGAGACAGCCAAGACATGGAACGGAACCGGCTACGAGGAAGTCGCGGAAGGGACAGGCTCATGGGACGCCGGCGAAGCACTACGTCTCTCGTGCCACGGCGACCCGTGTGAGGCGATAGGTAGGAACGATACGGTTAGGATCAGCCGTATATACTCGGATACCGAGATAGGTCTGTCAAGCCACACCGTCGGGGGCTAACCGACGACGACCTCGCCGTCCTCTACGTCGGCGCGCACCAGAGATTCAACATCGAAGCCGAGTTCGGGTGGCTCGCCCTTCTCTATAACAACGACCGTATCGACGACCTCCGCACCCGCGGATTCAAGCGCCGCATGTACGGCGGTCAACGTGCCGCCCGTCGATAGTACGTCGTCGACGAGGAGGACGCGGTCACCGTCCTCAACGGCGTTTAGGAACATCTCACCCTCCGAGTAACCCGTCTCCTGCGCGAGCGAAACCTCGCCGTCGAATCCGTACTCACGTTTACGGACGACGACGAGAGGTACATCGACGGCGAGTGAGACGGCGGTCCCTATATGTACGCCCATGGCTTCGGGTGCGACTATCTTGTCTACCCGTTCAACGTCGGCGCAACGTACGACGCCGACGACAACCTCGCGCATCACGGCGGGGTCGAGAGGCGGTACGCCGTCGGTGATAGGATGAACGAAGTACTCGTATACCTCACCGTCCTTCTCCTTGCGTACGATAGGCGCTTCGAGCAACGACCGCTTCAGACGTTCCATACGCGACGAACGCGGACGGTGCGCAAAAGGATTGTGTCCGGCGACGGTATCCGTGTTACAGACGCTGTTCAACGGCGTCAAGTATACGTCCCGCGACATCGCGTTTGTCGCCCTCCGCCGTCTCGCCCTCTTCGTCGGTTAGTATCTCGACGGTCGTCTCGTCGTCGCCCATCACCGACGCGTCGTTTGCGACGATGAGATCGAGACCCGCGCGTTCCATGACGGTGCGCGCCTCCTCGGCGAGCGTGTCACGGTCAAGATCTGTCTCAGCCTTGAAGCCAATGATGAACGCGTCAGGAACTTCTTCGCGTACCTTGTCGATGAGCTTAGGTACCTTCTCCATCTCAAGAACGAGATCCTGACCGCTCTCTATCTTCGCGTCGGCGGCGTCGACGGTGTAGTCGCTTATCGCCGCGGCGGAGACGAAGATGTCGCAACCGTCGCGTACCTCGTCGAGCGCGGCGTCTATCATATCACCCGCGCTTTCGACGCGTCTCTCGTCGGCGTAACGCACCTCGCCGTCGTGGTTGTGTACGATCGTCACGTCCGCGCCGCGTACGTACGCCTCCTTGGCTATCGCGCGCCCAGTCTTCCCCGACGACCGCGTCGTGAGGACGCGCACGGGGTCGACCGCCTCCTCGGTACGTCCGCTCGTTACGACGACGCGTTTACCCGCGAGAGGACCTTCGGAGAGCATACGTTCGCACTCCGTGGCGATATCCTCCTTTCCCGCCAACTTCGCCTTGTCCTCCTCTATCTTGGGGGGTATGAGGTTGACGTCCCAGTCGCGGAGCTTCCGGAGGTTCTCAGCCACACCCGGATGGTCGTACATAGGCTCGTGCATCGCGGGCGCGAGAGCGACAGGTACGCCGCTACCGAGAGCCGTCGTTGCGAACGTCGTGACGGGCGTGTCGTCGATACCCGACGCTATCTTTCCCACGGTGTTCGCCGTCGCGGGAGCGATGAGGAACAGATCCGCCTCCGCGCCCGAACGGAACTCCTCGAACTCGCTTTCGACACCGCCGCAGAAACGGACGTGTTCGACGTCGCCCGTGATACGCGTCACCACGTCGTTTCCCGACGCGAACTCAAGCGCCCATTCGTGTACGATACTGCGCGCCGCGTCTGTCGTAACTGCGTGTACCTCCGCGCCGCGCCGCCGGAGTTCGTGTATAATCTTGACGCATTCGACGGCGGCGATACTACCCGTGACGCCCACGGCGACCGTCTTTCCTTCGAGACCCATTACGCGGTACAACGCGCGCTTCGTCTTTAATCCTCAGGAAACCGAACGCGACACGAGGGTTTCGGCGGGTTTTTTTATGCGAAAGACGTATCGAAGAACGATGAAGAGAGCCATCATCGAGGGCACGTCGTACGCTCCGGTTGGCGATATCTACGACTTCTTCATGGACTTCGAGAACTACGTCAAGTACAGCGAGTACGTCGACGACATACGTGTCGTCGGGAACGGCGACTATCCGGAGTGGGAGATGGACTTCCGATGGTGGGTGATACGTTACACGACACGGTCGAAGCTCGTCGACTACGAGGAGAACAAGTACATAGAGTGGAAGGTGACCAAGGACGTTGACATACACGGAAGATGGGAGTTCGAGAAGGTGAGCGACGAGGAGACGGAGGTAAGGCTCGAAATCATGTACGACCCCAAGGGCGCGACCAAGGTCAACCCGTTGAGCTTCCTACCGACCGAGAGGCTGATACAGGTCGCGCGTCCCGTCGCCGACAGACACGTCTCCAAGGTTCTCCGACGTGTCGCCGACGAGATAGAGGGTGAGCCACGTAAGGTCGACTACACGATACGTCCGGGGGGTACGGAGGGGGAGGACGAGTTCCTCGCACTCGTACCTGAGGAGAAGCTTGAGGACACGACTTAGCGAGGGATAATGGGGAAGTACGCGCGCAGGCTACGTCTTCTCGTCGAAACGAGCCGCCCGCAGTTCTACTTCGTCCCCGTCTACTTCTACGTCTCGGCGTTCGTTATACTCGGCTCCGAGATCACGTTGCCCGTTGCTGTACAGGCGGTGTCGCTTAGCTTCCCCCTTACGCTTTTTATAAACGGCGTCAACGACATATACGACACAGAGGCGGACGCACTCGACGACCTGCGTAAGGAGGGCGAGACGGTCGACGACAGGTTCGACGACGTCTCGACTCTCCGTCTCTACCTCGCGGTCGCCGCAGGTGTCGTCTTAGCGGCGTCGCTCCCTTTCGGCGTCCAAAACACCGTCTTCGCGGGCGCGATGCTGTTCGTCGGGTACGTCTACTCCGCGCCGCCTCTACGTCTCAAGGAGCGCCCTCCGCTCGACAGCCTTTCGAACGGCGTTATCGCCGTGGCGCTCGCCTTCCTCCTCGGCGTGACCACCTTCGCGGATCCGGCTGAGGTGGCGCTATGGACGTACGCCAAGGTCGTTGTACTCACTCTCGGTATCGCCGCGGCGCACGCCTACTACGCCGCGGTAGACTACGCACCCGACAAGGAAGCAGGTCTCGACACGGTGGCTACACGGTACGGCAGGAGAACGTGTGTCGTGTCTGCGCTCGTCGTGGTTGTTCTCAGCTACTTCGTCTTCGCGCCCGAACTGGGCGTCTACTTCGAGGTTATCGTCGTCTACATCGTCGCCCTGCTCGTCTACGCACTACGGGATCCGGAGCCTGAGAGGATGCACAGAGCCGCCAAGCTGATCTATCCCGGCTTCATCGTCGCCGTACTCCTTTTCATCGCCTTCGACGCCGAACCCGTCCGTGTCAGCCTCGAAGCCCTCGGTATCGAGTTCGCCGTAGGTGGCTACGGTCAGTAGGCGTTCTCGATTATATCCGCCACGTCCTCCTCGTCGACCTCGATCGGGTTGTTTCGGAGCGCCGTACCCATGTACGTCACTGCGTTCTCGGCGAGCGTCTGGGGCGAGGCGTCGACGAGTTCACCGACCGAGGCTTGGAGACCGAGGTCTGCGACGAGTTCGTCCACGGCGTCGACGACGAGATGGGCGTCCAACTTGCGGTCGGCGATAGGCGCGCCGAGCGTCTCGGCTATCTCGCCGTACCTGCGTTTGGTTTCGTCGTCGCCGTTCTCGACGTTGTAACGCGCGACCTCGGAGGCGACGGATGCAAGGGCGTCACCGTGCGCAACGTCGTGCCCGAACGCGCTTATCGAATGCGCGACCGCATGGGTAGCGACAACGCCGCTGGTCGTCTCACAGAACCCCGCGAGTGTGTCGGCAACCGCCATCGCGTCGCGCGACCCCGACGAACCCTCGACGGATCTGCGCAGGTGACGGTTGACGAGATCCATACCGCGGAGGGCGTGCGCGTCGGTGAGTGCATCCGCACCCTTGGCGACGTACGACTCGTTTAGATGGCAGAAGGCGTCGAACCCCGTGCGCGCCGTGAGCGACGCCGGCATCTCGTCGGCGATCTCGGGGTCGACGACCGCGGCGCGCGGAACGAGAACGTCGCCCCCGAAGCCGACCTTCGCGTTCTCCTCCGTGTACGTCACGACAGACCAAGGGTCGACGTGGCTACCCGTACCGCTCGTCGACGGTACTGCGACGACGGGGAGGGCGTCTTGCATAGACCTTTCGCCCGAAACATAGCCCCAGATCCCTTCGGCTGTCGGGGTTCCGTCGAAAGTCGCCAGCGAGATCGCCGTCGCCTTCGAAACGTCCATAGGGCTTCCGCCTCCGAGGGCTACGACGGCATCCGCGTCACCGCCTGCGTCGGCGGCGTCGACCACGTTTTCGACCGTCGGGTTGGGCTGAACGTCCTCGAAGACGGTGGCGTTCACACCCGCGCCTTCGAGCGAGGTGAGTACGTCGTCAAGGAAGCCGGCGTCCTGCATCGCGTTACGCGTCGTGACGACGAGCGCCTCGTCGCCGTACCGTGCGGTGAGTTCGCCGGCTTCGTCGCGTCTTCCGCGTCCGAACATTACGTCTGTGCGCGAGCCCGAGTAGTCGAAGTTCATCGTACACGGGTTGGTGCGCCATCCTCATAAATCGACCGCGTCGACGCGGGCATCCGCAACCCATTTGACGCGTCCCCGACGACGTGAACCATGGCTGTACACCCTATCGACTACCGTTACGGAACCGATGAGATGCGACAGGTCTGGTCGGAGGAGAACAAGCTCCGGCGTATGCTCGACGTGGAGGTGGCGCTCGCACGCGCCGAGGAGGCGACGGGCGACGTACCCGAAGGCGTCGCCGACGAGATAGCCGACGCCTCCAATGACGTGACGCTCGAACGCGTCAAGGAGATAGAGGCTGAGATACACCACGACGTGATGGCTGTCGTACGCGCCGTCGAGGAGAACTGCGACGACGCGACAGGCGCGGGCGAGTACATACATCTCGGTGCGACGTCGAACGACATCATAGACACGGCGGACGGTCTGCGTCTGCGCGAGTCGTGCGACATACTTGAGGAAGGTCTCGACGAACTCCTTGACGCTCTCGTAGAGAAGGCGGACGAGCACAAACGGACGGTCTGCGCGGGTCGGACGCACGGACAGGTCGGCGTTCCGACGACATGGGGACACCGTTTCGCAGTCTGGGCTTCGGAGGTCGACCGCCATCTCAACCGCCTCGACGGTGTACGCGAACGCGTTGAGGTGGGACAGATGTCGGGTGCGGTCGGTACACAGGCGTCGTTCGGGGATGATGCGCGCGAGATCTCACGCCGTACGATGGACGAACTCAACCTGACCGAGGAGGAGATATCGACGCAGGTAATCGCGCGCGACAGGCACGCCGAGTACGTCTCGTGGCTCGCCAACGTCGTCACGACCCTCGACAAGATATGCACCAACGTACGTAACATGCAACGTACGGAGGTCGCGGAGGTCGAGGAGGGGTTCGGCGACGAACAGGTCGGGAGTAGCACGATGCCCCACAAACGTAACCCGGTCAAGAGCGAGAACGTCTGCGGTCTCGCACGCGTCGTGCGTGGCTTCACCGAGACACAGATGCAGAACAACGTTCTGTGGGAGGAGCGCGACCTCACCAACTCGTCGGCGGAACGCGTCGTCTTCGCCGAAACCTCCGTACTCACCGACCACTGCGTAAAACGGACGACGAACGTGGTCGAGGATCTCGGATTCCACGACGACGAGATACGTGAGAACCTCGAAGCCCTCGACGGCGTAAACATGGCGGAGGCTGTTATGATGGAGCTTGCACGGCGCGGCTACGGACGCCAGAAAGGGCACGAGGCTGTACGACGCGCCGCGATGAGGGCGCACGACGAGGGTCTGACGATGAAGGAGTCTCTGATGCGGGACGACGAGATAAACGGATGGATAGACGAGGACGAACTCGAAACCCTACTCGACCCCGACGGCTACACGGGTACGTCGGTCGAACGCGTCGAGGAGGTCGTCGAACGTCTGAGCTAACTACTCGGTGTACTCCATCTCCACGCCGTCGAACCCCTGTACGAAGCCTGCACCGAAAGCCGTCGCGGGCGTCTGGTATCCCGCGTCCGCGTCATCGACACGTCTCAACGCCTCCGTCGCTGTCCGGGCTGTGAGTTCGTAGGGTTCAGGTGTACGTAGACACGCGGCGCGCCTGTCTTCCTCGCCACGTACCTCCGCCCACGCGTAGCCGCTCGCCGTGGCGCGCTCCTCCTCGTCGGGTCCCTCGGCGAGGCTGTCCGCAACCGTCTTCAGAAGGCTCTGGACGGGCTTCGTCCGCAGAAGAGACGCGGTGTAATGCGATGTCCGCGCGAGGAGACGCGCGGGACGAGGAAGGGCGACGTAGCACTCTATGTTTTCTGCACCCGTCGACCTGTACGCGGTCGTAACGTCCCCGAGAGGCATGCTCGTCGCCTCAACGTTGCCGCGCCCGTCACCGAAGTCGACGTGTCGCGTCTTCCACGCGGGCGGCACGTCTTCGAGAACGCCGTCACGCCGGACGACGCCGGACGACCCCAGACCCTCGACGACCGTACGCGCGGTTCCGGGGGAGATGGAGGTGAGTGAACGGACGGCGACGGCGGTGTAGTACGGCTCTTCGACCTCCTCCGCGACGGATGCGGCGAGGCAGTCGGTGGGTACGACATCGAAGCCCACACCCGGAAGGAGCGTAACCCCGGCGTCGCGCGCCTCTTCGTCAAGCGACGCGAGACGTTCGAAGACACCGACCTCGCCCGTTATGTCGAGGTAGTCGACGCCCTCAGCGAGACACGCGTCGACGAACGTCGGATGTGTCTTGGAGAAAGGTCCCGCGCAGTTGAGGACGGCGGCGGCGTCCTCTATACCCTCACGTACCTCGTCGGCTGTGTCAAGAGAGAAGACACGTCCGTCGAAGCCCGTTCTTTCGGTCTGTTCGTCTATCTTACCCCCGTCGCGTCCCGCGAGAACAACGTCGACGCCGCGTCTGTCGCACTCCTGAGCGACAAGCCTTCCCGTGTAGCCGTACGAGCCGTATACGAGTAACATGGGCGGTGTTGTCGTCCCGGCGGTATAATACAAACGGTCGCGCCGGTAGCCTTCGCCAAGCTTGTTCGGAAGGCGGAAGAGAGCCGTTTCACATTCTGTGTGACAGCTGTCTGACATAGATATAAGTACAAACACGAGTAAAATGAACCGTAATGGAGAACCCGAGAACCAGACGTGACACGCAGTTTGAGGAGATACTGCATGTCGTCGAATCCGAAGGGCTTCTCGGCGAGGATATGACGGCGAAGGAGATACACGAAGCCGTCGGAAACGACGCGTCAGTATCGAGTCCGCACGAGGTTGCGACCGTACTCGGCTACCACACCGACGACCCGGCGGTAGAGGTGGAGGAAGGCTCGCCCTACCGGTACAGGTTCGGCTGAACGCGCGTTTGCCCGTCGCCGTAGCAACAACACGTTCGAACAGCATGAAACGTCTTCGGGGTCAAACGAAGCCCTTATTCGGTGCGCGACCGTTGTTTCTTACATGCAGGTCGAAAAGAAACGCGTAGACGAGTATATACACGAGACGACGGATTTTATCGCCCGAAAGGTCGACGAAGCGGGCGCTGAGGGCGTCGTCGTAGGTCTGAGCGGCGGTATCGACTCGGCGACGGCGTCCGCGCTCGCCGTCGAAGCTCTCGGTGCTGACGCCGTACACGGACTCGTTATGCCAACCGGGGTCAGCGACGACGAGAACATGAGCGACGCGGAGAGACACGCACGCGACTTCGGTATAGGCTACGACGTCGTGGAGATACAGCCCGTGGTCGACGCCTTCCTCGACGGGCACCCCAACGGTGTGGACGACACGGAGGCGGTCGGAAACCTCGCGGCGCGCGTCCGTATGTGCTACAACTACCTCGTCGCCAACGAGGATTCGTTGCTCGTCCTCGGCACGGGCAACCGTTCGGAGATGCTCGTCGGCTACTACACCAAGTACGGTGACGGCGGCGTCGACATACTTCCCGTAGGCGGTCTGTACAAGACCGAGGTGCGCGAGGTTGCGCGCGAACTCGGCGTCTCGGAGGACGTTGTAGAGAAGACACCGACCGCAGGTCTCTGGGAAGGACAGACGGACGAGGAAGAACTCGGCGCTCCGTACGCCGATGTTGACGACTTCCTACGCGCGTACGTCGACGGAGACGCGTCGGTCGAAGAAGCAGGAGACTCCGCGGGGATCGGTGAAGAGACGGCGCGGAGGCTGGTGGATCTATACCAACGTTCGGAACACAAACGGAAGACTCCACCGTACCCCGGCTTCGGACGGTAGCCGTCCGGTCAGGGGGGCGGAGGCTCCGTCCTATACGCGTTCGAGGTTCTTCGCTCTGGGACCGTCGTCCGCTTCCTCTATCTCAAAGGTGACCTCCTCACCTTCTTCGAGGTCGGGTCCGCCAACGTCCTCCATGTGGAAGAAAACGTCGTCGTCCGCATCTTCGTCCGTATCGTTTCGCTCTATGAAACCGTAGCCCTTCCTGTCGTGGAAGAACTTAACCGTACCTTCTGTCATTGTCGACACGGGTTCTTAGAGTTTTCCGCATATAAGCTTTTTCCTACCGCTCAACCGCCTCGGCTACCTCGTCGGCGATAACATCGCGGAGTGACGGGTCGTACGTCGCCGCACCGACGTTGTAGGTTACGACGACCTCGGCACGGAACGTGAGAGTGTTGTACGTGTGACGCGTACCGTGTTCCTCCTCGACGGAGACGTCGCGTCCGAGGAGACGTTCGGCGACGACCTTTCCGAGCGCAACGATGGTTTCGGGATCGACGGCTTCGAGTTCGCGGTCGAAGAAACGCGCGCAACGGTCGAGTTCGTCGGCGCGCGGGTTACGGCTTTCGGGCGGGTAACACCGTGTCAGGTTGGTGAGGAAGACGTCTTGGCGCGTCTTGTCCGCGCGTTCGAGTGCGTCGTCGAGGACGTTCCCCGCCTCTCCCTGATACGGAAGACCGACCTTGTCGTCCTTGTAGCCCACCATCTTTCCGACGAGCATCGTGTCGGCGTCGGCGCTCCCTTGGTTCGGAACCGCCTGTGTCCTGTTCTCGTGGAGACGGCAACGCGTACATGAACGTATCTCGTCGTTGTGCTCGTCGATGTCCATGTCAGACATCCGTCGTCCAGCCGTATTATACACGGGGGAAAGGATTTAACGGTAGCCCTCTACGTCGGTTCCATGGAAGGAAAACATCTGAGCACGCCCGTGTCCGACGGCGAGGAGATACGTCTCGAAGACGCCATCACAGCGTACGAGGCGTGGTCGGACGACAAGGAGGCGTACGTCGAGACCGACGACCCCAGCGTTACGCACAACGGCTTCGAGAGCCTTCTCGCGGAGATGCGTAACTCAGGCGTAGAGATGGAGTCTGTGACGCTGTCGCGTCTAGTCGACCGTTTCTCATCCATAGACTCGCATATACTCAACGAGGACGAGGTACGGAGACTGATACGTAGGTACCCCGACGTGGCTTTCGACCGCGGCTGGGAGGACATTAACATAGAGACGGCGGATACGTCTGTCGACCTCGTCTTCCGGAGCGACGACGGCGACGAACTACTGCTGGTCGAGATCGCGTTCGAGACCAACCCTCGGCGCGCGCTCGGTAACCTCCTCTACAACCGCGAACGTTTCGACGAGCTGTTCCAAGGAGATGTCGGTATGTGTCTCGTCGCTCTTGAGGCGGACGACTACCTCCGCGGCGCGTGCGACATGTCCGACGTACTCCTCCTCGAACTCGGTCCTGAGGCGCTCATAAACCGCGTCGAGAGATCGGCTGACTGGGGCAACCTTCGTGGGCTGACGCTGTCGCCCTAATCTTCATACGTAGGGGTCTCATACGACGAAGAGATGACACAGTACATACTCTACGGAGGAAAGGGGGGCGTGGGCAAGACGACCTGCGCCGCCGCGACGGCGTACAAGCTTTCGCGCGAGGGCTACGACACGCTCGTCGTCTCCACCGACCCTGCTCATTCGCTCTCCGACTCGTTCGACAGTCCGGTCTCGTCCGAACCCGAAGAGATATACGATAGCCTCTGGGCTGTCGAGGTCGATCCCGAGGACGCCATGGAGGAGTACCGCGATACGATCGAGAGCGTCCCTGAGAAACTACTTGGCGGCGTGGGTTCGGGTCTGGGACTGGACACCGAGGAGGTCGGCGAAGGCATGGGCGGACTGTTCGACGACGCGATGGACGCGCCCGGAAGCGACGAGGCGGCGGCGATGTACAAGTTCATGGAGTACATGGATTCGGATAAGTGGGAGTACATAGTCTTCGACACCGCGCCGACGGGGCATACGCTCCGTCTCCTGCAGTTGCCCGAGGTCATGGACTCGATGGTCGGAAGGCTCGTCCGTATACAGTCACAGATACAGGGCGTCGTCGACTCGTTCAAAGGTATACTTGGCGGCGGCGACGAGGGCGTCGACGCCCAAGACAAGTTAGAGTCGCTCAAGGAACGTATAGAGCGCGTCCGCGCGAAGCTCATGGATCCCGACCATACCGACTTCCGTGTCGTCACCATACCGGAGAGCATGGCTGTCTTGGAGACACAGCGTCTCATAGAGCGCCTCTCGCGTTTCGGTATACCGGTCCGTACGGTCGTCGTCAACAAGGTGATGGAGGACGTGAACGAGGACTGTGAGTTCTGTCAGGACAGATGGGAGGTACAGCGTAAGAACATCGAGGACGCCGAGGAGATGTTCCGCGACCTCGAAATGATCAGACTTCCGTTGATGCGCGAGGAGGTGCAGGGCGTCGAGGCGCTCGAAAAGGTCGGCGAGAAGGTAGAGGGCTAAACCGTCGCTCTCGAAAAGTTTATTTTAGCCGGTGAGAGACATGAGTTGATGAAAAAGACGACCAGTTTCGCTATTTTCATAATCTTTCTTGCTATTACTGCCACGGCGGTAGGAACAGCATCGGCAACCAATCACAATACGGCTGATTATACTGGGCAGGATGAGGTAGTTATTGAAGTAGGTCCGGACGGTACATGGTCATTTGAACCTGAAAATGTCCAAATTAGTAAAGGTACTACCGTCATTTGGCAGGCTGAGTCCGCAGGTCATAATGTGGTTCACAATCCACAAAGCGGAGAACCGATTGAGTTCAGGAGTGGGAGTGAGTACGAAATCATGGAGGCTGGGGAAACTTTTCAGCACACATTTGACCAAACCGGGACATACAACTACATTTGTGAACCACATGAAAGCCAACAAACAGGTACAATCGAGGTAGTGGACAATACCGAGGACGACCAACAGTCGTCTACCACGCGTATTACCGACGTGGTGCCAAAACAAGAAACAGATACAGCTTCGGGAATTAACGATATAGAGGTTGGCGAGACAATGGTGGTGCGTGGTGTGACGAACAGACAGCCGAGTGAGACCGCTATTGTAGTTGAGGCGACAGAAGGACCGACGATAGCATCCGTACCGACGGCTGTTACTGATGACTGGGGTTCGGACGGAGAATGGAGCGTTGAGATGGATATATCGGAAGATGTTGAACCGGGACGGTACACGTTTCAGTCCGACGACGGGGATAGAATTGACGAAGCTACTGTGAACATAGTGGACCCCGCACCTGCGGAGTTCAACGTTGTTAGTGCCGACTTGCCTGATGAGGCGGAACCCGGCGAAAGAATCAGTATAGACGGTACGGTTAGAAACGTGGGTGACGAAAACACACAGCAGGGGGTTTCGTACCGGTTTGACGGTAGGGAAGTAAGCACGGACAGGATAACCTTGGATGGTGGGCAGTCAGAAGAAGTAAGCTTCTCGTATAGGATACCCTCATCCACTAACGACGGTACCTACACGCACGGAATCTACACCGACGACGACAGCAGTACATCTACTATTCGCGTTACTACGCCTCAGGAACCCGCGGAACTGGAGGTCAGTAGTTTCAGTCTACCGGGTGAGGCGGAACCGGGAGGGATAGTAAACGCCGAAGCGGAGGTGGAGAACATAGGAGACGAGTCGGCGAGCAGGTACATCGAATACAGGTTTGACGGGCAGACGAGGGACAGAGAGCGCGTTACTCTCAACGGAGGTGAAACCGGCACAGTAGACTTCTCCTACACCATACCCAGTTCGTTGGAAGATGGAGACTACGAGCAGTCTATCCACACCGGTGACTCTACTTCGAGACAGTCGATAACAGTACAGTCGAACGAGGAGCTTGAGGAGGACCTTGAAGCCGCCGATGACCCGGATGATGACGAAGGAACAGAGGATGAAACAGAACAGACACAAGGGACTCCGCAAGGTGGCGGAGGAAGCGCAACGGCTGACCTGTCGCCTGATTCCGACGGCGATAGTTCTGAACGTGAGAGTGGATTAATCACCACGCCGAACTGGGATGACAGAAAGCTCCTCCCCGGCGGAGCAAGCGTGCCGATTGACAACCTAAACAATCCGACGACGCTAACCGTTATGGGAATAGTCATCAGCGTACTCGGGATACTCCTACAGCTAACTATGATGAGGGTGTAACATGGATGTGAAAAGCTCCGGCGTAGTGAGTTCGGTTGTCGGTCTCACCTTCGCCCTTCCGGGTATCTTCGTGTACAGCCTGAACGACCCGTTCCCGAACGAAATCGGACTCCCGATATTCGGGTACGGAGCGTTCATCTTGCTCGTCGGCTGGTATGTGCATTTCATGGCTAACCCGTCGGTTCCAAACCTCCGAAGTGGAGAGGAGTTGCGCGAAAGGCGGAATCCCAGTCAGAAGGTGGCTTTCGCAAAGATGATTCTAAGCATCCCGTTTCTGTTGCTAACCGTCTCCCTGATGTTCTTCACCATGGTCGCGTATATCATCCCGTTAGTAACGTTTCTCATCGGTCTCTACCTCCTGTCGAGCGGTCTCGTTGAGTTCTGGAAGAACACTGTTACAGCGTACTTCATAACCGACAGGAGAATCATAGGCGTCTACAATTTCATTTCGTTGGACCGGAAGGAAATCAGACTGGAGAAAATACGCGGCGTAAGGGAGAAACGTTCGCCGATGCAGACACAGCTTGGAATAGGTAACGTCCACGTTGCGAGCGGAGCCGGTGGTGGCTCCCTCGCTATAGATATTAGAAACGTGGATGACTCCGGTAGGTTCGCCGATAAGCTAAGACAGTTGGCTTAGAGCGGCGAGAAGGTGGAGGGCTAAGGCAGAAGACCGTTGTCTCCGAGCGCTGCGCCCTCGACCGACCCCGGCGACTGGAGGTTCTCTATGATAAGACGTCTTCCTTCGCCCCTAACGGACATGTTCAGATCCTCAAGCCTTCCGTCCGAGTAGCTATAGTCTTCCTCGATCGTCTGTTCCACAGCCTGTTCGTCGGGTAGTATAGCGACCTCGACGAACGCCACGCGTCCGTCGCGCTCCTCGGAGAACTGGTAGACCGTGTTACCGACGCCGTAGTCGAACTGGACGGCGAGCGGTTCGCCCTGAGCGTACTCCGACAGACCGGGGATGATATCGCCCTCGTCCGCCTGTCTCGGCGCGTCGCCCGTCGCGGCGTTTATGACCTCCGTGGCGCTCGTTCCTTCGCGCCCGGTTCCGTCGTTTCCGACGATGACGAAATCTTCCGACGCCGCGAGTTCGACGCCCTCGCCGTCGACGTTCCCTCCCGCTACGGTGAAGCCGGCGTACTCCGATACCTCGGAGTCAGGGAATACGTCGCCGGGGGAGACGTCGAAGGCACCCGTGTAAGCCTCAAACTCGCTCCCGCCGGTCGCCGACATCATCGCGTCGATGTCAGCGTACGGCACCGTCGTCTCTCCGAAGAGGCTTCTCTCCTGCCCGTCGCGTGAAAGCCCCGTAAGTTCACGCGTCGCGCCGAGATCGAAGTAGCCCACGAGCCTGTACTCGCCCGCGGGTAACCACGTCGTGTATCCGAACTCGGCGGCTTGGGGCTGATCGTTGGTGTCCTCCTCCTCACCTCCGTCACCGAGGCATCCGGCTACGCCCGTCGCACCGACGGCGGTGGAGACGGCGGCGAGCCTCACGAACCTTCTGCGTTCCATGGGAGAGAATGATTACGGCGGTATATACGCTCTGCGTCTCCGCGTCAGCGCAGGAGGGAGACGAGGGTGCCGATAGCCGTCGACGCGAGGGGCGACGGTGTGTCGTTGTCGTCGTCTGTCGATGGCTCCGGATCTTCGGGTACGGGAAGCCCGTGTTCGGCGTAGGCGCGTCTGTACCGACGGACGAGGCGTTCGAGTAGGAGCCAGATCCCGATGTAGAACGTCAGGAGGAAGACGGCGTAGACCACCGTCGAGGCTGTGCTAACGGGAACCGAGACGGCGATGCTCTCGGCGAGCGCGCCCCTGTAGGTCACGAACATGTTGTACGTCGCGTGGAGGGCGGTGGCGATGATCACGCCCTTGAGGACGACGGGTACGGTGTAGTCGGGCGTCGTCTTCGCAAGACCGAGGAAGTAGCCCGCGATCGCCGACCAGATGACATGTGCGGGACCGACGCCTGCGCGTGCGACGAGTGTACCGAGGAACGGCGACGTGGTGAAGATACCGTCGCCGACAATGTAGAGCGCGTTCTCGGCGGTGGCGAAGCCGAGTGCGGCGAACGCACCGTACGCCGCGCCGTCGATAGCGCCGCGGAAAAGACGCGAGTCGTACCCGCTCAGGTAGACGGCTGTTAGCTTCACCGTCTCCTCAACGGGTCCGACGAACAGGAAGAAGAACAGCGCGGTTCCCGCAGGGAGTGCGACGAACCACGACTGCGCCGCCGTGTTGAGGACGTACGCCAGACCACAGAAGAGGACGCCGAGGACGTACGATGAAGCGACGCCGAACGAGAACGTCCTGTCGAGTGGGTTCGACTCCCAGACGTAGACGGCGACGAGTAAAGCGGGTATGAGCGAGACGAGCGTGAAGACGCCGACCAACGGGCTGAGGAACATACCCGCGACGGCGACGGAGACGTTGCTGACCACCACGACGGCTACGGCGGCTACGGCAACGTAACGGAGGTTGCCGCGAACCGCCGTGTAGACGCCGATTAAGAGACGGTCGAAGACCGACGTCGGCTTCCATATAAAAGCCCCTTCGGCGTCCTCCGTCTCAGCCGTATCTGTGTCAGGAGCAGATGTGTCCAAGGTAGCCCCGGACTTACTGTTACTCATGTATTACGACCTTGTTTAGCGTACCTCATAAGAGACAGTCCGAGTTTATCGTATCTGATAATAGAGGGTGCGCGTAGAGGGAGAGGATACGCAACCGTTTTGTCGGGAGGGCGAGAGACGAAGGTATGACGGACGACCCGACACCTCTCCCGACGGCGACGAACGTCCACCATATCGGCGTTACCGTACCCGACCTCGACGAAGCCGTGGGCTTCTTCACCGACTGTCTCGGAGCACGCGAACTGTACCGCAAAGGACCTTTCGGCGACGACGGCGACGCGATGGAACGCAGACTCGGTGTTCATCCCGACGCGACCGCCTCGCTCGCCATGCTCCGTTTAGGTCCGACCGCCAACCTCGAACTTTTCGAGTGGGACGCCCCCGACGCCGACGGCGAAACACCGCGTCTTTCGGACACCGGCGCGACGCATATCGGTATACAGGTCGATGACGTAGACGAAGCCACGGCGGCGGTCGAGGCACGCGACGACGCGACGGTTCTCGACCAACCCCGTACGAACGGCTCAGGACCGACCGCGGGTATGCGGTACGTCTTCTTCCGGACGCCGTGGGGCGGATACGTCGAACTCGTAGAGGAACCCGACGGTATGCCGTACACCGAGGAGTCCGACGACCGTCTGTACGGCTCCGCGCCGTCGTGGAGCCACCGTCCCGACGGCGAGTGAAGACAGGTGAAGATGGATCGAGAGTTATCAAACGTGATAAGAGCGGATCGTCGGAATGATAATGATGGATCGTTGAGGGCGGTAGAGACGGATCGTTGGGGAGTGATAACGAAGGACCCTTAGGGTGTCTAAGGAAGGTTTCTCAGGAAGTGTTCTTACGAAAGGCGATGACGGATCGGTAACGGACGGCGCGGGTTACTCGGTGTCTCCGAGGAACCTACGCGCGACGACGACGGCGACGGCGAGTCCGAAGATCAGGACGGCTACGAACCCCATGGCACCGCCGGGGAACGCCTCGAAGCTCAAGCCGACGCCCCCGTTGGCTCAGAACACGCACGGACGGATTCTTTCGGCGTCCTTACGGCTCCGTCGTGGCTTGTCTGCGGCATCTGTTGAGGTTCATAGTTACCGACCGTAATAAATCCGACGGGTGAAGCCCTAACCGCCGATGAACTCGAACTCGTATTCGTAGTCTGTCGGCTTGACGGGTGCGAAGACGCTTGTCGAGACGACGAGAAGACCGATGATTATGATTACGAGACCGAAGTAGAGGTATAGCTGTGTGAGGAGTGAACCCGCGAAGACGACCGCCGCGCCGAGCTTACGTATCTCGAACGCGGGGTAGTTGCCGCATTCGGGGCATTCGAGCGAGTCCTCCGGAACCGACCTGCCGCACGACGCGCAGGTGGGGTTCTCGGGGTCGGTCATCGGTGGCGGTAAGCGGTGCGAGGATATACGTCTTTGGAAACCTCAACGCACGACGGTGACGGGCGTGGGCGACCGCCGTGTCACGTTCTCGGCGACGCTTCCGAGGAGTACGCGCGAAGCGCCGGTACGTCCGTGGCTTCCCATAACGACGCGGTCGATCGGGTTCTCATCGGCGTACGTGACTATCTCGCGCGCGGGTTCGCCGACTGCGTGCGCCTTCTCGGCTCCGAAGCCGCGTTCCTCCGCCTCGTCCGCGAAGCCACCGAGGTACTCGTCGGCGACAGCCTCGGCGTAGCCGTCGTCTCCGGGTGAGAGGGCTACGGATGCACCGGGTAGATGTCCGGGGTCGCCGGGACGCGTCACGTGTAGGAGCGTAAGACGGGCTTCGTCGGCGTCGAGATGGCTGACCGCCCATTCGAAGGCTTTACGCGCCTGTTCCGAGGCGTCGAGAGGGAGTAAGACGTGTTCCATGGTCGGGTTTGTCGCGCGCGTCTTAATACTCTGACGCCATGCACCGCGTCGGAAGGTATATTCCTCCGGGTACGGTAACTAACCCGATGGATGATACGGCGGGTGACAGTGGGAGTGACGCCCTCCTCGACGTTATGCGTATGTCGAAGGAGGAGCGCGACGCCTTCCTGAACGACCACGGAACGGCTGTTCTTTCACTGGCTCGCGGGGACGAGGCGTACTCGATCCCCGTTTCGTACGGCTACGAAGCCGACGAAGGTCTCTTCTGTATAATGCTCGGTTACGCGTCGGATAGCCGTAAGAGACGGTGGGTCAACGACACCGAAACCGCGACACTCGTCGTCCACGGTATGGAGGAGGACGGCGAGGCGGACAGCGTCGTCGTCAGAGGCGGTCTGGTAGAGGTGGACGACGAGACAGCGTGTTACGAGGCGTTCTCCAACAACGCCGAGTTTACGGTGCTACACGAGTCCGGCTCTTTCGTCGAGAACACGGAGTTCGTCGTCTACCGTTTCGACGTGGAAACCGTCGAAGGCAGAAAGTTCGAACACGACGCACCCGAGGGTATCGTGGACGAAGGCGTCGGGTTCGCGCCTTCACAGGATTGATACGCCGGCGTCCGTAACTTCGGTCATGACCGAAACCGCGACAGAACGCGCAACGCGGCAGTTAGAGAACGCCGCGGGCTACGTCGACGTAGACGAAACCGTCGTCCGGCGTCTGAAGCATCCCCAGAGGACGCACAGGATGACGATGCCTTTCGAGCGCGACGACGGAACCGTTGAGATGGTTGAGGCGTACCGTGTCCAGCACGACGACGTGCGAGGTCCGTACAAGGGAGGTCTACGTTACTCGCCTCATGTGACACGTGACGAGGCGACGGGTCTCGGTATGTGGATGACGTTCAAATGCGCAGTCGCAGACGTGCCTTTCGGCGGCGCAAAAGGCGGCGTGAAGATCGACCCGCGCGAGCTATCGGACGAAGAACACGAACGTCTCACACGTAGACTGACGAAGAGCCTCAGGCGTTACATAGGCACCAACTTCGACATACCCGCGCCCGACATGGGGACGAACGCGCGGACGATGTCTTGGATAATGGACACCTACAGCGTCTACGAGGACGAAACCGTCCGGGGTATCGTGACGGGAAAGTCGCCGGATGTCGGAGGTATACACGGTAGGGAGGAGGCACCCGGTGTCGGTGTCTCCGTGGTCACGCAACGCGCGCTCGAATACTACGGAAACGACGTTGAGGACGTTACGGTGGCGGTGCAGGGGTACGGTAGCGTGGGCGCGAACGCGGCGCGCCATCTCGACGACGCGGGCGCTAACGTCGTCGCCGTCTCCGACGCAGAGGGCGGCGTGTACGACCCCGACGGTCTGCCGACGCACGAGATACCTTCGTACAACGAGAATCCGGGCGCTGTCACCAGGTACGATGCACCGGTTGTCACGAACGGCGAGCTACTGACGCTCGATGTCGACGTTCTGATCCCCGCGGCGGTAGGCGGTGTCATAACCGCGGATAACGCCGACCGTGTTCAGGCGGATATCGTCGTCGAGGGTGCGAACGGGCCCACGACCTCCGAGGGCGACGGTATACTGAACGAACGCGGCGTCCCTGTCATACCCGACATACTCGCAAACGCGGGCGGCGTGACAGCCTCCTACTTCGAATGGCTCCGCGGACGCAACCGCAGAAAATGGCCCCTCGAAAAGGTGATACGTGAACTCGAAGAAGAGATGAACGCGTCGTGGCAGGACGCAGTCGAGGAGTACGGAAGGCTCGACGGAGCATCGTGGCGCGACGCGTGCTACGCCGTCGCCCTCAGACGCCTCGGAAAGGCGTACGAGGAACGCGGACTCTGGCCCTGAAAACGGGCGGACGTTTCGTTAACCCAAACGGGCGTTTGAGCTTACGTCACGTATATACTCCGAGGACGTATTCTTGACCACATGGAGAAAGAGACGCACAGGAGAAGGACGGATACCGAACAGGTACCGAACGACGGCTCGTTGAGCTGTAGTTCGGACAACACACGCGTTTCGCTCGGCGAAGCTTCCGACGAACCTCTGAACAGGCTTGCGGAGTGGAGAAGACGCGAGAGGGACGGGATTCCGAGGTAGAGATGGCGCGTGTATCGGTCGGGGACAAGGTTAGTTCGTTGGTCGCCTTGGCTGTTCTCGTGGTAGGTTTGGGGATCGCGGGCGTCGGCGCGTACGACTACGTCGGTCAGTCGACGGCGGTCGAGAACGCGGTTACGGTCGAAGCGACAGTAACAGAGACGGAGGTAACGGAGGTCTCCAAGAGACGCGGAGGGACGGAGTACGACCCTGACGTCCGTTTCAGGTACACGTACGAGGGCGAGAGGTACGTTTCGGAGAACCTGTTTCCGGCGACCGTAACACCCGACTACGGGACGCGCGAGGAAGCCGAGTCCGTCTTGGAGGGGTACGGGACGGAAGCGACGACTGAGGCGTACGTCAACCCCGAGTCGCCGGAGGAGGCGTTCCTCAAGAACGAGACGACGAAGACGCCGCTTACGGTAGCCGTCATGGGATTGTTCATGGGTCTATTAGGCGGTACATCCTTCGTTAAGTCGTTCAAACGGTAGTTCATACGGACGGCGTAGGAACAGCCTTGGACCCGGCGGACATCTGAAGTGAGTTGCTGACCCCGGTTCGCCCAGTTAGGCTCTATTACAACACGCTGCCCTATAGGATCGCCACAAGGCATTTGAATTCATGATTCCACGGATCTTTTGATGTTATAAACAGCTGATCTGAGGATTGTTTCTCTGAATTCACGATGCCACAGCCTCGCCCGAACAGCGTTACCGAGAGTGCGTTTTATCGAAGTGCCCTGTAGGATCGCTATAGGGCGTTGGAAATCATGATTCCGCGGATTTTTTGATGTTGTAGACAGCGGCTTTGAGAATCATCTCTCTAAACTCACGGTGCCATAGCCTCGCCCGAACAGCGTTACCAAGAGTGCGTTTTATTGAAGAGAAGGCTGTTTCGGACATCCAGCGTTGGTTGTAGTCGTCATCGTTCATCCGGCTGTTGTGAGCCTTGTCGAGGTGCGTGAACTCACGGTGTTTGAGCAAGGGACGGACTCCGCGTGAGCGGAGTTCGTCCCGTAGCTTCTTCCAGTCGTAGCCCTTGTCGGCGGCTACGGAGGTCATCTTTTCGAGGTTTCTCTTCACGACCTGTTCACCTATCTGAGTATCGTGCTTCTTCGAGGTTGTACAGTGCAGATCAACAACGGATAGGGTGTCAACGTCAACGAGTACGGTGACTTTGAGCGACCTTACGGTGTAGTTGGCACGCTGACAGTAGTGTTTGCTAGCTCTGTCTCGGTCGAAGCCGGTGCTGTCAATAGCCACTCTTCTTTCGTTTTTCTCGGGCGAAGACAGCCGGAGGAGTAGACGTATCACCCTCATCTTGATTTCGCCGAACCAGTCACAGAAGGTCGTGTAGTGTGGGAGATCGGTCGTATCGAGACCGATCTCCCCTGTTATTCGTGGCATCTCCTTCAGGTAGTCTATGCTCGTTCGGTAAGACTTCTCCATGTGCAGACGTAGACAGTGAAGCGACACCATCGCCCACTCCGCGAACCCGCCTCCCCCACGGGGGTTGTCGCAAATCGGAGATTTGCGTACATCCAGAAATCTTTGATTTCTGAATACGGCGGGTTCGCTCGCATCATCGACATCGTGAACGAAGTTCACGAGCCTCGAAGCTCCGCTTCGAGACAATACTTTTAGCTAGCCGTACGCACCTCTCTGTGAAGCGGCGTATGTTGCTTTCCATAACCAACCCGTCGCTTCACTCTCACTAAAATCGCTCCATTCCCGCTACGTCTAGTGATCCTACAGAGCAGAAGATGCTTAGTTTATTTGAGGGTTAAACTGTTGCGTAAGACGCCGAGGGAGGGATTTGAACCCTCGAGGCTTGACGCCACACGCTTTCCAGGCGCGCGCCTTGGCCAGGCTAGGCTACCTCGGCTCGTGGGTTCGTATGAGCGTCCCCGTCGAAAAGCTTGCGTTTCACAAGCTACAAACGGCGGTGCGACGAACCCGATGTAATGAGTAGATTCGAGATAGATGCGAAGGATGCGATGGGGCGCGTCGGAAGCTTGGAGCTGGGCGGGAGGACGGTAACGACCCCCGCGCTCATGCCCGTCGTTAACCCTCATCTGCACAAGCCCGACCTGTCGGAGGCGGATATCGTTATCACCAACTCGTACATCATCTACACCGGAGATTCGCACGACGAGGCTGTCAAGGACGGTGTCCGTTCGGTCGTCGGTGAGGGGTTCGACGGCGTCGTTGTCACGGACTCGGGTTCGTACCAGATGAGCGTCTACGGTGACGACGAGGTCGATGTCTCGAACCGCGAGATACTGGGGTTCCAGCGCCGTATCGGTACGGATATAGCGACACCGCTCGACGTGCCGACGCCGCCCGATGCGGCGCGCGAAACGGCTGAGGGGGATGTCGAAACGACCGCCGAACGCGTGCGTGAGGCTGTGGAACTCTACGAGGGCTACGGCGACGCGCCCGCCCTGAACGCTCCGGTACAGGGAAGCACCTACGACGACCTGCGCGAACGGTCGGCGCGTGAGGCTTACACTGCCGGAGCGGACGTCTACCCCGTGGGTGCCGTCGTCCCTCTCATGTCCGACTACCGTTTCGGTGACCTCGTGGATACCGTCGTCGCCGCAAAACGCGGCTTGGGCGCTGACGCACCCGTCCATCTCTTCGGCGCGGGGCATCCCATGGTCTTTGCGCTCGCAGTCGCGGTTGGATGCGACCTTTTCGACTCCGCCGCCTACGCTCTGTACGCCGAGGAAGGGCGGTACATGACGCCCGAAGGAACGGTTCAGGTGGACGACCTCGACGAACTACCGTGTGCCTGTTCCGTCTGTCGCGGCGCGAGTGGGGATAAGCTTGGCTTCGAGGCTCTCGCACAGCACAACCTCAACGTGTCGTTCGCCGAGATGCGCCGCGTGCGCGAGGCGGTTCGCGCCGGAAACCTTCTCGAACTCGTCGAGACGCGTTGCCGTGCCCATCCCGACCTACTCGACGGTCTACGCCGACTCGGAGCGCACGCCGAGACTGTCGAAAGGTACGACCCGGCTTCGAAGTCGTCGTTCTTCTACCTCGGCAACCCGCGCCGTCCTGAGGTCGTCCGCCATCACCAACGTCTCGACCGTCTCGAACTCGGAGACGATACACTCGTTACGGCGGGAAGGGCGCGCGGACGTGATCCGCTCCTCCTGCGTCCGCCCTTCGGACCCTTCCCTCTCGAACTCGCAGAGACGTACCCGCTCAACGCCGAGACGCCCGAAGACCCCGACGACGACGCCGTCGACAGCGCCTTACGCGGCGTCGAACGTCTCGTGTCGCTCAACCCCGACGCGACGGTGACGCTCGAACACCCCGGATGGACGCATCCACGTCTCGACTCTCTGCGTGACAAAGGCGTACGGACGGAGGTGTACGGATGACGCGTTACTTTGAGGTCGTCGACCGTGACGGTACGGCACGTCTCGGCGAACTCCGTCTCGATGAGCCACGTACGACGCCCGCCCTCGTCGGCGATGTACTCGAAGACTACGGGAGCCTGTGGAGCGACGAACGCGACGCGCCCACGGAGGGCGACGCGTCGAAGGTCACCGTCCTCCCGCACCGCGCCGCTCCGCCCGGAACGCCGTCGGAGGTCGTCGATGAGAAACAGCCCTCGCCGTCCGAACGCGACTTCCCGACCGCCGCCGTTGTGAGCGCCGAGAAGCCCGAACCGTCGGGTCACGACGTCTACGTCCTCACGGGTGTCCGCGGCGGTAGCTCGCGCGATATCGTCGACGCCGTCAAGAGGGCGCGCGGGACTCTCGAACCCGACTCGGCGCTTTTCCTACCTGCCTCGGCGACGCCGCGTAACGTAGCGACGCTCGCCTACCTCGGATTCGACGTCTTCGACGAGGATCACGCCGTCGTCTCAGGAAAAGGCGGGACGTACATGACGCGTGAGCTTGAGGTCGGAACCGAAGAACTCGGCGAACTCCCGTGCGCGTGTAACGTCTGCGCCGGCGCGTCTCCCGACGAACTCGGACGCGACGAGATAGCGCGCCATAACGTCAACGCCCTACGCGCCGAACTCGCAAACGTACGTGACCGTATACGTAACGGACGCCTTCGCGACTACGTCGAGGGGCAGATGCGCGCGTCGCGGTGGCAGGTCGAGGCTGTCCGTCTCCTCGACGGAACCGAGTACACGGAGAGACGCGCACCCGTCGCGCGCCGTACCGACACGGCGACAAACTCCGCCGAGTCTCTCGACCGCGCTGAGATACGCCGTTTCGCGCGCCGCGTCGTCGAGCGTTACCGCGCGCCCCGCGGCGACACCGCCGTCCTCCTGCCGTGTTCCGCAGGGAAGCCTTACTCTCAGTCGCGTTCCCACTCCGACTTCCGTGACGCGATAAGCCGACGCGCCCACGAGGTCGTCGTCACCTCCCCCCTCGGCGTCGTCCCGCGTGGACTCGAAAACGTCTACCCTGCGGCGCATTACGACACGCCCGTAACGGGACGGTGGACGCCGACCGAGGTAGAGTTCGTCGGCGGCGTTCTCGCCGACTACCTGCGCGAGAACACGTACGACCGTATCGTGGCGCACGTCGAGGAACAGGGGTACGGCGATGTCGTCGAACAAGCCGTCGGCGAGACGGGTGTGGATGTCGAACGAACGGTACCCGACGGCGCGCATCCTACGGACGACGAGTCGCTCGACGCTCTCCGTGAGGCTCTCGACGGCGAGGAGGGCGTCACGCGCAGTGACGAGAAACGCGCCTACGTCCGCGCGACCGCCGACTACCAGTTCGGTCGCGGAGCGGGCGACATCCTCAACGACGCGTACGTCGAGGGGCGTCTGCCGCGCCTCCGTCTCGTGCGCGAATCCGACGACGAACATCTCGCCACGCTCACGCCGGGGTACGGTACGCTTGCCGTATCCGTCGAGGGCGCGCGCGAACTCGGCGCTTCGCACGTCGAGATAGACGACTTCTCGCCGGAGGGAAGCGTCCTCGCGCCGGGTGTCGTCGACGCGGACGACGGTATACGTGTCGGCGACGACGTTCTTTTCGAGGGACCGAGTGCCGTGGGCGTCGGACGCGCGCGTATGCACGACGACGAGATGCGGCGCTCGTCGCGCGGCGTCGCCGTCAGCGTCAGACACTCGTCGGACAGATAGGCGTTTTGCCAGAAAGCATAAGTTCACGTTCTGAGTACTCTAACGTAGTGAATCTTCAGGGACCCGTCACGACGGTGGTCGCTATCGCGTGCATACTCGCCGTCGGAGTCGCATCTACGTCCCTCGACGCCGTCGAGACGGAGCCGAGCGACGTTATGGACACGAGCTTCATACCCACGGAGGAAAACCAGCCGGAGGCGGAAGGCGACGGCGGGGGCGGCGGCGGTAGCGCCAAGCGCACACCGTCTGAAGGCGGTGAGACGGACGCGGGCACGGAGCAGACGGAAGGTACGCCGAAGGAGTCGAAGGGCGGCGGGGGAGGCGGGGGTTCGGAGAGCCTACAGGTCACGTTCTGGGACCGTCTCTGGGCTACGATCATGAACAACCTCGTCTACATACTCGGAACACTCGGCGCTCTCGTCGCCGCGGGTCTCGGATACGTCGTCTACAGACGCCGTTTCGCGGACGGAGCCGGACCCGGAGCCGCCGACATACATTACGACGTCGACACCTCGAACGATGTCTACGAGTCGTGGTGGGAGATGGTCGAGCTAACCGAGGTCGAGGAACCGATGACCAAGACGCCTCAGGAGTTCGCAGAGGAGGCTATAGAGATGGGGTACGACCCGGACGCCGTCTCCGAGCTGACACGCCTTTTCGAGGAGACGTTGTACGGTGGGAAGGAGGTTACGCGCGAGGAGGAACGCAGTGCAAAGGAAGCCATAGAACGTATCAAGTCGAAGGGTAGAGAAGCCGTATGAAGAGGAAGACAGTCGTACGGATCGGTGCGAAGGCGCTCGTATTCCTACTCGGAGCCGGTACCGTAGCCGTCGGTGGCGTCTTTCTCCTCCAGCCGTCTCTCGCAGACTCGTTCGGGTTCGTCGACCGTCTCCGCGTCACCGTCGGTAACGACTACTTCCTCGTCGCGGGTATCGCGGGTGTCGCCGTACTCTTCGGTCTGATCTTCGCGTACCAAGGGCGCGCAGGAACCGTCCGTCAGGCGGAGACACCCGACGCCGAGGGTGCGCAGGCGGTGCCCGCACCGGGCGACGACTTCGACGAACTCGTCACAGAGGCGCGTGGATGGCGGTCGGGCGAAGCGAAGGACGAGATACGTGAGAGGGTGCGCGAAGCCGGTGTCGATGTCGTCGCAAGCACACGTAACTGCTCGCGTTACGAAGCCGAAAACCGGGTCGATGGGGGCGGATGGACGGCGGACAGGTACGCGTCCTCCTTCCTCGGTGGTTCGGACGCGCCTAAACTCCCCCTCCTGACACGTCTACAGGTCGCCTACGGCGGTTCGCCGTTCGAGACAGCCGTGGAGCGTACGGTCGACGAGGTGTACGCCGTCATGCGGGAGGACGAGACGGTCAGGGAGGAAGACGATGGCTGAGGAAGAGACTGAGGACGAGACGGAGCGCGACGTACACACGACGCGTCGGTGGCGCGGTATGTCGGCGCTCGCCCTTTTCGCGGGCGGCGCAGGCGTAATCGCAAACCGTCCTCTTATACTCCTTACCGCCGCCGTCTGGGTTGGATACGCCGCCTACCCGCGTCTCGCGGGCGAACCGACCGTAGACCTCACCGTTGAGCGCACCGTCAGCGACGACTCTCCGGGTCACGAGGACGTCGTCCGTGTGGAGACGACGGTGCGGAACGAGAGCGGCTTCCTGACCGACCTCCGTTTCGTAGACGGCGTGCCCCCGACGCTTTCGGTCGTGAGCGGAACGCCCCGTGCCGCCACGGCGCTCCGTCCGGGTGGCTCGACGACGTTCTCCTACGAGGTCGTCGCAAAACGCGGCAGGCATTCGTTCGTCCCTGCGACCGTCGTGGCGCGCAACCTGAGCGGCTCCGTAGAGGTTGAGACGACGGCGTTCGACGAGACTGTTATAGAGTGCGCCGCCGATATCGACGACGTTGAACTCCGTAAGCAGGCGAGCCAGTACACGGGGCGCGTCCTGACCGACGAGGGCGGAAGCGGCGTCGAGTTCCACGGAACACGCGAGTACCAGCCCGGCGACTCGATAAGCCGTATCGACTGGAAACGGAGGGCGCAGTCGGGCGAACTCATAACGCTTGAGTTCCGCGAGGAACGTTCGGCGAAGGTTCTGCTCGTAATCGACGCGCGCAAGCAGGCGTACGTCGCTTCGGGTGATAACGAGCCGAGCGCTGTCACGTACAGCGTCTTCGCCGCTGACCAGCTCTTCGAGTCGCTCCTCGGTAGCCGTGACAGCGTGGGTCTCGCGGTGGTAGGACGTGAGGATGTCTGGCTCCCCCCCTCGACGGGCGACGAGCACCGTACGAGGGCGCGTCAGATCCTCACCAAAAGCCCGGCTCTCGTCCCCTCACCGCCGCGTCGTTCGCCCGACGAGGAGCAGTTCCGCCGTCTGCGTAAACGTCTTGATTCGGACACGCAGGTCATCTTCCTGTCGCCTCTCGCCGACGATGCCATGGTTGAGAAGGCGCGGCGTATCGACGCGCGCGGCAACGCCGTCAGCGTTGTAAGCCCCGACGTGACCACCGACGGCTCTCCGGGGCGGAAGCTCGCGCAGGTAGAGCGCGAGAGCCGTCTTAGCGACCTCCGACAGGCTGACATACCCGTCGTCGACTGGGACGTTGAGCTACCTCTCGCAAAGGTTCTCGCGCATACACGGGAGCAGTGGTCACGGTGACCGAACGTCCGACGGTCGTTAGCGGCGTTCTCGCCGTCGTCGCCGGTGTCGCGGGAACCGTAGCCGTCGCACAGACGACGCCGCTCCGTCTTGCGGTCGCGGTCGCGGGCGCGGGGTTGGTCGTCTTCACGCTCGGCGTCGTCGCCGCACGGTCGCGGTCGCGTGGGCTTGGTATACTCGTCGCCCTCACGGGACTCGCGGGTGCGGGAGGCGGCACAGCGTACGGCGCAACCGTCGCCTCCGAACAGCTACATCTCGCCGTCGTCGCACCCGGTCTCGTAGGGACGTTCCTCGCCGCTCTCGGCGTCGCACCCCTGCGCGGTTCGGGTTCGCGCAGATTCACCAAGATAGCGTGCTGGCTCGTCTTCCTTGGTCCCGTACTGAGCGCGGGTATGGAGTACGGAAGCGCCGTACAGGTACTCACCGCTACGGTCGCCGCGGCTCTCGTCTGGGATCTCGGCGAGAACAGCGTCTCTCTGGGACGGCAGGTCGGACGCGACGCGCGCACCTTCTGGAACGAGACGGTTCACGGCTTCGGCGCTCTCCTAATGGGAGGCGTCGCCGCGGGCGCAGTCTACGTCTCGCAGGGTTACAGCGTAGGTTCGAGTTCGCTCGAAGCCGTCGTCTTTCTCCTCGTCTCCGTCGTCCTTCTCGTCGTATTCCTACACCGTTGACTACCTGCGCCCCTGACTAACGACCGTCGGAACCTCGATCTCGTCTAGTATATCGTCGATAACGTCCTCCTTCTCTACGTTGTCGACCTTGGCGTCTGCGTTCAGAACGATACGGTGCGCCAGCACGGCGTAAGAGACATCCTTGATATCGTTCGGCTTAGCGAAGTTTCTACCGCGCAGGACGGCGCGCGCCCTCGCCACCTCGAACAGACGCTGTGTACCACGCGGCGAGACACCCGTCTTGACACGCGGGTCGTCGCGTGTCGCACGCGCGACCTGTACGAGGTACTCCATAACCTCCTCCTTCATATGTATCGTCTCAGGTACCTGCTGAAGCTCCTGAACCATCTCGTCGGTACAGACGCGTTCGACCGACGGACTCTTGTCCTCGCGCGATGCACGCCGGCTTATTATCTCCACCTCCCCGTCGTAGCTCGGATACCCGAGGCTCGTCTCTATTGTGAACCTGTCCATCTGCGCCTCAGGTAGAGGGAACGTACCTTCCTGCTCCACGGGGTTCTGTGTGGCTATCACGAAGAAGGGTTCGGGAAGCTGGCGCGTCTCACCGTCGACAGTAACCTGCTCCTCACCCATCGCTTCGAGCAAAGCCGCCTGCGTCTTGGGGGGCGCACGGTTTATCTCGTCGGCGAGGACGATGTTGGCGAAGATAGGTCCCTTGTTGAACTCGAACCTCTGCTTGCGCTCGTTGAATATATGCGTCCCCGTTATGTCGGCGGGAAGCAGGTCGGGCGTGAACTGTACGCGTTTGAACGACAGACCGAGGGCGTCGGCGAAGCTCGCCGCCGTCAGCGTCTTACCCGTACCCGGCACGTCTTCAAGGAGAACGTGACCCTGCGAAAGAACACCCAGTATCACGTCCTCCATGAACCCACGGTCGGCGATGACAGCCTGCGAGATCGAGTCGAGCACCGACTCGCACCTGTTGCTTGCCTGCACTACGTCCATACACGTACAAAGAAACGGTGCTGTTTATACCTTCGCAAGACTAAAATTTCGTTTTACGGTTCGGCGAAACCTTCGGTAGAACGGACAGTATCTTCGTCAGAGCGGGTACCGGAACCTACCCGTCCTCGCCGCCGTCAGCCGAATCTGCCTGAAGGACTTCTGTACCGGTCATACCGAGTCCGGGTTCTCCTTCCAGTACCTCTACCAGCTCATCCTCTGTGACCGGCTTCATTTCTTTACCGACACCGGCGTCACGAGCCACACGAACCGCGGTCGGTGGATGGAGGTTCGCCCTCCTGAGTAAGCCGTCGTTGTAGAACACCTCTCTCGGGGTTCCTCTTCCGACCACGTTACCGTCTTCCATCACACAGACCCTATCGGCTATCTCGGCGGCGAAGTCGAGGTCGTGTGTCGAAAGAACGACGCTGACGCCGTCTTCATGGACATCTCTTATGCGTTCTATTATCAGACGCGACCTCTCGGGGTCCAGTCCCGCGAGCGGTTCGTCAAGTACGATAACGCTGGGGTCAAGAACAAGTACACCGGCTAGTCCGACCAGCCTCTTTTCACCCCCGCTAAGGTAATGAGGAATACGATCCTTTAGATGACCAGCGTCTACCGTCGAAAGAGCCTCCTTCGCCTTCTCCCGTGCCTCCTCATCGGGGACACCGTAGTTCTGGAGACCGAACATGACATCATCGAGTACCGTCGGTGCGACGAGCTGTGTGTCAGGATCCTGGAATACGAAGCCGACCTCCTTTCTGGCTAAGGACTTGTTGTCCTCGTCGATCGGTGTCCCCTTGACGAGGAGTTCACCGTCGTCGGGCACGAGCGTCGCGTTTAGATGCTCCATCAGGGTGGACTTCCCTGCACCGTTGGCACCGACCAACGCGACCACCTCATCGGGGTATACCTGAAACTCCGCGTCGTGCATACCGACGGTGCCGTCGGGGTAGGTATGTGCGCCACACCTAAGATCTACCAGCGGCGTTTCGTCTTTCTTTCCGCTCATACGGGAACCACCTCATATACGACCACGACTGCATACCCGACAACCGCAACGTAGCACCCGGCTAACGCAACCACCTCACGCAACGGAGGTCTCGGGACGTCGCCGTACAGGGTTATGTCTCCGTTGTAGCCTCGGGCTTCCATCGATTTAACCAGCCTCTCGGACCTCTCGATAGCCGTGAGCAGGGTCATACCCAGTATCCGTGCGTACGTCCGGCGGTTCGACCAGAACTCAGATAGGGTCGCCCCACGGGACAGCACCGACTTGACGAGATCCTCTAATGTCTCGACCATCACGAAGGTAAACCTGTATGTCAGAAGAGCCACCTGGTCGACAGGACGGGGAAGTACCGTACCGAGTATGTATGCTATATCCGCGTACTTCGTCGTCATGGTCGTGGTCAGTGCGAAACTGACGACGGTCAAAGACCGACACGAAAGCTCCGCAAAAAGAGCCGCACCCTCCCAGGTAACCGACAGATCCCCGATAGGTGTACCCACAGAGCCACCGATGGGCGTACCGGGTTCAAGAAAGGCTAAAGGTCCCGCGACAGCCACGACGAAAAGCAGAGGTAAGGTGTACCAAAGACCCAGACGACGGTATGGCAGACCCGCGACACCGTAGAAGACGAGTGTGGCTAAGTAAAGACCCGCGAGGACGGGTAGGGACTTCGCTACGGTTACGGCTATCACAAGCGCACCTATGACACCGAACTTCGTCCACGGATTTATACGGTGAACAGGGCTGTCGCGGTGTTCTGAGTACGCCGTTATCAGGCGCGGGTCGGGAACGTGGTTCGAGAGCGTAGCCATCTGTTATGCCGTCTCATCTTCCGCAGCTTGGTACCTCTCTGCGTAGATGTACAGACCTATGCCGACCGCTACCAACAGAACCACGAGTGCGGCGAACTCAAGTACCATCCCACCTTTCCGTATCGGACCAGCTATGATTATCCCCCTACCGATGTCTATCAGAGATCCTCCGCCCTCCTCGATACCGCGCTGGAGAGCCCTCGCGGATCGTTTCGCCCACGGAAGAGACCCGCCTGTAGCCCTGAAACCCCACAGCCCGGCGGCTACAGCTACGGCGAAAACGGCGGCGAGACCGCTGTACTGCTTCCATCTTTCCATCAGGCACTCACCCCTGCCGGCTCATCCTCCGTGGCTCTTCTGTCCACCATCTCGATAAGATCCGGACGGACCGAAACGAGGAACTGCACCACAAACCCCGTCAGTATTCCTTCGATGACCGCGACACCGAGGTTAAGACCTACGAGACCTGCGACCGCAAACGCGAGGTCGCCACGGGGGAGAGCGCTGCCGTTGACACCGCTTATGACTATTATCCCGCCCATGAGTACCGCACCCAACGATAGTCCGATAGTTGCGGCACCTGCACTGGCGGGAAAGACATCCCAGTCCATACTGAGTAGCGTCTTGAACACGTAGTATGCCGCTATAGCCTCCGTGGCGTTGACGAGGGTATTTGCGCCTAACAGCCCAACAGCGCCGTGCCCGAGGGCGGCAGAGAAGACGTTTACAACCAGTGCTATGAGGGTACCGAGCAGAGGTCCTGTGAGGATCCCAACCAGACCGGTTAGGTTCATATGGATGCCACCCCACACAGGCAGGTTGAGCTGGAAGACAGCGAAACTCGCCGCGGCACCGATACCGGCGAGTGCTATGTGGTGAGTCTTTATTCCTCCTTTCCGTATCCTGTACACGACCAAGCCTACCAGTCCAACTCCGAATGCCGTCCAGAGTGCCAGCGCCCAGAGCGGGAATGAGCCTTCGCCTAGGTGTATATGTGCCATGTTTGCTAATATATCCGGAAACATAATAAATCTGCCCTTTCAGATAATACTGATTATATAATACACTCCGGATACTGATACAGCCAGCACCCCTGGACTGACCGTCGCAACGCTATACCTCCCGCCGTATCCCGACCCTACCTTTCGCCGCCGTCCGCGCTTACCCCCTCTACCTCTTTCCTCTCTTCAGTACGGAAGACGGAGTAGATTTTCGATTTCTTTTCTGCTCCGCTCCGTAGGACGAAGACGGATGCGTAGACAGCTATCGCGGCGACCACTATCGAACCTCCCGCAGCGACGCCGTAGACGTACGCGAGAGAGACGCCGACCACGGAAGCTATCTCACCCCCTACGACGGCGAGAAACATCGAACGTCTGAAGCTGGACGCGACGAGTGACGCGCTACATCCTCCGCCTCCGTCGCTATTGCTCACCGAGACAGTCTGCGTTTGCGTGTCCGTCTCTCCGTTACCGTGTCTTTTACCTAAACAGCTACCTGGCGTCGTTCCAGTCCGTGATGGACTCGATGATTTCTAGCTCACCGTAGCTCTGTCCGTCTATCTGTTGGTCGTCAGTCCAGTCGGTCAGACGATCGACCACCTGTAGCTCTCCGAGCGGATCGCCGTTCGAATCACCGAACGGATTTTCGTCCGAAATTCCTTCTCCGTCTTCTCCATCCCCGCTGACCTCAACATCTATCGGCGGGGTTTCGTACTCAACGTTTCCGTCGTGGAGAAGCTGGAAGGCAATCTCGGTGGTGCCTTCCTCAACCCCGTCTAAGCGTACGTGGTTTCCGTGTCCATCGAGCGAGACGACGCCTTCATCTGCCCCTTCAGCCAGCCTGGCGTTGATGCTGTGGTGATCGCCACTAAGATCTATCTCGTTACCGTCAGCGTCCTCTATGTTCGCGCCGACAGGCATGAAACCACCTTCTTCTATCTCAGGAGTACTGCCGTGCCAGTGGTCGCCGTGAACACTCGCGATCATCTCGCCGGTTTGGTGATTGTCTATCTCGAACGTACTTACTCCTCCGTCTTCGTGGTCATCCTCAACAACCTCAAACGCGCCGAGTGTATACGGGCCGGGTTCAAGGACTGCCGTGCCGTATTCATCGAGCAAGGAGTCCTCGATACTCTCGCGGAGCGTGTCGTCAACGGATCTGTGGGACAGGATTGTGAACCATTTCACATCCTCTGCGGCGGCTTCTGTCTCGAACTCCAGAGTGACGTGTGGGTGGAAGTGGTCGACTTCGGTGCCGGGGTCGGCTCCGTGACTCGTTACTCCGACCTCAGTCTGCTCGGAACAGTCCCAGCCTGCGGGTGGAGAAAGGTTCTGCCACTCTTCTCCCCAGCTCTCGGGCGCGTCGATGGAGCCGTGGCGGTCGAACCCTTCACATACCGCCGACTCCATACTGGCGTTCAGTTCGTCGCCAAGCGTGACATTCTGTTCAGTATCGACGAGAAGCTCGTACCCGACCTCAGTACCTTCGCTCTCTATTTCACCTAACAGGAACGGTGTACCGTCCTTGACGGGTGCGTTGAGCTCCGACTCAAGCGTGTTGTCGAAAGCTCCGACCCACTCCTCGTGGACTACGTTGTTATCGTAGAGGTCTACCCAAAGGTCGTTCGCATCATTTTCGTTCTCGAACCCGTGGTGCACGGAGGCATGGTAGTGGTTGAGTTCGGTGCCGGGGTCGGCTCCGTGAGCACCTATATCGGTGGATGTCTGGGCCTCACAGTTCCATCCGTCCGGAAGCTCTGTCATATTTCCGAGACCTTCACACACGCCTGAGGTAGTCGCACGAGCGAGGTCTTCACCTAATGTCACGTTTTCCTCTGTGTCAATGACAAGTTCGTGCTCAACCCCGTACGACACTCTGTTGTCGTGGTTTCCGACCTCAACATCTATCGGCGGGGTTTCGTACTCAACGTTTCCGTCGTGGAGAAGCTGGAAGACAACACCGACGCTGCCTTGTTCATCCCCGTCTATGCGTACGTGGTCACCGTGTCCATCGAGCGAGACGATGCTTTCATCTGCTCCTTCAGCTAGCCTGGCGTTGATGCTGTGGTGATCGCCACTAAGATCTATCTCGTTACCATCAGCGTCCTCTATGTTCGCGCCGACCGGCATGAATCCGCCTTGTTCTATCTTAGGGTTACCACCATGCCAGTGGTCGCCGTGAACACTCGCGATCATCTCGCCGGTTTGGTGATTGTCTATCTCGAACTTGCTCACTTCTCCGTCTTCCTCATCTCCATGGTCATGATCGCCGTCCTCTCCGTGACCGCCTTCTGTTAGGAGGAGGCTATTGGTTCCGTCCTGAGGAAATCCCACCTTGACGTACTCATCGAGCCCGAGTTCTTCACAGGTAACTTCGCCCCTTTCGAGGACTTCCTCGTCCTTGGGTTCGGCTGTGCCGCTGTCGGTGTAGAACACGAACGGTCCGTCATGGTCGTGTGCCTCAGCGTCGAAGTTGACGTACCCTCCGTCGCCGTCGTAAGTCACGTTCCAGACATCGTGTGTCTCATCAACAGTGGGCGCGTCTTCGACAGAGGAACCCCCTGTGAGCGGGGTACGGTCATCGAAGTCACCGTGGAGGCACGCGTGTTCGTTGTCGATGCCTGTCTCGGCTAACAGCTCGACACCTTCGGCGTCCTCAGGGGGAACCTGCTCCTGTGCGACGGCTGTGCCTGCGAAAGCCATTCCGGCTATCGCAAGAAGAATCAGTACCACTCCTGCCTTGAAAGCTCTACAACCGGGTTGTGCGTCTCCTTTCCGTGGCATTACAGTACCTGGTACACCTTTTCTACTTAAAGATATTATGATTTGGCTTTCTTTTAATAATATGTATTATATCTACTCTATAGCTTAGTAACAAAAGGTTCAAACCGGGTGTAATCAAACCCCCCGGATACATCAGCTGTCAGAGACGGGGTTTTACTGAGCAGCGAAGCCTTTTTCAACTGCTCCGGGATTTCTTTGTGTGATCCGTCGTGTTTTTTTGAGCCTGCTAAAGAAATAATGCTAAGTCAGTCGGGTGATAGAACCGAGGCTACGTAGAGTATCACGGTCATCACGATTATCGAGCCTCCCGACGGCATACCGGCGGCCACAGCGAAGGCGAACCCCGCGACCACCGAAGCCTGACCGAAGATTATAGAGACATAAACCGTCTCGCGGAAGCTCCTCGATACCTGCGACGCCGCAGCGACAGGGATGACGAGCATGCCAGCGACGAGTATGACACCGAGTATCTGCATCGAACCGACGACGACGACCGCGGTCACAACGACAAGGAGTGTGTTGTACCTGTCTACGTCTAAGCGAGCGACACGCGCCGCCTGTTCATCAAACGTCGTAAATACGAGTTCCTTGTAGAACCAGACGACGACACCCACAACGCAGACTGTGAGGACAGCCATGAGGCGCGCACTTCCCGCGGTGACTATGGCTATGTCGCCGAAGAGGTATCCCTCTATGTCTATACCCGTCTGCCCACGCCCGTAGGTGATGACGAGCGTCGCTACCGCGAAGCTACCCGACAGGACGACGGCGATAGGCACGTCGCCGTAGGAGTCGGTGTGTTTGGTGAGCCAGTTGACCCCGAGAGCACCGACGGTACTCACGATGAGTGCGGCGAGTAGCGGCGAACCCCCGAAGCCGAACAGACCGGCGAACAGTAAGCCGAACGCGACACCCGCGAATGCGGTGTGTGCCAGCGTCTCGCCTATCAGAGCCATCTGTCTGTGGACAAGAAAGCTACCCACGAGGGGGGCGACGACGCCGATGAAGACGCCGGTAGCTATCGACTGCCACATGAAAGGGTATGAAAAGACGTTGGTTCCGAGGGCAGCGTCCATCCCGAGCCCGAGTTCGCGGTACCCCTCGTACGCGACGCCGAATCCGGGCACGTCCTGTAGCCAGTAGAGTACGACAAATCCGAGCATCACGACCGCGAGCAAGCCCGTGACGACGAGAGCCGCTATCTCTGCGGCGTGTCTGCTCGGGAGTGCCGAGCGTAGCCTTCGCACCGTGTTTCTTGCCGACATGGTTCAGTGGCTTTGGCGTAGAACCCTTTTTTTCTCGCCGTACGCCTGTTCAAGAGCACCGCTTTTCATGAACGACTCCGTGTCGCCGTGGTGGTAGAGCTCCACGTCGACACACGCGATACGGTCGGCGTGTTCGGTCACGACGCCTATGTCGTGTTCTATCAGAACAACGGTGATACCTTCACCGTTGAGGCTGCCAAGGAGACCGTAGAACTCCTCGCGTGATTCGGCATCGACGCCGACGGCCGGCTCGTCAAGGGCGAGGAGGTCGGCGTCCGATGCGAGTGCGCGTGCGATGTAGGCGCGCTGTTTCTGTCCGCCCGACAGCGCGCCCACAGGGCGGTCGGCGAGGTCTGCTATACCGACCTTTTCGAGAGCGTCGGCGACGGCTCGGTGGTCCTCGTCGCTGAGACGGCGTCCCGCGGCGGCGAAACGCCCCATACGGACAGCCTCACCGACCGTGACAGGCATGATGCCACCGCGGTCGGTCGACTCCTGCGAGACGTAGCCTATGCGCGCGCCTTCCTCAAAGAGGTGTGCCGTCTCACCGAACAGGGTCGCTTCGCCCTCGTCAGGCTCTAAAAGACCGAGCATTATCCGCAGGAGTGTCGTCTTACCGCTCCCGTTGGGTCCGACGAGACCCAGGAACTCGCCTTCCTCTATCTCGAAGGTTATGTCGCACACAGCGAGTGTTTCTTCGTAGCTGAAACTCACTCCGTCGAGGGTGACGACGGTCATACGAGACCACCCATAGACCAAACTCCCCTGTTCCCTATCACGCTTTTAATGCCCGTTCAAGCGACGGAATATTTATCTCTGTCATCATCTCGACCCATCCGTAGTCCCTTTCCTGCCACTCGCGCGTCGTACCTGAGGCAGGTGTCAGGGGTGCTGTGTCGGTCGCGTCAGTGTTTTCGAGTATGACGCGTGCCCCGTTGGGGATCGTGTCGCCTGCCGGGTCGGTCGTCTCGAACGGGTCGTACAGAACGGTTTCTATGCCGTGTTCCTCGACGACTTCAATTGACCTCGCGACGTCCTCCGACCGAACCTGTTCGTCGGGTGAGACTCCTACAGGGGTGTGGAGTTCGAACCCGTACCTGTTTTCGACGTACTGGTACGAGTTGTGACCGACGAAGACGCCGACGTCGAGTTCCGCCTCCTCTGTGAGTTCCTCGAAAGCCTCGTCGACACCCGCGAGTTCTTCCTTGTACTCGGCGGCGTTTTCCTCGTAGACAGCCTCGTTCTCCGGGTCGGCTTCTGTGAGGCCCTCGGTGATGTTGTCCACGCCGTCTTGACCGAGGACGGGGTCGACCCAGAAGTGTGGGTCTTTTGCCCTGGACGCTCCCTCCTTCTCTACCTCCTCGAGCACCGAGACAGGCGTGAGGTCACTGCTCGTGTCCCAGACTACGTCTCCCTCGTGCCGTAGTTCGAACGCTATACTAGCCCTTCCGGTCTCCTCTCCGTGTAGTCCGATACGGTCGCCGTCGGGTTCGAAAGACAGGACATCCTCGGAACCGTCCCTGACCGAAGCCCCGAACGTGAAGCCCTGTTCGCCGAGGGGCACGACGCGCCCTTCGTCGTCCTCAAAGGCACCTTTGAGGTAGACGGACCCGTTCAGGGGTACGTCCGGAGGACTGCCGTGCCAGTGGTCTATGTGCCAGACAGCGGGCTCTTCCCCTGTGCGGACGTCGTAGATGTTGAACTTCTCAACCGCTACGTCCCTCCCGAAGTCATGGTCGTAGTCGGGGGTCTTGTCGTCGTCCGTCTCTACATCCCAGTTGAGGAGCTGTCCCTCCATACCCCGCATCGCGTCGATGACCACGACGTCGTCGTGGTCGTTGCTTATCTGGGTGGCGGCGTCCTGTGCCCATCTGAACTCGGGGGTGTCGAGGTAGACGAAGGCTTCCGAGTCGGCGATATCGCGCACGATGTTGCCCGGTGGGGACCATCCGTGACCCATTTCGCCGGTGTCGACGGCGTTTTCGAAGCTTGCGAGGTCTCCTGTGACCTGCTCGCTCCAGTCCCAGAGGGCGAAGAACGCGGCGTATCCTTCGAAACCTCGGTCACCGCTACTGGCTCCGGCTCCGGCAGGGTCGGCGGTGTTGAGACACCCCGACAGGGCACCCGCTGATCCGAGACCCGCACCCGTCTTGAGAAGGTTTCTTCTCGTGGTCTTCATATGCGTAGGAACAGCCTACCAGCTTATAAGCGTTATTATCTAATAGAGCTTTGTTAATAATGAGTATTAACAGAGATATATTTCTTAACATGCAAGCCTGCTCAGAACTGCGTTTCACCGGTGCCTGTAGTCGTGTTCGGTCTCCGGTTGGTGCCGCCGGAGACGGCTTTTTACACTACCCGGGAACTTTGCGCGCCAGCAACGACCGCCGGCTCGCGAACGTCCGGAACTCAGGAGCAGGGTCGTGAGGTCGTGAAGAAACCGTTGTCGGCTGTTACACGTATGTCCGGCTGTTCTGGATACCGCAGACTACGTAGGTTGATACCGAAGGTGCTTCAGCGGCGTCTGAGTGCCACACCAACAGACAGGGCAACCAGAGCGGCTAGACCCGTGAATCCGGGAAGCCCCTCTCCCGAGTCACCGTCTCCGTCCTCGGGGTCGGATGTTCCGGCTGAGGAGTTTTCGGACATGACCCCATCCTCGCCGTTTCCTGTTCCGGACTCGGCGTTCTCGTTTTCGTCCTCCTCGTTTGCCTCGTCTACTTCTTCGTTCTCGCTGTGCTCTTCACGGCTCTCTCCGACGCTCTCTTTTTGAGTTCCCCCTTCTCCTTCGGTTTCCTCGCTCTCTTCCCCGGGTGCGTTGAGGCTCTCTCCCACGAGTTGGAGACTGATAACACCGTCAGATGGCTTTTCCACCTTGATGTACTCTTCGAGGGATTCACACTCACCGACATTCCCATTACCGGCTATATCAGAGCCAACGGGCTCTGCGGAGCCGTCTGCGGTGTAAAACACGAACGACCCGTTGTGGTCGTACGGTTCAGTGTCGAAGCTGACGTACCCTTCCTCTCCGTGGTGAGTCACGTTCCAGGTTACGTGTGTTTCGTTGATCACAGGGGCGTCTTCGGCAGAGTCGCCTCCGGTTAGTGGGACACGGTCGTCGTAGCCCCCGTGGAGGCACGCGTGTTCGTGGTTAACTTCTTTCTCAGCAAGGAGCTCGATAGCTTTCCTTTCCCCCGTTTCTTCGGTTTCTACTTCCGGCTCCTGTTTTTCTTCCGTTTGGTTTTCCTTTTCTTCTTCCGTTTCATTCTCTTCTACCGGTGCTGGTTCATCTACAGGAACGCTAGATATATCACCCTCGGTGAGTTCGAGGGTTATCACCTCGTCGGAGGGAGTTTCGACTTCGATGTACCCATCAAGGGAGTCACACTCTCCGACGTCCCCCTTTCCAATCACCCTGGAGCTGGTGGGGTTAGCAGAACCACCCGCGACGTAGAAGACGAACTGACCATCGTCGTTGTATCCCCCAGCGTCGAAGTTGACGTACCCTCCGTCGCCGTGTGTCACGTTCCAGATAACGTGGTCTTCTTCGACCGTCGGAGCACTGTCGGCAGAGTCACCTCCGGCTAGTGGCGTGCGGCCATCGTGGTCACCGTGGAGACACGCGTGTTCGTTGTCGACCTCTTTCTCAGCGAGAAGCTCGACGGTTTCGGATTTCTCCTCTTCCGTTTCATTCTCTTCTACCGGTGCTGGTTCATCTACAGGAACGCTAGATATGTCACCCTCGGTGAGTTCGAGGGTTACTACCTCGTCGGAAGGGACTTCGACCTCGATGTACCCGTCAAGCGAGTCACACTCTCCTACATCCCCCTTCCCAATCACCCTGGATTCGGTGGGGTTAGCAGAACCACCCGCGACGTAGAAGACGAACTGACCGTCGTTGTTGTATCCCCCAGCGTCGAAGTTGACGTACCCTCCGTCGCTGTGTGTCACGTTCCAGATAACGTGGTCTTCTTCGACCGTCGGAGCACCACCGGCAGAGTCGCCTCCGGTTAGTGGGACACGGTCGTCGTGGTCACCGTGGAGGCACGCGTGTTCGTTGTCGACCTCTTTCTCAGCAATAAGCTCGACGGTTTCGGGTGTCTCACCCTCATTCGGTTCCTCTCTCACCTCGTCGGTTTCTTGTACAACACTGACCTCCATCGGAGGGGTTTCGTACTCGATGCTGTCGTTGTGTAGTAGCTGGAAAAGAACTTCTGCGGTTCCTTCTTCCTCACCGGTTATCCGTACGTAGTCTCCGTGTTCTTCGAGCGACACGACGTTCTCGTCGGCTCCACCAGCCGGTTCGACACCTAAGGAGTGGTTGCCACCGTCAGGTTCTATTTCGTTACCGCCTCTGTCCTCCACGTTCGCTCCCAGTGATACGTGTTCGCCCTGCACTATTTCAGAGATGTTTCCGTACCAGCGTTCCCCATGGGCTTCCGCGACGACTCCGCCGGTGCTACGGTTGAGTATATCGAACTTGTATCCGACGTCGGTGAGAACGAGGCTGTTGACTCCGTCTTCGGGAGCCTCGATCTTAACGTACTCGTCGAGCGCGTCACAGCCGGGTACCCCTCCCCTTTCGAGAACCTCCGCGTCGACAGCGTCCACGGAGCCGTTCGCGTCGACAGCGTCCACGGAGCCGTTCGCGTCGACAGCGTCCACGGAGCCGTTCGCGGCGTAGAAGACGTACGGAGCGTCGGCAGTGTGCGAGCCAGCGTCGAAGTTTACATACCCTTCGTCTCCGCTGTATGTCACGTTCCAGACGACGTGAGTGTCGCTAACCGTCGGGGCATCTTCGACAGAAGCACCTCCAGTCAGCGAAGTGCGGTTGTTGTATTTAGCGTAAACGCATGCGAACTCGTCGTCGGTGTCTTCCTCAACCAACAGTTCGACACCTTCGGTATCTCCATGGTAGGCGTCTTCCTGAGCGACAGCCGTGCCCGACAAGGCTACCCCGGCTATCGCTAGGAAAGCCAACAGCACCAGTCCTGTTTTAAAGACTATGCGTTTCGGCTGGGAAACGTTTTTTCGGGACATTATAATACCCAGTATACTGCTCCCGCTTAAAGTTATTATCATTTTGTTTTTCTTAATAAGATGTATTACGACGAGAGCAGTTTCTAATAAGGAGGGCTCCAGAGGGGTCACCAGACTCGGTCCATCAGAACGGTTCCGAAGCATCTATTCCACCGTTCTGTTCGCCACCGGTTCCAACTGAGACAGTCGCGTCTCCGTGGCTGTGACCACCTTCTGAGAGCTACTGAAATAATAAGGGTTGTTATCCGGAGATGATATTTAATAAGAAGACATTACCACCCCTTTGAGATACAGGGGTTGCGAAAGTCGACGCAAAGTTAACAAGGAATAATACCAGAAAGGGGCGCTATCACAGCAATACTTTTGTCAAAACGGCTCTTAGTTAACAACGCAATGTCGTACGCATGCACGAACTGTGACGCGAACTTCGAATCGGCAGCAGGAGTTACCCAACACGTCGCCCTCCACCACAACAAATGCGGTGTGTGTGACGAGGGCTTTGACGACGAAGAGGGTCTGCGCGAACACGTCCACGCGGAACACTGAACAACGTCGGTTGCTACAGTTCTCTTACCGACTTTCCTTATCGTCGGTGCTGAAGAAGCAGTCGTTGAACCGCGCGTCTCGGAGCTACCGGGAAGCGGGGGAATTCTACGGTCGTGAGGAGTCCACCTATTCGACGAAGACACGAAGAGCTCCTGTGATGCGCCCGACCACTGCGTGATTATGGAAAATATACGCGACACCGCAGAAACGACCGGAGATGCACACGCCGAAGTATGACTGACCTCTTCGCGCGTCATGGTAGTGCGTGAGGACAGGTCGCTGTGAACCATGATTATTATCATATTGTAGTTCTATAATAACTCTTATTAACTTAGATACTATTTTTGTTAACATGGGGCAGGAAACAGACCACAGATGGCTCTTAGCCGGCTCGTCAGCCGTGGTATTCGGCGTCGAAGTTGCTGTAGGAACCCGAGGTAGAGCTGTGACCCAGGCGGTGTCGGGGACATGAAAGGCTACGACGCCGTCGTCGTCGGTGCTGGCGCGGCGGGTGTCGGTGTCGGCGTCGCTCTTTCGAAGCTCGACCTCGACTTCGTCGTTGTCGAACGTGACCGTATCGGCGCGTCGTTCCGTGACTGGCCCGAGGAGATGCGTTTCATAACACCTTCTTTCCCGAGCAACAGCTTCGGTATACCCGACCTCAACGCCGTGACGCCGAAGACCTCGCCCGCTTTCGCTCTCGACCGCGAGCACCCGTCGGGTGAGGAGTACGCCGACTACCTCGAAGGTGTCGCCGAGTACTACGAGCTACCCGTCAAAGAGGGTGTCGAGGTCGGCTCCGTCCGTCCGAGAAACACTACCACCGACGAAGCCACCGAGATGGCGGTCGATGGTGGCGCACAAGAGGGCTTCGTCCTCGAAACCGACGACGGCGAGGTTGAGACGCGTTTCGTCGTCTGGGCTACGGGACAGTACGGCGAGCCGCGGAGACCCTTCGAAGGTGCGGACTGCTGTGTCCACAATACCGAGGTCAACTCGTGGAAGAACCACGCCGAGAAAGGAGAGGAGTTCGTCGTCATCGGGGGCTACGAGAGCGGCATAGACGCGGCTGTCGGACTCATCGACAACGGCTGTTCGGTGACCGTAGTCGACTCCGGCGCGCCGTGGGCTGTCCGCGCACCCGACCCGAGCGTCAGCCTCTCACCGTACACGCTCGAAAGGCTCGACCGTATCGCCGGTTCGGACAACCTGACGTTCGCCGGAGACACGTACGTCGAACGGGTCGAACGCTACACCGATGGATGTAGGTACGCCGTCGTGACCCGCGAGGTCACCGAGGACGGTCTGAGCGACAGTGAGGGGCGCATAGAGACAGAGACACGCCCGTTACTCGCGGGGGGATTCGAGACGGAGTTCGGACCCGCCGACGAGTACTTCCCGCGCGATCAAGAAGGCGTCGTGCCCCTCACCGACCGCGACGAGTCACCTATCGCCGACGGTCTTTTCCTCGCGGGTCCAGAGGTAGCACACAACGGTGTTCTGTTCTGCTTCATCTACAAGTTCAGGACGCGTTTCCCCGTCATCGCGGAGACTATCGGCGAACGCCTCGGCGTCGACACCTCGCCGCTCGAAGTATACCGCGAGGAAAGTATGTTCATGGACGATCTGTCGTGTTGCGAACCCGACATGTGTGACTGCTGATGTCGGACGAGACCGTAACTGTCGTCGGTAAGGAAAGCGTCGGCAAGTCCGAACTCGTCGCTTCGCTCACGGGTGACAGACCGACTGCGTCCAACTTCCGTGGGACGACGGTGCGCGCAGAGAGGTACTCGACGGGCGGCTACACGTTTGTCGACACGCCGGGTATCGTCCTTGACGCCGACACTGAGGGCACCCGCGCCGCACTCGAGGCGCTCGGCGAGGAAGAGAAGGTGATGCTGGTCGTCCCTGCGACCGACATTGACGAAGACCTGAACGACCTACTTCCGCTCGTCGAGGGGCGCGTCGGAAGCATCGTCGTGACCTTCTGGGACAAGGTCGAGGACGACGAAGGAGCGCGCGCCGCCCTCGACAAACTCGAAGAGACGGCTGGCGTCCCTGTCACGGCGGTTGACGCGAGAAACGTCGACCGTGTCGCGGCGGACGGCGGTACGGGAGCGGTACAAGACGAAAGTGAGCGTCTCCTCAACTCCGTCGATGAAGCCGGTGTATTCCCTGATTCTCCCGGAACGCAGGTGGGCTGGGGGATAGAGCCGCCAGCGACGGTCTTCGAGTGGGACTACGTCGGTCCGTGGGTGAGCGTCGCACTTCTGTTGCTCCCGACCGCCGTCGCCGTCTGGTTCGCGAACAGCGTCGCAGGGGAAGTCAGCCCTATCGTAGACGGATGGATCGAGCCTCTGATAACGTGGTCGTCCGGACTACCGGAGCCGTTTTCGACGGTTCTTTCCAGCGACTACGGTCTTCTGTCGATGGGTCCGTTCCTGTTCGTCTGGGCGGGACCGACGATGCTGATATTCGCTGTCGTTCTCGGCGTCTACAAGAACACAGGTCTCGTCACGCGCATAACCGTCGCCCTACACCCATACATGCGCCGTATCGGTCTCACGGGGCGCGACCTAGTCCGTGTCGTCATGGGGTTCGGCTGTAATGTACCTGCGGTCGTCAACACGCGTTCTTGCTCCGACTGTACGCGCAAGACGACTATCTCTGCCATCTCGTTCGGCTCAGCGTGTTCGTACCAGTTCCCTGCGACGCTAGCCGTCTTCGCTACGGTCGGTATGGCTTGGCTCGTTGTGCCGTACGTCGCTTTGCTCGCGGTGACGACGCTCATTTACGTCGGTGTGATAGCACCCCGTGAGGCGCGCGAGGCGTCGCTTTTCATCGACCGCAGGAACTTCCTGTCTCTCCCCGACCCACGCGCAATCGGGCGTGAGGCGTGGAGCGCGCTCCGCGAGTTCTTCCTAAAGGCACTGCCCGTATTCGTCTTAATCACCTTCGTAGCCGCGTTACTCGACCGCGTGGGTGCGATAGACACAGCAGGGAGCGTGCTCGGTCCCGTGATGTCCGCCTTCGCTCTCCCCGCCGAGACGGCACTCGTCGTCGTTCTCGCCTCCGTGCGTAAGGACGGTATCGCGCTTTTTACGTCGGAGGACACGGCGGTCGCCGCCCTTTCGCCGCTGGAGGTTCTTGTCGCCGTCTACCTCGCGGGCGTGCTTCTTCCCTGTCTCGTCACTGCGTTTACGGTAGCGCGTGAGGTTTCGGCGCGGTACGCCCTGGTTCTAATGGCGCGCCAAGCCGTCGCGGCGGTCGTGTTCTCACTCGTGATAGCGTGGGGTGGTAGGGCTGTCCTCAGCCTCCTCTGAGATACGTGAAGGGGGCGACCCCGACTACGACTGGGTGATAGTCGGAGGAGGCGTCCACGGAACACACATCGCACAGAGGCTCTTGGACGCCGGCGTGGATCGCAACCGCCTCGCAATCGTTGAAAGCACCGGAGAGCTTCTCGGAAACTTCCGTGAGAGGCTACGGGTCGCACGCGTCGGGTCGCTAAGGTCGCCGTACGTCCACCACGTCGGAACAGAGCCGTTCTCCCTCGAAAACTACGCGAAGTCGAAAAGGCGCGAGGACGAACTCCTCCCTACACGCCGTAATCCGCGGCGTCCGACCGTTGACCTGTTCCTCGACCACACGGATCATATAATCGGGTTGCGTCGCCTCGGAGAACTCGTTGTTGAACAGGAGGTGACATCTGTCGAATACGGGGATTCCGCTCCGCTCGCCGTACGGACGAAGACGGACGAACTCACGTCGCGGCGCGTCCTCCTCGCCGTCGGTAACGCGGGCGCGCCAGAACCCCCTGGCTGGGCAGAAGAAACCGGAAGGGTTCGGCACGTCTGGGAAGGCGGTGAGGTCGAAAACGCCAAGAACACCTACGTCGTCGGCGGTGGAACGACGGCGTGTTCGGTCGCCGTCTCTCTGGCGCGCGAGACGGGCGATGCGACGCTGGTTAGCCGCCACGGACTCAGAAAGGCGGTGGTAGAGAGCGACCCGAGGTGGCTCAACTGGAAACACATCGAGAAAGAGCTACACCACCTCCCCGTCGCGTCGGAGGCAAGGCATAAACGTATCAGGAAGGCGAGAAACGACGGCACGGTTCCGTACCACCTCGCCGAGGAGGTAGAGGAAGAGACTGAGGTAGGGCACCTGAACAGACGCGTCGGCGAGGTCACGGTGGCTTTCGAAGGAGATGACGGTGTTTTTTTGCGCCTCAACGACGGCGGAACCGAAGAAGCCGCACGCGTCGTCCTTGCGACCGGATTCGGGGATGTCTACCGACAGCCCTTCGTCAGAAGTGTCGCTGAGGATCTCGACCTCGCGACCGGGCACAGAGGGATGCCGGTTCTTGACGACGAGACGCTCGGATGGAGACGGAAAGACGGAAAACCGTCGGGCGTGCACGCCACGGGTGCTCTCGCCGAAGGTGTCCTCGGTGCGTTCGCGCGCAACATCGCTACCGCGAGGCTTGCGGGCGACAGACTAACGCGGATCGCACGCGAGGTTCTGAGCTCATAACTACCCTGTCGGTACCCGGAATCCTCCTTAGAGTATAAAAACGTACCCATCCGAGACCGTCAAACCTTCCTCCCGGTACCGACCCTACTCCGTACCTCTAACACGGCGGTACTTCTCCAACAGACACCTCGTTAATATCTGACGGTAAAGAATCACAGAAGTTATTATATTCTACTATAGAGTTAATAACAGTATGCGAAGGATATCCCGCCGGAAACTGCTTCAGGGTATAGGTACGGCTACGGTTGGTGCTTCGAGCCTGACCGGTTGTCTGGGTCAGGGTAGCGAAGGACCTTTGGATTCCATAACCGTCGCCTACGTTCCTATCTATCCGAACATGCAACACTTCATAATGCAGGAAGAAGGCTACTACGACGACCTACCCGTAGACGTTAGCATCGAAAGGTTCAGCAACGGACCGAACGTCGTCAAAGCGTTCGCGAGCGGAGATGTAGACGTAGCCGTCGCCGGAATAACCCCTGCGATGGTACTACTCGACAGAGGAACCGACGTGAACGTCCTCGCCGCCAACGGGCGGAACGCGTTCAAAGCACTGGCAACGAACGAGGTCGCAGAGATGTACGAAAGGTCCGGGGCAGAAGCTTTCGGACGGTTCGAGAACGAAAAAGGACGTAAGGTCCGGTTCGGTACACCGCCGGACGGTAGTGTCCCCGACGTAGTACTGCGGTACTGGCTCGACCGCGACCTCGGCTTAGGGGAACTCGAATCGGTCGTATCGAAGTCTAAGATAGAACCCGCGAGGTCTGTCCAGACCATCCGTTCCGGAGAGATAGACGCGACGATGATCATGGAGCCGTTTGCGAGTATGATAGCCGGTGAAGAGGGATTCGGGGAACTCGCCTGGTCGGGGGAGATACTCCCGGGTCACCCGATGACGGGTCTCTTCGTCAACGGGAAGGTTCTTGGTAGCTCTGAACTGTCCCGGTCTCTGGTCGAGAAACACGTTCAGGCGACCAGGTTCGTGGAGGAAAAGCCACAGACAGCGGCGTCTCACGCAGCCTCCGTTATCGGCTCCGGCGTAACTACTGACCTCGCCGTGACCGCATTAGAGTCGCGAGCCTCTGACTTCATCTCCGATCCACACGCGGTCACGGACCAGACGGCAACTATGTCGGAGTACGTCGCCTCTGTCGGAAACATCGATGAACCGGTTAGCGTAGACGACCTTTTCGCGTTCGAACCCTACGACTCCGTACAGTAATGAGCCTAAACACCGACACAGCCCGACTGACCAGATGGATCCGGTTCGAGAGAGGGTTACGCAGATACCTCCGTGGACTCGGTGGTCTGGGTCTGTTCTTAGCCGTCTGGTGGGTCGGTGCCATTATGACACAGCCGTCGTACCTGGTTCCCAGCCCTCTTGACTCCGCGCGGGCGTTCCTCGGACTGTTCGCGACATCGACGGCTGTGGTCGTTCCTCTACTCGGTTCGGAGCTAGTACTCCCTACGGGACCTGCGCATCTCTTAGAGACGCTGTTTCATTACGTTCCTGGGCTACTCCTCGGTGCTGTCAGCGGAATATCCCTCGGTCTTGCGATGGGGTGGAACGGAACCCTCGACGACTGGCTCCGGCCGCTCGTCCGTATCCTCCGACCCATCCCTCCGTTGGCTTGGATAGTGTTCGCTATCGTGTGGTTCGGAATCCACCACGCGGGAGCGGCGTTTATAGTCTTCATCGGTGCCTTCTGGATAAACTTCTACGGAGCGTACGGCGGCGTCGAAAACACCCCCGGGGAGCTAACCGACGCCGCCTCTACGCTGGGTGTTGAGCGTGACCTTTCGATGCTGAAACTCGTCGCTCTGCCGAGTGCGGCTCCACAGGTTCTGACAGCATTCAGGACTAGCATCGGCAGGTCTTGGATGATAGTCGTGGGTGCGGAGCTTTTCGGCGCGCCCGGCGTCGGCTACGAAATCATAAACGCCTCGAACAACCTCGCTATGGCGACCAGCGTCGCCTACATGTTCCTCATCAGCCTCGCATTCCTCTGTATGGACGTTGCGTTCAGACTCACCGAGAGGAGGGTACTGTCATGGCACTAAAGGGTACAGAAGGATCGGCGGCGACAGAAAGCCGTAAGATAGAACTGCGGAACGTCAGCAAGACGTACGGCACCGAGGAAGAGTCGGTTCAGGCTCTTTCCGACGTATCCATTACAGTTGAGACCGGGGAGTTTTACTGTGTTGTCGGTGAGTCGGGCTGTGGGAAAACCACGCTACTCCGGACGATAGCCGGTCTCGAAGAACCCTCAAACGGTTCTGTCCTGATCGACGGAGAGGAGGTTACCGAGCCCGGACTAGACCGCGGCATGGTTTTCCAGGAGTACGCTCTGTTCCCGTGGAGAACGGTCCGAGAAAACATCCGGTTCGGTCTCGAACGGCCGGCGTGTGACTGCCCGGACTGTGCGGCACGCGTCCGAGAGCTAATAGACCTCGTCGAACTCGGAGGTTTTGAGGAGAAGTACCCGAACGAGCTTTCCGGCGGTATGAAACAACGCGTCGGGATCGCGCGGTCCCTCGCCGTAGACCCCGAGATTCTGTTGATGGACGAGCCGTTCGGGAGCGTCGATGCGCGAACCCGAGACCGCCTCCATTCTGAGTTACTGGATATCTGGGAAAAAACCGGACAGACGGTTGTTTTTGTTACCCACGATATTGATGAGGCTGTGACCCTCGCCGACCGGGTCATGGTAATGGAATCCGACACCGGAGCCGTCCAGTCGACCGTTTCTGTCGGTCTCGACCGTCCTCGTGACCGAACGGACCACGGCTTCGTCGGTTACGTCGCTCGTATCAGAGACGAGGTTGCGAGCCCTGCTAACATCAGCTGAATTACTGTGTCTGGTACCTCTAAACCTCTCAGTTCGGGTACTCTCGCCGCATGAGCAGTGCCGAAGTATAAACCGGGCTGTCCGTAGAACGGCGACATCTGACCCGGTAGAGGCTTTCTGTCGCTTAGTACGTCTGCTCGGCGTCCTCTTCGGCGCAGATTTCGACGTTCGTGATATGGGTTATATGAGACCTTTCGTCCGAGTCAACAGCCTTGACATAGCCGCTCGACACGCAGTACTCGACGTACTCAGCGTCTACTGTGTGTTGGTCTATACTGTCTATATGGACGGTAGCGTTCTCTATTACGTTCGTCGCGTGGTGTTTTATATCTGTCATGCCGCGCCGGCTACACGGGGTCACCGAATAAAGTATTTGCTAAAACTGAAAATAGATTAACAAGAATTATTATACTTCTGTGCTAATTAATACGATGGGCGTGTTAGAGGAGTTCAGGCTTGACTGCAAGAGCAGTTTAGTCACCGGCGGAGCGAGCGGCATCGGACGCGCCTTCGCCGAGGCGATGGATGAGGCGGGCGCGGACGTCGTAGTCGCCGACATATACGCTGAGGGTGCCGAGGAAGTCGCCGACGAGATAGCCGACGACACCGGACGCGAGACACTGGCGGTCGAGGCGGACGTGACCGACGAAGACAACGTGGAGACGATGGTTTCCGAAACTGTCGATGCCTTTGGTGGTCTCGATATCGCTTTCGCGAACGCCGGAATAGCCGAACTCGAACGCGGCGCGGAGACATATGAGGTGCGCCAGTGGAACCGTATCGTGGACGTCAACCTGACCGGCGTCTGGCTTACCGACCTGTACGCCGCACGCGCTATGTTCGACGACGGAGGGGGATCGGTAATCAACACAGCGTCGGTCTACGGTCTGCGCGGGAGCGAGGCACTCGGCTACATTCCCGCATACACGGCGTCGAAAGGCGGCGTCGTCAACCTGACGCGGACACTCGGTGCGGAGTGGGCTGAAGAAGGTGTACGTGTGAACGCCGTCGCACCGAGTCATGTCCGTACGGGAATCGGTGGCGGCGCGCTCAAAGACGACATGCCCGGTGTCGAAGACCCGTGAAACCGCAGAAAGAGTCTCGGGAGGCATACACCCGAACTACTGGCTTATTTCGCCCAGTGGCTTCGCCGTGTAGTCGGTGCTAACGGCGCCGTCGGTGGACCGAACCCTTCCAACGATCTCGTTAACCTCCTCGATATCGGACCTCACTACGAGTACCTCCATGCACCTATCCTCGTCTATGCAGGAATGCGAGCTACCGATTACGCTCCCTCCGTAGTCGTGTCTCAGTGAGCTTACCGTACTTTCTACCTCCGAATCCTCACGGAAGACAACCGTCACCGTCGCTATGACCTCCCCGTCGAGTTTCGCGTCGGCGTCGAACTCCTGTATGAAGCTACGGAGAGCCTCCCGTGTCAGGTCGCTTCTGCCCGAGTATCCGTGTCTGTCTACCTTGTCCTCTACCTCCGACAGGAGAGTATCCGGTAGCGAGATGCTTATTACGGCCATGTTAATAATATATAATCGAAATATATTAACAGTTACGAGAGAGATACAGTGTTGAGGAAAGTATGAACGCAAAAGACATACCTGTCACGGTGCTGAGCGGTAGCTTAGGCGCGGGGAAGACAACGTTGCTGAACAACGTTCTCAACACGGAGGAAAACCTCGATGCCGCCGTCGTGGTCAACGACATGGGCGAGGTAAACATAGACGCCGAACTCGTCGAGGAGACAGAGACGACCGATGACGAAGAGATAATCGAACTTTCGAACGGCTGTATCTGCTGTCGCCTCCGGGGGGACCTCCTCGATGAGGTAGGACGACTCGCGGAGGAACGTGACTTCGAGTATCTCCTCGTTGAGTCATCGGGAATCAGCGAACCGATACCCGTTGCACAGACCTTCGCGCTGGGTTACGACGCCGACTTCACACCGGAGGACACGGGACGCGACTTCGACCCGAGTGAGTTCTACGAACTCGACACTACCGTCACCGTCGTCAACGCACACAGCGTGTACGAGAACTTCTCGTCAGGTGCGGCTCTGACGGACGAAGATGTCGAGGCGGAGTCGGACAGGATGCCAGAAGGAGTCGTCATGGATCAGATAGAGTTCTGCGATGTCTTGGTTATGAACAAATGTGACCTCGTGCCGGAAGAAGAACTCGACGAGATAGAGGACGTCCTACGCACCCTCCAGCCACGTGCGAAGATTGTACGTTCCGAACACGGCGGCGTGGACCCCGGAGAGATTCTCGACACGGGCAGGTTCGACTTTGAGGAGGCACAGTCCTCGGCAGGATGGATGCACGAACTCGAAGAGGGACACCACCACGAGGACGCCGCGGAGGAACACGGTGTGACCTCGTTCGTCTACCGCGAACGGAGACCTTTCCACCCCGGACGCATAGAGGAGTTCCTGAGCGATATCCCTGAAAACGTCATACGTGCCAAAGGGTACTTCTGGATACCGAGTGCCGACGCTGTCGCTATGGGAATCGACAAGGCGGGAACTTCCGTGCGTGCGGGACCGAACTCAAGATGGCTCGCGTCCCTTCCCCAACGCGAGATAGAGAAGTACTTCGAGAAGTACCCCGAGGTCGAAGACGAGTGGCACCCAGAATGGGGCGACAGAAACACCAAACTCGTATTCATAGGGCGCGAGATAGACGCCGCCTCGATAGAGGAAGAACTCGATGCCTGCGTCATGACCGACGAGGAACTCGAACGAGACCTGGATAGCTACCGGAACCCGTTCGGGAGCGACGGACAGACGGAGGTTGGTAACTGACCATGGCATCGGAAACGGACGAACCCGTACCCGTTACCGTCGTGAGCGGTAGCCTCGGTGCCGGAAAGACGACTCTGGTCAACCACGTTTTGAAGGAGGTTCAAGACAGCGGCGAAACGATTACGGTTCTCGTCAACGACATGGGCAAGCTGAACGTGGACGCCGAACTTGTAGAGGGCCCTGTGTCCGGCGAGGACGGCGACCTCGTCGAACTTTCCGGCGGCTGTATCTGCTGTCAGCTACAGGGCGAACTCAGAAGACGAACCGCCGAACTCGCACGCGAACACGACTTCGACTACCTCCTCGTCGAGTCATCGGGTGTTAGCGAACCGACCCCTGTCGCACAGAACTTCGTCTCGGGTAGCGGTCTGTACCCCGGACCGTACGAACTCGACACCATGGCTACGGTCGTGGACACGGATATCTTCGACGGGGTAATCGGGGACACAGGCATGGATGCGGCTGAGCTGGGTGCCGACGCGACCGGGGCGACGAAGCCGATAGAGGATATACTTATGGATCAGATAGAGTTCTCCGATGTCCTCATACTCAACAAGTGTGACCTACTCTCCGAAGAGGAAGTCGACAGGGTGGAGGCTGTTCTCCGCGAACTCAAGCCCGACGCGGCGGTACACCGTACCGAGTTCGGTATCGTAGAACCCGGTAAGATACTCGGAACCGGGAGGTTCGACATCGAGGAGACAGGCAACTCCGCGGGGTGGATAGAACGCCTCAAGAGCGAGGACTCGGTCAAGATCCATCACGAAGGCGACGACGGTCACGAAGATGGCCACGAACACGGTCATGAACACCGCCATCCCGACGAAAAGTACGGCGTCTCTTCGTTCGTCTACAGGAGGGATCGTCCGTTCCACCCCAGACGTCTTACCGACTTTCTTGAAGACATGCCCGACTCCGTCGTCCGCGCTAAGGGTTTCGTCTGGCTACCCCACTCGGAGAAGTTCTCGGTCTCGTTAAACGTCGCGGCGAACGAGTACCGCCTCTCTGTGGCGGGGAAATGGATAGCCGAACTCCCCGATGAAAAGCGCGAGGAGATGCTCAACGAAAATCCAGTCCTACGAGAGAACTGGGATCCGAATTGGGGGGATAGAGGCGAACAGCTCGTCTTCATAGGGACTGAGATGGAAAGTGAAGACGTTGTTAACGAACTCGATGACTGTCTCCTTACCGACGAGGAGATGGGTTCGGACTGGGACGACCTGGAGAACCCGGTGGATATCCTACCCTTCTAGCGTGCCACCTGCCGCTGTCGGAACTCTCTGTCACGTTGACCCAGGTGGGGGATCAACTTTTCTTTTTGATTAGCAAACTTTATTTGTGTATAGTATTTACAATATCATGCAATGGCAATAGACGGAGACGAACTCAACGAAAGACTCGAAAAGAACGGCGAACTGATGATAGCAGTCTCGGACTTCGACAAGCCGATAGAACTCCATCTCCACGATACCGAGGTAAACGAGGAGACGGTCCATCTGGAACTCACCGATGGTGACCTCACCTTCGACGTTGAGGAGATTGTCGCTGCCTGGCACCACACCCACTCGCTCAAAGACCTCGGACTCGAATAAGCCGGTCGGTGAGGGCGTCCCAACGACGCCCCGACTACGGTAGCTATTTTTCACATAATGCCCTATGTCCGGGCGTGTCCGAACACCGGTTTGAGTACGAGCCGATAGGCTGTATAGAGACACCGTTCGAATCGCCCGAAGGGATGCCTATACAGCCCGCCGGAGCGGAGGGAACGGAGGGAACCGTCAGGTTAGACGAGGAGTACACCGAAGGTCTCCGGGATCTCGACGGCTTCAGCCACTGTATTCTCGTGTACCATCTCCACGAAGCGGGCGATGCGGGATCGTTACGCGTGGAGCCGTTCTTGGACGACAAGGAGCGTGGTCTCTTTGCGACGCGCGCGCCCCGGCGCCCGAACCCTATCGGTCTCTCCGTCGTCAGGATCGGTACCGTTGACGAAGGCGAGGTAACCGTTACAGGCATCGACGTCGTCGACGGAACGCCACTGTTGGACATAAAGCCGTTCGTTCCGGGCTTCGACTCACCGGAGGACGCGGAGACAGGATGGCTCGACGTATCACCGTCGGAGATACGTACGGAACGATCCGACGGTAGGTTTCTCTGATAGCTGTACCCGACGGCTGTGGAACCGTAAAGCTACGCGTAAGCGAAGTTCAGCGTCTGTACCACGAATCCGATAGCGACGCAGACAGCCACTATCGTCTTAGGATCCATCTTTATACCGCGGCTGTCCTGGTTCTCGAAGTAACGGACGAGTCCCGCGGAGGACATCAGACCGCCGCTGTTTTCTCCTGATGACATACTCAAAGGTCGTCCTCGTCGCCTAATAACTCTGTCGGTGGCGGGTTAGCAACAGATTGAATACGGGCGGTCTGCAAGAAAGGGTATGCAGCAGAACGATCAGATGGCTTACGACAGGGGAAGCACTATCTTCAGTCCCGACGGACGTCTATATCAGGTCGAGTACGCCCGCGAGGCGGTCAAACGCGGGAGCGTCTCTATAGGTATCAAGACCGCCGAAGGCGTCGTACTCGTCGCCGAAAAACGCGTCTCCTCCGATCTTCTCGTCTCCGAGACTATAGAGAAGATATACACCGTCGACGACCATCTCGCCGTCGCCGCGAGCGGGCACGTCGCCGACGCGCGTCAGCTCGTCGAGTTCGCGCGCCGTGAGTCACAGCGCAACCAGTACATGTACGAGGAGCCTCTGGAGACCGACACGCTCGCCAAGGCGTTGGGCGATCATATACAGCAGTATACGCAGTACGGCGGAACGCGTCCGTTCGGATGCGCTCTGCTCGTCGCGGGGATGACACGTGACGGTCCCGCGCTTATAGAGAGCGAACCCTCCGGGGCTATCATCGGCTACAAGGCGGCGGGTATAGGCGAGGGACGCGCCGACGTTGAGGACGCTCTTGAGGAGGGTTACGACGAAGGTATGTCGATCGACGAGGGTCTTGAACTCGCCGTCAGCGTACTCGTCGACCGCGACGACACGACGCTCGAAGCCACCGAAGCGTCGGTCGTTGAGGAGGACGGTGTCAGAAGCGTCACGAGCCAAGAGCTTCACGAGTACGCACCCGAAGACTACGACGAATCCGACGAAGAGACGGAGGAATGAACGACTGGAAGGAGGCGGTTCCCCCCGTCGAAACGACGGATCCCGAAGCCTCCGACGGTCTGAAGCAAAGCGCCGTCTTCGTTCCCGTCTACGAGGAAGATGGCGAACCCGGTCTGCTTTTCACCAAACGGTCGGATGATCTGCCGCGGCACGCGGGACAGGTTTCGTTTCCGGGCGGTAGACGCGAGGAAGGCGACCCGACGCTTCTCGATACGGCTTTACGCGAACTACACGAGGAGGTCGGTATGCCGTCGGACAGTACCGACGTTGTAGGTCTCTTCGGCGAGGTACGTACCACGACGGGGTACTCCATCTTCCCTTTCGTCGGAGGCGTTCCGCGCGACTTCGAGTACGTGAGACAGGAGTCGGAGGTTGCGGAGTTAATCTTCGCCCCCGCCCACGAACTCACCGAACCCAGCATACACGAACGTCGGCGTAAGGGCGGACACAAGCTACATTACTTCCATTACGACGACTACACCATCTGGGGCGCGACGGCGGGGATACTCGTGGAGTTCCTCGACACCGTCGGTCTCTGGCGCGAGGGACGTTAAGACAAGCCTTTTGCGTCACAGACGGCTATCCCCGGCGACAGATGTACGTACCTTCGGAGGTTTTCTTCGTCTCGGGTGTCGGAAGACACACCGCACGCGTGGCGTCGTTCGAGCACGCCCTACGTGACGCCGGTATCGAGCCTTACAACCTCGTCACGGTTTCGAGTATCTTCCCTCCCGACACGGATAAGGTCGAACCGCACGAGGGCGTCGAGGCTCTCGAAGCCGGACAGGTCGTACACGCGGTTCTGGGACGCGAGACGGCGACCGACGGAGAACCCCGCGCCGCCGTGGGTGTCGCGCATCCCGACGGCGACGGACACGGCTACTTCGTAGAGGGCGACGGCGTAACCGGTGACGAGGCGGAGACGCTCGCGCGCGAGATGGTCGAAACCTCGGAAACGACGGGCGACGTGGCGCGTTCGTTCAACGTAGAAGCCTCCGCGACCGCCGACGGCGACGGGTACGTAACCGCCGTCGCCGTTGCGGTTCTCGTCCCTCCGCAACCTATTACCGACGCGTAGCCGTAGTCCGTCCATGTTCGACTACCTCTCGCTCGACGACGAACTCACCGACGACGAACGCGCCGTCCGCGACGAGGCACGCGAACTCGTCGACTCGTTACGCCCTTTCGGCGAACTCTTCCTCGAAGGCGAGTTCCCCGATGTCTTCGACGAACTCGGCGACAGAGGCTTGCTCGCACCCCACCTACGCGGCGGTTCCCCGCGCGCCTACGGCGTCGCCATGCGCGAACTCGAAGCCGGCGACAGCGGCTTACGTAGCGCCGTGAGCGTCCAAGGCGCTCTCGTCGCGTACCCGGTCGCGCGTTACGGAACCGATGCCCAACGCGACGAGTATCTCGACGACCTACTTGACGGCGAGACTGTCGGCTGTTTCGCTCTCACGGAGCCGGACGTTGGCTCCGCGCCTCACGAGATGGGGGCGACGGCGCACAGAGAAGGCGACGGGTACGTCCTGAACGGCACCAAACGGTGGGTCACGAACTCCCCGATCGCCGATGTCGCCCTCGTCTGGGCGCGCGACGACGGCGGCGACGGTGACGTACGCGGCTTCCTCGTCCCCACCGACACCGACGGCGTACACGTCGAGCCTATCGACGGTCTTCTCTCCCTACGTATCTCGGAGTCCGCCGAGGTTACGCTCGACGACGTACACGTACCCGACGACGCCGTTCTCGACGTGCGCGGTATGCGCGGACCCCTCTCATGCCTCAATCAGGCGCGTTACGGGATCGCATGGGGGGCTGTCGGCGCGGCGCGTGACGCCTTCGAACACGCGCTCGACTACGCGAAGGGACGCGAGCAGTGGGGGCGCGCCGTCGCTGGCTTCCAGCTCCAGCAAGAGAAGTTCGCCGACTGCGCAACCAGGATAACGACGGCGGAGCTTATCGCGCGCCGTCTTGCCGACCTCAAGGAGAGCGACGAACTCGAACCCCACCATGTCTCTATGGGAAAACGCCACAGCGCGGAGGTGGCGCGTAACGTCACACGGACGGCGCGCGAGATCATGGGCGGAAACGGCGTACTCGCCGACCATCCGCCGATGCGTCATATGCTCAACGCCGAGACGGTCTACACGTACGAGGGTACCCACGACGTACATTCGCTCATAATGGGGGCGGAGATAACCGGCGAACCCGCCTTCGAAGGATAGCCGCCAACCGGGTTTCGGTATCCCATACAGTAGCAAACACTCGGGAATAGACGTTCGCAGTACCGTACTTTATCATAGATGATATCTTCGACATCAGATATTTTATGTGAGAGCGCTCATGTACGCGCGTGAGCATAGCTACAAAACTTCTGCCGAGTACGGTCAGTAGAAGCTATACAGCCAAACTTGTGACCGTATTCGCACTTGTGGTGGCAGTCACGGTAGGTTTTGGTGCGGTTGTGTATCTTGAAATAAACTCTGTACTTGCAGGACAACAGGCGGGTCAGGTATATGATGTTGCCGTTTCCGGTATAGTTGGTCTAGTGGTTCTGACCATAATCAATCTTGGTCTTGTGGCTGCGACCGTCGGCGGCAATACGGCTTCTTCCCTATCCGTACTTTCTAAAAAAGCAAGCAGGATGGGAGACGGAAACTTAGATGTCGATTTAAACTCCCGCAGGCAGGATGAGATAGGTGAACTGTACGAAGCGTTTGACGGCATGAGGACGTCTCTGCGTGAGTCATTCGACAGCGTAGAACAACAGAGGGAGCGTGCTGAGGAAGCCCTTGAGGAAGCCGAAGCCGAGAGAAACCGTGCAGAAGAGATGACACAGAACATAATGTCCGAGGCGGAGAGGTTCGGTGAGGTAATGGAAGAATGCGCGCAGGGTGACTTTACCCGTCGGTTGGATCCTGAGACGGAACAAGAGGCTATGGAAACCATAGCAGGGTCGTTCAACGAAATGATGGACGACATAGAGGCAGTTCTCATCAGGATAGACTCATTCGCTATCGAGGTTTCGGAAAGCTCCGAAGAACTCCGTTCAAGCGCACAGGAGATTACACAGAGAAGCCGGGAGGTGAACGAGACTATACAGGAGATATCCAGCGGGGCGGACAGACAGACAGAAAAGATACAACAGATAGCAACCGAAATGGAGGAGGTATCGGCGGCAACCGAACAGATGGCGGCGAGCGCAGACACCCTCGCAGAGCAGTCGAAAAGGGCTGCAGAGGAAGGCGAGACAGGTCGTAAGACAGCAGAAGAGGCGATACAAGAGATGAATGAGGTTGAAAAGAGGACTGAAGAAGCGGTCGGATCGATAGAGGAGCTGTACGAAGAGATAAAGGAGATAGGAGAGATAACGAACCTCATTACCGATATAGCCGAACAGACGAACATGCTTGCTCTAAATGCATCCATAGAGGCAGCCCGTGCCGACCAAGACGGCGAGGGGTTTGCAGTCGTCGCTAATGAGGTAAAATCCTTAGCAGAAGAGACAAAACAGGCGACCTCCGATATAGAAGAGTCGGTCAGCCAGATACAGGCAAAGACGGAAAACACCGTTGACGAGATACGAACGGTAAGTGAACGTATATCGGCAGGCGTCGGTACCGTGGAAGATACGGTTAGCTCGCTTGACACGATAGTTGAGTCTATAGAGGACGCAGACTCCGGCATCCAAGAGATAAACAGATCTACCACCAGTCAGGCGGAGTCATCTCAGCAGGTCGTCGGTATGATAGACGAAGTTGCGGAGATATCCTCCACCACGGACGACAGATCTACGGATGTCACGGAGGCGGCAAAGTCACAGTATGACTCCATCGACAGAGTTTCGAAAAAGATCGATAGTTTCTCAGAAGAGGCAGACGATCTGCTTGAAATACTGAACGAAATAGAGGTATCGGAAGATATGGAACCGGATGGAAGCAACGTTCGTTCTGACCCTATCCGGGGTGGTGCGGATGATTGAACTCACGTATATATTCGGTCTCGGAGCTGGTGGTATGGCTCTCGGGTCTATCGCGTTCATATCTGAATGGATCTCCTCGACTGATAGATCAAAATACTACGCGACCCTCACAGGTATAAGCCTGACCGCTATGATTGCATACACGTCGATGAGCCTCGGTTACGGCATCATAGAGGTAGATGCCAGAGCCGTCTTCGCCCCAAGGTATATAGACTGGATCATAACCACGCCCCTTCTGTTGCTGTTTATAGGTATGATCGCCGGCTCTGATAAACGAGAACTCGCTACTACCGTGTTCGTAAACACGGTCGTGATGGTTGCCGGCTTCGGCGCCGCCCTTATCTCCGGACCCGGTAAGTTCGTAGCCTTTGGGTTCGCATCCGTCGCGTACATAGCACTCATCTACCTTCTGACGGTATCTATGACCAAAACCGCCGAAGATCGCCCCGAAAGGGTTAGTTCGCTCTTCAGGAGTCTCCGTAACCTGACGGTCATACTCTGGAGCATATACCCTATAATATGGTTACTCAGTTCCGCAGGATTCAGCGTTATCACAGTACCTGTCAATGTCATGCTGGTCACGTATCTCGATATACTTACGAAGGTTGGATTCGGTCTGATAGCGATCAATACTAGCTCCGCAGTAGGGTCAGCAAGTTCCGAAGGAGCCATCGCAACCGATCCCAGCTAAAGGGTTAGTGACGCTACGACGGCGAGTATGACGACGCCGAGTATGTCGCAGAGATTGGTTACGACGGGGATCGTCGTGTCGTCGGGGTCGAGACCCATCCTGTACGAGACGTAGGTCGCGGAGACGCTGAGTACGACTGCGACGACTGCGAGAGCCATACCGCTCACGAAGGAGACGGTGAACGTCTCACGTAACGTCATACCGCCGCCTATACTGACGACGGGAATCAGAGTCAGACCGTACGCCGTGACACCGAGCGCCGCAAAGACGGTCGCGGCGAGCGCGAGCGTTGCGACGACGTTGGTGAGTATCGTTGTATCGCGCGGCGAGAACTCCAACGTGCCGAGATGGAGACGCGTGGAGAGACGTGACGAAAGAACGCTACCGAGGTTACCGCCCATCGCTATCATAACGGGGACGAGCACGAGAAGCGTCGGTCTGTCGAGGAACGTCCTTTCGAGTTCGTGGAGGACGTAACCCGAACCCATTTCGAGAACCGAAAGCGCGACGAGTATAGGCATCATCGTCCCCACTATACCCCGCACCGACCAGTCTCCCAACGAACCCGTCGGTGTCACCCTATCACCTCCACGACGACGACGCCGGCGTACAGGAAGACGACACCGAACATGTCACCGAGTGTCGTTACGATAGGACCCACGAGGTTGTCGGGATCGATACCGCGTTTGTACCCCGCGAAGACGAGACCGAGAAGACCGGCTATCATGACGAACGATGTTAGAAGACCCGCGACGAGCGTAACGCCGACGAGTTCGCCGAGCGCCGCCGAGTCGCGTCCGAGAGCGCGGAGTATGAGCCACGACATCGCGCCGATGAAGACAGAGACGGTGATGCCGTTGACGAACGACGCCGCAACGGCGTTTATTAGACGCGCGTCGCGCCCGAAACGCGGTTCTATAAGCCCTTGGTGAAGACCCGTCGATATACGCGCGCCGAGAGCGCCGTAGACGTTTCCGCGCGTCGCAAGGAAGGCAGGTAGAAGAAGAAGAAGACCCGGATAGCTCGCGAACGTCTCCGTCATGCCCTCGGTTCCTATGAACGAACCCGCGAACAGACCGCCCGCGAGCGAGACGGTAAGTATCGCCACCGACTCCTTGTAGATACGTACGGCGTCTCTTACGGCGGTCGGAACCGTCATCCGGATGAAGATACGGCACGCAACGAATAACTCTTTCCCAGCGCGTCCGACCTCTCAGTCGGGTCTTACGGTAACGACGGGGACCGACGATGTACGTACGACGTTGTCGGTTACGCTACCGAGGAGGACGCGCCGAACGCCGCTTCTTCCGTGCGTTCCCATCACAATAGCGTCGACGTTCTCGTCACCGTACTCAACTATCTTCTCCGCGGGTATACCCGTCTCGACGACCTCGACGGCGTAGAGACCGCGTTCGCGTGCGCGGTCGGCGAGCGCCTTTGCGTTCTCCTCCGCGTTCTCGTGCATACGTTCCTCGTTCTTCGCCGCACCACTCGTGTACGTCGTGCTTGCCACGAGTTCGGCGTCGACGACAGAGATAACGTGAACCTCTGCGTCGAGTTCCTCGGCGAGGTCGAGACCCGCTTCCGTGGCTTTCTCTGACTCGGCGCTACCGTCGGTCGGTATCAGTATACTGTCGTACATAGAACTGTATACGGGCGTCGTGTACGAAAGCCTATCGACGTGCCAAAGACTTATTTTCGTTTTCCCCGAACTAACCACGATGAACGGTTCGGAGATAGAGTACGAGCCGCGGAGCGTCAAGGATCTCGTCGCGGACATGAAGGATACGTCCGAACTCATGGTCGATCTCGCCTACTCGGCGGTTCTTTACGAGAACCGCGAGCTCGCAAAGGAGGTACTCGATCTTGAGGAACGTATGAACGTCCTGCGTTACCACGCGCATATAGCCCTAACGCTCGCGGCGCGTAACCCCGACGGAGCCGAGAAGCTCGTCGGTATCTTCCAGATAGTCGGCGCGGCGGAGAAGATAGCCAACGCCGCCGACGACATCGCCACCGTCCTGACACAGGATGTCGGTCTCCCCGACGAGTTCAGAAGCGCGCTTCCCGAGGCGAAGGAGGTCGTATTCCGCGCGCAGGTCGACGAGGAGAGCGAACTCGGCGGACATACGCTCGGCGACCTCGACCTTGAGACGAACACGGGCGTCCACGTCTTCGCTATACGCCGCGACACCGAATGGATATTCGCGCCCGACAGGGACAGTCAGGTTGTACGCGGCGACGTGCTTTTCGGAGAAGGACCTGAGACGGGCGTCGAACGCGTCTACGGACGCGCGACACGCCGCGACTGGGAGCGCGAGGGCGCGGTTTCGAGCGAGATCGAGAACCTCGACCGCGCCGTAACCGCCGTCGTTGAGATGAAGAACATCTCCGAACTCGCCGTCGGTCTCGCATACTCCGCGGTTCTGCTCGAAAGCCACGAGGTTGCGACGGAGGTACGTGCGCTCGAAACAAAGACCGACCGTCTGCGCCAGAACCTTGAGGAGTGGGTTCTCGAATCCGCGGCACGCGTCGATGACCCGACGAAGCTACGTGGTCTTATGCATCTCGCCATCGCCTCGGAGGTGATCGCGGACGCCGCGCTTGAGGTCGCCGACTCAGTGATGCGCGACATCAACGCACACCCTGTCTTCGCCGAGGCGATACGTGAGAGCAACGAGGTCATAGCGACCGTCTCCGTCGACGAAGGAACTGAACTCGACGGACGTACACTCGGCGAGCTACTCGTCGAGTCCGAGACGGGTATGTACGTGATGGCGATACACCGGAAGGACGACGAATGGGTCTACAGCCCGACGGAGCATACGACCGTCTGCGCCGGCGATACGCTCATAGCGCGTGGACCCGACGGAGGTAAGGAACGTCTACGTAGAATGGCGCACGACGTCGCGTGAGGGCTACGCCTCCTCGACTATATCGCCGACACGTAACATCGACGAGCCACGGTCACCGTCGGCGACTCTGCATATCAGACCCACGGTGTAAGCGCGGTCGAACGTCTCCGCGTCCGGCACCGTCGGCTCCCTCTTACGGGTGAACTTCTCGCGGAAGCCCTCGCGGCGTTCGCCCGTCTTGGGGTCGCGCGTCGGCACGACGCACCGGTTGCACGGTTCGACGCCTTCGAGACGGACGCCGCCGACCGACAGGTCAGGGACACCGTCGCCCGCGAAGCCGTCCTCCCAGAACGCGGGTACACCGCCGACCTCGACGTTCATCCTCAGCCTTCTACGCACACCGTCGGCGTCGATACCGTCGAACCACGACGCTACCTCGTGTAACGTAGCGGTGCTCACGACCGACACGGAGGCAAGCCTGTCGCGTCTGTCGACGAAGCCGACACCGTCGTCGTACAGGACGGTCGTGTCTTCGGGTACGCCTTCGAGCCAGCTTTCGAGTCTCCGTCTTCCCTCATCGTCGAAGCCGACAACGATACGTTCGCCCTGAGGCGACTCCACGGCTAGACCGCCCGGCGTTACCGATGCCGCGTACCCGTAGACGTCTTCCGTCTTCCTGCCGTTGAGAACCTCGTCGTCGTACAGCGCGAACAGCCTGTCGTGTTCAAGTGTTCCTGAGTTAGAGACACGTGCCTTCTCCGTGTCGTCGCCCGCGAACCCCTTGACGGGGTACAGCCTTATCCGTTCGACACGGGCGTTTACCATCCGTCGTCAGGCGTCCCCGTCTTCCTCGCGCCTACCGCCGTCCGCCGCCAGCTGAGCCTTCCCCTTCGCCTCTATCGCATCGACAAGGAGTTCGTTTATATCGGTTATCTCTATCTCCTCCTCGTATCCGCCCGTCTTACGTCCGTCCTCGTACATCGTCATACACATCGGGCACGCGACGACGAACTTCTCGACCGCGTTTCCTGCGTCGGTGTCCTCAAGCGCCTCACGTAGACGTTCCTCGCTCGGCTTCTCCTCCTCGTCTATGTCAGCCCAGAGACCCCCTCCGCCGCCGCCACAGCAGAACGAGTTCGAGCGGTTACGCGGCATCTCGTTCAGGTCACACCCCGTGGCGCGTACGATGTCGCGCGGTGCCTCGTACTCGTCGTTGAACCTGCCGAGATGGCACGGGTCGTGGTAGGTTACGGTGTAGTCGAGTTCGTCGCCGTTGAGGTCGAGCGCGCCGTCGTTGACGAGCTTCTCGACGACCTGAGTGTAATGGAAGACGCGTCCGTCGCCGTCCCATCCGAACTGGTCGTACTCGTTCTTGAACGTGTTGTACGAATGCGGGTCGGTGCAGACGACCTTGTCGAATCCTGCGTCCTCAAACGCAGAGATATTGTCCTCTGCGAGCATCTCGTAAAGACCCTCTTCTCCGACGCGGCGCACGTCGTTTCCGTCGTTCTGCTCGTCCTCGTACAGTATTCCGTAAGAGACATCCGACTCCTCCAGAATCGTCGCCATCGAACGCGCGACCTTCTGGTTCCTCTCGTCGTAAGACGGGTAGTCGCCGACGTACCAGAGGTACTCGACATCCTCCTCGCGCGCGTCCGGGATCTCGAATCCCAGCTCCTCCGTCCATTCGGGACGTTTGCGTTCGGGGTCGCCGAAAGCGTTGCCGTTCTGGAAGATGTTCATCATCGCCTCCTGTATGCTTTCGTCCATCTGTCCCGACTCCGTAAGGCGGCGGTTCATCTCCGTAAACTGGGGCACGTGTTCGATCTCGACGGGGCAGGCGTCCATACACGCGGTGCACGACATACACGCGTCCATGCTTTCGGGGTCGATGACGCTCTCCTCCTCGCGCGAGACGATAGGCATCTCCTCCTGTCCGTTCCTTTCGAGTTCTTCGCGGTACTGCTTTAGATCGAGTATAACGTTGCGGGGGTCGAGGTTCCTTCCCGAAGCGTTCGCAGGACAGACCGCCGTACAACGACCGCACTTGGTACACGCGTCGTGGTCGAGGAGATGTTTCCACGAGAAGTCATCGATGCTCTTGTAGCCTATCTCCTCGGGTCCGAGGTCGGGGTCGACGGGCTGTAGACGCCTCTTAGCGTCGTCGTCGCGTGCCACGACGTTTGCGAACGACGATATCATATGGAACGGCTTTGCGTAAGGTATCCATGCCACGAAGCCGAGCGCGAGCAAGGAGTGCGACCACCACGCGAGCGGGTAGAGGCTCTGCGCCGCCTCGGCTGTCAGCCCCGTGTCGAGGACGAGAGCCACCGAGTAGCTAACGAAGCTCACGACCGTGAAGTCGATGAACTCGCCCTGAGTACCGAGGTTCTGCGTTCCAACGATACGTAACGCCGTCAGGAGGTAGCCGCCGACACCGAGGAAGAACAGCGTCCATATGAACAGGTCGTCCTCAAGCGCCCTGAGCATCTCGCGCGGTCCGTCGAACTCCTTACGCGTATGCTTGTGCCACAGACGTTCGTCGCGTTTCGCGTAACGTTTGTACAGTGCGAGCGAAACACCCGCAACGAACAGAAGACCTACGGCGTCGGCGGCGAACTGGTACGACAGCCAGAAGTCGCCAACCCAGAACGAACGACCGAAGACGCGCCTCAGAACCTGCTCGTCTATCGCAAGTATCGTCGTCGCTATCAGAAGACCGAGGAAGCCCCACATGATGAACGTATGCATGATACCCGCGTACAGATCCTGGTAGAACTGCTTCTCGTTCGAACCTACGATGCTCACGGCGTTCCTGATACGCTGAGGGATGTTGTCGAGGCGCGGCGTCTTCTCCTCCTGACCCTCGGAGTACCTGCTGAAACGCCTGTAAACACCGTACAGAAGAAGGGCTATAGCCACGAGTGCGAGACCGTAGAAGATGTAGTAACCCGTATCGCTTATAAGCCAGAAGTTCTCACGGCATATCTTGTCCAAGCACTCCGTCTGAGTCGGTCCTGCCGCCAACGGTTGCATGTGACAAACCATGACACGGCATAGCATAAGTCTTAGGTCTTACGAAGTCGTAAACTCCTCTCACCGGGCGAGACGTTTTCGAAAGTATTTATTTCCGAAGATACGTCATACTCTCACACACTATGAAGATACTAGTGACAGTGAAGGAGGTAGCGGAGCCGGAGGACGACTTCGAGATCTCCGGGTTAGAGATAGACGAGAAGTTCCTAGAGTACGATCTGAACGAGTGGGACGACTACGCCGTCGAGGAAGCCGTACAGCTAAAGGAGGAGAACGACGAGGTCGAAGAGGTCATTGCCGTAACCATCGGGCCCGAGCGCTCAGAGGAGACTATAAGGATGGCGCTCGCAAAGGGCGCAGACCGCGCCGTACGCGTCTGGGACGACGCCTTCGAGGCGGGCGAGGTACTCGACCCCAACGCAAAGGCTGATATCTTCGCCGCCGTTGCGGAGGAGGAGGATCCCGACATCGTCTTCACGGGCGTACAGGCGGACGACGACTCCATCGGCGGCACGGGCGTCGCGCTCGCCGACGATCTCGGCTTCCAGTGGGCGGCTGTCGTCAACTCGTTCGAGTACGACCTCGACGAGGGCGTGGCGAACGTCCACCGTGAACTCGAAGGCGGTGTTGAGGAGGTCACCGAGGTCGACGCACCCGCCGTCTTCACCATACAGACGGGGATCAACGAACCGCGTTACGCGAGCCTTCGCGGTATCAGACAGGCGCAGAGCAAGGAGATAGCCCCCAAGACGCTCGACGACCTCGGTCTTGACGCCTCGGCTGTCGAGACGCCTATAGGAATCAACGACATGTACGAGCCTGAGACGGAGTCGGACGCCGAGTACATCGAGGGAAGCCCGGAGGAGATGGCGCAGGGTGTCGCTGAGGTTCTCAAGAACAAGGGGGTGGCTGAGTAATGTCCGATGTACTCGCCATCTCGGAGCACAGACAGGGCGAACTACGCGACGCGAGCTACGAGGTCGTGACAGCGGGGCGCGAACTCGCCGACGAGACGGGCGGCGACCTACATCTCGGAGTTATCGGCGGCGACGTTGACACGTACGCCGACGAGCTAAACCTCGAAGGCGTCGACGCGATCCACACGGTCGACGAGGGCGACGAGTTCAACCACGATGTCTACACACAGACGACCGAACAGCTCTTCGACGCCACGGGGGCTTCGTACCTGCTTGTTCCCCACACGGTCAACGGCATGGACTACGCGCCCGCCGTCGCGGGGAAGACCGACGTTCCCGTCGTCACCGACGCGATCGGTATCGCACACAACGGCGCGCTTGAGATCACGCGCGAAATGTACAGCTCTAAGGTCGAGACCACGGTCGATGTCGACTCCGACGAGGCGATAGTCACGACGCGCCCCGCGGAATGGGAAGCTACAGAGACGGACGGCGACGCGTCGGTCGAGGCGTTCGACGTAGAGATAGATCAAGACGCTGTCGGCTCCACAGTCACGGGGTTCGAGGAGGCGGCGGGCGGCGATGTCGACCTCGGCGAGTCGGAGTTCATCGTCTCCATCGGACGCGGAATCGACGAGGAGGACAACCTCGATCTCATCGAGGAACTCGCCGACACCGTCGGTGCCGACCTCGGCTCCTCGCGCCCTCTCGTCGACAACGGCTGGCTACCCAAGAACCGTCAGGTCGGTCAGTCCGGAAAGGTCGTCACGCCGGATGTCTACATAGCTATCGGCATATCCGGCGCTGTACAGCACGTCGCGGGGATGAAGGGCGCTGACACGATCATCGCTATCAACACCGACCCCAGCGCGCCCATCTACGACATAGCCGACTACGGCGTCGTCGGCGACCTGTTCGAGGTCGTTCCCCAACTCATAGAGGAGTTCGGCGGCACGCCTCCCTGACGATCCCCCTGAACAACGACGCGTGTAGATCGGGGTCGTCCCTCAGCCGTCGACCACACCACGGCGACGGGTTCGAAGGAGGCTAATACCGCGTGATGTCCTCCGTCGGCGGACAGCTTTATAGCCGTCTACGTCGTAGTACGACGTAAACATGACTACTGTAAGCGCGCGTGTACCCGACGAAGACGAGGACGAACTCGACGAGGTAGCCGAACTTCTCGGAGAGGACAGGAGTTCGGTCATAAGGAAGGCTCTGCGCGAAGGTCTCGAAGAGATACGTGTACGCGTCGCGGTCGAGAGGTATCAGTGGGGGGAGGTATCCGTAAACGAGGCGGCGCGGATCGCCGGCGTGAGTCTCGCCGAATGGCTGGAGATAGCGCGCGAACGCAACCTGACCACTCAGCTCAAGACCGACGACCTCGAACGGGATGCCGACACCGCTCTCAAAGTATGAGGATCTACGTCGACGCGACGACGGTTATCTCCCTCGGCACCGCTGGCGAACTCGAACTTCTCACAAAGCTTGACGGCGAGCCGGTCGTTCCGCCAACCGTTCTCGAAGAGGTTACGACGGAGCCTGCGCACGCCAACGTCGAAACGTCTCCGGAGCACGGCGAACTGAAGATGGCTGAGACGTACGAGGGAAAGGTCGACAGAGCACGCGAGATTCTGGATGAGAACGAAGAGAACGGCGACGTACAAATAGTCGCCGGCGTACTGGCAAACGACGACACGGCGGTTGTCTCCGACGACCGGCGCGTCAGAACCGTCTCGGACGGTCTCGGCGCTACCGTCACGGGTACGGTCGGCGTGGTCGTACGTGCCGTCAATGAGGGAATGCCCGTAGACGAAGCCAAGGACACCGTTAGACGCCTCGACGGAAACGGACTCCATCTGACCGCAGAGCTACGTGAGAAGGCGTACGCGCTTATCGAAAGAGCCGGGTCGTCGGCGTAAAGACGAACAGTAACGTTTCGACGCACGTCGATACACCGACCCGACCACTCAGGCAGTTTTATTACAGACAACCGCCATGTTCGTCCCGCTATGGAACTAGACGACGTAGACACCATCGCAGTCCTCGGTGCGGGCGCGATGGGGCACGGAATAGCTGAGGTCGCGGCGCTCGCGGGGTACAACGTCAACCTGCGCGATATCAAGGACGAGTTCGTACAGAACGGCTACGACGAGATAGAGTGGAGCCTCGGAAAGCTCGCCGAGAAGGATCAGATTACGGACGACGACGCCGACGCGGCGCTCGACCGTGTGACCCCCATCGTCGAGATGGAGGAGGCGGTCGGCGACGCCGACTTCGTGATAGAGGCGGTTCCCGAAAAGATGGAGATAAAACGCGATGTCTGGGGCGAGGCGGACGAGCACGCGCCCGACGAGGCGGTCTTCGCAACCAACACGTCGTCGCTCTCGATCACGGATATCTCCGAGGCGACCGACCGTCCGGAGTCGTTCTGCGGTATGCATTTCTTCAACCCGCCCATACGTATGGATCTCGTCGAGGTGATAAGGGGCAACCACACGAGCGACGGGACTATGGATATCACGGAGCAACTCGCCGAGGAGTTCGGCAAGACGCCCGTCCGTGTACGTAAGGACTCGCCCGGCTTCATCGTCAACCGCGCGCTCGTCCCTCTGATGAACGAGGTTGCTTGGCTCGTAGGTGAGGGCGAGTACGGTATAGAGACGGTCGACTCGACATCGAAGTACGGCATGGGTCTACCCATGGGTTCGTTCGAACTCGCAGACTACGTCGGCATCGACGTTTCGTACGACGTTCTGGAGTACATACACGATGTTCTCGGCGACGCCTACGAACCCGCGCCCCTGATGCGCGAGAAGGTCGAGAACGAGGAGCTTGGACAGAAGACCGACAAGGGCTTCTACGACTACACCGACGGGGGCGAGGGTGTCGACATACCGAGCGACGAGATAGACGACGACCTGACGGAGCTACTCACCGCCGTCATGGCGAACGAGGTCGCAAAGCTCGTCGGCGAGGACGTTGCGGACGCGGGTGAGATAGACGAGGCTGTCAAGCTCGGCGCGGCTTTCCCCGACGGTCCGGCGAAGATCGCCGACGACCATGGTCTCGAACCCCTCCTCGACACGTTACAGGAGCGTTACGAGGAGACGGGCGAACCGCGTTACGAACCCTCGGAACACTTCGTCGAGATAGTCGAGGAGGACGGCGCTTTCTACGGCGAGGCTGATGAGGACGAGGCTCTCGAATACGACAACATCTCGGTCGAGATAGACGGACACGTCGGGCACGTCGTCCTCGACCGTCCGCACAGGATGAACACGATCAACCTCGAACTCATAGACGAACTCGACGCCGTTATAGATGAGTTCGAGAAAGAAGAGCACGACGTGCGGTGTATGCTCATAACGGGCGCGGGCGACAAGGCGTTCTCGGCGGGCGCGGACGTACAGAGCACCGCGGCGGGTGGCGCGGACAAGATGAAGGGCATGGATCTGTCGCGCGACGGCAAGGAGACCTTTGGTAGGCTCGAAGAGGCGTCGTTCCCCGTCGTCGCCGCTGTGGACGGCTTCTGCCTCGGCGGCGGCTTCGAACTCGCGTGTTGCGCAGACATGCGTATCGCCTCCGAACGTTCCGAACTCGGTCTTCCGGAGCACAACCTCGGTCTCCTACCCGGATGGGGGGGTACACAACGCCTCCAGCGTCTCGTCGGAATGGGACGCGCCAAGGAGATAGTCTTCACCGCCGACCGTTTCGACCCCGAAACGATGTACGACTACGGATTCATCAACGAGGTCGTCGACAACGAGGAGTTCGAGGATCGCGCTTGGGAACTCGCGCGCGACCTCGCCAGCGGTCCGCCTATCTCGCAGGCGCTCACGAAACGCGCTATGATTGAAGGCTGGGAGGACACGGGTGCAGGACTCGAACTCGAAACGCAGGCGTTCGGACATCTGCTCGACACCGACGACCTGACCGAGGGCGTCATGGCGTTCATGCAGGACCGCGAACCCGAGTTCGAGGGCGAGTAACCCTAACGCGTTTTTTGGCTTACGCCACATACTTTTTTATCCTGCGCGTAGAAAGACCGTCATGGAAGTTGAGTTCAAGCACCGTCCGTCTTTCACGCATATAGTCGTACAGCTAAACCGGGGCGAGTCTATCTCCGCCGAACCCGGCGCTCTCGTCGGACATTCGTCGAACGTCTCCGTGAACACGACGACCTCGCGCGACGGTCTCGTTAGCTCTGCGAAGTCGATGCTCGGCGGCGAGTCGGCTTTCGTAAACGAGTTCGTCGCAGAGGGCGGCGCGGGCGAGGTAGAGCTTTCGCCGCCGACGCCGGGCGACATCATGCAACACCAGCTCGAAGACGAGACGCTGTACGCCGCCGACGGGGCTTTCCTCGCCGCCTCAGACGGTGTTGATATAGACTCGGAGATAGGCGGCGTCAAGTCGATGATAGGCGGCGCGGGGTTAACACCTCTCGCGCTCAAAGGGACGGGTACGGCCTTCGTCGACGCGTACGGCGGTCTCGAAACACTCGATCTCGGCGCTGGCGAGACGTACACCCTCGACAACGCCAACCTCGTCGCGTGGGACGACTCCGTGGAGTTTAGCACGCGCCGTGTCGGCGACCTCAAGTCGTCGCTTCTGAGTGGCGAAGGTCTCGTCTTCGACTTCGAAGGTCCGGGACGCGCGTGGTACCAGACGCGCGACTTCGAGGCTCTCGCCGACGCGTTAAAGCCGTACCTGCCTACCAACGGTCAGTAGAGGTGACAGAGGGCGTTATATCCTGCACCGCTCGCCGTCGCGCACCATCGTAACCGCGGTCAGAACCGCGGGGAGTATAACGAACGTCGCAACGAGCGATGTGAGTATGACGAGGACGACCGTCTTTCCGAAGTTCGACAGCACGGGGAAACGCGAGAGGACGAGTACGCCGAACCCCGCCATCGTCGTTATGCTTGAACCCAGAACCGGACGCGCTAACTTTTCGAGCGAAGTAACCACGGCTTCGACCGACGACGCGCCGGCGAGCGCCTCCTCCTCAAACCTCTCGTAGACGTGTATACCGTAGTCTATTCCGACACCGAGCGCCATCGACGACATCGTGACCGTGAGAGGGTTCCACGGTATACCCAAGACGTACATCGCGCCCGTTACCATGAGCGCGGCGCTTGCGGCTACACCCGCGATGAGTACGACGGCGACACGCGCCGACCAGAACGCTAACGTCAGGAAGATTAGACCGAGACCGAAGCTAAGGAGCGTCATGGGCGTCAGACCCGCGGTGACGTTCTCTATGACGTTTCTGTTGAGAACCGGCTTACCCGTTACGCGCACCTCGTCGTCGAGAACCGTCCGCGCGTTACCGTCGAACTCGTCGATCAGCGTCCGAACCTCCGAACCCGAAACGTCGTTGACGTAGAAAGAAAGGACGAGATGGGTCGGTTCGTCGACCGTACCCGCGTCGAAGGGCGAATCCGCCGCCGCCTCGCGGAGCGCCCCGTCCAGACCTGCGTTCGTACCCGGAACAGTCCCGTTGTTGACGAGCTTTACGCGTTCCACGGGGCTATCGACGTAGTTTACGTTGGGGTTCTGGAGCATCACCCGTTGGTAATCGGAGAGTTCGCGGAACCTCTCCGGCGTGTACACGTCGCCACCCTCAACGACGACGTACATAACCTTGGGACTCTCGACGTTTTCCTCAAGATACGTCAGGTCGTTCTTCTCTTCGAGATCCTGGGGCCAGAAATCCATCATCTCCTGCTTAGGCTCGACCTGAGGGTACGCCCAAGCGCCGCTCAGAACGACGAGGAGCATCACGAGTATGGTCAGGTTAGGTCTACGGCAGACCGTCCCGCCGAGTCTGCGGAGCAACGACTCTATAACACCGTCGTCTTCCTGCCCCGCTCCTTCGCGTCCTCCGTCGGTGTCCTCGGCGTCGAACGTCGCGAGGAGTGCAGGGAGAAAAGTCACCGAAAACGCCATGCTCGCCGCCACGCTCGAAGCGCTCGTGACACCGAACTGACGGACGGGCGGAACCTCGGAGACGAAAAGCGAGCCGAGACCTATCGCCGTCGTGCCCATGGCGAGAAGAACCGCCTTTCCCGTCGTCCGTGAAGTAATCCCTGCGGCGTCGACGGGAGACCCTCCAGCCCGTCGCTCCTCTATGTAACGCGTCTGAACCTGAAGACCGTAGTCGATACCCAGACCGAGAGCGATAGGCATGACACCGAGCATGATGGCGTTGAAGTCGTAGTTGAGGATGCCCATGACGCCCATCATGACGACGAGTGCGAGCATCGCGGTTCCGAGAGGCATCAGAACCTCCCTGCCGCGTTTCAGCCTACCGCGCATGATGAGGTAGACGACGACGAGTATGACGGTGAACGAACCCCCGAACAGCATGACCATCTCAGGTAGCATCAGACCGAAGGCGGCGTTCTCAAAGACGGGCTGTCCCGTCACCGTCGCCGTCGTTCCGGGCGGGAGTTCGACGAACCCCGTCTCGTCGCGGAACTCCGAGTAGATGACATCCGAACCGCGTGTAGGCATAAACCCACCCGTGTTGAGCGTACCGACGTTTCCGTACGGCGCAAGAAGCACCGTCATGTCGTTACGCGGCACGAGGTTGTCGACGAGTTCCTCGTTGCCGGAGTCGGCGAACCTTTTGACCGCCCTCTCTACGCCCGCGCTCGTTTCGGGTATACCGCCGTCGCCCCCTGCACGTACAACGTCCGCGAGGCTTACCACGGTTCGTACGTCGTCGATAGACGAGTAACGTCCGTCGAGCCTGTCGACCGCCCGTACGGTAGCCGGGTCGTAGAGGCTGTCGGACTCGACGATGACGAAGACGTTGTTCCCTTCGTCGAACTCCTCCTTGAGGTACGACCAGTCCTCCCACGTCTCGGAACCGTCGTCTATGTACAGATCCATGCCCATTTGCATCTGAACCGACGATACCGCGGCTCCGGCTGAGAGCACGACGACGAGGGCGACGGCTACGAAGACGGCGCGGCGTTCCTCGACCGACGCGCGACCGATCCTTTCGAGGGTATCCAAGACGCGATCCTCTACGCTCATGCGAACAGGCTTAGGAGTCTACCTATCAGACCGACCGAACCCTCCACCTCGACGGGTGCCTTCTTGACATCTGTCACGACCTTGTCGCCGAAGGCGTTGTCGTACTTGATTACTGTATCGACGGAGTAGGTCTTGGGCGTCGCGCCCCCCTCGACGCTAACGCGGTACGTGACGTTCGTCGACCCACCCGGTTCGAGATCGCCGAGGTACGCCGTGTCATCGTCGGTCGAGAACGGCGAGTCAACGTTTATACGCGCAACGGCGTCACGTAACGCGCCTTCGCCCGTGTTCTTCACCCTGAACCCGACAGTCTTCGTACCGCCCGCATTCAACGTCGGTGTTCCCGTCACCGAGAAGTCGCGTTCGCCCTCTATCCCGACCGAGTCGGTGGCTACGTCCGACGTACGTGTCTCGTTGAACCTGTCCTGATACTCGACGTTCCCCTCGACGGGGTAGCTCTGTGCGACGGCACGGTCGCTCACCTCGACACGGAAAGATGCTGTCGCAGACTCACCCGGCGCGAGGCTTCCGAGTGACGCCTTGTTCGAGACGGGCTGGAAGGGCGGGCTTTCGTGTAGCACGAACCGTGCGTTCTCGACCGATGTACCCCCCACGTTCGTCACAGTCACATGGACAGCGCCGACAGAGTCGACGTACATCGCCTCAGCCTCCGCGTCGGCGGAGAAGTCGGCGTCACCCGCTACATCGGCACCCGCGGTCTCCACCCCTGTCTCACGCGTCACGCCGTTTTCGTCCTCGTATCCGAGAGCGAACTTAGCCGCTCCTTCACCTTCGGTGTACGAGTCGCCGACGGAGACACGGAAAGAAGCCGTCGCCGTCTCGTAGGGGGCGAGGTCGCCGACGTACTTCGAACCGTCGCGCGCCTCGAAAGGCGGCGACCTGATCAGACGCAGACGCGCGTTACGCGCCGTCTCGTCGCCGTCGTTACGCACCGTCGCTGTCAACAGACCGTCGTCGCCCGCACGTAGACCGTCGCCGCGCGCGCTCAGAACGTCGAGGTCGACGGACTCTTCGACACGGATACGCACAGTCTCGCGCTCCGTTTGGTCGCTCCTGAGTATCTCGAAGGATCTGCTTTCGCCGAGGCTGTCGGAGACTGCGAAGCTAACGTACTCGTAGTCGAAGGAGACGGGAACATCGTAGACACCCGGCTCGGCGTCCTCGTCGATCTCTAACGTAAGACCGACCGTCGACGAACCGCGCGGCGTCACCGTTCCGACGGTCTGCACGCCGGTGTGTATGTCAAACGGCGCTCCGCCGTCTTCGAACTCCGCCACGGCACCTATCGCCGCGCCGGGAGTATCGACCGACTCGACGCCCGTGAAATGCGACGGCGGAGCGCGCGCCCCGCCGACGTAGCTACCACGGTTCTGTACCGTCACCTTCAGAGTTACCGTCTCACCCGCTTCGACGACGTTCTCGCCCTCGACGTTGGGAACGAGATCCGGATCCTCGTACCTCGTCACCGACTCGCCTGCACCAGCCGCTGTACCTGACAGAGCCAACGCGAGCGCCACGGTCAGCACCGCCAGCCGTAGACGTTTCGTTCGGATTATATTGTACACAGTACGCAATATTAGGTACGGGTTCGTATAAAGCTGTCGGGGTTTCGGTGCGCCGATCCTGCGCGCGATTCCTCCCGTACGCCGCGTCCTTCGTCTTCCGGTACGTACCCGCCCCCGGTACGTACCTGCTTCTCAGTACGTACCTACCCCCGATACGTATCCGTCTCCGGTACGCGGTACCTACCCTAACCTTCGCCGAGGCGCAAGAGTTATGTGGTACTGCTTAGTATTGTGGTTATAACACATGTCTGGCAGAAAAGAACGTTTCGTCAGAGCCGTCGCGGGCACCGTCATACTGATAGGATTCGTACTCGGATGGTTCGTAAACGACCTGTTCTTCCTAATACACGTCTTCGCGGGGCTGAACCTCCTCCAGAGTTCTGTGACGGGTTTCTGTCCGCCCGAGAAGATATACGAAAGACTGTTCGCCGGCTAACGGCGCGCTTCGAGGCTGTCGACGGCGGTCTCGGCGTCCGTCTTTAGCCACTCGCCGTCCGTGTCGCGTTTCTTAATCACGAACTTTTCCTCTCCCGAACGACGTATCTCGACCTCTACGACATCGGGATCTACGTCGGCGACAGGTGTTTCGCGGTAGCCGTCGCCGACGAGATCCTCTGCGCAGTCGGCGCACGCGTAGCTCACGATTTCGAGAACGGGCTGTCCGTACGAGTCGGTGCTACGTTCCGTCAGAAGCGTCTCCGCGCCGCGGTCGCCGCACTCCTCGCATGTCTTTGCTCTAACTGTTTCTGCGTCCACTACCGTACATACGTGCTCCGTGCATATCAACCTAACCGATGGCGTGGGACGCGACCACCGAAACGCAGAATAGCCGTCCGTCCAAACACCACGTATGGAGTTCTCACTCTCTACGGAGCAGAAGCAGATACGCGACACCGTCGCCGAGTTCGTCGACGAAGAGGTCGTCCCGCGCGCCGCCGAGATAGATGCCGAGGACGAGTTTCCGCGCGACCTCGTCGACGAGATGGCGTCGCTCGGTCTCATGGGAATGCCGTTCCCCGAGGAGTGGGGCGGCGCGGGACTCGACTACCACTCGTACGTTATAGGCGTCGAGGAGATCTCGCGCGGTAGCGGCGGTCTGGGTACCGTCGTCGCCGCGCATACATCGCTCGCCGGAGGGATGGTCTACGACTTCGGCGACGACCGCCAGCGCGAAGAGTACCTCGCACCTCTTGCGCGCGGAGACGAGGTAGGAGCCTTCGCGCTCTCAGAGGCGGGCGCGGGAAGCGACGTGCCCGCGATGGAGACGACCGCGAACCGCGAGGGGGACGAGTACATCATAGACGGCGGAAAGCTCTGGATCTCGAACGGTAGCGTCGCCGACACCGTCGTAGTCTTCGCAAAGACAGACGAGGACGCCGGAAAGGGCGGCATATCGTCGTTCGTCGTACGTCCCGACGAGGATGAGGGCTTCATCGTCGAAGGAACAGAGGACAAGCTGGGAGACAAGGGATGCCCGACCGCGGAGCTACGTTTCGACGGTCTCCGCGTCCCGGCGTCACGCAGACTCGGCGACGAGGGCGACGGACTCGTGCAGGCGCTCAAAACGCTAAACAAGGGACGTATCACCATAGCCGCGCGGTCGGTCGGTATAGCGCGCGCCGCACTAGACGCGGCGTTCGACTACGCACACGAGCGCGAGCAGTTCGGTCAGTCTATCGCCGAGTTTCAGGCGATACAGCACAAGCTCGCCGACATGGACACGAAGGTCAACGCGGCGAAGATGCTAACCCACCGCGCCGCGGACAGGTACGGGGACGGCGAGGAGTTTGTAAAGGAGTCGGCGCAGGCGAAGCTCTACGCCTCCGAGGTCTCGCGCGAGGTGGCGAACGAGGGTGTGCAGATACACGGCGGCTACGGCTACGTCAAGGACTTCCCCGCCGAACGTTTCCTGAGGGACGCCAAGATAAACGAAATCTACGAAGGAACGAGCGAGGTTCTGAGGAACACGATCGCCGGCCGTATGGCTGAACGGCGTTAGCTACCGTATAGGCTCCACGAGTATATGCTCGTACGTTAGTTCGGGTATACGTCTGTTCCCCGCCTTTTCATACCGTATCAGACCGTTCTCAAGTTCTGCGTAGCCGTCTACTGGAACGATTCTGAGGCTGACGAGGGCGTTCAGATAGCTACGGTGGTTGACATCCTCACCCGCCTAAAGTCGGGTGAATCCCACGTTGGGAATTTAAGATTTCCAACCGACACAACCTTATCAGGTGTCTCCACCGTTCACGGTTATATCGGTTCGTGGCTGTGCCAAACAGCCGTTACTCCTATCTTCCGTAGGAGGAGTCTGAGTTATCCTTTTACCGTGTTTTGATGAAGTCTTCACAGTACAGTTTTCAGAATGTACCTTCACAACCTCTTTCGGATACTGCCTCGTTACTTCGGGCGGACAAGCCGCCTCCGTAGGTCAGTTGACCTGACTGTAACTAAATTCCTGACTATATTAAGGCTAACGGTTAGTTGAATCGTTCGACGGATTCATCCCGCGTTCAGAAATCGAAGGTTTCTGAGTAAGCAAATCTCTGATTTGCATACACCTAAAGGCGGGTGTATTCTCCTGTACTATCTATAACTCACGCGGTCAGACGGTTCACATCGATAAGTACAGGAATGGTGATAAGGTTGACACGGAGGAGTTAGAGCACATCACCACCGTGTACGAAGCCCAACAGTATGTTGAAGACAACTGGCGCAGTCTAGCCGAGTTTCATTTCGACGGATAGGGTCAGTAAGTCCTCCGCCGAGCGGTAGGAACTATATACTGCGGCGTCTGTTTAGATACATGCGCATAACCGGCGTTACACAGCACCACGCGGAGAACGCACTCGACGGCTCGTACAGACCGACATGGATACCCGGCTACCCGCAGGCGACGAACGAGGCTGAGGTAATCGAGGTTGAGACAGACAACGGCACCGTCGGGTACGCCGCGTCGCCGTCTTTCGCGGGCGGTATCGGGTACGAGGAACAGCTTTCTCTCTTCCTCGTCGGAAAGGATCCCCACGAGCTCGGCTCCGTACGCCGAGGTCTGGAGACGTTCGACCTTCTGGGACCCCGTCCGTGGCACGTCGAGATGGCGTTATGGGACATAATCGGCAAGGACGCGGGGAAGCCCGTCTACGAACTCCTCGGCGGGACGAACCGCGAGATACGCGCGTATGCGTCGACGGGCGAGCACAAGGGCGTCGACGAACGTCTTGCGTACGTTGAGGAACGCGTCTCCGAGGGGTTCGAGGCGGTCAAGCTCCGTCTGGGACGTGACGACATAGAGGACGACCTGCGTGTCGCCCACCGCGTCAGTGACGAGTTCCCCGACCTGACCCTGATGGCGGACGCAAACATGGGATGGAAGGCGCGCGTCGTCGACGAGGGGCGTACGTGGACGTTCTCGGAGGCTCTCCGCGTCGCGCGCGAGCTCGACGCGCTCGGCTTCGAATGGCTCGAAGAACCCCTCGGCAGGCACGACTACGCCGGATACGCGCGTCTACGTGAGAAGACGGATATCGCTATCGCGGGCGGCGAGTTCACCGACGGCGTACACGAACTACGTGAGATGCTCCGTAACGACGCCCTCGACATCGTACAGCCCGACTGCTCGGTAGCGTGCGGTCTGGGACAGGCGAAGAGCATCGCCGACGAGGCGGAACGCGCCGGCGTACGTTACACGCCCCATTCGTGGACAAACGGTCTGGGTCTCGTCGCCAACCTACATATAGCCTCCGCGACCGACGCGCGGTGGTTCGAGTATCCGTACGAACCGCCGTTCGATCCGGGGGCGCGCGACTTCCTGCTTGACGAACCACTGCTTCACGACGACGGACGCGTCTCTCCACCCGACGAACCGGGTCTCGGTGTGGATATAGACCTCGGTGACGACTAAAAAGCGCGTACCGGCTCCGTCCGTTTTCTGACCCCTCTATCAAAACAAAAAGCTTACGTTCGACCGTCCTTCTGACCTAAGTAAGAGGACAGTATGGGTGACGATACGACACACACGTACCTGTTGCTGGGGATCGGAGGCGTTCTTTCGTTTGTAGCCGTGGGACAGAAACCGGGCGGAACACAGCTGGTGACGGCGTCGACGGCGTTCGTAGCCTTTCTCGTCGGCTTAGTAAAGATGTACGTCGACGGTCGGTACGAGACCGATGGGGACGCGGGCGGTTTGTCGGGCTATCTGCGTCCGGTCGGCGCTTCTCTTGTCTTCCTCTCCACGTTTCTTCCCTACCTTCCTCTTCCGTTTGACCGCGGTGTCACACGAGAGCCGTACAGCTTTGCCGAGGTCGTAGTCGCGCTCGCTTCGGGCGCGGGGGTTGAGGGAAGTCTGAGTATCGTAATCTTTGCCGCCGTCGTCTTCGCGGGAGCCGCGGCTTCCCTGCTACATTACACCGGCGGGTACGTCGTTCTGTTCGGTGTCGCGGGCTACGGATACGTCGTCTCGCTCGTCATGGAGATGAGCGTACTCACGGTACTCCTCACGGAGTTCCGTTCCGGTACCTACGTCGCTACCGCAGGTGCGCTCCTCGTGATCCTTTCCTCTCTCATACGGAAGCCACCCAAAGCCGAAACCGACACCGACAGGAGGTTTGTACACCAAACCGAACTGTACAGCCGTAGAAAGCCCGACAGGTGAGGGTCGGGGTTCGACCGCCGAGGTAAACGCGTATCAACCCGTTCGTGGTTGTCTATTTTCCGGGGACGGCATCCCTTTCGGTGCCCCGGTTACCGGAGAAAAACCAAAACTGTATTACCGTGTGGCAACCATACACAAGGTATGGATTTCAACTTCGTAGAGTCCGACGAGCACAAGATGATCCGCGAAACCGTAGAGGATATCGCGGACGACTACGACGACGAGTACTGGCGCGACGTTGAGGAGGGCATGTGGCCCGAGGAGTTCTGGCAGGACTGCGCAGACGCCGGATTCCTCGGCACCATGGTCTCTGAGGAGTACGGCGGTCAGGAGATGGGTCTGGAGGAGTTCGGTATGATCACCGAGGAGTTCGCCGCCAACGGATGTCTCGGAGTCGAACTCCTGTTTGTCGTGAACATAGTCTTCGGCGCCGTGACCCTCGACGAAAACGGCACAGAGGAACAGAAGGAGGAGTACCTACCGGGTCTCGTCGACGGCGACCTCAACTGGGCGATGGCTCTCACGGAGCCAAACGCGGGACACAACGCCCCTAACATGGACACGTTCGCCGAGCCACAGGGCGACGGAACCTTCATCATAGACGGCTCGAAGCAGTGGATAAGCGGTGTCGAAAGGGCGGATCAGATGCTCCTCGCCGCACGGACAACGCCCGTGGAAGAGGCGACAAAGAGAACGATGGGCGTCACGCTCTTCTTGGTCGACCCGCAGGATCCCGCGATCGAGCGCCGCGAACTCGACGTCGGGATTCCCACGCCCGAAAAGCAGTTCACCCTCGACATAGAGGGGTACGAGGCACATGAAGAAGACATAATCGGCACACAGGAGATGGGTCTGTACCAGCTCATGGCTGACACGGTCAACCCCGAACGTCTCGTGAGCGCCTCCGGAGCCATAGGCGTCGGACGTTGCGCGCTCGAACGCGGTATCGACTACTCTAAGAACCGCGAGGTATTCGACGGGCCGATAGCGCAGTACCAAGCCATACAGCATCCTATCGCACAGAAGTACGCCGAGCTACAGGGCGCACAGAAGCTGGTTCGTCAGGCTATGCAGATGCACGACGAGGGCTACGACAAGAAGAAGGTTGGCGAGTTCTCCAACCTCGCAAACCTCCGCGCGAGCGCCGTCGGTCACGAAGCCGCTGACGTTGCGCTTCAGGCACACGGCGGAAACGGATTTTCGCGCGAGTACGCCGTCATAGAGATGTGGAAGGGTACGCGTCTCGCAAGAACCGCGCCGGGTTCGGAGGAGATGATGAGAAACTTCGTAGCCGAGCATACGCTCGACATGCCGCGTTCGTACTGACCGTTCTCACCAGACCGTCCCTACGCCGCGTAACATAACACCGAAGACGGGAGCGACAACCATGACGTACACGAGAGCGGACAGACCCCAGTCCCTCGCTATACCTCTTCTTCTACCTTTCTCAACCGACGAGAGACGTAGAGGCACCAAGACGAAGAATCCGACCATACCGATGTACAGGACGACCGTTGCGAGAACCGCCTCGGCGATCGGCGGCACGGACGCCAACGAACCGATAACGAGGTAGAGGTACGCGTACAGAACCCCGGAGCCTGCGCCCGCGAAGTAGTGTACGAAACCCGACAGGCGTTCGGACGAAACGTCAGGGTGGGTTTCTGTTAGTACACCCGCCGCAACCCTCGGCGGTGTTCCGCCCTCCGGAAGCCGTCTCATCGCCAAGTCCATTCCCAGGGTCGCAACCAAGCCCGCGACGACACCGAGCGGGAGGATCACCGTATCTGTCATCGTCTACTTGTGACGCCGTCGCGTTATCATAGCCACGGTGGAACGACACGCATTTGTATTATTAGGTAAACCTAAAAACATGGCGAGGGCGAGAAAGACGAAAGAGGTTCCGGACGCGACAAGCTCAAACTACAGGACGCGAACACCGGCATGCGAGGAGGACACGGACGGTGCTAAGGGGGCGATGGTCTGATGGGACCACGCTCCAAACGCGGTCAGATGTGGGCATGGGTATACATGAACGTCTCCGAGGACGGCGAGGACGAAAACGACGACGGGTAGCCGTCCCGAAACTCCGGCTACCGGTTACGTCCTCTCGACGAACTCTACGATATGCTGAGCGACGCGTTCGCCAGCGTCCTCCTGCAGGAAATGACCCGCGTTCTCCACACGTATATCGGGCTGTTCGTCGGCGGTCGGTATGAGCGCGCGTAGGTCGTCGCGTGCGGGACCCGTAATCGGATCCGAGTCGGAGAAGAGGACGAAGGCGGGCTTGTCCCAGTCGCTCAGGAGTTCGCGCGTCTCCGCCACCTCGTCCGCTCCGGGGTCGTCGGTTGAGGTCGGAACGCGTAGGGGAAGGGCGAGCGCACCCGCTTGGTACGAAGCGTCGGGGAACGGCGCTTCGTAGCCAGCCTTGACCTCGTCGCTCAGATCCGAAACGCATCCCGCGTCTACCATGAATCCAAGGGGTAGTTCGTCCGCGCCCGCGACGAAGTCACGGAACTGCTTCCATTCGTCGGGCATACCGGCGCTACCGTCCTGAAGACCCGTGTTCATAGGCACGAGACGCGCGAAACGTTCGGGGTTACGCGCCGCGACGCTCAAGCCGAGTATGCCGCCCCAGTCCTGACAGACGAGCGTGACGTCCGTCAGGTCGAGTTCGTGGACGAAGGACCCGACGGCGTCGTACTCCGACGCGAACGTGTACTCCTCCTCGTCCTCGAACTTGTCCGAACGTCCGAACCCCGGCAGGTCGGGGACGACGACGCGCCCCTTCTCGGCGAGCGTCGGTACCATCTTACGGTAGAGGTACGACCATGTGGGTTCGCCGTGGAGGCACAGGAACGTCTCGTCGCCGTCGCCCTCGTCGACATACGCGACGCGTGTCTTCTCTTCGCCCGTCTCCACGTCGACGTACTCGGCGTCGTAGCCGTATCCTTGCAGGTTCTCGAAGCGGTCGTCGGGTGTACGTAGAGCCATGGATCGAAGACGCCGGGCGTGCGGAAAAGGCTTCTGCGCCCTCCGCGCGGCTAACTCAAAACGCGTTGTCGCCCATCGCGCTCGACGCGGAGACGTAGACGGCACCGTATGCAGACACCACCCGCGTCGGTCACGCGTCTTCCGCCGACGCGCCGACAGTGCTTGACGCTCATCGCCGTCTCGCGTTCGCCGCGCCCGCAGAGGACGCAGTCGTCGTCCCACCGCAGGCGTCCGAGGCACGCGGTGCAGAGAAACGCAGTATCGATGACACGTCCGTCCTTCTCGAAAAGCGCCTGACGCGTCTCGCGTTCAGCGCGACAGTTACCGCATCGCATGTACGTGTTACGAGGCGCGCGCTTATATTCTTTCTACCGCGCTAAAGCTCTTCGCTCGATTCGAGCGCACCGTCGACACGATCCTCAGCCTTGTCTTCGAGCTTGTACCGCTGAACCTTCTGTGTCGCGCTCCTCGGTAGCTCGTCGACGAAGAAGATACGCCGCGGGTGTGCGTACCGCGCCGTATGCTCCAACGAGAACTCACGTAGCCCTTCCTCCGTGATGTCGACGCCCTCCTCGACGCCTTCTTCGAGTACGACGAAAGCGACGGGCGCTTCGCCCTTGATCTCGTGGGGCGCGGCGACGACCGCCGCCTCTGCGACATCCGGATGTTCGTAAAGACCGTTCTCGACCTCCGCGGGATAGATGTTCTCACCCCCAGCGATAATCATGTCGTCCGCCCTATCGACCATCCAGAGGTAGCCGTCGGAGTCGACGCGCGCGATGTCCTCAGTGTAGAACCAGCCCTCGTCGTCGAAGACGGCGTCGTTCTTACGGGGGAGTTTGAAGTACCCCTCGAATATCTGTGGTCCTCGCACCGCAATCTCACCCGTCACGCTGTCCTCGTCGTCGAAGTCGAGCGTACCCTTCGCCATCCCTGCGGGTTCGAGGTCTTCGGGCGCGACACGGACCTCGTCGCGGTTTTCGGGATGGACGAGCTTTATTTCGAGGTTGGGCACGGGCGCTCCGACACACCCCGCCTCCTTCTGTACACCGCGCGGAGGTTCGACGCATCCCGCGGGACCCGTCTCCGTCATACCCCAGCCTTCGGCGACGGAGACGTTCCACTCCGTCTCTATCTTCTCAACCGTGTCCTCGGCGAGCGGCGCGGCGGCGCAGATCGCGTAGTCGAGCGACGAAACGTCGTAGTCGTCGGGGTTCTTCTCGTACTCACGGAACATCATGTTGTACATCGCGGGGACACCCGCGAACGCCGTGAGTTCGTTGTCCTCGATAGCGTTGAGCATCAGCGTCGGGTTAGGGACGCCCTGCATCACCATGCTACCGCCGACGTACAGGAAGCTACCCATGAGTGCGTTCAGACCGTAGATATGGAACAGCGGCAGTATGAGGAGTATGGAGTCATCGGGGTCGATGGGAAGACCGCCGCTTGAGTACGACTCTATCGTCGTAAGCAGGTTCTCATGCGTCAGAAGCACGCCCTTGGGATCGCCGGTCGTCCCGCTCGTGTACGGCTGTACCGCAACGTCGTCGAACTCGCGCTCCGGACGGTCGAGTTCGGCGCTCGCCTCCTCCACGACACCGTCGTAGTCGACGACATCGACGCCGTCGGGCGCGTCGTCGCTCCCGCCCGGTAGCATGACGGTCGAAACGTCCGCCTCCGCGGCGATATCCTCTGCGCTCCCGCCCGGAACCTTGTCGGACGCTATCATCACGTCCACCTCGGCGTTGTCGACGACGTAGACCATCGAGTCGGGATCCATACGCAGGTTGATCGGAACCGCGACACCGCCCGCCTTGACCGCCCCGAAGTACGCAGGCGGGAACTGGAGCGTGTTCGGCACAAACAGACCGACGCGGTCACCGGGTTCGACGCCCTCCGCAATCAGGGCGTTCGCAACCTTCTTCGACCTCTCCTCCAACCCCTCGTACGTGATCTCCTGTCCGTAGCTCGTGCGGAAAGCCGTCCTGTCGCCGTACCGGTACGCCCCCATCTCCGGTACGTCACCGAGATGGCTCAGACGTTCTCCGTCATGGTATTCCATACCACAGACGGGACAAGAGCCGTGATAAATCTTGCTTTCTAACGGACGCCTCCGAAAACGAGTATAAACTCATACGTCGTTTAATAAACGGTTATTAATGTGAGACCTACTTCTTATGCACATGGTTGACAAAGACGACCTGAGACAACAGCTTATAGACGCGTTCGAAGGAGCCGACTTCCCCGTAAACAGCCCCATGGATCTCGTTCCGGCGCTTCCCGAGGGTCCCGAAACCGAGTTCTCGTCGGGCGACTTCTCGATGACGGCGATGGAGCTTAACACGCAGGCGGGCGGTCAGCAGGACTTCCCGTACGACGACGTTGAGGAGCTCGTCGGCGACATAATGGACGGTCTCGAAGACGAAGACTACATCTAATCCGACGGTTCGGTTCTCGGATTTTTTATAAACGTTAATATGGTGCGACCGGATAGCCTACTACAGGTGTAAACCATGGACAGAAGAAAGTTCGTTAAGTTCACAGGCGTTGCGGCGGCGGCAGGAGTAACCGGATGTCTCGGTGGCGGTGGAGACGACGGCGGCGACGGTAACGAAACCGACGACGGCGGAGACAACGGCGACGGCGGCAACGGCGGCGGTGGCGACACGACCGCAGGACAGGACGGCAACTACTCCGACATGACCGGACAGGGCGAGGTTGAGGTCGATGTCGGAGCGGGTCCGAGCGGCTACAAGTTCGACCCGGCTGATGTCAGGGTCGACCCCGGTACGACTGTGCGCTGGGTATGGACGGGACGCGGTAGCCAGCACAACGTCGTTCAGTCGGACGGAACCGAAACCGTCAGCGACCCGATGTTCGAGAGCGAACTCGTCGCCACGGAAGGTAACGAGTTCACGTACACGTTCGAGGAGTCGGGCACGTACGACTACGTCTGCTCCGTACATCTCGCACAGGACATGGTCGGTAGCGTCGAGGTCGTCGAAGGTGAAGGCGGAGGCGACGGCGGCAACGAAACCGACACCGACACCGGCAACGGTGGCATGAACGGCGACATGAACGGAACCGACGGCGGCAACGGCGGCGGTAACGAGTCCGACGGCGGTAGCGGTAACGAGTCGATGTAAAGCCGGCGTAGTAGCTAAATCTTACTCCGCGTTTTCGCGGTCTTCGTTTTCGCTTTTTACCCAGAGATCGCCGTAGAGTTCGTCCTGTTCGAGAAGTACGCCGTCGCGCATCGCGAGGAACTGTAGGGCGATGTACGTGGTTACGGTCTCGCGTTTTGTCTCGCCGCGTAGCTCCGCAAACAGTATCTCGTCACGGTGGTCGAACTCGTCGGCGAGACGGTCGCGTACGTCGTCGACACGGCTCTCTATATCGTCCTCGTGCGCCGTGTCCATCGCGTCCTCTGTCGTCGGTTCGGGGGCACGTTCGGGGCGGAACTCCATCCCCTCGTCGGGCGACGTGTCGTACTCGCGTTTCTCCTTCCACCAGCTACCGCGTTCGCGTTCACGTAGCTCACGCACGAGTTCGTCGAGCGTCTCGGGACGCGTCTTATCGCGTACGTCGCGGCGTTCAAGACGGCGTTCGAACTCGGCTTCGAGCGCGTCTATACCGTCGTCGAACGCCTCGTCGCGGGGCGCGCCGTCGCGCCATCCCATCGCAGGGTCGTCCTGTTCGTCGTCCTCGTCCTCCTCGACGACGTAGTCGCTCTTCATACGTAGAAGGATGCTCGCGTACAGAAGCGCGCGCCCCGAACGGACGAGGTCCCCCTCGTCGAGCCTTTCGAGGAACTTGTCTGTGACATCGACTATGTCGACATCCCAAGGGTCTATCTCGCCCTCGCGCGCCATCTCGACGAGTACGTCGACAGGCTCAGTCTGCCCCGGCTTCTGCGGACTCTCCGTCGCCGCTGTCATTGACCTTCACCCCCGTTACGCGTGAAACGTTGTCCTCCTGCATGGTTACGCCGACGATACGGTCAGCCTTCTCGACCATGTTCGACCTGTGGCTTATGACGACGAACTGTGTCGCGTCGGCGATCTCGTCGATCGTCTCTGCGACCTTCTCGACGTTGACGGCGTCGAGCGACTCGTCAACCTCGTCGAATGCGTAGAACGGCGCAGGCGTGTAACGCTGTATTGCGAATATGAGCGAAAGAGCCGTAAGCGAACGTTCACCGCCGCTCATCTGCTCTAAACGTTTGACGGGCTTGTCGCGCGGCTTCGCCTCTATGGTCAGACCGCTTTCGAAAGGCTCGTCGCGGTCGTCGAGTACGAGTTCGCCGGTTCCGTCCGAAAGCTCCTCGAAGACCTCGCGGAACTCGTCGTCTATCGCGTCGAAAGCGTCCATGAACTTCTCGCGTTTCTCCTCCTCGAACCCCTCGATACGGTCGTTTATAGCCGCCTTCTCGTCCTCCAACGTCGCCTTACGTTCCTGAAGGTCGTCCTGTCTCTCCTTTGTCTCGTCGTACTCGTCGATCGCAAGCATGTTTACGGGTTCGAGTTCCTCCATCTTCGCTTCGACGCGTTCTATCTCGTTCTTCAGCTCGTCGTACTCGGGCACGTCGTCGGGTACGTCGTCGAGTTCGTCGCGTAGCTCCTCCGCCTCGTCTTCGAGCGATGATAGCTCGGCGCGTAACGAACCGAGACGGTCGTCGGCGCGTTCGACCTTCCTCCGCACCTCGTCCCTCTCGTCCGCCTTCTCCTCCACCTCCTCCTTCTTTTCGTCGCGTTCGTCGCGTAGGTCGCCTATCTCCTCGTCTATCTCCTCTATCTCGGCGCGTTTGTCGTCCGCCTCGTCTTCGAGTTCGTCTATCTCGTCCCCGAGGCTTTCGACGACCTCGCGTTTTTCGTCGCGTTTGGTGTCTATCTCCTGTATACGTTCCTGATACTCGTCGATGGCGTCCTCCTTGTACCCCTTTTCGAGTTCGAGTTCGTTTAGCTCGCCCTCGACATCGCGTAGGTCGTCTTCGAGCGCGTCGATACCGTCGCGTATCTCCTCCGCACGGTCGGTGAGTTCGGAGACACGCGAGCCTTCGAGTTCGGTGCGTAGCTCCTCGACCGTCTCTTCCTTCGCGTCTATCTCACCGCCGAGTTCATCGATACGCTCCTCGACCTCCTCCATCTCCTCGCGCGTTTCGGCGCGTTCGTCCTCCGCCTCTCCGAGACGTTCCTCCTTCGCATCTATCTCCGCGGTGAGACGTTCGGTTTCGTCTTCGAGCTCTTCCAGACGATCCTCGTACCTCCCGACCTCGTCGCGTCTGTCGCGCAGATCCTCGTTGACGCCCTCAAGACGACCCTCGACATCCGACAGGTCGTTCTTTACCGACCGGCGCTCGTCCTCAAGCTTCTCTATACGGTCGGCGAGACGTTGGACAGCCCCCTTGGAGCCGAACGAGTAACGCGACTCGCGTTTAGAGCCGCCCGTCATAGCCCCCGACTTCTCGACGAGGTCGCCGTCCAACGTAACCATCCTGTGGTCGCCCATCATGTCGCGCGCCGTCTCTATATCCTCGACGACGAGCGTGTCGCCTAAGACGTAAGAGAAGACACCCGCGTACTCGGCGTCGAAGCCGACGAGGTTGTATGCGTAGTCCACCACACCGTCGCGCGAAAGCGGACGCGACGACAGCGAACGGTCGTGCATCTCGTTGAGCGGGAGGAAGGTTGCGCGTCCCGCGTTACGGCTCTTCAGATGCTCGATACACCGTTGTCCCACGGAGTCGTTGTCGACGACGACGTTCGCCATACGTCCGCCAGCCGCCGTTTCGCACGCAGTCGCGTACTCGCCCGCGACGCTACCGAGGTCTGCGACCGTACCGTGTACACCGTCGATATCGGCGTTCAACGCCGCGGAGACGGCGCGTCCGTACGACGAACCGCCTCCGCCCGAACGCGCCTCAGCCTCTGCGTACTCGTCCTGCTTGGCGCGCAAGGACTCCTCTATGTCGTCGAGGTCGTCCTTTAGCTCGTCGCGTCTACCGCGCAGGTCGTCGCGTACCTCTTCGAGTTCTTCGAGGTTCTTACGCTCCTTTCGGAGCTTCTCACGAAGATCCTCTGTCTCACGTTCGGCGTCCTCGATCTTCTCGCGCCCTTCTTCGATTTCCTTCTCGACCTCCTCAACCTCACGTGTACGGCGCCGAGCCTCGTCGAGTAGACGATCCTTCTCGCGCTGTAGCTCGTTTCTTTCGTCACGTAGCTCGTCGACGCTCTCCTTCTTCTCCTGTAGCTCCTGACGAACGTCGGCGTACTCGCCCTCTACCTCCTCTATCTCTTCCTCGACCTCGCCGAGTTCGTCCTCCTTCGACGCGAGGTCGGACTTGATGCTCGACTTACGTACCTTTGCGTCCTTGATCCCGTCGTCTATGTCGTCGAGTTCCTCGCGCGCCTTGTCGGCGTTTACGAACGCCTCCCTGCGTTCGTCCTTGAGGTCTTCGAGCACCTCCTCGGCGTCCTCGATACGTGTCGTCTTTGTGGATATACGCCCCTTTATCTCCTCAAGCTCCGACTTGAGTTCGAGGCGTTCGTCCTCGCCCTTCGTGCTTATCTCCTCCTCAAGCCCCGAAAGCTCGTTCTTTAGCTCTCCGAGTTCGTCCTCGCGCTCCTCAAGCTCACCCTCCAGACGCGCCTTCTTTTCGCGCTCGGCTTCTATCTTCCCCTCGACACCGTCTATCTCGTCCTCGACATCGCTCAGCTTCGCCGCCGTCAGGTACGACTCGTACCCCTCCTTCTCCTCCTTTAGCTCCTTGTACCTTACCGCCTTGTCGCGTTCGTCGACGAGTTCTTCGAGGCGCTCCTCTATTTCCTCAAGCACGAGTTCGACACGGTCGACGCGTTCCTCGACGACCTCAAGCTCCTCGCGCGCCTCCTCCTTCTTCTCGTCGAACTTCGCCGTCCCCGCTGTCTCCTCTATGATACCACGGCGCTCCGTACCCGACATGTTGATGATGTCGGTGACGTCGCCCTGCATCACGACGTTGTAGCCTTCGGGGGTTACGCCCGCGCTCTCCAGAAGATCCTGTACATCCGAGAGGTTGACCGACCTACCGTTGAGGTAGTAGTACGAGTAGTAGTCGTTCGACGTACGTTTGATGCGGCGTTTGACGACCACCTCGTCCGGCTCCGTAACTTCGCCGCACGCCGAACGTATCTCTTCCTCGGTCACCTTACGGTCGGAGTTGTCGAGGACGACCTCGACGCTCGCCTCGTTTACGGAACCGTCACCTTCGGGCGGGTCGTAAAGCAGATCGGGGAGACGACGCGCTCGCATACCGCGTGTCCGCGCGAGACCGAGCGCGAAAAGTATGCTGTCAATAAGGTTGCTCTTACCGCTACCGTTCGGACCGCTTACGGTCGTGAACCCCTCGTAGAAAGGGACGGTGGTGGGTTCACCGAACGACTTGAAGCCGTCCACACGGAGTTCCTTTATGTGCATTATGCCACGTATATGTCGTCGTCCTCGTTCATCCCTTCGTCTTCGCCTTCCTCTTCATCGACACCCACGCCTATCTCGTTCCTCTTCTCCTCGGCGTTCTCCATCTCGTCGAGACGTTGCTGTATCTCAACTATCTCGTCGGTGAGCGCGTCTACGGTCGTCTCTAACTCCTTGAGGCGTGATCGGAGGTCTCTGGACATCTTTCCCCCACGTACGGAGACGCAACATATAACTCCAACGTCAGACGTGGGGATGACGTTGTGCACTCGCGCGGTTTTGTCTCTGCACCGTCGGAAGGAATCTTTGGGTACTTAACCGTCGAAGGCGTACGTCCGGCGATGATCGTCGGAATCGACGACACCGACTCGGCGACACGCGGCATGTGTACCACCTACCTCGCCGCGGTTGTCGCAGAACGTGTTTCGGGGTTCGCGCGCGTCCGTGACCGTCTCCTCGTCCGTCTCAACCCCGACGTGGAGCACAAGACGCGTGGAAACGCCGCGCTCGCGCTCCATGTCGAGACGGATGCGCCCGAACGCGTTGAGAGCGCCGTCGTCGATGCGGTCGAGGAACACGCCGTCTTCGAGGACGCCAAGACGAACCCCGGCGTCGGTTTTCTGCGAGAGGATGAACCGAACGAGGCGCTCGCGCGGTACACCGAGAGGGCGGTACACGGCTACGTGGAACAGGAGGAGGCGCGACGTGTCGCGGGTGAGAACGGCGTACGTCTCCGTGGATGGAAGAACGGACGCGGTGTCGTAGGTGCGCTCGCCGCCGTCGGTGCGTCGCGCGCCTTCGAAGACTGGACGTACGAGCTTCTCGTCTACCGCGGGCGCGACGAACGGGGCGAGGAGAGGCGTGTCTCGTACGACTCCTTCTTCGACGCGCATCAGGCGACGTATCCGCGGACGTGGGACACCGTCGACGAGGAGACGGGAGAGGTTGTCGCCGTGCCTGCGACGGACGGACCCGTCGTCTACGGTCTGCGCGGAACTTTCGGCGGCGTCTGGGACGCGAACGCGTACGTCGATGTTGAGGGCGCGGAGCGTCTCGCCGTCTACCGTACGAACCAAGGGACGGACGCCCATCTCGTAGACGCGCGTGCAACCGAGACACGTGACGGCGGTTCATACATTGTCGAAGGCGATGTCATCGAACCGCCGGAGACGCGCGAGGGCGGACACGTGTTCTTTACAGTTGAGGACGACGTCCGTCTCGACTGCTCAGCCTTCGAACCCACGGGTCGTTTCCGCGGTACCGTCCGGTCGTTGCGCGAAGGTGACCGTGTCGTCGTATGCGGGAGCGTCTCCGACGGAACGCTCAAGATCGAGAAGCTACGCGTCGTCTCTTTGAACCGCGTCCGTCGCGTAAAGCCGACCTGTTGCGGACGCCGTATGGAGAGCGCAGGACGCCGACAGGGCTACAGGTGCCGCGCCGATAGCTGTGACCAAACCGCCGACTCACTCGTTGAGGAAACAGTAGAACGCGAACTCGAAGAGGGGTGGTACGAGGTTCCCCCTTCGGCGCGTCGGCATCTCTCAAAGCCCCTGATACGTCACGAAACGGTTTAGGGAGGAGGCGACGTAGGGCGTACAGATGGACGTACGCGACCTGCCGTTGGGCGACGACGCGGTCGAAGCCTTCCTCGCCGACGGCGTTGAATCCTTGTATCCACCTCAGGAGGAGGCTGTCAACGCGGGCGTCGCCGACGGCGAGAACGTCGTTGCGGCGGTCCCGACGGCGAGCGGTAAGACGCTTATCGCGGAGATAGGTATGCTTTCGGCTGTTGAGGACGGCGGAAAGGCTCTTTACGTCGTCCCCTTGCGCGCGCTCGCTTCGGAGAAGGCGGACGCCTTCCGACGCCTTCCCGTCGACGTAGCCGTCTCGACGGGCGACTACGACGAACGCGACGAACAGCTCGGCGACAACGACGTGATCGTAGCGACGAGCGAGAAGGTCGACTCACTCGTCCGTAACGGAGTCTCGTGGGTCCGTGACGTCTCGTGTGTCGTCACCGACGAGGTACATCTCATCGACGACCCCGACAGGGGACCGACCTTAGAGGTTACTATGGCGAAGCTACGCCGTCTTTCGGACCCTCAGTTCGTCGCACTCAGCGCCACGGTTGCGAACGCCGACGAGTTCGCGGGATGGCTCGATGCCGTCCTCGTCGAGTCCGACTGGCGACCCGTCGACCTCAAGAAAGGCGTCGCCGTGGACGGAACCGTTGAGTTCGACGACGGTACGACAGCGGAAGGCGACGACGTGGAGACGCTCGTACGTGGTGCTGTCGACGGTGGCGGACAGGCGCTTGTCTTCGTAAACTCACGTAGGAGCGCCGAAGCGACCGCCGAGAGCCTCGCGTCGCTCGGCTTCGGCGCGTCGGGCGTCGGACACGAGGTACGTGACTCCGCGACGACAGAGACAGGCGAACGTCTCGCCAACTGTCTCGAAGGGGGTGTCGCCTTCCACCACGCGGGTCTACGTTCCGAGCACCGTGAGGCGGTTGAGGACGTTTTCCGCTCGCGCGACATCGCCGCAATATGTGCTACACCGACGCTCGCCGCGGGCGTCAACGTCCCCGCGCGCCGTGTCGTCGTCCGTGACCATATGAGGTACAGCGACACGGGTATGGAGCCGCTACCCGTTCTGGAGGTGCATCAGATGTTCGGGCGCGCGGGACGTCCGGGACTCGACCCTCACGGCGAGGCGGTTCTCGTCGCGGGTAACGCCGACGCCGACGAGCTACGCGAGAAGTACGTCGAGGGCGAACCCGAGCCTGTCTACTCGAAGTTAGCGAGCAGGAAGGCGTTACGTACGCACGTCCTCTCGACCGTAGCGAGCGGCTTCGCATCGTCGCGCGAGGGTGTCCTCGACTTCCTCGGCGCGACGTTCTACGCCCATCAGGAGCCGGACGCCGACCTTTCGGGTACTGTCGACGACGTGCTCGGCTTCCTGCGCGATGCGGAGATGGTCGAAGGCGACGACGAACTCACAGCCACCGACCTCGGACATACGGTTTCGCGTCTCTACCTCGACCCTCTGAGCGCCGAACGTATCGTCGACAAGATACGGAAGGCGGACGATCCGACATCCCTCACGTTTCTCGAAGCCGTCGCACATACGCCTGACATGTACCGTCTGTACCTACGCAAGGGCGACGACGAGAAGATGTACGGCTTCGCTCAGGACCACGAGGACGAACTCGTCAACCAGCCGTCGGAGTTCGATCGCGGGTTCGAGGACTGGTTAGCGTCCCTAAAGACCGCCGTCGTCCTGCACGACTGGACGGACGAGCGCGACGAGGAACGTATCGCCGAGAAGCACGATGTCGCGCCGGGCGACGTACGTACACGTGTCGAGCGTGCCGACTGGCTCCTGTACGCCGCCGAGTCGCTCGCCGAGCTCGTCGACTCACCTCATCAGAGGGTCGTACACGAGACGCGTCTCCGCGTACAGCACGGTGTACGTGACGAACTCCTTGACCTCGTCCGTGTTCGCGGCGTGGGACGTGTACGCGCGCGCCGTCTGTACGAGGCGGGGATAGAGACACGCGACGACCTGCGCGGTGTTAACGCCGACCGCGTCGCCGACCTCCTCGGACCCAAGACGGCGGAACGCGTGCTCGACGAGGTGGGGCGCGACGAAGACGCCGACGAGATGGACGCGACGGCGTCGGTTGAACAGACGGAGCAGTCTTCGATAGGCGACTTCTAAGACTACAGTTCGGCGAGCGTATCCGATGTTCCCTTCACGTCGACCGCGTGCCTAACCTCTTTGTTATGGAAATCCCCGTCACCCGTCACGAAGTAGTCGGGTTCGACCGTTAGAACACACGCGAGAACCTCGGCGTCGTTTCCCTCGCCGACGACTTCGGTGGCTTCGTCGTATCTACCTTCGTACCTCTCTTCGGGCACTGTATCTATATCCACGAGAGCGCCGTTAAGCATCTCGCGTGCGCCTTCCTCGACGTCCACTTCCGAGAGGAGACATCCTTCAGTTCCTCCTTACAGACCTCAGCAGTTACGAGACGGATACCTCTCGTATCGAGGAGTTCGGCTTCCGGACCGTCGAAGAAGATACCCGAAACGAGTATGTTGGTGTCCACGAAGACGGTATGTCTCGTCATCCGTTTCTAACGTCATCGAGTTCTTCGAGCATGTCCTCCTCGCTCACGCCTGCGCGGTCGGCGAGTTCTCGCAGAGAACCACGGCTTTCCTCGGCGAGTAACTTCCTAAGAGCCTCGCGTATCGCCTCGCTCCTGCTCGCGTATCTGCCCGACTCAACGAGGCGGTCGAGTTCGTCCTCGACGCTCTCGGGTACCCGCGCCTGAACCGGCTTTAGTTTCTCTGTCATGTGTACTCATTTGTGTTACAGAAGTATCCGTCTGACGGTCGGCGCAAAGCCCTACCGAGCGGAAGCCCTTTTAGCTACGCGACGTAGAACTGACATGGCGAATACGAACGTTCTCTTCGCCCTCGTCTACATGGCTATCGGCGTCGGATACGTCTACGCCCTGTCGATCGGCTCACGGAGCCTGATGAACGTCTTATTCGCGTTTCTGATGGCGTTTACGGGTCTCGTTCTCTACGCCGTCCCTCGTCTGGAGGGTAGAGAGGGATGACGGAGCTACTCACCGCCTACAACGGTCTGGTTGTACGCGTGGCTCTGTACGTTCTCGTCCTCGGTCCACCCGTCGGCTACTACGTCTACGACGACTCAAAGAAACGTGGCTTGTCGCGTCCGAGGCTACGCGGTTTCGCGTACGGCGTCCTCGGTATACTCGGTCTCTTCGTCTACATGGCGCGCAAGGCGCGTTCCGGTAGCACTCATTGACATCCTCCCGCTTGACATCCTCACCCGCCTAAAGTCGGGTGAATCCCACGTTGGGAATTTAAGATTTCCAACCGACACAACCTTATCAGGTGTTTCCACCGTTCGCGGTTATATCGGTTCGTGGCAGTGCCAAGCTACCGTTACTCCTATCTTCCGTAAGAAGATTCGGAGTTATCTTTTTCACCGTGCTTGATGGGAGTTTTACAGTACACCTTTTAGGATGCACCTTCACAACCTCTTTCGGATATTGCCTCGTTACTTCGGGCGGACAAGCCGCCTCCGTAGGTCGGTTGACCTAACTACAACTAAATTCCTGACTGTATTAACACTAACGGTTAGTTGAACCGTCCGACGGATTCATCACCCGTTCAGAAATCGAAGGTTTCTGAGCCAAGCGAATCGAAGATTCGCGTACCCCGCAAATCTTTGATTTGCGAGACAAACTGAGCTTCCTCAGTATACGCCTAAAGACGGGGGCATTCTGCTGTACTACCTGTAACGTTCTACCTCGACACCCAGCCTTTCGAAGTCGGCTGTGTTTCTCGTTAGAACCGGCTCACCGCGCACCGATGCCGTCGCGCCTATCACGGCGTCGCCCCTGCCTACCGGCTCGCCCTCCCGTTTGAGACCGCCTATCATACGTCCCGCTTCCTTGGCTATCTCATCGTTCATATCCACCGTAGGCTTCGAACCGACCGCGCGGTCTATCTCGTCGGCTTCCTCCCTGACCTCCTCGGAGTATCCCACGCCGACGTAGAGTTCAGCGACGGTCATAGTCGGGACGCGGAGCGTCGTGCCACCCTCTTCAAGTTCGGCGGCTTTCTCGACAGCGCCTTCGTCGTTCTTCATCAGATCTATTACGAACGAAGAGTCGAGTATCATCCGAACTCCTCCACGAGCGCCTCGTCGTCCTCCGCATCGCGTTCGTCGACCTCATCGAGAACCTCCTCCAGCTCCTCCGCCTCTTCGTCGGAAAGTATCCCCGCCAAACCCAGAACCGAACGCCCGCCTATCAGACGTTCGACAGCCTCGGAGTACGTTTCGTTGTCGCGTTTGCGCTCCGTCAGCCCCTCGTAGACATCCTCGTCGAGACGTATCGTCTTCGACATCTGTATACGAACGTATACACCACGCCGGTATATGCGTTTCTGACGAGGCGAAACCGTTAATCCGTTCGCCCCCGACGCTCCTGTATGCGAATCCTCGAACGTACCGCCGTCGTCGAAGACACCGACGACTTCCTCGACGAACTCGACGCCGTACGCGACGACCACGACGTGGTCGCGCAGGCTTTCGACGCGCGTTACATCGTCTCGCGTCTGCACGTCGAGGAGGCGGTCAAGAAGGCGCGACGGTCATTCGACCGCGGCGAGAACGTCGCCGACACACTCTCTATGGAGGTTCTTCTCTACGCCGCAGGGACGCGCCAGATAGACGTCGCGACACGTATGGGTCTGCGACCCGGAGAGCACGACGCCGTCCTTGTGGTCGACGGTGGTTCCGAGGAAAACGCCGTCGACGACATCCTATCCCTGACGCACGAACCCGAAACCTTCGACTACGGCGACGAAGGGCGTCTGCTCGACTTCTTCGGTCTGACCGACGAGGAGGTTGACGCCGTCGGTAAAGACCGCCTCGAATCCCTCGTACTCGAACGCGTCGCAGTTCTCGACGTTAACAAGTAGGTTTTAGACGGGGCGACGACGACTTCGACGCGGATGTTTACCGTCGCCGAGCTACGGAGCCTCGTCGAGGATCTCGCCCCGCGGTCAGGTACCGTCGAAGTAAAGGCTGACCTACCGGAGCGTCTGGACGTACGCCTCGACGCTGAGGAGACAGCTCTTCCCGCGCCTTTCTTCGAAACCGAGGGGCGTGTACGCGAGACACCGTCGGGTTTCGTCTCCTCCGGCGACGTAACCGTGTACCGAGAACGACCCACCGAACTCCACGAACTCCGTATAGTCGACGACCCTTTCGCCGTCGAGGGTAGCCATGTAGTTCCGGTTAACTCTCCGGTAGCCGGCTTCGTTGGCTCCTCCGAAACGGTGCGTGCGGTCGTCGACTCCTTCCTTACATCGGTCTCCGAGACCGTCGGGTCTGAGGTCTCTGTCTATATCGACGCGCACGCCTCGGAACGTACCCAGCACAGGGGCGTAACAGCCGTCGACGCCGACTATACCGCACGCCTCGACGGTCTGAGGGACGCGGCGGGTATGAGGACACCGACCGTCGATGAGGCGGCTGTCGACCTATCGCGGGGCGATGAGACGGAGGCTAACTGGAGCTTCGATCTCCGGAACCACGGTACACTGTCCGCCGTCTCCCTAAACGACAGAGGCTATGAGGGGGCTGAGAAACTCCGGCGCGCGCGCCAACGTTCGGGCTTTGCACAGGAGGTCAACTGGACGGCGGAGAACAGACGCGGCGCGGTTTCTGCCGAGGTCAGCTACACGTCGGAGAACACGGCGACCTACCTTGAGGAGCTTCGTGATACAGGCGTCCCGACGCCCGCGCGGTCTTCGTTCGACCTCGGATACAACGTCGGAGACGGAAAGACGTCACTCTCCCTCGACTTCGAGACCGACGGTGAACCGACGGCAAGCCTCCGCGACCGTCTCGGTGCTTGGACGGCGTTCGTACCTCTTCCTGTCGCGCCCGTCGTGTACTACATATCCTGAACGGCTTCAAGAGCAACACGTACCTCGCGTTCGACCCCCTGCTTCGCCTCCTCGGACAGTTCGTCGTCCTCCGTCTCCCCCTTCTGTTCGCCCGCGACGAGGTTCCCGTCGACGGCGAGTATACCGCCCGCTTCGAGACCCAGACGCCGCGCGAGCGTGAATATAGCCGCCGCCTCCATCTCGACTGCGAGCATACGTGCCTCCTCCCAGTCGAAGGCTATCTCGTCCTCGGCGTAGAAGGCGTCGTCGGTCACGACAGGTCCGACGTGTACGTCCTGACCCTCGCGTTCGGCTGTGTTTACGAGGCTGTTGACGATACCGAGGGACGCGACGGCGGGGTACTCGACGTTCTCGTACCTCTCTGTCGTTCCGTCGAACTTCGCCGCCGCCGTCGCCACCACGATGTCCCCTGTGTTCATCTCAGACTGTAGACCGCCCGCCGTTCCGACACGTACGAGACGTTCCGCACCGACGTTCGCAAGCTCCTCGACTGCGACAGCGGCGCTCGGACAACCGACTCCAGTCGAACAGACCGTAAGGGGGCTTCCGTTGTAGCTTCCGTTGACGAGCCTGTACTCACGGTTGTCGGATAGATGCTCCACACCGTCGAGGTACTGGGCTATCCTGTCGACACGTCCGGGGTCGCCGGGTAGAAGTACGGTTCCGTTTACCGCGCCCTCTTCGACGAGTATATGCGGCTGTTTCATACGCCGGCTTCGCGCTCCCCGTGCAAATCACCATCGAAAGGTTCGGGGATGGGGTTGACGACCGTTGGAAAAACACGCGTTTGCGCCTCCGAAGTCTTAAAGTGGTCTACGGTTCACGATCGCTACAAGGAGAAAAATATGCAGACACGTAAGAAACGAACGACGGTTTTCGTGACGTTGGCTGTCGTAGCACTGACAGTCGTCGGTGCTTCGGCGGCGACAGCACAGTTCGAAGGCGGTCAGGAGCCGGGTGCAGGCGTCTCCGACGGCGGCTTCGGGGAGATGGAAGGGGGCAACGCCGCGGATGCGGTCTACGTAAGAGAGGACGGTAGCGGCGTACTCGTCTACAACGGTACAGGCGACACGAACGGGTCGGTAACGTTCGGCGCGGATATGTCGACGGGTCTTGTACATCTCCTCGCAAACGGAACGGCTGGCGAGGGCTTCGCGGGCGACTTCTCCTTCGAGGCTGAGCCTACGTCCTGGATGGCGAACGGTAGCTTCGCGGCTGATGATACGGGTATGCTCGAAGAGATGACCCTTGATGTCACGAGCCGGTCGGACTCCACCGACTCGTCGCTCGACGCACAGCTCGACGCGACGGTTTCGTCGGGTCTCGCCGCCCTCGCACCGACGGCGACCACCGAGGGCGAGATAGTCACCGAACCCGACCGGCTTACGTCGTCAGGCTCGGTCAACTACCGGATGAGTCTCGGAGGTTCGTCCGTCCGTGAGGTTAGCAGGTTCGATCTGACCGAGAACAACGGCGGCTACGTCCTCGACGCAAGGGAACGCCGTATCGTACGCGGTGAGCCACAGTTCCCCGACGACCCCGGCACAGGGACGGGGAACGAGCCGAGGGCGATTCAGCCTTCGCGTACCGACCCTGCGGAGGAGTGGGGTACGCGTGAAAGAGCCGAGGATACGTTGAGCGCGCGGTACACCGCGTTCGCAGAGAACGTCAGCGCTACCGCCAACCTGACGCTCGAATCGTACTCGTTCGAGAACGTCACCGTCGAGAGCGGCTTAGGCTCGACCACAAACGAGTCGCTGATAGATGTCGAGTACACCGTTGAGTACACGGGCGTCCAGGAGGGCATCGCAGATGCGCTTGCCGAGGACATGTCGGCTAACGCGTCGCAGGAGACCGTTGACGAGGTTGCTCAAGGGATACGTAACCTCACGGTCAACCGTCTCTCGTTCGCGACCGTTTCGGGCGAAAACGGAACCCAACTCAACTGGTCGGTTGACGTTGAGAACTACAACGACGTGTTCACCTCGTTCATGCGCCTCTCGTCGGAGCTACAGCCGTCCGGAGCCGATCCGGGAGCGGATGCAATGGGCGGAGCTTCCTCGTCACCGTTCCTTTCCGAGGGCTACTTTGACGAGGTAATCAACATGTCCCAGAAACAGATGGAAGCCGCAGAAGCCGCGGGTCTCGTCTCGCGGTGGGAGTGGTCGGGTAGCCTTGAGTCACAGGGCGGCTCCTCGGCTTCGTCGCCCTTCGGCTCAGGCGGCGGTTCGGGCGCTACGGCTACGGTAACCGCCGACATAAGCCATACGACCGAGAACTGGGAGAGCTACGTCACAGAGCTGGAGAACCGCGGCGTTCCCATCGCTAACTCGTCGTTCGAACTTACGGCTTCGACAACGGACGCGGGGATCGAAGGCAGTATGGACTGGGAAACCGAAGGCGAAGCCCTCGCCGAGGGGTATCAGACGACGCTGAAGGCGTACGAAAGCGCGTTACGGGGCTCCGACGAAATAAACGCCTCCGTCATACGTCATATCAACGAGTCGGGTTTCCGTGTCGCAAAGATGGACGCGACCGTCTCCGACGGAAAATGGAGCGTTGAGGGGGGCGCGGCTTTCGAAAACGGAACCGCTCTTAGTTCAGCGATACAGTCCCTAACCGGATACGGTGTTACGGAAACCGTCGGCACGACTCAGAACGGTACGACATCCACCTACGTCAAGTCCGACTCGCTCGTCGACGATCCGTCCGGTGAGTCTGTCCGGTCGCTCGAAGAGGTCAACGACGAGACGGCGGTCAACCTTCCGGGCGACTGGGATCGTGAGTTCCCTGAGATGGACACCTCATCTGCGGCTGAGTACCTCGGTGTCGAAGAGGATGGCACCGGCGACGGTTCGCCGCTACCCGGATTCGGTGCCCTCGTGGCGCTCGTAGCCCTCGCCGTCGTCGCGGTTGGTCTTGGAAGACGCGACTGATGGACGCCGAAACGGACGTAGAACGGTTCGCGTCCCTCATCGACCATACGGTTCTCGGTAAGAGTCATACGGCTGACGATGTAGACCGTGCGATCGATGAGGCGGTGCGTTACGGGACAAACGTCTGCCTGCCTCCGTCGCGTCTTAACCGTGTGCCCGACGTGTTCGAGGGAGAGGTGGTTTCCGTCGTCAGCTTTCCTCACGGAACCACGACGCCGTCGGTAAAGACGTACGAGGCGCGCGAGGCTGTCGACGCGGGCGCAACCGAGATAGACGTCGCATGTAACGTCTCCGCGTTCCTTTCGGGTGACGAAGAAGGCTTCATCAGTGACATACGCGGTGTCGTAGACACAGCGCCGACGACGAAGGCGATAGTCGAGACGGGTCTGTTAAACGACGATGAGAAACGCAGGACAGCGCATCTCTGCGTCGAGGCGGGCGTCGACTACATCAAGACGTGTACGGGGTACGCCCCCGGCGGTGCGACCGTCGAGGATGTCCGTCTCCTGTCCGACGCCGTCGGTGACGACGCACGAATAAAGGCGAGCGGTGGTATACGTGACGCGGAGACCGCACACCGTCTGCTCGAAGCGGGTGCTTCACGTATAGGCGCGAGCGCGGGTGCCGAGATAGTACGCGAAGTACGCCGCGACGCCGGTTTACCACCGAAAGAGTAGTGTCGTCAGTCTTCCAACAGCCTCTATGTTCGGAACAGCCGGTGCGCGTGGAAGCATAAAAGAGGTTTCGCCGTCCCTCGTTCTCCGTCTCGGACACGCAGTAGGAACAGTCGCGGACGCCGTCGTCGTGGGACGCGACGGACGTTACACGGGCGGTTCGCTCGTGTCGGCGTTCGTCGCGGGTGCCGAGGCGGTAGGATGCGACGTTACACGTCTCGGCGAGGTACCCACGCATCTCGTCGCTTGGACGGCGCGCGACCGGGGTGCGCACGGCGTGGCGGTGACGGCGTCCCACAACCCGGCGGAGGACAACGGCGTCAAGCTTTTTAGACCCGACGGCGGCGAGTTCGACGCCGATGACGAGGAACGCGTGGCGGAACTCGCGGATGAAGTAGAGACGCCGCCGTGGGACGGCTGGACGACCGCAGATACCGCACAGACCCGCTCCATCGTATCCGAGTACGTCGAAGACGCGACGGGGTACGTCGACACGACCGCCGACCTACGTGTAGCCGTCGACACCGCCAACGGCGTCGGTGCGCGTACGACGGTACCCGTTCTCGAAGCCATGGGTTGCGACGTCGTCGCTGTTAACGCACAGACCGACCCCTCGTTTCCGGGACGTGGCTCGAAGCCGACCCCCGAATCACTCGACGGCTTCGTGGAGTTTGTAGACCGTCGAGGCTTCGACCTCGGACTCGCGCACGACGGCGATGCTGACAGACTCGTCGTCGTAGACGCCGACGGCGTGGTTTCGGAGGACGCTGTTCTAGCGGTTCTTGCACGTCGACACGTTACCTCTGGGGGTACGGGTACCGTTCTTACGACACCGAACACGTCACCCCGCGTCGACGATACGGTACGCGAAGCCGGGGGTGGGGTAAGACGCGTCGAACTCGGCACCGTCTCGGAGGCTGTTCGGGACAACGACGTCGTCTTCGCCGCTGAGCCTTGGAAACACGTCTTTCCGGGGTTCGGCGGATGGGTCGACGGAACCGTCTCGGCGGCGGAGGTCGTCGCGGCGTACGCCGACAACGCCGACGTGTTCGACGGTCTACGTGACACGGATGTACGTAAGAAGTCGGTTCCGTGCGACGACGGTAAGAAGGAACAGGTGATGGAGGAGGTTGAGAAGACGTTACGCGAACGTTACGACGGGGGCTTCGACACCCCTGACGGTATACGTGTCGATCTCGGCGACGGCGACTGGTTCCTCGTACGCGCGAGCGGTACGGAGGCGTACGTCCGTGTCTACTCCGAGGGCGACGACGACCTCTCTTCGAGCCTTCTCTCGGTCGTCCGCGAGGCTGTCAGACGCGTCTGAAACGCGTTCCGTACTGCACGATGCCTTCGTCGCCTTGGTCGCTTACACGACGGAAACAAGCCTCGACGCTGTCGCCGGGTTCGACGTCGTCCTCGCCGTCGTCTACCACCTGCGTCGTGAGGCGTGCGCCTTCTTCGAGTTCTACGACGGCGACCGTGTACGGCGTCTCCGAGTCGTAGTCGCCGACAGCCTCGTGAACCACCGTCGCAGAGACGACCTCGCCCTCGCCCGAAAACTCCTTCTCGACGACGTCGCCGCCACGTCTACAGTCGGGGCAGAGTTCGCGCGGCGGGAAGTATGCGGTTTCGCACGTTCTGCACTCGGTTCCTACGAGCCTGTACCTCTGCTCTATGTTTCTCCAGAAACGTGGCGCTGTCATACAGAACCTCCGTCGGAGAGAACGTTCACTACCGCTGTACCGCCCGTTCCGCCGACGTTCTGCGTCACGGCTACCGAACCGTCTTCGACCTGCGTCCCCGCGTCACCGCGTAACTGACGCGTCGCGTCGACGACCTGTCTGACACCCGTTGCGCCAAGAGGATGTCCGCAAGCCTTGAGACCGCCCGACGGATTTACGGGCGTCTCTCCGCCGACGGAGGCGCGACCCTCGTCTATGAAACCCCCGCCTTCGCCCTTCTCCGCGAACCCGAGATCCTCGACTGCGAGAACTTCGCCGATAGTGTACGAGTCGTGAACCTCGGCGAAGTCGATGTCACCCGGCGAGAAGTTCGCCTCGGCGTATGCGCGCTCCGCCGCCTCGCTCGTCGCGTCGAGAGCGGTTATGTCACGTCTGTCGTGTACGGTGAGGCTATCGCTCGCCTGTTCGGTTGCCTCTACGTAGACGGGGTCGTCGACGTACGCCGTTGCGTCCTCGGCGGGTACGACGACGACAGCCGCCGCGCCGTCGCTTGCGGGCGAACAGTCGAAGGCGCGTAACGGCTCCGCGACGTAAGGCGTGGACTCGACGACCTCTGCGCTAACCTCGTTCGTGTACTGTGCGTACTCGTTGCCCGACGCATGCCGGTGGTTCTTTACGGCGACCTGTGAAAGCTCGCGCCGCGTCGTCCCGTAACGGTTCATATGGGCGCGCGCCATCAGTGCGTAAAGCGCGGCGACGTTGCCGCCCCCGAACACCTCCCACTCGCGGTCGGCGCTTCCAGCGAGCGCGTCGTTGGTCTCGTCGCTTCCGAGGTCGGTCATCTTCTCAACACCGCTCGCAACGACGACGTCCGAAGCGCCGCTTGCAACGTCGAGAACCGCCTGCCTGAAGGCGAGTCCTCCCGAAGCGTCCGCCGCCTCGACACGCGTTGCGGGCACACCCTCCGTCGCCAGACCCGCGTAGTCGGCGATCAACGCCGCGACATGCTCCTGTCTGATGAACTGTCCCGCGCTCATGTTTCCGCCGTACATCGCGTCTATCTCGTCGCCACCCACGCCTGCGTCTTCGAGAGCGCGCACCCCTGCGGTCACGAAAAGGTCGCGGAATGAGCGTTCCCAGTGCTCCCCGAAGGCGGTCTGTCCAACACCGACGACTGCTACGTTCCTTTGCATTATTCGTCCTTTATCTTACCCTTGTGTTTGGCGTACTGTGCGTAGTCGACGTACTCAACATCCTCCAACGTCTCGCGCAGACCCGTGCGTTTCTCTTCGATCCCGTCGCGGACTGTCAACGAGAAGGCGTCGCTCCCCGCGCCCGAACCGAAAGACACGAAGAAGATACGTTCGCCCGCCTCCGCCTCGTCGAGAACAGCGACGAGACCGAGGAGGGACGCGCCGCTGTACGTGTTGCCTATATCGGGCGCGAGAAGACCCGTCGCGTACTGCTCCTCGTCGAAACCCAGCGACTCGGCTACGCGTGCGGGGAACTTGCCGTTTGGCTGGTGGAAGACGGCGTGGTCGTAGTCGTCGGGCGACGCATCCAGCCTGTCGAGAAGCTCGTTGCTCGCGCCCTCGGTATGTTTGAAGTAGGCGGGCTTACCCGTGAAACGTTCGCCGTGCTGTGGATAACGTTCGCCCTCACGTCGCCAGAAGTCAGGTGTGTCGGAGGTGTACGAGATGGTGTCCTCGATCTCGGCTACGACGTTCTCGTCACCGACGACGAAAGCCGCACCGCCCGCGGCGGCGCTGTATTCGAGCGCGTCGCCGGGCGCGCCCTGCGAAACGTCCGCGCCTATCGCCATGCCGTTGTCGATACGCCCCGACTCGACGAGACCGAGTACAGCCTGTATACCCGCCGTTCCCGCCTTACACGCGAACTCCATGTCCGCCGCCGTCATCAGAGGCGTCGCACCTACCGCCGCGCCCACGATCGTTGCCGTCGGCTTGACTGCGTACGGATGCGACTCGCTCCCGACGTATATAGCGCCTATACCGTCTCCGTCGACCGACGTGCGGTCGAGCGCACGCCGCGCCGCCTCGACGCTTATAGTCGCCGTATCCTCGTCCTCGTCGGGGACGCTCTTCGACCCGACACGTAGACCGCCTTCGACGGCGTCGGCGTCGTCGCCCCAGACGCGCGCTATCTCCTCCGTCCGTATCCTGTAACGCGGAACGTAGCCGCCGTAGGAGACGATACCTGCGCCCATCCTACACCTCCTCCAAGCTTTCGAGTACCTCGCCGAGTTCGGTCGTCGTGTAGCTCAGGGAGACGCCTTCGAGACGTGCTATCTCCTCCGAAACCTTAGATACCTCGCCGCGGCTGATCCCGTGCAGGACGACAGCCGACGGCTTGAGGTTTGTGACGCGTACAGCCACGAGTGGCGACTCCCCCCGCGTTATGTTGGTGAAGACGAGCGCGCGCTCCGTACTCCATCCGTATAGCTGTGCGAACTCCTCGCCGGAGAACGATCGTATCGCCTCCATCGAGTCGATGACCGTATGACCCTTTATCTCGTTGTGCTCCTCGACTATGCTACGGGCGTCGACCGCCTTGTGGAACCTGTCGAGAGAGACGGGCTTTTCGTAGTCACGCAGATCCTTTACAGCGCCGCCCTCGAACCCCGCGCCGAGTATACGCCGGTACCTCCGTAGGGTTTCGCCGCCGCGGCGTAGGTCTATATCGACGAGACCCTCTACGATACGTCGCACGACACCGATACCGGGCGACGACCGCCTCCCGCTCTCGTAGTCGCTAACGACGCTGTTCGAGACGTCGAGAGCCTCGCTTAGCTCCGACTGCGAGACGTCGAAGTCCTCGCGCCATTTGCGCAGTGTCGCCCCCGCGTCGTCGCTTAGAACCACCTCACCCGCGATACGCCGTGTTAGCTCCTCCGCCGGCTCCTTCGTTACCTGTCCGGGCATACGCTTAGGTCATCTTCACCGCGTAAATGCCTTACGGAGATTGACGAAACCGCGTTCGACGAACGACGAACTAAGCCGAGGGATCGGGTCGCGTCGCCAACGTCACCTGCTCCGTCACGCGTTCGCCGTCACGTAGAACCGTTACGTCGATCGTCTCGTCCGGCTCAGTACGGAGCATCAGGTAACGCGAGAGCTCCTCGTGGGAGTTTATACTAGTACCGTCGACGGAGACTATAACGTCACCTCCGACGTAGACGTTGATCCCGTTGTACTCGCCCTCCTCGCTCTCACGCAGAACACCGTCGGAGGGTCCGCCGTCGGGCGTCTGCGCCACGAGGACACCGCGGGGTTCTCCGAGACCGTTGGCGTTTGCGATCGTGGGTGAGACATCGATGGTCGATACACCCATGTACGGATGCTCCGCGTCGCCGTTCCGTATGAGTTCAGGCAGGACGTCCCTTGCGAGACCCGCAGAGACGGCGAAGCCGATGCTCGCCCCTTGGCGCGCACGGTTGACACCGACAACCTCGCCGTCGAGCGTTACGAGAGGACCGCCGCTGTTACCTCGGTCGATACCCGCGTCCGTCTGCACCGTATCGGGTATGACGAAGTTGTCCTCCGTTCGCATCGATCTGTTGAGACCGCTGACGATCCCGCTCGTTATGGAACCCTCCAGACCGAGCGGGTTACCGAGCGCCGCCACGGGTGTGCCCTGAGAGTACCCCTCCTCGGCAAGCGGGAGAGGCTCTGACCCGTTGGGTACTTCGTCGACCTCTAGGACGGCAAGGTCTGTGTAGATATCCGTCCCGATTACGTCGGCGCGTCTCCAGTCACCGTTGCTGAAACGCACCTCAACCTCGTCCGCGGTTCTCACGACGTGCTGGTTGGTCACTATATGACCGTTGAAGTCGTAGACGAAGCCGGAGCCTTGGGCAGGTCCCGACGCGGCGTTTACACGAACCGAAACGACGGAGCCTATAACCTCGTCGTACAGGTTGGCGTACGCCTGACCGGTTTCGTACTCGACGTTGTCAAGCGGCGCGGCTTGCGGTGTCTCGGTCGCCGGCTGTGACACGACACCCTGAACAACCATCCCCGACAGAACCCCTACGAGAAGAACTACGGCTATACCGAGCGTCTTCTTCGACATTACCAACGTTACGTCCGCGAGGCTAATAAACCTCAGTATCCCGAACCGAACTCGACGAAGTTACGCAGGACACGTAGACCCGCCACGCCGCTTTTCTCCGGATGGAACTGTGTCCCAACCACGTTACCACGTCGGTTCGTGACCACCGACGAGAAACGGACGGTGTCGTCCTCACCGCCGTACCCCGTCTCTGCGACCGTCTCCTCGCCGTCCTCTGTCGTCGCATAGTACGAATGCACGAAGTAGACGTGTTCGCCGTCGACGCCTTCGACAACGGGATGGTCGTTCTCGACATCGACCGTGTTCCATCCCATATGAGGAACCTTGCCGACGCCGTCGGGGAAACGGACGACGCGACCCTCGACGAGACCCAGACCTTCGGCGGCGTCGCCTTCGCCTTCTTCGCTTTCGGTCATAAGCATCTGCATACCTAGACAGACGCCCAGAAGCGGCGTGTCTTCGGCGGCGTCTACGAGTGCGTCGCGTACCTCCGACGCTCCCTCCATACCTTCCTCGAAAGCGCCGACGCCCGGAAGGACGAGCGCCTCCGCGTCGTCTATCTCAGCGGGTTCGTCGGTAACCTCGACGGAGGCACCCGCGCGTTCGAGACCGCGTGTGACGCTCCGGAGGTTTCCGAGACCGTAGTCGACGATACGTACTTCCACGCCGGATACGCGGTGCGTGCGAGCAAAAGGGTTACGCTGTCAGGGTGCGACGGTGTAGCACGATGGTGGGGTAAGGGGATAGAATATAAACGTGTTGAGCGCGTACTTACGCCTACGAAGGAGCCCTGAACGGATCTTTACCGCTTCACCTCCATGGGCGACGGGCTCCTTCGTACCTTACCCCGCTTCCTTTGAATACTTTTTGGAGACGTATGTCATACGTCGAGCGACTCCGACAGCCTTGACGACGTAACCCCTTCGCCTTTCCGACGGTCGTATACCACCATGACGACGTTTACGGTTGCGAGTCCAGCCATCGCCGCGACGCCTGCCCCTGTCACGAGACGTGAGACGCCACCGACCGCGACCACGGAGACGCTCGCCGTCGCGTTTACCGTACCGTGGAAGGTCGACGGCGCTACGATGGTACCCGCCTTGAGACGTACGTAGTTCAACGGCGGCGTTGCGAGGAGCGTGAAAGCGACCATGGCGAAGATACCGACGACGGGTGCCGACGGATAGTTGTAGCCCTGTACGACGAGAGGGATGTGCCAGACTCCCCACGTCAGACCGATGAGGGCGGAGGCGTGCCAGAAGCTCTCGTCGCTTAGCTCGTACAGCATAAGACCGCGCCAGCCCGCTTCCTCACCGAACGCCGCGACTGCGTTGACCGTTGCGCCCGCGATGAGTCCGGTTACGAGTATAGAGCCGACCACGAAAGAGAGAGGAACGCCCCGTAGTCTACGTGTCATGGAGGCGGCGCGCTCTGCGCTAAACGACGGACCGTACGACTCCACGACCGTAGCGGCGCTCGTCACGAGACCGCCGTCGGGATGTGCGACGGCGAAGGCGACGGCGAGTAACGCGACGACCGCGGGCGTTAGCCAAGCCACGACGAGCCAAGGGCTGAGGGATATACGTGCACCGACGGCGGGGGCGACGCGTTCGCCCCTCCGGATCTGGACGACAGAGACGGAGACGAGAGGACCGAACATGTAGACGACCGCGACAGCGACGAACGCCGGGTCGTCTACCCTACCACCGAGGAAACGGTAGACCGCGGCGACCGTCCAGCTGAAAACGAAGGCGAGAACGACGTACTCGGAGAGCTTCTTCATACGACGAGACTCTTGGGGTAGTCGTTCAGGTTCTCGTAGCCGTCCTCGCGCACAACGACAAGATCCTCGACACGCACACCGCCCGTTCCGCGTACGTACAAGCCGGGTTCGACGGAGACGACGTTTCCGGCGCTGAGTTCACCGCCCCCCTCGGAGAGACGCGGACTTTCGTGTATTTCGAGTCCGACACCGTGTCCCGTCGAATGTATGAAGCCTTCGGTGGCGTCGTCGCGCGTCGTCGCGTACCCCGCCTCCTCGAAGACATCGCAGACGGCACCGTGTACCTCCTCGCCCGTCACGCCAGCGCCCTCGGTGAGCGCGTCGAAAGCCGCTTCCTGCGCCTCAACGGTCGTTTCGTACATCGCCCGTACCTCCTCCGACGGTTCGCCGACGACGAAGGTGCGTGTCATGTCGCCGAAGTAGCCTTCGTCGCCCCGTGGGAATATGTCGACGACGACGGGTTCTCCGGCGCGTACCGTACCTTCGCCGCGCCAGTGCGGATCCGCGCCGCCCTCACCTGGCGCGACGATGGTGTCGCTGAGCTTACACCGTTGGTGTACGAGCGCCACCTCTATCTCCGTCTTTATCCGATCCGCGGTGAGGGGTTCGCCGTCGTGGTACAGCGCGCCGCCGTCGCGTACCTCCGCCTCTTCGAGAACCGACCGCACCGATCCCATCGCCTCCTCGTTCGCCTCCTGTGTCCTGCGTATCGCGTCTATCTCACCGTCGTCCTTGACCGCACGCGCCTCACCGACGGGGTCGGCGACGGTTTCGACGCCGTAGCCGCGTTCACGTAACGCGTCGGCGGTGAAAAGCGAGAACCCGCGAGGTACCGCGACGTCGTGCGCGTCGTACTCATCGAGGAACTCGGCGAGCGCGTCTGCACGCGCCTCGTCGTCACCCCGTCTGTCGCCGTCGATAAACTCGCCCGTGCGCCGTACCTCGTCGGCGCGTGCCTCGTTCTCGGCGCGTCCGTACTCTAGCGCCGAGACGAGTAGGACGGTGCGTCCGTCGACGCGCAGGAACGTGAAGTCGTCGGGCGCGTCGAACCCCGAAAGGTAGACGGTATCCTCGTCATCCTCGTTGCCGACGTGGAGGTATCCGTCGTACCCGTCGAGAAGGGCGTCGACACCTTCGTATCTGTCCATGACGGACGTACGTCGAAGCCCCGGATATGCGTTTCCGTCGTCCACCGCCGATAGCCTCTTGTCGCTCCGTGCGCATCTGGGTGTATGTCAGGGTCGGATCTCGGAGACTTCGAGGACGAGGTTAGCGACGTAACCGGAACCGACGGACAGGAAGCCGACGGCTTCGACCGTATGGATACCGACCCGCCGTCACCACAAGGTCTCGGTGTGGTCTGCGCGGGCGACGGTATCGAGGTCGGCGACGACCCCCGCCTCAAGGCGTACGTCACCGTCGGAAACAGGGAAGGTATACGTGTCGGACGTTACCTCGTCGTGACCTACCCCGACGATGAGGTACTTCTGACACGTATCGGGGGTCTACGTTACGCACAGCAGTTCGACACCGACGACGCGAACGAGATACAGGCGCGCCGTGCGATGAAGTCCGACGGCGTCGACGAGGCTGACTACAAGTTTATCGCGTCACTCGAAGCCGTCGCCGTCGTGTCGGGCGACGACCGCAGGATGCCCGACCGCGTGCCTAAGCCCAACGCCAGCGTCGAACGCGCCACGGACAAGGGGGCGATGAAGACGGGTCTCGACATACCGTCGGACGGCGTCTTCGTCGGACATCTCGCCGTCGGCGGAAGGAAGGTACGTACCTCAGCCTCGCCGCCCACGATCGACTACCGTCTACACGACGACTACGGCGACGCCGAACCCCTCGTTTTCAGACATACCCTGATCGCGGGCGGGACGGGAAGCGGAAAGAGCCACAACGCAAAGAACGTCCTGCGCCAGTTCCTCGGTTCGCGTTACCGCGTCGACGGTGCGCGTCGCCGCCCCGCTGTCGTCGTCTTCGATCCTCAGAACGAGTACGCACAGATGCACGACGACCCCGACGTAGACGACGAGACGAAACGGCGCTGGGAAGCGGAGGGCGTCGAGTACGGCGGATACGAAGACACGACGGCATTCGTACCCGATGTAGACGGCTTCGACTACGACGCCAACCACCGCGCACCCCAGATTGAGTTCTCCGTACCTTTCGAGATGGCGGACGAAAACCCGTGGTTGCTCGCGGGCGCGGAGCTAAGCGAGCAACAGACGATGGTTCTAAGAACGCTCCTCACCGACTACTTCCGCGCCGCCGACGAACCGACGTACGAAGACTTCTCGGACTTCGTGATGGATCCCGCGAACGCCGAGGAGTATATCGAAACCGGGAGGGCGCACGAGGCGACGTACAACGCACTCAAACGGAAGGTCGCCGAGAACCCTATCTTCTCACGCGTATTCGATCAGCCCGCGCCCCCGGTCACCGACGACGAGATACTCGACCGTTTCGTACGTCCCGGAGCGCTCAGCGTCGTACCGACGTACCACGTAACCAAGTCGCGCGCCGAGGAGGTCGTCGTACTCGCGCTCGCATCGCTTCTCGTCGACAACAAGCTATCGACGGGCGGGCGCGAAAATATAAAGGAGACACCCCTCGTCCTCGCCCTCGACGAGGCGCATAACTTCCTCGCCGACACGGATACAGCGCAGGGACGCGTTATCAAGGGCAGGTTCGCGGAGGCGGCGAAACAGGGACGTAAGGAGCGCCTCGGTCTGTTCCTCATCACGCAGGATCCCGGCGACATCGCAGACCCCGTCTTCAAACAGGTAAACACGCGTATCGCGCTCAACCTCGGCGACGAGGACGCCATACGCAGTCTCAACATACCGTCCGAACTCGAAGACCGCGTACCGTACATGGGTAAGGGCGAGATGGTCGTCTACTCCCCCGACAACTCCGAACCCGTCGAGGTCGTCGGACTCCCCGACGCCGTGACACGTCACGACTGACGGCACAGACTCGAGACGCCGTCGTCTCTCGGTCTACAAAGCAAGATATAAGCCCCGGTCGGACGTAACACGAACCGCGGGCCCGTAGATCAGGGGTAGATCACCCCCTTGGCATGGGGGAGGCCGCGGGTTCAAATCCCGCCGGGTCCAGAGTGGATTCTTGCCCGTATCCGGTGCCACCAAAACGCCCGATAGCGTAGCCCCGATTCCGCTAAAACTGTTCCTGCCGAAACAGAGTACGTGCCGGACTCTACCGTGGGTTGGTCAAGTTGTCCTTTTGGAGTACGGAGGTGTTCAGATGAGAAGATGTTTTAAGATGAGGGTAATTTTACTGTATAGTCGTTGAGGTATCCAGCCGATTTGAGCTGGTCCATACTCGTCTTTTTACGGAGCGACGTTGGCTGACTTCTCGATCGTCTTAGCTACGCTGTCACAGTCGTACTCTACCATCACCTGCGTCACCAACTCAAACCCCTCATCGTCAATCGTAATAGCACGGAGGTCTTCCGATATTAACTTACAGTAAGTTCTTTGCTGTAATATACTTTCGCTTATTTGAACACTGCCGTTATGTATGACGCCGTTAAGATACTCTATCAACAGCAGTACCTCCAAAGGGTGGGGGATTTTTATGCAACAGTTCGTTATAGGTAGTATGCGCGTTTCAACAGGGGTTCCGGGGTTTGACGAGCTTACTAACGGTGGACTGATACAGGACAGGCTCTACGTAATAAGCGGCCCCCCTGGAAGCGGAAAGACGACGTTCTGTTCGCACTTCGCTACCCAGGGGGTCGGTCTAGGTGAGAAGACACTGTTTGTCACCCTACATGAGACACAGGAAGAGCTGACCGATGACATGGGTAACTACAGCTTCGGGTTTGAGAGAACCTTAGACTCAAGCAACTTCCGTTTCCTCAACCTACACTCGGAGATAGATGATCAAACGCTTATTGAGTTCGGGAGGGGAGGCGGCGTCACACAGAGACTTACCTCCTTGATAGACTCGAACAACATCGATCGGGTAATAATCGACTCGATGATACTGCTCGATTACTTCTTTAGCGATGCCTCGGAGGAAGTCACCGGATTCCTTACAGAGCTGAAACAGACTGACGCGACGGTACTACTTATATCCGAGATGACGGATCCGAGCTCTTACTCGGACGAGCACTACCTGTCTCATGGGGTTATATTCCTACATAACTTCCTTGAGGGAGGGAAGATGAAAAGAGGGATACAGGTAATAAAGATGAGAGGTACAGACATAGATACTGATATACGCAAGGTGTCTTTCTCCGAGGATGGGTTGCAGGTTCATCCGGAACAGAAGGTGGAGTCTTGAGTACCCTGTACGAACGACTGTTCGGACGCGACTGGGACTCTATAACCCCCGACGAGGCTCTAAAGCGGGCTTATGTACTGGGGGTCACATCCTCCACAGGGAAGGACTGTGAAGACGAGCTTGAGAGGTTGCTAACTGAGTTCGAAGGAGGCAGAGACGAGAGCCTAATAGAACTCGCATTTGACGAGGGGGTTCATCATGACTCTGATACCCAACGGAAAGACTCACCGAACGGGTTTGCAGACGAAGGCTGGGTGAAGTCCGTGAGAGATACTATCGAGAATGAAAAGGATATGCGCGCCGATCCTGAGGGCTCCGACGCCCCGGATGCACTGTCAAAAACAGGAGCGCTCGATCGGTACAGCCCCGACAGCACCGATGCGACCAAGTTACCGGATCTTCTACGAAGGAGATAAGAAGCTTCCTCGGTACGCGAACTGTGGTATACTCCCGCTTGTCTGAACACCGGTTGTTCAGCCCCACCGACCCGGTAGCGTGACACGCAGGGGGTAGAACACCTCACCGTTATATAAAGCAGTCGTCCTGCGAGTAGGCTTCGCCCGCCTCCTGTGCGGCTTCGAGACACCTGTTCTGTACGGCATCGAAGTCGCTCTGGAGACGGCTGACCTGGTTATCGAGCGTATCGACCTCGCTCCGGAGGCTCTGCACGTCGCCCTCCAGACGGTCGCGCTCGTCGCGCAGGTTCTCGACGCCCCTCCGTATCTCCGAAAGCGAGTCTCCGCCGTACCCGATTTCGTTCGCGAGGTTCCGTACACCGTTTCTCAGATCCTGAAGCTCTCCACGTGTCTCCTGTAGGTCGGAACGCGCCGACTGAAGACGGCTCTCCGTCTGCTGTATCTCGCGCTGGAGCTGTGTGTTACGTTGCTCGACGTCGCGTATCTCCTGTTCGACGCCTGTCAGATCCTCTATGTCGGTACGCGCCTGCTGTAGCTCCTGCTCCGTCGAGTCGAGTTCGCTCCGCGCGTCGCTCAGCTCCGCCTTTAGCTCCTCAACCCTCTCCTGTCGCTGGTCGACGTTCTGATCCATCGATTCGAGTTGCTCCTGATAGTAGACGGTCGCGCCCGCGACGGCGGCGACCGAAACCACGACGACGAGGAGCATAAGCACGTTTATCTTGCTTCCGACGTACGTCATCCATCCGTGCTACGTCCGCGTCCCGAATATGGTTTGCGGAGGAAAGTTAGAGAGACGTACCTCTGAGCTTTTAGGTTTGGGGGTCGTATGTTGAGTGATGGAAACCTCACGCAGGTCACGGGGCGGTATGCGTGCGTAGACGTGACTTCGTCGCGGGCGCGCTCGGCGTTACAGCCCTCGGTGCGGGCGCGGCGTACAGCCGTATGCAGGGTGACGAATCCGTGAAGCCCGTAGAGGTCGAGACGCTCGACGCGCCGGGTAGCGAAGAGGGCGTTGCGCAGGTACCACGACGCGGCGAGGTCACGTTCGTCGAGTTCTTCGCAACATGGTGCACCGTCTGCGAAGGTATGATGGACGAGGTCGCTAAGGCGCACGGTGAGGTCGGCGACGGTGTACAGTTCCTTTCTGTCTCTAACGAACCTGTCGGTCATACGGTCACGCGCGACGAGGTCGCCGACTGGTGGCGCGAAAACGGGGGTTCGTGGACGGTGGGCGTCGACGGCGACCTGCGTCTCACCGAGACGCTCGACGCCGCGGGTGTACCGACGACAGTCGTGGTCGACGCCCGGAACCGTGTCGTCTCGTCCGGGACGGGACGTAAGACGGCGGACGAGATAGTCGGGTCTATCGAGTCGGCTCTATGACGGCTGAGTTCGCCGGAGGTATGAGCGTCGCACTCGGCGCGGGTATACTCACCTTCTTCTCGCCGTGCGCGTACGCACTCCTCCCCGGATACGTCGGCTACTACGCCGCGACTCAGGAGGGTGACGAAACGCCGCTCGGTGGCGCTCTTCTACGTGGTCTCGCCGCGAGCCTCGGTGTTCTCGTCGTCTTCGCCGTCCTCGCTGTCGTCGCAGTCGGTGTAGGGAACGCACTCGAACCCTATCTCGTCTATCTCGAAGCCGGCGTCGGCGTCGTACTCGTCGTCTTCGGAGTTGCCGTCGTCTCAGGACGCGGATTCGGATGGCATGTCGAACTACCCCGGAGACGTGCGACGGTCGCGGGGTTCGTCGGTTTCGGCGCCCTGTACGCCGTCGCGGCGGCGGGATGTGTCGCGCCCGTCTTTATCTCCGTCGTTCTTCAGTCGGTGACGTACTCACCCGTCGGAACCGTCGCAGTGCTCGGAACGTACGCCGCGAGCTTCGGTGTTCTCATGGTCGGCGTCACGGTGGCGACTGCGGTGGGGCACGGGTTCGGTGTCGAAAAGGTCGGCGGTTACGCCCGAAAGGTGGAGAAGGCGGCGGGTGTCGTCATCGTCGCCGCGGGCGTGCTCCAGATATACCTGTCACTCTGACGGGGTAAGACTGATACACCGCCGGCGTTAACTGTAGGCGATGCGCTCTTCTACAGTACTGTTTGCTTTCGTCACAGTCGCCGTCTTCGCGGTCTTCACGGGCGTCGGTGCCGCACAGGAAGACGTGTACGTACGCGGCTCCGGTTCAGGCGAGGTTGTCGGAAACCCGGATCTGGAGGTTGTCGTGTCCGAGGGCGTGCTCACACCGGGCGAGGAGAACGTCGTCGAGTTTCATATACTCAACGAAGGAAGCATACGCCGGTCGGGTCCGCCCGAGTACGTCGACAGGGTGACGACAGCGCGTGCGACGACGGTTGAGTTCACGAGCCGTAACGACGGTATCGAGGTGGTTACGGCGAAGAAGCCCGTCGGTGACGTTCCGCCGGGCGCGACGGGTCCTTTCGAGGTACGTCTCGACGTTGACGAGGGTATAGACGCGGGTACGTACGGTCTTTCGGCGCGTGTCGAGTACGACTACACGCGGATCGTCGAGTACGGCGACACGAGCAGTATGAGCGATATACGGGAGGACGAGCGCCAGAGGGTGGAGCTACGTGTAAGAAACGACGCGCGTTTCGACGCCTCGGCGAGAACAGGGACGCGTATAGGCGAATCGGGCGACGTAACAGTGGCCTTACACAACACGGGCGAGGGGACGGCACGCGACGCGACGGTCAGGGCTGTTTCACCCGACGGCTCCATGAGGTTCGACGGCGCGACGAACGCCTCCGTCGACGCGGGCGACGTGCCATCCGGAGAAGCCGTCGGTACCGAGCTACCCGTGTCTTTCAGCCGTGACACGAACCTCCGTCCGCGCCCCATCGACCTCCGCGTTATGTACGAGGATCGGCGCGGCGTCGACCGTGTCGCGCGGACGACCGCATCCGTATCGCCTGAGCAGGAGCAACGTTTCTCTCTCCGTAACGTCGAAGCGCGTCTGCGCGCAGGTGGCGTTGGACGTGTTTCGGGCGAGGTCGTCAGCCTCGGAGGGGATGTTGAGGACGTCGTCCTGAAAGGCGTCGGTGACAGGTTCGAGATACGTGGCGACGGCGTAGCCCTCGGTGACATGTCGGGGAACGGGACACGCCGGTTCTCGTTCCGCATCTCCTCGCCCGTGGGTGTAGTCTCGGAGGTACCGTTCGTCGTAGAGCCGGCGTACACGCGCGACGGGGACAGGTACGTCGCCGACGAGCTACGTTTCGACGCCAGAGTGGACGAGACGCGCGACGCGTTCGGCGTTACCGCCGTCGAGGGTGAGGCGGTGGTCGGACCCGGAGCCGAGACGGACGTCGTCTTCGAGCTAACCAGCCGTCTCGACGACCCCGTTAGCAACGTGTCGGTCGGTGCTGAGTCGGGCGAACCCGTCGAGATAGAGTACACGGAGGCGTTCGTCGGCGACGTGGAGCCGAACGGTTCGGCTGAGGTCGTCTTCGTCGTCGACGCAGAGAGCGATGCGACGACGCGTCCCTACCCGGCTTCGTTCACGGTCAGGTACACCGACTCGACGGGTGAGACGTTGACGACGAACTCGGTGGCGCGTCTCGAAGTAGCTGAAGGCGAGGGTTCGGCTCGTTACGAGAACCTGATACTCCTCGGCGTCGTAGCCGCGCTCCTCATCGGTCTGGGGTGGTGGGTCTACGGCAGGGATATGATAGGTGGGTGAGTATGACGGCGAAAGCGATCCATGTAGACGGTCTGAGCAAGTACTACGGCGATGTTAAGGCGAACGAGGAGGTGAGCTTTGAGGTCGAAACGGGCGAGATATTCGGCTTCCTCGGTCCCAACGGTGCGGGAAAGAGTACGACGATACGTCTCCTTCTCGGCTTCCTCAAGCCTGACAAAGGCGACGCGCGTATACTCGGCTACGACGTTACCGACGGCGACGCGCTTGTCGAGGCGAAACGCAAAGTCGGCTACGTGCCGAGCGGTTCGAGCTTCCACGAGAAGATGACGGGCGACGCCATACTCGACTACTTCGAGTCGATGCGGGGCGGCGAGAGACGCGACGAACTCGCCGATACGTTTACGCCGCCTCTCGGACGGAAGGTGGGCGAGTACTCGACGGGTAACAAGCAGAAGCTCGCTCTCGTACAGGCTTTTATGCACGACCCCGACCTCGTCGTAATGGACGAGCCAACGAGCGGTCTCGACCCGTTGGTGCAGAGACGTGTCTACGAATTCCTTCTCGACGAGACCGACGCCGGAACGACCGTCTTCTTCTCATCACATATACTTAGCGAGGTCGAGAAGATAGCCGACCGCGTAGGCGTAATACGTGACGGCGAGATGGTGGGTATCGAGGATATCGACGAGGTGGTCTCGATGAGCGGTAAGGTTCTGGAGATAGAGACCGCGGGACGTGTCGATACCTCGGCGTTCGAGATAGAGGGTGTAGAGAAGGTCGAGTTAGAGGAGCCTACCGAAGGCGGCGAGACGCGTCTAAGCATGGTTGCGACGGGGAACTACGACGCGGTGATGAAACGTATAGCCGAACAGACGGTCGTCGACCTTTCGGTGCGCGAGACGACACTCGAAGACCTGTTTATGCATTACTATGCTTGAGACGGCGCGTTTCGAGGCGCGGAGACACGCACGCCGGGCGATCGCTGTCGGCGTCGCCATGTCAGGCATGGTCGGGTTGGTCGTAGGTATCTTCCCTTCCGTACAGGAGACGGAGGGGTTAGAGAGCTACGTACAGGAGCTACCCGACGCTGTGTCGGCGGCTGTAGGCGGCGACGTCTCCATCGCCACCGTGGAGGGCTTCCTCATCATAGAGGTATACCGTATGACGTGGATGCTTATACTCGGCGCGTACTTCGCGTACTCGTCGGCTTCGCTTATCGCGGGCGAGGTGGAGAACGGGAGTATCGAACTCACGCTGATGAACCCGGTACGGAGAAGACGTATAGTCTTCGAGAAGTTTCTTTCGACCGTCCCCGACGCCGTCGTCGTCTCCCTTCTGACGCTCGTTACAGTCGTCGTCTCCGTCGAAGCCATAGGCGAGTCGGTGGAGCTAACGAACCTCGTTCTTCTCCATTCGGTCGGTGCCGTCTACCTCATGGGATGCGCCTCGTTCGGTGTCCTCGTCTCGTGTGTCGTCGACGGTGAACAGCGCGCACAGGTTCTCGGCTTCGGGGGTATCGCAGGCATGTACATCGTCGAAGCCGTGACACGCGACACCGACAGCGACGCTGTAGGTCTTTTTACTCTCCCGCGGTACTTCGACCCTAACTCGATTCTCATAGAGGGCGAGGTTGACGGGGGCGAAACGGTCGTCCTTGTCGTGGCTACGGTTATCTTCGTCTGGGCGGCGTCGTTGATCTTCGAACGCGTCGACACGGGATGAAGCAACAAACACCGCCTTCGTCAGTTCCTTATACCGACGGCGCTACCTTCGAACATGTACTTCGCGGAGGAGAACGACCGTCTGAAGGAGATAGTACGGCGTATCGCCGAACGTAGCCCCGGCAGTGTAACACCCCGACCCGTCGACGCCCTCGTCTACAGCGTCGTGCGCGCCACATCACCCGACCGTTGTCTCGAAATCGGTGCGTACGAGGGGACAACGTCGCTCTATATAGCGCAGGGTCTCGCCGACGAGGCGAACGGAGAACTCGTCGCCGTAGAGGTCGAAGAGTCGAGCGCACGCGGCGCGCGTAAACACGTCGAGGGGGCGGGCGTCGGTGACCGTGTCGAGGTTGTCACCGACGACTCTCTTGAGTACGTACCGACGCTCGAAGGCGGATTCGACCTTATCTTCGTATCGACACCGACCAAACAGCACGCCGAGGAGTACGAGAACGTCCGTCCGCTTCTCTCCGACGACGCCTACCTCGGTATCGACAACGCCGACGGTTCGCCAGCGGTCGAGAAGGCACGCGACGACGGTATGGACGTTCTAACCTTCGACGACTGGTCTTTCGCCCTCGCGCAGAACTGACGTATGCGCGTGAGCGTCATAGGCGGTTCGACCGTCGACGACGAGACGTACGACGAGGCGCGCGAACTCGGACGCCTCCTCGCCTCGCGCGGACACACGGTCGTCTGCGGCGGATACGGCGGCGTCATGGAGGCGGTATGTCGCGGCGCAAAGGAGGAGAACGGACGTACCGTCGGCGTTCTCTCCGGGGACGACACTGACGAGGCGAACGACTACATCGACGTACCCGTGGCGACCAACATGGGGCACGCGCGTAACGCGCTCGTCGTCCTAAACGGCGAGGCGGTCGTCGCAGTCGACGGAGCGTACGGAACACTTTCGGAGATAGCCCACGCGCTCGTACTCGGAAGGAACGTCGTCGGTCTGTGTACGCACGACGTAGAAGGTGTCGAGGAGGTACGGACACCGCACGAGGCGGTCGAACGCGTCGAGGCTCAGAGCGACTCGTAGTTGTTCTTGTAGACTGCGAGGGTGGCTTTGAAAGCGCCGAGTATCACGGGTCCTATGAAGAGACCGATCACCCCCATGGCGTAGATGCCGCCGAGAACGCCGACAAGGACGACGCCGGGGTTGAGACCCATGTCACGGTCGACGAGGTACGATCGGAGGTAGTTGTCCGAAAGGCTGACGAGAGTGACACCGTAGACGGCGAGCGCCACGCCCGCGCCGACCTCTCCCGTGAGTGCGAGGTAGACGGACGCAGGACCCCAGACGAAGAAGACGCCGACGATAGGTAGTATGGCGAGGAACACCATCATGAACGTCCAGAAGAGGGCGTTGGGGACGCCGACGGCTACGAGACCCACGCCCGTGAGCACCGACTGAACGACGGCGACGAGCAGATGACCGTAGACGACCGCCGCCGTCATCTCGCCGAGACGGTCGTAGAGACGGTCGGCGATTTCGGGCGGTAGGGGGAAGACATCCTTCGACCATACGACGAACTCCTCGCCGTCCTTGAGGACGTAGTAGAGTAGGAAGATGAACAACGTGGTGCCGAGAAGGACGCGTGAGACGAGACCGAAGACCTGTGATAGACTGCCGACGAGTGCACGTCCTATACGTTCCACCGCGGAGCCGAGCGTCTCGGAGATATCGACCCTGTCACCCGTGTACTCGTATACAACGTCTTCGACGGCGGTGACATCGAAGGTGGCGTCGATATTACGCGAAAGCTCCACGGCGTCCTGTACGACCACGACGCTCGCAACCGTCAGAGGTACGACGAGAAGGAAGAGGGCGAGTACGATAGGTAGGAACGACGAGACGCTTTCGCCGAGGTACGGTCTGAGCCTCTCCTTCATCGGGTAGAGCACGTATCCGAGGAGAACGGACGCGATTATGTACTCGACGAACGGTAGGAGTACGAGAAGCGCGAGCAACGACGAAACGGTTATGATGAGGAGCAGGAAACCGCGGCGCTGGTTCATAAGGTTTCGTCGTACGCGTGAGACATAAAGATGGGCGCAACTACGTTTCTCCACAGCGTCGGCGCGTACCTACAACCACTGGCGCACCCTCTCCATGGCATGAGGCGCGAGGAAGACGCCGGCGGTCGCGGTAGCGTACACGCCCGTCTCGGCGAGTGTCGCCGTCCCAGCCGGGAGTACCATACCCAGAGCAACGGCGGGGAGTAGTGCGACGAGGACGGCGTCTCCGTCGGTCAGTAGGTCGGCGAAGTCGTACCTGTCGGCGACGGCGTGGTAGGCGACGTAGCCGCCGAGGGGTATACCGACGGCTTCTGCGAGACGGTATTCGGAGCCGAGTGCGACGCCGATGGTGGCGACAGTAACCGCGGCGGAGAAGGCGATCTCGGCGTCGTAGCCGTCGTAGCTGACGACGGCGAGGTAGACACCCCCGACGGCGACGCCCGCGACGACATCGACGGGGAAATGTACGCCGATAGCGACGCGCGACAGTGCGACGAGACCGACGGTGACCGCCGCGACTGCGTAACGGGCGCGACGGCTTGCGACATCGACCGTCTCCGCGAGCGCGAACAGTACGACGGTGGAGCCAAGAGCGTGACCGCTCGGTAACGCGTACCCCGACTCCGCAACGGCGTGTAACCCTGTCGGCGGTCGGGGGCGCGCTATGGCACCCTTGAGTCCCGCGGTGAGACCGACCGCCCCGGTGGCGAGACCGAAGACGAAGCCCCCCGTTTCGTCACGCCGCGTGTAGTAGAAGCCGACGACAAGGAGACCGAGTAAGACGGGGTCTCCGAGATGGGTGACGACAACAAAGACGTCACGCACCGCGGGTGGGAGGATATCCTGAACCGCCCTGACAGCGTCGACCCCTCCGACATCCGTCATGTACCTGACCACCGTCTTGTCGAACGTGAATCTGTCGGTAGTCCAAGACGCCAGATTCTTGTCGAACCACGAGGTACGTAGCCGCATGTCAGAAGGCTTCCCGGAGTACGTCGACGTGGAGTACACCGACGGAGAAGGTGAGTCGCCGAGCGACTACACGACGCTCGACCGTAAGATGCAGAAGGCGATAGAGGTGACGACGAAGGGTCTGGAGGAGTACGACAACCCCGCCGTTATGTGGACGGGGGGAAAGGACTCAACGCTCACACTCTACTTCATAAAGGAGGTCGCCGACGAGTACGGATTCGACACGCCGACGGCGGTCTTTATCGACCATTTCCAGCACTTCGACGACATCATAGGCTTCGTCGAGAAATGGGCGGACGAGTGGGGCATCAACGTCGTCTATGCACGCAACAACGACGTGCGCGAACTCGCCGACGAACCCGGCGACGAGGTACGTGTCGAGGATCTCAACGAACAGAACCAGCACCACGTGCGCGAGATTCTGGAGTACGAGGACGATACGTTCCCGTTCCTCCTCGACACTTACGTCGGCAACCATCTTCTCAAGACCGTGCCGCTCAACAACGCTATCGAAGAGCACGGAATCGACGGCATCATTTCGGGCGTCCGGTGGGACGAACAGGAGGCGCGCGAGGACGAGACCTTCTTTTCGCCGCGCCACGACCCCGACATCTACCCGCCCCACGATCGTATCCACCCGATTCTCCAGTTCGACGAGGAGGCGGTCTGGGACGCGTTCTGGAACTACGTCGTACCCGAGACGGTCGAAGGCTACCCCGACGAGGGCTACGTGCCGCAGGGCTACGACGACCTTCCCGTAGGTATCACGCAGGACGACGTGCCCGTCTCGCCCAAGTACTTCGAGGGGTTCCGTTCGCTGGGTAGCGAGGTTTCGACCGAGAAGAGCGCGCAGGAACCCGCATGGCTACAGGATCTCGAAGGAACGACCGAGCGTGCGGGACGAGCGCAGGACAAGGAGGATCTGATGGAGCGTCTCCGCGATCTCGGGTATATGTGACAACAGCCTTTTGACCGAGGTCTGTGTACCTGTACGTATATGGTCAGTAAGAACATCTCGCTGACCGACGAGGCGTACGAACGTCTGAGGAGCAGGAAGGAAGAGAGCGAGAGCTTCACGGACGTCGTTCTACGTCTCACGTCGGACGACCCCGAGGACTTCTCCGACCTCGCGGGGAAGGGTATCGACACATCGTTCGACGAGCTAAACCTTCCTACTGAACCAGAGTCTCGCCGTCGGTCGGTTCAGGCGCGTCGATATCCAGAAGGTCGAGGACGGTCGGCGCTACGTCGAGTATGTCGGCGTCGGTCGCGTCCACGTCCGCGCCCTCAACGAGGAACGCGGCGTCGTCGAACGTATGCATGCCGTTGCGCGCGCCTTTCGAAAATACCTCCGCATCGGCGTCGAAGCCCGCCTTGAGGTCGTGTCCGCGCGTCGGTATGGCGACGAGGTCGGGCGTGCGTTCGTAGCTGTCGCCGTCGTAGGCGTCCTCTCTGCGCACGACACGTTCGACGACCGGCTCGCCGTCGGGGTCTTCGAGCGCGCGGAGTTCGTCGGCGAGTTCGTCGCGTGCGTCGTCGTACTCGTCCTCGGAGACGGTGCCGCGCGGTTCGCGTCCTTCGAGATTGATGTAGAAACGTCCGGGTATGAGCGAGTAGGCGCGTGTACCGCCTTCGATGTCGTCGAGCGAGTCGCCGTCGTCAGGGAGCGACATCCAGCCCTCACGCCGAAGCCACGCGTTGAGGTCGACCTCGTAGTCGAGCGTACAGAATCCGTGATCCGCCGCGATTATGAGCACCGTCTCGTCGTCGAGACGTTCACGTATACCGCCTATCACCTCGTCGACGCGTTCGTAGAACTCGACGAACTCGTCGGCGAGCTCTCCGTCGCGGTCGTAGTCCTCGTAAAGGAAATGGTTGACGCGGTCGGTCTCCATCACGACGCCCCAGAACAGAGACCAGTCCTCGTCCATGAACTGGTGGAAGGAGTCCTCTCGGGATTCGAGCGTCTCGTAAGCGTCGTCGAGAAACTCGCGCTTGTCCTCGTGCCCCAACGACGCGTCGGTGTCGATACGGTAGTCCGATGACTTGAGGTACTCTACGACGCGTTCGTCGGCGGAGGCGTCGTCGACCGTCGGCGTCAGGAAGCCGGATACGAGCGTCCCTTCGATGTCCTCGGGTTCGTACGTCACGGGAACGTTGAGGACGACGGAGCGCTCTCCCGCATCGCCCACGACGTTCCAGACGCGTTCGCCGTCGACGTGTTGCGACAGAGGGACGTACGTCTCGTAACTACCCTGCCTGCGCTCCTGAAAGCCGAGAACGCCCGTCTTTCCGGGGTTCGTCCCTGTCGTCATCGCAGGCCAACACGCGCTTGATTCCGGGGGTACCGTAGAGTCGATTCCCGCGAACGTCCCGTTCTCGGCTATCTCGGCGATGTTAGGTGTGAAGCCGCGTTCTATACCGTCGCGTAGAACCCGCGCCGGTACGCCGTCGATGCCGACGAAGGCGACGCTCGGTCCATCATCCCCTGTGAACTTGTCGAGTAGACCCATGGAAGCAAAACGTCCCCCTTGATTTAAAGGGATACGGATCGGAGACGGACGGCGAGTATTTCCGCGAACGAGGGTTTAATGTACGTAGCGCGCGTACAGTAACCGATGACAGACGGTAACGAGAAGGGCGACAGCGGTCAAGACTCCTTCGACGAACTCGACGACGGTGCGGGATGCGCCGAGATATGGGAGAAGCTGAGCCGGAAGAGGCGTGAGGAACGCCTATCCGACGACTGAGCTATCCGTCGGATCCTTCTTTCCCTCGGACGACGACCTCGGAGACGCGCGCGCCGTCGACGCACGTGACCTCGACGACGTGTCCGGGTGTCTCTACGGTGTCGCCGACCTCAGGGACGCGGCTTAGACGGTCGAGTACGTAACCGCCGACCGTCTCAAAACCCTCGCTCTCGAACCGCGCGCCGAGTTGGTCGTTGACAGCCGAAAGGGAGACGCCGCCGTCGACCTCGTAGCCGTCCTCGGTTTCGCGTACACCGGGTTCGCGTTCATCGACATCGAACCCGTCGCGCAGGTCGCCGACGACCGCCTCGACGGTATCCTCAACGGTCGCTATACCTTCGAAAGAACCCCACTCATCGACGATCCCAGCCATCTGCTGGTGTTCCTCGCGGAACCGGAGGAGGAGGTCGTTTACGGTCGTCGTCTCAGGCACGACGACGATCCCGCGTGCGATGTCTTCCGCGGTTGTGTTGCTCCCTTCCGCCGTCGTGTCTTCGTCCAACTTCGCGGTCGCGCGCAGGATATCCTTTGCGTCGACGAAGCCGACGACGTCGTTGGGGTCGTCGGAGGCGACGACGGGGTACCGCGTATGTCCTTCATCCAGGACGGTCTTCGTGAGTTCGGCGAGCGACGCGTCCGCGGGCACGCTCACGACGTCGGGTAGGGGTACCATAACTTCGCGGACGACGATGTCGTCAAGTTCGAAGACGCTCTCTATCATGTCGACCTCGACGGTGTCGACGTGCCCCTCCTCGCCCGAACGCGCGAGGACGCGGCGTATCTCACGCTCTTCGAGCGTCTCCTCCGTCTCCGATGCGGGCGGCACGCCGAAGAGCGACGTGAAGCCGTTCGCCGTTCCGTTGAAGACGACGAGTCCGGGGTAGAACAGGAGGTAGAAGAACTTCATGGGCGGCGCGACGAAAAGCGACAGACGTTCGGCTTCTGCGATTGCGACCGTCTTGGGCGCGAGCTCGCCGAAGACGACGTGGAGGAACGTAATGAAGCCGAATCCGAGAGCGAAAGCGACGAGGTGCACGGCGTCCGCGGGAAGCAACGGCGAGACGACGGGTTCGATGAGCGACGCGACGGCGGGTTCGCCGACCCACCCGAGACCGAGCGACGCTATCGTGATGCCCAGCTGTGTCGTGGCGAGGTAGTCGTCGAGGCTGTCCATCACCTCCTGTAACGTCGCGGAACCCCTGCGCCCTTCCTCGACGAGGCGTTCGACGGCGGTCGCGCGGACACGTACGAACGCGAACTCCGACGCTACGAAGAAGCCGTTGAGCAGTACGAGGAAGAGTGCCACGAGGAGACGCGTAACCGACAGGGCGACGTCTACCATCGTAGCCTCCCGACGACGTTGGGTTGCGGTGCGGTCATACGGATACGTCCGTTTCGTCGGTTAAAAAGCGGACGGATATCCGCGGCGCTTGGGAACGCGAACAGGCTAAGGACACACGGTATCGTCCTGCCTGCTCGGTCCCGCGGTAGATTTTATGTGCGACAGACGTTCTCTCAGTTACCGTTCAGCGTGCTAACGACGTCTTCAACCGTAAATAGGCGTAGGTCGTCACGTTCCCTTTCCGCTTCCTCCACGGAGTTTTTGAAGCCGCTTCGCGAAAAAAGCGCGTACTCTTCGTCTCTTTCACCAGAACCTTCCGGAGTCCACCGTAGCTCCCCCGCGTGTTCCTGAAGCTTCGAAAACGAACCGTATCCCTGCTTCGAGTCCTGAAACTTGCACTCTCCGAGTACCAGCGTCCCTTCCTTCGTGAAACCGACGACGTCTATCTCGTGTTCACCGTACCACCATCCACCTACGTCGGTAAACGTGTACTCCGGATACAAGCCTCGAACCCCGGTACAGCAAAGCTCCTCGAACGAGCGGCTAACGAAGTCCGCCAGCTTGGGTTCCACGATTTCGTGGTACGCGTCCTCGCCGAGAGCTTCGTATCGGTCGCCGGCACCGTACACGAAACGGAACCAGAAACGGAAGAACGGGTCGCGGATGAGGTACCGGCTCCGTTTACTCCGCTCCTTTTCTTCCGTAACCGGCACGTGACGGTCAACCAACCGTAGCCGCGAGAGTCGGTCGAGGTACTTCGAAAGCTGGTTGTACTCTATCCCGGTCGAGTTTGCGATTTCGTTTCGGCTCGTATTCCCTGCTGATATAGCTTCGAGTATCGAAAAGTACCGCGTCGGTTCTTTAAGCTCCATCCGCAGTACATAGTCGGGTTCGTCGTGTAGAGTTCCGTGGCGTGACAGTATGTTTCGCCGTACGTTTTCACCCAGAGAACGGTCGGGCGAGAGTTCTTCGAGGTAGTACGGAACACCCCCGAAGATACCCCATGCGAAAACCTGTTCCTCAGGGCTGTATCCGTCGGCGAAGAACTCGGTCGCCGCGCCGAACTGAAGCTGTCTGATGTCAAGCTTGAGCGACGGGCGTCCGTACAGAGGGCTGTTTCCGAGGAGGGCTACTTCCTCCATCATGCTTATCGACGAGCCGAGGAGTACGAACGTCGCCGATGAGCCGTTGAGTTCGTGGTCGAAGAGTGCCTGTACGACCGAGGGCAGGCTTTCGTCCTGTTCGACGAGATACGGGAACTCGTCAAGTACCACGATACCGTCTTGTTCGGCGAGGTAACTAAGGACAGGCTCCCAGTCTTCGCGTATCTTAGTCAGCCCGGGATAGGAGTCGGAGGCTACGTCGATGAACTGTCTCAGCTGTAGTGTGCTGGTCTTCTGTCGCGCCTGAAATACCACGACGTCGTCGCGCTCCTCGACGGATTTTTTGACGAGAGCGGTCTTACCGAGACGACGGCGTCCGTAGATTACGGCTAGCTCGGGCTCGTCGGAGTTATAGAGTTCTCGTAGAAGTTCAAGCTCTTTCTCTCGGTTTACGAACTCAGGCATACTGATACAACAGACAGGCAAAGTATAATACTTTGGATAATCAAACTCCAGAGTACTGTTCCGTAGACGGCTAACTCAACCTTCACGGACTGAGCATCTCGCTACGACAACTCCATGAGATACCGTTTGAGTCTCTCGACGGACTCTTCCGGAACAGACGCCCGCTAAAGTCACCCTTATACCCTTGTTTTAATTCATCGGTTTCGGGTATCCGGATGCCTTTCCTACGGATAGCTCTCCAAACTATGGGCGCTAGGTCACGGACTACTCAGCAGATACACCGAGGAAGCCATCTGCCTCTTCAGCTACTCCACTGGTTAACGTGGTGACGATCGTCCAAGGTTTCACATGGCTATCTCGGGGCAGCTCTTCGTCCTCGAAATCCGCCTCCGACAACGGAATTGCTACGGACCGACGGGTTGTGGTAACATCGACGAGTAGGTCCACCTCATCTACGAATAGGTGGCTGTCATCATCAGTATCCATACCGCCGTCTCGGAAGACAGTATACCCGCGACCTCCTCGGGGTCAAGACCGCGGATAAAAACCAAATCCATCGTCGGTGTCTTAATAAGCCTCACGCACGGAGTATATCGTATGAAGATAGTACAGGAAGAGGAACACAGTAACGGAGCACCAACCCTAGAAGGGACAGGGATACGGGTGGTGGATATCGCCGTAGCGTACGAGCATAGCGGATATGACCCCGACGAAATAACGCAGCTATACCCCGACCTCTCCCTCAGCGACGTTCATACCGCTTTGGCGTACTACTACGAACACATCGACGAGCTCAGAACGACACTGAAAGAAAGGACATCCTAGAAGTCTATGAGTCTCACTCCGACCGGGTAATCTCGACTAGTTTTCCATCAGTAAACTTAGCCTCGAAGCTTCGGTACTCATCGTCGACAATCCGATGGAACTCGAATATTCCGTGGTACTCAACGTCCGACCAGCCGAGATGTACCTTCTGCCTCTTCGGGAGGTTGGGTAGGTCGCCAAGGGTCTCCCGTTCCTCGCCTTCGACCTCCTCGTACTCCACCTCCTCCTTCAAAAGCCGTCCGTCCTCGGAGACGCGGTACTTCTCAAGCAGCGGTTCCTTTAGAGACTTTGTCTGCCAGACTATCTCCGAAGGGTCGCCTTCGAACCCCGGTAGTTCGATATCCAGGTCTTCGTCAAACTCAATCCTATCGTAGACACCCATCGTATCCTGGGAAACAACGTCGGGCAAAATAGGCTTTCTGTAGAAGGGCTGTAGGGAAGTCCGGTCGGACATACGATACCAGCATAGCACGAGTGGTAGAGTGATTAGAGCGGTAGCGTTCAGATAAGCTGTTTTCGCAGGACATGGATGGAATGGTTCTGACACAGATTAGCCACTCAAACATCCGGACACGGAACGCGGTTTCGAAGAAGACCATCTCACAACGTCCCAATCTCGCCTTCGATTCTTATCTGAACACCGCCAATTGAAATACGCCGACGACCCCATATCGGGTTTTTTCACACCTCGTCTTCGAAGTACGGCGGTACAGTCTCGAATGCACCGTAGGGGATTCGAACCATTACAACAGCGTCCGAAGACCTGTTCCCTGTTATGACCATCTCAGCTTTCGGCGTATTGTCGACAAGTGTCGCGAGACGTTCGATGGTTTGTGCTCGTTTGAATGACCTCTCTATGGTGAAGACTATGTCTCCATCTTCTCCGGAAGCTACTACCTCACCGAACCTCTCCAGCTGTCTCCTTATTTCCTCGAACTTCATCGCTGTCCAGGTGGTAGGAGAGTTTTATTCATTTCGGGGATCGTCAGTAAGACGCCAGAGAGCAGTCGGTTCGTGTAGGTATTCAATATGATCAGCTGCGTACAATCTGTCTAGTCTCTTGGTTATTGTCGGTCTAGATAAGCCTGTAAACTCCACTATTGCGCCGGTGGTTAAGTTGCCTTTCTGGGCGAATTCGTCGAGAACTTTTTCCATGTTCTCGTCTACCCTTATTCCCATTTACGAATTATAACACGTATAGTAGTAATTAATACTTCCCGTCATAGTCGTATTTACTATCTACCCTAACTATCCGTTAAGTATAAGTAGGATATAGCCATTTGTACTGTTTGAAGCGTGGTCGCCCCATTTCAGTTAGAATGGGCAGGGCGTTGCAGCGCCCCACCCGCGCTTCGGGAGCACCGAAGCAATGCTAGCTAATATATACACAGGCAAAGTAGTACCGACAGACAGCGAACCGCCAGCTGGGGGAGACAGTCGATGAACGAGCTCCTCCTCCAAACCTTCGACGGTCTACCTGTCGCCCAACCAAACCAACACGCACGTTGCTCCGAGTGCAACGCACGTATCCGCAAAGGTACAGACGTAATCGCCCGGTTCCACCTCAACAAGAATTGGAGAGTAGACGAGGTATACTGCCCAGACTGTTACCCAGACCATTCACACGAACGGTCGCCTGGAGTTGCTGAAGAAGCCGTCGTTGAGGGACGCCTAATCACGAGGCGTGATACGGCGAAACAGACAGCTACTCCCGCTGTACGTACGCGAGGTGAGTACCACGTCCTTAGATATGCAGAAGTGGAGGGCGGCGATGAGTAAGTCCACTCTCGCCGAAAACGGAAACAGCCTCCAGAGACGCCTCGAACGTCTAGAACGACGTAACGCCGTCCTCTCCGCCGTCGTCAGAAACCTCCTCAACGATACTGAGCAACTACGAAGCAGGCTCGACGAGACTAAGATGGAGGTAAATGCACACGGAAAACAGCTCGGAAAGGTACGCGCCTCGGTAAAGGAGACGCCGTGCGATACACTCGACGAGTACGACCGGAACAACGGCTGGACGGATCTAGAGACAAGAGTAGAAGAACTTGAGCTAGAGGTACACGCCGAGAGCCTCTCGCGCTTCGACCGGCTCTCGAAGATGAGTATACGTCAGCTACAGGAGGACGACGAAGTAACACCGAGAGAAGCCTGGGCTGTCCTACTCCTGAGGAACTTCGACGGCTGGTCTAGTGAGCGCGTGGTCGGAGACATCTGGTTCGTCAGTGAGAGTATGAAACGGATGTTCTACCAGCATCTCGACCTAGATGCCGACAAACCTTCACAGATATCTACAAAGAAGGTACACCGCGCGTGTGACAAGGCGATGGACCTGTCCGACGGAGAAGTAATGTGGGTAAAGCTGGACGGTGGACGCGCTCTCGTACGTCCCAAGGACGAGAGCCGACGCGGGAAGCTGGAGGAGCTCGTGAAACGTACGGGGAACTAATCGTGAGGTTCGCTGAAGGTGACAGTGGCTGTCACCATATGAACATCCTGACACTGTCCGTCACCGTCTACTGTCAGGGTGTCGGCGGAAAACCTCCTCCATTACCCACTATATAGACAGTCTGTGTAGGATACCTTGTCTAGAACAAACGCGCCGCGGCGTACGTGTCCGTACGCCTAGCCGTACGTCTACCTAACGAGATGTCTTGGACGGCTGTCTTGGACCCTTCCCCGACAGTATGCCCTGACAGACAGTGTCAGGGAATCTGTTCCGGCGACTCATGTATACATACTACATTAGCTGTATTATGTAATACGGCGAAAGCCACCGCTTGGGCAGAGGAATTTGTTCTTTAGAAGTTTTTAGAGGGGCTATCAAATGTTCTGAGCCGGGTCTGCTGAAAATACCACCTCTGTCTTCGTCTATTGCCCCCAACATGTAGTGGTTACTGCTATGTCGTCTTAGCTGACGCACAAAGGGAAGGGGATTATGAATTGAAATTCTCTAGGAAGACATTTCTCAAAGGTTAACTCCATTCCAAGAGGTCTTGCCGGTCTCCAACCCTCTCAGCGTAAGTATCTTTCTCGGAGCAGACCCACGTACTTCCCGTCCCAAGATTTCGTTTCGAAGTAGTAGGTGAGAGCCTCTTCCACGTACTCGGGATGAAGAGCACCGTCGGCGGCGAGGGTACAGAGTATATGAGGGGTCGTAAACAGCTTGTTCCGATCTTCAAGCGCGAGGTTGAGCAAGAGGTATTTTGTCGAGCCGAAATCGTCGGTGATCAAGAAGTCCACGTTACGGTTGTTCGTCAGCCAGATCGCTTCTGACTCACCCCGGTCAAGTCCGTAGTCAACCGGTTCTCCCACCTCATCACGTACATCATGGGTTGTCAGGCTGTCCGCCGCTCGGAGCACGAGTTTTGCGGCTTGGGAGAGAAGATCGTCGCCCCCGGAGGCGTCGGTGACCTCCCCGAGCACGCTGTCTGGTACATGTATGTCGTAGGAAACAAGCAGAGTCTTGAACGGATCCTCTCCGGTGGGTGCTTTCGAGCGGTTGTCGACGACCGGGATCGCGAGGTTCAGCAGGACGTTGGTATCAACAACTGCGACGGCTTTCCCTGCCATCCTCCGGTCTACGTTCCCTCGCTCGCCGACTTGGACCTCTCGTCCGGTTTCCATGTCGGTACCTTGCCGTCGTAGAACTCCTCATCCGTTGGAACACTGTCTTCAAGTTGGGGTTCCGGTGGTGTTCTATCGATGGACTCCTTCAGGAGTTTCATCCGTGTTGCCTCTTCGACCCCGAGTATATCCTCGGCTATACTGTGGTCGATACGGCCGTCGTAGTACGCGTCGACTACTTCCTGACGGAAGTCTTCATCGTTCCTGAGCTTCCTGATTTCGTTTTTGATGGCGTCGATAATGAAGTCGGTTCGGGTATCGTTGGTTACCTCAGTGATGCTGTCGGCGCTTTCAATGACCGAGACGTCCGCGTTGAAGTCGACGCGCTTCTTTTCCTCCGGCATCGCAATTATGTGTAGGTTCTACACACAATTAACTCCTGTGGACGGTACGTATAGGATGATAGGAAGTGTGGTATGTGGTCTCCGGAGACAGAGGCTATGATTCAGAACGGCGACCCTGACACACCGTCGGTTTCGGTGCTCTCATGCTCCCAGATCAGGTCAAAGTACCTGCTAAGACCCGCGACGAACGAACCGTTGTCGGTCACCGCCGCCTGACGCATCGAAAGGAGTCTACAATCAGGTGACGCGCCCCGTCGCTATCGTCGACCTTGCGGAGACGATAAGCGAGGTCGGCGACGAATTCGGTCTCGACGCCGAGGTGAAGCATTACGAGAACCCGCGCGAGGAGGACGAGGAGCACAAGATGGAGATGGAGAACGACGCCTTCCTCGACCTCGTGGGTGGACAACGTCACACGCTCGAAGAGGGGATACGACAGACGTTGGAGACGTTGACCCGCGACGGCGTACGCGAACGTGTCGAGGCGCACGAGGACAGGTTCCTTCCCGGCGTTCTCACCGACGACTGACTACCAACACAGACCTTCGTAGACCTCGGCGTTCCTCACCTCTACACGTCTTCCGTCGACGACGACCGCACCCGACGCGTCGATCCCCTCGAACTCGTCCCAGTCGGTGGCTATCACGATACCGGCGGCGTCTTCAACCGCGTCTTGCGCCGAGTCGGCGTACTCCACGTCAATGTCCAAAGCTCTACGCGCGTTCTCGGTCGCCTCGGGGTCGTATGCGACAACGTCAGCGCCCCGTTCGTCGAGGAGCCGTATAACGTCGAGCGCACGCGAGTTACGGACGTCATCCGTCTGTGGCTTGAACGCAAGTCCAAGTACAGCGACACGCGCACCGTCGAGTTCGACGTGTCTACGCAGGAGTTCGACCGCGCGGTGCGCCTGTCTGTCGTTTACGTCCACGACGGCGTCGAGTAGCTCGGTTTCGTAGCCCTCGGAACGCGCGAACGAACGGAGAGCATCGACATCCTTGGGGAAGCAGTTGTGGACGACGAGTCCATCGGTCGTCACGAAGTTGTGGCTATCTTCGACTTCGAGTGAGTATACGTCCGTCGTCTCCTCCTCGACCACGGTATCGCGCACGCTTACGGTTGTCATCCCTCCGTCCGCGGCGTACCCCATCGGTGCGACCTCGCGGTCGTAGCTGTTCAGCCGTCGTTCTATCCTCTCGCGTTCAGACGGGAGATAGATATCCTTCAGCGCGGCGACCTGCCCCTTCGAACTAACCCGGAGGAAATGCGCCATCTGCGTCGACTTCTCGGAACGCGATGACTTATAGCTCGGAACGATACCGAGGCTGTGGAGGAGAACCTGCATACCCTGTATCAGCTCCTCACTCACGGAGCCGTAGTCGTAAACGACGGCGTTCGAATGGTTCGTGTACTCAACGTGTCCGTCACCGCGGAACAGTCCGGAGAGGAGAGCGAGACGGTTTTGGGCGGGTTCGTCGTACGCCGCGTCCGGAATCCGCGCCGTGTAAGAGTCGGTTCCACAGCCGATATGTTCGAGAAAGCCCGCGAGAACGCGGCTCGATACCTCGATATCCGTCGTCGTCTCCTTCGTCCGCGTCTTGTGGCGCACACCGATACGGTCAAGATACGACGTGACGTCTTCGACGTACTCTTGCTCATCCGAAGGATGGAAGCTGAGGAAGACACGGCGACGAGTCTTGGAGCCGTGACCGGAGTCGTCGTCAGCGACGTGTCCTTCGCTGATGTAGTACCCGATAAACCTCCAGAAATCCTCGTCGGCGTCGAGAACAGCGGGAACGTACGTCTGCCCTCCACCCACCGTCGTGTACAACGCAACGTCTGTCCTACAGAGCGGCAGTTCGTCCTCGGCGGCGAGGAAGGCGTCAAGACTCAGGTATCCGTTACGGACAAACTCGTGGACCCTGTCGTAGCCGAACGCCTCGTTGTACTCGGAGAGAGCGTCACGGAGTTCGTCCTTGTGTTCTTTGAGGTCGACCGTCGGCTTCAGGTAGACGGAGTCCTCGTCGAAATCGGACGACCCTTCGGCGTACCCGATCAGATCGAAGGCTCCGACGGAGTCTTCGGGGATGCTGTCGAGGACCGGTAGCGCGTCGCCCTCGGAGAGGTCACGCGCTTCACACACGACGGTTTCGCCGTTCTCGACGGTTAGCATCGGGTGGTCGTGCGTGACGGTGACGGTCTTGTTCATGCTCGTGTGGAACGTGTGGAGTTCGCCGTCGTACTCACGCCGCGTCGCCGCGACAACGGGCTTGAACGCCCACGAACCGTCGTCACCACGGCTCAGCACCGACACATCGTCGAGTTCGTCGTTCGCGGCGTACTCGCCGTAGAACTCCGCGAGGGTCGTATGTTCCGTCTCGCCGTTGTCCTTCACGATTACACGCTCGTCCCCGGTGAGGCACGACCCTCCCCATCCGAGTCCGGAGCGGGTGAACGACGACGATATACGGTGGTCGATACCCACCGCGTCCATGACCTCGTACGAGTCGACACCCGCTTCCTTACAGACGTTGGCTATCTCGTTGACGACGGAGAGCTTCGAGGCGAGGAAGGCGTTGTTGGCGTACTTTATCGTCTCCGCCTCGCGCACACCCGTTTCGACGTACTCCGCGTCGGAACGTTCGAGAAGCGGTTCGTAGAGTCGGCGTAGGACATCGCGCGCACGTCCGTCCGAAGCGCCTACAACGACCTTGTCGGGGTCGAGGAAGTCGTCGACTGCGGTACCTTCGCGCAGAAACTCGGGGTTCGACACGACACCGAAGCCGTCGCCGACGCTCCTGTCCGATGCTTCCTCAACGGCAGGGACGACGGCATCCTCAACCGTACCCGGAACGACGGTGCTCTTTACGCCGACGACGTGGTAGCCGTCCTTCCCCGCGAGCGCTTCGCCGACCGACCGCGCGCCTTCCTCGACAACCGAGGTGTCTACGGCTCCGTCGTCGCGCGAGGGGGTCGGGAGACAGATGAGAGTTACGTCCGTCTCACGGACGGCGTCGTACTCGGTCGTCGCGCGCAGTGCCCCGCTTTCGGCATGTTCCTCAACGAGTTCGCCGAGTCGCGGTTCGTGTATAGGCGCGACGCCGTTGTTCATCGACGCGACAGTATCCCCGTCTATGTCGACGTTGACGACCTCGTGACCGAGTTCGGCGAGACAGACGGCGACGGTGGTTCCGACGTAACCGCTTCCTATGACGGAGACTTTCATCTACCCGTGGTATGGACAGTTACCGCATAACTGTTACGAGGAACCCGTGGTCGGACGTTTGTATTACATGTATTACTGTTACCACAGATTTATACTCGTTGGTCCCGAACCATCGTTATGGAAGAAGACACGGTTCAGTTCAGATCGAAGTCTATCAAAGAGGTACTTAACGTGCTCAAAGAGATCCGCGTGGGCGGACTGAACGAGAGCGAGGTCGGCAGGGTGGCTATGGAACGTCTGATACCTGAGATACTATCGGACGACGAGAAGATAGAACTGTACGAGATGTACGAGAGAGGCGAAATCTCAAAAGCCGCGTTAGAGGTGGCACTGGGCGACGAACTGAACGACATAGAGCGGATGAAGGAAGACACGTCCGAGATGGCAGAAAGAGACACCTCTCAGTACATCGTCGAGTGATGGGGCGTCTTCTGATAGACACGGACGCGCTGATAGCTATCGGTAACACCGAACTCCGGGACACCATCTTCTTCAACATCAGGATGGACACGACATACGTCGTCAAGAAAGAACTCGAAAGACACGTCAAGGAGGGGAAGGCTTCTCCGGAAGGTTCGCGGGACCGGTACAGGTACGAAGGGAGCAAGCACGCGTTGGAAGGGATAGAAGACGGTAGCTTGTCTCTCGTGAACACGGTTCCGAAGCCGCACGGGAAGAACGCCGGAGAAGAGTCGCTGAGGATTCAGATAGCACAGCAGGGGGACGAGTACGATGCTGTCTTTGTGATGGACGGGGACGGGAGAGACTCGATAAGAAAGACGGCTGAACCGAACGGCTACGGGGTGAAGACACCGTCACCGGCGTTTCCGCTGTACATAGCCTACGACAACGGCATGGTGTCGAAAGAGGAGTTCTGCGAAACGAACCAGGCGATTATCGAAATGGAGGGGTGGGACGGCTACAGAGCTATCGGTATGATGTGGAAAGGGGTACCCATCGACTGTTCCGCGTACGTTGATCCGGAGTACCTACCGTAGCAAGCTTGAGCGGGTTACTCGGTAGCCTTCGCCTCCTGTATACGTTCCTCCGCCTCGTCACGGTCCTCCGGATAACCGATGTCGGTGCGCCAGCCGTCGAGACGTATCGCATCGATGGTGCGCCCCGACTGTATGAGGAGGTTGATAGCGTCCGTCAGTTCGTACTCGCCGCGGTCGCTCGGCTGTACGAGATGGCACGCGTGGAAGATTGCGGGCGTGAAGGTGTAGAATCCGGTCATGACGAGGTTCGACGGCGGGTCGTCGGGCTTCTCTACGACGCGCTCTATCTCGCCGTACTCGTTGGTGTCACAGACCCCGTAACGCGAAGCCTCCTCGTACGGAACCTCTTCGACGAGGAACGCCGCGTCGGCTCGGTCCTCGCGCTGACGGTTGACCACATCGCCGAGGTTTCCACGGAAGATGTTGTCGCCGAGCATCAGAACGAAGTCGCCGTCGACGTGCGACTCCGTCTGTAGGAGGGCGTGCGCAAGCCCGTTCTGCTCGCGCTGGTGGGCGTACGTGATGGGCACGCCGCGGTACTCATCCTCGTACCGCTCGATTATCTTCTCCTTCATGTACCCGACAACGACCACGAACTCGTCGACGCCTATCTCTATGAGGTTGTCGAATACGTCTTCGAGTATAGGGCGTCCGTTGAGTTCGACGAGAGGCTTTGGCTTGTCGTCCGTGAGCGGTTCAAGGCGAGTTCCTTTGCCCGCGGCTAGTACTACGGCTTGCATAACAGCTAATATATAGCCCTTTGTAATAATGTGTGGGGTTAGAACATAGCGGCTGGCGTGGGTTCGAACGCAGGTAGCGCAAGCCTCGGTGAGTCGAAAGGGAACCTATTTAGATTCATTAGGCTTTAGAAGCAGTATCCTTATTATAGAAGGACAAAGTTATCAACCAACCAAATGAGCGACACAGGAGATCTCTCCCTACGAAAAAAGATAGAAGCGTTGGCTCGTGTTGCACGTTACAACCCGAAGTTCACAGCTACTATAGCTGTCTTAGGTGGTTTCACGGCATTTCTTGAGGGCATCGGTCTCAGCTTCATCTGGCCCATACTTGAGGTCGCACAGGCGGAGGAGCCTATTACGGAGGCAGGTGGCTTCCTCGGAATGTTCCTAACGGCATACGAGTCGGTCGGTATACCGTTTACGCTTGAGTTTCTGATCCTCGGCGTCGCCGGAGTGATGACGGTACGTTTTACCGCTTCGTTTCTGGTTGGATGGTTCAGGGCTATCCTTCAGAAACGGTACGAGGGGGATCTGCGTACAAAAACGCTCAACGCCGCTCTTGACGCAGAGGTGGGATACTTCGATGAGGAGGGTTCCGACGACATACTAAACTCCATAGTCACAGAGACAAGGTACTCGGGAAGTACTATCAAGTTCGGCGTACGGTCGATGGAGACCATGTTTCTCGCCCTCGTCTACCTGTCGGTTATGTTCTACGTGGCTCCTACCATGGCTCTCTTCGCACTAACACTCTTGGGCGGTATCACGTTTCTCATGAGGTACGTCATAGAGCCTGCATACACCGTAGGGAACAGGGTAGCGGAAGCGAACGAAACCGTACAGCAGACTGCACAAGCAGGAACCCAGGGTATACGTGATGTGAAGCTTTTCGGTCTCACCGAAGAGATATTTGACAGCTTCCGTGAATCCGTTCGACAGTACGTCGTTTCGAGCATCAGCCTGGAGCGAAACAAGGTAGGGGTTCAGAACTTCTACGATCTCACTACAACGCTTGTGTTGTTCGGTCTGATATACTTCGGCTTCGTGTTCACGGGTCTGTCGCTGGGGGAACTCGGTATCTTCTTACTCGCTATGTTCAGGCTCTCACCGCTCGTGAGCCGTCTTAACAGTCAGGTGTACAATCTCGAAGGTCATATATCACATCTCGTACGGACACAGGGCTTCCTCGACGAACTGACGCAACGAAAGGAAGAGTCGGGAGACCGCACCGTATCGAAGGTCGAACGCGTTGAGTTCGACAACGTCCGTTTCTCGTACAACGACGAAGAACAGGTTCTCCGCGACATCACGTTCGGCGTGGAACGCGGCGGTTTCGTCGCTTTCGTCGGACAGTCAGGCGCAGGTAAGTCAACAGTGGTGTCGCTGTTGGCACGGATGTATGACCCGGACGAGGGCGAGATACTCGGCGATGGGGTGCCTATAGACGAATACGATATCGATGAGTGGCGATCACGTATCGCTCTTGTACGTCAGGATCCGTTCATGTTCAACGACAGTTTAGAGGGGAACGTTACCGTAGGTAACCGCGACGCATCTCGGGAAGAGGTGGAGCGCGTCTGCGAAATAGCGAAGGTCGACGAGTTCTTGGACGACCTACCGAACGGATACGAGTCGGAGTTAGGTGACGACGGCGTGCGTCTATCGGGGGGACAACGTCAACGTGTCGCTCTTGCGCGTGCGTTGCTAAAGGATGCAGACTTTCTGGTACTCGACGAAGCGACGAGTGACTTAGACTCCAGTCTGGAGAAAGAGGTACAGGCTTCGATAGAGGCGATGGACCGCGACTACGGCATCATCGCAATCGCGCACCGCCTTTCGACGGTCAAGAACGCCGATACGATATATACGCTGGAAGACGGTGAAGTAGTTGAATCCGGTTCGCACGAGGAGCTACTCGAAGACGAAGGCGAGTACGCTGAGCTTTACGCTATACAGTCGAAAGGATAAAATACGTAACGTTCTCTGACGTGAGACTGTCCTCATATGATATCACGCGCGGCTCTTCTCATGCTTTCGCGACTGCCGTGACTAGGCTATCAACCGGTCGATTTTAGCTTCTCAATTGACAGGCGCATACGCGGAACGTCACCTTCCCAGCCCCGCTCTCCGCCGGTGTATTCGAACTGCGGGTCGAGACCAAGTTCATCGCTCACCACCTCAGCTATTTCCGTGACGGATACCGTGTCGACGCTCCCGACGTTGTATATTTCTTCGTCGCCGTTCTCCACGCCGTGCAGTATTCCTCAACACAATCATCCACGTGTATGTACGACTTCCTCTGCTCCCTATCCCCAAGTATCTCCGGTCGGGGTTCTGCCTGAGTTTCTCCACGAAGTCTGGCAAGACACTGTGACCATGTCGTCCAACCACGTTGGCGATGAAATTCCGAGCCTCGAAGTCGGAGGTTCCTTTGTACACGGTACACAGACTCTCGCACGCCAGCTTCGACGCCGCGTAAAAGAATATGGGCTCCAGTGTTCCATAGTCATCGGGTGTCGGGACGGGGACGTCTTCTCCGTAGACCGTAGAGGGCGAAGTGATCACTATCTTTTTTCACTTGTCTCTTTCATGGCTTCCAGAAGATTGTTCGTGGCTACGGTGTTCTGTTCAAGATCGAGTCGTAGGTTTCCTGCGCCACTTCTTACGTCGGAGTTTGCTGCCAGATGGAAGACGATGTCCGTGTCCGGACTCATAGCTTCGGAGACCTCGTCCCGGTTGAGTAAGTCTATTTCGTGGAGTTCCACGCTCTCTGGGAGGCGTCCTCTCTCTCCGAAGCCCAGGCTGTCTATCACTTCTATCTTGTTTTTTCTGCCGGTTTCTGGACTACGTGAGACCCTATGAAGCCCGCACCTCCGGTGACCAACACCGACTTGTTTCGAATATCCATCTGTATTCACAAAGAGCCTGCTCACCCTATTAACCTGTGGGTAGGAAACCTGCTCGGCGTATTCGGCGACGGTAGATCCAAAGAACCGGAAGGATACACCATCCTTCACAAACTATTTATTACTGCACGACTACCACTTCCGTGTGAGCCGTTTGAGGGAACTGTACGAGGAGGGCGGGTTTACTGAGGTTGGTCGAGGGATACGCGATTATTTCCTCTACCGCACCGGCTTGCATAATTTGAACAGAAAAATCCTGGGCTTGACCTACGACGATACCGGAACCCACGTTTTAGAGGAAGACTGGGATACGTTAGTCATCCTTGACTGTGGGAGGTACGACATCTTCTCGGAGGTGGTCGAAGTATCCGACTCCGAATCTCTAACGAAAAAGAGATCGGTCGCGTCGGCTACAGCCAACTTCGTCAAACGCAATTTCGGAGGGCGTCGCGCCCACGATGTCGTATACCTGTCAGCGAATCCGGTGGTAGGAAGTCGAGAGGAGTATCTCGACATCCACAAACTGGTAGGAATGTGGCACGAAGACGAACGGAAGAAGCAGGGGCAGGAAAACCAACGAGGTTTAACCGACCCTGAACCGGTAGTAGAAAAGGCAATAGAACTACACGAGGAGTACCCGAACAAACGGCATATAGTACATTTTCTCCCGCCGCACGTCCCGCACATATTCAAGGACGGCGACGAACTGCCTCCGGATTCGCCTTACCGAAACTACGAAGCAGCCAGAGAGGGAGAAGTGGAGGCTTCCGTGATGCGGGACGTGTACACAGAAAACCTTGAGTACGTAACAGAGGCGATCCAGCCGTTGATAGAAGAGGTTGACGGCAAGGTGGTTGTCATAGCAGACCACGGCGAGTTGCTAGGTGAGGGAATGCCACGGTGGATGAAGTTTCTTCACAGCCGATGGGGGAACCAGTGGCACAAGTACGACTTCGGACACTACGACAACATAGATGTCCCGGAACTAAGAGAGGTCCCGTGGCTTGAGCTTCCTTTTGAGACCAGAAGGGAGACTGTTTCGGAACCACCTGTTACTGATGAATACGACACCGAAAACATCGAAGACCAACTTGAAGCACTGGGGTATCGATGATCCGGTATCTGAATACAGTCTCGTCGAAACCGACAATGAAACCCGCCCCGTCGGCACCCCTAGAGAACACGAGAAGCTGAACAGTATAATGGCGAAGGATGAATTATTTTTCAATACAATAGTCCCCGGGGGATGATGGCTCACCAGTCCTTATTTTGGGTTATGAATGGCTTGGGAGATTCCGCTTCGCTTATATATCTAGACAAGAGACTATCATATAGGACAATGACGTATGAGTACGATCTTTTTCAATCTTACTCGGATGAACAAATAATAGACTCGGTACTGAAGGTTCTGGAGCGCGAGTCTTGGTGGGTAAAAGGTCCAGAGATTGAAAATCTCGAACAGCAGGTAGCGGATGTGACTGATCGAGAACATGTCATAGCCGTTAACTCCGGAACTTCGGCACTCTACGCGACACTCGAAAGTCTTGGTATCAGAAATGAGGAAATAATCCTCCCTTCTTTCACGTATCAGGCTACCCCGAACGCGGTAGTCGCAGCAGGTGGTCAACCGGTATTCGCTGATATCGAACAGGACTCATTCACACTCAGTGTCGAAGATGTTGAAAGTAAAATAACTGAAGAGACTGCCGGTATTATCCCGGTTCATTTTGCAGGGAGAGTTGCTGCCGAAATTCGTGAGCTTCGTGACCTCGCTGAGGAGCACGGGCTTTTTTTGCTTGAAGACGCAGCACACTCTCTGGGAGCAACATGTTCCGGAGAACCAGCTGGTTCATTCGGTGACGCAGCCACCTTCAGTTTCGCATTTAACAAGATTATCACAACCGGCCAAGGTGGGGTAGTGGTGACAGACAACGAGCACATCGCCGAAAAAGTCAGGCAATTCCGAGTGCATGGGCGCAATAGTCAGAGAGAGTATGTCGATTGGGGTCTAAATTTGGCGATGTCTTCAATTCATGCCGCTATTGGGGTGGCTCAGATGTCCAAGCTAAATGAATTCATTGAAAGAAGAAGAGAACTGTCGGGACTGTACGATAATATGCTGACAGAAGTGAATGAAATAGAAATTCCGACCGTTCCTCCTAATCAAAAATCCGTACACTTTCTGTATAATATTTGTCTACCCGACCGAAAGAAAAGGCAGGAGCTCAGATCTCACTTAGATGAGCACGGAATCCCTACGGAAGTCTACTATGAAGGATCTCATCTCACCAACTATTATAGCGAGGAATGGGGATATGAGAGGGGGGATCTACCTGTTACCGAGAAGATAGCCGACAAAATCCTCACCTTACCATTTCATGTAAATTTGGATAACAAGGACATCGAAAACATATCAGAAGAGATAGTTTCATTCTTTTGATTCGGATAAGTGATTTGTATAGCCTCCTACCCGTGATAGTCTTTCAATCACGGGGGAGACAACCGGATCATATTATCTACACAAAAGCACGGAATTTGTCAGCTAATTCCTCGACCCCCTGGTCAAGTGTGTAAGCGGTTTCGAAACCCTCTGACCGTATTTTTTTGTCGTTGACAATGTACGACAACTGATTAAGTTGCTCCGCTTCTGTGTATCCAATTTCAACGTTTGGGAAGTGATGTTCTATAGCATCAATAACATCCTGAAGACGAGCGTTCTGTCCGACGACATTATATGCCTCTCCGTCCCCCAGCTGTTCCGCAGCGAAAAGCATTGATCTGACTGCGTCTTGGACATGGAGGTACGGTCTCTTTTGATCCTCTGCTCCTTCATAAACGGTGAGCGGCTGCCCCGTCGCAGCCAGCAACGAGAACTTGTCGACAACCGTGTCGAACCTCATGCCTCTTGTCCACCCATATACGGTACCCAACCGGAGGCCCGTCAACTCTATACTGCCGTCGTGTCGCTCAAACATTTCCTGTTCAGCCGCTAGTTTTGCCTCTCCATAGGGAGATTCAGGATCGCAGTCAAATCCCTCTGTGATTTTCTCTTCGGTGCGACCATAGACAGAACACGTAACCGCATTGACGAAGTTCTCAACCCCCGCCTCCTTCGAGGCATCAAACAGATCAACGGCTGCTTTATGATTAACCTCCCAAGTTTTTTCCGGTATATCGAAAGTTTCGGGTGCGTTGGTTACTGCGGCGAGATGAAAGACTGTGTCCGCATCCTCAAGAGCAGTCTCAACAACTTTCTCGTTACGTATGTCCCCCTCAACGAACTCATAATCCGCGTAGGATGGGAGATTCCACAGAGAGTGATATCTGGGCTGCCTGAAATTATCAAGTATTCGAACGGTTTCACCGGAAAAACGTGGGTGGTCGGGTATTTCTCGGATCAATCGGGAGCCTATGTAGCCGACACCCCCAGTTACGACAACTACCATAACAGTTATTGATTCTTCAGGATTGGACTTATGCGTTTCGTTTCCAGTCCTTGGAGAGGAATATCAAAGCAAGAACGCAGGTAGCTGAATCACTATAGTTTACAGACAGAAATAGATAACTGAAATAAAGAATACAGACAAGAAATTATAGTAACTTTCCTATTCGACAGTCAAAATAGCCTATTCTTTCAAAAACTTCGGCTTGAATTTGGTTTTTGAAAAATAGTGAATAGATGCTGCGAGTACCGGTAGTCAAAATTTAACCATGCTCATTCAGTGTGACCGTAGATCAAATATCGTGTTTGAGACTGGTGCTCTGTGTTCTCGGCGATGTTCATAAACAGACAGGATCAGATGATACCGGGGTGAGAGCATTCTAAATAATATGCCATGACTATTATTGCAACGGTCAAAATTGGGACAATTATCCATCCGTAGTCCCGCGGAAACTACTTATCCGGATGCTACCGTGTTTTCCGAAGCATTCTTTACACACCAGCGCAACTATCTTTCCCGTGAAAATAAAATACATTGCGCATTCAACTGTACTTGTGGAAGACAAAGGTGTTAAAATACTCTGTGACCCCTGGCTAGAGGGGGAGACGTACTACGGTTCTTGGGCGCATTACCCCCCGGTAGATTTCTCTCCTGAAGAGTATGCTGACATTGATTATATTTATATTTCACACATTCACCCGGATCATTTGCATCATCCCACTCTGAAAGAACTCGACTCTGACATTCCCGTATTTATACATGACTTTAAATGGGATTACGTCAAAAAGAATATCGAGCGCATGGGTTTTGACGTGAACGAACTGTCGCATGGTGAAAGACATCATCTTGAAGGCGACTTGCACCTGAGTATCTATGCTTCCGATGACTGTAATCCGGAAGTTTGTCAGAAACTTTTCGGGTGCACTTGGTTCGGAGAAGACAAAGCCGGGGAAAAGAAAGCGACGGAGGGGTCCACGTACATCGACACGATGGGGGTCTTTGATAACGAAGAAGAAGTACTTGTCAACGCAAACGACTGTAGATGGCCGTTTACCCAACGAGCTGCAAGGCGTGTCAAGCGAACTTTTAATGGAATTAACTGCTTGCTTGTCCAAGCAGGGTCTGCTGGAATATATCCACACTTTATGATTAACCTGAGTCACGAAAAAATGCTGTCGGAGCGCGAGCGTATTATCAAAGAATCAATGGAAGATGTGCTCGGGTTTGTGAGAACACTCTCACCTGATGTTGTCATTCCTTTTGCTTCAAGCGTAGTTCTTGCCGGCAACCTCGCGGAGCGGAATTTGTATCACCCAACCCCATCATTTTCCGAGGCAGAAAAGTACTATCAAGATATAGCAGGTGAATCGGTCCAGGATGCCACGGAGATGGTCCTGCTGAATCAGGGAAATTTCTTCGACATAACTACCAAGGAAAAATCATCCGAATACGAGCCCATTGATAAAGAAAAGAAGTGGGAATATATCAGAAATGAACTCCAAGAACGCTCATACGAATATGAGTCAGAAAAATACCGACACTTGAGGAACTCAATAATCTACTTGAAGGTGCCTTCAAAAACTTCAACGAAAAACGCTTAGATGTTGAATTCAAGACTGACAAGATAGTTTATATACCATTGGTAGAAGAAGCTTCTCTTAAACTTCCCTTTGACGGTAGGGGTTACGAGCTTATTCCTGAGTCAGAAATTGGGTCATCTCCCGAAAGAGCTGTGACGTTGCACATAGATCCTCGGCTATTTAAATGGATTCTTGAAGGTCCTCACAAGGCGCACTACAATAATGCTGAAATAGGAGGACATATACTGTTTGATAAGGATCCGGATACATATGAACGGGGAATTTATTATTGTCTGAATTATCTACATAATTGAAATCAGAGAAATAAAACCCCATGTTTATTCCACGGCACTCCTGTGAGACGCATCAAATAGCACCTTCCGAAAGTACTTATCACTAGAGAACAGATACAACAAAAACGTTGACGAACATAATCTATTGCGCTGGAAACCAAGGAAGGGTTGTGCTTGATATTCTCAGTCGGAGCGGGTACGAAGACAGAGTAATATTCGTTGATGATGTACGTGAACCAGGTACGAAAATAAGCGATGTCGAGGTTGTAGGGGGCTACCGGCAACTTGAACAATTTGATCCAGAAACAGACAGGTGTATAGTGGCACTCGGGAGAGGGGAGCCGCGTCTTGAGTTAGCGAATCGAGTCGAGAAGTATGGCTACGACTTCTTTTCCGCAATTGATTCAAAGACTACCGTCTCGTCAACATCTGTCATCGGAGAAGGAACAATGATAAATTCAAGAAGTTATATTGGTCCCGATGCAGAGATAGAATCTCACGTACTTGTCGACAGTTGCGTCAATATTTCACATGACACCCATATAAAAGAGGGGGCGACTATCACACCCAACGTGACGCTCGCTGGAGAGGTTACGATAGGGAAAAAGGCATATATAGGAGCAGGAGCAGTTGTGGTCGACGGGGTTTCAGTAGGGGATGGAGCTGTTGTGGGAGCCGGTGCTGTCGTCACGAACCCAGTCCCCAAAGACACGACAGTGGTAGGAGTCCCAGCCGACGAGATATAGAGCTTACTCAACTCAGGTATTAATATCGGAGCAGAAAATGATCCGTGACGTCATCAATTTGTACGTTTCTTCCGGACACACTGGCTAGCTTTGAACAATCCTTCGGGAGTTCCAACGTCAAACCATTCTCCTTCAATGCGCGCAAATTCCAAATCATCATCTTGAAGATATCCCTTGTTGACATCTGTGATTTCATACTCGCCTCTGTCACTAGGTTCAAGTTCCCTGATTCGCTCGAAAACATCGGCTCGATAAAGGTAGAGTCCTATAACCGCGTTGTTTGTTTCAGGCGATGAAGGCTTCTCAATGAGACTATCTATTTCACCATTTTCATTCAGCTCAGCAACCCCATACCTTTTTGGTTCGTCGACTTCATTGAGGAATATCTTTGCGCCGCTATCTTCCTCTTCAAAAGAGCGAAATTCCTCCGCCAAATTTTCGAGTATCACATTATCTCCTAGTATGACCGCAGCAGTATCCTCCACGAATTCTTCTGCCAGCGACAGCGCGTGGGCTATACCGCCAGGTTCTTTCTGGACTCGATAACTAAAGTTCGCATCGTATTCTTCCTCCAGCAGCTGTATGTATCCACCTATGTCTCGGGGGGTACTAATCACCATAATCTCGTCAATCCCTCCCGAAAGAAGGGTTTCGACCGGATAGAAGATCATCGGCTTGTCGTAGACAGGTAGGATGTGCTTGTTCAGAACATAGGTTACAGGACGCAGTCGCGTTCCTCGACCGCCGGCGAGTATGACTCCTTTCATTGTTCAGTCACATGCATATCGCGTGGACGAAAGTATTTAAACTCCCTGATGAGGACGTCTCAATGAATAAGATTTAATTATTATAGGCGCAGGGGTTCGCTATCGAAAGGATAATGAAAATTCACCCCCCCACTACTACAAGGACATCAAAATGTCGCTCGTGAACGACGTAAAAACAGCTTGGGAGAAAGAAGGGTTAAAATATATTATAAAAAATTCGCCCGAGTACGTTAAAAGAAAAACAAAACGTGGGGCAGTGGATGTTTATAATCCATATGGTGTAATTGACAGAGAACGCCTGAAATCGATTTGCAGCGCGGAGGATAAGATATGGTACTATGGTTCTCGAACTGAATTCGAGATTTCACCGCCTCTGAATGGTAGGGTGCCGGAAAAAATGCGGGGACACATTGGGACTCATAGAGTGGATCCATCTTTTGTTTGCGAATTGTCCGGAGCTAGACTGATTGGGGATCGCGCTCTGTCCCGAACAAGTGATGGCAAATATATACTTGAGGAAATGGGAACTGAGCCAATGTTAAAAAATCGGTTGTTAGAGGCATTTGACAGTCTAACTCCACAAGAAAAACTACGAGAAATTACTTGGCCCGTCATAGGTGGTCATGAAGCCGACACAGATTATGACGTTTTAATAAATCTGGTTCCTCGACACGGGGGAAGCCACAACAATTATATTAACTTCGGTCATTGGTTACTTGAAGACTTACCACGGCTGCGAGCTTGTCAGCACTACTACGATAAGACAGGACGGAAACCGCTCATTCTATTAAAAAAAGATCCGCCGTCATGGGCGATTGATACGCTCCGACTTTTGGGTTTCTCTTCCTCCGACTGGATTGAATGGGATAAGAGATCAGCCACTGTCTCAAGATTAGTCGTTCCGAAGTTGAATTACGTCCATAGCCACGAAAAGCAATATCAACCGTCGGACAGGAAATGGGTGGGAGAACAGATGAAGTCAAGGATCGATTTGGATAAGAACGAATTTTGTAGGCGAGTTTTCGTCTCTAGGCAAGGACAAGAAAGAAGAAAAATCATCAACTTCGATGAGGTCTCGGATACAGTACGGAATTTTGGCTTCGAAATTTTCCGCCCCGAAGAGCTAACTACTGAAGATCAAATAAGACTTTTCGATCAGGCTGAGGTCGTCTTAGGACCAACCGGGAGTGCTTTTGCTAATGTAATATTCGCGGACAGTGCCACGATTATTCCGATACTTCCTAGAGGATGGCCTCTAGATACCCGTCTATTGCCTTGGCACATAATCGCAAGTGAGCAAGACCTGGAATATGACTATCTAATCGGAGATTCACTTGATGATAAAAATAATAACAAAAATTCCGATATTTACATAAATACTAGCGAATTGATGACCGTATTACAAGACATCCTATAATCTTCTGCTGCTTGTTACTAAGGAATCAATTAGGTCGCTTTCAGTCTATTATGCTTAATTAAGTATCCAAATAAAATTATAGATGCTAAAATAGATGTTAGTAAATCTTCGACGGTGTTAATTTTCAATATACCTTCAAATAGAGGTCTCAGCTGTTGTGGATATTCAACGCAATTCTTATCACCTCACGATTCGTTTGCGCATATATGGATTTGATACGGGAAGCATATCGTATACTACGTGAGGGGCGGTGTTCAGATAAGGAATGAATGAAGAATGAGGCGTGGCGTTTTCTGAGTGCCTATGACAAAAAACGCACGCCT
>NZ_RKLV01000003.1 GCF_026242195.1 Halorutilus salinus | reverse complement strand
AACGCTCACGCTCAAACAGCCGACGACTGGCTTAGGTCGTTCAGCTTCGCTTGGAATATGCTTATCTGAACACTACCACGTGAGGAAGGGGCAACTTCATTAGCATCGGAGACTTCAAGCTTTGCCCTAAGGCAGCTTAACTCACGGATTCCTGATGAGGAATTTTATTACGAACTCAGACACCCAGTAAAGCATATATTCGATGACGATTGGGATACGCTTATTATACTTGACGCTTGTCGCTACGATGTCTGGAACGAGGTCGCGCATGAATACGATTTTCTAAAGTCGGCAGAACACCGCTCGGTTCACTCTCCGGCGAGTTCAAGCAAAGAGTGGATGCAGGCGAACTTCAGGGACCGGTACGCTGAGGTCATGAGTGAAACTGCGTATGTCACTGCTAATCCATACACCAATTACGTTGACTGCGCTGACGAGTCGAACTTCGCGTTGTTCGACGAGGTTTGGAGGTATGGTTGGGACGACGAAATAGGAACCCTGCCGCCGGATGTGTTGACCGACAGAGCGATAGATGTAGCAAGAAATGAGTCTCCGGAAAGGCTACTCATCCATTATATGCAGCCTCATTTTCCTTCACTCAGCCAGCCTGAATTAGGATCCAACGTAATTGATCCAGAGTGGAAAAAAGACCCAGAAACTACCGTAACAAGAGAGGTGTGGGACAAACTAAAGGAAGGAGAGATAGACCGTGATACCTTATGGGAGGCATACCGCGATAATCTGCGAGATGTGCTCGAAAGCGTTGAGACGCTGTTGAACAACCACGATGCCCGAAAGGTCATAATCACCGCTGACCATGGTAACGGTTTCGGAGAAGAAGGTATATATGCTCATCCAGCTAGTAGAGCACATAAGGTTCTGAGAAAGGTTCCCTACTGTATAACGGAAGCGACAGATGAGGGGACATGCACTCCGGAGCACAAGTCCCGGGACACCAAGGATATTGAGGGTGATGTTGAGAAAAGATTAGCTGATTTAGGATATCTGAATGACAGATAAATAATCTGCTCTGTAGGATCACTAGACGTAGTGGGGGAAAGGCAATTTTAGTGGAGTGTGGAGACGTGATAATTATGACAGGCAATCTACGCAGTGTCGGAAAGCGAAGCTTTCCGTACGTACGTGAATCTTCGATTCGCGACACTTCACCAAGAAGTGTGTAATGTGTAGCTGATGTGGCTTTACTGTCTACGTCTGCACATGGAGATACGATTGGAAGAAGTTATGAGATGAACTCTACTCTAGCGGAGTCCATCTCTTGATCAAGCATAGTTTCACACACCTAAGAAAGCCCCACAACAGCCGAATGAACGATGATTACAACCAACGCTGGATGTCCGAGACAGCCTTCTTCTCAATGAAGCGTCCCTTTAGACGAAGAGTACGGGCACGGCTATGGCATCGTGAGTTCAGGAGGGTCATCCTCAAAGCCGCTATCTACAACATCAAGCAGTCCACGAAATAACCGATTCAAACTACTTGGGGCGATCCTACAGAACAGAATCTCGATATCCAAGTGCATTTGGAGAATTACCGCTCTCGAATAATTGGATATAGGGTGCATGTGTTCGTAACTGAATATAATGCTGATTTACAGATGACTACGTATGACCAAATTGGGTTGACGGTTGCGAGACTGTGATTCGACCGATCGGTAGCATTAGAGCCACCGAAAGGGATTTACACATTCGTCCCCCTCATGTGGACAAAGATGAGTTCGCCGAAGGCGTCGATAATCATCCGGTGTTACAACGAGAGGGAGCACATCGGAAAGCTGTTACACGGGGTTTTCGAGCAGACTTTTCAGGACTTCGAGGTACTTCTTGTCGATTCGGGTTCGACGGACGGCACGCTCGAAGTCGCGCGACAGTACCCGATAGACGATGTTGTGTACATATCGCCCGACAAGTTCTCCTTCGGACGTTCGCTGAACTATGGATGTGAGGAAGCCGACGGCGAGTACTGCGTCTTTGCGAGCGCGCACGTCTATCCGAGACGGAAGGACTGGCTCGAAAAGATTCTGGAGAAGTTCGAGGACGAAGATGTCGCGCTCGTCTACGGAAAGCAACGCGGCGACGAGACGACGAAGTTCTCCGAGAGACGTATCTTCCAGAGATGGTTCCCCGAAGAAGACATCGACTACCAGATAACGCCTTTCTGTAACAACGCCAACGCCGCGATACGCCGCGAACTCTGGGAGGAGTTTCCGTACGACGAGTCGCTTACCGGTCTCGAAGACCTCGACTGGGCGAAAAGGGTGAAGAATGCTGGGTACGAGATATCGTACGCTTCCGAAGCCGAAATAGTGCACGTTCACGACGAGACGCCGAGCGAGATACTCAACCGGTACAGGCGGGAGGCAATAGCGCACAAGCAGATAATACCGGAGCAGAGCTTCGGCTTCCGAGACTTTATTGGCGCGTTCCTCAGGAACATGTTCTCCGACTACACAGCGGCGGCGCGACAGGGAAGCCTGTGGGGTAACATCCGTAGTATACCTACCTTCCGTCTGATGCAGTTCTGGGGTACTTACCAAGGCTTCAGGCGACATGACCCTGTGACCGAAGAGTTACGCGAGAGGTTCTACTACCCCGACAAGAACGGCTATCCGGAAGACAGGAACAAGACTGTGAAAGCGAAAGGTGGAGACACATCCGAAACGGAGGAGATAGACTACACCGAAGCGGGCGCGGTTCCGGAGCCGGAAGTCGATTAGATGGTTCACTCTACATGGGGAGACTGGTTCGTCAGGCAAGTCGAGAGCACGACCGTAGAAGGACTCTCGCTCTGGTACCTCGGCGGCAACGGATTCGTCGTACGCTCCGAAGATACGACCGTGTACATCGACCCTTACTTCGGCGACGGGAATCCACCGTTCACACGGAGGATGATACCCGTGCCGATGAATCCGAAGGACGCGACGATGTGCGACGGGGTACTCATCACGCACGAACATCTCGACCACATGCATCCCCCCTCCTTCCTGCCTCTTCTCGACGATAATCCCGACGCGAAGGTTTACGCGCCGATGGAGGCGTTTGAGGAGCCTGAGTACGGCGACGTGTCCGGGCTTCCGGACGAAAGGAGCGTGACAGTCGAAGAAGGCGACGTGTTCGAACTGGGCGACATAAACGTACACGTCAGAGGCGCGAACGATACAGACTCACTTCATCCTGTCTCGTACGTAATCGAGCATGACTCCGGCGTCTTCTTCCACGGCGGCGACACGAAGCCCGCGGACGTTTTCGGAAAGATCGGAGACGAGTTCGATATAGACGTTGGCGCGCTTGCTTTCGGGAGCGTCGGAAACGTCCGCTATCCGGACGGCGAAATCAGACGCACGAAGTGGTATATGGATGAAAACGAAGTGATAGAAGTCGCGAACCAACTCCGTCTCGATAGACTTGTGCCAACACACCACGACCTTTGGAAAGGTCTCAACGCCGACCCGAAGGTTCTGCACGAGCACGCGGCGTCGCACGAGTACCCCAAGAGTATAGAGGTCGTCGAGGTAGGAGACATGCTAACTACGGCGGAGAATAGCTTGCCGACGAAGTAGTGCGACGCGTAACACTTAGCTTGATAAGGTCGAAGAGTCTCGTTCAGTCCATGACCAACGAACACCGCGTCTTGGTTTCGTGTCCTCTGATGCACGGTTCCGTCGAACAGTATGAAGGGGTTTTTGAGGAAAACAGTATCTCAGCGGACGTACCGGAGGTAGGCCAGCAGCTTGACGAGGACGAACTTCTCGAAATAATCGATGACTACCACGGCGTTATAGCCGGCGACGATGAGTTCACGCGTAAGGTGATAGAGAGCGCAAAAAACCTGAAGGTAATCTCCAAGTGGGGCATCGGAACGGACAGCATCGACGAGGAGGCGGCGCGTGACAACGGCGTCGAAGTGTACAACACGCCCGGCGCGTTCGACGACGAAGTCGGAGACGTTGTCGTCGGCTACACCGTCATGCTCACACGTGACCTGCACAAGATAGACCGTTTCGTGCGCGAAGGAAGATGGGAATGCCCGCGCGGCACGTCGCTCGCCGACAAGACCTTCGGCGTCGTCGGCGTCGGAAGCATAGGAGAGGCGGTCGTCCGGCGTGCCGACGCGCTCTGTGCGAAAGTCTTGGGGAACGACGTACAGCCGATATCCGACGACCTGAAACGCGATACGAGCGTCGAAGCCGTCGAAATAGACGAACTCCTGCGCAGGTCGGACATAGTGAGCCTAAACTGCCCTCTCACGCCCGCGACGGAGAAGATGATAGGCTCTGAAGAACTCGAAAAGTTAGGCGGTTATCTCATCAACACCGCACGCGGCGAACTCGTGAAGCAGGACGAACTCGTCGAGGCTCTGCGCGACGGAGTGCTTCAGGGCGCGGCACTCGACGTTTTCAAGGAGGAGCCTTTGCCTGCCGACCATCCGCTCACCGAGATGGACAACGTAATTCTCGGCTCGCACAACGCACAGAACACAGACGAGGCGGTTCAGGAGGTCAACGACCGCGCCGTCGAGAACCTCATAGAAGGTCTGAGGGAGTAAGTTCGGCTTTTAGTTTGGCAAACGATAAGTGACGCCGGATGGATTCTCGAATCATGCGTATCGACGCAGTAATTCCAGCAAGGATGGGTTCTACGAGGTATCCGGGGAAGCCTCTCGTTGACATTGAGGGCTTCAGCATGGTCGAACACGTCTACATCAGGACGCGGATGAGCGACTCCGTGGACAACACGTACGTCGCAACTCCTGACCAAGAAATCTACGACGAGGTGGAGAGTTTCGGCGGCGAAGCAATAATGACCGGCAAGCACCCGCGTGCGACCGACCGTGTCGCGGAAGCCGCGGAGGGACTCGACAGTGACATCGTGATAGTCATGCAGGGCGACGAGCCTCTTGTCTACCCCGACATGATAGACGACGCCGTGGAGCCTGTCGCTGAGGAGGAAGACGTTCGCTGCACGAACCTTGCGAAGAGTATCGAGACGGAGGAGGACTTCAGGGACGAGAACAACGTCAAGGTCGTCGTGGACAAAGACTGGAACGCCCTCTACTTCTCACGCGAACCCGTTCCAAATCTACACGACGCGACCTTTGACGAGATTGACGCCTACAAACAGGTCTGTGTCATTCCGTTTGAGCGCGAGTTCCTTTTCGAGTTCACGTCTATGGAGGAGACGACGCTCGAAAAGATAGAGTCGATAGACATGTTGAGGCTGCTCGAAAACGACCACGACGTGCGTCTCGTCGAGACCGACAGAGATATTCACGCTGTCGATACGCCCGAGGACCACGAGAGAGTAAACGAGATGATGAGGAATGACGAACTATTTCAGGAGTACAGCTAATCCGACTACAGCTATGATAATATATAGCTATTCTAACCCATGGTCGTCTAGGTAAAGGTCGTCCTGAAGAACAGCGGTGCGTCCGCCGTCAACGACGTGACACTCGCCCGTCACAAAACTCGCCATGTCACTTGCGAGGTATAGTACGGCGTCCGCAACGTCTTTGGGTGTGCCGATACGTCCGAGCGGATGTATCCGTTCGAGTTCGGATAGTTCCTCGTCGGTTAACGACTCCTCGATACGTCCTACCATCGTCCATCCAGGATTAACGCTGTTCACGCGGATACCGTCCACCCCCCACGCGACAGCCATCGAGCGCGTCATGCCATCGATTCCCGCCTTGACTGCGTTGTATGGAAACTTCTTGGGCTGTGTTGCGAACGAGTGGTTCGAACTCATGTTTACGACTGCGGCGAAGTCGCTCTCAACGAGATATGGATATGCGTGCTTCGCGGTCAGCCAGTACGCACGGAAGTCCGTCTCGACGATGCCGTTCCAAGTCTCAATGTCAACCTCCTCGGGCGACGTTTCAGTCTCGTATCCTGCGTTGTTTACGAGAATATCCAAGCCGCCGAACTCGTCAACAGCGGCTTTGACGAGACTTTCGATATCATCAGGTTCGCGCATGTCGGCGCGCACAAATACAGCTTCGCCTCCGTCGGCGCGTATCGAGTCGGCGACACGTTTTCCGTCTTCCGCCGCCCTCCCGCTCACGACGACCGACGCGTTCGCCTCGGCGAGACGCCGCGCCGTCGCTTCGCCTATACCCCGGGTACTTCCGGTTATAATAGCTGTTCTGTTATTAACGGAGAAGGGAACCATACTACAGAATGATTGAATCCGTATTTCAAAATAGTACCGATGGGGAGGATCTAAGTACCTCTGAGCACGTAAACGTAATTCAAAACATATAAATAATGGAGTTGCTTGCTAAGATATAATGTCTAAAGTAAAAAAGACGATAGAAGACATGGAGGGAGTTCATAAAGGAGAGTCCATATACATAATAGGTAACGGACCTAGTCTTAATAAAACTCCATTGAAAAAGTTGGACTTAGAGTATACTTTAGCTATGAGTAAGATTGGTCTAATTTACCCGGACACGACGTGGGAGCCGTCATTTTATTACTTTGCTTTACCGCCAGACCACAGAGTAACGCCAAATGATAAGACTATAATAACTCAAAATGCTGATATGGGCATACAGTGTTTTCTTCATTCGGCATGGTTAGATATTCTAGGCAACCAAGATAATGTATTTTATTTTGACACATGGGATCTTTTCGGTAGCCCATATGATGCCATGGATATTGAAAATGTAAATAATGCACCGCTGGAACACCTCTATGAATTTTGGTCAAATGATGTATCAAACCTTGTATACCATTATCATACAATATACGGGGCTATACAGGTGGCTGTATATATGGGCTTTAAGCAGATTTATCTCCTTGGGTGCGATATGGGTCAGGAGTACAAGAACCCACATATGATATTTGAATCAGGAACCGATCCATTTAGGTTCAATGGCAATAAATATGAATATTTGAGAGAGTCTCTCAAGAACAAGAATCCAGTACGATCTGCTGTTAATGCAATTGCTATGAAACTTATCCAATCATTAGAAGATAGCAAATTAGAAAAGGTTATTAATGAAGGTACTAATGATCACTTTACATCCGATTATTTGAGCCAAGTATCTATCGCCGACGGTCCCCAAAACGATGCTGAGATACAAAAGGGACACGCATCCACTCAACGTATTTGTAAAGACAAAGGTGTTAACATATACAACGCCACCCTTGGAGGTGAACTGGAGATATACGAAAAGGTTGGTTTAGAAGATGTACTATCAGATGCGAGTACATGAGGTATAGCTACAACCAATTGCTTGATGTATCCCCAGCATAATGCAAAAGACATGATTCGGGTGCTGGTAACCGGCGGCGCGGGCTTCCTCGGTAGCCATCTCTGTGAGAGACTCGTCTCCGACGGACACGAGGTCATCTGTCTCGACAACTTCGGGAGCGGACAGAAAAAGAACATAGAGCACCTCCTTGGAAGGGATAACTTCGAGCTGATAGACCGCGACGTACGGACGCCGAGTTCACTACCCTCGGTTGACCGCATATATCACCTAGCGTCGCGTGCTTCGCCAGAGGCATTCACGGAGTTCCCTGTCAAGATAGCTCTGGCGAACACGCAGGGAACACGTCGTCTTCTCGACCACGCACGAGCATGTGATGCCCGGATGGTGTACGCGAGCACGAGCGAAGTCTACGGCGACCCCAAAGAACATCCACAGAAGGAGACCTACAACGGAAACGTCAACATACGCGGTGTCCGTGGCTGTTACGACGAGTCGAAGCGTTTCGGCGAGACTTTAACCGTCGCGTACAACCGCCGGTACGACCTTGGTGTCAGGACGGTACGTATCTTCAACACGTACGGTCCGCGTATGCGACCCGACGACGGGCGTGTCATACCCAACTTCGTTACACAGGCACTGCGCGGCGATGATCTGACGGTCTACGGCGACGGTCAGCAGACACGTAGCTTCTGTTACGTCGATGACCTGATACGTGGTATCGTAACGCTGATGAAAGCCGACGAAACAAAGTACGATGTCTATAATATGGGCAAGCAGAACGAGCGTAGTATCAAAGAGTTAGCGGAGGAGGTCATAGAGGTGACGGGTGCCTCGTCGGAGATCGTATACGAGTCGCTTCCTGAAGACGACCCGAGTCAGCGGAAGCCTGATATCAAGCGCTCCAAGGAAGACTTGGACTGGGAGCCAAAGGTAGACCTGAGTGAAGGGCTGAGAGAGACTGTCTCTTACTTCAACTCGATAGTTAATTCCACATAGCCGGAGGGCGGTCGAAACGCGAATGAAGGATAGAATATCGAACCTCGCAAGGCGGGCACGTCGGGAGTACTCAAACAAGGGTCTAAGATCCTTCATAGCCAACGGGTTCCGTTTCGTAGCGAGGGACTTCTGGCTGGAGGAGGTAATTGAGAGACGCTCTATTTCCCGATCGGAACTGCAAAGCATCGCAGAGAAAGACGAAAATATATGGTACGCCCAGAAGGAAGGCTCAATAAACATAGATCCAGCACCTAACCATCAAATAAGGGAGGAGTTCAAACCGTATCCCAGTGAATTTGCTCCCGAAACACCGTTTGTCTGTGAGCTATCTGACTGCTACCTGCTTGGAGACTACGCGGTTGGTATGACAGAAGAGGGTAGTATAATTTCCGAGACTGCCCCTGTATACAAGAGCACGGGCTCTGTAAAGAAGCTCGGCATAGGTATGGGTGAAGTTCTACGCTCCTCGGTACCTATGAGACGAACTGAGCCCGAGTACGATTACGAAAATGTCTTTCCGCTAGTAACACCGTACGCAAGCTACTATCACTGGATGGTAGAGTATCTTCCGAAGCTACGTCTTCTGGAGCACTATATAGAGAAGACCGGAAAGGAGCCGACGGTTCTCGTCGAATCCGACCCGCGCGGATTCGTTCGGGGAACGCTAGAGACCATCGGGTACCCTTCTTCCTCGTATGAGGAGTGGAGGGGCGGCAAGGCACGTATTGATAGCCTCATCTTAACTCCACATAGGATACACAGCTTCAACTATCGTAATCCTCCTCTCTCAAACTACAACCCATCGCGCGACGATATACGCTGGTTGAGACAAAGAGTACGCTCTAGCACTAACCGGGATCGTGGAGGGGATGTAAGAAAGGAGAAATCGAAAAGCAGGAGAATATATATCTCACGTCAAGAGGTGGACTCTGACCACACATCGAGCAGGAAAGTACTCAACTACGACGAAGTCAAAGGGGTTCTGGATGAGTTCGGTTTTGAGCCCTATATCATGGAAAACCTACCCTTCCGAAGACAGGCTGAGCTTTTTGCCGACGCGGATGTCGTCATGGGTCCGCACGGAGCTGGACTCGTGAACATAATATTCTCTGACAACCCGTTGGTCGTCGAACTGTTTCCCGAAAGCAAAGTTAAGCCGCATTTTTACTTTATTTCTGACATGATGGGATTTGGGTACGAGGGAATCGTTACAGATGCCAAAGGAACTGAACTCGTAGTAGATACCGACTTACTACGTTCACGTCTGGAATCAGTCACCTGACCCTCTACATGTACCCTAGTGCCTCAAGCTGTGATACGTCTTCATCAGAGAGGTTGCTCGTATCATCCTTCCTTTGCAACTCTAACAGGTATTCTTCTACGACCTCAACAAGATTATCGGGTGCTTCTGGAGCAGGTGTTGCACCACCATTGTAAAAGGACGACCTTTCTCCCTTCGACTCGGCAACGACCTTCCAGCCGTCCTCGTACACGACCGCGGAGTTCTCGGACGACTGATGATGAACAGTCTCGTCCGGAATTTCAGGATACTTATCAACTGTCTCTTCTCCGCCTCCTGTCGCAGGGTACTGGCTTGTCGCAGGCATGTCAGGTATAGCGTCACGAACCGTATTCTCGGACGGAACCTCGCTGTTGTCATCGCCGGCAACTGAAACGAAGAGGTTGTGGAGGAACTCCAGCGACACCGGCTTATCTATCGTCTCGGCGTCAAGTTCGGGATGTGCGACGACAAGAGGAACGCGCAGAACCGCATCGCTCACCGAAGCAACGTGTCCCATCCGAGTACGTCCCATCTCATCAGTCTCACCGAGGTTCTCGCCGTGGTCGGCGGTGACTATAATGAGCGTGTCCTCAAGCATCTCCTGTTCATCCAGCGTTTCGTATAGCTTCCTCAGGTGACGGTCGGCGGTCTCAACCTCGCCAGCGTAGAGACCGCGTAACGTCTCGACGTCTTCCTCGTCGAGTTCGTCGCGCGCCTTCTTGCTCTCGAAAGCCCATGGCGCGGCGACCTCCTCGTTGAGACGGACGAGTTCGCCGTAGTCGAGCGTTCTGCCGAGGTGCTTCTCCTGTAGTTCGGCGTCGGGCTTGTAGCACCTATGGGTGTCCATGTAGTTGGTGAAAAGGAAGAGAGGTTCGTCGTCGTGACCACGGAGCATCGAACGTATGGTGCGTGTGTTGTTCTCGGGCTTGTACGAGTAGTCGCTTGTGGGAGCGAAGACGGGATGGCGTATACGTTGCAGGGACTCAAACTTGTTTGCGAGTTCGCCGCAGCCTACGGCGACAAGGTTGGCGAGGCTCTTGAGCGGATGGTCGTGCCGTGGTATCCGTCCGAGTACCTCCCGGAGAGCCTCACCGTACGTTCCTCCGGACTCCCTGAGTATCCGCTGAGCGGTTCCCGAGACGTCCATCCCATCGACGTAAGGGTCACGTCCGCCCGTGTAACGGAACTCGTCGAACCCCTCGTGGAAACCGGTGCGTTGGCTCGCAAATCCGTTCGCCGAGACGCCGTACGTCGTGTAGCCGCGGTCGGACAGTTCGGTGACGAGAGGTGTATCGACCGAGTCGCCGAAACGGTTTGAGCCGTGTTCGTGTGGGTACTCACCGGTAAAGATGGATGCGTGCGACGGAAGTGACCAAGGCGAAGGAGCGACGGCGTTCTCAAAGGACAGGTTCGAGGACGCGAGTTCGTTCAGGAAGGACGCGTGTTCAACCGCGTAGTCGTACCTGCACGCGTCCCAGACTACAAGTAGGATGTTCGGCTGTCTCACAGAAGAGAGATGAAGCCCGCTACCGTAATAACAGTTCCGCAACCACGCGGTCAGGAGTGATCGCCCTCGGTAAGCTTCTGCATACTCTCGTAGTACTCATTGGCAACGTCCTCCCACCTGTTCTCTCTCGCATAGTCACGCAGGTTTTCGGCGTACTTCTGGGCGTACTCGGGGTCAGAAGATAATCTCTGAAGTTCCTCGGAAATCTTCTCCGGTTCCGGCTCCACGTATATTAGTTCATCCTCCGAGAAGACGCTCTTCAGCTTCCCAGGGTATCCTAGGGTTGGCAGACCCGCGGCTCCGTACTCGGTGATCTTCAGCGGCACCTCGTTGTCGACGAGACAGAAAGCCGCCGACGAGTGGTGCAGGAAGCCCGGCATCAGTTCATGATCGTACTCGCCGAGGAAGTGCGCGTTCTCAACTCCCGAAACGAGCTGAGACATGTCAACGTCCAGCTCTGTTCCGACAAACACGAACTCCCAGTCAGGGGTTTGTTTAGCGGCTTCAACTATCTCTCCGAAATAGCCGTTTTCGATTAGACTACCTATATAGATAGCTATCTCTTTCTCGGTGTCCACGCCAGAGTCGGTAAGTATGTCGTAAGCCTCTTCCAAAACCTCGTCATCTGGGTCAGCGAAAGCATCATAGTTAACCGAATTTCTGACCAAGCTGCCTTCTATACCACGCTTAAGGGCGTCTTCGTATGACTTCGGATGTGCAAAAAAGACAGCGTCAGCTCTTTTTAGAACCCACCATTCTACGAAACACATCAGACGATATACGGGAACAGAAAGGTAGTCTTGGCTTTCAAGAAGGTCACTTACGCTCCCTATGAAAGGCTTACGTAGAACTCTTGAGAGAGTATAACCAATAGGAACGCCTAACCGGACGGTCCCCGCAATAACATCGTAGTCACCGGTAAGAGCTTCCTTAATCACAGGAAAGACGTCAACTCCGGTCGTGTCCATTAGTGTTACTTCAATCCCCATATCCCGCAGGTGTTCGGCGATACGTTCGCGTCTCACGCTAACGTTCTCACCTGTAGACGGACGGAGCCAAAGTACCTTCATTTCACGGCACGCAAGAACGTCTCCTCGCCTCTTGACTCTATCTCTTCGACCGAGAATCCCGAGCCTGTCAGGAGCTTCACCACCTCGTCGTGGGATTCACCCCGTTCCTCCAGCCTTTCCGGGTGTGTCTCGCAGTAGACCAGCCTACAGCTGTCGAGCAGATCCCCCATCCCGCGAAGAACGGAAATCTCAGCCCCCTCAACATCTATCTTAACTACGTCCGGGTTAGGAACCTCAGGAGAGAGGCTGTCGGCACGGATAGTACGGATCCCGACGGTCTTTTCCTCAGAGCCGGTTGCGAGTGCGTGTGTCCCTTCACCCGCTACGTCCGCCCCGGTTACAGCCAGTTCGGCATCACCGTTTGTATGTGATAGTGCCTCCTCACGAACCTCAATGTTGCCTATGTCGTTAAGTACCAAGTTTTCACGAAGTCTGTCCACATTCTCCGGGTGGGGTTCAAAAGCCACAGTACTCTCCGACACCTGGGAGACAAAGCAGGTGTATAGCCCAACGTTCGCTCCCACGTCGTAGAAAACATCTTCCTCTGTGATATCCGAAAGTATCGACTTGACGACACCCTGCTCGTTCATCAGACCGCGGAAACGCTGTACTTCCATACCCGTTGAGACGCGGAAGGTGGCCTCCACCCCTGCTACATCATGAGTAACGGTTTCGTCATTCGAGGCGGTCGAAAGTAGAGCCGAGTATGCGGTTTTCAGTCTCGGCTCAAGTCCCATGGCGACCACGGCGCGCTTGATAGGTCCGCGGTACACGGTCTCACGTACCTTCTCTAAGAGATCGACTAAACCGCTCATCATAACCGTCTCACATTGTTTCCTCTGTATCCTTCCGTTGCGTTCCTCGTGTCAAAGACGAACGGTGCGTTCTCAACTACCTCACCGTACTCCACCTCAGAATGATCGGTGAGTATCACGGTACAGTCGTGCGAGGCTATGAGATCAGAGGTGAGCTCGCGCGACTCATAGGTTTTGTCTCCAACGCCGAAGGTAGGTACGTATGGGTCATGATACGTGAGTGACGCTCCCTTTTCGCGTAGCTTCTCAATCACGTCGTATGCAGGCGATTCGCGCGTATCGGAAACATCAGGCTTGTAAGCCACACCGAGAACAAGAACCTCTGCGTCAGGCACAGCGACATGCGCCTCGTTCAGAATATCTGTCACGCGCTCAACGACGTGTGCCGGCATACTACGGTTGACACGGTCGGCGAGGGTGACAAAACGCGTCTCGGCACCTTTCTCGTTCGCCTTCCAAGAGAGATAAAGGGGGTCGATGGGTATGCAGTGCCCACCCAGACCCGGACCGGGGTAGAAAGGCATAAATCCGAAGGGCTTCGTAGCCGCAGCGTCTACGACATTCCATATATCAGCGTCGAACTCGTTAGCGACCGTCGCGAGTTCGTTTATCATGCCGATGTTGACCGCCCGAAAGGTGTTTTCGAGGAGTTTGACAAGCTCTGCCTCCGTTGAGGAATCGACGCGGACGACCTCGTCAAAGACTGTGGCATACACTGACTCCGCGGCGTCACCGCACGCGTCGGTAACGCCGCCGAGAACCTTGGGTATATCTATTGGATCGTACTCCTTATTGCCGGGGTCTATTCGTTCGGGGGAGGAGGCTACGTGAACGTCTTCGCCCACGGTGAAGCCGTTATCCTCCAGTATAGGCACGATAACCTCCTCTGTGCATCCGGGGTAGACGGTGCTTTCGAGCACGACAGTCGTATCTTCCGAGAGAACCTCGACGAGTTCCTCCGTCGCGTCAACGACGTACGAGACGTCAGGCGTCCCCGTCTTGCGTAGAGGCGTCGGTACACAGACGGAGACCAGTGACGCCTCGGCGAGTGCCGAGTAATCCGTCGTCGCACGGAACCCGCTGGCTTCGGTGACTTCGTCGTCCGTGACATCGTTGACATACGATTCGCCATTGCGCAAGTCCTCTATCTTCGAAGCGTCGACATCGACGCCCACCACGTCGTGCCCTGTACCCTCCATTGCGAGGGCGAGAGGCAGACCGACGTACCCAAGACCAACGACACCCATTTCTGTCATCGGCGGGAATTCGGCACCGTTTCAGTTATATCTATGGATTGCGAGGGTATCCCGTGGAAACGGAACTCTTTCCGGAGAGCGCGGAGCACGGCGAGATGGCTTCCATACAACGTCGCATCTCCAAGCGTGCGGTCTTCGGAGACGGTATTTCCGAGAGTGTTGAAACAGTTGCCGGCGTTGACCAAGCCTTCAACGATGACACCGCGGTGAGCGCGGCGGTCGTGATGCGTGACGGCGATACGATCGAAACCGCGACGGCGCGGCGCGAAACTCGTATACCGTACATACCCGGACTTCTTGCCTTCCGCGAAGGGCACGCCGTCGTCGCGTCTCTACGCGCGCTCGAAACGACGCCCGATGTCGTACTCGTTGACGGAAGCGGACGTATACATCCGCGTCAGTCCGGGTTGGCGACGCACGTCGGCGTGGCGCTTGGTATACCGACCGTCGGCGTCGCTAAGTCGCTCCTCTGCGGTGAACCTCTGCGCTCGGTCGAACGTCTTGAGGAGGGTGAACGCGTTCCTATACTCGCCGACGACGGTATCGATACACCCGACGGTACGACGGTAGGCTACGCCGTACAGACGAAGCAGTACGCGCCCGACGCGTCGACATCGGTAAACCCGCTCTACGTCTCGCCGGGTCACAGAGTAAGCGCAGAGACGGTGTCGGATATAGTCGAAGACGCCTGCGACGGCTACAAGCTACCCGAACCCGTCCGGCGCGCTGACGCTCTCGCCTACGAGGCGAAGTAATTAACTCTCGGACGCCGTACTCGGTTCGACAGTTTCGAAGTCACCCTGTCGTACCGTCAGTAAGCCGTAGACGAACCCGAAGCCTACGAAGGCGGTGAGAATAAAGAGCATCACGAACTGCTGTGCCTTCGCCGAAGACGGACGCCGTACGAGGGATCCGAGGCGTTCGGGCACGAACTCGAACAGGAGACGTTTGAGGAAGTCGTTCTTGTCGCCCGAGGCTTCCGGGACGAGTATATCCATAACGCGTTTCGAGTAGCCCTGCCAGAACGAACGGTTGACTAACCAGCGTGCACTCGTTCTGTAGTCGAATATCTTATGCTCAACAACGGCTCCGGGGTTGTAGTAGACTCCTTTTCCGTACTCGCGCCGCATACGCGAACATATCTCGCTCTCGTGCGCCTGTATCTGCCTGTCCCCCTTACGTCCGACGGATGTGTTGAATCCACCGAGTTCGAGAAAGACGTCGCGCCTGAACGAGAGGTTCGATGCGAATGTGTTGCGTACTTCCCCCTCACCATCGGCAAATCCCCGGTGTGTTACACCGATGAGCCAGTAGAACTCTTCCGGAAGAAAACGGGGTTTCCCGGCTACCCACCGCGGTGCCATACGCCCGCCAGCGGCGATAACGTCTTTCTCTTCGTAGACTCTAACGAGTTCTTCGATCCAGTCCTCGCGCGCGATAGCGTCGTCGTCGATGAACGCGACAACGTCGCCCGAAGCTATCTCACCCGCACGGGTACGCGCCCCGGAGATACCGACGTTCTCCTCAGTTCTCCCCACGACGGCGTCGTCGCACTTTCCGTAGTCGTCGACCATCCTCTCGTAGACCTCGTCGCTACCGTCCGAGACGAGAACGAGTTCAGTGTTGTCGTACGTCTGCGCGTAGACGCTCTCTGCGGCGTCACGGAGGTCGTCGTACCTATCGGCCGAGTGAGTGCAGACAGCAACCGAGACTTTCATCATGTTCCTCTTTCCAGGGGTACGAATTAAACGTAATGGTAAGACTTATGCGTGGAACGCGACGTTCGTTAGCCAACATGGAAACGGACATCTCGCGGTACGAGAAGTACGTCCCTAGTGTCTTTTTGGCGACCGCATTCGCCTACATGGTCTGGGTACGCACGCTACCGTACTCGTCTATGGTAACCGAAGACGGCGTGATGTTCTCCGCCAACGACTCGTGGTACCATATACGCGTCGTCGACCACTTCGTCGAGAACTATCCGACGGTCTTCCCGTTCGACCCATGGACCTACTTCCCATACGGTTCGGCGGCGTCCACAGGCTACGGCAATCTTTTCGACCAGATAATAGCGACGGTCGCCGTCATCGTCGGTCTGGGAGATCCGTCGGGACGTCAGGTAGAGATAATCACGGCGTTCGCGCCCGCCGTCTTCGGTGCGGCGACGGCGATACCCGTCTACCTCCTCGCTAAACGTATCACGGACAGATGGGTCGCGCTCCTCGCGCCGCTGTCGCTCGCGCTGTTTACGGGACAGTTCCTAAACAGGACGACTTTCGGCAACGTACAGCACGAGGCGGGTGAGGCGTTCTTCGTCGGTATCGCGGTTCTCGGCTTCATACTCGCCGTCGAACGCGCATACACGGAGAAGCCGACGTTCGCGCATATACGTGACGGCGACCTCGGCGTTCTTTCGGGTGCCGTACTCGGCGGTCTGGGGCTTGCGGCGTACATGCTGACTTGGCCTGCGTCGATATACCTACTCGCACCGTTCGGGGCGTTCCTTCTGATACAGATGGTACGCGACGACCTCAACGGACGTTCGACGGAGTACCTCGGTCTGTCGGTCGCGACGTTCTTCTTCGTCGCTTTCGTTCCCGTTGCTATCTATACGTTCCTCGTCGGTGGCTACGGACGCGTTTCGGGCTTGGCGCTCTCTGCGTTACATCCCGTCGCCCTTCTCTCCGCGGGTGCCGGCGCGCTGTTCCTGCATTTCCTCCATAGCTATCTTCAGGGGGACGACAAGCCCGACGACGCCTACCCCGTCGCAGTCGGCGGTGTCGTCATCGTCGGTCTCGTCTTTCTCTGGGCAACGGGTCTGGCTTCTTTCCTCGAAAGGCTCATAACGACTATGTACAGCTTCGGCTATCTGACGAGCGAAGGCGCGCTTACGGTTTCGGAGATACAGCCCGCGGGGCTAACGAACGCCGTCGCGGGCTACGGTCTTCTGCTCGTGGTCGCGGTGATCGGTATCGCGTTCCTGATCAACCGCGTCGTACGTGAGAACCGTCCTGCGGAGCTTATCGTGCTTCTGTGGTCTATCAACATGTTCACGGCGTACTTCACGCAGGCGAGGTTCGGCTACTATCTCGCCGTCTCCGCCGCGGTTCTGGTCGCGTACGGTATACACGGTATCATCGAGATAACCAACGTCGAAGAGCTGTCGTTCGAGTCGTGGGAGGATCTCAAGAGCCTCAAGGGGTATCAGGTTATAACGTTCCTTCTGATCGTCTTCCTGTTCCTCCCCGGTAACGTCGTCGCCATAGCGCCCGCCATTCAGCCCGCGTGGAACTCCGTCGGAGGCGGCGCGGATCAGGTATGGCACGACGAGTCGATGGGCTGGATGAGCGACAACACGCCCGCGCCGCCGATGGAGTTCAACGACGTCTGGGAGATACCCGCCGACGGCGACTTCGAGTACCCCGTTAGTCCGTCACCCACAGAAGGGGCGTACGGTGTCATGTCGTGGTGGGACTACGGGCACTGGATAACGATGAGCGGCGAACGTATACCCAACGCCAACCCGTTCCAGGAGGGTAACATAGTGTCGTCGCTGTTCTTCACCGCTCAGTCGGAGGAACGCGCCGACCTCCTTCTTGAGGCGTTGCCGTCGGTCGAGAGCGGTAGCGAACTCGAAGGTATGTCGAACGATGAACTCCGCTCTGTCATCGAGAACCAGAACGAGCAGGAGCGTTACGAGGACACGCGTTACGTCGTTATCGACGACCAGATGGCGGCGGGCAAGTTCGGTGCTATAGCGACATGGACGGAGTTCGGTCAGGAAGAGCCGTACTACACGCGTGAGGAGTTTACGGTGCAGGAGAACAGTACGGCTAACCTACCGGCGCTCGGACCGAGCTACGAGAACACGACGCTCTCGCGCCTCTACTACGACGACGCCAACGAGATGGACGGCTACAGGCTGGTTCACGAGACTGAGACGTACACTCTCATAGGCAACCTCGCCGACCTGAGCCAGCCCGACAGCCGACCCCGGCTTAACAGCCGTTTCACGCGCGCGCATTACAACGATTCGAGCGCGGTCGGCTTCCGTCTGTCGCAGGTGAGCAACCTCCCTGACGGGCAGATGATACGCGCCGGCGGCGGTAGCTACCTCTACGATGTCCGAGGAACGGCGTCGGTCAAGACGTTCGAGCGCGTCGAGGGCGCGACGTTGACCGGACAGGCGGACGTCTCCGAACCGAGGAACGTAACGGCGTTCGTCCGTATGCGGACGACCAACACCGAAAGGTCGTTCCCGTACACGAGACGCGTCGAGACGGACGCCGACGGTAGCTTCGAGGTGACGGTGCCGTACCCGACGGTCGACGACGTTTCGGTTGAGGAAGGCGGCACCAACGCGAGCGTCGAGTCGACGGGTCCGTATCAGGTCTACGTCGGCAACGTCGGTATAGCGAACGTACTCGGTACCTCTCAGGTTCTCGGAAGCCCGACGGAGTCAGGCACGGTGAACGTCACGGAGAGCGCCGTGTACGGCGGTGACGAGGTCGAGGTCTCGCTCGAAGAGGTCGAGACAGGTAACGAGACGGCGAACGAAACCGCCGGGAACGAGACGACGGGTAACGTGACGGACGGCGGTAACAGCCGAGACGGAGCGGGTGAGGAGACCGGAGACGGTACGGACGGCGGTACGAACGACGGGGGTACGAGCAACGGAAGTACGACGAACACCACGCCGGACGCGACGGGCGCGGAGACGCAGAACGGCTCTTAGACAGCCGCGACGCTTAGGCAGGTGCGACGCTTAGCGCGACCCTTAGACGGACACGACCCGTTCTGAGACAGCCTTTCGACGACGAGTAGAAAACGAAACTTATTTACACGATACGTGATTGTCACCTCATGTAAAGGTCAGTTTACAAAAGGTGTCGCATACATGACATGTAACAGCAACCGTACGGTCGGACGAGAGACGGACACGACGTGGATAGAGACGGAGGTGACACGATGAACGCGCCGTCTACGCGCGTCGAAGAGGGAAGCGACACGGAGAGCCGTAACGTCCTCGGCATAGGGGACGACGGGACGGAGGAGGTTCTGAACTCCGTCGCCTCGGAGACGGCGCGCGACGTACTCGCGTCGGTGCGTGACGAGGGTAAGACGCCCGCCGAACTGTCCGAACGGTTCGGTACATCGACGCAGAACATCAGGTACCATCTCGGTAAGTTAGAGACGGCAGGCTTGGTAGAGGTAAACGGTATACGGTACTCGGAGAAAGGGCGTGAGATGTCTGTGTACGAGGGAGCCGATTCGCCGCCCGTGGTCGTCATCGGTTCGTTAGACGAGGCTGAGAACGCCCGCGGAGGCGGTGGTGACCAAGACGCCGGAGAGAACGACGCCGAGGACGATAGCGGGGAGCGAGTAACGCGGTTCGATACCGAAGACGAAAGCCGCGACACAGCCCGTCCAAGCGCCCGTCCCGGGAAGAGGTAGTGCGACGACAGGGACGAGAGCAACCGCGCCGTACCTACGGTACCGCCCCTCAACGTTCTCGCGCGTTCTCTCGAAAAGCCACGTGAAGAAGCGCTCGAATGCACGGTAACGGTACGCGAGGAGGTTGGAGACACGTCCGAGTAGGAGAAGGAGAGGTAGGACGGGTAGGAGGTTTCCGAGAACACCGAGCGCGAAGGCGCGGACGGGGGTCATGCCGTAGAAGCCGACCGCAAGGGGTATAGCGCCACGTAGTTCGAGGAAAGGCGACGCGGCGAAAAGAACGACCGTGACCTCGGACGGTAGGAACCGCAGGAGTTCGGCGACGCCCTCGGTGTACCCCTGAAGCATTTCGCGTAACCAAGGGCGTCCGGAGACTAAATGTTACGTTTCATGTGAGCCTAAGGTCGTCTGCGGGCGTTCGACCTCGCCCGAAGCCTCCGCCACCGTGTGGTGCGCGACGTATCCGTCCTCCGTCGTTTCGATGTCCTCAACGTTACGCAGGAGTATATCCTCCTCCTGCGCCGTCATGACGGGAAAGCCGTAACGTTCGGACGTGTATCCGAACGCCTCCGCGCCGCGTTCCTCAACGAACCCCGCGTGTGCTTCGAGACGTTCGGCGGTTACACGGCGCGAAAGTCCGGGCGTCTTTCCGACCGTGGACGCGACGGCGTCGCCGAAGTCACCGTCTATCTCGTACCCGACCGAGTTACGCGCAGAGCAGACGACGGCGGCGGTCGTCGTGCCGGTGCCGAGGAACGGGTCAAGGACGGTGTCGCCGTAGACGGAGTACATACTGACCAGTCTGTACGGTATCTCGAAAGGAAACGCCCCCGACCGGTCGCGTGTATCGCCATCGAGCGCCTGTCTTTCGCCGCGGACGCGCCAGAGGTCTGAGAACCAGTCGTTACGTTCCTCCCAGAAGTAGGCGCTCTCGTACCTGCGTTCGCGCGCGTCGTCGTCGAAGGAGCGTTCACCCTTACGGAGTACAAGTATATGCTCGTGCTCAAGCGTGACGTAAGCGTTCGGCGGCATCATACCCGAACCCATGAACTTCGCGGCGCTGTTCGCGGGCTTGCGCCAGACGACGCCGGGGAGCGAACGGAAGCCGCGTTCCTCAAAGGCGCGTGTCACGCGTTCGTGGTTAGTATAGACACGGAACCCGTCGTCGACCTTCCGTGTCGCGTCGCCGACGTTGACGCAGACCGTACCTCCGGGCGCGAGAACGCGGTCGACCTCGTCCCAGACGGCGTCGAGTTGGGCGTGCATCGCCTCGTACGCGCGCTCGCCCTCGCCTTCTTCGAGCGCCTCGCACGCCTCGTCGCTCATCGACGCGAACGTCTCGTCCCACATCCCTATCATCGGATACGGAGGAGAGGTAACAACGAGTTCGACGGAGTCGTCGTCGACGGCGTCCATCGAACGCGCGTCGTCGTAGAGTACACGGTGTTCGGTCTTCATTCCTCGTCGAGCCTCGTTCTCACGGCTTTGCGTACCCACCGACTACGGCTGTTTGTTCTAACCTCCGCCCGTCTTCCTCCACAGAAAGGACGACGAAATCGACGTCTGACCTACTCGTACGTCGAGACGACCTTGTCGTAGTTCTCGGCTACCTCGTCCCAGTTGACGACCTCGAAGACGTTGTCCACGAAGTCGCCGCGGTCAGGTCCGTAGTCGTGGTAGTACGAATGCTCCCAGACATCGACTGCGAAGATGGGGTGCGCGCTCCAGAGTGCACCGTCGTTGTGCTTCTGTACGGCGAGGTTGCGCAGACTCTTCGACACCGTGTCGTAGACGAGTAGCGCCCATCCGCCCGCCGACCAGCCCGCGGCTTCCTTGAACTCCGCCTTCCACGCGTCGTAGCTACCGAACTCCTCCTCGATACGGTCTGCGAGCGCGCCGTCGGGTTCGCCTCCTCCGTCGGGATGCATGTTCTCCCAGAACAGCGTATGGAGGTAGTGCCCGCTTCCGTTGTGGCTAACGCTTCTCAGGGCGGACTGGGTGCTCGAATGATCCCCGCTCTCGCGGTTGTCGGCGAGCGTCTCCTCGGCTCCGTTGAGACCGTCTACGTATCCCTGATGATGGGTGTCGTGGTGCCAACGGACGACCTGCTCGCTGATATGCGGTTCGAGTGCGTCGTAGTCGTACGGTAGTTCGGGTAGTTCGTGCTCTGACATTGCGTTTAGAAGACGGGCGCGTACCACTTAAACTTCGGTACCCAACTTAACAGTTGCGCGCGGAGCAGACCGTGTCAGGAATCCTTATCCCCAAGGCGGGCGTTTCGCACTCTGTGGACGTACTCGACGCTGTGACCGCTTCGGTCGTCTTCCGTCTGTCGGTGGCGCTCGGCGTGGGCGCTCTGATCGGTCTGGAGCGCGAGAGGAGCGGCTCCGCGGGTTTCTTCGCAGGTAGCCGTACGTTCCCGCTCGTCGCCCTCCTCGGCGGTCTACTAAACGGCTTCTTCCCCGAACTCCTTCCCGTAGGCTTCGCCGCCCTCGCCGTCATAGTCGGTGTCGCGTACGCCGGTAAGGTCGCCTTCGAGGACGACATCGGGTCGACGACGGCGGTTGCGGCGCTTCTCGTCTTCGTCTACGGCGCTATGGCGACGGGGTCGGAGAACGGTACCGTACTCGCGGTCGTCCTTGGGATCTTCACGACCTCTGTACTCGCCGCCAAGCCGTGGATGCATTCGTTCGCCGAGGGTATCGACGACCGCGAACTCACCGACATACTCAAGTTTCTTCTCGTCGCGCCCGCCGTCTTCCTACTCGTCCCGAACAGGGAACTTGACGCCCTTTACGGTCTTAACCCGCGTTTTGTCTGGCTCATGGTCGTACTCGTCTCCGGGATCAGCCTCGGCGCGTACCTTCTGCGGAAGTACCTCGGCGCGGAGCGCGGGATCGCGCTGTCGGGCGTCTTGGGCGGTATGGCGTCGTCGACGGCAACCTCGGTGTCGCTAAGCGGACGTGCGCGGCGCGAGGAAAGCCTGATGGGGCTGTACGCATTCGCCATCTCGTTGGCTTCGATGGCTATGTTTCCGCGTGTACTGATAGAGGTAGCCGTCGTCAGCCCGTCGATACTTATCGATGTCGCGGTTCCGGTAGGCGCGATGACCGTCGTCGGAACCGTCCTCGCCTTCGTCGTTCTCCGGGGCAGGGACAAAGAGGCGATACAGATACAGGCTTCGAACCCTTTCCGTATACGTACCGCGGTCGTCTTCGGTGTCATCTTCGCCGTCGTACTCGTCGTTTCGCGCGAAGGCGCGCGCGCCTTCGGAGAGTCGGGTGTCTACGCAACCGCCTTCGTTTCGGGTCTCGCCGACGCCGACGCGATAGCTATCTCGCTCAGCCGTCTCGCAGAGAGCGGCGAGATACCCGTCGGAACCGCGACTCTCGGCGTCGTGATAGGGGTCGTTAGCAACACGCTGGTCAAGTTCGGTATAGCCGCGGTCGTAGGAGGACGCGAACTCGGTAAGAAGGTGGGCTTCGTCCTCGTCACCACATCGGCGGTCGGTATAGCCGTCGCCGTCGTCGTGTAAAAGAGCGCCTATACGGCGACAGCTTTCGCCGTCTCGTCCTCGGCGGAGACGAGTTTGCCGTCGTAGTCGAGGTATCCGCCCGCGACGGAGACGACGGTGCCGTCGTCGGGAACGCCCTCGTACGACATGAGGAGACGGACAGCCTGTACGGAGGAGTTTCCGTGGCGACAGATTACACAGATCTCGTCTTCCCAGTCGTGGTCGTCCATCTCGGCTGGCAGACGGCTCATGGGGACGTGGGTGGAGCCGGGGACGACGCGCCCCTCGGTCTGTGCGAGTTCGTGTTCCTCGCGCACGTCGAGTACCTGAGCATCGCCGAGCCTTTCCTCAAGCTCGTCGGCGGAGATCTCCTCTACCATCTTTCTGGTTTCTTGTAAGACCCCTGTATATAAAACCCTTGCAATACCGGCAAGACTGTGTTGTTTCTGTAAACCGCCTCAGTCGTCGTACCCCGTCTCTATGGGTGCGCCGACGAGGTTCCCCCACTCCGTCCACGAACCGTCGTAGTTGCTTACGTCCTCGTAGTCGAGGAGTTCGTGGAGTAGGAACCATTCGATCGACGACCGTTCGCCGACGCGGCAGTAGGTGATGGTGGACTCCTCGCCCCTGACGCCCTTGCCCTCGTAGAGTTCGCGGAGTTCGTCGGCGGACTTGAACGTGCCGTCGTCGTTGAGCGTATCGGCGATAGGTACGTTCGACGCGCCGGGTATATGTCCTCCGCGCTGTGCCGTCTCCATAAGACCTTCGGGGGCGATCTTGTCTCCGGAGAACTCCTCAGGGGAACGTACGTCGACCATCGGAAGACCGTCCTCGATAGCGTTGTCTATGTCGTCCTTGTAAGCGCGTATGCTCTCGAAGGGTCCGCGCGCGTTGTACCCCACACCGGGGTAGTCGGGTGTCTCGGTCGAGAGCGGGTAGTCGTTTTCGACCCAGTACCCCTTGCCGCCGTCGATTACGCGTACGTCCTCGTGTCCGTAGTACTTGTATATCCAGTAGCCGAACAGTGCGAACCAGTTGGGTACGCGTCCGCCGCCGTAGACGACTACGGTCGAGTCCTCGGAGACGCCCGCGTCGCCGTTTACGTTCTCGAACTGCTCCTTGGAGGCGATGTCGCGCTCCGTCTCGTCGCTCAGGTCGCGCTCCCAGTCGAGGTAGACAGCGCCCGGTATGTGACCTTCTTCGTACGGCGTATACTCCGACTCGTCGGTGACCGTCGGGTTGTTTATCTCTACGAGTCTGTGCGCGTCGTCGTCGCTCCGGAACTCATCGAGGTGATCCTCGACCCAGTCCGCTGTTACGAGTACGTCTTCTGACATTACGCCCCGTTGTTGGTGCGCGTCCGTATTAGTAGGGTCGGTAGGGGCAACTATTGCGGGGTATCTCCAACCGCCATCAGCACGCTTAACGGCGCGCGTGACGTGTCTTAGGTATGATTCTCAGGAACGGGACGGTCGTCGATACCGACGGTGAGCGCGACGCCGACGTACGCGTCGAGGACGGACGTATCGCAGATGTCGGAGGCTTCGAAGCCGACGGTGACGAGGACGTGTACGACTGCGACGGCGGCTACGTCGTACCGGGTATCATCGACTGCCATGTCCATCTCGTCTCCGAATGCCTACCGACGAACCGACACGGCGACGACCGTATGCGTTGGTACCGTGTGGTCGAGAACGCGCGCGATACCGTCGAGGGCGGCGTGACGACCGTACGCGATCTCAACGCCCCCGACGCGTGCGTCATCGACGGCGGGCGCGCGGTTGAGGACGGGAAGATACGCGGACCCCGCGTAGTCGCGTGCGGACAGGGTATCTGCTGTACGGGCGGACATTTTAGCGGTAGCTGTAGGGAGGCGGACGGCGTCGCTGAGGTGCGCCGCGCCGTACGCGAACAGATAGAGCGCGGCGCGAAGGTCGTTAAGCTGATGGCTACGTCTTCGGCGTACTCTTCGACCGAAGGCGCGCAGGAGATGACGCGCGACGAGATAGAGGCGGCGGTTGAGGTCGCGGGGATGAAGGACGTGCCCGTCGCGGCGCATGCCGAGGGGAAGGAGGGGATCGTCGCGTGCGCCGAGGCGGGCGTCGACAGCGTCGAGCACGCAAAGTACGCCGACGAGGAGGCGGCGCGTGCGCTCGCCGAGAACGACGTATTCTGGGTGCCGACGCTCAAGGCGTCGAGGATGTCGTTACGGCACCCCGACCGTGTCTCGGACGCGAAGTTAGAGAAGGCGGAACGCGTCGTCGAGCGTCAGAAGGATGTCGTCGACCTTTTCGACGAGTACGGCGTACGTGTCGCCGTGGGGAGCGACGCGGGAACTTCGTACAACAACCACGGCGAGAACGCGGAGGAACTCGCGCTCATGTCGCGGTACGGTATGGACGAGGAGGACGTGTTAGAAGCCGCGACGGCGAACGCCGCGGAACTGCTCGGAATGGAAGACGAGATAGGCTACGTCCGTGAGGGGTACGCCGCCGACCTTCTGATTCTCGACGGCGACCCACGCGACGACGCAGAGAGCTGGAAGGAACAGCAGGCGGTTGTCGCGCGCGGCGAGCGCGTCGCCTAAAGATACCTCTCCGCCTTCTCGCGCGCCTCACGTCGCTCCTCGCACTTGTAGCAGTCGCCACAGGCTTCGTCGCCCGGAACGACACACGAAACGGTGTCCTCGAAACCCACCGAACCGTCGAGACGGACGAGTTCGGCGATCACCTCCGGCTTAGACATACCATACAGGGGCGTGTGTACGTCGATATCCGCGTCGAGACCGATCGACAGTGCGCTCTCTATGCTGTCGTAGAAGCCGCGCGACGAGTCGGGAAACGTGTCTTCGCCCGACGCTAACGTACCCTCGTAGATATCGGTGACGCCGATAGCGGAGAGTTCGACGACGGCGTTCGTGAGAAGGCTCGGCGAACGACCGTGTACGTACGTGTAGTCCTTCTCCGACGTGTCGGCGTCCCTGCGCAGACGCGAAGCGTCGTCGTGTTCGACGTTGATCACCATCAGAGGTTCAGCGTTACCGACGCGCGAGACGTGTTCGCGCGCCGCCTCGCGCTCGCGCTCCTCCCAAGGAAAGCCGTACGCGACGTAGACGGGCTGTATGTCACCGTCAACCGTCTGGAGGAGATGGGCGCTTTCGACGCCGCCGCTGTACAGTAGACCTTTCATACGCGTACTTGCGCGGGAGCGCGCATAAAACGGACGAACCGTCGAAACGAACGAACCGTCGTCGTCCACCACCGTCACGGGTATACGGCTCGCACCCCTTGGTCGGGCATGGATATACAGGACGCTGACGTTCTGGTCACGGGAAGCGCCGTACGCGTCGGACGTGAGATAGCCCTGACGCTCGCAGACGAGGGCGCGAACGTGGCGGTACATTACAGGACGAGCGACGAGGCGGCGGACGAGACGGCGGACGACGTACGCGAACACGGGGGCGAGGCGACGACGGTTCGGAGCGACCTTTCGACCGTCGAAGGTGCGCGCGCCGCGGTCGACGGTACGGTCGACGGACTCGGGGGTATCGACGTTCTCGTGAACTCCGCGTCGGTCTTCGGCGAAACCCCCGTCGAGGACGTGACCGAGGACGACTGGGAGACGAACATGAATGTCAACCTGCGCGCGCCGTTCTTCGCGTCACAGCGCGCGGCGGAGCACGGTGCGGAGAAGGTCGTCAACATCGGGGGCGTCGCGGCGAAACGCCCTTTCCCTTCGTTCGTACCTTACTCCGTCTCTAAGGCGGGTATCGTCTCTCTCACGAAGGCTCTCGCAAAGGCTCTCGCGCCGGAGACGACCGTCAACGCCGTCTCGCCCGGCACGGTTCTTTCGCCGCCCGACCGTCCCGACGAGGAGGAGCGCCGTATCGCCGAGGACACGCCCGTGGGACGTATCGGAGAGCCGGGTGATATCGCAGACACCGTCGCCTTCGTCGTCGAGTCGTCGGAGTTCCTAAACGGCGCTGTTATAGACGTAGACGGCGGAAGGTCGCTCTGAACAGCCCGTCACGAGCACCCGTCACGACTAAGTGCCGCGCGCGCGTATGTAGCATGCAATGTCCGAATCAGACTCACTCGCCGATCAGGAATGTGAGCCGTGTCAGGGCGGCGTACCGCCGATGGAGAGCGACGAGATAGACGAGTATCTCGACGAGGTGGGCGATCACTGGGAAGCCGTCGACGACCACCATATAGAGAGCCACTTCGACTTCGACGACTTCCGCGACTCTCTGGAGTTCGTCTATGACGTGGGCGAACTCGCCGAGGAGGAGGGGCACCATCCCGACATCTACCTCGAATACGGCTCTGCGGAGGTCAAGTTCTGGACGCACAAGATAGACGGTCTACACGAGGCGGACTTCGTGATGGCGGCGAAGGTCGACGAGATATACGATGAGTACGTATGACGTACAGCGTTACCAAGGAGATAGAGTTCAGCTACGGTCACCGCCTGCGTAACTACGACGGTGCTTGCCAGCATATACACGGGCACAACGGCGTCGCCGAGGTCGAACTCAGGGACGACGGACTCGACGACCGCGGTATGGTCTACGACTTCGGCGACCTGAAGGACGACGTGAAGGGCTGGATAGACGCCGAGATGGATCACGCGATGCTCGTCCGTCACGACGACCCGCTCATAGAGTACCTCGAAGAGGAGGGCGAACCGTACTACGTGATGGACGAGAACCCGACTGCGGAGGCGATAGCACGCGAGATATACGAGTACGCCGAGTCGCAGGGTCATCCCGTCGTCGAGGTGCGTCTGCACGAGACGGGTTCGTCGTACGCGACTTACGCGCCATAGGACTACGGATCCATGAGCGCCACACGAGCCACCAGCGCACGCGCGAGCGTCCTTCGGCGCGCCGCGTACCCGCTTCTCGCTTTCACCGCCGTCGTGGCTTTCGGCGTAGGTGGCTTCATGGCTGTGGCAGACATCGGGGTTCTCGACGCTTCCTTCTGGGTGATAGATCCGACGAGCGTCGAGCTACATTTCCGGGAGCACGGGACAGAGGCGCAGGAGAGGCTGGCGAAGGCTATCTCCGTCTCAACGAGGGTTCTCCTCGTTCTAACCGGCGCATGGATAGCCGAGTCGGTTCTGTCTGCGGCTTTCGGAGGGAGCATAAAGGAGGAGCTGAGAAAGGTGCAACTCAAAAAGGAGATAGAAGAGACAGACGACCACGTCGTCGTATGCGGATACGGTATGTTCGGCAGGACGGTAGCGAACGGGCTGGCTAAAAGGGATGCGCCCGTCGTCGTCGTGGAGAGCGAGACGGACGAGTACGAGCGCGCGGTCGACGACGGGCATCTCGCCGTAAACGGCGACGCAAGACGCGAGGACGTACTCACGGAGGCGGGTACGGGGAGGGCTAACAGGGTGGTATGCGCAGTCGACGACTCGAACGTCAACATACAGACAGCCGTCGTCGTCAGCCAGATAGCACCCGACTGCAGGGTGGTTGTACGTGTCGGCGACGAGATGTACGAGTCGCTCGCGCGGCGCGCGGGTGCCGACGATGTCGTGATACCCGAGGTTATGAGCGGCGAGAGCGTGACCGAAGGTCTGTGACGCGAAGACTGGCGTGCCACAAACCAGTATCCTTTTACCCCGTTTAGACCTATTCGCGCCTACTCAGGAGCAACTATGGGACGCAGAGAACAGATTGTAGATCAGTGTACAGACCTGATGGACGACCCCGGGTTCATACGTAACATCGGTATAGTGGCGCATGTGGACCACGGAAAATGCGTTGCGGGTGACACGCGGATACATCTCGACAACGGGAGCGTGGTGGAAGCCAAGGGGCTTTTCGAACGTATCCGGAGTGAAGGGGAGGAGACGGACTGCGAGGACGGCGTCGCTTACGAGCCTACTTCGGAGGTATCCGTCGCCTCGCTCGACAGGGAGACGGGTGAGACGGAGAGCCAAGAGGTCGCGTACGCCACGAAACGGGAAGCCGACGAGAGCCTCATCGGTATAGAGACATCAAACGGGCATGTCCTCGAAACCACGCCCGAACACAGGTACATGGTTCTGAACGGCGACGGTGTGATGGAGTTTGAAAGAGCCGACAGCCTTTCGAAGGGCGATACCGTCGTGGGTGCGCGGAAGGTTCCTGCCGACGAGACAGACGAGGAGACGGGTGAAGATCTACTGCGCACACTCGCAGAGGACTACGGGTTCTACGTCGGCGTCTCCGACGGCTTCAACGAGGTTATCGAGGACGAACCGCTCGAAAGCCTCTACGAGGTATCCGAAACCCGTCTCAAGAAGGGGTCGCTCAAACACGCCGTCTGGCGCGGCGAGTACCGTCTGAGTGACATCGTAAAGATATGTGAGAGCGGTAGAACCGACGCGGTAGTGTCCGACCTGTACGACAGCATCGAATGGCTCAACTACCGCGGGCACGGTCAGCGCGGCGAGCAGTCGTCTTTGGATATGGAGATACCCGACGACCTGTCCGACCTGTTCTACCTCGCAGGCTTCTTCTTCGGCGACGGCGACACCCAAGGCAACATCACGAACAACTCGGATGAGGCTAAACGTCTCGTGCGTGAGAAGGCGCGCTCGCTCGGCTTTGAAGCCACCGTACGTGGGTTCGAAGGGCGTGGAGACCGTATCGAGATTGGGGGCGAGACTCTTCAGAACGTGCTTCGGTGCTTCTTCGACTATCCCGACGAAGACAAGTCCGCCTCGATACGTATCCCCGACACCGCCTTCGGAGCCGACGACGAGCACGTAGCCGAGTTCGTGCGCGGCTACATGGACGCGGACGGCACGGTCGAAAGGAACAGATCCGCCGTTTCGGTCTCTTCGAAGAGCACACGGATGCTTGAGGATCTCCAGCTTCTCCTTTACAGGTTTGACGTGGCTTCGAAGCTCAACCGCGCGAACTCGACACTATACGTATCGGGTGAACTCTCACTCGAAAACTTCTCTGCGGTAGGCTTCGGTCTTCCCGAGAAACAGGAGAGGTTCGAAGAGCTACGCCGAAAGGCGCGTTCGTCGAAGCTCGATACAGTGCCTGTCAACGGCGAGAAGCTACGTGAGATACGCGAGGATATCGGGGCGTCACAGAAAGCCGTCGGCGGTTCGTACCGCGACTACGAGACGGGGCGTACGTCCCCTACCAAGAAGTCGTTGGATGAGATAGCACGGAGCTTCGAGGAACTCGACGAAGAATGTGACGCAGAAACGAGGATACGGCGTCTCAAGTCGCTCGCCGTCGCGGACACGTCGTTCGTAGAGGTTGAATCGATCGAACCGGTCGAACGCGAACATGTCTACGACTTCGGTGTCGAGGAAAACCACAACTTCGTCGCCGACGGTGTCGTCGTACACAACACGACGCTTACGGATAATCTGCTCGCAGGCGCGGGCATGATCTCGGAGGAACTTTCGGGCGAACAGCTCTTCATGGACACCGCCGAGGACGAGCAGGAACGCGGTATCACTATCGACGCGGCGAACGTCTCTATGGTTCACGACTACGAGGACGACGACTTCCTCATAAACCTCATCGACACGCCGGGGCATGTCGACTTCGGCGGCGACGTTACACGCGCGATGCGTGCGGTCGACGGTGCTGTGGTCGTCGTCGACGCCGTCGAGGGCGCGATGCCCCAGACGGAGACGGTTCTGAGACAGGCGCTACGTGAGGGCGTAAAGCCCGTTCTGTTCATAAACAAGGTCGACCGCCTCATCAACGAGCTACAGGAGGGTCCACAGGAGCTTCAGGATCGTCTCGTAGACGTTATAGAGGAGGTCAACGACCTGATACGGCAGGTTGACGAGGAGAGGTACAACGACGGCTGGCGCGTCAAGGTCGAGGACGGTAGCGTCGCATTCGGTAGCGCACTCTACAACTGGGCGATAAGCGCGCCGTACATGGCGAAGAGCGGTATAGGATTCGAGGAGGTCTACGACTACAACAAGGGCGACGAGGACGATATCATAGAGCTTGCGCAGGAGTCGCCCCTCTACCGCGTCGTTCTCAACATGGTCGTCGACCACTTCCCCAACCCCGTCGAGGCGCAGGAGCGACGTATACCGACGATCTGGCGCGGCGACCCCGACTCACAGATCGCGGAGGACATGATAAGGTCGAACCCCGACGGCGAGGTCGTCTTCATGGTGACCGACATAGGTATGGATCCGCATGCGGGAGAGGTTGCGACGGGACGGCTGTTCTCCGGGACGCTCGAACGCGGACAGGAGCTTAACGTGAGCGGCGTCGCGGGGACGAACCGTATACAGAACGTCGGTCTGTACATGGGCGACGAACGCGAGGAGGTCGAGGAGGTTCCCGCGGGGAACATCGTCGCCGTGACGGGTCTGAAGGACGCGATCGCGGGTTCGACCGTCTCGTCGACGGAGATGACGCCTTTCGAGTCCATCGACCACATAAGCGAGCCTGTCGTTACGGTCGCTCTCGAAGCCAAGAAGATGGACGACCTGCCCAAGCTCATCGAGGTTCTCCAGCAGATATCGAAGGAGGATCCGACGATACAGGTCGAGATAGACGAGGAGACGGGCGAACACCTTATTTCGGGCATGGGCGAACTCCATCTTGAGGTCGTCACCAAACGTATCGAGGACAACCGCGGTATCCCGGTGACGACGAGCGAACCCATCGTCGTCTACCGTGAGTCGATCACACAGTCCGTCGGGGATACGGTCGAGGGCGTCTCGCCCAACAGGCACAACAAGTTCTACATAGAGCTTGAACCCGTCCCGGAGGAGGTCGTTGAGAAGATCAAGCTCGGCGACATCAGCATGGATCAGCCTGAGCAACAGCGCCGCGAGGAGCTGATGGACGCCGGGATGGACAAGGATACGGCGCAGAACGTCGAGTACATGAACGGTACGAACATACTCGTCGACGACACCAAGGGTATACAGCACCTGCGTGAGACTATGGAGCTCGTCGAGGAGGGCTTCGACGAGGCGACGAACGAGGGCGTGCTCGCGGGCGAACCCGCCGAAGGTGTGCTCGTACGTCTACTCGACGTCAAGCTACACGAGGACGCTATACACCGTGGACCCGCTCAGGTCATACCCGCCGTGCGCGACGCCGTACACCGCGGTATGATACACGGGGAGACACGTCTGCTCGAACCGATACAGGATGTCTACATAGAGTGCCCGCAGGAGCACATGGGTCCTGCATCGTCGGAGCTTCAGGGACGCCGTGGACGTATAGACGACATGGTGCAGGAGAGCGGTGTGGTGGAGATACACGGACAGGCTCCCGTCTCCGAGCTTTTCGGCTTCTCCTCCGATATACGAAGCGCGACAGAGGGCAGATCGACGTGGAACGCCGAGAACGCGGGCTTCCAGACGCTACCCGACAACCTCCAGCGTGAGACGGTCATGGAGATACGCGAACGTAAAGGTATGAAGCAGGAGCTTCCGGAAGCCATCGACTACATCTAAGCTACTTCTCGGGGTTCTTCAGCGTCGGAACGTACAAATCCATAGTCAGATGACGTACAGACGCGCGCTCCTGACGGAGTCGTGTCCCCGGCGCAGGAGTTGCTCGCCCTCTCCGGTCGCGTCGGCGGTTCGTTCCGAGACGGGCGCGCTAATACCGACTTCGTCGGTGAAACGGCGTACGACGCGTTTCTCGCCCGCGACGAAGACGTGTTCGACGCCGTTTCCGACCATCTCCTCGAACATCTCGGCGGCTTCGCGTACGTGTTCCTTCACATCCTCGTCGTGACCCCTCTCGAAACGCGACTGCGAATAGCCGCCCTTCGAGTGCTTCGACATGATGTCGGAAGAGAAAGACGAGAAACCGACGCGTCCGTCGCCGTTGTAGACACCGCCGGCGTACTCGTCGGAACGGACGACCGCAACGGCGTACGGCTGAGGTAGTTCGAACAGGGAGCGGTCGAAGACGAACCGGTCGGCGTGTTCGACGCGTGTACCGTCGGCGACGAGAGGTGGGGCGAGGGCGGCGCGCACCACGCCGACGTCGTCACCGAAAACCACCAGACCGCGGTCGGAGTCGACGCGGCGTAGAAGTGCGGTCGTCTCCGTCCCGAACTCGTCGGGGACGCGGTCGTCGGGTGCGACCGAGACGGTCGTCAGCGCCTCCTCGCCCGACCGCGCCGACGAAAGGAGTTCGAGGACATCGTTGAGTCCGTCGCCACGGACCGAACGCGCGAGACGGAAGCTCCGGTCGTCTTCGTCGCCACCCGCACGTTCGAGACGGTCACGTAGCTCCTCCGTCTTGTCTTCGAGCCGGTTTACGCGTCTGTCCGCCTCCTGTTTCTCGGTCACTGCTTCCTTTCTACGCCGCTCCTCGGCTGAGAGACGTTCTTCGAGGCTCTCAACCTCGTCTTCGAGTTCCTCGATACGGTGCTTCAGCGCCGTCCTGCCGAGAAGATCGTCGAGCATACGCGAGACGTGGGCGCGACGAACATTAATCCTACTCTCGAAAGGTCTATATGACTCCGCGGCGTATCGCGGAACATGGTAGCGTTAACACCCCTGTTCGTCGGGGGCTTAGGTCCGTTGGAGATAGGGGTCATCCTGATTCTCCTCGTCCTCCTCTTCGGAGCCGACAAGATTCCGAAGCTCGCAAGGAGCGCCGGGGACGCCAAGAAGGAGTTCGAGAAGGCGAAGATGGAGGCGGATAAGGAGCTTCAGGAGGCTAAGAAAGAGATGGAAGAAGAAGCGGCGACGGAAACGAGCGAGAAGAACGGCGACGGAACGACGACAGCCTCGACCGACGGATAGCAAACACGAAGGTTAAGTGCGCGCGAGTTCCAGAAACCTCTGGGGCTCGTGGCCTAGTGGACAGGGCGAGAGGTTCCTAACCTCTAGACCGCGGGTTCAAATCCCGCCGAGCCCGTGAGTGGGCGAAGCGAACGAACGGCTCAAGGGTTTGAACCAGTGAACGGAGCGCGTAGCGCGAAGTGACCGTGGTTCAGATCCCGCCGAGCCACCGTAGCCCGCTGAACCTGTTGGAGTTGTCGAGCGAAGCTCGACAGCCAGCAAATCTCTGATTTGCGAAGCCATGCTGTGCATGGCTCACGCGTGTCGACTGCGCGATACAGTCGGTTCCAAATCCCGCCGAGCCTGTTGACACCAAACCCCGTTCACGTACCGTAACTGTTTTGCGCTCTTCGACGCTCGTTCATTTATGCACGTTCTGATACCGTTCGATGTCGCACCCGTGAGCGAAAGAGCCGCGAGGTACGCCGTCTCGTCGTTCGGGGCGCTCGACGACATACGTATAACAGCCGTCCATCTGACGGAGGGCGACGAGAGCGTTTCGGAGGAGACGGTTGCGGATACGATAGAGTCGCTCGGCGACGAGGAGGGCATAGAGATAAGCGCGGAGGTGATCCGCATGGAGGGGGCTGAGTCGAGGGACAAGGTGCGCGAGGCTGTCTACCGTATAGCGCGCGAAACCGACGTCGATACGGTCGTCATGGGGTACGAGCAGAAGTCAGTCTTCGAGGACGTATTCGGCGAAAGCACGGCGGAGAGGGTGCTCGAAAACCTCGATATACCCGTGGTTCTGGTTCCTTAGCTACCGTACCAGTTTCCGCGTGCGCCCGACCGTGGTTCGTCGTCCTCTTCTTCGTCCACCGCCTCGGTTTCGTCCTCGTCGTCCTCTATGTCGCCCGTGAACTCGACGAGTTCCGCCTTCGCGCTGTTGTCGTAGACCGTCTTTATCTTGACCTTCGCGGTCTTTCCGGGTATACCGCCGTCGACACGTACGACGAAGCCCTCCGAGGTGCGCCCCAAACCGTTTCCGCGGTCGTCGATACCGTCTATCTCGACCTCGACGACCTGTCCCGTCTCGACGGGGTCGTTGACGGGGCTGAAGTCGAAGTAGTCGCACCAGTTCACGCCCGCCTTGTCGGTGAAGTGGGCGCACATCTCGCGCGACGTCGCGGCTTCACAGTCTTCGAGTAGAGGGCAGACGCCTGTCATGGTCGGGGTTCGTCTTCCACCTACCTAAGGCTGACGGCACCGCGTCGCTCACCCCGCGGTGCAGAAGGCGTGTGTACCGAAGACGGTGCCGTTGTAGTCCACGACGACGCCGACGCCCGTCGTGTTCCAAGCCTCGCCGAGCAGGTTACGGCGGTGGGTCGTCGAGTTGGTCCACTCCGCTACGAGTGCGTCGGCGACACCTTCCTCGGTGACGAGAAGTACGGAGCGGTTCGCGGGCGACGTATAGACCGTCTTGTACCAGACGTTGGCGACGTTCTCGCTGTAACGGAACTCGCGCCTGCCGTCGCGTAGTCCCGCGCACTCATTTACGGAAACCGGAGGTTTCCGACTTCAGGGGAATCTCCGATTTCCCGTGAATCCCACCCCTTTAGGGGTGGGTTAGCTTACCGTGGCGTATCGTCCGTGCGGACGTAAACCTCTTTCGCGCCCTTCAGTCGAGTCCAAGGACGGCGGCGTTCTCACCGAGTATCTCGTCGAAGGTTACGCCCTTCGTCTCCACGTCGTAACGGACGCGTACCACGGGTACGTCTACATCGATAACACGGCTCAGGTCGTGCGGCGTGCCCGAGACGACGGCGTCGGGTTCGGCGTTCCTCACCGTCTCTTCGAGTTCGTCCACCTGTTCGTCGCTGTACCCCATGGCGGGGAGAACGTCCTCAAGATGGTCGTAGCTTTCGAGTATACGCGCGAGGGAGCCGACGGCATGAGGTCGCGGGTCGATAACCTCCGACGCGCCGTGTTCGCGTGCCGATAGAAGACCCGCGCCGTACGACGCGTCGCCGTGTGTAACCGTAGGACCGTCCTCGACGACGAGAACGCGCCTGCCCTCTATCTCACCACCGTCGGCGGTCACGACCGAATCGGCGTGTACGACGCGTGCGTCGGGGTTTGTGGCGCGGACGTTACGTTCGACCTCACGTATCCCGTCTGCGGTAGCTGTGTTCTCCTTGTTTATGACGACGTAGTCGGCGGTACGCAGGTTCGTCTCACCCGGATGGTAGCTTACCTCGTCGCCCGCGCGGTGCGGGTCGGCAAGTACGATATGAACGTCGGGCGCAAAGAAAGGTAGCTCGTTGTTTCCGCCGTCGCAGACGATAACGTCCGCCTCGTCCTCGGAGCTTTCGAGAACGTCGGCGTAGTCGACGCCCGCGTACACGACGTGTCCGGCTTCGACGTGTTGCTCGTACTCCTCGCGCTCCTCTATGGTTACGTTACACGCGTCGATATCGTCGAGCGATCCGAACCGCTGGACGCGTCCCTCGACAAGGTCGCCGTACGGCATCGGTTCGCGTACGACGACAGGCTCTACGCCGCGTCCGTCGAGTGCGTCTGCGATAGCGCGCGAAACACCCGACTTGCCGCATCCCGTACGGACGGCGTCGACGGCGACGACGGGTACGGAGGCATCGAGCCATATATCGTCGGGTCCGAGTATATGGAACCCCGCTCCCTCAGCGAGTGCGCGCGAAGCCGCGTGCATGACCTCCTCGTGGGAGACGTCCGAGTACGAGAAGACGACCGTATCGACACCGTACTCGTCGACGAGCTGTTCGAGTTCGGCTTCGGGACGTATAGGGACGCCGTCGGTATAGAGGTCGCCGGCAAGCTCTGCTGGGTACCGGCGTTCGGGGGCGTCGTCGAGTTCTCCGACGTTCTGTGTCTCCGTATGCGTAAACGCGACGACGTTGTACGTCTCGTCGTCCCTGAAGACGGTGTTGAAGTCGTGGAAGTCGCGTCCGGCGGCACCCATGATCAGGACGTTTCGGGACATAGCTTATGACAGACGCGGGCAACAGATAACCATGACGCAGACCGACGCCGAACGTCTGGTCGTCGCTCTCGGAGGGAACGCGGTTCTTTCGGGTGAAGGGTCGGGGTTCGAGGAACAGCGTCGCACCGTGGAGAAGACATCCCGAACAGTCGCGGAGGCGACCGACGAGGATGACGACGTCGTCGTGACGCACGGAAACGGTCCACAGGTCGGGAACCGTATGTTACAGCAGGAAGCCGTTCCTGAGACTCAGCAGATGCCTCTCGATGTCCTCGTGGCGGAGACCGAGGGTCAGTTAGGCTACACACTGGGACAGGCGTTCGACAACGTGTCCGACGGGGCTGTAACGTTGGTAACGCGGACGGTCGTCGACCCTGACGACACGGCTTTCGAAGACCCGACGAAGCCCGTCGGTCGTTTCTACGACGCCGACGAAGCCGACGAACTGCGGTTCGAGACGCGCGAGTACGACGAAAGCTACAGACGTGTCGTCGCTTCCCCGGAGCCACAGGAGGTAATCGAGTCGGACACGGTTCTTTCTCTCGTGGACGACGGCGTCACCGTCGTCTGCGGAGGCGGCGGCGGCGTACCGGTCGTCCGCGACGAAGGCGGTTTACGCGGCGTGGAGGCGGTCGTCGACAAGGACAGAACGTCGCGTCTCTTAGCCGAGGAGGTCGGAGCCGACGTACTCGTCTTCGTAACCGATGTCGACCGCGCGTACGTCGGCTACGGCGGCGACGACCCTCAGGGTCTCGGACGTGTCGAAGCAGACGAACTCCGCCGGTATCTCAAAGACGGGGAGTTCGGAGAGGGTACGATGCGTCCCAAGATCGAGTCGGCGCTCGGATTTGTGGAAGGAAACGAAGGACGCGAAGCTATCATAACGTCGCCCGACGGCTTCGACGGCGCTCTCGCAGGGGAGACGGGAACGCGTGTCGTGTAACGCGACGGAAAACTGTTTGTGGCTCCGGCGACACGGATTCGCATGGACATAAACGAGGCGTTCCGTTCGGCGTACGCGACTCTCGTCTCCAAGCCTTCGTCGGTGCTACCTTTCTACCTCATGAGCGTCAGCGTCCCCGCTGTCGCACGTGTCGCGCCCCTGCTTACAGGCGTCTTCGTCTACCTCGCACTCCTCCGTCGCGGGAGTATAGACGAGATACGTTCGGCTCTGGACGACGTACCCCTCGACGAGGTCGGAAACGCAGGCGGTTTTGAAGGGATGGAAGAAACGGGAGAGGAGTTAGCCGAGCTTTTTGACCTGATCCTGGTACCTGAGGTGGTCGCAGTCATCGTACTGGCGTCGGTCGTCTTCGTCGTCGTCGTGGTCGCGCTCAACGCCGCGGTGAACGCGGGACAGGTGGGCGCGGTCTACGGCGTACTGACCGGCGTCGAGAAGCCCGTAGACAGAGGCATCTCGTCGGTGTTCGAGCATACGTCCACGTTCGTGCTTCTGTTCGTGGCTGAGGCGGTTGCGATACTCGTTGCGACGGCTGTCCTCTTGGGCGTAGGCTCCGTCTCCGTCTCGACGGGCGGTATACTCGGCGCGGCGCTCGGTCTCGTCGTCGGTCTCGTCTGGCTCGCAACGGTTGTCGGTATACACGTCTTCTTCGTCTTCGCGCCCCAGTCGGTAGTCGTCGACGGTGTGGGTCTACGGGGCGCCTTACGCGGCAACCTTGACTTTGTCACCCAAAACCCGGCTGAGTTTATCGCTTACCTCATATTCGCGTTCGCGGCGCTGATCGGATTCGGCTCCGTCGCGGGCTTCCTGAACGTCCTCGGCGCACCCGCGGCTGTCACGGTCGTCGGCTTCGTGATCTTCTCACCCTTCGTCGCTGTCGTAAAGACGGATATGTATACGAGACACGCGGGCGAAGACGTTGAGGATATGGACGGGTCGGTCGACGTTCACCGCGTGACAGGTGCGCTCCGTGAGGGACTGGACGAGACGCGCGCCTTCGTCACCGCGCGTCCACTGCTCGTAGCCGTGAGCGGTCTGATCTTCGTCGGCTCCGCCGTCGGTGCATGGGAAGCGACGCAGGCGGCGGGCGTAGGTATAGAGACGTCTATCTCGAACCGTCTCGAAGGCATGTCGCCCGTCGGCGAGTTCTTCAACTACACGGCGAACAACTGGGCTGTCGGCGTCGCACAGTCGTACGCGGGCTTCGTCTTCGGCGTCGCAACCGTCGTCTCACTCGTCTTCAACGGCTCGCTTATAGGCTTCCTTACGGCGACGGAGGCGAACCTCGTCGAACTCACCGCATTCATAGTCCCGCACGGTATCATCGAGATACCCGCGTTACTCATCTCAGGAGGGCTTGGTCTGCATCTCGGCGGCGTCGGTATCGGCTACGTCCGCGGCAGAGTCTCCGCCGAAGAGGTCGCCGACGAAACCCGGAGAGCCTACCGTATCTTCGTGGGTCTTCTCGTCCTTTTCGGTGTCGCGGGCTTCGTAGAGGGCTTCATCAGCCCGTACTACTACGGTCCACTTCTCGGTATCTAACGTCACCAGCCCTGACGGTGTCTGGCTTAGGTACATCGCTGTAGGGGTTGCACACCGCGGTGGCAACAAGAAGGTTGAATAACGTCTCTCATCATCTACCGGTATGGACGAAGTAAAGAAAGGTCTCGAAGGCGTCGTTGTCGACGAGTCGCGCGTCTGTAAGGTCGACGGCGAGGAAGGCAAGATATGGTACGCGGGCTACGACATGGACGACCTCGCGCGCGAATCGTCGTACGAGGAACTCCTGTTCCTCCTCCGAAACGACCGTCTGCCGTCCGGCGACGAACTCGACGGGATACGTGACGAGATGGCGGCTAGACGCGCCCTACCCGACGGCGTCGCGGAACTCGTCGACCGCGAGGCGGAGCGCACCGCCCCCATGGATCTCCTACGCACCTCGGTCTCCGCACTCGCATCGTACGACGACGAGGCGGACAACCTCGACGACCCGACCGACAAATGCCTCGGCGTCCTCGCCAAGATGCCGACCGTGATAGCGCGCGCCCACCGTGTCCGCGAGGGAGAAGAGCCTGTCGAGCCTCGTGACGACCTCGGACACGCCGAGAACTTCCTGTATACGCTCCATGGCGAGGAGCCGACGGAGGAGGAGGCGAGCGCCATGGACTCAACCTTCATACTTTACGCAGAGCACGGTATGAACGCATCGACGTTCTCGGCGTGCGTCACCGCCTCGACGCTCGCAAACGTCTACTCGTCGCTGACCTCCGCCGTCGGTACGCTCCAAGGACGCCTCCATGGCGGAGCAACGGAGACCGTCATCGATATGCTCGAAGATGTCGGCGACGCGTCGAACGCCGAACCGTTCGTCGAGGAGAAGGTCTCGAACAAGGGGAAGATACCCGGCTTCGGGCACCGTGTCTACGAGACGGTCGACCCGCGGTGCGCGCATTTCAGACGCCATATAGAGACGCTCAACCCCGACTCCGAGCTTCTCGCCGTCGCCGACGCCGTCCGCGAGGAGGTCGAGGCGCGTCTCGGCGACAAGGGTATCTTCCCCAACACCGACCTGTACGCGGGTGCGCTCTACCGCGAACTCGGCGTGCCTCCCGCGTTCTACACGACGCTTTTCGCGGCGTCGCGCGCCGCCGGATGGTCGGCGCATATCGCCGAACAGATCGAAGACAACCGTATCATGCGCCCGCGCGTCAAGTTCGTGGGCGAGACGGGGCGCGGGTACGTGCCGGTCGACGAACGGTAGAGCGAAGACGGTAGCGCTATACGAGCTCGAAAAGCCCCGACGCGTCATCCTTCTCCTCAACGTTACGCATCCAGTCGAGCGCCTCCGTAATCTCGTCGTCGCCGAGTGCATCACCGACGCCCGTACGGAGCTTGTCCTCAAGTTCGTCGTCGCTCAGCGGGTTGCCCGGATGACCCTTCGGGTACTCCAGTTCGCGCTCGTACGTCTCTCCGTCGGCGTGGACGACCATCCTATGCGGGAACGCCTCTCCGTACGCCTCCGTGTAGTCGGTGTTCTCGACTATCTCTATCTTGTCCATGAGTTCGCGGACGTCGTCGCCCAGAATCTTCTCCTCCGAGAACTGTTCGAGCGTCATCTCGCCGTCGAGGAAGGCGCGCGCGATACAGTACGGCATGCTATGGTCCGCCGTCTCGCGCGTCTCGGGGTCCCATTTCTCCTCCTCCTCCGAGATGATGCTAACCGCCGCCTCGTACGTCTCGTTCTCGATACGGTCTATCTCGTCGGCGTCCACCTCGTCGATCAGATCCATGACGATGTTGACAGCCGCCTGCGCGTGGTACTCGACGGGGTAGTACTTGATATACGTCTCGTTAATCTTGAACTCTCCGCCGCGTCCTCCGAACGTATCGACATCCAAATCGAACTCGCCCGTTAGCTGGTTGAAGAAGCCGAACTTGCCCTCAAAGATCGGCGCGGGTCCTTCAACGCCCTCGCCTGCGAGTTCGACGGCGACGACGGCGTTCCTGTCGACGTTTGCGAAGGCGAAGCCCTTCCACTCCGACAGTTCGCCCGCGCGCGCCTGTCGCATCGCGGCGTGGGGATTGATCGCGAGCCCGAGAGCCTCTACGATCTCGTCCTGCGTTAATCCGGCAAGCTTACCAACAGCGAGCGTCGCCGAAACCAGACCGTAGTTGACGTGATCCCAGCCGTTCTTGCGTAACGAAGCGGCGTCACAGAGACGGCACTGCGCCTCGTACGCGAGAACGGCGGCTACGAGAAGGTCACGCCCCGAAGCGTCGTACGCGTCGGCGGCGGCGAGCACGGCACCGAAGTTGTCGGACGGATGCGCGGGTTCCTTCGAGAGGTAGGTGTCGTTCCAGTCAAGGTAACGTATCAGCGCACCGTTTGCGAACGCCGAGTGCTCGACGGTCGTCGTCGCGCCGTCGACGAGAACGGAGGCGTCGCGTTCGCCGTTCTTACGCGTCGCGTACCTCAGTAGGCTTTCGACGGGCGGTTCGTCGCGCCCCGCGTAAGCGCACGCGACAGAGTCGATAAGACGCGCCTTCGTCGTCTCAACCGTCTCGTCGTCAAGGTCGTCGTAGCTCAGTTCGTCGGCGTACTCGGCGAGTTGTTCCGCGAGCATACACGACCCTCGCGCGGAGAGGTCAAAAGTGAAACGAAAGCTACTCCACCGACCGCATGTCGACGATGGTAACCTCAGGCAGTGTACCGCCCCCTTCGGAGTCTATCTCGCCCTCAACGACGCCCCAGAGTTCGACCGTACCGTCCTCCGGAAACTCATCGCCGTCCCACGAGCCGAATATCTCACTGACCCACTCGCCGTCCTCCTGTTCGACGGCGACAAAGTAGGTCTCGCCGTCGGTCTGTACCTGTCTCACGTAGCCGCGTTCGACGTGTATCCTGTCGCCCTCGCTCATCTGCTCGTACGGTATCTGCTCCGCATCCGACTTTACAGCCTGAACGTCGTAACCGCCGCCGATACATCCCGTGACAGCCATAGCACCCGCGGCAAGTATAAGCTCTCTGCGTCTCATAACCCCAAAACGTCGACGCCCCATATCAATCCGACGGCGTACAGCTATGTGTCGCCGGCAAAAGGACAAAATATTTATATACGCGGATTTTATGTCCTAATGCGAACGACACAAAGGTGAGATACCATGACAGAAACAGAAACCACCGAGGAAACAGGGGAAGTCGAGGGAGTAGAGGAAGTCGAAGGGGAAGAAGGCGTCGAGGATCGTATAGAGGAGACGGTCGAAGAGGTTGAGGGAACGGTTGAGGACGGACGCGAGAGGGTCGAGGAAACCGTCGAGGAACAGCGCGAGAGGGTCGAGGAAACCGTCGAGGATGTTGAGGAGACCGTCGAAGAGACGGTTGACGAAGGTCTCGAAACCGTTGACGACGCCGTCGTCGACGTTGTCTCCGCCGTACTCGACACGAGCGCGCGCGCCGATGTCTACGTCGCGCTCCGTAAGCTCGGAGAGGCGGACGCCGACGAGGTCGCGGAGGAGACGGGTCTCTACCCCGACAAGGTCGACGCGGTTCTCGGCGAGCTTGACGACGACGGCGTCGTGGAGACGGAAACGGTCGGAGAGGACACCGTCTACACCGCTGTTTCGCCCACGGAACTCGTCGTCGACGTTCCGAGTAGGGTCGTCGACCGCGTCCGCGGGTTCGTCGAGGGTGACGACGACGGAAAACGCGTACTCGACACGCGTTTCTCGCCCTACCGTCTCGTCATAGAGCCGAAGGAAGAGGAAGGCGAGGAGATCCCCGTCGAAGCGTAGCTTCGGTACCCACCCAACGTACCATCTTTCCACCCGGTTTTACAGATAGCACAGCAGAATGTTCTTGGCTTTAGGCTTATGCGAATCGAAAAATTCGCCTGCTCGTGACTCCGGTGGAGTCACGAACGTTCAGAAATCTTTGATTTCTGAGCCAATTAGACGCGGAGCGTCTGATGACGGGTGAGAATGTCAAGAAGCTTCGTACTGCGGTTTTGAGGCACGCGACAGAAAACACGAGGCGCAACGTCGAGAATAGTATTTTGCTGAGTTTGAAGTAGCGCCGTCTCTCATGCAGATATGGATGCGCGTAGAAAGGATACTTGAACGAGGGGAGTCGCTGGTCACGGACTACGAAAAAGACCTCGGAGTACGGAGGTTCAGAGAGCAATGACAGGTAAAGAAAAACGCAAAGAAGACCTCTCACCGGAGGAAGTTCGAGAGATGGATCCTGATGAGCGTATGGAGTACGTGACGTGGATGACCAAAGAGGAGTCCGACGATCTCCTTGACGAGGTTGAGGAAGCGGTTAACTCCGAAGACTCCTTCGAGCCGTACGACCCGACTGCGGACCTCGACGGCGGTAACAGATAGACTGAAGACTGTTTACGGATCGAAGGTTTGCAAGCCGTCAAAGCTTTGCTTTGAGACTGTGCCAAACGCCGTTACTTTTCGCCGTTTATCGCCTTGAGTAGCTCTTTCTCGCGGTCGTCGGAACCGTCGATGTAGCTCTCGACGCGCCACGCTATCTCGTCGCGTATCTCGGCGCGCGCCTCGTCGGTGACGGCGTACTCGTTCTTGCGGTCGTCGAGCGAGAGCTTGTCGACGTATCCGCGGTCGGCGAGCTTGTCGAGGTTGGGGTAGAGGCGTCCGTGGTTTATCTCCTCGCCGTAGTACTCCTCCAGCGCCTTCTTTACCTCCACACCGTACTTCGGCTCGCCGACGAGTACGTTGAGTATGTTCTTCTGGAACTCCGTCAGTTTCTGCATCCGTGTGAACGACGTACCCGCGCCACTTATCGTTACAGGTAGTACCTCGGACGCCGGCGCTGGAACGGGCGGGGCATCAAAACCGTCATTAGACGTCACCACGTAACGCCGTTAATGGTACTCGGAGATCTCGGATCCTCTCTACAGGACGCGCTCGAAAAGGTCGCGGGCAGGTCACGTATAGACGAGGAGGCTGTCGAGGAGGTCGTGCGCGACATACAGCGCGCCCTCCTGCAGGCGGACGTCGACGTCTCGCTCGTGAACGACCTAAGCGACTCTATACGTGAACGCGCCCTCAACGAGGAGCCTCCCGCGGGGACTTCGGCGCGCGAACACGTTCTACGTATCGTCTACGAGGAGATGGTGGCTGTCGTCGGCGACGCTACGGAGTTCGAGTTAGAGGAGCAGACTATACTCCTCGCGGGTCTACAGGGTTCGGGTAAGACGACGACGAGCGCCAAGATGGCGCGGTGGTTCTCGCGTAAGGGTCTGCGCCCCGCGATCGTGCAGACAGACACGTTCCGTCCGGGGGCGTACGAGCAGTCGAAGGAGATGGCTGATCGTGCGGAGGTTCCTTTCTACGGTGATCCGGATTCGGAGGATCCCGTTGGGATAGCGCGCGAAGGTATGGCGGAGTTCGAGGACAGGGACGTCGTGATCGTCGACACCGCGGGTCGGCACGCGCTTGAGGACGAACTCGTCGCCGAAATAGAGGATATAGAGTCGGTCGTCGACCCCGACATGTCGCTTCTCGTCCTCGACGCATCGATAGGACAGAGCGCTGGCGAACAGGCGGATGCGTTCGACGAGGCAGTGGGCGTCGACGGCGTCGTCATAACGAAGCTTGACGGTACGGCAAAGGGTGGCGGCGCTCTCACGGCGGTCGATCAGACCGACTCATCGATCGCGTTCATAGGCACGGGAGAGGAGGTCAGCGACGTGGAGCGTTTCGACCCCGACGGCTTCATATCGCGTCTTCTGGGCATGGGAGACATACGAGCGCTCGTCGACCGCGTCGAGGAGGCGATGGAGGAGAGCGACGTTGACGAGGAGGAACTCGACCCCGAAAAGCTGTTGAGCGGCGACTTCACGCTCCGCGATGTCTACAAACAGATGGAGGCGATGGGTAGCATGGGGAGACTCGATCAGGTGATGGACATGATACCCGGCATGGGCGGTATGGGCGACCTCAAGGACGAGATGCCCGACGACTTCGCCGAGGTGACCGAGCAACGCCTCGACACGTACCGTGCTGTCATGGACTCGATGACGGATGAGGAACTCGACAACCCGTCGCGCGTCGGTGCGAGCGAGGTACGGCGTGTCGCACGCGGTTCGGGGACGAGCGAGGAGGACGTACGCGAGCTTCTCGAATACTACAACACGATGGAACGTACGATGAGCCAGCTTGGCGGAGGGCGCGACATGGAACGTATGATGAAGAAGATGAGCGAGGGCGACATGGACATGGGCGGTATGGGCGGGAACATGCCGTTCTAAAGTACGGTCAGGGAAGTAGTCGTATCCGCATTAAGCGAAGATAAGGTTTGGATGGGGAGCAGGATGGAAGAGCTTAGGTCAGTTCCGATGAGATCCCGTAGCGGGTAGTGGAGCACCGTACTGAGACTACCAGAACCCCTGTATATGGTCGTCAACTTCGTTGAGTGCTAAGGAGAGTACATCTCGCCAATCGGTGGGATAATCTCGGTTTTCTCCGGGGGTTGACCCATCAGGCGGAGGGTGGAAGTGACCCCGATGGTTGCGGCTGTTCGGATGTCTATCCCACCTGCAGTTCCAGGTATCACCCTTCTCGTACTCTTCCTCGTAGTGGATGTTGAAGTCGTCGTTCGTATACCAGTATCTGTAGATAGTTTGCTACGACGAACGATGGGAAGTATCGGAGGTCGTACCGAGGAACCAAGGAGTTCGGAGCATAATCGGGTCTAAGCTTGACCTCCTCGAAACGCTCGTCCCCCTGTAAGCGGGAGTATACTCTATATAGAACCTCGAAGTCTATGGGCGCGGATTCGGAATCTCCCGCCGTCATCACGCGACGGCCTTTTCTTCAGCCGTCTTCAACGCCTCGTCAAGGATTCTACGACGGTTCACCTCCGTCTTCCATTTTGAAACCCTACGCCAGACTTCTTCGACATCCATGCCGCTCTCCTCGGCGTACTCGGCTACAGACACCCGTCGAGGCGAATCGACGCCGAACTCTTCCCGGTATTCGTCTATCGTGTTGGTAGACTCAGAGAGCATCTTAGCTATCTTGTCAGGAGAATACTGTTGCTTGACGCGTCGGACTCTGCGCCACCGGAGGTAGCCCCTATCGACGCGGTACTGTTCAGGACCTTCGGTCACTCGCTCAACGACACCGAGTTCAGCGAAGAAACGCATATACTCGCGGGCGGAGTCCTCTCCCCTACCTGCCCTTTCGGCTATCTCGGATATAGAAGCAGGCTCGCGAAGCTGTAGAGCCACGTCTAGGAAATCATCACGTGTACGCTCGCCGGAGATGACTGCCGATGGATCTTCCCAGTCTCCGAAATCAGGAGAGGTTTCCTCTTCAGGTGCTTTCCGTGGTGACCCCATGTCGTTTATACTCTACTTACGTATTCAGGCGGGATATATCTTTTGACGACGGGATAATACTCCTACTCCTCCGTAGAGTAGCCCTCCAAATCCTCACCGACACGACCGTAAATACGGCTGTAGACCTCCTTCAGCAAAGAACCCGCTTCGTTGAGCCTTATTTCTTCCTTGTTGGTGATCCATGTGTCACCGTCTTCGCGTGTAATATCCGGGAGCGTGGGATCAGTAGCGTAGTTGTATGCTTTCGCTACCGCATCCAGGTCCCAAGCCAGAGCGCGTAGTTCTTCGGATTCGATACTCTCAATCTCGTCCTTCTCCAACGGCGACTGAAGCATCGGCTCCGCGTCTTCGATGTTCTCAGCGATACCTCTGCGTACTTCTTCCAGCGCCTCCTCACGGTCTTCAGCCATCCCAGCCTCCTCAGCAACATTGGCAACCTTATCCTCGATTTCGTCGTCTATTCTGACATCGGGGTTCTCGTCGTCTTGCAAGTAGGCGTGTTCAACGAACTTCCGAATCTTGCCGCGCGCCTCTTCGACAGATATCTGACCCCGCGGAGCACCCCATTTCTCCTCGTACGATTCATACTCAGACTTGTCGTCGAAACTATCCGTGGTCTCTCCGTAGGCTGCCTGTTCCATGTCCTCTTCGACCTTTTCGAGTAACTCCAGGAACCGGCGGGCTTCCCTCTCGTCTAACCGTTTGCTCTCCGTCATTGTTTTCGTAGTATTCCGGCTCACTCCGAGGGACGCGGAGCCCTCTCGTACTTCTCTGCCTTTTCGCCTTTTTCTATCTTGTCGTAGAACTCTTTCAGGGTTTCTTCGCTCTCGAGTAAGCCGTGCTCCTCCAGAAACTCTTCGCCGTCGTCGGAAAGTTGGTAGAATACGTGTGGTAAGTCCCTCTGTCTACTTTCGGACGGGAGTTCCTGCTTCTCGAGCACGTCGGCTTCTACAAGTCGATCAAGGTGGCTGTGTATCGTGCTTCTGGATACGTCCGGAATGAGATGGTCCAGCTCTTCAAGGGTTATCGACTCCTTCGGGTGCCCTATAACGTACTGGAGGATGACGTACCTCGTTTCCTGGAGGACTACCTGCAGGCGTTTTCTCTTTTCCGCCATACCGCCGTGTATCTGAGCCATACACTAGGTAAGTTACGTAGCCGTTTAACTATTTCGACAGTGACCGAATTGGTCTAGGTTGAACTAGGGATAGAATTCGACTTCGGAACTGGTTTGGAAATAGTTATCTGATCCGCAAGAGATTGACTTGACGTGGCTGAAGACAAGGATCCGGATATAGACAAAGTTCGGGAACGCCTTCTAGGGCACGTACCCGACGGGATACCTCCGCAGGAGGCGACAGATCTTCTCAGAGAGGTTCGGGAGTTTGTAGTGGAGGAAGACACCTGGGAGTTGATTCCGGTCCTGGAGTATGAGTCCTACCTTGTTTTGGGGAGTTACGACGAGGAAAGCAGCGAGAAGGAACGTCTTGAGAAGATATCCGAAGTTCTCGGTACGCCTGAGGGTACGCACGCGTTTCTGCTCGAAGAAGTAGAACTGAAGGAAGATAGACCGGAGCTTTCGAGGTACAAGTTCAAGCTCGTCGCGGATTACTCCGACCACTTGGTCGGTGTTTTCGAGCGTGAGTACGGCGGTGAAACGCACGAACTGACCCTGATGTCAGAAGAGTACTTAGAAAAGTCCCGTGTGTTCGTCCGGGAGTCCGATTTGGACGGGGACAAAATCGAATATGGATGGATGACTGAGGGTTTCTTCTACGATTTCGAGAAAACAGGTCGTCTACGTTACTGGGACGATGTCAAGGAGTTAATCGAAGCAGTATACGAGGAGTACCTCGAGGGCTGAGTTCTATCTTTTCATTACTTTAACCAAAGTACAGTTGAGACCGTTCCCTGTCTCTGGTACTCGTCAACCGTTACCGTCGAAGAAGTGAACTACCCCGACCTACTCGTCTGCTGACGCAGACTTCTTGAGGACGTTCGTCAGACTTCGCCTGACGAGCCAATCAGAATCTTCGATTCTGATGACGGGGCTTCCAGCGGAGATTCCTGCAAAGTCTGACTTCGTTCCAAGTCAGAGAGTCTTATTCGCTGTGGGGCGTCCACAGCCCGCTTTACACCCTCCGCAGAACTGAACAGTTCTGGATCGGGCTTACCTGAATGGGTCAAACCTCTGTTTTCACAGATATTGGAAGTAGCTACTGTTTGAACCATTCTATATTTGTCTATGTTAGCCTTTTATTTAACTATTATGGTTGTCGGGCGTATCCCCCCTACTCACTCGCTCCGCTCGCTCCTTGAGGAAAGGGTCTTGCCCTTGATTTTAGATAATATCCGATATTCACGCTAACCTACCGGCACTCGAAGCGGTACTTGATGACATGCCGAGGGCAGACAGCTTGGTGTGTGTAGGGGATGTAGTGGGAACCACACCCTGCAGAGTGTGTAGAACGAGTCAGAGAGGACTGTGACATCGTGCTACAGGGCAACCACGAGTGAGGTAGGGTCCACCGAAGAGTACTGGCACAACGAGATGGCACAGGCGGGCTTGGAGCACGCGTATGATGAATTGTCTTACGAACACCTTGAGTGGTTGGACGGTCTCCCACCGATGAAGAAGGCTTTCGATAACCGTCTTTTGTTTGTGCATAGCCATCCGGAGGAGACGGATCGGTACGTCTCCAAATCCGAGTTCATCGCTGTGGCTACCGTCGCCATCCTCTCAGCGATGCCATAATCGAGCGAAGAAGGGGACTAAATCGGGTTTCAGGGTAGAGGATACACCGCTCTGTCTCAACGGCTAACGATGAGTTCGTCACCCGGCGACAGACCCGTCTCGTTGGCGTAGCCGCGCTCAGCCTCAACGACGTACTGCGCCGTTCCGTCGCTTCCGTAACGGTTGAGTTCGTCTTCGGGAACACCGGATTCGGGTGAGGCGTGTTCGATGTTGAGGACACGCATATCGGAACCGACGAAGACTATGTCGAGAGGGACGAGCGTGTTCTTCATCCAGAACGAGCGAGGAGCGGCGGAGCCGTAGACGAAAAGCATGCCCGTACCGTCGGGAAGGGAGTCACGTTCCATCAGACCGACCGCACGTTCACGCCGCGTCTCGGCTATCTCGACACCGATAGCGCCGCGAACCTCACCATCGATAACGAAGCCGGCGGTCGCGTCGGTGTACGGCTCCGGTGCGTCGACCTCGGGTACGGTCACGTCTTCGCCTCCTTCGGTGTCCGAACCGTTCGGTGGTTCCGTACCGTTCCGTGGGCTACCACCGGCACCGATACATCCCGACGTGATGAGAAGAAGGATGACGAGGACGGCGACCGCACCGTGTGTCTCTGGCATCCCTACGGCGTAGCCGCCGGTGTAACATATAACCGCGGATACGCGGCGCACGACGGTAAAAATAAAACGCGTGCGTACCTATACACCGAACGGATGCCGAAAGACCCGTACGAACTCCTCGGAATACCCCGCGACGCCTCCGACGACGACGTGGAGGAGGCGTACAGGGAGAAAGCGAAGCAGTACCATCCCGATGTCTGCGACAGGGACGACGCCACCGAGATGTTCAAACGGGTCAGGGAGGCTTACGAGGTCGCGCTCACCGACGCCGGAGGGAAAGGAACGGCGGCGGGCGCAGAAGAGAGAGCGGAAGGCGCGGACGCCGAGGAGGACGGGGACAGAACGGAGACACGCGAAGAAAACGACGGACGGAACCAGGACGAGACGGTTCAGAGCCTCGGCGACGGCTGGAGCCTCGGCAGGGGCGAAGAAGGCTGGTACGTCTTTACGGAGACGGAGACAGCGCCCCACGTCGACGGTACGGTAAGTATGTACCTCGGTACCGACGGGACGGTTTCTTCCGACCGCGTGTACTTCGGGACGGAGGAGACGGCAAGGGCGACGTACCGCGAGGCGTACGGCGACGGGCGCTCCGAGAGGGACGGTACTGACGAGCCGACGGGAGAACAGAAGGACGGACAGACGGACAGACGCGAGGGTTCCTTTGAGGACGACGACGTGAGATGGGGAGGTACACGTATGTCGACGCATCTCGATAGCCTCTGGCGACTGTGTTATCAGGAGGGACGTACACGGGACGGAGGAAAGAAAAGAAGACGTTGGGGCGTCACGACCGATGTCGAAGCCGACGAACGTTACATAAACGCCGACGGCGACTACCAAGGCACCGAGTTCTGGTTTTCGACCGAGAGACGTGCGAAGGAGGGCTACGAGGGCTACATACGTGAGATGAGAGAGGCTCGATCCACGGCGTCGGGACGGGAGGGTAACACGGGGTCAGCCGGGAGGGGTGCGAAGACCGAACACGTACACAGGCATCCCGTCGTACAGGTTGTCATCGAAGGGTTAGCTTCGGTACCCGGACGTCTCCCCTCCGTGGTACCCCACGTCCGGTTCGCCGTCGGAAGCTTCATGAAGATATCACGCGACCCCGTCGTATCGTTCCTGCACTACGTGACCTTCGCCCGTCTGGCGGCTTTCACGAAGGCATTTCTCAAAACCGTCGTCGCCGGATACGCCCTGTTCATCATCGACACCACTTGGGGGGTCGATGCTGTCGGTAGTCTGTTCGGTGAGGGCTTCGTGCGCACCCTCACGGGCGGCATGTTCCCGCTCTTTGTCTACTCCGCGTTCGTGGTACTCCTCTTCGCCGCTCTGCTGGGCGATTCGTAAAAAAGAGGTGGACGAATCCACCCGTCAAACGTCTGTCCGCGTATGGGTCCAACCGGACTTGAACCTCGGTCGCTCCGACGGTCGCTCACTGGTTCAGATCCTCCGTCCTTATTCGCTCGTCACCGCGTTCCTCTCTCATGGGTCCAACCGGATTTGAACCTCGGTCGCTCCGCCGTTCGGCTCCGTTCCCTGCTCCAAATCCTTTGTCTCCTTCGCTCACTTCGTTCACTCTGGGTCCAACCGGATTTGAACCGGTGACCACTCGGTTATGAGCCGAGCGCTCTAACCGGACTGAGCTATGGACCCCGTCCGCGTTCTTACTGAGGCGGCGTGTTCTAAAACGTTTGCGGACTGTACCGAGGTTAGTCACGTAGCTTACGCCGGACGAAGCCCTCTTCACCGTCGGTCAGGTCGCGGTCGGCGAACCGGCGCAGACCTTCGACGTACCTCTCGTCCGTGCCGGTATCGGTGTCTTCGGCGGGCTTACGCAGGACGAGTTCGGCAAGTCCGGCGGTATCGCCCGTCCAGACGAAGCCGGCTTTGTGCGCCGCCTCGTACGCGTACGGGTTGTTGACGGAGATACGGACGGTACCGTAACGTTCGAGAAGGCGGTCGGAGGCGAAACCGAGGAGCGAAGAGCCGATACCTTCGCCGCGTAGGTCGTCGCGTGCGGTGAAGTAACGGACGCGCACGCCGTCGGGGTCGGCGCGGTCGGGCGAGAACGAGAGGACAGCGACCGTATCGCCCGTGTCAGTGTCGCGCGTTACCGCCTTTCCGGACGGAAGACGGAACTTGCCCGCGTACGCGAAGTCGGTGTCGTCGAGTTCGAGAGTCGCGTCCGACCAGCCTACGACCTCGTGTTCGATCGACACACGTTACTCGTCGCCGAAGACCTTTCTCATCATCGGATGCATCTCCATCATCTGCTCCTCCGCGATCTCCTCGTATATCTTGTACGTGATAGAGACGGTTAGGAGGAGACCCAGACCCGTCACGTTTCCGATGGTTCCGAGGACGTTTGCGAGTACGGCGAGGACGCCGAGGAGTATACCGCTCATCACCGTAATCTGGGGTATGTAACGATCCATCACCTTCTCGACCACCGCGGGGTTCTGCCTGAACCCGGGTATCTGCATCCCCGACTGCTGTATGTTCTGCGCGACCGAGTCGGGACCCATGTCGGCGGTCTCGACCCAGAAGACGGCGAAGATAGCGCCGCCGATGGTGAGAACGAGGAAGTCGATACCGAGACGCAGGAGTATCTGCCACGTAGCCTGATCGGGTCCGATAGGCAGGAACCACATCCAGTCGTACGGGCTGTTTATGGGTGTCAGGTAGTACATAAGACCTGAGGTCGCCTGCCCCTGTTCGTAGACGGCGAACCAAGCGGGCTGGAACCCCTGTGAGTAGACTATCTGTCCCACCATCTGGATGTTCGCCTGTATAGCGCGGACGAAGATCAGGGGTAGGACGCTCGCGTAGATGAGCTTCACGGGGTAACGTCCGCGTGCGCCTTTGACGCGTGAGTGCGAGAGAGGAACCTCAACACGGACGGACTCGGCGTAGACGACGACGGCGAAGATCAGTATGGTCGTCAGTACGAACAGTATCTGCCCGCCGTACGTCATCAGGAACCAGAAGCCGTCACCGCTCGTCAGAGCGAAGCCGGGGTCGTATCCTCCGGAGAATATCTGGTACCAACGGAACAGGAGACCCGTCGAAAGGTCGGCTATACCCGCGGCACCGCCCGTCATGCTCCAGTCGAACAGACCGCCGATTATCTGCTGTGATATACCCGCAATTATGAACAGACCGACGCCGGAGCCGACGCCCCACTGTGAGATTATCTCGTCGAGGTACAGTATGAGTACGCCGCCGAGTGCGACCTGAAGGAAGACGACGAACGCCATTATGTTAGGCGGTAGACCCATACCTGTCGCGGGCTGAAGGAAGCCGCTCGCTACCATCGGCGCGGCTGTCAGTACAGCCATTATAACGACGAGTAGCTTCTGAAGCCCCTGGTAGAGCGCCTGACCCCGTGGCTCGTTGGTATCGATAGGGAGCATGTCGGAGCCGTCGAGTAGCTGGAGAACGATACTCGCCGTGACGATAGGTCCGATACCGAGATGTAGTATCGAGCCTTGCGCGCCGGCGAGGACGGATCGGAACTGTCCGAAAAGGTCGCCCTGTACGTTAACGCCGTACAGCGTGACGTTCGTGAGCGCGAAGTACAGCACCAGAACACCGAGCGTCCAGTACAGCTTCTTCCTAAAAGGTACGTGTTTCTTCGGACGCTTGACGCTCGGCATCCGGACGATGACGGGTTCGAGTACGTTTATTATGCCCATTCCTGTTCCGTCCCTTGTTCTACTCTTCTTCCTCTGTCTCGTCCTCGTCGGAGGTCACGACGACCTCGCCGCCCGCCGACTCTATCTTCTCGACAGCCGAGTCGGAGAAGTCGTCGGCGTGGACGGTGAGCGTGTTACGCACCTGTCCGCTTCCGAGAACCTTGTCGACGCCGAGGGCGGACGCGTCGACGGTGTATCCGTCGTCGGTCTCCTCCGCGACGCCGCGCTCGACGAGTGTCTCGATACTCCGGTCTATGTCACCAACGTTCGATACATCCACATCGTCGACGACCTTCTGCGGGCGTTTGAACCCCGTCTTTCCTAACTCCGGATGGTTCTTCGCCTCGTGCTTCTTCCTTCCCGCGTCGCCGCGCCCGCCGCGGTGTCCTGCGCCGCGTCTGTTCTTCTGCGTACCGCCGCCGTGCGTCCGCGAACCGCGTCCGCGTTTCTTCGAGTCACGTGACATTATCGCATCCTCCTGAGTAGCTCATCTATACCGTCGCCGTGGTTGCCCAGAACGCCGCCTTGCTTATAACTCTGCTTGATTCCGTCGTGCCCCTTACGTGGCGGATGGAGACGTACCGTAGGATTGACGCCCTCTTCGCGGAGGGTCGTCTCGCCGTCAACGACCGCCTCGGCGAGTCCGGCGACGTCCTCGTATCCTCTGCCGGAGGCGTAGGCGTCGTCCACATCGCCGCCTTCGAGAGTCTCACCGCGGTTTTCGAGCAGGGTGGCGAGGGTCGACGCGTCGGGCTGACCGTACGCTACGTAGTCGTTGACCTTCTGCACCATACCCGTGTACGTGTCGTCCTCGGCGACGACAGTGAAGGCGTTGACCTGCCCGATGTTGAGCATGTCGAGCGTGTCCTCGACATCGCCGGGCGTGTCCGCGCCGCCGCGGATGCGTACGATTCCGTAGCTCATTCCGATACCTCCACATCCACGGTTTCGCCCCTGGACGACGAGGAGACGTGCGAAGCACGTCTCTGTACCGTCTGCGTTGAGTTCGCGTTCATTCCGATACCTCCAGATTTTCGTACGCGCGATCCGGTATACGTGCCTCTGCGCTCGCTTCGAGTGCGTTGTAGGTCGCCTTACCGAAGTTTACCGTCGTACGTGTCTGACCGCTCGCCTTCGTCCATACGTCCTCGATACCCGCGAGTTCGAGTACGTGGCTCGCCGTCTCGCCCGCGGCGATGCCTATACCCTTGGGAGCGGGTATGAGGGTGACCTCGACGCTCCCCGCCTTCCCCGTGGTTTCGAGTAGAACCGTATGGGGTTTGTCCGCACGCGACTCCCACGAACCCGTTCCGCGCGGGACGCGTATCAGGTCAAGCTTTGCGACGTCTATCGCCTTACGTATGCCTGCACCGACCTGATCCTCCTTTGCCTCTGCGTACCCTACGTAGCCGTCTCCGTTACCGACGATGACCGAGCAACGGAACTTGACGCGCCTTCCGGAGTCGGTCATACGCTGAACCATGTTTATGTCCAGCACCTCGTCTTCGAGATCGGGCAGGAGTGTGTCTACGATCTCCGACTCCTTGAGGGGGAGACCTGAGTCGAGAGCTTCGTCCATAGATGTGATCTCGCCCTCCTGAACCTTACGTCCGAGACGCGTCTTGGGTCGCCATTCGTCCTCGTACTCCCCTTCGCTCATAGCTCAGCCTCCACGTTTTCGAGTACCTCGTCGAAATGCTCCGGGAGTTCGTCGGCGTCGATGGGCTGTGCGGTGTACTCGACGCCCTCGGCGATATGCTCGCCGCGTACGCGTTCCCACGAAGGCAGAACGTCCTCGCCGTGGGGTATTTGAAGACCCGCGTCGACCGCGCCGCTAAGGACGGCGAAGACACGGTTCGACGGCGTGACGCGGTTGAGACCGACGTCGAGAACCGCCTCGTCGTGTCCCTCGTCTACGGCTCGTCCGCCCCCGATACGTCCCGCAAGGTAAGCCGCGGGCAGGTTGCCCGTCGGGGCTTCCCAGCCGAACCCGGATAGTTCGTTCGTGTGCGCGCTCGTCACCGTATGGTCACCTTGGTCACGCGCAACGACGACCTGTACCTGTGTATGCTTGTTGGATTTCCGTGCGACGAGACGTGGCTCCCCGCTCTTGAGAAGACGTAGGCGCTGGTGGTAGTCGGTGCGCCCCTCGCGTCTTCGTCGCATCGGAACGTTGTATCTTGCTCCTGTTGCCATTGTCAGTCCTCCATTCCTTCGACGTAGTTCTTGAGGTAACGGACGGAGTCGAACTCGCCACCCTTCGCCTTCGCGTACAGGTCGCGGTAGGTCGACGCGTCTATCTCGTCGTCGTCCTTCATACGGCGTAGCTCCTTACGGAGCGCGCGTATGGTCGACTTCCATTCGTCCTTGGGGTCGCTACGTGCGCCCGACTTACCCTTACGCGTACCCGGTCCTTTCTGATGACCGTAGTCGCGTTTCTCATCACGTTCACGTGCGCGTCCACGCGAGACGCCTTTCTTGCGTTTCTCACGTATGACGCCTTGGTTGACGAGTTCGCGTACGTCCTCTCTCGTGATCGCTTCGGCTATCTCGCCCTGCGAGTCGGGATCCATCCAGACACGGTTCTCGCCGCAGTCGATTATCTTTGCGGCGAGACGGCGCTGGCTCTTCAGGTCTGTCATTCCTCTCCCTCCACATGTGTCGGGTTGAGGACACGTACCTCCTCGTCGAGTGCGCGCTCCTCGATACGTTCGCGTTTGCGTCCGCCGACGCTACCGCCGATACGGACAGCCTGTGTATCGGCGTCAACGTCGTCGAGGTCTTCGGGGCGGTGTACGAGAACCTCCTCGAATCCGCTCGGATGGAGACCGCGCGCCTCGGCGGGCTTACCGTAGCCGATGCCGACCTCAGCGCCCTTGCCCTTGATGTTCTTCCTACGCTTGCTGTTGTTTCCGCGTAGCTTCCGCCACGAGTCGGCGGAGACGCGTTTCTTCTTGTGGTGATCCTGACGTTTGAACGACGGGTTGTTCTGCGCGGCGCGTTTGTCGAGCGCGTCGCGTGTCTCGTCGTCGAGTTCGGGCGTCTTGTCGGAGAGCGAAGCCGCTGAGACGACCTCGGCGACCTCGCCTTCCTCTTCTTCCTCTTCCTCGACGAACTCCTCCTCAGTCTCCTCGACCTCCAGACCGCCTACGTCAGCCTTGATACGTGCGGCGAGCGCCTTACCGACGTTCTCCGTCTCGGCGAGTTCGTCCTGCGACGCGCGTTTCAGGTCTTCGACCGTCTCGTAGCCCGCTTCGCGTAACGTCTCCGCCTTCGACTCGCCCACACCGTCTACGTCCGTGAGTTGTTCTGCCATTCGTTACACCTCCGGCTTCGCTGTTATGTAGATGCCGTCCTGAAAGACACGGACATCCTTGTCGTTTTCGTACGTCACCTGTTCGATGTTCGCCGCCGTCTGTCCAACGTCGTCCTTGTCGGGACCACGTACGACGATCTCTTCGTCCTGTACCTCAACCTCGGTGTCGCCGACGACGGAGGTTTCGCGCGGGTGCTTTTCGCCGAGGAAGTTACGAACCTCGACCGTATCGCCCTTGACCTCAACCTGCATCGGGAAGTGGGAGTACAGTACCTTCATCTCGTACTCGAAGCCATCGGTAACGCCACGGAAGGCGTTACGCGCCTGACTCTCGAACGTCCCGACGGTCGCGCGCTGTTTCCTACGTTCCGAGTCGGTCTCGAAGACGATAACGCCGTCCTCGACCGTCGCCGTCACACCGGGGTACGTGAAGGTACGCTCCACGGTCCCGTTCGAACCTTCGAACGTGAACTCGTCGAGGCTCTTGGTGACCTCGACATCGTCCGGTATCTCGATTTCATTTCTCATTCCTTTCACCTCAGTACACGTACGCGAGTATCTGCCCGCCGACGCCCTCCTCTCGCGCCTCGTAATGGGTCATGACGCCGTGGCTCGTCGTTACTATGAGGGAGCCGAAGTCGCGTCCGGGCAGGTAACGTTTCTCCCATTTTTCGTACTCGTCCTTGCTCGCCGAGTAACGCGGCTTGACCGTGCCGCAGTCGTTTATCTGACCGGCGAGATCGACGTCGAACTCGCCCGCCTTACCGTTCTCGACGAACTCGAAGCCGTCGACGTACCCCTCGTCGTGTAGGACGCCGAGGACGTTCCCGACGGTGTTCGACGCCGGCTCTACCTTACAGTCGAGCTTTCCGAGCTTGTCGGCGTTCTTTATCGCCGAGAGCGCGTCGGAAAGTGGGTCTGTCATTGTCATACCTGTCACCTCAGCTGTACTTCTTTGCTCCCATGTCGCGTGCAACCTCGCGGAAGCACTGACGGCAGAGGTTTATTTCATAACGCGTCACGAGTCCCTCCTTACGTCCGCAACGGCGGCATTCGAGCTTGTTGCCCGTCCGCGTCTCGTCTTCTGTCTCGTTCTCTCCGGTTTCTGCTTCGCTCATTCGATATCAACCTCGAAGGTTTCGTGTACGAATGCGACGGCGTCTTCCTCGTTGAGACGGTGCTCGTCGGGTATCTCGCGCGGCTTGACACCGCGACGCTCGACGCGTTTACCCTTCCGCGCCAGTGCGACGGTTACGTCCATACCGAATATACCTATGTCGGGGTCGTACTCCTGACCCTCGAAGTCGGTGTGTTCCTCGACGCCGAACGAGAAGTTGCCGTACTCGTCGAAAGACGAACGCGGCACGGCTCCTGCGATACCGAGCGCCTCGCTCAGCAGATCGTGTGCTTCGTCGCCGCGTAGGGTAACCATACATCCGATCGGGTCGCCCTCACGTATACCGAACTCGGGGTTGCTCTGCTTCGCCTGCGTGCGCACCGATGTCTGCGCCGTGATGTCCTCGATTATCTCCTCGGCGTTCTGTAGCTCACGTCCGCCCTCGCCGACGTTCATATGGACGACGACCTTCTCGACGACGGGCTGACGCATCTCGTGTATCTCTTCGAGCGTCATGCTTCAGCCTCCGCCTCCTGCTCCTCAAGGTCGCTAACGTCCTCGCCTATGACGAAGACGTAGTCCTCGATAGTCTCAAACGTCGAGCCGTCGGGGTGTTCGGCGACGACGGTGTTGTCGCTCGAACCCTCGTTGACGTTGTACTCGACGAGCTTTCCGACCTCGCCTGAGTGGCGTCCGTCGACGGCGGTGACAGCCGCACCCTCGGCGAATGCGAACCGTTCGAGTACCTCGCCGGTTTCGAGATCGACAACGACCGAGTCGTCGGTCGAGTAGCCGTCGTCCTCGACTATGACGTTCGCGCCGTTGTGGAGGTTTAGCTGTACCTCCCCTCCGGGTACGTGTGTCACGTCGTCGATACGCGCGAGCTTGTTGTCCGCGGCGTCCGCCTCGACGGAGACGAGCGAAAGCCTGCCGCCTTCGCCGGGGAAGACGCGGTAGTACTCGTCGCGCGAAGGGAAGGCTACGATGTCGAAGTTGCCGACGGACAGCTTGTGGTCGCTCACCGCCTCGCCGTTGACCAGAACGTCGTCGTGGTCGAGTGCGTAACGTAGCTCCTTTGCGTTCTCGACGTATCCGAGAACGTCGCGGACGAAGACGACGAGCGGCACTGCGTCGCCACCGTGGGGTCCCGGATGCGACGCCACGGTGTAGACCTGATTCTTGCGCTCGACAGGCCAGGAGTCGGGGGCGGATAGCCTCTTCTGGTGCGTCATTCTTCATCCACCTCCTCCAGACGTTCGACGCGCTCCGGGTCGTCGAGGTTGAGGTCAACGACACGGAGGTTCGACGCATCGATAGGACGCGGAACCTCCTCGCCGTCGGTCTTCTCTACGGTGACGTTCTCGACGTAGACCTTCGTCTCGTCGAGGTCGACGTAAAGAACCTCTTCCTCCTCGCCCGCGTCGTCGCCACGTAGTACCTCGACCGTATCGCCCTCGGAGACACGTACCGAACGCGTGCCGTACTCCTCGCGGAGATCGTCGGAGAGCGTGGAGCGGACGAATCGGTTGCGTCTGTGCAGGGGTGCCTCCTCGCGCTCCTTGCGTTGCTTCCTCGGCTGTGTTGCTTTCTCTGTCATGCTATTATCTTTGCCTTGCTTGCTACGGGTCCGAACCTGTCCGCTACCTCGCGGGCTATGGGACCGCGTATCTCCGTACCGCGCGGCTCCTCGTTGTCGTCGATTATAACGGCGGCGTTGTCCTCGAAAGCGACGCGGGTTCCGTCGGGACGCCTGAAGGGCTTCTTCTGTCGCACGACGACGGCGTCGAGAACCTGACGACGCATGTCGGGGTCGCCCTTCTTGACGCTCACGACGACGATGTCACCTACACCGCCCTTAGGCTGTCTCCGGCGCGTACCGCGGTAGTTCTTCACGCTGACTATCTGTAGCTCGCGCGCCCCCGTGTTGTCGGCGCAGACGAGGCGTGAGCCTTTGGTGAGTGACTTCGTTATGTCCGCCTTTATCGCCTTCATTCTTCGTCCTCCACTACCTCAATAACGACGAACTGCTTCGTCTTGCTCAGCGGTCTACACTCGGCGATACGCACCGTGTCACCCTCCTCCGCGTCTACGCATGGAGGCGAGTGAGCGGGCGTGCGTGAACGCCGTCTCATGTATCGGTCGTACTTGGGAACCTTGACGTCGTGCTCGCGCTCGACGACAACCGTCTTGTCCATGCTGTCGGTTGCGACACGTCCTTCAAGGACTGTGCCGCGCGGCGACAGCGTACCGTGGAACGGGCAGTTGTCGTCGTCGCAGTCGGTCGTCGGCTCCGGTACGTCGTATCCTATCTCTGGCATCTTAGACACCTGTTACGCGTTCCGCGGGTCGCGCTTCTATCGCCTCTCCGTCGACGCGTACCGTCTCAGCGTCGGGGAGATCGAACTCGAAGACAGTGTACTTCTTCGGCACTGTCTTCTCGCCGCCGTCTTCGACGGCGAAGGTCAACGTACACGCCGTCTCCTCGACGACACGTCCCCGTATACCGACGTGGGACGTATCGGACGACTCAACGACGCGTCCGTTCAGACCGACGAGTTCGTGACGCGCGATGTTCCGCGGGGTTATCATTCGTTCTCTTCCTCCATCTCGCGTTCGCGCTGTACCGTCTTTATGCGCGCTATCGTCTTCTTCATCTCGCTTATACGTCCGGGGTTGTCGGGCGCTCCGCCCGCCGCCTGTATCGAAGTCTCCTGAAGAAGCTCCGACTGGAGGTTGTTGAGTTCGTCCTCAAGCTCCTCATCGGTCATCTCACGCATCTCATCGGCGCGTAGAATCGCCATCTATGCGTCACCTCCTTCGAGACCGTACTCGTCGGCGAGTGCGTCGATTAGCTCCTCCGTCTTGAGGTTCGCCTTGACGCCCGCCTCCTTTGCGAGCTTCTGTAGCTCACGGTAAGACTTCTCGTGTAGCTCGTCGACCGACGACGGTGCTTCGTCGGAAGCTTCGTCGTCGGCTTCGGCTGTTTCCTCGGTTTCCGCCTCTTCCGGTTCTTCGACCGTCTCGGCTTCTTCGGCTTCGGACTCCTCAGCCGTTTCTTCGGTCTCTTCGTCGCCGGCTTCGCCGACGAGTTCCTCGATACCTTCGTCGGCGGTCTCCGCCTCCTCGACCTCTACCTCGGTCGCCTCTGCTTCGGGTACGAGCTCCTCAACGTCGGCGTCCTGCTTCACCTCGAACTTGTCAGGTAGCTCGGAGCCGGGCGGTATGATACGTACCTGTATGCCGATAGCGCCGAGCTTCATTATCGCAGTACCGTATCCGGTCTCGACGACCTCCTCGGCGGGTTCGCCGCAGTGCTTTACGTAGCCTTCCTTGAACTTGACGACGCGCGAACGTGCGCCCGTCACCTTTCCGCTGAAGACGATTTCGGCACCCATCGCGCCCGACTCCATGATACGGCTGAGTGTCGTACGTCCCGCATCGCGGAAGTACCAGCCGCGTTCGAGCGCGTTGGCGAGCTTGTCCGCCACGATACGTGCGTTCAGGTCGGGTTCATCGACCTCCTGTACGTCGACCTGTAGGTCTTCGAGATCGAACTCGCGTTCGAGGTCATCGGTTAGCTGGCGTATGTTCTTACCGCCCTTGCCGATGACCATACCCGGCTTCTCAGCCTTGAGCGTGATCTCGGTTCCCATCGGGGTGCGTGCAAGCTCCATACCGCCGTAACCGGCGCGTTCGAGTTCGTCGGCGAGGAACTCGTCTATCTGCGACCGGCGCATGCCTTTCTCCACGAACTCGCGTTCTATCGCCATCACGACCACCTCCGTGTGGTCGTGAGCATCGAAGCTTCGGTTCGATACATCAGTCCTCGCCTCCTTCGTCGGCTCCTTCGTCGGTGTCGGCTTCCGTCTCGTTTTCGTCTTCGGCTTCGTCGTCACCGACGGCTTCGTAGTCCTCCTGTAGCACGACAGCCTCGATGTCGATAAGGTCGGAGTTCCACTGCGTGGCGCGTCCCATGGCGCGCGGCTTCATACCCCGCGACTCGCCGACCTTGTGCGCCGCGATATGTTCGACGACCATCTCGTCGGTGTCGAAGCCCTGTTCCTCGGCGTTCATCTTGGCGTTGTACAGAACGTCGTCGAGCGCCTCCGCCGCCTTCTTAGGGAAGCCGCCCGCGTCCCAGCCGTCGATGCCCGACGTGTGCCCCGAACCCGAGTTGTGCTTCTTGAGTGGCACGGGCTCGTCGCCGTCCGCAACGGCTGAGAGCGTCTCGCGTGCGCCGTCGAGCGACCTGCCCTTGACGAAACGGCAGAGTTCGACGGCGTCCTTCTTGCTGACCGTAAGCTCGCGCCCCATCGCCTTGGCGGATCTTTCCTCGTCAACCTCGACTGAGTAGCTTATTCCCATGGTTTACTTGAGGGGCACGAACTTCGACGAACGGGTCGCGCCTATGCCCGCCTGTCCGTGTTCTACGTCTTTACGTGTCATCTCAAACTCGCCGAGGTAGTGCCCTATCATCTCCGCTTCGACATCGACGCGTTCGAACCCCTGACCGTTATGGAGCATGAACGTCGTGCCGACCATCTCAGGAACGATAGGCGTGTCACGTAGATGCGTACGTATCTTGTCGTCGCCGTCGCGGACGCGGTCGAAGAGCTTCTGATGCTCGTCCGAAAGACCGCGTTCGAGCGTCCTACGGATCCTCGCGGGTGCGACCTCGGCGAACTCGTCGAGCGACATCTCCTTCAGCTCGTCGAGCGTATAGCCTCGGTACTGGAACTCTCCTTCTCTGCTTGGTAGGTCTTCTGTTGACATGGTTACTCCTTTCCTGTCCTCCTGCTCGAAATGTCGCCGACCTTCTGACCCGGCGACGTGTTACGGCTGACCGACTTGGGGCGTCCGGGGTGCTGGCGTCCGCCGCCTCCGAACGGATGGTCGACGGCGTTCATCGCTACGCCGCTGACCTTGGGCCACTTGCCTCCACGGCTCTTCATCTTGTGGTGCTTCTTACCCGCCTTGAGCATCGGCTTCTCCGTACGTCCGCCTCCAGCGACCACACCGATCGTGGCGCGGCAGTCGGGGTCGAACTGACGTATCTCGTCGCTGGGTAGCTGTACGACCGCACCGCCGCGTTCGTGCGTGATCAGCGTCGCGCTCGTACCCGTCGAACGTGCGATCTTTCCGCCGTCGCCGGGGTTTATCTCGATGTTGCAGACGGGAACGCCCTCAGGGATCTCGGCGAGAGGGAGCGTGTTGCCCGTCTCTACGTCCGCGCTCACGCCCGCCTGTATCTCGTCACCGACACCGACGCCTTCTGCGACGAGCACGTGGCGTTCGTCGCCGTCGTCGTACTCGACGCGTGCGACGGGTGCGCTTCTCGCGGGGTCGTGTTCGAGACCAACGACCTCTCCGGTCGCCGTCTCGTGGTCACCCGTCTTCTTGTGTCTTAACGTCGCCTTGTAGTTGTGGCTCGGCGCACGGAAGACGGAGCTTCCCTTGCCAGCCTTCTGTTGGCGTATCGGACGACCCATCTCAGACACCTCCCGTGTCTGAGAAGCGCTGAGCTTTGCTCAGTGCCATCTTTAGAACGCCCCCATACGCGACGCTATATCCTGTGCCACGTCTTCCTCGGCGAACTCTACGGTCGCCTTCTTTTCTCCGTTCATGGTTATCTGTGTGTTGACGTTCGCAACGTCGGCTTCGTACTCGTCCTCTATCTCGTCCGCAACCTCCGGCTTCGTCGCATCGGTGTGGACGATGAACTGCATCTTGTTCTCGAAGTCCATCATGTCCATACCTTTCTCCGTGATATGCGGTCTCTTGATAACCCTCATCGTTCGTCAAGCACCTCCAGAGCAGGCTCCGTCCAGACGGTGAGGCGTCCCGCGTCGCCGCCGGGTGCGAGGTCGGCGACGCCTAACTCGTCGGCGGTAACAACGTCCGCGCCGGGCAGGTTACGCGCCGCGCGCAACCCGTCGCTCGTCACGAAAAGTATGCTCGTCGGCGTCCTGTACTTCCTTCCACGCGTCGTGCCGCGTCCTGCTCGGATCCCACGTCCTTCGTCTGCGCGTTGTATATCGTCGTGGAGACCCAGCGTTTCGAGAACATCGACGACCTCCTGCGTCTTGACGAGTTCCTCGAACCCTGCGTCAACGACGACGGGGAGGTCTACGTCCTCGTCAAAGTCGTGCCCGCGGTCACGTACACGTACCTCGTCTGCGGTCGCGGCGACGGCGCTGTCGAAGGCGAGTGCGCGCTCCTTGTCGTTGAAGTCCTCGCCGATCTTCTTCTCAGCCTTAGGCGGGTGTGCCTTACGTCCGCCGACGGAGTGCGGAACGCGTGCCGCACGGTTGCCGTTGTTGATACGCGGAACGTGCGCGATACCCTGTCCGCTACCCGGCGACTCTGCGCTCGTACGCATACCCGCGAACTCGTCCGCGCCGTACGGCTGTTTCTCGTTCGCCTGCGTCGCGAGGAAGGCGCGTTCCACGATGTCGGGACGGAACGGCGTCCCGAAGGCACCGGGGAGGGTGACCTCGCCCGTCTCGTCTCCGTCCGTATCGACCTTCTGTGCTTTCATCGTCATCCTTGGTCAGAGCTCGTGCTTACGTAACGTATCTCTGGGTCGTAAGCGGCGTCGTCCTTGGGACGCACCGCGTGGCGCGTCCTTACGAGACGACCCTTGGGACCCGGAACGCTTCCTTTGACCAACAGGTACGACGACGAAACCTCGCCGTAGTTGACGAAGCCGCCTTCGGGCGTAGCGTCCTCGTCGTCGACCGACAGGACGCGTTTGTTTATCTCCGTACGCTGGTGGTATCCCATCTGTCCCTGCTGTGGAACCGTCGAACGTACGCGCGACGGGTGCCAAGGACCGAGGTTGCCTATACGTCTCCTCCATCCCTGTCTGTAGTGCTTCCCTTTGCGTAGCTTGACGCCCCACCGTTTGACGGGACCCTGCGTACCCTTGCCCTTCGTAACGGCGGACACGTCGATGTACTCGCCCGAACGGTGAACCTCGTCGACATCGGCGCCGCCGCCGAGTAGTTCCTCCGCACGGTCGAGCGAAGCGTCGACGTTTCCGCCCGCTACGGGAACCTCCATCAGTTCGGGCTTCTTCTTGGGCACGCCGTCGACCTCTGCGGGCGTGGCGTAAGCGATTACACGTACCTCGTCAACGTCCTCGCCGCGTAACTCGTCGACATCGCCTTCTTCTTCGGGCTGTGCAACGACGCGTTCCGTCTCCTCGTCGAGTTCGTCCGTCCAGACCTCAGTAACGGGACGTCTCCCGTACGGTGTCTCGCGGTATCCGCGGACCGCGGCGACACGCATAGGCGGTGTCTCGACGATGGTGACGGGAACGCTCTCCGTCATTCCTTCACGTGGCGAACCCTGCTGGTCGTTGACCATCATGACATGGGTCATACCGGCTTTGTAGCCGGCAAAACCCTGTAGCGCAGGCTCGCCGTCGGCTTCGGGCCAAGAACGGAACTGTGGCACCTCGCTGTCGGCGCGTTTCCGTGGACCGAAGCCTTTCGATCCTTTCCTCGGATTCGATGGCGTTGGCATTCGTTTTCTCTCCTATCTGTTTGCTTTGTTAGCCAAGGCGAGCGTGGCGAGGACGGCTTCCTCTGTCCTCACAGTCTCAACGCCTTGGTTGGGTAAGGTGTTGACAACGGAGTCGAACTCTACGGATACGTCGCGCTCCCTCAGAATCTCGCCGACACCACGCTGTGGAGCGCCGAAGACGATCGCGAGGTTGTCGGCGCGTAGGTCGCCGTCTTCGACGACCTTCCCGCGTCTCGACGCACAGACTACGACGCCTTCATGGGCGTCAAGCCAGTCGTCGAGGGGCGCACGTTCGACCTCGTATCCGCCGTACGGCGGCTGTTCTGCGACTTGGGCGCGCAGAGGCTCTCTCGAAGAGATTCTGAGGGTGACGCGTTCCCCCTCCCGTATCCCCTCGTCAGGGACGCGAAGGGCGACCGGGTGTTGCGTTCCGCAATTGACCCAGACGCGTCCGTCAGTTCCGACCTTCGTCACCACACCTTCTCTGTACTCGGGTTCGAACCCTTCCGAATCCGAACCGGCGGTCACGGAGTGCAGGGGCGTTCCAAGCGGCGGTAGGACGCCGACGTACCTGAGTTCGTCGCGTCTGTCGAAGACGGTCTTTCTCAGATACGGCGGGGTCGCGGCGTACCGCAGGACTTGGGCGATCAGGTCGCCGTCATCCTCGTGTTCCTTGCCGTCGTCATAGACGACGACGTTTTCGCAACGGAAGATCGCGGCGGCGCGTGCGACCTGACCCACCTTTGCGGTGGCGGTGCGCGCGTCGTCGGTCTCCGTCACGAGCGACGCCGGAACGAGGACGGTTAGCTTCATGGGGAAGCTACCGTCGCCCTGCATTTAGACCTTATCGGTCGTGGTTCGCTCGTACTAATAAGGGTGTCGTTAAGTAGTTGGTTTGTGACGGCGTGCCATGGTTTTATACCTCCCGCGTACGTGTTACATCCGCATGGTATACAAGAAGGTCAACCTGACGGGTTCGAGCACCGAGTCATGGGAGGACGCCGCGATGGAGGCTGTCGAACGCGCCGAAACGACTCTGGAGAACGTAAAGTGGGTTGAGGTACAGGGGCGCGGTATCGAACTTGCAAACGTCGACGAACCCGAGTACCAGACGGAGGTCGAGGTAGCGTTTGAGATCGAGGACACCGGCGGTATGAGTTAGAAGCCGTCGAGCGTTTTCTGTTCTTCGTCGACACCGAGGAGATGGGGCAGGGCAACGTCTGCGAAGGTGAGTGCGAGTACGAGGACGATAGGGGCGAAGAAGAGACCGTAGACGCCGAAGACGGCGGGTCCGAAGATATACGCGAGCATCAGAAGACCGACGTGTGTGCGCTCTCCGCTCAGGTAGGGTCGCAGGACGATGTCGGGGACGAAGTCGACGGCGACGGCGGTCACACCGACGAAGCCCGCGACGTAGACGAGGAGCGACGTGTCGCCCGCGAGAAAGGTTCTGACGGCAACGTATCCCGCGAGAGGGACGTAGACCACCTTCATACCGACGACAGGGATGAGGCTGGCGACTCCTGTGAGCGCACCCGCGAGAGCGGGCGAGGGTATCTCGACCGCCGCGGGGACGTACGCGTTGTACGCCGTGAAGACGACGACACCGACCACACCGACGACGAGGACGTTGAGGAGGTTACCGAAAAGTACGGACGAGAGTTCCCTGTCCGCGGCGTCGAGATACCGGCGGAGGACGCCCGACTCGTCGTACCGGAGGACGTAGGAACGGAGGCGCGCGCCGTCGACGAGGAGGTAGTAGGCTGTTACGGTGACGACGAAGAGGTTGAACAGGAAGCCGGTCACGAAGCCCGTGAGCGCGGTGAGGTTCTGACGCAGAAACCCGATGGCGGCATCGAACTCGCCCGAACGGTAGGCTTCGAAGACGCTCTCGAACGTGGGGTCGGGGAGGCGGTCGGTATCGATGTAAGAGTCCGCGCCGTCGAGGAGTGTCTCGAAAAGTCTGTACCTCTCGACGAGCGCCTGAGTCTCGACCGCCACGAGTACGACGGTGTAGCCGACGAGGAGAACGAGAGGGACGCCTATGAAAAGTATGGAGACGGACGCGCGTAGACTCGCGGGTAGATCGACGGGGAGCGCGCCGAGTCGACGGTAGACGGGGCGCGTCGCGTAGTAGACGAAGACGGCGACTGTGAGTGGCGCGACGAAGACGTAACCGACGTACGCAACCACGGCGGCGAGTCCGAGACCGAGGAGTGCGAGCGCGGTGCGTTCGACGTCAGCCATGTTGGTGGCACCGTCGCGCGACGGATAACTCTTGCTCAGTCGCGCCGACGCCGGTGTTCGTCGCGCAGACGTACGTACCTCCCGTTTTCGCCGAACTCCGTCGTCACACGAACCCCAGTTCGTCACGTGTCGCCGTCTCGCCGAAGAGCCGGTCGGCGTGCTCAACCGCATAATCGCGGTGGTCTTCCTTGATGTAGCCGAGCGCGTCCTCAACGATAACGGGTCGGTAGTCGCGCAGACCCGCGCTACCAGCCGTATGTAGGACGCAGACGTTCGCAAGAGTGCCGCAGAAGACGAGGTCGTCGATGTTGTGCGCGCTCAACCACGCGTCGAGTTCAGTACCCTGAAACGCGTCGTACGTGTGTTTGACGACGACCTTGTCCTCATCGCGTACTTCGAGTTCGTCGACTATCTCAGCCTCCCACGAACCCTCGACGACGTGCTCGCCCCACCGCTCGAACTCGTCGTAGTAATGAGCGTCGTCGAACTGTTCGGGCGGATGTACGTCGCGCGTAAAGACGACCTGCACGCCGGCGTCGCGCGCCTCGTCGACCACGTCGGCGATCGCACCGACCGCCTCACCGCTTGCGGGTGCGTAAAGAGAGCCGTCGGGGTGACAGAAGCCTTTCTGTGTATCGACCACGACGACCGCCGTCGACTCCGTGTCGAGTTCCATACAGCGGTTAAGTGGCTTTCGTGCAAAACGTTTACGCGTCGACGGAGCGAAGAGGCGGATTTTTATGCTTGGGTACGAATTTGTGGTGTGAAAATCCTGATAGTCGGAGCGGGGCAGGTCGGTACCGACATAGCGTCGTCGCTTGGGGAGAACCACGAGATAACCGTCGTCGACGAGGACGCCGAACGCGTCGAGGAGGTAACGTATAACATAGACGCGCTCGCCGTCGAGGGTGACGGTACATCGATGGAGGTTCTGCGCGAGGCGGGCGTCGACGAGGCGGACATCGTTATAGGAACGACCGACAGCGACGAGACAAACCTCGCCGTCTGCGGTTCGGCAAAGACCGCGGGCGACCCGTTTACTGTCGGGCGCGTCAAGAAGAGGAAGTTCCTCGAAACATGGGAGCCTTCACCCGGCGCTTTCGGTGTCGATCTGATGGTGGCGTCGAACGTGCTAACGGCGGAGAAGATAGCGCGTCTCGTCGTCACGCCCGCGGCGCACGATGTCGACGTATTCTCCGAGGGTACCGTACAGATGGCGGAGTTCGAGGTCGGTGACGACAGCCCGGTCGCGGGCGAGACGGTCGCGGAGGCGGACAGGTTCGACTCGCTTACGTTCGCCGCCGTCCTGCGCAACGGCGATGTCGTCATACCGAGCGGGTCGACGAGGATAGAGACGGGCGACCGTGTCGTTGTCATAGGAAGCCCTGAGAGCGTACACTCTTTCGCCGTCGACGTAGCGCCGAGCGGGACGCCGGACAAGGACGCCGACATAGTCGTCTTCGGCGGGGGTGAGATAGGCGAGGTCGTCGCGTCGCTTCTTCAGGATCGTGGCTTCAAGCCGCGTCTCGTGGAGAGCGAAGGCGGCAGGGCGCGCGAACTCGCCGAGGAACTCCCTGAGACGGTCGTGATGGAGAGCGACGCCACGGATCGTGACTTCTTGGAGCGCGAACGTATAGGCGACGCCGACATAGCCGTCTCGGCTCTCGACTCCGACGAGAAGAACCTACTCTCGGCGCTCATAGCCGGACGTATGGGGGTGGAACGTAGTATCGTCGTGACGGAGAACACCGAGTACACTGAGCTTTTCGAGACCGTGGGCGTCGATGTCGCGGTAAACCCGCGTCAGGAGGTTGCGGAGGAGATCACGCGTCTGACACAGAAGAACCGGACGGTGGGTCTCGCGCTCGTCGGTAGCGAACAGGCGGAGGTCGTCGAGGTTGAGATAGACGGCGAAAGCGTCTTTGCGGGTCGTACGATACACGAGGCGGACGGCGACCTCCCCGGCGGCGTCGTCGTCGGCGCTGTATCACGGGGCGTCGAGTTCGTACCGCCGCGCGGAGGAACGACGATACACGAAGGTGACCACGTCGTACTTTTCGTCGAGGCGGAGGTACACGACGAGGTTCTGGAGAAGGTATGAAACTCTCAGTCGACCTGCGCGCGGCTATCGCGCTGGTCGGGTCGGTTCTGAAGTACCTCACCGTGGCTTTCGTTCTACCCGCGGGCGTCGCCGTCTACTACGGCGAAACAGTCGTGCCTTTCGTCACAGCCGCTGTCGTCTCCTTCGTCGTTGGCGTCGGTCTCGAAACCGTCTGCAGAGGCGGCGGCGACCTTGGCGGACGTGAGGCTTTCCTGACCGTCGCACTTTCGTGGCTCGGCGTCGCCCTCATCGGTGCGGTGCCTTTTATCGTCGCGGGCGAAGGGGTTCTGGCGTCGCCGATGAGCGCGGTTTTCGAATCGATGAGCGGTATAACCACGACGGGGGCGACGGTTGTCGAGAGCTTCGACGTACATTCGCGCTCCGTGCTTATCTGGCGTCAGCTAATACAGTGGCTCGGCGGTCTCGGTATACTCGTCGTAGCCACAGCCATACTTTCCGAACTCTCCGTCGGCGGTGCGCAGTTGATGGAGACGGAGACACAGACACAGAACGTAAACAAGCTAACGCCACGTATTGAGGAAACCGCGCGTATAATCGTAAGGCTGTACGTCGCTCTCACCGTGGCGCAGACGGCTTTCCTGTACTCGTTGAACGCCGTCGGTCTCGCGCCACGTATGACGTTCTACAACGCCGTCGCGCACGCGTTTACGAGCGTCTCCACGTCGGGCTTCTCGCCCGAACCGCGCTCCATAGAGGCTTTCGCCCCCGTCGTCCAGTGGGCGATGATACCCGGAATGCTCGTCGGGGCGACGAGCTTCATACTCATCTACTACGTGACGCACGGCGACACTGCGAGGCTACGGAGAAGCGAGGAGTTCCGTTTCTACGGCGTCGTGCTCTCCGTCTTCGCGGTGACCGCAACCGCTCTTCTCGTACTCGACGGTGCGCACGCGACGGTCGAGGAGAGCCTCCGTCACGGCGTCTTCAACGTCGTCTCTATGCTGACGACGACGGGGTACGCGAGCACGGATTTCAACGCTTGGTCGTCCGCCGGCAAGCACCTCCTGTTCGTCTGTATGTTCTTCGGCGGTATGGCGGGTAGCACGACGTGTTCTATAAAGATGGTACGGTGGCTCGTCGTAGCGAAGGCGTTCAGACGCGACCTGTTCAAAGCCGTGCATCCCGACGCCGTCCGTCCCGTACGTCTCAGCGGCTCCGTCGTCGACGAGGATACCGTACGTGACACGTACGCCTTCGTCCTCGTCTCACTCGTCTTCTTCTTCGGCTTCACCGTCTTCGTCGCCGTCGACTCTGCGCGCGCGGCTGTAAGCCTCGACGAGTTCGAGGCGATGAGCGCCGCGGCGGCGACGTTCTTCAACATAGGACCCGCCTTTGGCGACGCCGGACCCATGAACAGCTACGCCGGCTTTCCTGAGACGACCAAGCTGGGTATGGTCGTCATGATGTGGGTCGGACGTATAGAGATAATCCCCATACTCGTCCTTCTCACGCCGACGTACTGGAGGCGATGATACCACAGAGTTATGTTAGTCCCGTAACGTGGTTGGGACATGGCAAAGTTAGACTGGCGGTCGAGCGTCAGTCTCGTCGGTACGGTCGTAAAGTACCTCGCCGTCCCGGTTCTCTTTCCGCTCGCAATCGGTCTCTACTACGGCGAGGACGCGTGGGTCTTCGCGGTCACGGCGGGTATCGCGCTCGTTACCGGCTTCTTGCTCGAACGTCTCGACACCGAACCGAGTCTGCACGGGCGCGAAGCGTTCCTTATGGTTGCGGTCTCGTGGCTCGCCGTCTCCGTGTTCGGCGCGTTTCCGTACGTCCTTGCCGACGCAGGTGCTGTCGCACATCCCGTCAACGCGCTTTTCGAATCGATGAGCGGCTTCACGACGACGGGTGCGACGGTCATGGAAGACATCTCCTTCGAGACGCATTCACGTGCGGTCATGATGTGGAGACAGATGACACAGTGGCTCGGAGGAATGGGTATAATCGTCCTGGGCGTCGCAATACTTTCGCGCCTATCGGTCGGGGGTGCGCAGTTGATGGAGACGGAGACCCCGGGTCAGGGTATTGAGAAGCTCGCACCGAGCATCGTACAGACTGCGCGTATACTCTGGGGTCTGTACTTCGTCGCGACCGCGGTTCTCGTCGGTCTTCTCTACGGTCTACACATCGCAGATATCGCAGACGGAATGACGTTGTACAACGCCGTGGCGCACGCGCTTACAACGATGCCGACGGGAGGTTTCTCGCCCGAAGCGCGTTCAATCGAAGCCTTCTCGCCAGCCGTACAGTGGACGTTAGCGGCGTTCATGCTCGTCGCGGGTACGAGCTTCGCGCTTATCTGGACGGTGGTGGAAGAAAGAGACCCGCTCGCCCTCGTCCGCAACGGCGAGTTCCGTCTTTACGTCGGTATCGTGGGTGCGGCTTCTGCGCTCGGTGCGGTCTTGCTCTTCCTCGGTGCAGGTACGGATGCGGCGGTCGGCGGTGTAGAGGCTTCGGTACGCGAATCCGTCTTTCAGTTTGTCTCAACCGTAACGACGACAGGGTACGCAAGCGCCGACTTCAACCTCTGGGGCGCGTCTACACAGCTACTGCTTTTTGCGTCTATGTTCGTCGGCGGTATGGTTGGTAGCACGGGCGGCGGCGTCAAGGTTCTGCGGTGGAAGGTGGTTTCGAAGGTGCTCAGACGCGAGCTTTACACCGTCTCGCATCCCGACGCTGTGGTTCCTCTGCGTCTAAGCGGTAGGGTTCTTGACGAGGACGCCGTACGTAGCGCGCTAGCCTTCTTGGTTATCTACTTCTTGGTCTTCCTTCTCGGTGCCGTCGTCATAATGGAAGACTCCTTGCGTGCGGGTCTTTCGCTCTCCAACTTCGAGGCTCTGAGCGCGTCCGCCGCACTCGTCGGAAACATAGGTCCCGCGTTCGGCGTCGTCGGTCCTATGGGCGGCTACGGCGACTTCACGAACACCACAAAGATGGTGATGTTCGTTATGATGTGGATGGGTAGACTCGAAATCCTGCCTGTTCTCGTCGTCTTTACACGTCCCTTCTGGAGAGAGTGACGTACGGAAGACACGGTACTCTTATGCGGTTAGTCCCGAAAATATGTTATGTGCCTCACACTGACAGAATCACCGTCCTAATCCCGGTCGATATATCAGACAGCTACTCGATCCCGGCGGCGGTTCTGAAACTGCTTTCGTCGGCACATGTTGTCGTCCTCGGGTACTACCCGGTTCCGAGCCAGACGGCTCCCGCACAGATAAAACACCAGCACGAGACCGACGCGGAACGGAAGCTTGAGGCGGTCGCAAACCAACTGAGCGGTCACGCCGAAAGGGTAACCGACGTTCTGGTGTTCACCCACGACCGCGACGAGACTATCGACCGCATCGCGAACACACACGAGGCTGACGCGGTTCTGACACCTGGTGAGGTCGGTTCGGTCGACAACGTTCTCGTGCCACTAAGAGGCGGTTCGAACGTCGAAAACATCCTTTCGCTGGTCAAGACACTCCTCGAACCGACGGACTCTAGAGTGACGCTTTTCCACTCCGTGGACGAGGATGACGCCGAGGGGCACGGAGAGGACTTGCTCGAAGAAGCCGTTGAACATCTCATCAAGGGCGGCATCAACCGGAGCCGGGTTGACGTACAGCTCTCGACTGGCGATGACACCGTTTCCGACATACTCACCGCGGGTGGCGGGTACGACGTCCTCGTGATAGGCGAAACTAAGCCCTCGCTCCGTGACCGTATACTTGGACGCGTCCCTTCGAAGGTTCTCATGGATACGTCAGAACCCGTCTTCGTCGTCCGTGACACGGAAGGCACCGACGAGGAAGAAGAATGACCGCCGACACAGGACAGCTAGAAAGGAACCTCGGCTTCCTCGAAGCGATGACACTCGGCGGCGGTACGATGATAGGTGCCGGTATCTTCATACTGCCGGGTCTCGCCGCCGAGGGTGCAGGTCCTGCGAGTTCCGTGTCGTTCCTAATCGCCGGCTTCGTCGCTCTCCTCGCGGCACTCTCGCTGGCGGAACTGGCGACGGGAATGCCTGTCGCGGGCGGGAGCTACCACTACGTCAACCGTGCGCTCGGCGGTGTCTTCGGAAGCATAGTGGGCTGGGGAATGTGGACAGGGCTGATGTTTGCGAGCGCGTTTTACATGATAGGCTTCGGTCAGTACATCGTCGGTCCGCTCCCTTTCCTCGACGGACGCGCCCTCATCGTCCTTCTGGGCGTTCTCGGACTGTTCCTGATAGTCGGTATCAACTACTACGGCACTGATGAGTCGAGCGGTGCGCAGAACGTGATGATAGGGGTCGAGCTTATCATCGTTCTCGTGTACGTCGCACTCGGCGTCTTCTTCGTCGACCCCGCGAACCTCAAGGAGTTCGCGCCGACAGGACCGACAGGTATCGTAGCGACCACCGGAACCGTCTTTGTCACGTACCTCGGGTTCGAGATAATCGCGACCGTCGCGGGTGAGATAGAGCGACCCGGGAAGCTCATTCCGCTGACGATGGTACTTTCGGTCGTCTCCGTGACGTTGCTCTACGTCGTCATCATGATAGTCAGCACGGGGGTCGTCCCGTATCAGGAGCTGGGTGGCTCGCTCGTCCCCGTCTCGGACGTGGCGTCGATATCGATGTTCGGGGGTATCGGGGTCGCCGCGGTCACCTTCGCGGCGGCGGTCGCCGCCATCTCCAGCTCGAACTCGTCGATACTCGCCGCCTCACGCGTCATCTTCGCGATGGGACGGGACAGCCTGATGAGCGAGCGCCTGAACGTCACCCACGACAGGTTCAACACCCCCCACCGCGCAATTATCACGACGGGTGCGGTGACGGGCGGACTCATCCTTCTGGGTCTCCAGGTGGGGGAGATAGTCGCCCTCTTGGCGCAGGTGGCGAGCTTCAGCTTCCTGGTTACGTACGCGCTCGTCCACGTCGCCGTGGTCGTCTTCAGGGGTGCCGACCCCGACGAGTACGACCCCGAGTTCAAACTCCCGCGCCTCATGTACCCGACGGTTCCGATACTGGGTATCGTGACGGCTGTGGTCGTCGTCTCGCAGATGCGAGCACCCGTCATCGTGGTCGGTTTCGGTGTAATCGTCCTCGGCGTCGTCTGGTACGCCGTCTACGCCCGCGACCGTGCCTTCGAGGAGGGGGTCGCCGACGAAGCCGTCGAGGGTTTACTCGACGAACTGCCGGACTTCCTCCCCGGGTCAACGCCGACGGAGACAGCCGAGGAGACGTACACAATCGTCGTCCCCGTGGCAAACCCCGAGACACAGCACGGTCTCCTGCGGCTAGCGGCAGCCAGTGCCCGGGCACACGCGGACAAGGAGTCACCGGAGCTCGTCGCTATGAACGTCATCGAGGCGGAGGAAACCTCGCGCCGGAACGTCGAATCGGATCGCATCGACCACCAGCACGCCCTGCTGGAAAACGTCCACGAAATAACCGACGGGATGGATGTCGACGTCCGAACACGTTCTCTCGTGGAACCGGAGATCGGAGAGGCTATCGTCCGGGTAGCGGGCGAGGAGGACGCCGACCAGGTTCTCACGGGGTGGAACGGAACGTTAGCTCGTGACGACTACGTCTTCGGTAAGACGCTGGACACGGTTCTCTCGGAAGCGCCGTGTGACGCCTCTCTTGCGGAGATACGGTCAGACACCGTCGGTCGTCCGGTTGCGCTGGCTGGTCCCGGTCCACACTCTCCGAAGGCTGCGCAACGCGCAGTCGAGTTTGCGACGGTGCAGGAGACGACCCCCGTGTTGCTCAACGTCCAGCCGCCGGCACCCGACGGGGAATCCGACCCTGTCCGGCGCGGTCACGAAGCGGTCGCGTGGGTTGCCGACAGAGCGGGGATAGACCGCGAAGAGTACGAGGTGAAAGTCGTCGTCGACGAGGACACAGAGTCGGCTATCCTTGATGCAGTCGACGAGTTCGAAACCATCTGCGTGGGGCTCTCCGAAAAGAGTGACAGGTCACGTATCCTTTTCGGGTCGATTGCGGAGCGCATTAGCCAGCGAGAAACCGGCAACGTCGTTGTCGTCCGGGGTGCTGAGAGAGAAGGTGAAGTCCCCGACACGCCCGGGGAAACGGTTGCGCGACAGGACGACGCATAAGACCGATACAGTCGGTTCCGGCGTCGGTGCCGAAGGAGAGACGCCGAGGGACGGAGCTTACTTCCTCCGCGTATCGTCGATGTCGCGCTCGCAGGCGTCGATCGACTTCGAGGGACAAAGCTTAGTTCCTCCGCGTTCCGTTTTCTCTGATGACCGACAGCGGACGACCCGGAGACACGAGAGAGGGTGGCGGGCGTTCCAAAAGGGGCGCGCCCGCATACGGCGAAGCCGTTCCCGACCGTTTCTCTTCGGACGAGGTCTTCCAGCGTATAGTCTCAGCGGCGGACGAGGAGGTGACCTCGACAACACGCGAACTCTTTTTCAGCGGTGTTGCCGCCGGCTTCGCAATCACTATCACTTTCCTGATGTACGCGTCTATGTCGGCTACGACGGACAGCAAACTCGTCGCTTCGCTCCTCTACCCGCTCGGCTTCATCTACATCATAATAGGCGGCTACCAGCTTTATACCGAAAACACACTACCGCCCGTCGCTCTCGTCTTAGAACGGCTCGTCAGCATACCCTCGCTCCTCCGCCACTGGGTGACTGTCCTCGTCGGCAACTTCACAGGCGGCGCGGTAGGCGCGGCTGTTCTCGTCTGGGGTGGCGTCTTCGAACCCGCGACGACGGAGGCGGCGACCGATATCGCGCTCAAAGGTATCGAAACGGAGCCGTCCGTCCTTTTCTTCAAGGCTGTCTTCGCCGGTCTTATCGTCGCAGGTGTTGTCTGGGTTGAGTACGCAGCACGCGACACCGTCTCACGTATCGTAGTAGTCTACCTCGCGTTCCTTGCGATACCGACGGGCAACCTGTTCCACGTTGTCGTCTCTTTCACAGAGATCGTCTACCTCGCTCTTCTCGGAGAGGCAGGGTTACTCCCCGGATTCGTCGGATTCGTCGTCCCCGTCCTCCTCGGAAACACAGTCGGCGGTGTGGTTCTCGTTACCGTCGTCAACTACTTCCAGACGAGCGAGGAGCGTCTCGAAGAGGCGCGTCTCGAAGGCGTTGACCGAAGGCTGTCAGTCTCCGAGTGGGGGCTTGGACGTTTCGTCGGACGGTCGTACGTCCCCCTTCTCAACACGGCAGGGGACGCGTTCGGTGACGACTCACACCGTATCGTCGTGCCAGTGACAAACCCGAGGAAGGACAAAGACATCGTGGAGTTCGCGTGTAAGCTCGCAAGCGACAAGGAGGACTCGAAGGTTCATGTCGTACATGTCGTGCAGGCACCCGAAAAGATGTCCCTCATCTCCGGGGGACACGCCGAACGTATCGCGGAAACTTCCGACGAGATGCTCGAAAACGTACGCGGATTAGGCGACGAGTACGGTGTGGAGGTCAAGACATCGACGGTATCTACACACCGCTCTTTCGAAGAGATCTTCGCGTTCGCAAGACGGACACGTCCCGACCTCGTAGTCATGGAGTGGGACGAGAGCGGTATATGGAGCGCGGCACGTGCCGAACGTCCAATCGAGGAACTGACGAACAGGCTACCCTGTGACTTCCTCGTTGTAAAAAACCGTGGATTAGACACGTCGCGTGTGCTTCTGCCGACCGCGGGTGGCGAGGACTCCGACCTTAGTGCCGAGGTTGCGCGTGTTCTTCAGAAGACAGCAGGCTCTGAGGTATCGCTCCTGCACGTCGTCGGTGGCTCCCACGAACGCGAAGCGGGCAAGAAGTTCCTAAGAGGGTGGGCTGAGGAACACGAACTCGAAGACGCAGGAACCATCGTCGATGAATCGGGCGACATAGAAACCGCGATAGAACGCGAGGCGGAAAAGAACACGATGGTGATAGCGGGTGCGACACACAAAGGTCTCCTGTCAAGGTTAGTTTCGCGGTCTCTCCACTTCGAAATCGTTGAAGAGGTAGACTGCACGGTGTTACTCGCCGAACGCCCCTCGAAACGTTCCGTACGCGAACGTCTCTTTGGAAGAGGTACGAGGAATAGTGCGACGGAAGCCGACGAGTTTCCGGAACCGCCCGGATCAGAAGCAAAGAAGGAAACCGAAGAAAGGAACGGATAGAGGGAGAAAGCCCCCTTTCTCACCGACGTTACGTATATCCCGCCTGATCTCCGTGTACGTGAGAACGACCGTTTCGTCGTCGCAGGTACGGACGGAGGAACGAACGGTTCGGATGGCTTCAGCCTTTGCCAAAGATACGTTCGAAGAGTGACCTGTGGCGCGCCTTCTCGGCGATTATCACCGATGTGTCGACGTCGTTTACAACGTCGTAGACGAGCGAACCGCCGACGAGACGCGACAGGAGACCTTCGCTGACTGCACCCATGAGTAGGAGTGATGCGTCGCGCGCCTCGTCCTCTATAACCTCCTCGACGTCGCCGGTACGGACGACGCGTTCGGCGTCACTCAGACCGTTCGCCTCCGCCCAGTCCTTGAGGAACACCTCGCCCTCGTCGCGATCGTCGGCAACATGCAGGAGACGTATCTCCGAACCGACTGCGTCGCGTAGTGCGAGGGCGACCTCGGCACCCAGTTCGGTGTGTACACCGCCCGTCGTGGGTAGGAGTATACGTGACGAATCGCCGCCGCGTTCGTCGTAGACGAGGAAGTCACAGGGTAGGTCGTGGGCGAGTTCGTCTATGACCGTCTCGGCGCGTCCCGCGGATATACGTCCCTCGTCGCCCCATCCCATGACAGCGAGGTCGGCTTCGTACGTCCGTGCGGCGTCGAAGACCTCTTCGAGAGACCTGTGTGAGAAGACCGTATGTGTCTCGACGGGTACGCCCATCTCCTCTGCGTGTTGGCGCGCGTTCTCGATTACGGTCTTGTCGCCCGTGAAAGCATCCGACTCGGAGGCGCGTCTCAGCGACGTCTGGTCGGGAACTGTGACGACATGGACGGCGACGAGCTTTCCGTTCCTCGCCTTCGCAACCGCGCCTCCGAGACGTACGAGATCGCGTTCTGTACGCGGGTTGGAGACAGGTACCATGACACGGTAGTCGTCGGGGGCGACAGCCTCGGCGGCGGAGACGGCGGCATCGGGCATCTCGTCGGAGTCCTCCATCAGGTAGTCAGCGAGAAGCCCGGCTTCTTCAACGTTTCGGCGGGCATAGGCGAAGTACCAGACGACGGCGCCCGCGACGAGGACGCCGCTAAGGAGCCAGTCGGACGGGTTCATGAAGTAGATCAGCGAGAGCGACAGGACGGCACCGAGTATAGGGACGATGGGATAGAAAGGGACGCGGAAGTCGGGGTCGTAGTCTTCGGGTTCCGTCTCACGGAACACGATAAGTGCGATGTTCAGAAGACCGTAGACGATGAGATGTAGGACGCTCGCCGCCTGCGAAAGTATCTCGACGGAGCCGAAGACGACGAAAGCGAGGGTTATGACGCCCGTGACGAGTATCGACCTGTACGGAGTGGCGAAACGCGGATGTATCTCGTTGAGCGAGTCGGGGACTATCTTGTCGCGCCCCATGGCGAAGTTTATGCGCGACGAAGCGAGTATAGATGCGTTCGCCGACGAGGCGGTGGCGAGGAGACCCGCGAACGTTAGGAGACCAAGACCGACCGCCGTGGAGGGGAGGAGACCGAAAAGTAACCTCTCGCCGAAGACGCCAGAGAAGGCTATCTCCGCAACGTCGACGACGGCGGTTTCGCCGAACTCAGCCACCTCGTACCACGGTACGACGCCCATGAGGACGAGCATCAGGACTGCGTACATCACGGTCACTATACCGACGCTTCCTATGACGGCGATAGGTAGGTTACGTCCCGGGTTCTTTAGCTCCTCCGCGACAGTGGTTATCTGTACGAAGCCGAGGTAGGATACGAAGATGAGACCCGCCGCGGGCAGTACGGAGGCGTACCCGCCCGTCTCCTGAGGTGCGAACGGTCGGAGCGTCGAGAAGTCGGCGTTCAGGAAGCCGACGATAGCGAAGAGCGTGAGTATGAGGACAAGGGTGACGACGATGACGTTCTGCGCACCGCCCGTCTCCTTTGCGCCGAAGTAGTTTATACCGACGAAGGCGAGACCCGCGACGACGCCGCCGACCTGTGCGGGTGAGAGCGTGAGGACGACGAGATCGAGCGAGGGTAGCGTGACGAAGACGGCGAGGTAGCTACCGAAGCCGACGACGTAGAAAGCGGATGCGAACGAGAGACCGAGCCAGTTACCCCATCCGGCGACGCTTCCGAACAGGGGTCCGAGGGCGCGGTTTATGTAGTAGTAAGCGCCGCCCGCCTTGGGCATCGCGGTACCGAGTTCGCTCGCCGACAGTGCGGTTAACATAGCTATCGCACCGCCGAGGACGAAAGAGAGCGCGACGGCGGGACCCGCTTCCTCGGCGGCGAGTCCGGGTAGCACGAAGATGCCCGCGCCTATCATCGTACCTATGCCGATGGTAAGGGCGGAGAGTAGACCGAGATCCTTTGCGAGTTCGTCGTCAGTCATTTGGTAGAACGACGACGGGGACGTTGTTGTCTCGTACGAACGCGTCCATTCTGCCGCCGACGAGGAGATCGAGCAGACGGCTGGAGTCGCGCGGGACGAGTGCGACGGACTCAGCGCCTATCTTGTCACAGAGGTCGAAGACAGCATCCGCTATACCGGTTCCGTATACGACACGTCCGTCGATCTCCGTCGACGACCCGTTCGCGCCGATGGTTTCGCGCGCCGTCTCAAATATCTCGTCGGCGTACCCCTCGCGCTGTTCGACCGACGCCTTGTCGGGCGCTCCGCCCGCCTTCTCGACCACGTATACAAAGACAAGACGTTCGACCTCACCGAGATACGGCGCGACGGCTTCGGCGGTCGTCGTCGCGTCATCGGGGCTTGCAACGGGTACGACGACTGTCTGTGTGAGTTTCACGTGCGCGGTTCGGTGTGATGCATAATAATACCACCGTTCGGAAGGATACGTCACAGTCGTTCGGTGGGGTTTTGACGCGAGGGTACGACGTGAGTCTATGAAGGCTGTCCGTTTCTCGGAACACGGCGGGCGCGACGTTATAGGGTACGGCGAAAGCGAGGAGCCGACGCGCAAAGAAGGCGAGGTTCTGATAGACGTGAAAGCCGCGGCTCTCAACCATCTCGACGTATGGACGCGCCGGGGTCTTCCGGGTATCGACCTCAACATGCCCCACGTCCCCGGAAGCGACGCCGCGGGCGTTGTCGTCGACGGCGGCGCGACGCGTTTCGACGAGGGCGACGGCGTCGCGGTCTGGTCGGGTGTCGCGTGTGGCGACTGTGAGTTCTGCAGAAACGGTGACGAACCCCTCTGCACCAGCTTCCACATAATCGGCGAACACGTCGAGGGCGTACACGCCGAACGCGTCTCAGTACCCGCGGAGAACCTCGTACGCGTACCCGATGATGTCGATATGAAACGCGCCGCCGCCGCTCCTCTCGTCTTCGGCACGGCGTGGCGTATGCTCGTAACGCGCGCCGGTCTGCGTCCAACCGAGAACGTCCTCGTCCTCGGCGCTTCGGGCGGCGTGGGACACGCGTGCGTACAGATAGCCCGGCACGCAGGGGCGACGGTCTACGCGACGGCGGGAAGCGACGAGAAGGCGGAGACAGCACGCAAACTCGGCGCGGAACGCGTCTTCGACTACACCGACGAGAACTTCGCCGACGCCGTCCGCGAGGCGACCGACGGACGCGGCGTCGATGTCGTAGTCGACCATGTCGGAAAGGAGACGTGGCGCGACTCGCTTGCCTCGCTCGCAAAGGGCGGCAGACTCGTCACGTGCGGAGCGACGACGGGCGGCGACGCGACGACGGATATAAACAGGATCTTCTGGAACCAGCTTGACGTGTACGGCTCTACGATGGCGACGCGCGGTGAGGTAGACGACGTACTTTCGCTCGTCTGGGAGGGTGCGCTCGAACCGCGTATACGCGCGACGTTACCCATGAGTGAGGCGAAGGAGGGGCACAGGATGTTGGAGGAACGCGACGGCTTCGGGAAGGTGGTTCTCGTACCCGACACCGAACTGTAGCTACAGGAAGAAACGGAACAGGACGTACGGCACACCGAACAGAAGGACTGTCATTATACCGAGTAGAACGCCGTACGAGACGGCGGTCGCAAGTATGGTGAGGTACGAGTCGTGTTTTAGCTCCTCGATGTCAACGTCTACCATGGTGAATCTCGTGGGCGCGCGAGTATAAAACGAACGGTCGTCGGCAGGTAGGCGATCCGGTCGTCGGTCGAAACGGTCGTCGTAGGTGGATCGGAATGGACGGTCGTTGACGTATAGGCAACGATCGCCGTCCGCATAGCCTCAGAGCGCGTCGCTCGTCGCCGCGACGGCGTCACCGGGGCTGACATCGACGCCCTCGTCGTCCAGTATCTCGCCGAGTGCGTCAACGAGGTACAGGACGTTCTGTGCGCGCGCCGAATGTCCCATACATCCGATACGTAGTATCTCGCCTTCGAGGTCACCGAGTCCAGCGGAAATCTCTATGTTGTACTCCTCGACGAGACGGCGTAGGATGGTGTCGTCGTCGACGCCGTCGGGTACGCGTACGGCGTTGAGCGTGGGTAGCCACGCGTCGTCGCGTGAGTTCATCTCCAGACCCATCGCCTCTATTCCGCTCTTGAGCGCACCCGATACGCGGAGGTGGCGGTTCCAGCGCTCCTCTATACCCTCCTCGGCGACGATACGGAGCGCCTCGCGCAGACCGAAGATGTTGGTTACGGGCGCTGTATGGTGGTACGAACGGTTGTCGCCCCAGTAGTCTTCGAGTTCGGCGAGGTCGAGGTACCAGCAACGCGGCTCCGTCTCGCGCGACAGTATCTTGTCCATCGCGTCGTCGTTGAGCGTGAGCGGCGACGCGCCGGGAGGGCACGAGATACATTTCTGCGCCGCCGAGTACGATACGTCTATACCCCAGTCGTCGACATGGAGTTCGACGCCTCCGAGCGACGTCACGGTGTCGACGATCGTAAGGGCATCGTGCGAATGTGCGATATCGACGAGTTCGGACACGTCGGGCTGGAGCGTTCCGGTGCTCGTCTCCGCCTGTACGAAGCCGAATATATCGGGCTGGTGCTCGTTGAAAGCCTCCTGCACGTCAACGGCGTCGAGGGGTTCGCCCCACGGTGCGTCGACGCGTACAGTCTCGCCCCCGGCGCGTTGCGCCATGCTCTCCATACGCGCGCCGAAGTAGCCGTTCGAGGGGACGAGCACTGTATCGCCGGGTTCGACGAGGTTGGATATACCGGCTTCCATCGACGCCGAACCCGTGCCGCTCACGGGGAGCGTCCATTCGTTGTCGGTACGGAAGACGTAACGGAGGAGATCCTGCACCTCGTCCATTATGTCGACGAAGTAGGGGTCGAGATGCCCCACGATGCTCGTGTTCATCGCGCCGAGGACGCGTGGATGTACGTTGCTCGGGCCCGGACCGAGAAGCACACGTTCGGGCGGCTTAAGTTCGCCCACGTTGGGTTCTTCCATGGGGGCGTCTATTCGGGGGCGTAATAAAAACGGTAGGTTGTAAAGCCGGTCGCCCAATCCCGGCGCTAATCCTCGGAGACAGCGCCCGCTTCGGCGTCCTCCTCCGTATCCCCGGCGACACGTTCCACAGGCTCGTCGACGGGTTCGTCGGGTAACGCGGCGTCGAGTTCCTCAGGCGCACCGAGACGTACGTCGTCCCTATCATCGGGGTTCCGGAGGCGCGTCCTCCCGCGGTGTACGGCTACGTCGTCGCTGAGATGGAGGTTTATCGCCCTTAGAAGCGTCTCCGCCTCGACGGGCTGACCGATACGCCGGAGTTCGTCGGCATCGGCGTCAGGCGGGACGTTGAACGCGTTCTGTGTAATGATAGGTCCTTGGTCGAGGTCGGTCGTAACGTAGTGCGCTGTCACGCCCGCGATACGGACGCCCTCCTCGACCGCCTGAAGGTACGCCTCCGCGCCGGGGAACGAAGGTAGGAGCGACGGATGTATGTTGATAATACGGTTTTCGTACCTGAAGACGACTTCGGGGCTAAGTATACGCATGTACCGCGCGAGGACGACGAGGTCGATGCCGTACTCGTTTAGGAGTTCGAGAAGGCGTCCCTCGTCAGGTGCGCCCTTTTCGTCGCCTATACCGTGGAAAGGCACACCGTGTTCGTCTGCGATAGGCTTCAGATCCGAATGGTTACCTATGACGACGCTGACCTCGGCGTCGCCGTTACCCCCCCAGTCTTCGAGTATCGCACGGAGAGGGTGCGACTCCTTGCTCACGAGGACGGCTATCTGTCGCGCCTCGCGGTCGTCGGGGAAACGTATACGTACCTCGACACCGAGTTCATCGCCAAGTTCTTCAAGGTCGTCACGTAGCTTGTCGCGCGTACAGACCATCTCGGACGTGTCGACGCGCGTCTTCATACGGAAGACGCCCTCGCGCACGGCTTGGTCGAGATCCTCTATGTTGATACCGCGCTCGAAAAGCAGGTTGGTGACGCCCGCAATTAACCCCGTGTCGTCGTCGCCTATAACGGTTATCTCTGTAAGACCGTCTGTCATTGAGTCTCTTCGGTTCGACGTGTGTGCTTGGGCGTCAAATGCTTTCGTTTTTTTGTGCCGACTTAGAGAAAGGGCACGGGCTTGGTAGCCGAGTCGAATCCCACCTTCGAGACTCGCACAAACGCGACGGAACCGCGCTCTATACTTCGAATACGAACCGGAACGAGTTAGAACGAATTACCGCCCGGAGAAGCAAAGGCGATGTACCTCGGCGCGCACAAGCGTGAGTCTTCACAGGCAACCATTGAGGGGTACGACTCAGAGGTCACTTTCACCTCACCGAAGATGTCCCTGAGAAGGTCGTCAGCGACCGTATGAACGCCGGTCAGGACGTGCTCGACAAGCATTACGATAAGCGTTCAGAGGAAGTGAAAGTCAAGCAACGTCGACAATACTTCGACAACATCTGATATTCTTATCCTACTTAGACCGTCACAAGCTGTCTCAACGTCAACCTAGATAGATAATAGTGTAAACAGAAAACCTTCTGCGAACAACACAATTCCTATACCCATGAAAGTCCCGGTAATCACCCTCAATTGATTAGTACTCTCCCTATTCCCGAGCATTTGAGTTGTACCATCAATTCCACCTGGAACTAATAGTATGCACCCAATAACGGCACTGGTCGTTGGTGATAGTATCCCCTTGCGGATAGGAAACAGTATTATGGAGATTAATCCGCTAAGATACATGCCAGTACATCGAGCGCAGAGTCCAAAGTACCTGCCTCGATAAGACAAGGAGCGGTCGGGACGCGAGTGGCAAAGCGGATATGGTCGCAGAAAGCGATTTGATAGTCTAAACACAAAGTCAAGCCAATCACTCATTCGTGTTTGGTTAGAGCTCGGATCCGCAGTCGTTACAGTAATTATTACGTGCTATATTTTGCCAGCCGCAGTTGGAGCAAACTTGTTTCTCTTCCGAACCGCTGGATCGGTTATTTGCTTGCTGCTGGTTTGCGTTTTGCATTTCCTCCATCATTTCGCGACCTGCTTCACGTCACTCTTCAGTAAGAGTGAAAAAGACACCCAGTGCCACAAATAGAACAAGAAGTCCGTACCCAGGATACCCTAGATAGAGAGATACTGTCATAAAAACAAGTGTAGACAGTACCGTGGACAAAATTATAGTAGCTTTTCTTTGACTCATCTCGGGATCTTCTGTAGACTGGTCAGTCTCTTCGTTATATTCTTCCCCTCGTCTTTCGTCTTCACCTCTCTCGGTACTCTTAGATGAATCTTCAGAATTGTTGTTATTCGCCATTGTTACTCTTCTCCTGTAGATTTGAAGCTAAATCCACAATCTCCGCAGTGATTAGCTTTTCGTGGATTTTGCATACCGCAATCAGGACAAATTCGTTTTGGGGCACCATTATCATCATCAACAACCCTGACTTGTTGTTGCTGTTGTTGGTCTGTACGGCAACATCCAACAGTACCTAATCCAACTAGGGAAACCAGAGTGATAAAAACCAAGTTGCTTCGAGTATCATGTTTCTACCGTTTGCCATGATCATATAGGAAACTTATGCTCTGTTTAATCGCTATACGGAAGTAGATAGTCTGATTTTAGTGTGAGAAGAAGCGATGGAGGGATGTGAAATCAAACCTCTACTGCTTCACCAAGAGATGTGTAAAGCTAGTCAAAAGAGTTGTGGATAATCCAAGCGAATCTGCCCCACCGGAAGGTGGAGGCAGATTCGCGGAGTGGACGATGATATCCCTCCACTGCCTACGTTTTCACATGGAGAAGCCGTATCGCGTTGCTCTTGACTACCTCGAAGAGATGCCTCGGATATGTGAGGAGATCGGTCTCTCCACGACCGATCTCCCTCACCCTTCCACTCTCTGTAACTGGTTCGGTAAGATAAAAATCGCTGCCGTACGTCTCTTTCTTCGTCTATCTTCATCGAACAAAGACGAACGGAACGTAGCTGTAGACAGTACCGGATTCGACCGAGACAGAGCAAGTCGTCACTATGCTCAGCGAGCGAACTACCGCGTTCGCTCGCTCAAGGTCACCACTCTCGTCGATACTGATACACTCTCTGTCGTGGATATTCACTGTACCACGACCAAGAAACACGATACTAAGGTAGGCGAGCAGGTCATCAAACGCAACGCCGATGACCTGCTCTCCGTTGCTGGAGACAAAGGCTACGATTGGCAGCAGTTACGGGACGAACTCCGCTCACGCGGAGTCCGTCCCTTACTCAAACATCGTGAATTCACTCACCTCGATAAGGCACACAACGCACGAATGAAAGATGATGACTACAATCAACGCTGGATGGCTGAAACCGTCTTCTCTAACATCAAGCGCACGCTCGGCAAAGCCGTGCGTGCGCGCCTCTGGAACCGTGAGTTCAGAGAGATAATCCTCAAAGCCGCCGTCTACAACATCAAAAAATCCACCAAGTCAACTATGTATGGTGATTAAACAGAGCAGAAACTTATTAATTCTGTCGATATGGAATTCATTGCTCTGTTTAATCGCTATACGTAGTGGGCACAAAGGCTATAGCCAATGCTGGATATGTAGGATTCCCTCCCAGTATCAAGAATATATTCGACAAAGCTGTGCGTACACAATTCTGGGGATCCAAGTTCGGAGAAATCATCCTCAGAGTCGCTGTCTATAGCACCAGAAAATACGAAGTCAATTGTGTATGGTGATTAAACAAAGCAGATTTGACGGAATGGAGGGACAGCGCGAACCCCCGCTTGGAGAAACGTTCAAATCACGTCGGGCAGAAGCCGGAAATACGGCGAGATTCGTACGCCGTACGTCGAATGTAATTCGACGGGAGAACAAGTCCCGCCTCCCCGAATTGAACACGGTCGGAGCGAAGCTCCTCACTATTCAATTCGTGTCGGCGGTTTGCCTGCTCGCGTCGCTCACTCGCAGTTGTCCCGCCTCCCCGAATTGAACGGGGGACAAGCCGATCTACAGTCGGCTGCTCTACCAGGCTGAGCTAAGGCGGGTGAGGTACGGTAGAGGGGACGCCGACTTAACTTTTGCTAAGACATCCCTACGGTGTCGTCGAACAGGTTGCGCAGTGTGTTGACGGTGCGGTCGTCGTGCGCCTTGGGTGTAATACCGAAGTAGCCGACGCCGTCGGCGGCGGTTATTCTGCCCGTTAGAACGTTGAAGAAACGGTAGGCTGTGTTCAGGTCGGTGTACTGTAGAAGGCTCGTAACATCGTCGAAGTAGAGGTATACATCGTCGTCGTGTAGCTCGCTCAGAGCCTCGCCGATACGCATCGACAGTCCCGTCAGGTCGCCGGAGCTGGAGACGGTTCGGACGGTGTCGTAGCCGTTGTCGGCGCGTCCCTTGACAGATATAACGTGTACGGAGTCGGGTTCGCCGTACGTCCCTTCGAGAGCCTCGATACGGCGGTCGGTCTTCGACAGCAAGGATACGACCACGAAGGCTGTCTCGTCGCCCTGCCCGCGTCGCGCCGAGGGTAACGTGGAGGCGTCGGATTCGACGAGTACGTTCGACGGTCGTTCGAGAGACGGCGTCCTGTCCTTCTTCGGCGTCTCCTCCGTCTCCCTGCTCATCCTAACTCCTTTAGCAGGCTTATCTTCTCCGCGACCTCCTCGCCAAAGCTTCGTAGAAGGCGGCTTTCGTCGTCGTCGAGATCGCGCGGCTCGGCGTCCATTATGCAGAACGAGCCGACACGGACGCCTCCGATGTCCAAGGGCGCACCCGCGTAGAACCTCATGCCGAGTTCCCTAAGACGTTCGCGGTTCTCGAAACGCGGATCTTCGAGAACGTCACTGACGACCGTGACGCCTCCGTCGAGTATCTGATAGGCACAGACCGACTGTTCGCGGGGTAGTTCTTCGACCGAACCGCCGTGGCACGACAGAAACCGTTCGCGTCTATCGTTGACGACGCCGACGAAGCACATGTCGGTGTCGAAGCAGTAACGACCTATCTCCGAGATACGGTCGAACGCGCCACGTAGGTCGAGGCTTTCGACAACCTCGACCTCCGTGAGGCGTCCCTCCTCGTCGTCGGGGAGCGGGTACGAGACGTGGCTCCTTCTTTCGACGGCTGAACGCACGACGTCCGAAAGTACGTCGACCCAGCCGTCGCGTTTCGGAACGTGGTCGAAGACGTAGCCCTCGCCGACGCCGTCTACGTTGCCGACGAGGACACACGGGAGTTCGGGGTAGTCGGCGCAGACGGTTTCGAGCACGGCGGCGTTGTCGTCGTCCGTACCGTCCGAAGGGTCGTATACGACGCAGTCGATATCGTCAGCCGGGAACGCGTCCTCGATCCGGTTCGGGGTGACGGATCGGACGTTGAACGCGTCCGAACCTGCGAAGCCGTCGGGTATGTTATGTGGGTTCCCGACCCAGAGAACCTCTGTCATCACGTTGTTTTCTCACCGGTCGCACAAACAGTTTCCGATGAGGTTATTCGGAGCAAGTACGAAGAGGATGCATGGACTGCCGGCGTTGCGCGTCGCCCCTCGAACGCCCCGGCGACTACTGTCTCGTCTGTAAGACACGTAACGCCGACGCCGTTCTCGTCGATATAGATACACAGACAGCGGTCGTAGTCGCCGCGCTCGAAGGCGATGTCGTCTCGGAACGTACTGTCAAGACGGAGGCGCACGACGAGGATCCTGAGCGCGAGGTCGCCCTACGTAACCTCGTGGGACGCGCGGGCGACGAGGTTCGGCGTAAACGCCCCGACGAACTCTACGTCCGTGGCGAACGCGAAGCCGTCGCGCGTCTCAGGGGGGAAACACCAACACGCGTCGTACGCGTATCCGAGGACGCCCCCTACGACGAGGTCTTCGGTGACGAAACAGAGGCGCTCGAAGTCGTGGACGCCGACCCCGCGGAGAAGATAGGCGGAAGCCATTCGACGCTCATCGGCGGACGCGACGGAAGACGCGCCGTAAGACACGTCGCAGGACACGGACACGTAAAGAAGGTGATACCCGGACCCATAGACGCGAGCGGTCGAGGTTCGCAAGACAGCTTCGGGGCGAAGGTCACACGCGCGGGCGACGACGGCAACCTACGTCTCCTCCTCCGCGACGGTTCGAGCGTGCAGGAGAACCGCGTCGTAACCACCGCAGGGGAACGCGAGACGGGCGAACGCGTCGGCGAGGAGCTAAACGCGTCGCTCGCCGAGGCTGGCTACGCGTAAGACAGAACGGTCGGAGACGGGTTTCGTGTGTTACGCCGTGTGGTGAGGGAGGATACCGACAGCATCGAAGGAGACGTACGTACACCAAATCCGGACGCTCGTTCATTCTGTCTCGGTTCGAGAACGTAATCCGGGTACGAGAAACGTCTCAAGCCGGACGTGTAAGCCGTTCGTATGACATCCCACAGAAAGCTTATAACCCTGTCACACTCAATAAGGGACAATGGGTCGAATAAACGTCCGTGTGGACGAGGATCTCCTCGACGAGGTCGACTCACAGGGCGACGTACGTAGCGACGTCGTACGCGACGCCCTGAAGCAGTACCTCGGTAAGGAGGACGTAAGACACGACGAGGAGGAGCTTGCGGACGTCGTCGAGGGCGTGGTGGACAGGAAGATAGAGAACGATATCTACCCGCGCCTCGGAAAGATATACGACAGACTCGAACAGGGCGAAGGCGAAGAAAGGGCGGTTATCAACGTCGAGACGGAGGTGGACGACGACGTGCGCGAGTTCTACGACGGGTATACGCACGCCTTCGAAACCTCCGTAGGCGAGATAGCCGGGGAGCTACTCGAAGACCACGCGCGCGAGAAGTCCGACGAACTCCGCGAGGTATCGCCGAACGATCCGTCTTGGACGATCGAAACGGAGGGGTAAGATGAGGGACTCAAAGATAACCTTCCGCGTCAGCGACGACCTGCTCGAACGCGTCGACGGTATAGACGAGTCGCGTTCGGAGATAATGCGCGAGGCGCTCCGGTCGTACCTCGAAGGTGCGCGCGGGGGCGGAAACAGCCGAAGGGGCGGAGACGAGCGGGGCGAACCGGCGCGTAACACACGTCCAACGTTCGACAGCCTCGTGCGCGAGATGGTCGAAGAAGCCGTGGATGAGGCTGTGGAACGACGCCTCGGAAAGGAAGGCTCAGAGAGCGCGCGGGGAGGGCGCGAAGGCGTCAACGTAACCGTTAACATGCCCGAAGGCGGAGGTGTCGAGGGGCGCGCGCGAGGCGAGGAAGCCGACGCGGACGCGCGTCGTACGACGGACGAGGAAGATGTCGGCGCGCGTAAGACATGCCCACAGTGCGGCGAGGAAGTCGACGAGGAACACGTCCACTGCCCCAACTGCGGCGCGAAGGCGTCAGGGCGCGTCTTCTGCGACTGCGGCGACGAGGTGCGCACAGACTGGAGCTTCTGCCCATCGTGCGGACGCCGGACGCCCACGAGCCACGCGTTGAGCGGTGAGTAAGACAAAAAATATGACCGACGCGTATAATTTAGGTATTGTGTCCTCGGCTCCCGGACGTTTTGTCATACGTTTCGCCCAAAGTTTTATTAGCTCCGCATCTTAACACGTAATCTGTAAGACAAACGTCTTACAACGCGTGTGACACTGGGTCAAGTCACGCGTACGAAAGCTAAATACTGACCCGGGAGCCTCAAAGGTGGTACGTATGGAAAGGGTAACACTACGCATACCGGAACAGCAAGTAAAGGCGGTAGAAGCGCTCGTTGAAGAAGGAGAGTTCCCTAACAGGAGCGAGGCGATACGCGCCGCGGTGCGGACGATGGTCACGGAGAAGGACGGACACGAGAAGCTCAAGGAGAACAGGCGTATAGCGAGGGTTTAGGATGGAGGACATCGTACAGGACGCGCTCGAAAACGACGAACGCGAGAAGGAGTCGATGGGGGACGCCGATGACTTCGGCGACCCCAACATCGTCATCGTCGGCTGTGGCGGCGCGGGTAACAACACCGTCAACCGTCTGTACAACATCGGTGTCGAGGGCGCTGAAACAATCGCGGTCAACACCGACAAACAGCACCTTCAGATGATAGAGGCGGACACCAAGATACTCGTCGGCAAGTCGCTGACGAGCGGTCTGGGTGCTGGCGGCGACCCGTCGATGGGTAAACGTGCGACCGAGATGGCGCGCGGTACGCTCAAGGACATACTCGAAGGCGTCGACCTGTGCTTCGTAACCGCGGGGATGGGCGGAGGTACAGGCACGGGTGCCGCGCCCGTCGTTTCGAAGATAGCCAAGGAGCAGGGCGGTATCGTCGTCGGCATGGTCAGCATGCCTTTCGACGTCGAGCGCGCACGTACCGACAAGGCGCACGAGGGGTTAGAGAACCTCCGGAGCGAGGCGGACTCAACGATCGTGCTCGACAACAACCGTCTGCTCGACTACGTCCCTAACCTCCCTATCAGCAAGGCGTTCTCGGTGATGGATCAGATTATCGCAGAGACGGTCAAGGGGATAAGCGAGACTATCACACAGCCGTCGCTGATCAACCTCGACTACGCCGATATGACGACGATCATGAACCAAGGCGGCGTCGCGGTCATGCTCGTCGGCGAGACGCAGGAGCGCGACAAGTCGAAGGCTGTGGTCGAGGACGCGCTTAACCATCCGCTTCTCGATGTCGACTACCGCGGGGCGACGGGTAGCCTCGTACATATCACGGGCGGTCCCGACCTGACGCTCGGCGAGGCGGAGGGTGTGGCACAGAACATCACGGAGCGCCTCGGTGAGCGCGCAAACGTCATCTGGGGCGCGCGTATACGCGAGGAGTACGAGGGCAAGGTACGTGTCATGGCGATAATGACGGGCGTCGACTCGTCGCAGGTTCTCGGTGGCGACGGTGCCAAGAGCGGGGCGAGCATGGACGACGACAAGACGCCGACCGCCGACTCGATGTTCTCCGACGCCGAGGAACGCGGCGCGAACGCGGAAGGTTCGTCGGACGAGGGGACGTTCGGAACGAGCGACGGCGGACGCGACAAGCCCGAGAAGAACAGCGTGGATGTCGACGTTATAAGGTAGCCTGAGCCTTTTTGCGGAGTCCATCCTTCTTCACGAAACGGCGGACAGACGCGTCTCAGCCGTCGGCTTCGCGGGAGGCGTCCGAATCCATCGGGGACGAAGATACGACACGGTCGCGTTCGGCTCCGTAGAAGCCGTAGACACGGAGCGTCTCATGGCTACTCAGGAGTATGTAGCTGAAGACGACCTTCGACAGTATGTCGAGAACGACGAAGGCTACGCCTTCTGCGAGCGACGGTACGACGCCGAGGACGTTACCCCCGAGTAGCCAGACGACGGGGTAGAGGCTCCATACGACGACCGTGAGGTTACGGAGAGTCGTGTATACGTCGGAGACAGCGTCGGGCATCTCGGTCACGGCGGAGGAGAGCGAGCCGAGAACGAGGTACAGGAAGATCAGGTACGCCACGGAACCGACGCCGAACCAGACGGCTGTGGCGGAGAGCGACGGGGTGAGCGCGCCGAGCGTGGCGGTGATCATCATGCAGATATCGACGACAACGAGGGTGACGATGAGGCGTCTGCTCGCGTTGGCGACGAGACCGAGGAGGACGACGACGAGCGGCGTGGTCAGTATCCAGTCGATGTACCGCGCGATAAGAACCTCCTCGCCGCCGACCGTGACACGTCCCGTTCCGAGAGCCATGGCGAGGTAAGCCGTCGCGGCTATCACCGTGATCGAGATAGATATTACAAAGAAGCTCTGTTCGTACACGGCGACGTTCCTACCCAGCCATAGGTAGACGGCTGTACCGAGTAACATCGACAAAGCGCCCGCCCAGAGTGCGAGGGTATACGCCTCCATATCAGCCTCCTGCGCCGATCGCCGGCGTAACGGCGACGGAAGCCTGCGTCAACCCCGTCAAAACGGTATCCGCGGCTGGAGTTCCCACACGGACGGCTGTCCTACCACGGTAGACCTTCACCCAACCGTTCTCTTGCTCCACCGTACCGTCGGTTTGAGCGGTCGGTATAATAACGCTGTTGTATCGATCCTAATCCGCGACCTCAGAGCGCATCGAACACGCGCGGCAGAGATCGTTCTCCGCCGATGTGGGTTCGCCGCATCTGTCGCACGCGCCGACATCGGCTTCGTTCCAGTCGAGCTGGGAAGCTATCTCCTCGTACGCCGAGACGATAGAGTGACGCGTACCCGGACGGTCACGCTCGAACTCGATGAGAGTCTCGTGTACGTCGCGCCGTGTCGCGCCTTCTGCATTGGGACACTCTTCGAGGTAGACGGGCAGGCTCTTTAGCTGTGCATAGACGGCGACCTCCTTCTCAGGGATGTCGCGCATCGGCTTCGCACGCCGCACGAACTCGTCGGTCTCCTCCGTAGAGAGCGACGCCCTGTAGTGGCGCGCCATACGGTCGACGCCGCCGTCGAGGAAGTTCATCAGCGCCGTCCCCGCAACGTCGTCGAGGTTGTGCCCCATGAGAAGCTTCGTAGCGCCGAGTTCCTCGGCGTGACGGTTGAGAGCCGTCCGTCTGAAGACGCCGCAGTAGGAGCACGGCTTTCCTTCCGCCTCCGAAACAGCGCCGTCGACACGCACACCGAACTCGTCCTCGAACTCGGCGACCTCGTGACGCACGCCGAGATCGTCGGTGAGCCGGCGCGACGCCTCGATAGCGTCGTCGCGGTACCCGGCGATACCCTCGTCGAGCGTGAGGGCGATAATCTCGACCGACGGGTTCTCGTCGAACGTCCGCGCGAGAACGTCGAGTAGGACGGACGAGTCCTTGCCGCCGCTAAGACCCACGACCCACCGCTCGTCGCCTTCGAGCAGATCGTCCTCGCGCACCCTCGACTTTACGCGCGACTCCACGCTCTCGTACAGATGCGTCTCGCAGACGTGCTTTCCGCTGTACGCCTGACGCAGTACGGCGTCCTCGTCGCATAGCGAGCAGTTCACGGAGGAGAGACGCGTCTCGTGCCAATAGGGCTTACGTGTCGCGCCGTCGAGACCCACCGGCAAAAAGTTTATTATCTTCCATGATATATGTATAGATCCGGTCGACGGGAGCATACGGGACGGCCCTCTGTCGGCGCGTCCCCGGTTCGCCGGGACGTGTCGGTAAGGTCTGAGAACTAAAAACCGAACCGCCCTTCGACGGGCGACGAGGAGATAAGGTTCTCAGGAGAAGCGAAGGGGTTCGCCCACGGCTTCGGTCGAGGGCTTCGCCCCCCTCTGAGGGCGACGGCGTACCGTGAACAACGTCGCGTCGCCGCGCTCAGTGGAAGGCGGATGAGAAGACCAAGTAACGGACGGCGTGCCAAACGCCGTTCGTGAATCCGGCGAAAGCCGGAACGGTCGTAATGAACCTCGGAAAACGGCTCCTGTCCCGGTTCAAGCCGTCCGACCGGCTTTTCGGTTCGCAAACTATTTTTAACAGCAACGCAAAGAGACGTATGTGAGCAAGTCCTCGACGGAAGCGGAGATACTTGAGGTGCTGGAGGAGGACGCGAAGGCGTCGTACGGGGAGATAGCCGACGCTGTCGGGGTTTCCAAGCCGACCGTACGTAAGTACATACGCGAACTCGAAGACGAGGGGACGATACTCGGATACAGCGCAGAGGTCGACCCCAAGAAGATGGGGGGGCGCACCGTCTCTCTCGTGGGTATCGACGCCGAGAGCGACCGTTTCCTGGGTGTCGTCGAGTCTTTGAAGCGTATAGAGCCTGTACGTAAGCTCTACATCAGTAGCGGCGACCACGACCTGCTCGCCGAGGTCGTTACAAACGACAACTCGTCACTACGTGAGACGCTCGCCGACGAGGTCGACAGCGTCGAGGGCGTCGATGCGTCGCATCCCACCGTGTTACAGGAGCGCGTCAAGTAGACGCCAAAGTTAAGCCGGCGCGGGGCGTTTTGGACGTATGGAGTTCGACGAAAAGATAACAGCGGGACTGTTCGTGGTTCTGATAGCCGCCGGTGTAGGGGCGCTCGTCGGTATGCAGGTGATGCCGACAGACATCGTTCTGATGATGGTCGCGCCTTCGATGGCTATATTCGGCGCTGTGATGGTTGCGATAGGCGTAAAACACGGCGAGTACAGGGCGGCGGGCTGAGGCTTCTTCTTACTTCGCGGTGCGGGGTCGTCGTGACGCGCCGTCACCACGCGCCGTGGAAGGTATCGAAGGAGAGTTCGTCCCAGTCGCGTTCCCCGACGGCGATCTCAAACTCGGTGCGCGTCAGAACCGGGTCGTTGTAACGGGGTCCGTCGTCGGTGGTGATACGCGGACACGCCGTGTTGACGTACGCATCGGCGTCGAAATGTAGAAGGCGATCCTGTGTCACCTCGTCCATCGTTATGAGGTAGGTGTCGTCGTAGTTGTCGAGTATGTACTGGGCTATCTCCTCGCGGCGCTGTCCTATCTTGGTCGACAGAAGGACGCCCCAGCGGTCGGGATCGACATCGCGTGCGCGTGAGATCTCGGCGTACCTCTGTCGTATGAACTTCTCTCCGTCAACCTCGTGTACCTTGTCGTTGACGGGGTCGGCGACGACGAGAAGCTTGTCGGGGTGATCCATCGCGAGTCCGACGGGGTGGAAGTCGCCGCCTCCGAGGTACAGTACCTGCGGCGCTTCGGGTACGACCGACGTGTAGTTACAGCCGAGAACCTGTCCCTCGTTTTCGAGCCTGTTTCCTCCGCCCGACGATACGACCTCGAAGCCCTCGTCGACGAGGAGTTCGCGCGCCTCTTCGAAGACGTGTGAGTGTTGTGCGGTCGTGACGAGACAGACGGGTTCAGAGGCGTCGAGTTCCTCGGTCGCCTCACGCGTTATACCCTCGATAGGCGCGTCCGAACGCGACTTGACGTAGAGCACGTCCTTCGAGTCCTCGATAGGCGAATGTCCGAAATGGACGAGGATCTCCGTGTTACGCATAAGCCATTCATCGAGGTCGCACGCTCCGTAACACGGGTCGCCAGAGACGTAGAAACGCGCGTCGGTTCGGTCTTCGAGTGTGTCGACGACCGTCGTCGCTCTGCGTTTGAGACCCTGAGGGAACTGTAGACCCACCTTGTCGCATCCACGATCTTCGATCTCGTCGACGATACGGTCTATCTCGAAGCCGAAAGCCGACTCGTGTAGCTCCATCGTACGGTGCGAGGTGTTCTACGCGTATAACGGTTTAGAAGTAGGACTGCGGGCGTGCGTTGTCCTCGCAAAGACGCGAAGCCTAATAGGGCGCGCGCACCTTTTAGCAACTATGAAGGTAGCTGTCATAGGAGCGTACGGAAGCGCGGGTGTAGCGGTCGCCGAGGGGCTGGTCGACGCCGACGGTATCAGTCTCGTCCTTTTCGACGACGGCGAACCCGGCGGCGGTCTCTGTATACTACGCGGATGCATGCCGTCTAAGGAGGTTCTTTCGGGGGCGGCGCACCGTTATCAGGCGCGCGCGGACGAGAGGCTGACAGGTAAGGCGCACGAACTCGACCTCGACGAGGTTGTCGACCGGAAGGACGACCACGTTCTGGGCTTCGCCGAGCATAGACGCGACGCGGTTCATACCATGGCTGAGCGCGACGACGTCGAGTTCGTCCGCGAGACGGCGCGGGTGGTGGACGACACGACGGTGGAGGCGGGCGGAGACGAGTACGATGTCGATCGGGTGGTCGTCGCAACGGGTTCGTCCGTAAACGTCCCCGATCTTCCGGGGATCGAGGATGTCGGTTACATGACGAGCGACGACGTTCTCGACGCACGTTCGTTCGGCGACACGGGTGTCGTCATGGGGTTCGGAACGACGGGGATGGAGATGGTGCCGTACCTCGCAGAAGCAGGCGTCGACCTGACCGTGATAGAGCACGACGCCGCGCCCCTCGACTACGCCGACGACGGATTCGGGCGCGAGCTTCTGGAACTCTACCGCGACGAGTTCGGCGTCGAGGTTCTGACACACACGTACGAGCAAAGCCTCGAACCGACTGAAGACGGAGGCGTGCGTCTGCACGTCGAGGTCGGCGACGAAAGCGAGAGCGGAATCGGTTCGGACGAGTTCTACCAAGGCGAGGAGCACGTCATAGAGGCGGACGATCTTTACCTCTTTACAGGCAGAAAGCCGAACGTCGAAGGTCTTGGTCTCGAAAACGCCGGCGTCGAACCCACGGGCGACTGGGTAGACGGTACGCTCCGCGCGCGTGACAACCCGCGCGTCTACGCCGTCGGCGACCTAAACGGACGCGAGCCTATACTTCACGTAGCAAAGGAAGAAGGCTACCACACCGCGGAGAACATCATCGCCGAGAAGGAGGGACGCGAACCGCGCAGGTACGGCTTCACCAAACACCGCGTGACGTTCACGGGCGCGGGCGTCTACCCGTTCGCGCGTCTGGGTATGACGGAGGAAGAGGCACGCGAGAGCGGCGTCGACTACGTCGTCGCCGAGCGCGACGCCGCGAGCGACGGCGTGTTTAAGACCAAGGACGTGCCGCACGGACGCGCAAAGCTCGTCGTCGACGCGAACGACGGTACCGTCCTCGGATGGCAGGCTCTACATTACCACGCAGACGCCATGGCGAAGACGATGCAGGTCGTCGTCGAACTCGGTCTGGATGTCCGCGACCTGCCACACCGCGCGTACCATCCGACGACGCCCGAAATCTTAGACGGTCTGTTTCGGGAGACTGCGGAGAAGGTACGTGAATTCTAACGCGACATCACGAAAGGCGCGTCCTCTCCGTCGACCTCGCCCGTCTCTAAGTCGACGCGTCCGTCGGCGACGAGTTCGAGCACCTTTGCGAGCGCGGGACCGTCGCCGTCCCACTTCATCCACTCCTGATGCGCGTCAAGGTAGCCGTCGAGCGCCTCACCGTCGCGTTTGCGTAACGTCTCGACCATACCGCGTTCGACGGGAAACGGGCGCGAGACAACGAGCAAGGAGCCGTCGTCCACGTCCTCGGTGACGAGATGGACGGACGACCGTGTCTCCTCCTCTCCGGCGAGTACGGCGTCGCGCACGGCGTCGAAGCCCGTGTAGACGCGTTCGCCGTCGTCCTCGACGCGCAGGTCGGCGGGGTGGACGTTGACGATCGGGAACGCAGAGACGACGGGCGCGGTGAGTATACGCATGTAGCCCGAAAGGACGACAACGTCGGGTTCGTAAGGCTCGACGAGTTCGCGCGTCTCCGCGTCGAACTCCTCGCGTACGTCGAGGTCGGTCGTCGGCGCGCCGCGTTCGGCGTAGAAGGCTTCGAGGTCGTTCGTCTCGGCGGGCACGCCGCGTTCGCGGAGAACGTCGACACCCGGCGCGTCGGGCGAGTCTGTAAAGCCGCCCACGACCTCGTAGGCTTCGCCATACAACGGGTCGTCGTCGGCGAGATAACGGAAGCCGCTCGCGCCGCCCGAAAAGAAGACGAAGACACGTATCTCTGCCATATCCGAAAACCGTCCCTACAACGAATAAGTCTTGCCTCAGGGTCCCGCGACGTTCGGGTCGTAGTAGTCACCGCGGTACCGTATCAGGTCGCCGCCGTCTATCCGTTCCAGTACGGCATCGAGAGCGTCCGATCCGCCTGACGGCTCGGTGTACGAACCCGTTTCGGCGGCGTCGAGGACACGCCGCTGTTCGTCGGGAAGTTAGTCGGCGTCGATGGCGACGGCTTTTTCTTCATCGATGCGCCGCCGAAGTTGGGCGTCGTTATCGGCAACACGCTCGGTCGTCACGTCGAATCCTCTTTCCTCAAGTTGGCGCTCCTCAGCCGAGAGACGGTAGACGACGGAGTCACCGACAACCACGTACCTGTGTTCGGGTTCGGGGAGTAGCTCAGTCTCGTTCGGAGGCGAACGCACGGGAACGAAGTCGGGTACCGGCGAGTCGGGTTCCGGATACGCCGCACGCCGGTACGCGCGTACCACAGTACCGCGGTCGTCGCCGTACGCGTCGGGTTCGACGGCGTCCTCCGTCGGTGTGCCGTTGACGCGTTCGGCGCGTAGGATGTCTCTGTTCATGGTACGTGTCTCCGTTTCGTCCGTCTCGACACTGTAGTAAACACCGTCGTGTTCGACGTACCGAACCTCGTGGAAAGGCGGTCGCGGGTCGGCACCGTAGACGGTATAGCTACCTCCGTCGACGGTCGCTTCGACGGCGTCGCGCTCCCTTGCGTCGAGTTCGCCGGTCGAAGCCGCGTACTGTTCGACGGGGTTAACGCGTCTAAGCTGTAGGGCGCGTCCGGAGCCGAAGCCGAACTGACTGAGACAGCCCGTCGAGACGACGCCGGCGGAGGCGAGAAAGCCGCGTCTGAGCATACCGAAGGAACAGTTCCGCCGCCCAAATTCTTTGTGCGCCTGCGCCTACTGAAGTCCCATAACTTCCATCTGCTCCTGATACCGGTTGCGTATAGTGACCTCGGTGACGTTCGCAACCTCAGCAACCTCCCTCTGAGTCCTCTTCTGGTTACACAGGAGCGACGCCGCATAGATCGCCGCGGCGGCGAAGCCCGTCGGCGACTTGCCGCTTAGAAGACCTTTCTCGGAGGTCGTGTCGATAATCTCGCTCGCCTTCGACTGAACCTCTTCGGGAAGACCGAGTTCGGAGCAGAAACGCGGTACGTACTTCTTGGGGTCGACAGGCTCCATCTCCAAGCCGAGTTCCTGCGATATGTAACGGTAGGTGCGCCCGATCTCCTTGCGGTCGACGCGCGAGACCTCCGAGATCTCTTCGAGCGAACGCGGTATGCCCTCCTTACGGCACGCGGCGTACAGCGCCGAGGTGGCGACGCCCTCGATCGAACGTCCGCGTATCAGATCCTCCTTGAGCGTCTGCCTGTAGATGACGGAGGCGACCTCACGTACGGAGCGCGGAACGCCGAGGGCGGACGCCATCCTGTCGATCTCCGAAAGCGCGAACTGTAGGTTACGTTCGCTCGCGTCCTTCGTACGTATACGTTCCTGCCACTTCCTCAGACGGTGCATCTGGCTCCGTTTCTCCGACGAGATAGACCGCCCGTAAGCGTCCTTGTTCTTCCAGTCTATGGTCGTCGTCAGACCCTTGTCGTGCATCGTCTTTGTCGTCGGCGCACCCACACGTGACTTCTCTTGGTTCTCGGAGTGGTCGAAGGCACGCCATTCGGGACCCGGATCTATCTTGTCCTCCTCTATGACGAGTCCACAGTCGCCACAGACGACCTCGGCGCGCTCCGAATCAGACATGAGTTCGTCGGAGCCGCATTCGGGGCACTGCCGGGCTTCAACATCCTCGCCTTCAGCTTCCTCCTGTTCGACGGATTCGGCTTCGACTTCCTCCGTCCTCTGTCGGGTTGAGTTAGACATACGATAACCATATATACAGAGCGTACTTCTCCATTTAAACTCTGGGATGTGCGACGGAGGAATCTTCGTAAAGAAGTAGAAGAAAGGGCGCGTACACGGAGGTATGCGGAAGAAGACAGAGAACGGTGCGCGCCGGGTTCTCGAACGCGCGGGCGCGGAGTTCGAGACGCACACCGACGGATGGCGCGCGCACCTCGGCGGGAGCGTTGTTGTCTACGATGACGGCGGCTTGTCTATGGCGGGTAACACCGAACGTCTCGTCCCTCTTCTGACCGACGGCGGCGGCGCGGTGACTGTCGAGTTCGACGGCGCTTCGCGCGGAAACCCCGGAAGATCCGGCGTAGGGTACGTTCTCCGTGACGAGAGCGGGGTGGTGAAACGCGACGGCGAGGTGATCGGCGAGGCGACCAACAACGAGGCTGAGTACGTCGCACTTCTTCATGGACTCGTCGAAGCGCGCGAACTCGGATACACCGAAGTAGAGGCGGTCGGTGACTCAGAACTCGTCGTCAATCAGGTGCGCGGCGACTGGCGGTGTAAGGCGGAAAACCTGAAGCCTCTGCACGACGAGGTCGTCCGGACGGCGGAGGGCTTCGATGGCTTCGGTATACGTCATGTCGGGCGCGGGGCGAACGAGGGGGCGGACGAGGCGGCGAATGTCGCGTTGGACGAGGGTGAGGAATGACGGACGACGGCGACCGACACCCCGACTGGGTCGATGAGGTGGCGCGTCTAAGCCGTATCGGGGTTTCGGGCGACAACGAGGCGCGCGAGAGACGTGACGAGGTCGCGGGCGAGAAGGGATACGAGGCGCGCGTACGCGACGACGGCACGCTTGTCCTCCACCCCGACGACTGGCTCGACGAGGACGGTGTGGTCGACATGGAGGCTTTCGACGCCGACGAGGCGTACGAGGTTCCGCTTGACGGCGGGGGTTTCGACGATGCACGGCGGAGGAACGAGGACTTGCTTGAAGACTTCGCAGAGGACGCCGACGAGACGGAGATGTTCAACGCACGCGCTTTCGTCGAGTTCTGCGAGAACCACCACGCGGTTGCGGTCGAGAAAGCACGCGAGAAACACGTCGACAGCTTCCTGAACGACTACTACGTCAGAAACGTCTGGGCGGACGAGGAGGCGGAGGAGCGCGTCGAGGGTTCACTACGCGCCCTTCTACGCGAGGCGGGACGCGACGACCTCGTTCAGGCGACGAAGTAGCCGTCGTCATCCGTCTCGACGCCTATAACAGCCCAGTCGGAGTCGGAGGGTAGACGGCTCTCGGCGTCGCGTTTGAGCGACGGCGCGCGTTCGGCGCGTGTTACGAGGCAGTACTTGTCGGCGTCCGCGCCGTTCGGACGCGGCGGTTCGCCGTCCTGTACGGTGTAGACACGTACCGTCTTACCGTCGCGCTCGGCGCGTAGTGCTTCGCCGTCGTACGTTACCGAGTAGCCGAGGCGTTCGAAAACGAGACGTGCGCGCCCTTCGAGAGGCGCGCGTCCGTGGCTGACGTATGGCTTGGTAACCATTCACATGGTAATCAACGCCGGAGGTTAAAACTCTTTCCCCGGTCGGGGAATACGCGTCTGTACGTCGTCCCACACGGTGCGCCGTCGGCGAAGAGCCAGTACGACCCGTCGGCTTGGGGCGCTGTGTAGACGAGGTTGGAGGATGTCGTACCGCGTCCGTCGCCGTGGACACAGACGCCGAGGTCGTGGTCGGCGAGGACGGGACGTACGGAGTCGAGCCAGTCGATCGGTGTGTGGTACCGACGCGGGTCGTCGACTGCTTCCGCAACGCGGCGCGCCTTCTCGTCGGGATCGTCGAACGGTGAGTTGGTGACGACGTGTACTCCACCGTCGGGTTCGACCGTGCGGAGACCGCTGTCGTTGACGCCGACGAAGCAGTCGTCCGACGACGCGACTACGACGTTGAAGCCCTCGTACGTGTACCGGTCGTACGAGTTACGGAGGACGCGCTGAGCCTTTTCGACCGAGGGCGCGCGCAGGAGTTCGTCGACGAGCGAGCCGCGTGACCGTGCGTCGTCCCTCTCGACAGGAAGGTTGGACAGTGTGACGAAGACGCCTTCGCCGTTGAAGCCTATCCACGTTCCGCCGGCGCGTTCGTCGCGGGGTGCGAAGCTCCACCCGTCGGCGTTTTGGCGGCGTCCGGGTAGCGAGTAGGAGCGTCCGTACGACTCGTCGCGGTTCGACGCGACGGCGACACCGTCGAAGACACCGTACGCAAAGACGACCGTACACATCAGAGAGCCTCGGCGAGACGGTCTACGTCCTCCGGCGTGTTAAAGACGTGGAGCGATGCGCGTAGGTCGCCGTTGGGTAGGGAACGTATCACGACACCCTCGTTCTTGAGACGTTCGGCTGTCCCTTCGGGCGTCGGGTCGGAGAAACGGACGAGACCACAGCCCGTCGTAAGATGACGGTCGCCGAGACGGTCTTCAAGACGGTCGGTGAGCGACGAGACGCGTTTCTCGACCGTCTTCAGACCGACCGAACGTACGGTCTCGACACCGGCGCGTGCACCCGCGAGGACGGACGGAGACGACGTCGATACCTCGAACCTACGTGCGTCGTCGTGGAGAGTCGGGGAGTCGTTGGGGGAGACGGTGCTCTTGTAGCCGACGCGTTCCTGTCCGTCGGACGGGGCGTCGGATGCGACGTACAGGAACCCCGCGCCCCAAGAACCGAGCAACCATTTGTGCGCCGGGAAGGCGACGTACTCAGCCCCCCAGTCGGTAACGTCCACGTCCTCAACGCCGACCGACTGTGCGGCGTCGACAACCACCGACGCGCCCGTGTCATGTGCCACGTCAACGAGTTGGGCGACAGGAACTGAGACGCCGTACCACGAGACGGAGCTAAGACAGACGAGCGCCGCACCGTCGACTGCGTCCTTGTACGCGTCCCGATCGAGTCCGTCACCGTCGGTCGCCGCGGGTACGGTGCGGACGTTGGTTCGGCGTGTCTCGGCGAGACGTTGCCACGGCAGGACGCCCGCGGGGTGTTCGAGCGCCGTCGTTACGACCGTGTCGTCGCCATCGGGATCGAAGCAGTCGGCGACTGTGTTGATTCCGTTGGTGGTGTTCGACGTGAGCGCGACGCGTTCGGGAGGTGCGCCTACGAAAGATGCGACGGCGTCGCGTGTCTCGGACGCGACACGTGACTCGTACATGTACGGGCTGTCGAGATGCGCCTCGGCGTGGGCGTCGAGCGCTTCTTCCATGGCGTCACGTACGGGACGCGGCGACGGACCCGAAGCGCCCGTGTTGAGGTAGGCGGTACCGCGGACGGCGGACGGCATCGAAACGCGGAGTTCGTCGGGGTTCATCAGAAGAGGGGTTCCTCGGAGGTACGCGCAGAACCGCCGACCTCCCAGATATGCGATCCGACACCGAGCGATTCGACGGCTTCGGCTACACGGTCAGCGTGCGCCACCGTAGTGTTGAGGTACGCCGTCGCCCCCGTGTCGGTCGAGAAGTAGACGGGTACGCCGTCGTTACGTAGGTCGCGGGCGAGTTCGAGGAGTGCGACGGTTTGGGGCTTCCAGTAGAACCAGTTGGCGGGTCCCGTCATGGTCGTGGCGAGGAGCGAAAGAGAGTCGCGTTCGGCGAGAGAGAAGGTGGCTTCGAAGTCGCCGTCGGCGATTACGCGCTCCGACTCGGCGAGAGCGCCGTGGACGTGCGCGAGACGTGCGTCGAACATATGCGACGCCTCGGCTTCTTCGTGCGCCTTGGCAGTATGTTTATGCTCGGGCACGAGACCTACGACGATCCGTAGCTCGTCACCGAAGCCGTCGTCGAGGCGTTCGGCGTAGCAACGGTCGTCCTTGTCGCTCGTGTGGAGACGCGCGAAGCCTCCTGCTACGCTCCTCGCCGCGCTCGTAGCGCCGCGACGTGCGACGGCGGACGCGTTCCTGACGGACGTGTCGCCGTCGGTGGCTTCGAGAGCGGCGTACGCGAGCGCGGCGAAGCCGGACGAAGAAGCGCCGAGACCGACGTTTGAGGGAAAAGAGTTCTCGGATACGACGCGTGCACCCGACGAGACGCCCGTCTGTTCACGAACCTTGTCGAGTATACGTTGCGCACGTTCGACTCCTTCGACGAGTTCCTCGCCGTCGACCGTGAAGGAGTCTTCTTCGTAGCCGAACTCAACCGTCGTACGCGTATGCGAAGGCGCGGTGCAGACGGAGACGGAGTCGTGGTACGGTATACGGAGTTCGTCGTCACGGAGACCGTGGTACTTTACGACTCCCTGTATCGGATGAGCAACTGCGGTCGCTTTCATAGACCTAAGGTGCGCCGTAGCGACAATAAGCTTACGCGGCTTCCTCCGGGGTGGATGGGTCGTCGCCGGAGGAGCGTCTCCAGAGACGTACGGAGACGGGGAGCGTGTAAAGGAAGACGACGCCGAAGACGCCGCGTACGGCGAGCGACTCGCCCGACGCCGTGGCGGAGACGAAGCCCGCGAGTGCCACTAACGCGGCGACGCCTGCGACGTACGACGAGGTGCGGTGGAGCGTCGAACGTTTGGTCGTCTCCTCGGTTTCGTGTAACGTCTCCTCGTCGGTGTTCCCGCGCGAGTACAGACCGATACCCATGTAGAACAGGGCGACGGCACCGATGAAGCCGAGGACGACAGCCGTCGTGTCGCCCGACGACCCCGCTGTGACGGCGAGCGCGGCTCCGAAGACGATCAGGGCGACGCCCATAACGTTGCTCGTGTTGGGACTCACAGGGAAGTGTACGCAGGGGAGCGCAAAACGGCTTTCGTTATCCGCGCGCGTCTCACCGCGCGGCGACCGTCTCGGTTTCGAGCGGAGAACGGTTACGCGCCTTTGCGATTATCTCGTCACGCGCCTTGAACTCAACGCGTATACGTTCGCCGTACTCAACGTCGAGAACCTCGGCGGTGTCGTAGAGCCACGAGACTGTGCTCATACCGTCGTCCGACATCGGTAGCTCGACCGTCTCGCGTTCCCAGTCGGGTAGCTCGTCCTTTACGCGTCCCACAAGTTCGTCGAGGCTGTCGCCCTCGACGGCGCTCACGACGACAGGGTCGGGTGCGAGGTACCTGACAGCCTCGACACGTTTGGCGAGTTCGTCTTCGTCGAGAAGATCCGCCTTGTTTAGGACTGTCACCACGGGCGCTTCGACGCGTTCCCAGAGCGTATCGTGGCACGTAACGAGCTTCTCACGCATCTCCTCAACGGGGTCGGAGGCGTCGACGACGAGGAGTACGAGGTCGGCGAGGTACACCTCGTCAAGCGTCGACTCGAAGCTCTGTACGAGCCAGTGCGGAAGGTCGGATATGAAGCCGACGGTGTCGCTCAGAAGGACGTTCCGTCCCGGTACGTCCATCCGACGTGTCGTCGTACCGAGAGTCGTGAAAAGCTCGTTACGCGACTCGGCTGTGTCGTCTATGTCGGGATGGTTGGAGGCTTCGTCAACGTCGGCGAGCGACCGCATGAGCGTAGACTTACCCGCGTTCGTGTAGCCCGCGAGAGCGACGAGTTCGAAGCCGGAGCGCCGACGCTCGCGCCGCCACGCCTCGTCACGTTCGCTCAACGAGCCGAGTTCGTCGCGTATACGTGAGATACGATCCTCCATGTCGCTCTTCCTCTTCTCGTCGTACTCACCCAGACCCATGAAGCCGGGGCGTTCGTCGCGGTTTGCGAGGTTCGCCTTTGCGTCGGCGCGCGGGAGTTCGTACTTTAGCTCGGCGAGTTCGACCTGTAGCTGAGCCTTACGGCTACCTGCACGGTCGCCGAAGATTTCGAGTATGAGCGTGAAACGGTCGTCGACCTCGACGCCTATCTCGTTTCCGAGGTTGTAGACCTGATACGGTCCGAGTTCGTTGTCGAATACAACCTTCGAGGCGTCGACGCGTTCGACGAGCGCGCGGAGTTCCCCGACCTTTCCGCGCCCTATCTCGTACGCCGAGTCCTGTTGGCGCGACTGCGTCACCTCGCCGACGATGTCGTACCCTGCGGCGCGCGCGAGGTCACGTATCTCGTCGAGCGACGCGTCCTCGCCCGAATCAACACGTTTGACGAGTACGGCGGTATCGTTTCTCATATGTCGTGTCTCAACAGCAGGTTGCGTACGGCGTACGCCGCGTGGTGTGCAACCCCTACTGCCTTACGTTCTCCTATGGTTTCCACGTACTTGAACCCTGTTCCGAGAGCGCCCTCGACGATCCAGTCGGGCTTGTTGTAGAACTCGCCCTTCTCGGCGACGACGGTGGCGTCGGAGTCGAGACGTGAGACGGCGCGCGAGACGGTGTCGACGACGACCTCGAAACGTGGTTCGCGTTCGGTATCGAGAACGTCGAACTCCATCGCACCGACAGCATCGACGGCGTCAGCCTTCGTCTCGACACCGACGGCGGCACAGACCATGAGGTAACGTCCGTCGCGCTCGTGCCTCCCGCTTATATCGACGGCTGTGAGCCTACAGACCCCCCCTTCCGCCGCCGGGTTCGTTCCCCATATCGACATCCTCGCCGCTCATGTACGAGAACTCCGCGGCGTTGTCGTGGATGCGTACACCCCCGTCGCCTATCTCCATGGGGAAGACATGGGTGTTTATCTCCTGCTTACGCATCTTCGCAACCCATATGTAACGGTTCGTGCCAGACTTGGTCGGTGTCTGTGCGAGGTAGATGTTGCCGTCGGTCAGGAACTCTTCAAGACCTATGTCGCGGTCGGGGAACGTCTCCTGAGACTCCTGTACGAGGAGGGACGTGAACCCGTTGTGTTTGAGTATGTCGATTAGCTTCAGTAGGTAGGTGCGTTTCTCCTGTTCGCTCTCGAAGAACATCTGGAACATGGTGAGCGAGTCCATAACGAGACGGCTGTAAGAGTCGGAGTCGATGTCGTCGAGTATACGCACCAACGACTGTGAGAAGTCGGTTTCCTCAAGCAGATCCATCTTGTCGTAGACGATTATGTCGTCGTTTTCGACATGCTCCCTCCACTCCTCCATACCTATCGACTCCGCCGCCTCTATAACGTCCTCCTGTGTCTCCTCGAACGTAAGGTAGACGCCGCCCTCCCCGTGCTCGCGGACGCCGTGATCGAGGTACTGCGCACCGAGTATGCTCTTCCCGGTGCCGGGGTTACCGCTTACGAGAACCGTCGAGTTCCTACGTAGACCGCCGTTGAGTATGGAGTCGAGTCCGTCGATACCCGTCTTTATTCTGTCGTCGTCTGTGTCAGTCATCTCTTTATCCTCTTCCATGCTTCGTCTATGCTTCTCTGCGCCTCCGAATACCGTTTCATCTCGACCTGTGGCTCGTCGGGTTCGAACTGTATACGTAGTTCGTCGACGTACGAGCGGTAGACCTTGACGCGTTTGTCGTCCTGCGTCAACGCCTTGCCCTCGAACTCTATAAGCCCCGCCTCGTCGAGGTCTTCTATACGTCTGTAGACCGTGGCTATAGGGATACCGAGTTCTTCGCTTATCCTCTTGGCGCTCATCTCCTCGTCGGTGAGCGCCGACAGTATACGTGCGCTGTACTCGTCCCCAAGAGAGTCGAGAACCGATACGGGGTCGGCAAGGGTCTTCGTGTTACCCGACATCTGAAAAGGGTTAGGCGCTCTCGAAACAAAAAACTACCTCACACCGCAAGGGATTTGAGACGGCTTCGTTTAGAGGTAGTATGCCAAAGAACTCTCCTAGGTTCGTCTTCGTCACGGGCGGCGTAATGTCCGGACTCGGTAAGGGTATCACGGCGGCATCGCTCGGTCGTCTGCTCAAGAACGCGGGGTTGGACGTGACGGCGGTCAAGATAGACCCGTACCTCAACGTCGACGCGGGTACGATGAACCCGTACGAACACGGCGAGGTCTACGTCCTAAAGGACGGCGCTGAGGTCGACCTCGACCTCGGAAACTACGAGAGGTACCTCGACACGGAGATGACGTCGAAGCACAACGTCACGACGGGTAAGGTCTACAGGAGCGTTATAGAGCGCGAGCGGTCGGGAGACTACCTCGGTAAGACCGTCCAGATAATACCACACGTGACGCGCGAGATCAAGCAACGTATACGTGACTGCGGTGAGGGACACGACGTCTGTCTCGTCGAACTCGGCGGTACGGTGGGCGACATCGAGGGGATGCCTTTCCTCGAAGCCGTGAGGCAGATGGGTAACGAACAGGACGACGAAGACTTCCTTCTGATACACGTCACGCTCGTACCCGTTACGAACAACGGAGAGCAGAAGACGAAGCCGACACAGCACAGCGTGAAGGAGCTACGTGAGATAGGTCTTCATCCGGATATAGTTGTCGGACGTTCGGACGAAGCGCTTGAGGACGAGACGCGCGAGAAGATATCGCTCTTCTGCGATGTCCCCGAAGACGCCGTTATCTCCGCACCCGATGTAGACGACATCTACCACGTACCCCTGTTTCTCGAAGACGAGGGTCTCGACACGTACGCGATGGACAAACTCGGCGTCGAACGTCGCGCGGACGACACGGGGTGGCGCGACGTGGTGACGCAGGAACAGGAGGGTACTGTCGAGGTCGCCCTCGCAGGCAAGTACGACTTCGAGGACGCCTACCTTTCGGTCTACGAGGCGCTGAAGCACGCGGGTCTACGTCACAACGTCGAGGTCGAGACGAACTGGGTCGAGACCGACCGTATGGACGAGAACGACTTTGCGCGTCTCGAATCCGCCGACGCGCTCGTCGTACCCGGTGGGTTCGGAGAGCGCGGTACGGAAGGTAAGCTAGACGCGGTGCGTTACGCGCGCGAGAACGGCGTGCCCTTCCTCGGTCTGTGTTTCGGCTTTCAGATGGCTGTCATCGAGTACGCGCGTAACGTCGCGGGTCTCGAAGGCGCGCATTCGTCGGAGATAGACGAAGGGACACAGCATCCAGTCATCGACCTTCTGCCCGAACAGTACGACATAGAGAACCTCGGCGGTACGATGCGTCTCGGCGACAAGGAGACGGTTATAGACGACGGAACCGTTGCGCGCGAACTGTACAGCGCGGAGTCCGTCGTAGAGCGCCACCGCCACCGTTTCGAGGTCAACCCCGACTACATAGAGAGCCTCGAAGACGAAGGGATGGTGTTTTCAGGAAGGTCTGCGTCGGGTACACGTATGGAGATACTCGAACTACCCGACCATCCGTTCTTCGTCGGCACCCAGTTCCATCCTGAGTTCAGGTCGCGTCCCGGAAAGCCGTCGCCTCCGTTTGTGGGACTCGTGGGCGCGGCGGTCGAGAGGGAGGAAGAAGCCGTCAACGTCGAGGAGGTGGCGTAGATGGTCGACGCGAAGAGGTTCATAGACGAGGCTGTAGAGGAGATAGACGACGAGATAGGTGACGGCAAGGCGATAATGGCGCTTTCGGGCGGTGTCGACTCGTCTGTCTGCGCGACGCTCGCGTACGAGGCGGTCGGCGACAGGATCACGCCCGTCTACGTCGACACCGGACTTATGCGCAAGGGCGAGACGGAGACGGTACGCGAGACGTTCGACTACATGGACTCGTTCCGCGTCGTCGACGCACGCGACCGTTTCCTCGGCTCACTCGAAGGCGTCGTCGACCCTGAGGAGAAACGCCGCGCCGTCGGCGAGGAGTTCATACGTGTCTTCGAGGAGGTGGCGCGCGACGTTGACGCCGACCATATCGTACAGGGGACTATCTACCCCGACCGCGTCGAGTCGGAGGGTAACATCAAGTCGCACCACAACGTCGGAGGTCTCCCCGATGTCATAGAGTTCGACGGTATCGTGGAGCCGGTGCGCGAACTGTACAAGGACGAGGTGCGTGAGGTCGCGCGCGAACTCGACCTGCCTCCTGCGATAAGCGAACGTATGCCGTATCCGGGTCCGGGACTCGCTATACGTGTGGTCGGTGAGGTGACGGAGGAGAAGCTAAAGGTCGCACGCGAGGCGAACGCCGTCGTCGAGGACGAGGTTGAGGGGTACGAGCCTTGGCAGGCGCTCGCCGCCGTGGTCGGTCAGGGAACCGGTGTCAAGGGCGACGAACGCGTACACGGATGGATTGTGGTGGTGCGCGCCGTCGAGTCGCGCGACGGTATGACGGCGCAGGCGATAGACCTCGACTGGGAGACGCTTCAGCGTATACAGTCGAAGATTACGGGGACGTTACCGAACGTCGCGCGTGTCGCGTACGACGTGACGCATAAGCCGCCCGCGACGATAGAGTACGAGTAAGCCCACCTTTTTACTTCGTCGGGTTCGCTCGCGGCGCTCGCTCACCTCTCCTCGCAAAAATCTGGATCAAAAACGAACGCTCGCTCCTGCGTCGCTCGCGGTTCAGCCGTCGACGGCTTCCGGTAGCTCTCCGACAAGCCAAACTGTTATCTGTGAGTGAACCCTATCTGAGGTAAGATGTCTGAGTCCTACCGCGAGTCCGAAGTCGAGGACGACAAGCTTCCGGAGGATGTCCTTTCCGGAATCGAAGACTTGTCCGAAGGGGAGACGGTCAGCAAGGAGGGGCTTGGGTCGGTTCTGAAGTTCTGAATTCCGTCTGCGGTCTATCTTCTCGTCGGGTTCGTCGGCGCGTTCCTTTAGCTGTATACCGTTCTCGCGTGTACCTCTCCGCATCCGGATGTACGGCGATCTGAGACGGTAGGGGGTTATAGATAGTACAGGAGAATACACCCGCCTTTAGGTGTATGCAAATCAGGGATTTGCTTACTCAGAAACCTTCGATTTCTGAACGGGTTATGAATCCGTCGAACGATTCAACTAACCGTTAGTGTTAATATAATCAGGAATTTAGTTGTAGTTAGGTTAACTGACCTACGGAGGCGGCTTGTCCGCTCGAAGCAACGAGACAGTATCCGAAAGAGGTTGTGAAGGTGCATCCTGAAAGGTGTACTGTAAAACTCCCATCAAGCACGGTGAAAAAGATGACTCCGAATCTTCTTACGGAAGGTAGGAGTAACGGCTGTTTGGCACTGCCACGAACCGATATAACCGCGAACGGTGGAAACACCTGATAAGGTTGTGTCGGTTGGAAACCTTAAATTCCCAACGTGGGATTCACCCGACTTTAGGCGGGGGAGGATGTCAAGCGTCAGGCTGTCGGGAACCCACGAACCGGCGGTGTCCACGGAAGGGTTCAGGGCGGTTTTGGGAGGTCGTTACCGTCCGTCTGTCCCGTACTCTTTGCGGGTTGTGTTCATCACAGTCGGGTGCCTATCCGTCATCTAACAGAAAGAATAATTAGCTGGATTTCGTACACGTCTTAGCCATGGTTACGTTAGGCGAAGAGGATGATGCTCTGGAAGATATACGCGAAGGGATAGAGATCGCCATGTCTGACATGGGATACGAGGAGGACGATGTCGACGATATCAAGTTCAACAAGTTAGCCTATTTCGCCATACAGGAGTACGGGATTCCGATAACGTACGGATGGTACAAGTACGGTCCCGCTCCCGTCAACGTAGCTAACCGGAACGTGAACATATCGCCGCGGTCAAAGGGTGAAACACCTGCCACCAACCAGCCGAGAATACGGCGTTCCTCCGATTTCCTGAGTCCCGAGGAGTACTACTACTTCTTTAGGGACGATCTCGAAGAGTTCGAGGGTATAATGCAGACGGAGACGAAGGAGTACCTCACCGGGTTCTACTTTGAAGACGCGCCGGATGAGTACCGGGATCTGTACATAGCGGGTGCCGAACTCCAAAAGGTTCTCGACGAAGTAAAGGAAGACGCCTCGTGGCACGACGAGCACGAGGAAGTTATCACCCTGTTGAACAGGAGACTCCCTCGTGTTCTTCACGAGGTTGCTTCGAACCCCAAGCTGGACGAGTCTGAGGAGGCTGTGAGAAGGTACGGGAACCTCCTGATGGAAGTGATAGTAACAGCCTCTGAGATGAAAGGGCTGGACGAAGCCCAGCAACGTTTTATACGGAACGTTGTAGACTACTTCTACGGAGGTGTCTGGAAGTACGTCGCGCTTCTCATATCGAGGGACACGGTTGACCTGTCTCCGGGGGAGAACCAAGACCGGTTACTAAACAGCATAGAGGATGACCTTAAGCGGATCAGAGCCGGTTACGGTAAGGAGGTTTCGAGGCTCGAACAGGAAGCCGATGAACACGGTCTAACATCCGACTCTGCCGGGGTACGTGTAGGATCGGCGGAGATGTTTGAGGAAGAGGACGGCTTTGATGAGTCCGACACTATGTCCGTGGACGATGTTCTCGAAGAGCTTGGATGACGCGGGAACATACCCTGACGTCGGACAAGAACGTCGCCGTCTTCCATAAGAAGGCTAAGGGATCGCTGTTCAACGACCTGAGTAAGAAGACGGAGCTTCAGCGTCAGTTTCTGTCGCGTCTTCGGGATGCTCTGCGAAGCAAGACGCCGGGGAGGTACGTGGAAAAGCCGTACAAAGGGGTCGAGAACGTGTCACAGTTCCGTGCGGGTGACGTGATGAGAGGCTACTGTGTCTTTGCCGACGAACCCGAGTCCTACAACATCTTCTACTTTCTCGAAGTTACCGACCACGGGTACGACAGGTATCCCGTAGCCAAGTACGACAGAAGGGCGGGCGAGGTTATAGAGACAGTACGCGGTCTGTCGGGCGAGGAAGAGGTGGAGGGGTACCTCGAAGACAGGGACGCCTTCGACGCCGGTGACGTAGAGCGTCTACTCGGTAGGATCTGAGGCTCACGTTTTGTGGTGTACTTAGTCGCCGACGGCTTCTTTGACTATCTCGGTTTCCTCGTCGGTTAGCCCGTACAGGTTGTACACCCACCTTTTTACTTCATCGGGTTCGCTTCGCTCACCCGACTCGCAAAAAGCTGAACCAAAAACCACCCGCTCGCTCCTCCGTCGCTCGCGGTTCAGCCTTCGACGGCTTCTTCGACTATCTCGATCTCCTCGTCCGTAAGCCCGTACAGGTCGTAGACTATCTCGTCGATTAGGTCGTCGGTCTTCCCTATCTTCTCATCGAGTTCGTCGGCGCGTTCCTTCACGTCGATGTACCGTTCGAGTCCGTCGCGTGTCGCGTCCACGTCGGGGAGCGTCAGATCTTCGAGCCTGTCGACGAGCGAGTTCGTCTTGGTCGCACTATCGCGGAAGCCCGCGAAGCCTCCCGCCTCATCCGCGTTCGATGTTTATTTTGCGAGTTGCGCAAACGCCTATGTCTTGTTTTTCTCTTGACCGCAATTTTTTAATAATCTCAGTCAATTTAGTTCGGTATGCCCGATAGGCAACAATCCGCGAGGAACCAATTAAAACGGAATGTTGCAGTCTTTGGCGTCGCTCTTATTGGTGCTATTGTTCTGGTTCATTTTGCCCTACCGTTTGATATGGTTCAGTTACTCCTTTCCATCCCTCCTCTCGCAATTGAATATCCAAAAGCGGTTGCGCTCCTCGTTTTTGTCCCAATAGTTTTCTACGCGATGGCAACCGTTGACGACTACTTCCGCTGATATGTAGTTTCTAAGCCAACTACTACGGGTTACTCCTCAACGGGATCGAGGTATTCGGTTTTCACGTCTCCGCCGCCACTGTACGTGAGGTAGCGGTAAGATCTGTGAAGACAGAAGGCTATTAGAAAGTTTGGGCTACGGAAACCGCGGAGCAGTCGAAACCGAAAAGACATACACGAAAGGCACGTTTCTGCGTCGAATGAAAGTAGTGACAGTAGGCATCGACACGGATTCGGTCGACGCTCTCCGCGACGAGGAACACGAGGTTTCGAGCACAGACGCCTTTGGCGCGGACGCGTTACGCGAAGCGGGTGTCGAGGACGCCGACGCCGTCGTCATCGGCGGAGGCTATCCGACACAGGTCGTGGTTGCGAAGGAGATGAACCCCGACGCGCGTGTGCTCTTCGTCTCCGACGAGGTTCCGGGGTTCGTACGCGGGAACGCCGACCTGATACTGTCGGACGAACTCGCGGATCGCGTCGTTGAGGCGCTCGAAACCGACGAGAACGTATGATAGCCGTCGTCGTCTCGCGCGAGGACGAGGCGTCGCTCAGTATACGTGACGCGTTGCTCGACGCCGCGGACTGGCGGCGACACGAGCCACACGGTTCGTGGGAGCGCGAATGGTCGCACTACGGCTTCGTGATGGTCGAGAAGGAGGGTCTGCATCTCTACTACGACGGCTTGGACGACGAACTGCGCGACGCGTTCGACGTCTCGCTCATAGTCTTCGTCTCGCGCCATTCGGGCGACACGGGTCGTCTGCTGACGGCACACCATACGGGTAACTTCGGCGGCGCGGAGTACGGCGGCGAACCGGGGAGTCTCGCATCGCCAGCGCCCGGAGCGACGAAGCATCTACTGGGCTTCTTCGACGAGGAAGCCCCCGAAGGCTTCGACGTATCGATGGAGGTGACGCACCATGGACCCTCGGAACTCGACGTACCGTCCGTCTTCGCGGAGGTGGGAAGCGAACCCGACGAATGGGAGAGCGAGGACGCGGCGCGGACGGTCGCGCACGGTGTGCTCTCGCTCGACGAACGCGACGAACCACGTACGACCGTCGTAGGCATCGGGGGCGGTCATTACGCGCCGCGTTTCACACGTATCGCGCTCGAAACCGACGCCGGTGTCGGGCATATAGCCGCGGGGTACGACCTGCCCGTCGACGACGAACTTCTGAGGGAAACGTACGAATCCTCCGACGCCGACGCACTGGTACTCGACGGCGAGGCTGTCGAGGAGGGTTACAGTCTTCCCGTCGTCTCCGAAACGAGCCTCCGCGAGCGCGCGGGCGTGCCGGAGGAAACAGTCGAGGCTGTAGAGGAGGTTCTCGACGCCGATGCGGGAGAGGCGCGTCTAACGCGCCGCGCCGCGGAGGGGGCGACTGCGGCGACCGTCTTCGACGCTGAACTCGTACGTGAGGCGCGTAACGTCGACAGCGGGGCGACGGACGAGGCGCTCGAAAGAAACGCCGTCGGCTACGTCGAGGAGAACGGGAAGGTTATACGTGTCGCTGTTCCGAAGGACGGTGCGCGTGAACTCGCTGAAACGGTCGGCGACATCCTAAGCGACGAACACGAGGTCACGGTCGACGACCAAGCCGTCGCCGTCAAGCGCGAGGTGTTCGACGCCCGAAAAGCACGCGAACTCGGCGTCGAAGAAGGACCCGACTTCGGCAGACTTTCGTCGGGCGAGACGGTCGAGACGGACGACGGCGTGGTGACGCCCGACGAGGTGCACGGGACGGAGCGCCGCGTCTTCGTCTACGGGAAGTAACCGCGTCATCCGCGTGTCTGACGTAACGTTATATGCGCGGTTTCGTTATTGGGTTCACAGACTCAGTACTATGGACAAAATTGTTCAAGACGCGCTTGAGGAGGCTGAAAAGGACACAGGGAGGGATAGGGAGGTAGAGACAGGCGGTGAGACGACCGACGAGAGGAAGGTTTCGTCTACCGACAGCGCGACGGAAGAGACGACGAAGGAGACGGAGACAGAACCCTCGTTCGAAAAGACAGACGACGAACCGACGGCGAGGAAGGAGACGGGCGGGAGTGAGCCGTCGGGCGATGTCGAAGCACGGACGAGCGACGAGGAGCTACGCGAGGTTCTCGACGACCTCAAGACGACCATAACCGTCGTCGGGTGCGGAGGCGGTGGCTGTAACACGATCAACCGTATGTTCAAGGAGGGTATCGAGGGCGCGCGTACGGTCGCCACAAACACCGACGTTCAGCACCTCGTCGATATAGAGGCGGACGAGAAGATACTGATAGGCGAGGAGAAGACGGGCGGACGCGGCGCGGGTTCGGTACCGCAGGTCGGCGAGGAGGCGGCGATAGAGTCGCAGAACGCGATACATTCGCAGATAGAAGGCTCTGACATGGTCTTCGTCACAGCGGGTCTTGGCGGCGGCACCGGAACGGGAAGCGCCCCTGTCGTCGCGCAGGCGGCACAGGACGAGGGCGCGCTCACGATCGCCATCGTCACGACGCCTTTCACCGCCGAGGGCGAGGTACGGCGTAACAACGCAGAGGCGGGTCTCGAACGCCTCCGCGACGTCGCAGACACCGTCATCGTCGTACCCAACGACCGTCTCATAGAGTCGGTCGGCGGTCTCCCGGTCAAACGCGCCTTCCGTGTAGCCGACGAGGTTCTCATGCGCTCCGTAAAGGGGATCACCGAACTCATCACCAAGCCGGGTCTCGTCAACCTCGACTTCGCAGACGTACGTACGGTGATGGAGAGCGGCGGGGTCGCTATGATAGGTCTCGGCGAGAGCGACACGGAGAACAAGGCTGAGGAGAGCGTACAGAAGGCTCTCCGCTCCCCCCTCCTCGACGTCAACATAGACGGCGCTTCGTCTGCGCTCGTAAACGTAACGGGCGGCAACGACATGACGATCGAGGAAGCCGAGGGCGTCGTAGACGATATCTACGACCGTATCGACTCCGACGCGCGTATCATCTGGGGCACGTCGGTGGACGAGGAACTCGAAGGCTCTATGCGTACGATGATAGTCGTCACGGGTGTCGAAAGCCCGCAGATATACGGCGACGAGGTTACGAGGAAGAGCGAGACGGAGAAGACGGAGACGGATACGGGAACCGCGGCGACGGATGTCTCCGCCGACGGTTCCACGAGCGGTATCGACTACGTAGAGTAGTAGGGTAACACTAAAGTTCCGGCGTCGAGTACGCCTCTCCGATGGGAAAGTACTTCAGTCTAAACGTAAACGACTACCTCCGGGTGCTTAAGCTCGCCCGTACGCCGACATGGGACGAGTTCAAACAGGTGGCTATGATAGCCGGCGCGGGCGTGCTTCTGGTGGGTATCGTGGGCTTCCTGATATACATAGGAATGCGACCCCTACCTCCGTAAGATGGGTATCTACGCAGTCAAGACGACGGCGAGCCAAGAAACGACGGTCGCGGACATGCTCGCCGACCGCGACAACCCCGGTGTGCTGTCCGCTCTCGTACCGAGCGACGTTACGGCGTACGTACTCGTCGAGGCGGAGGACGAAAACGCCGTGGATCGCGCCATAGACCGTATACCGCACGCGCATTCGATGGTGGAAGGACAGACGAGCATGCAGGAGGTCGAACATTTCCTGACGCCCAAGCCGTCGGTATCGGGCGTCAACGAGGGCGACGTCGTCGAGATCATCAGCGGTCCTTTCAAGGGCGAGAAGGCGCGCATAAAACGTATAGACGAGTCGAGCGAGGAGGTGACGGTCGAACTCCACGAGTCGACAGTCCCGATTCCTGTCACGGTTCGGGGCGATCATATACGCGTTCTCGACAGCGAAGAGAGGTAGGTGACGACGGATTCGGTAACGTCAGACGTATACGTGCGGGCGCGGCAGACGCGAACGGATGGATATCGCCGTTGCCGCCGCTCTCTGCGCCGTCGGCTTCGGGATCGGATGCGTGAGCGGTCTGACGCCGGGTCTCCATGTCAACAACCTCGCTCTTCTCTTAGCCGCGGTTGCGCCCGGTGTCGGCTTCGCCTCGCCCGCGGCACTCGGCGTCGCTCTCGTCACCGCATCGGTAACGCACACCTTCCTCGATATAATACCGAGCGTCGTGATCGGCGTCCCCGACGAGTCGATGGCTCTCGTCGCCCTCCCCGGTCACCGTATGGTACTCGACGGCGACGGACGTGAGGCTGTAGTCCTTTCCGCCGCGGGTAGCATGCTCGCGGTCGTCTTCGGCTTCGGTGTCGCGGTTCCGGTCGCTCTGGTGATGTCACGCGCCTACCCCGTCGTTTCGGGCTACATGCCGTACATACTCGCCGCGACGGTCGTCTTCCTCGTTGCGACGGAACGCGGCGGCGAGGTCGGTCGGAGCGGACGCGCGGGAGGACGCGGTGCGATCGCCGTGCGCGCAAAGGCTGTCGTCGTCCTCGGTGCCTCAGGACTCCTCGGATACTACGTCCTGACGCATAGCCCCGGCGCGGAGGCGGTCGTCGGGGAGCCTTCTCTGCTAACGCCGCTCTTCGTCGGTCTCTTCGGCGTGCCTATACTTGTGGCGAGCGCGTCCGAGAACGCCGAGATACCCGAACAGGACGGCGACGGCGTGGCGTTGTCGCGGCGTTCTGTCGCGGTTCACGCCGTCGGCGGCGGCGTCGCGGGAAGCATCGTAGGCTGGCTTCCGGGTGTCTCGCCCGCCGTCGCAACCGGCTTCGTACAGAGCCTCCTCCCCGACTCGGAGACGGAGCCCGAATCGATGCGTGAGTTCATCGTCGCCGTCTCAGGCGTCGACTCGTCGAACGCCGTCTTCGCACTCCTCGCGCTGTACTTCATCGGCTTTCCGCGTAGCGGTGTGATGGTGGCGCTCGACCGTCTCGAACTCTCGCTGAACGCAGGGACGGTCGGTGTGTACCTTGTCGCCGTAGCCGTCGTCTCCGTAGCATCCTTCTTGCTCACCGTAACGCTCGGAAGGTACGCCTTCGGCGTCGTACGGCGTTTCAACTACCGCGTCCTGAGCGCCGGTGTCATCGTCCTACTCGTCGGTGTCACGTTCGTCTTCTCGGGCTTCGTCGGTCTACCTATACTCGTAGCCTCAACCGTCGTGGGTCTCATGCCGAACTACAGCCGCGTCAGGCGCGTCAACTGTATGGGGGCGCTCCTACTACCCCTCATCGTCATTCTATAATATAACGCAGGACGACGCCTTCGCCAAGGGGCTTGACCTCGTTAACAGTTGCCTCGACGTACTCAACGAAGCCTTCGCCGTCGACGAGCGTCGGTGATTCGCGTCCGCCGACGAAGACGGGCGCGACGTAGACGCGTACCTCGTCGACGACTCCGGCGCTGAGGAACGACGCGATCGTCTCGCCGCCGCCTTCGACCATGAGGTGTTCGACGCCGCGGCGTGAGAGTTCGTCGAGCAAGGCGTGTAGGTCTACACGTCCGTCGTCACCCGGCAGTTCGACCACCGTCGTACGTTCGCGGGGTGCGTCGAGGCTGTCGCCGGACGTTTCGTCCGTAACGGCGACGACCGTCTCCGCCTCACCGTCGAGTACCGACGCGTCGACGGGCGTGCGCGCCGACGAGTCGAGAACGACACGGACGGGGTTTCCCTCCTCGGCGCGGAGACGGTCGTCCTTGACGGTCAAAGACGGGTCGTCGGCGAGTACCGTACCCACACCGACGAGTATCGCGTCGGTCTCGGCGCGCAGACGGTCGACGCGTTCGAAGTCGTCTTCGCACGACAGGGCTACCTGCGAACGCGTTCTGTCCGAGAGCTTACCGTCGGCGCTCATACCGGCGTTTACGACGACGTACACGCCGGCGGTACGGGCGGGGACGACAAAACCGTAGCGGATGGCTGTGGAAGGACAGGGGTGGAAGAACCGGGAATCGGAGAGGAAGGGCGGAAGTGGAGAAGACCGAGGAGGAAGTGGGGGGTAAAGAAGACCGGAGTGGAGGGGCGGAGGTAGAGAAGACCGGGGAGGAAAGGCGGAGGTAGAGAAGATCGGGGCGGAAGACCGGGGTGGAAAAGCCTGCAGTGGAAAAGACCGCAGTGGAAAAGACTAATACGCGCGCGGGCGACGAAAACGTATGTTCCGCTCCGAAATCAACGCCGGGCTGTTGAAATCATCCGTTGATACGGTGAGCGTCCTCGTCGACGAATGCAAGGTACGTTTAGACGAAGAAGGTCTCTCGATAAAGGCTGTCGACCCCGCTAACGTCGGCATGGTCGAACTCGATATACCCGCCGAATCGTTTGAGTCGTACGAGGCGGACGACGAACTTCTCGGTCTCAACCTCGTCCGTTTCGAGGATATCGTCGGCATGGCGAACAAGGGCGACACGATCGTCATGGAACTCGACGAGGAGACGCGTAAGCTCACCATCCGTATAGACGGTCTGCGTTACACGCTTTCGCTCATAGACCCCGACTCCATACATCAGGAACCGAACGTCCCCGACCTCGACCTACCCGGAGATATAGATGTCGCGGGGCGCGAGCTGAGACGCGGTGTGAAGGCGGCAGGGATGGTAAGCGATCATATGGCTTTCGGTGTCTCCGAGCAAAGCTCGGATGGCGCGTCGACCGGGTCGACGGATGTCTCCGACGACGGCACGTTCTACATGCGCGCCGAGGGCGACACCGACGACGTACGTGTCGATCTCGGCGAGGACGACCTCATCTCGCTCGACACGGGCGGGGAAGAAGCGGAGTCGCTTTTCTCGCTCGACTACCTCGACTCTATGGCGAAGGCGATACCCAACGACGCCGCGGTGGCGGTCGAGGTCGGCGACGACTACCCCGTAAAGATGAACTTCGAACTCGCGGGCGGCGACGCACACGTCACCTACCTGCTCGCACCGCGTATCGAGAACGAGTAGATGGTCTCAACGCTCCTCGCACGTTACCCGTTCTTCGAACCGGCGCGCGAGGAGGTGGCGGAACGCGCCGACCAGCTCGTGGATGTCGTAGACGACGAGGTTCTGGGGCGCGCCGAGGAACGTGTCACGATGGCGTTACGTGAGGGAACCACCGGGGACGTAGGGATACCCGACGGTGTGCCTGCGCACGTCGAGCTTTTCTCGTACCCCGTAGCCCGCGCGGTCGTAAGTATCGTCGACGAACATCCCGTGACACGGCGTTACGCGTGGGCGGAGTCGGTGACGGCGCGCGACAGGTTTAGGGACGACCTGAGCGAGGAGGAGAAACGCCGGCGTTCGGACAAACGCGACGCAAAGACAGCGGGTGGAGACGGTAGACGCGCCGTCTTTAACGACGTGGTCGACGAGTTCGGTCTTGAGGTAAGGAGGGAGGACGACGGTGTAAGTATGGAGGTCGGCGACTTCCTCGAACTCGCTTCGGGGATGTCGGACGAGGAGTGGAAGCTCGTAAACAGGGAGGTCACCGACGGCTGGGTACGCGTGACGCGCGACGACGTTCTCGAACTTTCGCGCGAAGCCGTCCGTGAGCGCGTCGCCGACGGTCTGCCGCTGTTCGTCCCTGAGGAGGCGCGCGATGCTGTAGCTCCCGCCGTTGAGAACGTACGCGAGGTCGTTGCGGACGCGGATATAACGACGGAGATAGACCGTGTCGAGGAGACGGAGTTCCCGCCGTGCATGAAGACGTTACTCGCAGAGATACGTGAGGGCGAGCATCTCGAACACCACTCGCGTTTCGCTATCACTTCGTTCCTTACGAACATCGGTATGGAGACAGACGAGATAATAGAGACGTACGAGGTCAACCCCGGCTTCGGCGAGGAGGTGACGCGTTACCAGACCGACCATATACGCGGCGACACGGGACCCACCGAGTACACCTGTCCGTCGTGTTCGACGATGGTAACGTACGGTGACTGTAGGAACAAGGACGAACTCTGTGAAACCATCAGCCATCCCCTCGGATACTACCGCAAGAGGTTAGAGGCGCTCGACGACGAAGAAGGGGACGGCGGGGAAGACGACGAGGAGGGCGGCGACGAAGACGGTCAGGAGTAGGTCTCGTCGGCGATGATGTAGCCCGCCACCCCCGATAGGAGTATAAAGACGAGTATAGCCCCGACTGTTCCAGCCTTTTCGAAGCCCACGGAGCCTACGACTGCGAGGAGGGCGACGAAGACCGCCACGACACCGAGCGTAGAGCCTATCTCCACGGTCTTGGACATACGGTTCCGTCGGCGTTGCCGTCGCATAATACTGACGGTAGTGTGCCGCGTAAGCTATATACGGTTAGCGCCGGTACTAACTGTGTATGGACTGTCCGGGCTGTGGAGAGAAGATATACGAGGAGGAACTCATAGACGGAGCCTGCCCTCTCTGCGGACGGGATATTGAGGACGACGACGGGCACGACGGTAGTATAAACGAGATCGTGGAGATGTTCGAGACCGCCGAAGCCGTCTCTATGAACGCCGAGAGGGAGTCGGTTGAACGTAGCTTCGTTCTACACGTCTCGCCGTCGCTCGCAGACAGGCTGAAGCCCAAGAAATGTAGCGCATGCGGTCGGTGGCATCTCAGGGTGGGTGAGAAGGACTACCACGTCGAGACGGACGGCTATCAGGGGAGTCTCGACGTACGTTACCTGTGTCGTCTCTGTACTTAAAGCGGCTTTATGCGGTCGCCGTCGGTGGGATAGCACATTCCTTCGAGAAGGAGGTCTTCAAGAGTGGCTTCGGCGACCTCCTCGTCTACCCCGTTTTGCTCAGCCATCTCTATGATCGTCGACCTCTCGGCTCCCTCCTCTCCGTTCTCGTCCTCGATTATACCCATAACGACCGTCTCGGCTGAGTCGGCTTCGTCCCCGCTCGTAACGTCTTCAGTTTCGTCCTCCTCGGAGGTCTCGCCCTCTTCCTCGTCGGCTATCTCCGCACCGCTTTCGAAGCCGGAACCGAACTCGTCGGCGACCTCCTCGCGCTGTCCTTCGTCCCAGTCCCATTCGCCGACGTCCTCCTGTTCTATATCGTCGAAGTCGTCGGTATCGGTCGTCTGTGTTTCGTCCGGCGTCTGTGTCTCGTCTGTTTCGGCGGTTCCGTCCGTACCGTCGTCGGTTCCGTTCGGCGCGTCGACCGTCTCGGACCCGGAACCTTCGGTCTCGTCCGTCCCTCCCGCCCCTCCGGGCGTCTCCGTCCGTGTCTCGGTGGTTTCTGCGGCGGCTTCTTCGGCGGATGACGTTCCATCGCCGCCTGCGCCGACGCCCGCGGTCGTTTCGACGCCCGCAACCTCTGTCAGAACGTCGCGCGCCTCGCGTTCGAGTTCGTTCAGGTACGACCCGTCGGTACCATAACGGTCGGTAACGTCGCCGAGTTCGTGGAGCGGTGGACGCGTCTCAGGCGTCACGCCCGTACGGAGGTAGTCGCGGAAGGCTTCGACTCGTTTCAGTGTCTCGTTCGCCGTCTCTACGTTCCATCTGTCGCGCGTCTCGGAGTCGACGACGTTGATCCCCTCAGGACGTATGCTGGTGTAGACATCGTCGGAGTCGTCGGGTTCGTATGTCCGCGCCTTGCCCACGACGGCGACGAATGAAGGCGTCTCGGCGTCGGCGAGGAACGAGACTGCGTCGGGCTGGTACTGTCCGGCGTAGACGACGAACGCTCCCGTCGGGTCGGAGACGCGCGCGCGGAGCAGGTCGCCGTCGCCGACGCGTTCTATCTCCGTGAGTACGCCTACGACGAAAAGGCGGTTTATCTTTGCGCCCGTCGGCGTCGCCACGTAGTTGGGCGCGCGTTCGTCGTCGCCCTGCTTGAACGCGTAGTCGGAGCCGTTGTACTCGCGCGCGAAGACGCGCCAAGCGACCTCGCGCGATACGTCCGCCGTCTCGGCGTCGGTCTCAGAACTCATCGAGAACCTCCCGTGCTGTGTCGGCGGGATCATCGTCCGCTTCCTCCATCTCAGAGACGTTCATGTTGGCTCCGTAGTCGCCGACGCTGACGTTTCCGCGTACGCGCCACCGCCGTCCGACGGTGTTGTCGGCGATACTTTCGGTGACGACCGTCTTGTCCATCGCGTCGCGCGCCTCCTCACGTGCATCCTCAAGGCTTCCGCCGTACAGCTCCTCCGTAAGCTCACGTCCGACGACGAGAGTGACCGCTCCCGTGCCGTCGTCGAGTACCGCCTTTGTGCGCATGTCCGACTCGGCGTCAACGTCGCCGTGGACACGGCACTGCCCTTTCTGTACGACGCGTCCGCAGTCGGGGCATCTTTCCACGATGCCCGACCCTTCCTTGACGGTCAGTGCGTTTCCGCGTACGACGACATCGAAGTCACCGCCCTTCTCGACAGCCTCGGCGATATCGGTTTCGGGCGGTGTATGTGAGACATCGATATCCTCGGACGTTTCGACCGTCGTGTACCCGCCCATGTTCACCTGCGGTATACCGCGGTACTCGTTGACGTACGCGTTCTCGACACGTACCGACCCGCCTTCGTCGAGGCTCCTGTTCTCCCAGTCGGTGAAAGGTAGACGTCCCGACGGATCGCCGAACGTCCCTGAGGTTATGGTCGTCTCGCCGTCACGTCCGTTTATCTCCTTCTCCTCCGAATCGACGACGCCGACCTCAACCGTCACCGCCCGGTCGCCGGCTTTGAGCTCTGCAACCGACCGTACACCGTACGGTTCGCGTTCGGGTTCGATGTCAGCGTCCGCGTGGATGACGTCGGCGTCGGAGTCGATGTTTACCTGTGGCTCACCGTCCCACTCACGTACCTCACCCTCGACACGTACGGTGTCGCCGGCTTCGACGGAGAGTTCGTCCCACGCCGTGTAGGAGATGACGCCCGTCTCGTCGGAGAGTTCGCCCTCCGTAATGACCGTGTCCTCGCCGTCGACACGTATCGACCGCGCGCCGGCGGAGACGACGACGGCTTCGGCGGATACACGCGTGTCGTCGGTCGAGAGATCGCCGAGGTCGGCTGTCTCGGCGTCTTCCGGCTCCGCACCCTCGGAGCCGTACCTGCGACGCACGGTACGTTCCGCCTCTTCGAGAGGGACGCTGTACTCCAGCAGGTTCCTGAGGCGTTCCTCAACCTCGTCGGTATCGGCGTCCACCTCCTCGGCGATAGATGCCGCGTGCTCCGAGACGTCTTGGGTGTCGCTCATTGAGGTGGTTTGGTACGGCGAGGTAATAAAGTCAGCGGCGACAACCGTGGCTCCTATGTGACACGCCGGCGTACCGTGGGGCGTGAAGCTCGGAACACGCGGAAGCGACCTCGCCCTCGAACAGACACGGCGTGTGGAAGAAGCACTACCGTACGACACCGACGTTGAGACGGTCGTCGTGGAGACGAGCGGCGACGCCTTCGAGGGTGACATAGCCGAACTCGGTACGCAGGGCGCTTTCGTGCGCGAACTCGACCTACGTGTGGTCGACGGCGAACTCGACGGTGCTGTCCATTCTATGAAGGACATGCCGACGGAGCGCCCCAACGGTCTGGAGGTCGCCGCGGTTCTCGAACGCGCCCCCGAACACGATGTTCTGGTAACCACGGACGGCGACGAACTCGACGAACTCGACGAAGGTTCGAGGGTAGGTACGTCGAGTCGACGCAGACGCGCGCAGTTACTACGCGAACGCGGAGACCTGAACGTCGACCGTCTGCGCGGAAACGTCGACACGCGTGTCGAGAAGGTTGTGGAAGGCGACTACGACGCCGCGGTTCTTTCCGAAGCGGGTCTCGAACAGCTTGGTCTCGACGTCGCGTACAGCCGTCTACCTCTCGACGGCTTCGTACCGAGCGCGAATCAGGGCACCGTGGCTGTCGTCGCCGTCGACGGTACGGACGCCTTCGACCGTCTCGCCGAGGCGGATCACAAAAAGACGCGCGTCGTCGCCACCGCCGAACGTACGGTTCTCTCACGCGTCGGAGGCGGATGTATAGCGCCTATCGGCGTCCACGCACGTATCGAGGGCGACCGTATACGTATACGCGGTGACGTTCTTTCCGGAGGCGGCGACGAGTCGGTAAGCCTCGAACGCCGTTACCCCGCGGAGTCGTACCTCGAAGGCGCGCGTGAGATGGCGGGTGAGATGGTGGATCGCGGCGCTGACGAACTCCTGAAGGAGGCTTCGGCGTGAGCGACGAGGACGACACGCCGCGTGTCGCCTTCTTCAGACCCGACGACGCACGCGCGGAGAGAGCGAAGACCAGGGCGCGCCAACGCGGACTCGTGCCTTTGAGCGACCCTCTTCTCGAAACAGTCCCGACGGGTGCGACACCCCGTACGGACGCGGGGTTCGTTGTTCTGACGAGCGTCACGGGCGTAGAAATAGCCGCCGACGACATACGCGGCTCCGACGCCACCGTCTGCGCGATCGGTCCTAAGACGGCGGAGGCGTTACGTGAAGCAGACGTAGAGGTCGACGTCGTCCCCGACGCGTACACGAGCACGGGTCTCGTTGAGGAGTTAACCGGGCGCGTCGACGGCGCGCGCGTCGAGGTAGCGCGTAGCGACCACGGAAGCGACGAACTCATCGACGGTCTTTTCGACGCCGGCGCGTACGTCCACGAGACGGTTCTGTACGGGTTGCGTCGTCCCGAAGGCGGCGGGGAGGAGACGGCGCGCGCCCTCGAAGACGGAACCGTCGACGCCGTTCTTTTCACGTCATCGTTGACCGTCGAGTATCTCGTCGACGCCCTCGAAGAGACGGGCGTCGGGGTTACGGCGCTCGACGGTGTCGGTGTCTACGCCATAGGCGAACCGACACGCCGAACCGCGGAGTCGGTCGGTATTGAGGTTGACGGTGTGCCTGAGAAAGAGACGTTCGAGAGCCTGTTGGAGACGGCGGAGGACGGCGTCTAAACCCGTCTATCCGTTCTTTTCTTCCGTCTCTGTCGTACCCTCGTTGTCCGTCTCCGTCTGCTTCGGTTCCTCGTCACCGTCCTCAGTCAGGTCTTCGACCCCGCCGGCTGTCTCCGTCTCCGCCTCAGCCTCTTCAGCGCTGAGGTTTTCGTCCGCGCCGACTTCTTCGGCTTCCTCGGCATCAGCCTCCGCCTCGACGTGCGCATCGCCCTCTTCGTCCAAGGTCAGATCATCCACCTCAACGTCGTCATCGGAGTCTATCTCACCCTCGTTAACCATCTGCTCGTACTGCTGTGCCTTCTTCCTTAGCTCCTCGACACCCTGTTCCTCTGCGTCGGGGTCGAGTTCGACCGTCTCCTCCTCCTGTATCCACGCGACGCAGAGCGAACCGCCGACCATTCCGACGAAGGTTCCGACGCCCATTCCGCCGAAAGTGCCGCCGACGATCGACAGTATCGCCATCACGATGCCGGTCATACCCGCGAGCGTCGATATCTGGGGATGCGTGATAGACGCGACGCCGCTCAGGAAGGTGAAGAACGCGAAGACGAGACCGATGAGACCGATCAGTTCACCCGTTCCGCCCGTGAACGCGAAGTTGTCGAGCGTGTAGAACGGTATGTATCCGAGGAGCAAACCCGAGAGCATCAGAAGGACGCCGCCCCAGAACGGACGAACCGCGCGCCAGTCGTCGAACTTAGCCTTGTACGCCGCGTACCTCCGGTACGTCTTGAGTATCGGCTTCCCGATCGCTATTACTGCTGATGATGCCATCTTAGTTTGTTATAGTTGCGTTGGTACAAAAGAGTTGTTACGGTGCCTGTACTACGGGTTGTTACCGTGCGGGCACTGGCTGTTGTCCGCGACCCTCGGCGTTATACCGACGCTGGCTGGCGGATTACTCCTGTCGAAGTACTTCAGGGAGAGCTGTACGTTGGGTAGTGTAAGCTCATCGAACGCGATGAAGTGTGCGCGCGCAGTGGCGTTGATTATACTCGCGTCCGCACCGCCGTCACCTTCACCCTCTATGCTGAACTCGCCGGGTTCCGCGTTATCGTCTATAACGCTGTCACCGGGGCTACTGTCGGGGTTGTAGAACCTAGGGTTACTGCTCTGGTCGGTATAGAACTCCTGAATTACGGCGTTCTTTATAACGAGGTCGCCAGCTTCGAGACCGGTTAGGTAAAGCTCCGCATCACCGAGGCTAATAGGGGTGCTACTCGGTGCCGACTGGTTTATCTTTATCCTGAACGTGTCCACGTTGTTCGTAAAGTTCAGGTTCGGAATCGCCATGTCCTTCACGAAGACGAGGTTCTGGTTGCTCGGTATCTCCGCGTTACCGACCTCACCGCGTAGCTGGGGCAGAGATGTAGCGGAGCTACCCGCGCTACTACGACCTTCCTGAAAGTCAAGTTTACTGCCACCCTCGGTACTACTACACGCCGCCGTAGGACCGAGTGCGGGATAGATCGCTATGTCGGAGCCGTTTAGCTGTCCTATCTCGGCTGTGAACCCCCCGACCCCCGCAACGCTGAGCGCCACAGTGCTCATCAAGCCTGAGGAGACGAGAATCACAAGGAGAACCACACCGACGACCGAGCTTCCGATGGAGCTGAGGAAAAGCCTTCTCGACGTCCTCGACCTCTTGACAGTCTGCCTGTCTACGTGTCCCTGCCAGTCCTCCTGCTCCTCCCTGATCTGTTCGAGTTCATCGTCGTCAAACATGTCTATCTTCTCCGTTCACCGGTGCCCCATACGGTGAACGTGTTTCAGCCGGTGAATGAGTTTCCTGCGTATGCCGTTTATCGACGTACGTGTTTATAAAACTTACCCATGTAAATCGCACGTTAGTCTAACCCGTCGACGCCGAGGGTGGCGTCGACCGTCGGTACGTCGGACGGCGTCGCCTCGTAGTCGAAGGAGACACCGACGCTCTCGCCGGCTTCGACCGTGACGTTTCGGGAGGCGACCGTCGAGTTCTCGCCCCCATCGTCGGTGACGTTCATGTAGACGCGCCAGTCGCCCGTCGCGTTTCCGACATTTGTCACGTTGAGGTCTACGGAGAACGTGTCGCCGACCTCCAGCGCCGTGTCGGGGTACGTGTCGATGACCTCTATGGTGGGTTCGGCTTCGTCGGTGGCGTTCGCCCCCTCTCCCGTCCCTGCCTCCGATCCCTCGTCGGTTTCAGGCGCGTCGGAGCCGGCTCTTTCCGCCGTGAAACGGGTTGCGAAGCCCGGAACGTCGGGGGGAGCCACCTCGTACGTGAAGTTGATACGTGTGGTGTTACCGGGTTCCAGTGTCGCGTTCTCCGTCCTGACCGTCCTTTCCTCGCCCGAAAGGACGCGCATCGAAACCGTCCACGAGCCTGTCGCGTTGCCCGTGTTGGTGAGGTTGAGAGACGAGGTGAACACGTCACCCACCTCCAAGCTACGGTTTGTCTCCTGGAGCGACGAGCTGAGTATACCGAGCTGAGCCTGTGGCTCCGGCTCCGTGCCGGTGTTGCGGGGGTAGCCGACCGCCTCGGTAACGTCGCCGTCGGTGAACCTGCGCGTCGCGTTCGACATCGTTCTGAGGCTGTCGCAGTCCTGCGTACCCGGCATCGTCATACCGCCTTCCTCTGCGACGGAGCCGTTGACGCCTATGTCGGAGATGTCGACGTTACCGAAGGCTATCTGGTAGACGACGGCGCGACCGTTACTGAGCGCGAAGCCGCCCGACGCGTTGATCGCGAACCCCGTCTCGACGCGGCTAAAGTTGGTCGAGTTGGGATCCGACGCGTCGGCGTACATGTCCGCGGCGGTCGCGGGCGAGCCGTTCTCACCCTCGACGTTCTGTTCGAAGATCGTCGCGTTCTGGAGCCGGACGACGTCGGATCGGAGGTTGGTAAGCCTGAGTTCGAGATCCTGCGCGGTTATGTTGGTGCCGTTACCAGCCTCGCTAACGACGTTCACGGAGAAGCCTTCGGCGACACCTCCGGGAAGGGGTATACCCTTGGTGACACGGAAGCCGTCCTGTATCACAGCACGTCCGTCGAGCGTCGCCATAAGCTGGGGGGCTGAGTCGCATTCGGACTGAGAGCCGAGAACCGGGTAGACGGTACCGCTCGGTGCGGTTACGTCGCTGAACTCGACGACAAAGCCGCCGATTCCGACCCCCGCCGCGCCGATAGCGCCGAGCGACAGCGCGATTATGAGAAGCAGAACGAGGAACGTCGTCGCGGCTCCGAGCACACCTGAAAGCCTGCGTCGGTCTATCTTCCCATCCTCTCGGTATGTCAGGATGACGTTGTCCGGCTCTTCGGATGACACGTCTATGCTCTCCCGAAAATTAGCTTCGATACCGTATAAGTCTTAGGTAGCGCCTACGGCGTGGCTGTCGCTGTTCTCTAAAAGCGGAAGAAACCGCCTCCGAGCCAGCCTCGGAAAGCTACGTCACGTCGCGTGGCGACCGGTCGTCAGAGGTTGTTTTCTGCTGTGCTACGCTACGTTAGGGCTGACTGAACGGTAGGCTCTGCGTGTTGTTGTTGGACCGCGGACTCTTACCGTCGTCCTCGGTGACAGCTGTCTCGTCGTCAAGCTGTATGCCAGCCTCGGAGGTGCTGGTCATATCCGTCTGGTTGCCGGTGTACGGCTGGTCATTAAGCTCAGCGTAGTCACTGAGAGCGTGGCAGTCGCTCTCAGTAGGTGTGCTGGGACTGACGACCGCGTTGTCCGTGTTGTTGACGATCTGGACGGCGAGGTTGATGTCCTGGAGGTTGATGGAGTCGAACGCAACCTGATGCGCCGCCGCGGTACCGCCGAGTATCTCGAAGCTACCGGCGGAGATACCAAACTCAGTCTCGCCCGCGAAGGAACCTGAGCCTATAGTATCAGTCGCGTTTATGCTTGAGGACTCGTTCAACGCATCTGCGCGCTCGTACGAATCCTCAGGACTGTCACCGAGGTTCCCTGTGGAGAACTCGGCTATGTTACCATCACCGAGGTTGAGCGAATTCGCCTCAAGCGCCGATAGGCGGAGGTCAAGGTTCTCAGCCTCTATCGGACTCGTATCCGAGCCGTTCGCGGCGATCGTTATCCGTGCGAAGTCACCATCGTACCACAGGTTGCTTGGGAGCGGTAGGTCCTTGAAGAACTCAACCGCTGGTGTCCCTTCACTGGTGGATGTTATCTCAGCGGTACCAGCAAGCGTAGCCTCAAGCTGGGGTGCTTGTGTACATGCCGCCTGTTCACCGAGAACCGGGTATATCGACGCATCGCTGGTCGTATTGACCTTGTCGAAGTTCGCCACGAAGCCTCCGAGACCGACACCCATTGCGGCACCAACCATACCCAGCGATAGCGTTACTATGAGCAACACCATCGTCGCTGTCGTCGCCGCGCCCATGATACCGGCGAGGCGACGACGGTCTACTTCACCGTCGTCTTCCCTATACGTTACGGTTATCGTACCGTCTTCGAACTCTGTGTCCTTCTTTGACATACAAGGTCACCTCAGTGACCTTAGCCAAGCTATTATAACGACTATTATATAAATCCTTCGCCCCGGTTCGGAGAGCCGGCGGGCTACATCGCGTTTGCGAGCGAGGTGCACGTCCTGTTCCCGGGTTCGACGACGCGCGTCGCGGGGCTGGACAGGTCGCTCTCGTCGTCGATTACGACGAACAGGTCGAGGTTCTGAAGGCTTATGGAGCCGAGAGAGACCTGATGCGCCGCCGCGGTTCCGCCCTTGGGTAGGACGAACGTCTCTGCGTCTATACCGAACTCAGGCACGCGCGAGGCGTCTGCGGTCGGGTCAAGGCTTCCGTCGCCAACGGGCGCGAACGAGTCGTTGGCGTCGCCCGTGTCCTCGTAGCTATCGGGACCGAACTCACGTATCTTCGTGTTTCCGAGCTCGATACTGTCGGCGGAGAGCGCCGTGAGACGTAGGTTCAGGTCGGTGACCTCCGTGGGGCTTCCGCCTGAGTCCGCGACTATGGAGACGCGGGCTATCTGATCCGGGGCGAAGTTATCCGGAAGAGGTAGATCCTTGTAGAACGTCACGCCGCCGTCGAGTAACGTGGTTCCGTTGAGGTTCGCCTCCAGCTGGGGCGCGTCGTCGCACGCCGCGTGCGCACCGAGAACGGGGTAGATGTCGGCGTCGCCTTCTGTGTAGCTCACGTTGTCGAACTGTGCGACGAAGCCGCCCATTCCCGGACCCAGGGAAGCGCCGAGCACCATGCCGACGCCGAAGAAGGTGACGCCCGCGACGACGACGAACGCCGAGGCGACGCCGAAGACGGCGGCGAAACGTCTACGCGAGACCGAACCCGGCGGATGTTCGTAGCCTTCGTCGTCGCGTTTGGGACGGAGGCGTCTCTGTGGACGCGGTATCTGTGACGCCTCGTCGCCGTTTCGGTCGTTCATCTATCGGTATACCTGTAGGTACGTGTACCCCACTAACGTTCAACGATACATAACTCTTGGTACCTAAGACCGGGTTTTACAGCTCTATCCCTTCGGGTTCCTTGACCGTGCTCGCCTCGGCGAGCGCGTCACACGTCCTGTTTCCGGGTTCGACGGTGCGGTCGCCGGTCTCCGTCTTGTTGAGTATCTGGACGGCGATGTTAACGTCGTTCAGGCTTATGCCCCCGAAGGATACGAAATGCGCCGCCGCCGTACCGTTCACTATCGAGAACCCCGACGCGTCTATACCGAACTCCGGCGTGGAGGAGTTCCCCGTTGCAGGGTCAAGGGCGCTACGACCGTCGTCAAAAGCCGCCGAGGGACCTTCCGTGTCGATACCGCCCACGGCGTCGTCCGTGGTATCGACGTACGAACCTTGAGCGCCGGGTCCGTCCGCATCGCCGTAGTCACCCGGACCGAACTCGGTTATCTCCGTACCGTTAAGCGACAGCCTGTCGGTCTCAAGCGCCGAGAGCCTGAGGTCGAGTTCGGAAACCTGTATCGGCTTTCCGTTCCTGTCCTGCCCCTTTATACTGATCCTCGCGAAGTCGTCATCCGAAAAGACGCCCGTCGGCAACGGCATGTCCTTGAAGAACTCAACGCCACCCGAAAGGTTCGCGGTTCCTTTCAGACTCGCCTGTAGCTGAGGTGCGTCGGCGCAGGCTGGCTGTTGCCCTACGACAGGGAATATCTCCGCACCTTCGGTCGCGTTTACCTCGCCGAAGTTGGCGACGAAGCCGCCTATACCGACACCGAGGGACGCCCCGACCATACCTATCGAAAAGAACGTTATGATCGCAACCGTAGCCATGGCTGTCGCCACGCCCAAGACGGCTTTGAACCGTCTCCGTGAGTATCTTTCACCCTTTTCATGGGTATAGATACGTTTCGTTCCGTCTGTCATCCGTCTTTCCTTCAGTGTACGCCCCCGAACAGCGCACGAGACTCCGCTTTCATGCCTTTTCAGCCTTCGGTATACCCATAGAAGGTATACCCGCCGGAGACCCGGTACCTTCGTACGTTACGATGGGTCAGCGAGCGAGAGTCCACCGGTCGCGTTGTTCACGTTCGTGAAGTTGCTGGAGGTACTCGCGTCGGCGAGTCCGTCACAGCTACGCTCGGTGGGATTGACGACACGTGTAACAGGACCGTTCTCGGTATCCTCTGACTCATTGAGAATCTGAACCGCGATATTGACCTCATCAAGCGTTATCGAACCGAGCGAGACCTGATGAACCGCGGCGGTGCCACCTTGGGGGAGGTTGAACGAGTCAGCCTCTATGCCGAACTCGGCGGTCGACTGAACGCCGGAGTCAGCGTCGGTTATGTTCCCGCTCGTCTCGGGTAGGACGTACGAGCCGTCAGCGGTGGTGTCGTTGGAACTGTCGCTGTAGCTACCGGGACCGAACTCCTGTATGTCAGCCGAATCTAAGCTAAGCTCCTCGGTTTCGAGAGCCGACAGCCGGAGGTTCAGATCCTCGACCTGTATTCCGTCGGTACCGTTACCGATAATCGTTATACGTGCGAAGTCGTCCTCGTTGAAGGTTGCCGCCTCAGGGAGCGGCAGATCCTTGAAGAACTCGACCCCACCTATGAGTTCCGCGGCGTCGTTGCCTGACCCAGCCAGGCTCGCCTGGAGCTGGGGTGCGTTGTCACACGCCGCGCTGGAACCTATGACGGGGTATATCTGTGCGTTCCCGCCGTCGTACGATACCTCCTCGAAGTTGGCGACGAAGCCACCGATGCCCACACCCATAGCCGCACCAACCATACCGATGCTGAAGAACGTAACCAGAGCTACCGCCATCGCTGTGCCGGCTAACCCCATTATACCGGCGAACCGCCGCTTGTCTACTTCACCTTCGTCCTTAGGTCGTGTATACTCGACCTTTTCTTTTTCTTTGTCTGTCATTGTTGTACACTGTCACCTCTGCGACAGTTGGTCACACTAAAAGCCAACCGTATATAAGTATTACGGCAGACGGGAGTCCGCGGCATTCTGACGACCTATCGCGGATTAGTTCTGAACGCTGGTGAATCGCCGGAGGTACGGGTACATACCTTCTGTTAGTTCTTAGCCGGGGATTGGTCTGCCTCACACGTACTACCACCGAAGTGTGGTTTACCGGGTTCGAAAACCGGATCGCCGTGTGCCATCTGACGTCTGTGGATGGCGACCGAGCCGGTTACTGAGCCCCGTTCCAGGAAACGAGGTGTTCGATTATTTCCAGCCTGGAGTACTCAGAACCGTCTATCTCGCCGGTATCCGACCAGCTGACGAGGCGATCTATCGTGTCAGATCGATTGATCGGTTCATTACCGTTGAAGAACGGACTGTTGCGAGAGTTGTTTCCGTCATTCGCGGCATCTCGCACCAACCTGACGGTAAAGCTATCCACGCCGTAGACCGTACCGTCTTCGGAGAGGTCGTTGCCAGATGTGGTCGCATCCGCGGGCGACGCCTGTCTACTAAGTGTGATCGGGTTTTCGCCTCGGAAGGCTTCACCGTCCACCAACATCGTGAGCGTTATGTTGTACTCCCCGGTGGTGTCGTTCATCTTCCCTGTCAAGGAAGCTTCAAGCCCGTTACGGAACTGTCGCAGGCGTACGGCGTCGAATCCTTCGTCAAACTCAGCCTGTCTCTCGCCGTCCTCTATTATCCGTGTCCTTCCCGTCCGGATCGGGTTCACGGTCAGGTCGTCGAACAGCTCCGTCTCGTTCACGTCCGTTCCGTTCTCCGTGACGTTGAACAGTATCTCAACCTCCTCAACCACCCTGTCGGGGTCGTTGAGTACTATCGCGGACTCGTTGGTGACCGAGAAAGACTCGTCGGGCTTAAACTCTCCCGAGAAGTTCAGGTTGAACTCGGCGCCCCTGTCCTTGGCTCCCTCCACCTCTACCGCTTGCGTGTCTTGGCTTTCGACCGTCGGACCCCGCGTCGACATCGACGCCTCAAACGTCACGGTGTAGTTGCTCAGGTTAGCGTCCCTTGCGATCCCTCCGCTGAGGGAGACTTCGTGCCCATCACGGAACCATGATAGACGTACGGCGTCGAAGCCATCGTCGAACTCAGCCTGTCTCTCGCCGTCCTCAATTATCGGTGTCCGTCCCGTCTGTATCGGGTTCACGGTCAGGTCGTCGAACAGCTCCGTCTCGTTCACGTCCGTTCCGTTCTCCGTGACGTTCAGATCCAGCCGAAGGTTTTCAACTTCCTCGTTCGGGTCGTTGAGCTTCACGGCTGAGGCGTTGGTAATCAGGAAGTCGGAGCCGTTCTTGTACGTGTTCGAGAGGTTTAGATTGAACTCGGATCCGACAACCTCGAGGTTCCCCGTCAGGAAGTCGTCGTCCGTGGAGACGTTGATACCGTACGTGCCGGCGTCCAGTGTGCTCGTAACGTTCTCGAATACCACCGTCTCGTTCTCACCGGGGCTGAGTTGAGAGGTCGTGTTGTTGCTTACCTCAACCCCGTCGGACCGGTTCAGGATTTCGAGGCTCACGTTGTAGGTACTGGAGTTTCCGCCGGGGTTCTCAACCACGGCGCTCACGTTTCCTTCGGTTCCGGTGGAGATGTACGAGGGCACTCGCTGTTCCGCGATGTTTAACGACCCGAGTTCGGAGACGGTCAGCGACCCACTGATTTCGTCGTCCTCGGTAGAGACATTGACGCCGTACGTTCCGACAGACAGCCCGTTCGCCACGTCGTTGAACACGACCGTATTGTTTCCGTCGGATTCGATTTCGGACGTCGTCTTGTTCTCATTTACCACGTCGGTACCACTATCGTTCTCTATCTCAAGATCGACGGTGAAGTTACCCGAGCGGTCTCCGAGGTTTTCGACGGTCGCGTTCACGTCCTTTCCGGATACGTTGAATACGGTTGGCGCATCCCCTTCCCCCGCGATCTCTAGCCCCGTAAGCTGAGACTCCGCCGGTGTGTACTCCTGTGCGTCGGCGTCGAGCGCCTGTAGAATGGGGTAGGCATCAGGACCCGTGACCGTCTCCCACGGGCTCGGGAAGCCGAGTTGGGACATGTTACCGTTGGCGGCGGCACCGACCATCTCCGTGGTGTTCAGTCGGGTTACGTCCGTGGAGTCCTCGTATGATCCGAAGGCTGCATTAGGGAGTGAGGAGTCAAAGTTCCTGTCTGCTATCTTCCCGTCCCAATAGAGGTTGTCCCCGTTTGTACCGGATACACGACCAGCTAACCCACCGTAATCGTCGGTCTTGCCGTTCTTTGGTTCGATAACGGAGGCGGAGTAGGAATCGGTGACGGAGAGTGAGGCGCTCGATAGGTCCTGACCAACTAAGCCACCCACTCTATCCTCACCACTAACGGTTGCGATGGCATATGACTGCCTGATTACGCCGTTATTCTCACCAACGAGTCCACCCGCCTCACCGTCACCGGTACCCGTTGACTCTACGGTTGAGTCCACAACTGCGGACTGTTCTATGGTACCGAAGTTCGAACTCGTTCCTTTGCTGTCGCCGACAATGCCGCCCACCAGGTTGTTGCCGGTGATGTTAGCTTCAACGACGGCGACGTTGGTCACATTACCCCCGGGTTCAAGAACGCCGAACAGCCCAACGCTGTCTTCGTTAGGTCGGTCTATGACCAGACCCTGTATCGTATTGCCTTGACCGTCGAACGTGCCTTTGAACCCCGTGAGTGGAGCGAAGCCTTCGCCGGCGTTCCAAGACGACGCGCCGGACGCATCGATATCGGATACGAGCGTGTAGTTGCTGTGTCGCGCTTCGGTCTGAGAGCCTACGTCAGTATGGTTCGCGTCGATGCACTGGAGTCTGTCGACGTTATCGACTTGGAAAGGGTTCGTTGCGTTACCGTCACCGTCGTATGCGACGCCATCGCATGACGGTGAGTCCGCCGCCGCCGTCCCCGCAAGGGCAAGACCGGCGAGGATGCTCAGACAGAGGACGGTTCCCAGGACGAGCAACAGCCTTTCGATATCGGCTGGTTTACTCACACCGGAACACCCTGTTGTGGTATGTTTCTATCCACCGCGGTCGGTTACCCGCGCCCCGTATAGACCGGGCTGTTTGGATTCCTGTCCGAGAACTATCGGTGACGGTGTTGAGGATATTCGTAACTTTCATCTGTAGAATTCGATCGATACCGAAAACATATTAAACTTACGCTTGGAGGGGTGCCTACACCGGATCGGATCTACAGAAGAGCGTCAACAACCCGATACAGCGGTAGCGTTCAGATAAGCTGTTTTCGCAGGACATGGATTGAATGGTTCTGGCACAGATTAGCCACTCAAACATCCGGACACGGAACGCGGCTTCGAAGAAGACCATCTCACAACGTCTCAATATCGCCTTCGATTCTTATCTGAACACCGCCGATACAGCAGGCGATACGGTTAAGTGAGTTTCCCACAGTGTTCTTGGTATGTCTGAAACACCGGTTATCGTAGAGGCGATAAGGACACCGCAGGGCAAAGAAGACGGCGTCTACGCCGATACGCGCAGCGAGGACCTCGTTGTCCCGCTTTTGGACGAAATCGTGGACCGCACCGGGCTGTCCGGCGAGGACGTTGACGACTTCATGCTCGGATGCGCCCAACAGCGCGAGGAGCAGGCGAACAACGTCGCGCGCATCTGTGCGCTGTTGTCCGAACTCGGGGAGGACGTTCCCGCTACCACGATAAACCGGTGGTGCGCTTCGAGCATGCAGGCGGTTATCTCGGCGAGCGACGCCATCGCTGCAGGTCAGCGCGACTGTGTGATCGTCGGAGGCGTCGAGAACATGTCGCGCGTCGAGATGGGCGGAGCGCAGGAGCATTTCCATCCCGGACTCGCGCAGGACTACAACATGTTCGAACTTGGGATGGGTATGACGGCGGAGAAGGTCGCAGAGGAGTACGACATAACGCGCGAGGAGCAGGACGAGTACGCGCTTAGGTCGCAGGAAAGGGCGCACGATGCCACCGAGAGCGGCAGGTTCGACGACGAGATCGTTCCGATAGAGACGGAGCGCGAGAACGACGACGGAGAGACGGAGGAGATCGTCGTCGAGAGCGATGAGGGTATACGTCCCGGTACGTCGATGGAGAAGCTCTCCGAACTCCCGACGGTCTTCAAGTCGGAAGGAACCGTCACACCGGGGAACGCGTCGCAGATCTCCGACGGCGCGTCGGCGCTCCTCCTGACGAGTGAAGAGTTCGCCGACGAACACGGACTCGACGTAATCGCGCAGGTCGACGACAACAACGTCGCGGGCGTCGATCCGACGGTCATGGGTATCGGTCCCGTTCCCGCGACGCGGGGTCTTCTCGAACGGACGGGCGAGGATATCGAGGAGTTCGGTCTGGTGGAGCTAAACGAGGCTTTCGCTTCGCAGACGCTTTACTGTCAGGAAGAACTCGGTATCGACGAAGAGATATTCAACGTCAACGGCGGCGCTATCTCTCTCGGACATCCGCTCGGTGCGAGCGGCGCGCGCCTCCCCGTGACGCTCGTACACGAGATGCAGAAACGCGACGTCGAACGCGGTCTTGCGACGCTCTGCGTCGGATTCGGTCAGGGCGCGGCGACGACGTACACGTTGAGGTAGGAAGCGGGCGGTCTACTCGTACTCCTCGACGTCGATATCCGACATCACGATTATTAGAACACCCACGACGACGCCCCCGATACCGCCCCAGAGGAGCGTCCCCGAGTTCTCAACGAGGTAGTTCAAGCCGAGTGACTCTAGGAGCATGTCGATGAAGGGTAGGAAGCCGAGACCGAACGAGAGTATGACGAGGACGAAGCCGACCGAGACGAGCAGGTAGCCGAGGGCGGACGAAGCCGCCTTCTCCGTGTCATTCTGCTTCATACCACCACAAGAGGAAGCCAGCTACTTATACTGTTGCATCAGACACCGAGGACGTTACGGACGACGCGGCGTGCGGTCGAGCGGTTGAGGAGCGTCGTCGGACGATCCATATGGACGTTTATCTCGCCCTCGAAGGCGGTCATTACGGCGCGTTGGACGGGACGCGGAAGCGCGTACGCCTTCCGTATAATACTTCCGAGGTACATTTCGCGTCCGAGTTCGTCGCGCCACGCGCGGTCGTAGACGCCGAGCGTACCGGGCGAGTCGGGGTTGACGTGGCGCGCCGCGATGTCCGCAGAGGTCATGCCGTAGACGATACCGCCGCCCGTGAAAGGCTTCGTCTGCGCGGCTGAGTCGCCGACGAGGAAACACCGGTCGGTCGCCGTGCGCGTCGGTGAGCCGATAGGTATCTGTCCCGCGCAGACGCGGTCGAACGACGATACGTCGACGCCCGCGACGTCTTCGAGTTCTTCGCGCGGGGAGCCTGACGACGCTGAGCCGTACTCGACGCAGTCGCCGCGTGGGATACGCCAGCCGAAGAAGTCGGGTACGTCGACGTAGACATCCACGAGATCGTCGTCGTTGGCGTCGCCCTCGTCGGCGAATCCGAGTACGCCCTGTAGGAGTTCGTCGGGTTCGGGGAGACCGACCTCGTCACGTACCGTTGACCGTGGACCGTCGCATCCCGCGACGAGCTTTGCGTCGTAGGTCTTCCCCCCATCGGTGCGCACCGTCACGCCGTCGTCGCTCTCGTCGACGCCCACGACGGGCGTGTTCTGTTGTAACGTCGCGCCCGCGTCGCGCGCCTCGTCGGCGAGTATACGATCCATCCCCACACGGTCGATCGCGTACGAGACGGTTTCGTCCCTGTAGAACTCGTAGGAGGAATCGCCGACGTGGAACCGAGCGCCACGTATCTCGTTTCCGATGAGTTCGTCACGCGCGCCATCGGGAAGGAAGTTCCAGACATCGCCTGAGACGTGTCCGGAGCACGCGAGAGGGACGCCGACCTCGCCGCGTTCGAGGACGACGACGTTCTCACCGCGGTCTGCGAAACGGCGCGCGAGACGTGAACCCGCAGGTCCGGCACCGACGACGACGAGGTCGTACATACGGATCGGTGGTCGGGAGTCGACTTAACGGTTGTCGAAAGGTAGTAGTGGCGCGCGAACGTCTCACGAACGCAATGGTAAGAGAAGGAGACTCAGCACCGGAGTTTACTGCACCGCTCGCAACACAAGACGACGTAGACGAGGTTACGCTCTCGGACGAACTCGGAGACGGACCCGTCGTACTCGCGTTCTTCCCCGGCGCTTTCACGAGCGTATGTGAGGACGAGATGTGTGAGTTCCGCGACGCCCTCGCCGACTTCGAGTCGCTCGACGCCTCGGTCTACGGCGTCAGCGTCGACGGACCTTTCGCACAGCAGGCGTTCGCCGACGACAACGACCTCAACTTCGGTCTCGTGAGTGACTTCGACAGGTCGATAATCGCCGACTACGACGTCGTACTCGAAAGCCTCGCGGGGATCTACGGACCCGTGGCGAAACGTTCTGTCTTCGTAATCGACAACGACGGCGCTGTGACGTACTCGTGGGTTAGCGACGACCCCGGCGTTCTCCCCGACTTCGACGAAGTCCGTGCCGCGGTTGAGGAAGCCGCGTAGCCCTCCGGTTCTTTCGTCTTCGTCCACCGTCTACCTCTCGTCGCTGTGTAAACCCGTGGGCGCTATACAGAATGGCGCGAACCCCGCGCGGGTTGCGGCGCGCTCAGCCGAGAAGGTTATCGAGGACGTGTCGCTGGCGGTAGAAGGAACGGAGGAGACGGCTTAGCTACGAGCGGTCGCGGAACGCTTCCGCTCCGCCGTCGTGCATCTCGCGCGAGACGTCGGCAACGTTCCCACGGAGTTCGTCGTGGTACTCGGTGAGACGGTCGGCGAGTTCGTCGTCGCGCAGGGAGAGGAACTGGACGGCAGAGAGCACAGCGTTGAAAGACTTTCCCGCGTCGACGGCGACGAGAGGCGCGCCCGTCGGCATTCCTATAACCGAGTCGACCGACTTCTCCTGTACGGGGACGCCGATGACTGGCACGGGGTATGCGACGGAGGCGGTCATGTTGGGAAGGTCGGCGCTCTTTCCTCCCGCTCCCGCGATGATTATATCGACGCCGCGTTCCTCAGCCGTTTCGGCGTAGGCGTACATCAGGTCGGGCGTGCGGTGCGCCGATACGACGTACGTCTCAAAGGTGAAACGCGCGTCGGGGGCGTCGTGGTACCCCGTCTGTTCCTTGAATCCGAGACGCGTGAGCGCGTCGTACGCGCCTCCGCGGTCGCCGTCTTCGCCGCTACCCATCATGGTATCGAAGTCGGAGTCCGAACCCATGATGATACCTACGTCCGGCGTGTTCTCCGGCGTCTCGTCGTCCGCCTGTCTTTCGAGTCTGTCGATGATCTCTTCTACCTCTGTCATCCTTCGAACCTCAGTCCGTCGTGTAACTCGTCCGCCTTACTCATGAGTTCGTCGGTGTCGTCGCCCGTGAGGGTGAAATGCCCCATCTTTCGGAGCGGGCGTTCCTCGCGCTTACCGTACCAGTGCAGATCCGCGCCGGAAGCGAGGAGGCTGTCGACGCCCGCGAGCGATACGTCGCGCGCACCCGTTTCGCCGAGTATGTTGACAGAGACGGTCTTGTCGCGTAGAGCGGTCGAACCGAGAGGCGCACCGATGACGGCGCGGACGTGCTGTTCGAACTGCGACGTACGAGCGCCCTCGATCGTCCAGTGTCCCGAGTTGTGGGGGCGCGGCGCTATCTCGTTGACCATGACCTCGTCGCCGTCCTCGAACATCTCTATACCGTATACGCCGCGTCCGTCCATCGTACCGAGTACGTCGTGCGCAACACCGCGGGCGCGTTTGAGCGTCGTTTCGTCGGTGCGCGCGGGCGAGACGGTACGCCGGAGTATTTCGTCACGGTGTACGGTCTCCGTCGTCGGGAAAAGCGTCGTCTCGCCGTCGCCCTGTACAGCGATTACGGAGAGTTCGCGGTCGTAGTCGACGAACTCCTCAGCCATCATACGTCCTTCGAGCGCCTCGACGGCGTCCTCGAAGTCGTCGCGCGTCTTAACAGGGTAGTTTCCGCGTCCGTCGTAGCCGCCCTCGCGCGCCTTGAGCATCAGAGGAAGACCGAGCGCGTCGGCGGTGTCGGCGAGGTCGTCGACGGTCTCGACGGCGCGGTATTCGGGCACGGGGACGCCGTTCTCTACGAGCGCCTCCTTCTGCACGTACTTATCCTGTATGGTTCTGAGCGTGTCTGGGTCGGGATGGACGGGGACGCCCGCCTCCTCGACGGCGGCTTCGACACCATCGGGGTCGGCGAGCTCTATGTCGTACGTCAGACCGTCGACACGGTGAGCGAGACGCGTGACTGCGTCGGTGTCGTCGAATCCGCCGACGATCTGGTCACGTGCCACCGCGCTCGCTGGGGCGTCGGGTGTCGGGTCTACGAATACGACCTCGACACCGAGGGGTGACGCCGCCTCAGCGAGCATCCTACAGAGCTGACCGCCGCCTACGACGCCGAGGGTCGTCGGTTCGTGTGTGAGCCTCATCGTTCGTCCGTGGCGCGAAACCCACTAAACAGTTCCGCGTCCGTGCGGAGGGCAAGCTTAAACTGAGCGGCGTTCGGAGTAAACCGAAATGGACACCGTCGAACTCGACGAGATAGACAGACAGATACTGTACGAGCTACAGAAGGACGCGCGGACGACCTCCTCAAGCGATATAGCCGGCGAGCTTGACATATCGTCGAGCACCGTACGGAACCGTATACAGAAGCTCGAAGACGAGGGCGTGATACGCGGCTACCATATAGATATAGATTACGAGAAGGCGGGGTATCCGCTTTTTACAAAGATAATCTGTACAGCGCCCATCTCGGAGCGCGAGGAGCTCGCCGACGAGGCACGGCAGGTGGAGAGCGTGACGGCGGTGCGTGAGATAATGACGGGACAGCGCAACGTCTACGTCAACGCCATAGGTCGGAGCCACGACGACCTGAGCCGTATAGGTAGGGAGCTTAGCGAACTCGGTCTGACGATAGTCGACGAACAGCTAATACGTGACGAGTACTACTGCCCTTACCACGGCTTTCTGCTCAGGAGCGACGGCTAAGGGGTTAGAGGACAGAACGAGAATATAGCCCCGTATATCAGACAGTTCGGTACTGTATCGACCTTCTTTTAACAGTTCGCCGTCTAAACGGGTCACATAAGATGCCCAAGAGCCTTGAGCGCGACCTCGGTCTTCCTTCGGTGATGGCTATCAGCATAGGCGCTATGGTAGGAAGCGGTATCTTCATACTACCCGGCTTGGCGCTCGGTATAGTCAACAACTCGGGTTCGGCGGTCGTTCTCGCGTACGTTCTCGCGGGTCTCCTCGTCCTCCCTGCGGCGCTTTCGAAGGCTGAGATGGCGACGGCTATGCCCGAAGCCGGCGGTACGTACCTCTACATCGAACGGGGTATGGGTCCTCTGCTCGGCACGATTGCAGGCGTCGGGACGTGGTTCTCCCTCACGTTCAAGGGCGCTCTCGCGCTCGTCGGTGGCGCGCCGTACCTCGTCTACTACCTCGATCTTCCCGCGGTGCCCGTCGCCCTCGTCGTCGCGGTCGTTCTTATAGTCGTAAACGTCTTCGGCGTTAAACAGACGGGCAGGATGCAGGTCGGTATCGTCATCGCCATGCTCACGGCGATGGCTGGCTTCATCGTCTTCGGCGCTCCGGGTATCGAGACGGGACGGTACGACGCCGTTTCGGAGGGCGGGATCGTCGGCTTGCTGTCCGCAACGGGGTTTGTCTTCGTCTCCTACGCGGGCGTCACCAAGGTTGCGAGCGTCGCGGAGGAGATAGAGAACCCCGACAGGAACATACCTCTCGGCATACTCGGCTCGCTCGTCTTTACGGCGTTCGTCTACGTCGCTATCGTGGCGGTCATGGTCGGCGTTGCACCCGCAGAGGAACTCGTCGCCTCCGATGTCCCCATGGCGCTTGCCGCCGAGTACGCTCTACCGGGTGTGGGCGTCGTCGCCGTTGTCGTCGCCGCCCTCCTCGCACTCGTCAGTACCGCAAACGCGGGCGTGCTTTCGTCGTCACGTTACCCTTTCGCCATGAGCCGTGACGCGCTCGTGCCTGAGTCGCTCGGTGACGTGAGCGACAGGTTCAGCACGCCCGTCAACGCCATCTCAGTGACGGGTGTCGTTCTTCTGTTCCTCGTCGCTTTCGTACCCGTCGAGGATATAGCAAAGATGGCGAGCGCGTTCCAGATACTCGTCTTCGTCCTCGTAAACCTCGCTCTCGTCGCCTTCAGGCACGCCGACTTCGACGGCTACGAACCGAGCTTCGAGTCGCCGTTGTACCCGTTTCCGCAGGTTGTTGGTGTTGTCGGCGGCGTGGCGCTCCTACCGTTCATGGGACGCCTCCCCGTCGCTGGTGCGGTCGTCATCACGGCGGGTTCGCTCGTCTGGTACTACACCTACGTCCGGCGGCGCGGTGACGTTGATCGTGAGGGCGCGGCGACGGACGCAGTACGGCGTTGGGTGGGTAGAAAGGTCGTGGAGGAGACGGAGACAGCCGTCGAGAACGGTACGTACGACGTACTCGTCGGCGTAACCGACCGAACCGACGTCGAACGCGAGAGGGCGCTCATGCGTCTCGGTATCTCGCTCGCACGGGGACGTGACGGCGTCGTCCACGCCGTCCGTTTCGACGAGGTACCCGACCAGACGCCTCTCGAAAAGGTGTCGGACCAGACGGAGGGAGACGTCTCGTTCGAGGAACGTATGGAGGAGGTCTGTGAGAACGTCGGCGTGGACGCCGAGTACGGCGAGGTCGTGAGCCACGAGACGAAGCACGCCGTCGTAAACAGCGCAGAGGAGACGGGCGCGGACGCCGTGGTCATAGAGAGACGCCCCGAACGTCTACATACGTCCGTCTTCGACGACGAGGTGGGCTGGATAAGACGCCACGCGCCGTGTGATGTCGTGGAACTCGAAGACAAAGGCGTCGAAGACGTTGAGAAGGTCGCCGTTGTCTCCGACCGTGGACCGTACGACCCCGCGAAGGTGGCGGTTGCGGACGCCGTCGCGTGCGACTCAGACGCGTCGGTGGAGCTGCTTTTCGCAGTCGGAACCGACGCGCCGCCCCAACAGCGCGAGACTCTCGGCGAGTACCTGACGGAGCTGGAGTCGAACTTCGTCGCCCCCGTGTCGTCGACGGTCGTGGAGGGCGACGACCGTGCGCTCGCGCTTATCGACGCCGCAAGCGACGCCGATGTTGTCGTGGTGGGTGCGGGTAACGCAGGTCTGAAAGCCGCGGTCTTCGAGGAGCCTTCGGAACGTATCATCGAAGGCGTAGACGGAACGGCGATCGCCGTCAAAGGAGGGGAGGAGGAAGCCGGACGCCTCAGGCGGTTCGTCGAAAGCCGTGTCTTCTAAACGCCGTCGCGCCCCCATCCACGTCTCGCCGCGTCGACGACACCGAGCGCGTCCTCGGTTCCGGATTCCTCACCCTTCTCGAACTCATCGTCAGACGTACCCATCTCGTTGGTTACGTGTGCAAAACATACGACGTCCTCGTCACGTACGTTGGCGAACGTGTACAGCGCCGAAGCCTCCATCTCGACTGCGAGAACACCGTCGGTGCGTGCGTCTTCTATCGCCTCCTCCGTCTCGCGGAACGGGGCGTCGGTCGTCCACGTCGCGCCCCGGTGAACGGTATGCGGGACGTTTTCGCAGGCATCCTCAACAGTGTCGATGAGGCTCTCGTCCGCATCGGCGTACCTCGACGGGGGCGCGTAGTGGTAGCTCGTACCCTCGTCGCGCAGGGCACGGTCGATGAGTACGAAGTAAGGTGTGTCTCCACGGGAGGTGATCTGCCCGGAGGATGTCACGCTGACAAGTAGTTCACATCCGGATGCGAAGAGCTGTTCGGCGACGAGAACCGCGAACGGCGCACCAACTGCACATCCTACGATCCCGTGCTCGACGCCACAGCGGTCGAACCTATACAGGTCGGTGTGGTAGCCGGGCCAGTTCGGGTCTCTCTCGGCTTCGTCGGTCGAGACGAGATGGTCGACAACGTCGCCGTCCGGGTCGAGGACGCATACATCGGGAACGTCCGTTTCGGGTAGTTTCTTCTGTCTCCGCGCCCCTTCGAGAAGGGCTTCGGGCTGGAAAACAGAGGGTGTGTCGTAGCCCTCAGGATCGAGCAAGGGTGGTTTATACGAACCCATGGGGTTAGTCGTCGCGTCGCGCACGAGATTTCTTCGGTTCTCTACACGGAAACGCCAGCCTTGTTATAGCCGCATACGGTTTACGGACGTGAACGAAGTTGAGAAGCTGACACGTGAACTCGTGCGGACACCGAGCCACGAGGACGAGACGGAGGCGGGCGACCTGATCGAGGGCTGGCTCCGCGACGAAACCGACGCGGGGGTGGAGCGCGACGACGCCGGAAACGTTGTAGCGCGACGTGGCGACGCCGAACTGGCGCTCGTCGGACACCACGACACCGTACCGCCCGCCGACGGACAGGTTAAGAACGGCGCGCCGACGGTCGAGAAACGCGACGGACGCCTGTACGGGCGCGGAACAGCGGACATGAAGGGCGCTCTCGCCGCAGGGATGGTGGCTTTCCGAGACGCCGACACGTCGGATGTTGGGTTCGCTTCTTTCGTCGGAGAGGAAAGCGGCGGTGTGGGTGCGAGACACGCGACGGAGAACGGCTTCGTACCCGAACGCGCGGTCGTCGTCGAAGGCTCAACGGGTTACTCGTCACCGGGTGCGTTTGACGTCGCCGTAGCGCACCGCGGAAGGCGCGAGGTACGCGGTGTGGCGCGTGGCGAACGGGGACATGCAGGCGACGCGGACGACGACGGGAACCCCGTCTACGCCGCCGTCGACAGCATAAACCAAATAAGGCGATACGAAAGCCCCGAAACGTGTCCGGAGATAGACGGCGAAGAGGTCTCGCTCGAAGGAACCGCGACGGTGACCGGTGTAAGGACGAGCGACGAGGCGACGAACGTAACCCCGTCGCGGTGCGCGTTTACCGTCGACGAACGCACAGTTCCCGAAGGAAGCTTAGACCTCGAAACGGTCGGGGTTGAGACGGAGGTGGTCGGCGAGATGCCGCCGATGGTATGCGACGACGGCGGATTCGCACGTGAGATCCGGGAGGCGGCGCGCGAAACCGGCGCATCGGAGTACGTGGCGAAGCCGCACGCAACCGACGCTGGATGGCTCGCGTCAGCCGGTACCTCAACCGTCGTATGTGGACCCGCGGAGCAGGGTGAGGCGCATACGGATGGCGAAAGCGTGGATCTCGGTGCGCTCGTCCGTTCGGAGCGCATCTACCGCGCGGTTCTGGAGGAGTGAGGACGTAACCAAGAGGAGGTACGTAGACAGCTACACGCGCTCTATCTCGGTGTAGGTATCGAGCGTGAGTTGCGGGTCTCCTTCGTATTCACCCACGCGGGCGTACTGTATGTCGTAGGTATTTCCTTCCTGTACCTGTTTCACCTCGTCGGTTTTCCACGAGGTGAACCTGATTCTGTCGTCGCTGTCGTCCAGTAGACCAACCTGTTGCTGATCCTCGTGGTTCGGGTTCCAGAGCCGGTTTACATCAGCAGTTACGTGAGCGCGTTCGTGGTCGGTGGTGATGTTAGACATACCGTGTGCGGTAAGAGAAGTTTCCTCGGATTGCTCTTCAGAATCATCTGAGAAGAGTTCAACAAGCCAGAGAAAAAAGAGGGCTATAACAGAAGACGTGTCGTCAGCCATTCGAGCCATTTTCCAGTTGTCCGGGTGTTTCGCCGAGTGACATTGAACGCAAAGTGTTTGCAGGTTATCGAACGTGTGAGGTCCGCCGTCACTCTTCGGTACTGTGTGATGGACGTGAAGCCGTACATCATTCTCAGATAGGCATTTGTCTCCGCATTCCTGACATCGGTAGTTGTCTCGACGCTTGACCTTGGTCTTCCTACTGTTCCAGTCAGGAGGATAACCGTCAGACCAGTCGTCATACTTCGGACTGTAGTCGGCGTCTTGATTAGGCATAGCTAATACAGTCTGGTTGAGCCAGTATTATGTTTACGGACAGGGATCCGGCTCCTGTCGAAGCTGGAGATCAAGGATACGACATCCCGCCCGGTCAGCCAAAGGGAGCGAACGTTCTCCGAGACGACGTACGTCTGACGAAGCCTTTAGTCGGTAGGATGTAAACCACATAACGTTATATGGAATCCGAGAGCATAGAAACCGAAGAGCGGGAGGGTTCGGAGGAAGAGCAGAACGACGGCGAGGGTGAGACACCCGAACGCGTCGAGAAGTACGACCGTTTCAAGAAGGTGGACAGGGCGCGGTACGACCGTGTCAACGACTTCGTGCGCAAACGGACGTACGTCACGGCGCGCGAATGGGCGATAGCGCGTCTCTGTGCCGACTTCCGGACTGAGACAGGTGTCGAGATGACCCTCGTGGGTGAGAACCTCCCCGACCTCGTGCCTTTCATGGAGGACACGTACACGCCGCAGGCGGTGAACCAAGCGCGTTCATCGTTCGAGGACAAGGTGCGCAAGTCGGGGGCGACGTTCCTGTACGGCGCGATGTCGGGCTTCTTCACGACGGAGGAACTCGACGAGATGATGTACGAGGTCACCGAGACGGCGCGTTTCCTGCTTGAGGTCGAGGGCGCGGAGGTCGATGTCGACCACGAAACGGAGGTTGAGGATCGTATCAGCGACGCTATGCGCGAGATACGCCGGTCGAGTGAGGAGCTAAGGGAAGACGAGAAGGAACACGAGTGCCCCGACTGCGGGCATGAGTTCTGACCGGTACGTCTCAGTTACGTACCTTCTTTTCGAGCGTATCAAGACGTTCGCGTGCCTCGTCGACGAGTTCCGAGGCTTTCTGTTTTCCTTCGTCGATGTTCTCGTCCACGTCCTTCTCTATATCGTCGAGTTCCTTGCGTATCTTTTCCACAGTCACCTTCCCCGCGTCGTCCTCGCCTATCTTACCAGCCTTCTCGCGTATACCGGAAGTTGTCTGTTTCAGTCGTTTCTTTCCCTCATCGACGCGTTCGTCTATCTCGTTATCGAGTTCGTCGATACGTTCACTGAACCTGTCGACGAGCTCTTTCCTTTCTTGATCCTCGGACATAGCGTGGACAAAAAAGACTCCAGCTTAATCAGCCTTTCCGTGGAAGGGACTGTGTTCAGAGTCTGCGTGCGAGGTCGTCCGCGAAGTACGTGATTACAGCATCCGCACCTGCGCGTTTTATGCAGGTCAGGCTTTCGAGCGCCGTCTCCTCTGCGTCGAGCCAGCCCTTCTCGTCGGCGGCGCGGATCATCGCGTACTCACCTGAAACATTGTAAGCGAAGACGGGAAGGTCGTTCTGTTCACGGACGCGCCGGAGTACGTCGAGGTAGGGAAGCGCGGGCTTCACCATGAGCGCGTCCGCGCCTTCCTGAACGTCGAGACGCGCCTCCTCCGAAGCAATACGTGCGTTCGCGGGGTTCATCTGGTAGCCGCGGCGGTGACCGAACGACGGCGCTGAGTCGGCGGCGTCGCGGAAAGGTCCGTAGAATCCGCTCGCGTACTTGACGGAGTACGACAGGATCCCTACACCGTCGTAGCCGTGCGAGTCGAGCGACTCGCGTATAGCGCCGACGGCACCGTCCATCATGCCCGACGGCGCGACGATGTCCGCTCCCGCCTCCGCCTGTGAGACGGCTATGTTACGTAGGTACGCGAGCGTCGCGTCGTTGTCGACGTTTCCTTCGTCATCGAGAACGCCGCAGTGTCCGTGGTCGGTGTACTCGCACATACAGAGGTCGGTAATCACGAGGAGGTCGTCGACGGAGTCCTTTACCCGGCGCGTGGCACGCTGTACGACGCCGTCGTCCGCCCATGCGCGCGTTCCCTGTTCGTTCTTCTCCTCAGGGACGCCGAATAGAATAACGGCGGGCACGCCGAGGTCACGTAGCTCGCCCGCGCGTACGACGGTTCCGTCCACGGGGTACCTGTACACGTCGGGCATGCTGTGTATCTCGCGCGGTTCGTCCGCCGTCGCGTCGACGAACAGAGGAGCGACGAGGTCGTCTGACGTGACCGTCGTCTCCTCGACGAGATCGCGGACACCGCCACGGCGAAGGCGTCGCATACGGCGTGTAGGGAACTCTGACATACTGAGCATAAGCGGTGGCGCGTAAAGAAGGAACGGAAGTCGGGTCGGTCAGGTCAGTACGTGTTCGCCAAGAGGACGATCTTCTTCGCGTCGTCGCCCGTCTCTATGCAAGTCTCGATAGCAGTGTCACCGACCCCGTACCCGCGCGGTTCGCCGAGCATGTCGACGCCGACCTCGTCCTCGATACGTTTGCCCGCGTCCTCGTCGCCGTTCCAGCCGACGAGCGCGAAGCCTTCGTCGACGACATCGCGCGCCTCATCATACGTCTCACATTCGACGACTGAGGCGTCAAGGTCGTCCGCGGCAGTCTCACGTATCTCTTCGCTCAGGGCGTCGAGTTCCTCGCGGACATCCTTGACGACAGTATCGAAACCGGCTTCGGCTTCGTCGCCGAGCCTGTTTACGAGCTTGGCGCTTCCGGATTCGAGGTCGCGCGGACCCACCTCGGCGCGTAGCGGCGTTCCCTTCAGCTCCCACTTGTAGTACTTCGCGCCGGGGTTGTCCTCGGAGTCGTCGAGTTCGGCGCGTATACCTGCGTCGTTGAGCTCGTCGACGATCTTCTCGCACGTCTCCATGATTTCGGCGTTCTCGTCCTCATCACCGAACGGTATGGGCACGACGGCGACCTGCGTGGGCGCGACCTCCGACGGAAGGACGAGACCGTTGTCGTCGCCGTGTACGCCCATGACCGCCGCGATACACCGCTCGGAGACGCCGTACGAGGTCTGGTAGACGTGATCTTGTTCGCCGTCCTGCGTCTCGAACTCTACGTCAAACGCTTCGGCGAAGTTCTGACCGAGGTTGTGCGCCGTGCCTATCTGTAAAGCCTTCCCGTCGGGCATCAGCGTATCGACGGCGTAGGTGTACTCCGCGCCGGGGAACTTGTCCCATTCGGGGCGTTCGGTGACGACGTGCGGGACACCGAGGAAGTCGTAGAACTCCTCATACAGCGAGAGGGCGGTCTCGACCTGTTCTTCCGCTCCCTCAGGGGTGGCGTGCGCCGTATGCGCCTCCTTGAACCCCGTAATCTCACGTAGACGTATCAACGGGCGCGTGTGCTCCGTCTCGCTACGCCAGATGTTGGCGACCTGATAGATCTTGAGCGGCAGGTCTGTATGGCTACGTATCCAGAGGTCGAACATCGTGTACATCGGCGTCTCGCTCGTCGGACGGAGCGCCATACGTTCATCGAGTTCCTTACGCCCGCCGTGGGTGACCCAGAAGACCTCGTCCTCGAATCCGGCGATATGTTCGCCTTCCTTTGCGAGTATGCCTTCGGGGATCAGGACGGGGAAGTCAACCTCGTCGTGCCCCGACTCGTCGTGGAGGCTCTTGAGACGGTCGTAGACGTTGTTACGCAGGTCGTACCCGAAAGGGAACCAGACGTAGACACCCTTCGCGGGGTAACGGACGTCCATGATTTCGGCTTGGAACAGAAGCTCGTTGTACCAGTCGCTGAACTCCTCTTTGGGAGGGAGGTCGTTCGCCATACCGCGGCTTAGACGAGGACAGACTTAATCCTTTGTCACTTGTTCCGATAGACGGTCGCGTGCGTCGTCTATCGCCTCCGCGCCGCGTACGCACGCCCATGAGCTAAGATCGTACGCCTCGTTGACGCCGCGGAGCCAGTCGGCGTCGGCGAAGAGGGCATGCTGGAAACGCGCGGCTTCGGTCGATATATCCCCGCCGACGGCGAAGAAACGTGCGCCCTCCTCAACGGCGTCACGTACGAGCGTCTCGGGTACGTCTATACCGACGTACCGTGCTGTGTGGGCGTACCAGTCGACGTGTAGAACCGAGTCGACGAGTACGGTACGGTCGGCGTACCCGGAGACGTGGCGCGTCGCGGGGACGCCTTCGACACGTACGTCTTGCGGCGCTCTGTACGACGACGGCGGGTCAAGGACGCCGGGATAGCACGCGAGGTAGTCGCGCCACGTGCGCGCACCGTCGGTGTCACCGTAGATCGCGGCAAGCCGGCGTAGCTTACGTCGGAAGATATGGTCGAGGTCGACGACGAAGACGCGGTAACGCCACGGGAACCAACGTACGAAGGCGCTGTAGAAATCCGCGTCACCCGCGAGTACGACGGCGATGAGACGCGCCACATCGTCGTCAACGTCCGTCTCGTTCGCGCGCATCGCCTCGTACGCGTTGTCGACGCGTTCCGGGAGGTCACCGACGTCCCACCCCATCTCGCGCGTGACACCGACCGTATACTCCGCGCCGAGACGGAAGTAGTCGGCGGCGTCCGACGGCTTCCGGAAGGCTGTCGGGAGTACGAGACCGAAGACCGTCATGGGAGACGGAAGAAGAGATCCTGAAACGCATCACGGACGGTTGAGGGCACGCCTTCGGTCGCGGCGAGGAGACGCGAACCACGACCGACGGTGTAACGCGGCTTGGGGTCGTCGTCCTCGGCTGTGTCGACTATCTTTTCGGCTACGTCTTGGGGCGACGCCGCGAGAGGACCGTGTATACCCCTCTCCACGAAGCTTCGGATACCGTCGTGTACTTCGGCGTACGAACCGTCGTAGTCGGCGTCCGCCACGGAGTCGTCGGCGAAGCCCGTATCGACGGGACCGGGTTCGATAAGCACGACATCGACGCCGAAGGGTGCGACCTCGACACGTAGGGCGTCGCTCAGTGCTTCGAGCGCATGCTTCGACGCGGCGTACGTACCCATTCCGGACGACGCAACGCGTCCTGCGACGCTAGATACGTTGATGATACTTCCGCGGCGCGCGTCGCGCATATGCGGAAGCACTGCACGTACGACACGGTGGGGTCCATGGACGTTGACGTCGAACTGTGCGCGCGCGTCCTTGACCGTTGTCTCCTCGACAGGACCGAGGAGTGAGTTTCCGGCGTTGTTAACGACGCAGTCGATCCCCCCCTCGTCCTCAACGACCGTTTCGACGGCTTCGTCGACCTGTTTCTCGTCGGTCACGTCTACGGATAAGGCGACATCACCCGCATCGACACGTCCGGCGTCGCGAGCCGTTCCGTACACCGTCCATCCGTTCGAGCCAAAACGCCGTGCGGTCACCTCACCGATACCGCGCGACGCTCCCGTAACGAGAACGGTACGTGTCATCCGTACACCTCATCGGGGTCGAAGAGACGTTCGCCACGTTCCTCCCCATCGATGGTTCTGTAGAAGCACGACCTGTGACCCGTATGGCACGCCGCGCCCTCGCCCTCCTGTTCAACGATGTACAGGAGTGCGTCGGCGTCGCAGTCCACGCGCACCTCTTCGACGCGCTGTGTGTTCCCGCTCGTCGCACCTTTCTTCCACGTCTCCTCGCGTGAACGTGAGTGGTAGTGCGCATAACCCGTCTCGCGCGTCCTTTCGACAGCCTCCTCGTCGGCGTACGCCAGCATCAGCACGTCGCCTTCGGACATGTCCTGCGCCACGACGGGAACGAGTCCGTCGTCGCCGTAGTCGATCTCAACCGTAATCATACGGAACCGTCGCGCTCAGAGACCAAAAACGGCGCGGATGACGATGAAAAGAACATCACCCACGGTCAGAGCGACGAGAAGACCCGCGAAGATAGGCACGATGAACGGTATGCCGGGTGATATCCAGACGGCGTCGTGCGAGGCGAGTTCGCGGAGTTCCTCGGCGTCGTTTCTTAGGTCGTCGGACTCCCAAGCCGTCTCTTCGACGAACCGTCCGAGACGTAGGTCTTCGGCGTCACGTACACCGCGCAGGCTGTCGAAGTCCGCCCAGTCGACGTAGTCGCGTACGAAGTCGATATCCCTAATCCCGTCGGTGTTACCGCCTAAGACGCCGTTTCCTCTGAGCGATACGTCCTCGTCGGTGCCTATGATACGCCCGAACTCGTCGTGGAGTTCGTCGGTGGTGACACGTCTGCCGAGAGCCATGAGCGCGGGGTTCACCGTGTCACGGCGTGCGGCGTTACGGACAAAAAGGCTGGCAGGGTAGGCGATACCGGCGAGGACGGTGTTGCCGAGTACGGAAAGTACGAAGAACGGCGCATCGGGGACGACGACGGGGAAGGTTCCGAGCGGCGTCGGAAACGACGGGTAGACGGGGAAGAGGAAGCCGAGTACGACGAGTGCGTAACGGTCAGCGCCGCCGAACGTACCGAGGTAGTAGAAGCCGTATCCGAAGACAGCGCCGAGTGCGAGCGACGCCGTCGCGTAAAGTACGACGGTTCCGGGGTCGCGGACGAAGAGATCCGCGACGAGCGCCACGGCACCGACTGCGACGAGAGGATACCACGTACGGTGAGGCACACGGCGGTCGCGTATATCGAGGTACGAGGCGTACGCGAAGACGGATACCGCCGCGAGGACACGTACAGCGTCCACGTAGGCCGCCGGCTCCATCTATCAGTCCTCTATACCTTCGAGCGTCCGTACCATCTCAACGGCGCTCTCGACTGCGCGCGCGCCGTAGTCGAGGCGTTCGCGTGCCTCCGCGCCCGACATACCGGGACCCGCGACACCGAGCGTCACGGGCTTGTCGTGTTCGAGTGATAGACGCGTCAACGCTTCCGCCGCGGTTTCGGTGACGACGGCGTCGTGGTCGGTATCGCCCGTGACGACAGCGCCCGCGGTTGCGACGGCGTCGGTACCGTCGCGCTCACACAGACGTTTGACGGCGAGCGGCGCGTCGTACGCTCCGGGGACGCGTACAGTTATGACCTCAACGCCAAGTTCGTCTGCTTTCTCAACGGCGCGTTCCTCCATCTCGTGCGTCACCTCGGTGTTAAACTCCGAGACGACGAGACCTATCTTCATGGACGAAGAACGGCGACGCCTTCCTTAACTCTTGGTGAACTCGCGCAGGACGACCGTGGCGTAGCTACCGCGGGGTAGGAAGAAGTCGAACGTTAGATCGTCGCCGTCGCGTCCGTAGCTCAGTTCGGGGTCGACGAGCACGGCACGGCGCGTACCCTCGGAGCCGTACCCGTCTTCCCTGTCGAAGTCATCGCGCGAGACGCCGAGGGCGTCAAGTACACGCCGCTCGCGTTCGCCCTGTTCACCGTCGGCGAACCCGGTTTCGGTTCCGACGAGCGGTGCTGTCACGAACGCACGTCGGCGCTCGACGTGTCTGTTAACGGCGTCGACGTTCGACTCGGTAACGCGTTGGGTGCTCAACGTGTCAGGGACGCGTACGTTATCGTGCGTCTCTGCGAAACAGACGACGTCGCCCGTGTACGCACGGTCGAAGCGCGCGCCGTCACGGTAACGTTCGCGCAGGACGAGGTTGAATACGCGCGACTGTACGGCGTTGACGAACATACGCCGGAGGTTGTGCGGGAGTGCTTCAAGGGCGTCGCGGGGTTCGCGTCCCTCCACGACTGCGTTGAGCAAGGCGCGCTCGTATCCGAGGTATCCGGGAAAGTAGTCGAGCGCCTCTGCGTAGTCACGGTCGTCTGCGAGACGTTCGCGCGCCTCGCGGGTGCGTTCAGGCTCGTCGTCGAAGGACTCGACGAGGTAAGCGTCGATAGCGCCCGCGAAGTCGTCGGCGAGTATACGTTCGCCGACGAGATGTGTAATAGGACGCCGCGAACCGAACCTCTGGGAGCCGAAAAGGTTGGGTACGCCTCCGAAGGCGTCGAGTTCGTCGGCTACGCCGTCGGCGTTTCCGGGAGCGTCGGTGTCGCGGAGGCGCACCTCGAAGCCGTTTCCGACGAGGTCGCCAAGGGCGATGCTCTGGTGCGACCTGCCGATGTACTCCAAGGTCGCGCCTTCGAGAGAAACGTCCTCGACCTCGTCGCGCGATACGTCCGCGACCGTGAAGACCTGCGTAGTAACGGCTTTCTTGTCCTTGGTACCCGCCCACGAGACGCGTTTTCTGCTCGCGCCGAGCGCACTGCTAAGATCGCGCGCGAACTCGTGGGTTTCGTAGCCACGGAGCGTAACGCGTAGGACGGCGTGCTTCCCCTCGTCGCCGTAGGGGAACCCCGTATGCTCGTCTACACGGAAGTCATCGTTACGTTTCTTGAGACGCCCGCCGGTTCCGGGAGCGCCTGTCGCGTACCAGTCGAGACCGAGGTCGGTGTCGTCTACCTGTTCGGGCACCGCTAAAGATCGAGTTCCTCGGCGATACCGTCGACGAGATCCTCGGTGCTCTGGTTAGCCTTGACGCCAACCTCCTTCGCAACCCCCTGAAGGTCGCGGTAGGACATATCTTCGAGTTCGTCACGGCTTGACGGTAGGTCGTCGGATTCATCGGCTTTCTCCGCCTCTTGTTCGTCCTCATCTTCCTCTTCGGTAACGCCGACCTCGCGGTACTCTTCCTCGTCCTCGACGGTTCCGGTATCCTCCACCTCGCCGACGGCTTCCGTCTTGGGAAGCGTGATATGAAGAACACCGTTCTCGTAGGTCGCCTCCGCACCGTCTACATCAACATCGTCGGGGACGGGTACCGTCTCGGAGATACGCGCGGGGCGCTCGTCCCTGACGGGTACGTATCCTTCGTATGCTTCCGACCGTTCGGCGTTTACCTTTATGCTACCCTTGACGAAACGGAGGTCTATACCGTCCTCGTCGCATCCGGGTACGTTGACGAGCACGAGGAACTCGTCCTCGCTTTCGAGCATATCCGCCGACGTAGGTAGCCTCCTCCCTATACGTCGTAACAACGCGTCCTTGTTCTCACGCAGGCTTATTTCGACCATACCTGTAAATCAGAGAGGTGCGAAAAAAGCCTTTCTTTAATCGTATACGTGTTCATAGGAGTTTGAGGTCACCCGTAACCGCGTCAACGTCCTCTTCAGGGGCAGGACCCACGCCGACCGCGGTCGCCGTACCCGACTCAACCTGTGTCCGTCCCGCGTCACGTACGAGCGCATGCGGTAGGTTGGCGGAACGCGCCTTCCTTTCGAGTTCGAGAAGTTCGTCCTCGCTCCCGACCGAGACGACGACCTTCGTCGCGCCCGTCCGTCGCCAGCCGTTGGCGGCGTTTTCGTCCGCCTCCTCGTACGCGTTTAGAGACGCGTGGGCGACCTGCGCGGCGAGCTTTCCGTCGCCCATTCCGAGGTCGGTACGTACGGCGATAACCTGTTTTATGGTCATGCCGACTGCCACCCCTCTATACGCGAAGCGGTTACGCCGTCAACGTCCTCGGCGAGTTCGTCGGGGTCGGCTTCGTTGAGGTCGTCGACCGTCTCTACGCCCGCGTCCTCCAACTTCTCCTCCGTCGCGGGACCGACGCCGTCGATCGCGCGGAGACCTTTCTCCTCCTCCTGTTCTGCCTTGTAGCTCTCGTAGTTACAGATGGGACATCCGAGTTCCCAAGGCTCGTCGCTCCAGCTCTGGTGTACGACGAGTTCGGGCAGGTCGTGCTCTTCGCATATACCGTCGGTGACCTCTACATCGCCGCGGCGCGGTAAGGGCAACGAGTAGTCACAGTCGGGGTAACGCGTACATCCGACGAGCCTTCCGCCGCCGCGTGTCTGCTTGATAGCGAGTTCGCCGCCCTCGTCGTCACCGCAGTCGGGGCAGTCCCCGATTACGATGTCGTCCTCCTCCTCCGCCTCATCCGCCTTGCATATAGGACATCCGTGGACGTACGTGCTACGTCCGTTGAGGATCTTGACGTGTTTGAGACCGTGTTCGTCGCATTCGTCGTCGGTCAGAACGAGCTTTCCGTCGTCGGGGAGAGGGTAGGTGTTCTCGCATTCGGGGTACGAGTCGCATCCCACGAACTCGTCGCCGCCGCGCGACGTGCGTACGACGAGATCGCCCCCGCATTCGGGACAGTCGCCGAGCGTGCGATCCTCCTTCAAGCCTTGGAGGAGCGTCTCGCCTATCTCGTCCTCCTTCTCCTCCAGTATCTCAAAGATCCGGTCGAGCATCTCGCGCGACTCCTCCATGACCGCGTCCTGTGAAACCTCGCCCTCCGAGATACGCCGCATGTCGTCTTCGAGCTGTTCGGTCATCTCAGGATCCGTAACGAGGTCGGCGTACTCGTCCATCGCCTCAACGACGGCGCGCGCAAGCCCCGTCGGACGCGGCGGGTTGCTCTCGACGTATCCGCGGCTGTACAGCTTGTCGATCGTGTTGTGGCGCGTAGAGTTGTGTACGACAGCACCGCCTTCGACGGCGAAGTTGGGTGCTTCCTCGTCGACCGTCAGGTCGTAGACGTAGCCGTCGTAGTCGCGCTCTTGGGTAGCCGTTACGGTCGCAGAGCACGGCTTTCGGGCGACGACAGCGTAGACGGAGCCTCTGAACGCTTCCCTGTCCGCCGAGTAGTAGTACTCCCTGTTGGCGTTATGTGATCTGTTGCTACCCTCGGCGCGTCTCTCGACGTAGCCCTCGTCGCTTAGTTCGGTCAGGTACTTGTTCACCATGCTACGCGTGACGCCCAGCTCCGACGCGAGTTCGTCCGACGTACGTTCCTCGTCGGAGACGAGTTCGAGCACCGTCGCCTTCGAAGCCGTGAAGCTGTACCCCCGGAGGCGTGAGACGCCACGTTGGAACTTCTCGTCGGCGAGCACGGGAACCGTGTCGAGGAAGCTTTCGAGGTCGCGCCTACCGCGGATGTAGAGCTTGTGCTGGTCACGGTTGAGGCTGGAGCCTACGCCGTGTGCGGACAGGGCTTCGGTTACGTCCTCCAGAAGCCCGTGATCCGTGTTAGATATGAACGCCTTTCCGTCGGTAGAGATGTGCCCTTCGTCGTCGAAGAGAGCGCCTACGAAGACGGGCTGGAGTGAACGGGGAACGTCTGTCGGTGAGAAATCCCTCAGGAGGTGGCGTACGACACGTGCCACAGCCGACGGTGCCTGAGCCTGATACTTCGTCTTTCTGGAGTCGTCCGTCTCACGTCTCCGAACCGTAGGCTCGACACCGAAGACGTTCTCGAAGTCACGGACGAACCTCCTGATGAGGGCGGGATCCGTGTTTTGGTAACGTAGATCGACAGTGTTACCGTCCGAGACATGGACGGAGCCGTCGCCCAGTACCGAACCGAGCAGACGCGCGATCGACGGCGTCCATTCGATTGGGAACGGGTCGAACGTAACGTCGTCGTTGAGACCGTGTACGCCGTCGGGTTCGGCGTCAAGCTCGCGGAGGAGCCAGAGAGGAGGGTCACGGTCGCCCGTCTCGAACCTGCTTACTGCGTCGTGGTAGGTTCCGTGTCTCTCTGCGAACTCAGCCTGCGACTCGTCGCGGCGGTCGCGTGCCTCCGACACGGCGTCGTTACAGCCCGTTCCGTAGAGCTTGGTTTCCTTGTCGCAGTCGGAGGCGAACCCATCCCACGTGAGCGCCGCTTCGTGGGTGGCTTGGGCACCGACCGAGGGGCGCACGGAGACGAGCCTGTCGCCGGCGTTCAGATCCGAAGCCGGCACGACGCGGATGTCCCCCTCGCCGTCGCCGTCGGTGTCGTAGACGTAGACGGGGTGATCTTCGGTTACGGAGAAGACGGCTGTAGAAGTCCTGACGCGGAACACACGTTCGCCCTCCTCCACCTCGCGTCTACTGACCAACGTACCGTCGCGGCGTCCGACTGAGCGCGCCGTGTGATCCAAGGAAAGTACCGACGTTTCGTCGCGCGAGAACGCCACGTCCGTGTCGCCGTCGGCGAGAGCCACGCGCGTGGGGTCGAACAGCTCGGATACACGTGTACGTCGCACGTCTTCGTCGCCCGCTCCGTCCTCGTCGGGGACGACGACGCGCGTGTCAGCCGTGAGACATTTCGTCCCCACCCCCTCGTCCTCCATACGTTCGACGAGCTTCGACTGTCCGATACGTGATGGCGGCTGTGTCTCCTTCTCCTCTATACGCGCCTCATCGACCTCAAGCGTCTCGCCCTCTTCGAGTTCGGGCAGACGGTTCTCGTCCGTCCCGAAGTACGGGTAGTACTCGTGGTATCCCGCGTCGAGGAGGCGTCTTCCGTTCGACTTGTACCTGTCGCCGTCTATACCGAACGTCGCGCGTACGTGCTCCCACTCGGCGGGCGGTGCGAGAGTAGCGAAGAACCTGCGGACGACGAGTTCGTAGACCTCCCACTCGTCTTCCGAGAGTTCGTCGTGCGTCGCGAGAGCCGTCGGGTAGATAGGCGGGTGGTCGGTCGTCTCCTTGTCACCGCTCGTCGGTGCGCGTCCGAGTTCGGCGAGCTGGGTGGCGTCGTCGGCGAACTCGTCGTGGTTCTCCAGAACGCCGAGCACGCCGTACACATCGATATCGTCGGGGTAGACCGTGTTGTCGGTGCGCGGGTACGATATGAAGCCGTTTGTGTAAAGCTCCTCTGCGACGCTCATAGCGCGCGAGGCGTTGAAGCCCAACGAACCCGCGGCACGTATGAACGCCGTCGTGTCGAAGGGCTTGGGCGGGTAGTCGTTACGCGTCCGTGTGCTCACCTCGACTGTCTCCGCTCCCGAAGCATCCGACGCGCGGTCGTGAACAGTCTCCGCCGTCTCACCGTCCCAGACGCGTTCCTGCTCCCTGCCGTCGTCCTTGTAGAAGTGCTGTGCCTCCACCGTTCGGTCGTCCTTGAGGAGGTCGATGTAGATCTCCCAGTACGGATCAGGCTCGAACTCCTCTATCTCCTTCTCGCGGTCGACGAGTATCTTCAATGTCGGCGACTGTACGCGTCCGACCGAGAGGTACGAGTCACCGAGGCGGTTCGACGCGAGCGAGAGGTACCGCGTCAACGCCGCGCCCCAGACGAGATCTATTATCTGACGCGCCTCGCCCGCGGCGGCGAGGTCGAAGTCGAGTTCGTCGCGGTCGTCGAACGCGGAGCGTACCTCGTTAGGGGTAAGCGACGAGAAACGGACACGGTCGACGGGTACGTCCGCGGAGTCCTTGATTATCTCGTAAGCCTCCTTTCCTATGAGTTCGCCCTCGGAGTCGTAGTCTGTGGCGATGACAGCACGGTGTGCGTCACGCGCGAGACGTTCGACCGCCGAAACGATATCCTTCTTGCTCGGATTTTTCTCTATCTCCGCATCGACGAGTTCGGAGGGTTCGACGGCGTGCCAGTCGTTGTACTCGTCCGTAAAGTCGACCTCGACGACGTGACCCGCGAGACCGATACAGACGCGCTCGCCGGTCTCGTCGTGCCATTCGTACGTCTTGACGCCGTTGGCGCTCCCCGTCGAGAAGTCGCCACCTGAGAGTATCTCGGCGATACGTTCGGCGGCGTTGTTCTTCTCGGCGATTACGAGTTCCACACGCGGTCTATCCGCGCTCGCATATAAAAATCAGTCGGTGTCCGTATGCCGTCTCTGCTCGTCCTTGCTCATGCCCATGAGGAGTTCGAAGACCTCGCGCACCGTCTCGGGGTCGACCTCAAGCGATTCGGCGCGCTCCTCGACGCGTTCGAGAACCTCCTCCTCGCGGTCGGGGTCGTGTATCCCCATACCGCGTTCCTCCTTGACACGCGCGATGCTCTCGGCGACGTACGTACGGCGGGCGATGCTCTCGACGATACCGTTGTCGATCTCCTCTATCTCTTCGCGGAGTTCGTCGAGGCTCCCCTGTTGTCCGTTTCGGGTCTCAGAACCTTTCCGTCGAGTTTCTTCCAATCTTTCGCAACCTCCTGTATATCCTCGGTGTCTCCTATCGCCGCAAATGAGGGCCCCGTTCCACTTAAACCCGCGCCTTCTGCATGCGCGAGTGCGTCGACGGCGGGCGAGGCGTCGCGTCGGAGCGCGGCGCAGTAGGCGAATCCGTTGGTCGTCATACCGTCGGCGTAGTCACCGTCGCGTGCCATATCGAACGCGCGTTCGACGACGGGGGCAACGAGCTTCGAACGTCCGACGTCGGTCGATGCGCTCGGCGCGCGCTCGTCAGGGACGTAGACGGCGACGGAGCGGTCGAACGGTTCGCGATGGAGGAGTTCGTCGGACGAGTTGTCGGTGAGAACGACGCCGCCGAGTGCGCTCGCCGTCGCGTCGTCAAGAGCGCCCGTGATCGTCACGCCCGCGTCGCGCGCCGCCTCCACGCCAACGAGCGCGGTTTCGAGTGGTTCGAGCGTGTCCGTCTCGCCGAGGGCGTCAAGTGTTGCGAGCACCGTCGCGTTCGCGGCGGCGGACGACGACTTGAGTCCGCTTTCGGGCGGTATCTCAGTCGTCGTTTCGACGGTTCCGCCCGCTTCGATACCGAAACGCGCGACAGTCTTCTCGACGCAGGTCTCTATGAGCGTCGTGTCTACGTCGACATCGGTGGTTCCGTCCACCCCTGCGGCGCTTTCGTCGAGTTCGACCGTCGCGTGGGTTCGTAGGTCGACGGCGAAGGCGCTTCCCTTGAGCGTCGCTATGGCGTTGACGACAGTCGCCGCGCCGGGTGCGGACGCCTCGCCCTTCATGCGTCGTTCATACGTCCTCCCGCAGAGGCGGCTTACGCGCCTCGGCTTCGACGCCTTCCACCTCGACGGTACCGCCGACGGCGTCGGTTTCGATGTACGCCAGACCGATATCGCCGTAACGCGGTGAGTCGGCGACAGTCGTCGTCTCCCCGACGGGCGTTCCGTCACGCATCACCGTCGCGCCTTCCGAGACGTTGTCTTCGAGGACGAGCGGATGTAGGACGCGCGACGCGCCGCCGCCGCGTTGCCTCACACGCGCGACGACCTCCTGACCGACGTAGCACTTGTCCTCGCTGAAAAGTTCGAGACGCGCGCCGACGGGTATACGTCCCGCGAGTTCGTTCTCAAAGCCCGCGACGCCAGCCTCGACACGGAGCGCGTCGGCGTGGTCGTCGTAACGCGGCGCGTCGGGCTTCAGTTGGTCGCCGACGGCGTCGTACCCGCCGGGTACAGACCGTTTCGCCTCGTAGGTAGCCTCTGCGTCGAGCTTCCCTACGGCTTGTGCGGCTTCGGATCCCTGTACAGAAACGACGCCGTGGTCGGTCTTCTGGATCTCAACGTCCTCGACGAAGATGTTCGACCGCCATACATCGGCGGTTTCGTCGGGTCGGCGTGAGAGGACGAGGAAGCCGTTGTCGCGCGGGACGACACGGAGGTCGTCCTGTGTCTTCCCGTTAGGATCGAGAAGGAGTGCGCGCGTCGGTCGGTCACGTACCTCGGCGGTCACGGTTCTGTCGAGGAAGTCGTGCGCGTCCTCGCCCGTGAGGCGCAGAACCTCGGCGTCGAGCGGTTTCCAGCCGAAGGTGTCGTAGACCGCCTCGTACCCCGCCGTTTCGTTTCCTTCTTCGGTCACTTTCAGGTCGATATGCAGGTGGTGGTGTCTCCCACACCGGGAAGACCGTGTATCTTTCCTGCGACTATCTTGAGGAGTTCGTCGACCTCGTCAACCTCAAGCTTAGAGATGACGTCGTAGTCTCCGGTCACGGCGGTTACCTCTACGACCTCGTCGAAGTTCTCCATCTCGTCCACGATACCCTGTATCGACCCGGTTTCACAGGTCATCAGGACGTACGCTTGTACCATGGTCGTCGTACGGTGTCTTCCGTAATACGTCTGTTCATGTCTTAGCCGTCGGTGCGGGGGTGACGGTCTAAGACGCGTCTTACGCGGAGCGCGCCTCGAAAAAGGTTATCTACCTCCGGAAGAACTGTTAGGAGGAACTACCAGCACCATGGCACACGAGTTTAATCTACCCGACGTTGGGGACGGGATCGAGGAAGCCGAGGTTCTAAAATGGATGGTGAACGTCGGCGACGGCGTGCTCGAAGACGACCCGATCGCCGAGGTTGAGACTGAGAGGGCGATAATCGAGATACCTTCGCCCGTCGACGGAGCCGTAGACCGGTTACACGCCGACGAGGGTGAGACGGTCGGCGTCGGGAACCGTCTGGTGACGTTCGAGAAGGGCGAGGGGGGTACAGCGAGAAACGACGGAGGCGTCGAGATACTCGACAGCGACGGAAACGCGGCTGTTGACGTGGACGCCGACGGAGGCGACGAGGATACTGTCGAGAACGACGGTGACGACGACGGAGCGTCGGAGGCGACGCGACGGCTCGCGCGCGAGATGGGTGTTAGCCTCGACGACGTAGAGGGGAGCGGCGCGGACGGACGTATCGTCGCGCAGGACGTACTCCACGCGGCGAAACAGGATCAGGAGAGACGCGACGGTGAGCGCGGCGACGAGGAAGCCGAGGATCCGGGAACCGGTATACCCGGAAAGGGCGAGAAGACACCGGCTATGGAGGACGACGATACGGCACCCGACTTCGGACAGCCTGAGACGCCCGCCGTCGAGCCAAACACAGCCGAGGAGACGAGTATGTTCGGCGACGAGACGCCGACGGCAGAGAGAAGCGACGAGAGCGAGGGGGAGGAAGGGGAGCCAGAGACGGAGAAGGAGAAAGAAGCAGGGGTAGAGGCAGAGACGGAGAGGGGGACGGAGGCGAAGGGTGAGACAGGTAAGGAGGCGGAGAAGGATGACGGAGAGGGTGAGGAGGAGACAGAAGCAGTGACAGAAACAGGAACTGAAAGGGGAGGAGGGATAGAAACGGAGACGGAGGAGGAAATAGAAAGGAAAACCGGAGAAGATGAGGAAGAGGACGAAGGCTCCGACGGCACCGAGGACGAGGCGTCGGCGAAGCCGAGACGGACGGTTGAGGAGGTGAGGAAAGAGACGGAAGGTGAGAAGGTGGAGTCACCGTTTGACGAAGCCGGAGACGTGACCGACGAGAACGGTGACGTGACAGAAGGGACGAAGCGGACGTGCGGTACGGACTCAACCGAGGAGGGTACGACACCCGACGGCTCCTCGCGGATACGCGCGGAAGACGAGATGGACGCGAAGACGGATCGGAGCGGGGAGGGTAGATCGCTGATGACACACCACGACGTTGCCGACGCCGAGAGGCTGGTCGAGGCGCGCGAAGCCATGAACGGCTCCGTCGACATGCATCTGACGTACACGCCTCTTCTCGTCAAGGCGTGCTCCGTAGCCCTCGTCGACCACGGTGTCTTCGGCGAGGAGGACGCCGAAGGCGTGGACGTAGGCGTAGCCGTCGAGACGGAAGACGGTGTCGCCGTACCCGTCGTGGAGAACGCCGACCGTAGAGGCGTCGTCGGGATATCCAACAGGATCGCCGAGGCGGTCGAGGGGGAGAGTTCGGGTGAGAGGGGCGAGACCGGCGACACGGACGCCGGGTTCACGGTTGTCAACGTCGGCGCAGTAGGCGGCGACGGTGTCTCGCCCGTCGTCGACATGCCGGGCGCCACAGCACTCTCTGTCGGAGAGATACGGAGACGCCCGTCGGTCGTAGATGACGAGGTTGTGGCGCGGTACACAGCGCCGTTACATCTAACCTTCGACGGACGTGTCGCCGACACGGCGAAGGCAGTAAGGCTTACCAACGAGATCGGACGGTATCTGAGCGAACCCGCCACGATGCTTCTGTAAGGTACCTTTTCCTCGGTTTTAACCGGTAAAAAAAGAGTACGCGTCTGAAACGTCTTCGCAGAGGTGACCTCAACGCCGCCGGGTGGGAGCGGCGTAGACGCGCAGGCGGGGACTGTCCCGCGCGTCTTACATTCACAGTTTAGGCGGAGTTACATATAAACACAGCCCCGCTCTTATCATTCCTGATAGAGCTGGCGTAGCTCCTCACCGTCGCGCGGGCAGTATTCGTAGCCCTCGTCGCGCGTACGGAAGCCGCAGACGGGGCACTCACGGACGGCGCTTTCGTCGTCGCCGAACAGGAAGGGGGACGAAAGGCACGAGTAGGAAGAGGAACAGGACGTCGAAGTAGACGGCGACTGCGACGCTGACGGCGACGGTAAATAGACCGACAACGATCGCGGTCGCCGTCCGCGAGCCGAGCCTCATCCGTAGCTCCGTCCTCCGACGCACCGGACACAGAACCCCGATGAGGTGTCGTAATGTTCGTCGCATACGGTACCACCGCATGATCCGCAGGTGTGGTTGGCAGGGGACGAACAGATGTAGCAGACGCCGGTCACGCTCATGCCGGATGTACGTGTCTTGGAGCCAAAACCTCTGGGTTGCGCACAGGGATTTATGTCGGTGGGGCGCTTAACAAGAAGGACGACAAGATGGTACTCGACAGAGTAAAGGATAAGCTGACGGGAGGCGGTTCGGAAGAACGCGAGACCGAAGTTGTGATGCCCGCGGACCCCGCGGTGGTGAAGAAGACCGCAAAGGAGGTCGATCTGTCGCGCGACGAAGTTGAGGACGGTGTGAAACGTTTTCAGGAGGTCGGCGCTATGGCTTTCCCGGTTATCGACAAGAAGGCTGTACGCGGAGAGGACGGAACGAGCGTGAAGGACGACGAGTCGCCGTCGTTCCTTTACGCCGTCCACGAGGACGACGAGGTCTTGGTGGTCGGGGGAGCGAAGAACATAATCCTGAGCCTCGCCGACCGTCTGGAGATGTCTAACGCCGAGAGACGCGCCGTCACGCTCTCTCAACGCGCCGCCGCCGACGCCAACGGCTTTTCGGAGCATATGGTGATGGACGACGTCTTCATGGTTCCCAAGCAGAAACGTTTCGTGAGCCGTCTGGACGGTTTCGGTGACACGGGTGGAGAGGACGACGGGGCGGCGGACGCCTTACGCGACAAGATGGACGGTGTGCAGGAGGTCGAGGAGGACGGCTTCGTGCTCGAAACCTCCGAGAGGTTCGGGAACGCGCTCAACCTCGACGACAAGAAGTACTTCGGTGTCACGTACGGAGCCGACCACGAGTCGTTGAGGCTCGAACTCGACCCGTCGGCGGGCGGCGAGGACGTACGTCACAGTGTGATACAGCCCGACGGCAACATACATATACCGCGCGAGGTCGCCGTCGGTCTCGGCGTCGAACACCGTGACGTTGACTGGCGGATGGAGGACGGAAAGGTCGTGGGCGTGATGGAGGACGGACGTATGGACGACGAAGTAGAGGACACGGTGCGTACGAGTCTCGTCGAGGACAACGTAAACGAGAAGGTGCGCGCGCATCTCGCAGGTAGCCACACACGGACGCTCAACATCGAGGAAGGCGACGAGATGGCGGTCTACCTCGAACCCGACGGCGACGACTTTGCTGTCGTGGCGACGCCACGTATCTTCGATGCGCCGACTGACCGTACCGTAGAGATAGAGAACATCGGAAAGGGAACAGAGATGATATGCTTCTCGTTCCCCGAGGAGGTCGCCGATGTTCTTGAGGTCGACGACGGGAAGGACAGACAGATCGAGTGGGGCGTACGTGGCGACGAACTCGTCGGAACCGTCGTACGTCTCTGACACGACGGCAGGCGCGCCGACTATCTCACGTCTCTAAGCCATCGGAGCCGTCGTACGTCCTACGCGCGGTTCAGAACGTCAGATGTTCGCGGCAGAAATGCTTGGGTCTGCCGTCCTCGTACTCCGTCACGCCTATCTTGCCGACGCTCCCTCCGCGGTGGGACTCCGTCTCCTCGGGTTCAAGGAATACGTCGTCGCCGCAGATGTCACACGTGACCTTCTTTGCCATAGTAAGACTTAGCCGTCGGCGCGGAAAACCTTGACGCATGACGAAGTTCTACGACGACATAGAGGTGGGCGACGGATGGACGACGGGGACGCACGAGGTCACGAAGGACGAGATAGTCGGCTTCGCGCGCGAGTACGACCCTCAGCGCATGCACACCGACGAGGACGAGGCGCGCCAAACCTTCTTCGGCGGTCTCGTTGCGAGCGGATGGCACACCGCCGCGGTGTCGATGCGTCTTCTCGTGGATAGCTTCCTCGAAAGGTACGCCGTCGTCGGCGCGACGGGCGTCGACACAGTACGGTGGCACGAACCCGTACGTCCGGGCGACGTGTTACGCGTCACGATCGAGACGATCGAGAAGGAGTCATGGAACGACGCGATAGGTATGGTACGTTACGAGCAGGAGACGGCACGAGAACGCGACGGAGAGGTCGTTATGTCTCTCACCGCGGACGTACTCTTTGAGAAGGAGGGTTAGTACGACCGCGCCTTGGGCTTGTACTCCTTGATCTCAACGTCCTCGTATTCGACGGTGGGACCATCGTCGGTGTGGTAGACCATCGTGTGCTTCAGCCAGTCGTCGTCGTTACGCTCCTGATTCTCGTAACGCCAGTGTGCGCCCCGCGACTCCGTACGTTCGAGAGCACCGAGGGTAACCGCCTCGGCGACGTCGAGTATCGAACGTAGCTCGATGGTCTGTGTCAGATCCGTGTTAAACGTATGCGAGGTATCCTTGACGTTGACGTTCTGGTAACGTTCGCGCGCCTCGTGTATCGTTTCGAGCGCATCCATCAGACCCTCCTCGTCGCGGAAGACGTTGACCTTCTCGGTCATTATATCCTGCACATCCTGACGTATCTCCGACTGGTGCTCGCCCGTTCCGTCCATGAGCGAGTCGATACGCGCGCGCTCATCCTTAACGGCTTCCTCGACAGACTTGGTCGAGACGTTCGTGAGATGGTTGTTTGCGGCGTGCTCGCCCGCGAGTCTACCGAATACGACGAGTTCGAGCAGGGCGTTACCTCCGAGACGGTTCGCGCCGTGGACGGAGACACAAGCCGCCTCTCCGACGGCGTACATACCCGGAAGCTCCGTCTCGCCGTCGGCGTTGCACGCGATACCGCCCATCGAGTAATGCTGTCCGGGCTTGACCGGAATGGGTTCGGTCACGGGATCGACATCCTCGAAGTCGCGCGCGAGTTCGAGAATCTGTGAGAGGCGCTCCTCTATCTTCTCCTCGCCGAAATGCGTCAGGTCGAGGTGTACAGTGTCGTCGGCGAAGCCACGCCCCTCCTGAACCTCCGTAAGCTCGGCGCGCGAGACGACGTCGCGCGAGGCGAGTTCGCCGTCGTTGGGCGCGTAGCCGTACTCGTACATGAACCGCTCACCCTTGTTGTTGTACAGTATACCGCCCTCGCCACGACAGCCCTCGGTGATCAGTATACCCGTCGATGGTAACGTCGTGGGATGGAACTGAACGAACTCCATGTCTTCCATCGGCACACCCGCGCGGTACGCCATGCTCATACCGTCGCCGGTGCACGAGACGGCGTTCGTCGTATGCTCGAAGACCTGACCCATGCCGCCCGTGGCGAAGACGGTCGCTCCCGCTGTGAAGCCCTCCATCTCGCCGGACTGTATGTCGTACGCGACGACGCCGTGACACTTACCGTTGTCACGGACGACGTTGGTAACGTGCCACTCGTCGTAGACGGTTACGCCGCGTTTCATCACCTGCTCGTACATCGTGTGGAGGAGCATATGCCCCGTCTTGTCGCTCGCGTACGTCGTACGCGGGAACGACAGACCGCCGAACGCGCGCTGTGAGACGCGCCCGTTCTCGTCGCGCGAGAAAGCCATACCCATGTTTTCGAGGTTGATGACCTCCTTGGGAGCCTCCTCGGTCATCGTCTCTATGGCGTCCTGGTCGCCGATGTAGTCGCTACCCTTGACGGTGTCGTACGCGTGATCCTTCCAGTCGTCCTCCTCCTTCAGAGCGGCGTTGATACCGCCCTCCGCCGCGCCCGTATGTGAGCGCACCGGATGGAGCTTGGTGACCATCGCAACGTCAGCGCCCGCTTCGTGTGCGGCGACGGCGGCGCGTAGACCAGCACCGCCGGCACCGACTATGAGAACATCGTGCTTTTTCATGTTTTTTCGTGGTGTTTTCTACTATCTCCAGAATCTTAGCTTTTCCTTGACGGCGTCGCGCGACATCTCCATGATCGCCTCAGTCGGCGAGATACCCTTGGGACAGACCTCGGTGCAGTTGAACTGCGTGTGGCATCTGTAGATACCATGCGAGCTTTCGAGCATTTCGAGGCGTCGTTTACGCGTCTCCTCGCCCTCGCGCTCGTCCTTGTAGAACCTGTACGCCTTCGCGAGCGCCGCGGGTCCGGGGAAGTCGGAGTCGGTCGCCGCGGGCGAACACGACGACGTGCACGCGCCGCACCAGATGCAGTCGAGCACCGTGTCTATGTTCTTACGGTTCTCAGGCGACTGTAGGTACTCCTCGCCCGTCTCGGGTTCGTGGTCTGGCTGGAACCACGGCTCTACGCTCTCCATACGGTCGTAGAACTCGTTCATCTCGACGACGAGGTCACGTATAACATCGAAACGTGGTAGGGGTTCGACGTCTATCGGCTGGCTAAGCTCGCTAACCTGCGTGTTGCACGCGAGCCTCTGTGTACCGTTTATATAGACGGCGTCGCTACCGCAACGTGCCATACGGCACGAGTGGCGTACCGTCAGCGACGAGTCCTGTTCGTCACGTATCTTTATGAGGGCGTCGAGTACCGTCATGCCCTCGAACGTCTCTATCTCGTACGTCTCAGTATGGGGTTCGTCGTCCTCCTCAGGTATGTACCTGAAGACGTCAAGCTCTGCCTTGCCCTCCGCTGTCGCGGGTTCGGATCTCTGTGTCTCTTGTGTCGTTGCCATGTTTTATCACCTTGGGTCGTAGACCTGCCAGAAAGGCTCGAAGAAGGCGAGGAAGATCAGTATACCCTGTACGAACAGTGCGGCGCTGAATACTATGAAGAAGTACTTGATGGGCTTCTCGTACGCCCTGAGCGTATCCTGCTCCATAAGTACGTTGTAGACGCCGTACATGCCGTGGAAGACGGAGAAGCCGAGTAGCGAGATAGCTGTGGCTTGGTAGAGGAAGGCGGGCATGTTGATCGTTATCTGTCCGAGTACGTGGTCGCCCTGTATAAGCCCGTTCGTGATACGCTCCACCGTGTTTCCCGCCGTAACGTTCGCCGCGCCGACTATGAAGTGCTCGACCGCGAAATGGAAGCCGAGGAGTACGACGAGACCCACGCCTGTTACGCGTTGGAGGAACCAGTTCCAGCCTGCCGTCTTTGATGGTTTCTGTGTGCTCATTGTTATAGTAGGAAGAACGGTACGCCGACCATTACGACCGCGAAGCTCAGCGCTATGCTCAGGTAGAACAGCTGTTCCTGAACGTCCAGCCCGATCGTCATGTCAAACATCACTATACGTACCCCGTTGAGGGCGTGGAAGACGAAGGCGGCGAAAAGACCGACCTCCAACAGCTTGACGATGAACAGCGACTCCAGACCGTGTATGATCTCGGTGTACTCCGTATGTCCCAGCCAGAAGCCGGTTCCGAGCACCGTGAGATGCATGACGAGGTAGAACGAAAGCACGAGACCCGTAAAACGGTGTAGGTAGAACGCCCACATACCGGGCTTGTGCTTAGCCCAGTCCTTCCACCTGCCGACGTCCTCGATACGCCCCCTGTCATAGGAATCGACGCGTCTGTCTTGGCTCATCTGTGCTTGAAGATAATGTTGGTCGTATCCGTTATATGTGCTGTTATTTGGCTTCGACAGCCGGTTCCTCTTTTAGCTCGTTGACGCGCTGGCTCAGGAGTTCCTTCAGATACGGCTCGTCCTCCATCTCCTCCGGCGTGTTGAGACGCGTGAACGTGACGCCGCCGCGTTCCTCGGTACCGTCGGCTCCCTTGTCGTACACAGTCGCCTCGACGACACGGTTCGCCCAGTCGCGTACCTCAAGCTTCCAGACGCCGTCCTCGTCCGTCGTATAGACGCCCGCGAGGAGGTTGTCGTACGACTCCCTGTCAACGGGTTCGCCTGTCTCAGGGACGGTTTCCTCGTCCACCTTTGACGGGTCTCTGTTGACCATACGCGCGATACGTTCCGCGACTGTATGAAACTGATGGATCACGCGCGGGTTGTGCGCGTTCGCGCATGAGTACGGTACGGTACGCTCACCGCTACCGGTACGCGGCGTCGAAGAAACGCGCCTCAAGCTCTACTGTACGCGCGAACACCTCACCGACACGGTCACCGCGGTCGTCGGAAAGACGGCGTCCGCGTTCGTCGAGTTCGGAGCGGAGCCAGTCGACGTACCCCGCAAAGGCTTCGACGGTATGTATCTCAACCCATTCGTCGAGGTACCACCGGTCGTGGTCGGCTTCGGCGGCGTACGCGCACCAGTCGAGGTAGACCCATTCGGCGGCGAGTATAGACGCGAGCGTCTCCTCGTAGCCGTCCTCGCGCGCGACGCGGTGCATGAAGTCGACGAAAGCCTCCGTCGTCGGGTGGAGGTCGGGGTTCTCGTACACGTCGTCGGAGACGCCGAGTTCGTCGAATGCGCGTACGAAGTAGTCGTTCTCACCGCCCGTCAGGACGCCTAACTGTTGGGTGAGACGCGACATCTCCGTCATCGTGGGGGCGTCGGCGACGGCGAGCGCGGTTACGCGCGCACCGGTTTCGAGGAAGGCGTAGTCGTCGACGAGATAGTTGCGGAAGACACCGTCGTCAAGGCTTCCGTCGCGGTACCCCTCGACGAAACGGTGACGTGTCGCGTCCTTCCACGCCGACCCGTTACGCAGACGTTCGGTGAACGTCATACGTCCCAGCCCTCCTGCGTGTAACACATCCCCCAGAAGGCGTGTTCGAGGCGCGCAGAACGGACGAAGGCGTCGCGCATCGCCTCGCGCTCGCCGGGGTAACGTTCGGCACAGTCGTCGACGAATTCTCGCATCCAGCCGACGGCTTCGACGAACTCGTCGCTCGTGTACTTGTCTATGAAAGGCGTGTAACGGTTTTCGCCGTCGGCGAGTTCGTCCATACGGCGCGCAACGTCGAGGTATCCCTGCCCGCACGGGTATACCGCCGCGGAGATCTCGGCGAGAGAACCCTCGTGTGCGACACGCAGGAGGTAGTTGGTGTACGCTACACACGTCGGTGCCTTGGTCGTCGACTCAAGTTCGTCGCGCGACAGACCGTAGTCGTCAGCGAAGCCACGGTGTAGCTCCATCTCGTAGTCGAGTATCGTGTGCGCTGTCCCGACGAGACGCGTCATAGTCTCCTCGTCGCGTGCCCGACCCCCCGCGACCGCAAAGACGCGCGCGTAGTCGAGCAGGTACCTGTAGTCCTGTCTGACCCAGTGAAGGAAGGCGTCCTCGTCGAGTTCGCCGCGTGCGAGTTCGACCACGAACGGATGCTGTTTCTGCGCCTCCCATATCTCCGAGCCTTCTTCGAGAAGTTGGTCGCTAAACTCCATGTCGGTGTTTCGTCTACAAGCCACTACAATCTTGTTATATTACTCGGTTATACTTGGTCGAAGACGAGAACGTCGCCCTCCTCGACGCCGTCCGCGCCACCCGCAGGGAGTTCGACGACGGTCGATGCGGGTTCGGCGGCGTATCCTAACCACGGACGGAGACGCCGGACGGAGACGACGCGGTCGTCGGCGTCGAGGAAGACGGCGTCTATAGGAAAACGTACGAAGACAGTATGGAGACCGACGCGGCGTTCGCTCCCGAACTCGAAGACGAGCGCGTAGCCGTCGTCTACGGGGGAACAGAACATAAGACCGACTGCGCGCGAAACGAAGCCGTCGGCTACCTCAACGTCGTCGGCTATCACCTCATCCCCGACCCGGACGGAGTCATATTCGTCGGGGGTCATTCGGATCTGAGGGGGAAGCCGCCGGAGTCACGCGCCGCTTCTATCAGGTTCTCGACTGAGTCATCCTTAGACACCTCGAGGGATCTAACGGCTTCTTCAAGTGCCGCGGAAGGGATCTTCACATCGACAGAGGAGGCGTGTAAAAGAAGCCCTATAGCCTCATCCTTTGGAGTATCCTCGGAGAGGAGATCAACGTACGCCGCGACGTACTGGGCAAACGAGTCGGATACGTCATCATGCGCCACAGTAGTTTCAAGCCTGTTTCCCTCTACTGAAAGCGTTATACTGTAGCTGTACTCCGAGTTGGGTAAGGGATCCTCAGCCGTCGGTTCCTCCGATGCAGAGCGGTTCGGTGTGGAGCGACCCGAGTCGTGGTCTTCGAGTTCGCTCTCATCGGCGGATCCGACATCGGGCTTCCCGGTCGAGGAGACAACGTACCTTCCGTCGTCTATCTCGACGGAGTAGTTCTTGTCGGGTTCGAGATCCTGTGGCGAGAGTACGCCCTTGTCCGAGTTCGGAAGCGCTTCCGTGTCCTCATCGGGATCCGGCTCCATAACCATCCTAACTTCCGCAGGAAAATAAGAGTAAGGGGGTTTTACCTGGACAGAACCACGTCGTCGCCACTCTCCAGGTTCTCGGGCGCCGAGAGGAAGGCGGTCGTCTCCGCGCCGGACTGTGTCACCAGCGTGATATCCGCCGACTCTCCTGCCGATACCGAAGACACCTCAGAGGCTGGCAGGGAGATGGTGTACCTGTCCTCCCTGTCCTCAATCACGTCGTTACCGCTTGACCCGGTTAGCTCGGTTATGCTACTGCTCGCGTCTCCAATATCGACGGTGGTCACGGTTCCGCCGCCGCTGAACCTAAGCGTCGAGGCGCTTATGTTTATCTGCCCGGATCCCGATGCCTTCGAGACGGTTATGTTGTAGCTGTTACCGGAGCCCGGAGCGGCGCTACCATTGTTAGGGGCAACGACGTTGACGACCTGCATCCTGTCGGAGACCTGCGCCGTCGCCTCCTGACCTGTCTGTTCCGCCTGCGACTGGAGAAACCCTGCCGTGTTCACGAGAACCGCCGCCGCGATAGCCGCGACAAGTACCATCGCGATGAACACGATCAGGGTTCCGATTCCAACCTGACCTTTGCTATCTTCTATGGTTTTCTTGTTTCTCATCTTTTATTACCTCGATAGGCTGACGCTGTCGTCGGCGCTGAACTCCGCGAGTGTCTCAGGTGCCGTGAGATAGACGGTAGACTCGGCACCTGACTCAGAGATTAGTGTCAGCTGTGCCTCTTCACCGGGCTCCAGCACCTCCGGCTCGTTAACCGTCAAGACGAACCTGTCGGAGTCATCGGAAAGTACCGGCGACGTACCGCCTGCGTCGGTTATGGTTCCGACGTCAGCGGAGCTGACGGTGAGTGTCTGTGTTTCGGTGGGTCCGTCAAACAGTATCGTCGCGTTCGCTAAGTTGACGTTCCCGGCACCAGGTGACTTCGATACGACGACCTTCAGATCATCTATCGTACTTGACCCTGTGACCGTACCGTTGGCACTTACCGACTGTACCCTGTCGGAGACCTGCGCCGTCGCCTCCTGACCTGTCTGTTCCGCCTGCGATTGGAGAAACCCTGCCGTGTTCACGAGAACCGCCGCCGCGATAGCCGCGACAAGTACCATCGCGATGAACACGATCAGGGTTCCGATTCCAACCTGACCTTTGCTATCTTCTATGGTTTTCTTGTTTCTCATTCGTTTTCTCCCGGTGTCCGCTTGTGACGGACACATCATATTTGGAAATACTGTTCTAACTCATAAACCCGGGGGCAAAATTATCAGCGCCGATAAACGGCGGGTAAGACGGAGTATACGGGGTAATACTCGCGGACGTGTTTCAGCTGTATGTACCATCTTTCACCCCTCAGGCGCTCGCGGACACGCGTGAACATATTATACTGATAACCTCTGACCGTTATCAGGGATGATACTACCTGGGAAAACTTTTTATATCAAATAGGGCATCTATACACAGAGAGCTATGACCGAAAACGACGGAGACACAGGTAACGGAGGTGAAAGATGGGAATAATGAGTGTCCTAGACAGCCTCACCGACGACAGTCAGAGGTCGCCGGAGGACGAGGATGAAGAGGAAAACTTCTTCGGAGGGGGTTCCGAGGAAGAGCTCTCCGGTGAAGACGAAGGGTTCTCCGGTGGAGGAGGAGACGACGAATGGGACGATGACTTCGGCGGCGGGGACGATTCGGTTCTTGAGATAGAGGAACGCGTCGACGAGATAGAGGACGAGGTTATGGAGATGTCCTCAACCGTCTCGACGGTGAAAAGTGAGAACGAGGAGATAGGCGAACAGATCGACGATATAGAGGAAAACGTCAGGAGCCTCCTAGAGATATACGAGATGGTGACGCGGGGAGTAAACCCGTTCGCAGACGGGGACTCCGTATCAGCAGGAGACGGGTTCGACCTCTTCGACACAAAGGATAAGTCTGAGACGGCACCCGGAAGCGACGAAGTAACCGATGCCGACGCCGAGAGCTTCTTCGAGGACGACGAGTTTGAACAGGAGACGGAGGAAGACATGGATACACAGAATGAAGAAGGCGCGAGCTTCGACGAACTCAAGGAGGAGTACGAGGAAAAGGAAGAGGACTCTTCCGAAGAAGACGAAGAAGACGTATCTTTTGATGAGCTCAAAGAGGAGTATGAAGAGGGGACAGAGCCGGGCGAGCCGGACGCCGAAACTGAAGATGACACGGAAGAGAAGTCAGAGACAGAGCAGGAGGCGGAGACAGAACAGGCGACAAAGCCGACACAGGAGGACAACGATGAAGTCGAGGAGGAAATAGAAAGAATATACACAGACGAAAGGGTGAAGCTAGAGAGCCTTCCCCGAGGGTACGCGTCGGACGCACTGGTAATGGAGTGGGTTACGTTTTTGATAGAAGAAGCCGGCGTAGAAGACTGTGTCAGGTCGATAAACTACTACGTGGAGATCGACTGGATAGGAGACGAGGCGGGGGAGGAACTCAAGAGCTTCATGTTGGGACACCCGGAGGTAGAGGAAGAAGACGTCTCGATAAGTAGTAGCGCTCCCTCTTCGGTAGGGATGGACTCACATCTCGAAAGCCTGAGGTACGTCTCGCGTCTCGAAGGAGGAGCCGACGGCAGAGAAGTGGTGGAAAGCGCGGTATAACATGGGATTCAGCGTAAGCGGTTCAACGGCGGTTATATTCCTCGGCATAGTCATAAGTGTCGGGATAGTACTGTCTGCCGCTCAGACAACGGGTTCGGAGCTGAGTAACTCTTGGAACCAAAGGACGTCTGATATGCTAGGTCAGAAAAACACGTATATCAACGTGACCGACGCTAAGTACAACAAGACACTGTCTAAGGTCACCGTAAACGCAACCAACATGGGCAGTACAACCCTTTCAATCGACAAGCTCAACCTCCTTGTGGACGGGAATCTCAAGCCGGATAGGGGGGTACAGGTCGTCGGAGCAAGGAAAAGTTCGCTCTGGCTACCTGGTGAGAAGATCAGCTTCACCGGCAACTCAACCGGGATGGTAGAGTCTGTCGAGGTCGTGACCGGAAACGGGGTTTCGAGGGTGAAGGAGGTGGACGGCTGATGGCAGGGGTCAGCGTCTCCCACATGGTAATATTCATAGCCTCGATAGGGGTAGCGGTCGGGGTAGCAGGGGCATTAGTGACGACGGTCAACGACGTCAGCAGTGCGGTCACCAGCCAAGGTCAAGGGCTATCCGAGACTGTAAGAACCGATATCTCTGTTATAAGTGACCCCGGGCGCGGCATTGTGTACGAGGACGGTAACGTAACACTGCTTGTAAAGAACACGGGTTCCGGCGACTTACGTGCGAGCGAAGAGAACATCAACGTGGTCGTGGATGGGAAGTATGCCGGCAACATAACCGTGAATGTCGTGAGCACTAGCCTTGACGTCTGGGCAGAAGGCGAAGTCATCAGGCTGACTGCGGAAGGAACTTCACTTGACAGCGGCGACCACAGGGCGGTTGTCACGGTGAACGGAAACAAGGAGGTCTTCAAGTTCAGAACATGAGCCAGAAAGGATCAAAGCTATACCCGCTTGGAATGGAGGATCACGACAGGCTGAACAACGAACTGGGTGGCGGACTACCCCAAGGAAGCATAGTACTGATGGAAGGTAACTACGGGGCGGGTAAAAGTGCGCTATCCCAGAGGTTCACGTATGGGCTGTGCGAGGAAGGATACTCTGTGACGCTTATCTCAACGGAGTTAGACGTGGGAGGGTTTATCGATCAGATGCATTCGCTCTCGTACGACACCGAGAGCCATCTCCTAAACGAGGATCTTCTTTACCTCCACGCCGATATAGACACGGAAGGGAAGCTATCGGGCGGTGATGAAGGTGATAGAAAGGAGCTACTAAAGAGACTGATGGAGGCGGAGGCGGTCTGGAACGCTGACGTGGTCATCATAGACACGTTCGACGCCATACTTCGGAACGACCCCAAGTTCGACGCACTTGTCCGTAACAACGAGGAAAGACAGGCGGCTCTGGAGATCGTCTCTTTCTTCCGAGACATCGCTTCACAGGGCAAGACCATCGTCCTTACTGTCGACCCATCGACCGTTGACGGCGACGCAATCGGCCCGTTCAGGGCGATAGCCGACGGGTACTTCGAGTTAGAGATGGTCGAGGTGGGAAGTGACGTTCGGAGGCATATGGCGGTAAAACGTTTCGCAGGTATGGGGGGTCAGGTGGGCGACCACATAGGCTACTCGGTCAGGTCAGGTATAGGCATCGTGATAGAGAGCAGAGAGGTCGCGTAATCCAGCATGACAGAGCACGGAAGTAAAAAGATATCGGATGACCTCAGGAGGAGGGCGGCGAAGCATCCACACCTCCGCGACCACCTCAAGAAGTTCAAACAGATAGCCGGGGAGTTCCCTATGATGATAGACGAACTCACCCCACAGCACGAGGTCAGTAACCCTAACGTCATCTACCCTGTCGGTGGACCCGTGTTCTGTCACGTCTACGGGGACTTCGGACGCGATACCAAGTACTACGCCGTCGAACCTGAGATAGGAAACGACCAGAGGAGTCTGTTCGAGCGCGTCCGACGTAAGCTCCTCGATATAAGCGTCAGTCAGCCCGCCCCGGACGAGGAGACAGAGTACGACGACAGAATAGAGGAACTCCTTGATGAGATACTCCGGCGCGGCGATGGGGGGATAGGCGCGAAGATGACGGAGTACGCACCCTGGCTCGAACCCATCGTGAACTCGGTATCCGGGGAACCCGTCGACGGACACACGTACGAGGCGATACGTTACAGACTCAACCGCGATATAGTGGGGTTGGGTCCGCTCGAACCGGTGATGCGGGACGATACAAACGAGGATATACACGTCATAGGTCCTGAGAGATGTTACGTCGATAATGAGGTCTTCGGGATGCTCAATACGAACGTGAAGTTCGACAGCCCGGAGAAGTACGACACATGGCTACGTAACATGGGCGAGCGTATCGGTGACCCCGTGAGTGACTCCGATCCCATAGTCGACTCAACCCTTCCGGACGGTTCGCGTATCAATATAATCTACTCCGACGACGTGAGCCTTGATGGTCCGTCGCTCACGATACGTCAGGACGAAGGCGTACCGCTTTCGATACTCCAGATTACCAAGTGGGGGACGTTATCGCCCGAACTTGCCGCGTACCTCTGGCTCTGTCTCGAAAACGAACAGACGGTTTTCGTCGTCGGGGAGACGGCTTCGGGTAAGACGACGACGCTAAACTCTATGCTTTCGTTTGTTCCTCGTGACCACAAGATATACACGGCGGAAGACACCGCCGAGGTCATGCCCCCACACGACAACTGGCAACAGCTTCTGACACGTGAGGGTTCAGGAGAGGGTAGCTCAGACGTCGATATGTTTGATCTCGTCGCCGCCGCGCTCCGTTCACGACCCGACTACATCGTCGTCGGTGAGGTTCGGGGAGAGGAAGGTCGTATGGCGTTTCAGGCGGCACAGACAGGGCACCCGGTGATGCTGACCTTCCACGCATCGGACATCGTCTCTATGATACAGAGGTTTACAGGGGATCCGATAAACGTCCCCGAGACTTTCATGGATAACTGTGATGTCGCCCTGTTCCAGAACCGAGTTAAACGCGAGGACGAGATACTCCGCCGAGTGACGAGCGTCCAAGAGATAGAGGGATACTCGGAGGAGATGGACGGCGTCGTGACACGGCAGTCGTTCTACTGGGATCCCGCCCAAGACGAGATAGTCTTTCAGGGTGTCAACAACTCATACGTCCTTGAGGAGCGTATAGCCAAGCTACTCGGGTACGAGGACACGCGTAAGATATACGATGACCTCCAACACCGCGCACGTATTATCGAGAGGGCGATAGAAGAGAACATACTCGGATACCATGAGGTCAACGAGGCGATAGAGGGTTACCAAAGGGACGGAACCGATGGGCTACCTTTTGAGGTGTGAAAGATGTCCGCAGAGAACGAGAAAGGTACGGGGATTTCAGGATCCGTGGAAGAGATCGTCTCCGCGTACCGTGAGATGGAGATGGGGGCTAGACGGTACCTGGGTTTCGTGGTTCTGCCGCTGTTCTTCTTCTTCCTGCTGATCGTCGGTGCCGTCATATTCATCCAGCCCGCGGCGATAATCTCAGCGCTACTCTCTCTGCTTGGGATATTCGCGATCATCGTCGCGGTCGTGTATCCGAAGGTTTCGTTAGAGAGTAGGAAGACAGAGATAAACGAAAAGTTCCACATCTATCTCACCCATATGACGGTGCTATCGACCACCAACATAGACAGGGTCGAGGTCTTCCGTGAGCTTTCGAAGGAGGAGGAGTACGGTGAGATAGCGAAAGAGACCCGACGTATCATAGAGATAGTTGAGACATGGAACCAGAGCCTGGACGACGCCTGCAAAAGGCGGTCAAAAAAGGTTCCTAGCGACATGATGTCGGACTTTCTGGACAGGCTGGCGTATACGATGCGGGCGGGACGTGAACTCAACTCGTTTCTGGTGAGGGAACAGGAGAACATGCTGGACGAGTACGTCACGATGTACAACGGGGAGCTGGACAACCTTGACGTGCTCAAGGATCTGTACCTGTCGATGGTACTCTCAACATCCTTTGGTATGGTATTTGCGGTGATACTTCCGATACTCACCGACACGGATCCGACTATCGTCGTAGCCGTCGTCGTCGTCATATTTGGATTTATACAGATGGGTTTCCTGTACGCGATCTCAGTGACGGTGCCACACGACCCCGTCTGGTACATACCCGATGAGACGAAGACCGATGCGTCGAAGACTATCCGGCGGACTGTCGCCGTAGCGGTAGTGGTGTCTTTCGGTCTTGCCGCGGGCGTCGTCGGGGTCTACTTCGGGGTGGCTCCTTTCGCATTCGGTCAGTATCCGATGCCGATGTACCTCGCGGTGGCGGTTTCGCCTTTCCTAATACCCGGGATTCTGATAAGAAGGCTGGAGAAAGGTGTAACCAAGCGGGACGAAGTTTTCCCGGAGTTCGTACGTGGACTCGGCTCGGTCGAGAGCGCGAAACAGACGACGACAACCGATGTCCTCAAGGATCTGCGCAAGAAAGATTTTGGTAACCTTACTCCGGAAATAAACAACCTGTACAAACGCCTCAACATGCGTATAGAGCCGAGCGGTGCGTGGAAACGGTTCACCTACGAGTGTGGCTCGTATCTTATACAGAAGTTTAGTAGCATGTACCTCGTGGGGCGCGAGATGGGGGGCGACCCGCGGCATCTGGGCGAACTCATAAGCGAGAACTTCAGCGTCGCCCTCAATCTCCGGGAAAACAGAAAACGGATGACCGTAACGATAATAGGAGTCCTGTACGGAATGACAGCGGCGATGTCGTTCGCGCTTTTCTTAGGCGTGGAGATCGTGAGGATCCTGACCGAGGTATCCAGCGACTTCGAACTCTCCGAAATGGGTTTCGGACAGCTACTCTATCCGGGTATATACAACTTACAGCAGATAGGGATGCTCATACTCGTCGTCGTCCTGCTGAACGCCATCTTTTCGTCGCTTATGATAAGATCGATAGACGGGGGACACAAGGCAAACGCATCTCTCCACTTCGTGGCACTCACGTGGCTTGGCTGTGGCATAGGCATCGGAACAGCACGGGCGGTAGACGGGCTCATAACGGTGGGATAGAGATGTCGCTGTACGAACTTGAACGCGAGAAGGACACAGAAGGTATCGCCGAAGTACTAAGAGATAGTGACAAAGAGGCGGTGCGGAAAAGAGCGGCAGAGATACTTGGACGTATACCCGAGAGCGCGGGACGAGAGATAGTCAAAGGACTCGTTGAGGCGGCTACAAACGACTCCTCAAGATCGGTTCGGATCGCCGCAGTCGGTTCATTAAAAAAGCTCGACGAAAAGAACGGACTGGCGAACGTGGTTTCGGACGACGGAGCCGACGACGTTGTGCCACTCGCTGTCGAAGGTAAACGTTCGGATGAGAGGGCGGTCCGAGCGGCGTCGATCCTTCTCCTCGGGGCGGCTGACGGTAAAAGAGCGGTCGAGGCTCTCGTTGACGCCGCCGACGATCCCGACAAGCAGGTGCGTGAGGTGGCGGCGCGAACGATCAAAGAGACAGACCACCCTGCAGCCGTTGAAGCACTGATAAGCATGTCCGACGATCCTTCGCCAAAGGTGCGTGAAACGGTCGCGGACGCCGTCGCCGAACACGCCGAATTCGGTGACTCCGAAGAGGTCGTACTGGAGCTTTCGGAGGATAAAAACGGAAGCGTCAGAAGAGCCGCGGCTAGTTCGCTCGGTAGCTTCGGAACCGAAAGAGCCGTCAGGAGGGAGGCAGAGATGCTTGGCGACGGATATGAACCCGTTCGTCTGTCCGCGGCGTTCTCCATCGTGGAGTCACTGTCGAACGCGCCGACGGAGAGGAGTCACGAGATACGCAAGTCGGCGGCTAAAGCCACCGAAAAGTGCGCTGTGGGAGAAAGGACAGCGGAGGCACTCGCGGATGTTCTTGGAGCCGATGAGAGGGCGGCGAGGCGTAACGCGGCATGGCTCTTAGGACGTGTCTCTCAGCCAACCGGGGGGATCGTCAACAGTCTCATCGAGGCTCTGGGAGACGAAGATGAGACAACGGCTCGGTTCGCCGCAAACTCACTCGCCGAGACAGGTGGATCAAAGGCTGAGAAGGCGGTGATCGAAGCAACGGAAGTAGAGGACACGAGGGAGATGGCTGTTTTCGCACTCGGCGAACTCGGAGGGGAGAAAGCCGGAAAGGTACTGTCGAATCTCGTGGACGGAACCGAGAGCGATACGGTGCGGGAGAAGGCTTTTTCTGCTCTTTCGAAGCTCGACGACCCTGAAACTCATATCTGATAAACGAGGAGTAACCTATATGCCGTGTCGAGCACATTATGGAACACGACCGGAATGAGTAGCTCAGAACGCAAGATAGCCGATGAGATAGGAAAGTTCGTCCAGCCTGTAAAAAAAGGTAGAGAGATGAACAACTCCGGCTGGATAGACGGACGTATTATTGTTTCTAACAAAAGAATCATACTGGCTAGCAACAAGGGAGAAAGGAAGCTTCCGTTAGAAAAGATAGAAGACGTTGGCGGGAGGTACGACGTAAACCAGAAGATAGCGGGTGTCTCCGACTACGTTAGCCTCACGCTCAACGGCGGAAACGATATAATACTCCTGACATCTTCGGAAGACACGGAAAATCTCGAAAGGTCGGTGTTCGGCGCGGTACTTGACCACAGATACGTGTTGGTCAAAAGCCCTGCAGTTGAGGGAGGTGTCGTCCAAGACACGGAATGGGAGCGTAGCAAGCTAAAGACAGACGAAGGTGAGCTGGCACTCGCCTTAGAGACGGGAAAGCTAGTCTCGGTGGAGCTTGACGACGTAAGCGCATTCGAAGCTACGACACGATCCGTGAAAGGCGAAAAAAGCGGCGTCTTGGAGGTGGAGCACACGTCGGAAGAGGGTTCTACGGTAGAAACTCATATCTCATCACAGAAACGTATTGCTGAGTTCGTGGGTAGCTACGTTAGCCGTGGCTTAGAGGAGACCGAGACCGCGGTCGAACTCGACGAGACCCAGAGGCGTGTCCTCGTAGCACTGTACTCCGGGGTCTCGCCGTTCGATATACCTGACTTTCTTGACAAGGAGGTCGGGGATATAGAGGAGATATACGAGCGCCTCATAGAGGCAGGCGTTCTTGAGGAGGTACGTGTCAGGCGGGAGGTTGACCTCACAACGAGAGGTAGAAACATGGCGAGCGAAGCGATGAACGAGTAAACTGATACACCCTCGTTATCAGACGTGATACGATCGGGAGTGAGTTTAAACCGTTTAGGACGGAACGTTTCTTAATGAGTTACAGAATAATTGTGGTAGATGATTCCGAGTTCATGCGGACGCTCCTGAAGGAAATACTAGAGGAGACGGACGGGTTCAAGGTCGTGGACGAAGCCGAAAACGGCGTGGAAGCCGTCGAGAAGTACGAGGAGCACGACGCGGATATAGTAATGATGGATATAGTGATGCCTATAAAGGACGGAATCGAGGCAACCCAAGAGGTGAAGAACACAGCGGAAAGTCCGAATGTTATCATGTGTACGTCGGTTGGTCAGGAGGAAAAGATGAAGGAAGCTGTAAAAGCAGGCGCGGACGGCTACATTACGAAGCCTTTCGAGAAGCCGAGCGTCGTAAGCGAAATAAAGGACGTAGTGGGATGAACCATGGAGGCTGTAGTAGCCGATGACTCGGGTTTCATACGTAGCGTCGTATCGGACATACTGAGCAAAGACGGCATAGAGGTGATCGCCCAAGCGAGAAACGGTGAGGAAGCCGTCGAGAAGGTTATCGAGCACAGACCGGACGTGGTGACTATGGATGTGGAGATGCCCGAAAGGAACGGTATAGAGGCTGTCGACGATATAATGGATGAGGAGCCTACCCCTGTTGTGATGTTCAGTTCTCACACGGTGGAAGGAAGCGAACGCACCCTCGAAGCCCTTGAAAAAGGCGCTGTCGACTTCGTTTCGAAGCCGAGAGGCGACGGTCCGGGAATAACCGCCGTCGAGGACGAGATTACACGGAAGGTTCGGGAAGGTGCAAGAGCGAGCCCACAGACCGTCAAGGATATACAGCCGTCAGTCGAGGACGAGGGGGTCGACGCATCCGAGGCGGTGGTTGTCGTAGGCGCAAGCACAGGGGGTCCCGGCGTTGTCGAGTCGGTACTCAAAGGACTGCCATCTACCACGGGTATCCGTGTAGCTGTCGTACAACATATGCCGGAGGTCTTCACCAGAAGGCTGGCGGAGAGGCTCGATGAAAGGACGGATCTCAACGTTTACGAGGCTTCTGACGGAGACGTGCTTGAACCCGGCGAGTGTGCCGTGGCACCGGGGGACGGACATCTCCTATTTAAGAATCACTACAAGGGTTCGACACCGATGGCGGTCGACAACAAGACCGAGGTTAACAACGTTATGCCCGCAATAGACGTTACGTTAAGAAGTGCGGCACGGTACGTAGAGGAAGACGCCTACGCAGTCGTCCTGACAGGTATGGGTTCAGACGGCGCTCGCGGTGCCGACAGGCTGAAGAGAAAAGGAGGAACGGTCATAGCCCAGAACGAGGAGACGTGTGCTGTATACGGGATACCCGGGTCGGTGGTTGAGGACGGTAATGCAGACGAGATACTGCCGCCGGAGAAGATTCCTAATGAGATCCTCAGACAGATAGGGGGAGAAGCATGAGTGACAGGATGGAAGCCTTCGTGGCGGAGACGGAGGAAGATATAGTCAGCCTCAGCAACTCGCTCCTGGATCTCGAACGTGAGGGGGATGACGAGGTTGTAGAGGAGGTATTCAGGACGGCACATACCGTAAAAGGTAGCTTCGCGGCTATGGGGTTCGGAAACGCAAGCGAAGTTGCCCACGCGATGGAGGATGTTCTGGACGCGATACGTTCAGGCGAAGTCGAACCCACCGCCGATGTCGTTGACGACCTGTTCGAAGGGGTAGACGCTCTTGAGGAATGTCTCGATGACGTACGCGCTGAGGGTGAAGCGGGGTCATACGACGAGGTTGTGCGGGGTCTCAGACGGCGGGCTGATGGGGACGGGTCAGAGGAAGCAACGGAGATGGCGGAGGGAGGGGACGTGGAAAAGGGTGGGAAAAGAAAGGTGGTAGTAGCGGAGTTCTCCGAAGAGACGGGTCAGAGGCGTGAAACCCTCGGTGAGATAGAGGATATAGACGATGCCGAACTGTTTCGGACGGTTCCTGACCGCAACAGTCTAGGCACCGATGAGGGAGAGGTATCCGCGGTGGCGGTCGAGTTTCCGTCGGAACAAGGGGTCAGTTCCCTACCTCTACCCAAGGCTGAGTCGACAACTGTCTTTGACAGCAGGGAAGAGGCGTTGGCTGAGTTGGACGTTCAGGAAGACGAGGGGGATAGCAGGGAAAGGAAGCTGGTTATCTTTCGCAGTAAAGACACGGAGAAAAGCAGTATTCTCGACTCCCTCAGGGACGAAGGGGTAGAGATAGTGGAGAAAGAAGAAGGAAACGGTAGCCTGAATGCCGTCGGCTTCGCTCCCCCCGACTACGAGGCAGACATCGCCACGGAAGGGATCGTTTCAGCGACCGTGGTTGAGGACGAGGTAGGTATACTGAACGTGACCGCCGGTGCCTCACAGAAAGACGGCTCAAAGGAGGTGACGAGACTCCTCCGCGTCGGGATGAGAAAGGATGAGTTCCCCGGGGTTGCCGCAACCGCTGCTCTCGACGATATCGACGACTTCGACGAGGTAACAGTCGTCGGAACCGAACCCGGACGCGACCGCGTTGAGGAAGGTGACTACGACAGCGGCTTTGATGTCGAGGTCAAGGTACCTTCCGGTTTTACACCGGATGCGTCCGAGATCAGAAAGACGGAGTCGGTATCGGTCGTCGAAAAGGACGAGACAGAAGAGAAGGAAGAGAAAACCGGTGATGAGAGCGAAGTAAGCACCGAGGACGAGGATGGTGGATCCGAAGAGGGTGACCGTGGCGTAGAGGAGACAGAGGATAACCCGGTCATGGAGGAGGACGAAGACAGTCAAGACACCGAGGATAGTGGAGAAGAAGGAGGTTCCGAGGAGGATGTAGCGATACAGAACGTCCGTGTCGGGGTCGACCGGTTAGACGGGATGATGAACAACGTCAGCGAGCTTGTTATCAACAAGATACAGATACAACACGCCGCAGAGGAGGGCGATCTAGAGGGGGTGCGTAAGGCGGCGGACAAGCTCGATAAGCTGTCCGAGAGGTTACGCGACGATGTGATGCAGGCTCGCCTCGTCCCGCTTAAGAAAATAACGGGGAGGTATCCGCGTGTCGTTAGGGACGTTGCACGTGAGACGGGTAAGGAGGTCGACTTCGAGGTCAAGGGTGAGGAGATAGAGCTGGACAGAAGCATACTCGAAGACCTCAAGGATCCCATCGTTCACCTCCTCAAGAACTCGGTGGATCACGGTATCGAGATGCCGGAAGAGAGGGTCGATGCCGGGAAGCCCCGTAGGGGAACGGTGGTAATCGAGGCAGAAAGGTTTAGTGACAGGGTCGAGATACGGATACGCGACGACGGCGCGGGTATGAACCCGGATGAGCTGAGAAGGAAGGGGGTCGAAGAGGGGGTATTAACCGAAGACGAGGCTGAGGGTATGTCCGACGAGGAGGCGTATGACCTTGTGTTTGAGAGCGGACTCTCCACGAAGGAGGATGTCACGGGCACGAGCGGTAGGGGTGTAGGAATGAGCGCTCTGAAGGAAGAAGTTCTCTCGAACGACGGGAACGTCTCCGTCTCGTCGTCACCGGGAGAGGGAACCGTCACTACGCTCACGCTTCCTGTAGATGTGGCTGTGGTTCAAGCCCTCCTCGTCGGCGTGGGGGACAAGAGGTATGCGGTTCCGACGAATACCGTTGACGCGATAGAGTCAGCGAAGGGCGCTAAACTCAAAACTGTGCGCGGGAGAACCGTCTGTGTGGTCGACGACGAGCCACGACCTATCCTCAGCCTGCCCAAGAAGTTCTCGGCGGACGGTGGCAACGGAACAGAAGACAAGGACATGATCCTCCATATCAGGGACTCGGTGAGGGAAGCAAGCATAAGATGTGACGAGGTCTACGGACAACAGGAGATAGTTGTACAGCCCTTCGAAGGCTTCCTTGCGCACGTGGAGGAGTTCAGCGGAACAGCTATACTTGGGAGAGGGGAGATAGTCCCGGTGGTGGAGGTAAATGAACTATGAAACCAGAGATAAACGTAACAAATCTTGCGCGGTTCAACGAAGTGATGGAGAACAGCTCAGAAACCGTCGCCGAGAACCTTTCGGCGATGACCTCGGAGCCGATGGAGGTTGAGGTAAAGAAGCTAAGGTTCCTCAAGGAAGGCGTGTCGGAGGAGATATCCGACGACGGTGAGGGCGAGGTTGTCTGTGTCTACTGTGGTCTACAGGATCCTCCTAACGGCGTCTTCGCGGTGACGTTCTCGCCCGAGGAAGCGGCGGAAGTCTCACAGTTTATGATGGGAAGTCTTCCCGACGAGTACGGGGAGGATCACGGAATGGTCGTACAGGAGATAGGAAACGTGATGACAAGCGGCTTCGTCGACGGTATAGCCGACATGCTTGGAAAAAAGATAGAGATAACCACCCCGACGGTGTTCGACGGAGACGCGGAGGCGGTCGCCGACCATCTGAAGAAACAGACGGAGTCAGGTCCTGCGACCTTTGTTGTGCTAAACACCGTAATAAACGCGGTTGATCACGACGTTAGATGTAGGGCTTTTTTGCTCCCTAACATCGACGAGTTTGCGGAGCTGGTGAACACGATACCCGAACTAGACATAGAGGAGGAAGCCGAGGACGAAAAGAAGCCCTTCGATTAATGATGTCCGAGAAGGTTGAGAAGGAAGACGGGGACAGCTACCTTGACGAGGTACTCGGTGTCGTGGATCGCGCGTCGGGGTTTGAGATCGAGTACTACGACAGAAGGCATCTAGAGAGGAGGGTATCCGCGAGGATGCACAGGACGGAGGCATCGGAGTACAGTGAGTATCTAAACTTGCTTGAACAGAGCGTCGAGGAACGCGAGGCGCTGATCGAGAGCCTCTCGGTGAACGTGACGGGCTTTTTTCGAGACCCTTCGGTCTGGTCAGCGGTTTCGGAGATAGTCGAGGACATCGGGAAGCCGGTTGAGGCGTGGTCAGCCGCGTGTAGCGACGGACGCGAACCCTACTCTTTGAGCATGTTGCTTGAGAGAGACGGTATCGAACACGAGATACTGGCGTCCGATATAGATGAAAAGAGCCTTGAGACGGCGTACAAGGGTGTCTACAACTCATTACAGACGAGCGACATCAACGATCAGATATCGGGGTTTGACCCCGAGATGCTGGGGTATATCTCAGAAGAGAACGGCAGGTACGAGGTGAACGATCTGATAAAAAACATCACGTTCCGTGAACACGATCTCATAGCCGACGGACCGATGCCGCGTAAGGACATAGTGATGTGCAGAAACCTGTTCATCTACATAGATCCGAAGTACAGCGAGAGCGTTTACGAGACGCTCAAGAGTTCACTGAAGGAAGGCGGATACCTGATCATCGGTAAGTCCGAGTCGGTGCCTAGAACTCTCCGGGACGAGCTTGAACTCATCGACAGGGGGAACAGTATCTACGTCCGTTGCTGAACCTCCTTGGAAACGTCCGCTTCCATCCTACCTATGTCTATCAGAACCACGAAGTCGTCCTTGTTGCTGTTCTCGGTTCTGAAGACCCCCTGTGATGTTTCTTCTTCGTCAAAGTCGTCTATATCCTGCAGATCTTCATCGGATATCTGGTAGACCTCGTTGACGGAGTCGACGAGGATACCCGTAGTATCGCCATCGCTTTCGGTGACGAGGAGGCGGTTGCCTTTGACGCTGTTGCCCACGTTGAGTATAGGCTTCGGGTTGAGGAGTGTAGCTGTCTCGCCGCGCAGGTTAATGACGCCTTCGACGCAGTCAGGCGTGTTAGGTAACTCGGTGACATCGGGCTTTTCGACTATCTCGCGCACGTTGTGTATCTGAGTGGCAAAGACCTTACCCGCGAGTTCAAACTCAACGACCTGCGTTTTTGCTTCCATATTAGAAGGTTAGGAAGACCACGTATAACCCTTAAGCCGCGAGTATCAGACGTAATAATCTCGACCATCATATTATATACATGCGGTGGATCATCTGGGTTAGGTATCATATTATGGACTACAGGGAATACCTCGGAAAGGGAAAACTGAACCGTATGGTGGACGAGGAGGAGTTGGTTTCAGAGATAGGGCTCAACGAGGACGAGATAGAGTGGCGTAAGGAGTTCGTGGACTTCGGTGAAGATGATGTAGAAAGGCTGACGAGGTACCGGGACGTCTTTGAGGAGAACGCCGACGAGATCGCCGATATGTTCTACGAGAACATACAGGAGCATAGTCAGACGGTTGAGGTTATGTCACGCTCCCCCAAGGGCTTGGATCAGCTGAAGAAGACACAGAAGGCGTACCTCGTAACGCTCGCTGACGGTGAGTACGGAAAGGATTACTTTACCGACAGGGCACGTATCGGCAAGCTCCATGATATACTCGAAATGCCGATGAAGCAGTACATCGGTCAGTACGGCGTCTATTACAACCTTCTGGTACCTCTCATCACCGAAAGGATAAACAAAACCGTGTCCGATGAGCTGAACGGCGAGGTCAACGATGCCACCAAAGAAGAGGTATGCAAAGAGATCGAGAAGGGTCTCAGAGAGCTACATTCGATACTCAAGATAATAAACCTCGACACCCAGGTGACGGTTGAGACCTACATGAATTCGGCTTACGTTCAGGAGATAGAGGACAGTCTCGAACGCCAGCAACGCGTCGCGACACAGGTTAGAGGAGCCGCCACCGACCTGAGTTCGGCAACCGAGAAGGCGGCGGAAAGCGCAGGGGAGATAAGCGGCATAGCCGACGACCAGGTCAGCCAGAACGAGACGATCTCCGAGGAGGTGTCGGAGATGAGCGCTAGGGTAGAAGAGATAGCCGCGACGGCAAACGACGTTTCTAAAAACAGCGAAGAAGCTAGGGAGTTAGCCTCCAAAGGGATGAAGCGCGGCGAAAAGGTCATCGACGTGATGGATGAGGTTGAGGCTGCGAGCGAGGAGGTTCGGAAGGACGTGGAGGAGCTGAAGAACACCGTCGACGAGATAGATAAGGTGATACAGGTTATAAACGACATATCCGACCAGACGCATATCCTCGCGCTCAACGCCAACATAGAGGCGGCACGGGCAGGGGACGATGCAAGCGGTTTCAAGGTCGTAGCGGATGAGGTGAAGTCACTCGCCGACGAGTCACAGGAACAGACGGACGAGATAGAGGGGATGCTCAAAGGTGTCGAGGAGACGACCGAGAACACCGTCGACAGCCTCGAAGAGACACAACAGCGTATCGCCAAGGGGGTCAAGGAGGTGGAAGAGACGATGGAGATGCTCAGAGATATCGTCGAGTCGGTCGATGAGACTGTCAGCGGAATAAAGGAAGTCTCGGAGGCAACCGACGAACAGGCGGCGAGCACGGAGGAGATAGCCGCGACGGTCGACGACGCTTACGAGCAGTCGAAGGAGGTCGCCGAGGAGATAGACAGTGTGGCGGCGGTAGCGGAGGAGCAAGCACAGATGGCGGACGAGATAGAGGAGTCCGTTGAACGTCTCGAGACCGGTGATCAGGAGAGGGGAAAAGAGTCTAAACTCCCGGAGGCAAAAAGCGAATCAGGAAACGGTAAGCCGGATGAGGTACCACCTGTAGACATCGACGGATAGAAGCTGGCGTGACGGCTCGTTGATCTTACGCGGTAACGCGGTACGCCCCTAAAATTTCACTTCTGATAATATCGGGGTGTTGCTTATACAGTGAAAAGCCTAAGTTACGGTTAGACGTGATACAGAGATCCTCAGCATACACGGTAGCCGCGGGCGAGAAGGGGGTGGGGCATTGACCCCCGTAGAAGGAAACGTACTCGTCGTGGCGAGTGACAGACGGGTCGTTTCGGAGTTCGAAACAACGCTCCGCCCCATCTACAACGTTTGGTCGGCGACGAGCGGAAAGCAGGCGCTCGATATAGTCGACAACGAGGTGGATCTGGTCGCGGTGAGCGAGAAGACGGCTGATATCCCGGGGAAAGAAGTCGTTAGGGCGGTGAAGGAACGTGGCATCAGATGTAAGGCTGTCTCACTCGGACATGATACCGATCCGGTCTTCGATGGGTACGTGTCTACACCGGTCACGCCCAAAGCTGTCTTCGAGACTGTCGAAGAGATGAACGAGGCACGGGGTTCCGAACCGGGAGATCAGAAACCGGTTACCGAAGACTACGAGAACTGGGAAACTGAGTTTGAAATAGACGCCGACGATCTTAACTCTGCGTTCAGTACATAGGGCCGGGACCGAGAATCGAACCCGGGTCTTGGCCTCCACAAGGCCAAAGGATAACCACTACCCTACCCCGGCCACGTGTCTTCGTACTTCGGTCGCGGCTAAAAACGTGTCGAAAGCGGTTTGTGCGGGCAGTGAGTACGGCGAACGTGGCGATAACCGACCGTGTCTACGTCAAGAACGCGCGCCGTCTTTCGAGCCGTATGGATCGGAACATGCCACGGAACGTCTTTTCGGGCGCGGCGCTCGACATACTGTACAGTACCGACGAGATAGAGAAGCTCGACGCCGGTACACGCGACGCTCTGCTTGAGTTCGTGACGGATTTTATGGACTGTGACCACGACAACGCGCCCTACTGCGGATGTCCGGAGAGAAAGTTCGTTCGGCACCTGATCGAACTCCGGCGCGAAGGTATGTCGCCTTCACGTATCGTTGAGGCGCTGGAGGCGGAGTACGGTCTTTACGCCTACGAGGGCGACGTACTCGACTTTCTCGACACGTCGGTGCGTTCGTTGGAGGCGATAGAGGAGGTGGCGGATACGCTCGCCGAGTATGAGACACGCGACGAGGCGCGGCGTCTGCGCGACGATATCGTGGGTTCGCGTCAGTAAACTTAAGCCTTAGCCGAGGCTAACCCACCCATGCTCAGCCCTGTTATGGAGGACTACCTCAAGGCTATCTACAGCCTCGGCGGCGATGTACGTACCTCCGAACTCGCCGATGAACTCGACGTTTCACAGCCGACGGTCACCAACACGCTTGACAAGCTCGCCGACCGGGGTCTTGTGGAGCGCGAGAAGTACGGCGGGACGAACCTGACAGAGGAGGGACGTACGGTCGCCGTCGAGGTCGTCCGTCACCACAGGCTCATAGAGGCGTACCTTGCGGAGGCGCTCGACTACGACTGGAGCGAGGTACACGACGAGGCGGATCGTCTCGAACACCATATCAGCGAGGAGTTCGAGGCGCGTGTCGCAGACGCCCTCGGTGAGCCTGAGAGCGATCCCCACGGCGCGCCAATACCGGGTGCAGACCTCGAACCGCCCGACGAAGACGGTGAGACCCTCGGCGACTGCGACGAGGGCGACGAGGCTGTCGTCGAGAGCGTCGTGGACGAGGACGCCGATGTACTGCGTTACCTCGACGAGCACGGGATCCGTCCGGAGGTGGCTTTGGAGGTCGAGGAGGTCGCGCCTTTCGGCATGGTGACGGTGGTGACCGAGGGCGGCGACGAGGTTTCGCTCCCGGACGAGGTTGCGAGCGCCGTAAGTGTCCGTCTCCGTGTAGAAACGACGGGGTAGACCGACGTTTTAAGCTCTCGCGGTACGTAACGGAACCGTGAAGAGCCGCACAGACGCGCTCGACGTGACCGTATACGGCGTCGACGTACACAGCGGCGACGTACGTGGTGACTCTCCTTCGTACGCGCTCGTCCGTCTCTCCGGGGACGGTGTCGAACACGACGTGGTTTCGCGCAGGAAGCTACTCCGTCTCGTCGCCGACGAGAAGCCGAGCATCGTCGCCACCGACAACGTCTACGAGATCGCGGAGGACAAGGACGGCTTGGTACGTCTTCTGCGCCGTCTACCCGCGGAGACGTGTCTCGTACAGGTGACGGGCGACGAGGAGCCTGAGCCGCTTTCACGTGTCGCATCGCGCCACGACGTGCCGTACGCAAAGAAGCCATCGAAGGAGGCGGAGGCGTCGGCGCGTCTCGCGGGTATGAACGTCGGCTACGCCGTACGCGCGTTCGACGACAAGACGACCGTACGTGTCTCACGCGGTCGTTCGACGGGAAGCGGAGGATGGAGCGAGGACAGGTACACGCGTAAGATACACGGCGCTGTGAGACGGAGGGCGCGCGAGGTCGAGGACAGACTCGACGAGGCGGGATTCGAGTACGACAAGGAGGTGACGGAGAAGTACGGCGGTCTCGCAAACGCCGAGTTCGTCGTAAAAGCACCCCGCGACGTCATACCTTTCTCCGACGAACGTTCGGGGGACACGCGTATCGAGGTCGACGCCGTACGCCGCGACGGTATCGAGTTCGAAAGCCTCGCACAGAGGCGCGAGACGGTCGTCGTGGGTGTCGACCCCGGAACGACGACCGCGGTTGCTGTCTTGGATCTCAACGGCGAGCTACTCAACGTAACGAGTTCGAGGAGCGCCGACACCGCGGAGGTGATCGAATGGATAATAGAACGCGGACGCCCCGTCGTCGTCGCCGCCGACGTCCGTTCGATGCCGAGCAACGTCGAGAAGATACGCCGGTCTTTCGACGCCTCGGGATGGACGCCCGACGACGACCTCGCCGTGGTCGACAAGAAACGCGCTACGAACGAGGACGAGTACAGGCTCGAAAACGACCACGAGCGCGACGCCGCGGCGGCGGCGACGTTCGCGTACCGCGACCACGCCGACGTATTCGACAAGGTCAGGCGCAAGACACCGCGCGGTGTCGACAAGGACGACGTTATAGCGCGCGTACTCGTCGACGAACTCCCCGTCGAGTCAGCCATCGAGGCGGTTCGCGACGACGGTGACGACGAAGGGGACGGCGGGAGCGACGACCAGCGCGAACCCACTGAGGAGGAGAAACAGATACGTCGTCTCGAAAAGCAGGTCGGGCGTCTCAAGGAGCACGTCGAGGAGTTGGAGGATCGCGTCGACCGTAAGAACGACGAGATAGACGAACTTGAGGACGAGCTAACGATGGCGAGGAGCGACAAGGCGCGCGACGTGCGTGAGAGACGTGAGGTAAAACGTCTCGAACGCAAGAACGACGAGCTACGTAGAAAGCTCAAGAAGGAGAGGAAGGCGCGTAAGAAAACGCGCGGGAAGCTCGACAGACTCAAGAAGCTCTGGCGTGTCGAACACCCCGACTTTGCGGACGAACTCGGCGACGACTACGCCGTGGTCAAGGCGGTCGAGGAGTTCACAAAGACGGCTCTCGAAGACGCCGAGAACTCCTTCGGTCTCGCAGAGGGCGATATCGTCCTTCTCGAAGACGCGAGCGGCGCGGGGCGCGCGACCGCCGAACGTCTCGCCGGTACGTCGCCGCGTCTCGTTCTCAAGAACGGGGGTATGTCGACCGAAGCGGATCGGGTGCTTTTCGACGCCGGCGTACCCGTCGCAGAGGCGGACGGTATCGATATGCGGCGTATCGACGAGTTCGGTATAATGCGCGAGGAGGACGTACGCGACGCAGTCGAACGGTGGGACGAACGCGCCGAGGAGCGCCGTCTGCGCCGCGCCGAGGAGACGGTTGACGAGCTTATCACCGAGTACCGTGTCGAGAGGAAACGCGGCGAAAGCAGTTAGTCAGAGAGGCGTCGAGACGGATAGCTCGTACACGACGCCGTCCTTTTCGACGTAAGCGCCCGTGTCGCGTTCGCCGACAGAGCCTAACCTCCTGTAGACTGCGTCGAGTTCTTCGCCTTTGACGCCCGTCACCTCTACGCCGATCGTATCCTCGTCGGCGAAGCTGTTACAGCCTTCTCGTCCGGGATCGTCGGCGCAGTCCTCCGCCCTGTCGAACGCTTCTGCGATCGCGTCGTGTTCGAGAAGATCGGTTTCGTTTAGCGAGGATGCGCCCTCGTATCCGTCCGCCTGCACGAGGTTTAGAGCTCCCGAAACCTCCCCTACACGCGTCGTGACGCCGTTCTCTAACCTCACGAGAGCCGTCGAATGTCCGTCGTCCACGCGCCAGCCGAACGTCTCGACGAGGTCGCCGTCTATGTAGACGCGCACCTCGTGGACGCCGCGTTTCCGTACTACGTTCTGCTCCGAGAACATCGCGCCCGCGGCGACGACGCCCTCGACCGAGTAGAACGTCTCCCCGTCGTCACGTACTTCGACGCGTAGCTCGTGGCTCTCCGCACCGCCTTCGATAGCCAAGTCGCGTCCTGTCCGGGACAGTATGTTCCCGTCCTCGTCTTCGGACTCGTACGGCGTCTCCCCGGTACGGTTCAGGTCGCGCGCGCTCCACCCGTCGGAGACGTTCGGCGCACCGTCCGAACCACCGGTGTCGTCGATCAGACAGCCTGAGAGAGCCACCGCGGAAGCCGAGATGAAGGCTCTCCTGTCCACCGTCAGAACCCTTCCTCGCCGTACATACGTACGAAACGGACGGGTTCACCCTCGTTAACGACGGTTTCGCCGTCACGTTTCTCGACGGTAACGAGCCTCTGTGCACCGCCGGTTTCGGCGGGTAGGACACAGCGTCCGCCTTCGCGTAGCTGGTCGTCGATGAAGCCGGGTACGTCGGGCGCGGCGCATGTGAGGTAGATACGGTCGAACGGTGCTTCCTCGGCAAGCCCTTTGGAGCCGTCACCGACGACGACTGTGACCTCTTCGGGTAGGTTCTGGCGCGCCTCGACGGCGAGCTTCTCCTGACGTTCGACCGTGTACAGGTTCTCAGCGCCGACGGTACGCGCGACGACGGCGGCGTGGTAGCCGCGTCCCGTCCCGACTTCGAGCGTCCTGTCGCCCTCGCTCAGGTCGAGGCGCTCCGTAATCATCGCCACCATATGGGGCGCGCTTACCGTCTGTCCCTCGCCGATGGGAAGAGGCGAGTCCTTGTAGACGCGCCCGCGTGCGTCCTCGGGAAGAAACACCTCGCGCGGCACGGCACGCATAGCGCGTTCGACTGCATCGGTCTCTACGTACCCGCGTTCGACAAGCGAGTCGACAAGGGCGTCGCGCTCCTCGGCGTACCCGCCGTCGGTCATACGGCTTCACCGTAGACGCGTTTGGCGTTCTTCGCATCCACGTCGTCACCCTCGACGCTCAGACTATCGTCGGTGCGTCTGTCGACGAAGGCGGTGACCACGAAGGCGTCGCCGTCGACCTCCTCGCGTTCGCCTACAACAAAGCTGTAGTCGCCGGGTACGTCGATACGCCGCGAGACGGTTTCGTCGTCGGTGTGTAGGGTGACGGGTACGGAAACGTTGTCCACGACGCGCGTCCAGACCGTCGCAGTGTCATCGGCTGTCGCTTCGTCGACACGTCGGTTGTCGCCGTCCTCGGGAACCTCGATGCTCGTGACCTCGACGCCGAAGGCGCCTTCGTCCGCCTCAAGAACGAACTCGTCGCCGACACGCACCGTCTCGTCGCCGCGGATCGTCGTATGGGTCGAAAAAGACTCGTCGCCCTGAGAGACGACGACACGGAGTTCGACCGTACTGGGTTCGTGTATATGTTCCTTATGTACGTGGTCGCACGCGAGGCACCGTACCGTCGCGTTGCCGTTCGTCTTGAGAACCTCGTGAGGTACCCGCGACGAACACGCGGGGCAGTCGGCGACAACGTCACCTTCTTCGTCTCCGGCGTCGGACTGAGCGTTCATACCGGAGACGCGGACTCGTACCGTATAAACGCGTCGAGCGAGAAGGTCGCGTATGAACTACGTCGTCTACGCAGTTATCGCACTACTGGCTTATAGCCTCGTACCTCCGCTCGTCGACCTCGCCACGCGCGAGATACCGAGTTCGACCGCGGCGCTTATGTCGAACACCGTCCTCGTCGTCGTCGCCGCAGGCGTGGTTGCGTACACGGGCGAGTGGGACACGTCGTATCTAACGGGTCGGAGCGCCGTCTACATCTACGCCGCGGGTGTCTGTCTCGCCGTCGGTATACTCGCGTACTACCGTGCGCTTGCCGAAGGACCCGTGAGCGTCGTGGTACCTATCTTCGGTCTCTTCCTCGCGGCGTCGTCCGTCTTGGGCGTCGTCTTCTTCGAGGAGACGGTGACGACACGGAAGGTCGTCGGTATCACGCTCGCCCTCGTATCCGTCTACCTCATCTCGACATCTTGAGGCGTTCGTTCGTCAAAAAAGATGACGAATGAAACACAAGAGTAAACTTATGCTCGGTGGTAGGTGAGGACATGGAGTTTGATAGGGTAGAGATTCCGGAAGAGGGCGAACGCGTAGAAGCCGAGGACGGCGAACTCGTCGTCCCCGAAGAACCGATAGTACCGTATATCACGGGTGACGGCATAGGTCAGGACGTTACGCCGGCGGCGCAGAGGGTTCTCGACGCCGCGGCGGATGAGACGGGGCGCGAGATACACTGGACTGAGGTCTACGCGGGCGACCGCGCGGAGGAAGAGTACGACGAACTCCTGCCCGACGAGACGTTGGAAGCGATACGTCAGTTCAACGTCGCGCTCAAGGGTCCTCTGACGACACCCGTCGGCGCGGGGTTCCGTTCGCTCAACGTCGCCATAAGGAAGAACCTCGATCTTTACGCCAACATACGTCCCGTCTACTACCTACAGGGCGTCCCTTCGCCCGTCAACTCGCCCGAGGACATGGACATGATCGTCTTCCGCGAGGCGACCGAGGACGTCTACTCAGGTATCGAGTACGAGGCTGAGAGCGACGACGCCGAGAAGATACGCGGCTTCCTCAACGAGGAGATGGGCGAGGACGTACCCGACGACGCGGGTATAGGAGTCAAGCCTATCAGCGAGCGCAAGACCAAACGTCTCGTACGTAAGGCGATACGGTACGCGATCGACCGCGGGCGCGAGACGGTGACGCTCGTCCACAAGGGCAACATCATGAAGTACACCGAGGGTGCGTTCCGCGACTGGGGCTACGAACTCGCAGAGGAGGAGTTCCCCGAAAGGACGATCTCCGAGGACGAACTCTGGGAGGAGTACGACGGCGAACGTCCCGAAGGAAAGGTCGTTATCAAGGATCGTATCGCCGACAACATGCTCCAGCAGTTGCTGACACGGACGGATGAGTACGGCGTTCTTGCGATGCCTAACCTCAACGGCGACTACCTGAGCGACGCCGCCGCGGGTCAGGTCGGCGGCTTAGGAATCGCGCCGGGTTCGAACATAGGCGACGTACGCGGCGTCTTCGAACCCGTGCACGGAAGCGCGCCCAAGTACGCCGGACAGGACAAGGTCAACCCGACGGCGATGATACTCACGGGACGTATCATGTTCGAGGAGTTCGGCTGGTTCGACGCCGCGGAGCACGTCAAGGACGCCGTCGAGGCGACGATACAGGATCGCACCGTCACTTACGACATACACAGACAGATAGAGGGCGGAGAGAAGGTGTCGACGAGCACGTTCGCCGAACTCGTCGCCGAGAAGATACGTTCGGCGTAGTCGGGTGGTCGCGTAGTCACGTAAACGAGTCGAGACCCGCCTCGGAGCGTTCGCCGTCCTCCTCTCCTTCGAGCGAACCCCTGCTACGGACGTAGACGGTCGAAGCCCAGTTTACGCTTCCTTCGACACCGTCGTTCCATCCCTCCTGTGCCTCCATGTTGAGTATAGCGACCTCGTCGCCGGGTGCGAACGACAGATCCGCCTTGTCGCCCCAGAGAGCGACACGTACCTCGCCCGTGTCGTCGCGGAGACGTACGTTACGAACCTTGCCCTGAGAGCCGTCGTCGCGGTCGAAGGTGCGTGTCTCACCCGTGTCGGTCACGACGCCCGCGACGTCGTACGTCTCGTCGATTTCGAGTTCTACGACTGGTGTGGGATCCGGATGGAACTCGACTTCGTCTTCGAGTTCGTCCTCGGCGACGCGTTCGACGCTTCCGCGCGAACCGACGTTTACCTCCACGCCGCCGTCACGTTCACGCGCGTAGCCGTCACGTACACGGACAACATCGCCCGAACCGAGCGAAGAAACGTCGTCGGCGCGGTCGTCCCAGAGAGCGACACGTACCCAGCCCGTCTCATCGCCGACGGCGATGTTTGCGACCTTCCCCTCGCCGTCGTCGCGGTCGAAGGTACGCGGTTCGGAGGTTTCGAGTACGCGTCCTACGACCGTCACGTCCGACGCGCCCGCGGAAACGTCGCCCGCACCGACAGCACCTTCGGACGTGTCGACGTCAACATCGAACTCGTCGTCGTCATCGACCTCGATCTCGCGCGCGTTTATCTCGACGCCGCCGTTCCAGCCATCCTTGGGCGCGCCCTTGACCTTGAGAACGTCTCCTTTTTCGAGTTCACCGACGCTCGCGGCGTACTCGTCCCAGAGAGCGACACGTATCTCACCCGTTTCGTCACGTACACGTACGTTCGCCACCATACCGTCTTCGCCCTCGTCACGTTCGAACTCCTTGGGTTCGCCGACGGACGTGACCTTACCGACGAAACGCACCTCGTCCTTCTCGGCTGTGACATCGGCGATATCGTAGACGCGATCCTCTTCGAGTTCATGCGCAACGAGCTTCGCCGCCGTGGGTTCGTCGCACAGACCCCCCATCTGTTCGACCTTGTCGTCGACGCGTTCGCGGAACTCGTCCTCGTCTATCTCAAGGTCGAGTTCTGAGTAGATTTCGGAGAGCGAAAGAGAGTCGTACTCTTCGTCAGGCATACCCGCGGCTACGCGCGGACGCGTCTTAGGTCTTAGGCTTCGGTGTCGTTCACATCGATAACGACCGTGTAAGGGTACGTCTCGCCGTCGCCGTAGCCCTCACCGACTGAACGCGAGACGTCAAGCTCCTCCTCGACGCGGTACTTGCCCGGCGGGAAGCCGACTTCGTACGTCTCAGTTTCGGTGCCGTCCGCGTCGAGCCGTGTGGTGAGACCGATTGCGTTTACAGCTACACCACGCGGTCCGAAGCTGACGTGTTGGCTCTCGGCGTACGCCTCCGACCAGACGATACGCCCGCGCGTTTCGTCGTCTTCGTCATCGACCTTCTCAGCCGTCAGGACGCCGAACGGTGCGGGCGCGCCGCTGAACAGTTCAACGGGCGCGTCGGACGTGTTGGTCAACGACAGAGTGAACACGCCGGCGTCGTCGGGGCTGTACCCGTCGCGGAGCCTGTCCCTTATCTCCTCGGCTGTTTCTTCGTCGCCGTTACGCGTCGAATTCTCGTACTCCTCACGGTACCCCTCAAGCTCCTCCTCGTCGGGGATTTCGTTCACCTCTTCGTACCCCGCGTCGGTGACCTCTGCGCGTACCTTGACGGGCGCGTCCTGGTACTCGGGTTCACGTAGTTCGGGACGGTACGCCTCGTCGTATATAAGGAAGTAGGCGTCACCCGTCGCGTCCTCGAAGCCGTCGGGGATTCTGTCGCCGCGGTAGCCGTCATCGACGGCAGAGCGGACAACGTCGGCGACATCGTCGGGTAGCGAGCCGGGTTCGCGCACCTCTTCGACGCCGAAGAGTTCCTCGTGGGTCAGCCTTTCGGCTTCGACGTAGTACTCTTCGGGGTCTCGGCGCGAAAGTTCGAGTTCGACGTACTCGTCCGTAACGGTCGGGTTCTTGCTCGTCGAAACGCCGATGTAGTCGGTCTCTTCGAGGAAGCTTTCGAGTTCCTCGGTGAGCGAAGTCGTGCGGTACTCACACGTTTCGAGTTCGCCGCGTCCGCCCCCGATAACCGAGGTTCGCATCATCAGTATCTGGCGGTTGTCGGGTCCGAGCGCGCGGAGTACGTCGTCGGTGGCATGCACCACACGGTCGTCGTCAACCTCATCCTCGGAAACGTCGGCGACCGTACCCGAAACGACGTATTCGGGAAGGCTGTACCCAACCGCGTAAACGTCGTCGCCGTCACGTACGTGCTCGACACCGCGGAGGGCTTCCAAGAGAGCGTCGTCGGCTTCTTCGACGGAGACGCGTCCCTCCTCAACCGCCTCGCGCACGTAACCACGCGCGGGTTCATCGAAGGCTTCGACCGTCTCCGCGGTGTTCATCTCGTTCGAGAACGTCGAGGACACGGTGACGACGTACCGAGGGTGTTCGACGGAGACGGAGAGAGCGTAGGAGGCGGTGTCGTCCTCGCCTCCGCCGTCGGTCGTACCCTCGTTCCCGGCGTCTCCGAACGCGCCTATGCAACCCGACACAGGCAGGGAAGAGGCGAGCGCCGACGACGCGACGAACTCCCTTCTACGCATAAACACACCTTCGGACCCGCGCCACAAAAGGCTTCGTTAGGCTAAAACAGGGTTTTCAGCCATCACACACCCGCGCCGATAGCCTCAGCCTGCTCGTGGTACCGGTTACGTATCGTGACCTCGGTGACGTTCGCCGCCTCCGCGACCTCCTTCTGAGTCCTCTTATCGTTACAGAGTATCGAGGCGAGGTAGATAGCCGCCGCGGCGTAACCCGTCGGCGACTTACCCGAAAGCAGACCCTCCTCTGCGGTGTCCTCGATTATCTCTATCGCCTTCTGCTGAACCTCCTCGCTAAGACCGAGTTCGGACGCGAACCGCGGCACGAACTCGGCGGGGTCGGTCGGACCGATCTCAAGCTCAAGCTGACGCGCGATGTAACGGTATGTGCGCGCGACCTCCTGCTTCTCGACGCGCGAAACGTCCGAGATCTCGTCGAGTGAACGGGGTATGTTCTCCTGCCTGCACGCCGCGTAGAGCGCCGAAGCCGAAACCGCCTCGATGGAACGCCCCGGGAGCAGGTTCTCGTCGAGCGCGCGACGGTAGATCATCGATGCGATTTCGCGCGTCGACTCGGGGATGTTGAGCGACGAAGCCATACGGTCGATCTCACCGAGCGCGAACTGGAGGTTACGTTCCTTCGAACCCGATGTACGTATACGGTTCTGCCACTTCCTCAGCCGTTTCATCTGTGCGCGACGATCCGCCGAGAGCGACTGCCCGAAGGCGTCCTTGTCGCGCCAGTCGATGTTGGTCGTCAGCCCCTTGTCGTGCATCCTCTTGGTCATCGGCGCGCCCACACGCGACTTGTCGTCACGCTCGTCGGAGTCGAACGCGCGCCATTCGGGTCCACGGTCGACCTGATCCTCCTCGACGACGAGACCGCAGTCGTTACAGACGACCTCGGCGCGCTCGGCGTCCTCTACGAGATCCTCGGAGCCGCATTCGGGGCATACGAGTTCCTGATCCTCCTCCGTCTCCTCCTCTTCTTCCACCTCCTGCTCGTACTCCTTGACCGATTCCTTTGTCTTGGTATTCTCCTTAACCATCACGCTTATACTTACGTATCCCAAACATATAAAACCTCCCCTAACCTACGGTAAGAGTTACCGTGGGGGACAAGACCGCAGTCGGTTGACCGAAGCGGAGTTAACAACTGTTTTTATCGTAGGAGACGAGGATTAATAACATGGCTGTTGTCAGCATATCGGTTCCGGAGGAGCTTCTCGAACAGATGGACGACTTCGCCGACGAACACGGGTACTCGGGCAGGAGTGAGCTACTGCGTGAGTCGGCGCGGTCGTTGATGGGTGAGTTTGAGGACTCGAAGCTCGAAGGGCGGCATCTCGTGGCGACGGTTACTGTCATCTTCGAGTTCGAGAACAGCGACGTTGAGGGCGAGATGATACGGATGCGCCACGAGAATGAGGATACTGTGAGGAGCAACGTCCATTCGTGTATCGGTGGCGACGAGTACTGTATGGAGCTTTTCGTTATCGAAGGGTCGCTCGACGACGTACGTGACTTCGTGGGATCACTGCGTTCGACCGACGGCGTTCTGTCGATAAGCTACAGCGTCAACCCCGTCGACGACCTGACGTAGCCCCACCGGTCGCGGTTGTAGTTGGTCTCCTCGACGGCATCGAAAGCCTCCTCGAAACGTCTGACGATACCCTCGCGCTGGTCGGGGGTGACGCGTGCGAGGGAGTCGGCGCGTGCGACCGCACGGGGCACGCGTGAGACGGCGACCTCCTTTAGCGTCTGTCTCGTGAGAGCCTCGCGTGTCGCGTCGTCGCGGACGAAGCCGTACGGTGCCTCGGCGCGGTGGACGGTTCCGTGGCGCGGATCGTGGACGTACATGACAGCGGGGAGGTAGTCGTCGTCGGGCGCTTCGGGGGGCGCGACATCGAAAAGCTGGTCGGTGTAGAGACGCGAGACGAACCAGTTTGTGAACGTCAGGTCGTTCGCGTCGGTCGATAGGAAGTAACGGAAGAAGCCCGCGTCGTCCGACCAAGGGACGGGCGGTGCGTCGGTTTCGCGGAGACGGCTTACGACGCGCGACGACGAAGGGTTCTTGACGAAGCCGACGACGGGCGTCGAGTCTTCGAGGGCGTCGTCGTACGTTCCGAAGTAGTTCGACAGTATTTCGCCCGTCAGATCCGTGCGTCCGAAGGCGGGGTCGACGCCGAGCCACCGGAGGAGGGCGAGGGGGTAGAGGGGTCCGTCGATGTAGACGAGGTCCTCGGCGGCGTCGAGGGTCTTTCCGAGATGCGTCGACTCGGAGAGGTAGAGCGCGAAGACATGGACAGCCTCGCGTGGGTTGTCGGTGTCGCGCGGCGCTTGTACGACGCGTCCGTCGGTGGCGTCGTCGTCGAAAGAGAGCCAGTCGTCGGGGAGTTCGACACGGTGGTTGGGAGACTGCGCCGCCGTGACGATGGTGCGCCTACGGTGGAGGTCAAGATCGCTCGGAACAGACGCCGCGGCGGCGTGTGCAACGTCGACCGTCAGACCGTTGGTAAACGACCGCGGGTTGAGCGTCCCCGCGTCGACGCCGTGTTGGGACGGGAACTCGTCGTCGATGAGCGCGATGTCTTGGAGCGAAACGGCGCGTCTGCGCAGGTCGCCGACGGGTTCGAGGACGGCGCGTCCGTCGTCACGTAGAGGGTCGAGGAAAGACCAGAGTTGGTCTACGTCGCCCGACTCGTCTGGGTCGTCGTAGTCGTCGCGTATACGTCGCGCGAGCGAGTCTATCCCGTCTACATGGACGGGGTCAAGCGGCATAGGGGGCGTAGAGGGCGGTGGGACAAAAGGTTAGCGACGGAGAGGAAGGGTAGACCTCAGCAGAACGACTGCGTGACGTATATGACGCCCGTGTCCTCCGCAACGGAGACACCGACGCCCTGATGACGGTACGACGAGTCTGTCATCTCGTTGACGAACGAGTTCTTGTCCGTCATACGTTCCACGACGGCGTCAGCGACCTCCGATGTCGACGCAGTACCGTTGACGAGGTCGGAGTAGACGTACGCCGCGGTGTTCTCGCCGCCGTGGCTCCATTCGTTGTATATGTAAGCCTCGTACAGGGGTAGTGCGTAGTTGGGGACGGTAACGGGAGCCATACCTTCGGCGTTCACTGTCGTCGTCGATACGCCCGCGCGTTCGACGACACCCTCGGCGTTGTTGGTGAGCGTGACGTACGAGCCGGGCGTGTAGAGTGAGTGGGTCTCTGTGCCTGAGTAGCATACGGTCGCGGCGTTACGTACGTACCTCTGTATCCGGTTACGTCTGTCCGTCTGTGCAGGTACGCCGCCCGACCTTATGGAGTTGAGTTCCTCCTGCTCGTTGATGTTGTTCTCCATCCTGTCGGCGTGTTCCTGTGCCGCCTTCTCTATCCCATGCGTGGATTCAAGCTGTGGCGTGTACCCCGACTCGTCTTCACGCAGACGGTTAGCCGCCGTCGCAACACGTCTTGCGACCGTCTCCGTATCAAGCGACCCGACGGCTGAGCTAACCCCGTTTTCACCCACGAAGCCGGTCGACTCGGAAGGCAGTGTTATAGGGTCACCGCCTGCTACGCCGCCTATCTCCGTATAGCCGTCGTCGCTTATTTCGCCGCTGACGTCGAGAACCTCGGTCGAGCTACCGCCGCGCTGGCGGTATCCCGAAGGCGAGGTCCTCGCCGCGACCTTGGCGACAGCCTGTATGCTGAGGAGTTCGCCTCTCTCGGGTCTGTCGTACATCTGGCTTATCTCAGGTATGTCGTTGTTGCCGTTGTCATCATCGTCATCCCCACCGTTGCCGTCGGTTAGGAAGGTGCCCGCGTTACTGAGCAGGTCGTCGTCGAAGACGCTGTCGTCAAGCACGCTGTCGAAGTCGTCGATATCGTCGGTCTCCTGAACCTGACCCGTGTATTCGAGGTACGTCCGCGTTATCTCCTCCAACGAAAGATCCCCGGACTCCGTAACACGAAGGTCACGGCGTGCATCTAGGAGGGCGTCGAAACGTTTCTGCTCCTCCTTCGACATCGACCCCGCCCTCAGACCGTCCAGCTCGTCGATTATACCGTCGTATCCGCCTATACCGCTGAGAGCACCCCCGGCGTCGTCGGCGATTTCGGAGAAGTTGGTGTCCTCGTTCCTGTATCTGTCGTACTGCTGTACGGCGTCCTTGATCTCCTCGTACATCCGGTTCTCCGCGGTTCCGAGGGTATCCGTCTTACCGTAGTCGGAAGAGATACGCGCCTCGTCGCCGGGGTTGTGGAGACGTACCTTGGAGATATTGTCACCGCCGAGCCTAAAGGTCACATCGACGTAGTCGGCGTTGACGTTGCTCGCGTAGACGACACGAACCTGATTCTGAGACGAGTCGAACAGGTAGTCGACCTGCGCGTTGACCTCGCCGTGTCCGATCGTCTCCGTCTCCTGGAAGACGACCTCGCCGACGCCGCCGTCGACGGCGCTGACGGTGATGTTAACGGTGTCGCCGTACGAGGCACCCGCGAAGCCGCCGGGTCCGCCCTCGAATGCACCCTGGCGGTAGAGTTCACGCGTCAAGTCCTCGGCTTCGCCGCCCAGCCAGAGGTCGGACGAACCCAGAACGGCGCGGTCGCCCTCCTCGTTGAGACGTGCGCGTGCGGTCGTATCGCCCGCGAAGTCGACGCGCATGTAGTCGGCATCGATAGACTGAGTCAGAGCGACCTCGACACGTTCAAGTCGGGGGTCGTACCGCGTCCGGATCGCGGAGGAGGAGACGTTATGCGACAGTGTGCGCGTCACGTTCTCGGCGTCCTTCACTATAACCTCGCCCGCCGTGCTGTCCTCGCCACCCGGCTGTGCTTCCGCAGGGTCGCCCCAGTTTACAATGTCGAGACATCCTGTAAGAGACAGAGCGACAGCCACCAGGATGACTATCGCGATATACCTCGCGTCCCTATTCATACGGCTCATCGTTGCTAACTATCCAAGACCAAAAATATAAGTCTTGTGGGCGAACCTGAGGCGGTGTTCAGATAAGAATCGAAGGCGATATTGAGACGTTGTGAGATGTTCTTCTTCGAAACCGTGTTCCGTGTCCGGATGTTTGAGTGGCTAATCTGTGTCAGAACCATTCCATCCATGTCCTGCGAAAACAGCTTATCTGAACGCTACCGAACCTGAGTCGAAGTACGATATGTCACAAAGAGTTATATCTCCGAAACCGAAGTTAGTTAGCATGAACAGGCGCGTCTTCCTTAGAACGACTGCAGGAGCGACCGTAGCGCTAACCGGGTGTCTCGGGGGCGGAGGAGATGACGAACAACAGGTGGATAACGAGCCACAAGGGCAGTTCACGGTAGTACGTGACGCCGGAGCTGGAGCTATCGAAATAACCGTCGACGACCCTATGAACTCCGACCACGCCGCTGTCGACGGTGACCACAGTTTCTCCGGTGCGATAGTGATGGAGAACATATCCGAGGGCGACAGCTTGACACTGTCCGTTGAGGACGGCGAGATAGCCGAGTCAGGAAACCTCGAAATATTCGCCATCCGAGGTGACGTCGTCACTACCGAGGAGGGTGAGAGATATCTACTGGAGGAGACTCCCGATGAGTTCACGAGCATCGAGGACGAGGAGGACAACCCGTTCAGCTACGACTTCTCGGACGCCGTCGGAGACTGACGACCGCGAACCGTTCCGTTTATATCGGACGACGGGCTAAACCTCGCAAGAATGGGTAACGGCAAGTACGCGGCGAGAAAGCTCAAGAAGGACAGGCAGGAGGACAGATGGAAGGACAGGAACTACGCGAGACGTGCGCGCGGTCTTCAGGAGAAGACCGATCCGCTCGGCGGCGCGCCTCAGGCAAAGGGTATCGTTCTCGAAAAGGTCGGTATAGAGGCGAAACAGCCCAACTCCGCGATACGGAAATGCGTACGTGTCCAGCTGATCAAGAACGGCAATCAGGTTTCGGCGTTCTGCCCCGGCGACGGCGCTATCTCGTTCATAGACGAACACGACGAGGTTACGATTTCGGGCATCGGCGGTGCGCGCGGTGGTTCGATGGGTGACCTTCCGGGTGTCAACTACAAGGTCGTCAAGGTCAACGGCGTGGCACTGAAGGAGATGGTGCGCGGTAACAAGGAGAAGCCCGTACGATGAGCGCGAGCGCCCAGTTGTTCAGCAGATGGGACGTTGAGGAGATCGAGTTCGACGACCGTTCGACCAAACGTTACATCACCCTGTCGCCCGTCGCGCATACGATGGGGCGGCACGCCGACAAGCAGTTCGAGAAGAGCGAGATAAGCATCGTCGAGCGCCTCGTCAACCGTCTTATGCAGACGGGTGAGAACACGGGGAAGAAGGAGAAGACGCTCGGTATCGTCCGCGACGGGTTCGAGGAGATACACGAACGTACGGGCGACAACCCCGTTCAGGTTCTCGTAAACGCCGTCGAGAACGCAGGACCGCGCGAGGAGACGGTGACGCTCAAGTACGGCGGTATCAGCGTGCCCAAGGCTGTCGACGTAGCGCCACAGAGGCGCGTCGACCAGTCGGTCAAGTTCCTCGCCGGCGCCGTCGAGTCGGGTTCGTACAAGACACCGCGCGACATATCCGACGTTGTCGCCGACGAACTCATCAGCGCCGCAAGCTACGACGTTGAGTGTAGCGCCATACGTAAGAAGGAAGAGGTCGAGCGCGTCGCCGCCGCGGCTCGTTAGAGCGTCAGACTTACGTCTGACACCCCTTTGTTTCGGGTGGAGATTATCTCTCGGTTTCTCGACGTTTCTCGCTTAGGAGCGCCGCAAACTCGCCAAAACCACCACGTCCTAGACATCCTCGGGCTTCATCTCGTCATAGACACCGGCTTCGCGTAGGGTCGTAGAATCCCGCGCCGGCGTCTGCGTACGCGGACGGCGACGAAAAAAGGCGGTAGAGAGCGACGACGGTGAGGACAAGGAAGGCGTAGCCGGCGAGCAAGGAATCAAGAATGGCACCGTGGTTAGCTTTCCTATATACTCGGAGACCGGTTCAGTTCGTACAGCCCCGTACTCTCCAGATTTTCGACGATACCGTGTTCCTCCATACGTCGGAGTCTCTGCGTAATGTACTCGCGTGACCAGTCTATCCGTCGGTCAAGGTATACGGCTGTCACGCGCCCATGCTCCAGTTCTTTCAGTATGGCTTCGTCGGCGTCGTTCAGCCGGATATCAGACACGGACGAGGATACTCGCGTAGCTACATCAATACCGTTGCTTTATTTTGTTAATTAATTAAATCTAAATAGTGCGAAACAACTACTACGATCCGGTCGGCATACAGTATTTAGTGAATCGGGTTCGACGGTTACTTTGAGTGTCCCCCTGTCCTTACCGTCGACGTATCCGAGTTCGCGCACCAGTTCTTGGTTCCACAGGCGACGTTCGTCGCGCGGTGGTTCCTTGGTGAACAGCGTGGTTAGGTTGTTCGAGCTTCGACGTGTGGACTTAAGTTCGACGCCGACAGCGTCGGGTCCGGGGACGTTGTTCTCCTCTATTCCGAGCAGGTCTTCGAGCGTCTTTCCGATACCTGTGTTTCCGGCGCGGTGGGTCTCCACGTACCCTTTTCGTTTGATTTCGCTTAGACGCTCGACAAACTCCTCAAAGCTGTCCATCGGTTCTCGGCTTGTGGAGACGCATCATTAATTTAGTCGTTAACGAAATAAATTAACATAGTTTAGCATACTTGGATGGTTTGGTCGAAAACGAAGACGGAACGTACCTCGCGACTTCGGGTAGTTCCAGAAGATATAACCGACGCAGACGGCTACCCCGGTTACGCTCACTGCGTAATGACGCGCGGGAGCGCGGAACGAGGTGAACAAGAATGCCAGTATACGTAAAGTTCGACGTACCGGATGAGTTGGAAGAGAGCGTTCTCGAAGCTGTTGAAATTGCACGCGACACGGGGCGTGTCAAGAAGGGAACGAACGAGGTAACGAAGTCTATAGAGCGCGGCGAGGCGGAGCTTGTCGTAATCGCCGAGGACGTACAGCCCGAGGAGATCGTTCTCCATCTGCCGTCGCTATGTGACGAGAAGGACGTGCCGTTCGTCTACGTGGGCGAGCAGGACGGTATCGGCCACGCCGTCGGTCTCGACGTTGGAAGCGCCGCCGCAGTGGTGACGGACGCGGGCAACGCCGACGAGCAGGTTGAGGACATCGTAGAGAAGGTCGAGAGCCTACGGTAAGATGGAGACCCACGACTGCACATACTGCGGGAGCGAGATAGAGCCGGGTAGCGGCGTACTCCTCGTACGCAACGACGGCGAGCGCGTCCGCTTCTGCTCGTCGAAGTGTCAGAAGAACGCCGATCTCGGACGTCCGGCACGCGATGTCGAGTGGACGGAGGTAGAGCCGGAGTCCGAGGAAGACGGATGAGCCGCGAGCGCACGTTCGTCATGGTCAAGCCCGACGCGTTCCAGCGCGGCTTGGTCGGCGAGATCGTCTCGCGTATCGAGGAACGTGGTCTGAAGCTCGTGGGTATGAAGCTTCTGACACCGTCGCGCGAGCAGGGCGAGGAGCATTACGCTGAACACGAGGACGAGCCTTTCTACGACGATCTCGTTGGGTTCATAACGAGCGGTCCCGCGGTGCCGATGGTCGTAGAGGGCGAGAACGCCATCAGCCTCGTCCGCGACATGATAGGCGCGACAGACCCCGCGGAGGCGGAACCCGGTACCGTACGCGGCGACCTCGCGCTCGACATAGGACGTAACTGCGTCCACGCCGCCGACGCGCCCGATACGGCGGAACGCGAGATATCCATCTACTTCGACGCCGACGAGATAGAGACGTACGAGCGGAACGACGAGGGCTGGGTTTACGAGTAGCTACCGCGTCCTCACAGCAGTACCGTGATAGTAAGGTTCGTATCTGTAGCGCGTTCGGTTCGTTAGAGGTTCTCCTTCAGCGAACGCGTCGCTTTGTCCCCAGCCTTTATCCACGCCAACGGGTTTGCCGAGTCATAGATCACCGTCCCGTCGTCCGTATCGTACGACTCAAGGTTCGGTTCCGGCTCGTCCGCGCGTTCGGCTGTGGACATAGCTTTTTGCCTCCATCATCTATCTTAGAGAGGGGGATATATAGACCTTGTGAATAGTTGTCACGGTCAATCTATCATGAAGATTACATTGGGTCAGAAGCCACAGAATCCGGAGGGGTAGGAGGCGGAGAGAGTAGGAGCCGAAAGGGGTAGAAGTCGGGGTAGGAGACAGAGGGTAGAAGCCGGGGGTAAGAGTCGGGGAACAGAAGCCGGAGGCGGAGAACGTCGAAGCGCAGAAACAGGGGGCAGGGGCGAGCGACCGTATCCCGACAACTTTAGTGAGGTAACGGCGTACGACGCGCATGGAACAGTCGAATCTTGGGACGTTCGACGGCGGGGGCGACGAAGGGGACGCAGAGGGTGAGGAGGTAGGCGTCCTCAAGGTCAACTACACGGTCGAAACCGGCGACGATGGACCGTACCCCGTCGTACACGTATTCGGACGGACGCGCGAAGGCGAACCGCGGCACGTCCGCGTGACGGGGTTCCGTCCTTACTTCTACGCACCGACCGACGAGGTCGACGACGAGGAAGACGAACGTATCACGGGTACGGAGACGGGGTACGAGTCGATAGAGGGCGACGATCTGACGCGTCTGTACGCACGTATACCGCCGGACGTGGGCGAGGTACGCGAACCGTACACGGACTACGAGGCGGACATACTGTTCCCCGACAGGTTCCGTATCGACAAGGACGTAAAGTCGGGTATGCGTCTAGATGAGGACGGTGAAACCGTCGAGATAGACGCGGACGACGTCGTACCGTGTGACGCAGACACGCCCGCACGTACCTGTGTGATCGACATAGAGGTCGACGACAGAAACGGCTTCCCTGAGGACGGCGAGGAGCCGGTTATCTGTCTGACAGCATGGGACTCGTTCGACGACGAGTACCATGTCTTCGTCTGGAACGTAGACGAGGACGACGTGGACGCCGACGGCTACGTTCTGCACGCGTACGAGGAAGAGGAGGTCATGCTCGACGGCTTCCTGGGCTACCTGAACGACCGTGACCCTGACGTTATGACGGGCTGGAACTGCCTTCCGGGGGACACGGAGGTGAGCATGGCGGACGGTAGCCGTAAGCAGATACGCGACGTGGAGGAAGGCGATACGGTGTTCGGCGAGGAGGACGGCGAGACGACCGTCGCGGAAGTCAGTAACAGATGGGTAAGCGAGAGACGTGTGTACGAGTTCGAACTCGCAGACAGCGGTACGTTACGTGCCTCAGGAGAACACCGTGTCATGGTAGGCGACGAGGACAGCGTCAGCTGGAAGAAAGGCGAGGAGATAGAGGAAGGGGACTACGTGCTGAAACCGAGGAGCCTCAACGTTGAAGAGACCCACGTTCCGACGCTGTCCGAACTCGTCCCCGACCACAGGCAGAAGCAGGCGAAGCCGGACGGCGTCAGGTCGTTTAAGAAAGGTCTTCCACGGGGCGGCGTCTCGGAACTCGCCGGGGAGTTCGGTGTTTCGAAGGAGACGCTCTACCATCCGTGTCCGACGGTATGGGACAAGGAGCGTATGAGAAAGGCAAAACGTCGGTACGGGGTAGCGGTTCCCGACGGAGGGTGGAGATACAAGGGAACCGACAGAGAACTCGACAGGGAACTCACCGAGGACGAGGTATACCTCGCGGGACTCGTGATGACCGACGGCACGATGTCGGAGGAAGACGGTGTGAGGTTCTACAACACACGGAAGGAGCTACACGACGCGTTCCCGGGCGATAACAGCCTCCGTCCCGATGGGAAAGGGTGCTACGCCCAGAGCGTGCTTGACTACGCGAGGATGCGTGCGTTCGGCGGACTTGGTGTTCCTTTCGGCGACAAGAACGAAGCCGATGTCGACCTTTCCGCCGTGTTTCAGATGCCCGAAGAATACGTTGCGCGCTTCCTCGCCGGGGTGATAGACGGCGACGGCTGTGTAACGTCGGACGTAACAGTCTCGGCGGCTAATCAGTCGGCGCGTGACTGGTACGCGCGTCTCTTCCGGCGCGTCGGCGTCTACGCCGAGGAGTGTGGCGATGTGGTTCGTATCCCCGACTCGGAGCGTGAGTTGGATGTCCTCAAGGAGAAGGTTCTGCCCCACATGCGTCACACGGAGAAGAAGGAGCGTCTGGAAGGGGTTGAAGGCGGTAAGAGCGGTAGAACCGAGGACGTGCCGTCTGCCCTCTTCGAAGCCGAGACAGGTAGTTACGAGAGACGCGTCGGGCGGGACAGACACAGGCGCGGTGTATCGCTCAAACGGCACGACACGTCCGCGGACGGCTGGGAGGGGTTCGTGTTCGTGGAGGTGGAGGAGGTGAACGAAGCCGGGGTGGAGGCGACGTACGACATAGAGACGACGACGAGCAACTTCTTCGCGGAGGACTGTCTGGTTCACAACTGTAACGACTTCGACTTCCCGTACATAATAGACCGGCTTGACGAACTCGGTATGGACGCCGACCGTCTCGCACGTGTCGGTAACGTCTGGCACGACGACTGGGGCGGACCGACCGTAAAGGGACGCGCGACGTTCGACCTCCTGTACGCCTACCAGCGTATGAACTTCACCGAACTCGAATCGTACAGGCTCGACGCGATCGCAGAGGAGGAACTCGGCGAGTCGAAGGTGACTTACACGGGAAAGATAGGCGACCTGTGGGAGGAAGACCCCGACCGCCTCCTCGAATACAACAAGATGGATGTGGAGCTATGCGTCCGTATAGACGACAAGGTCGGTGTCATAGACTTCTTCCGCGAACTCGCGCGTTTCGTCGGTTGCTCGCTCGAAGACGCGACGACGCCGAGCGACGTGGTCGATATCTACGTACTGCGTAAGGCGCACGGTAAGTTCGTGCTTCCGTCGAAACGCGGAGGCGGCGGTGGCGAGGAGTACGAGGGCGGCGAGGTCTTCGAGCCTATAACCGGTATACGTGAGAACGTCGCGGTTCTAGACCTTGCGTGTTTCAGCGGCGACACGGAGGTCGTAACCCCCGACGGTGTGACGAACATCAAGACGGTTTCGGTAGGTGACAAAGTATACACTCTTAACCCCGACACGTTTGAGGTTGAGGTGGACGAGGTCGCTGAAACGCACGAGTACGGAAACGAGTACGGCGAGCTACACCACGTCAGCGGCAACACGCACGATCTCAAGGTTACCGAGAACCACCGTTTTCTGGTCTCGAACAAACGTCGTTGGGACAGCCAGACGCCGGACGACTTCGAGTTTATCGAGTACCGTGACGTACCGGGCACGGATCGTTTCGCTTTTCCCAACCACGAACCGATGGACGGTGAGGGTCAAGGAACGTTCGAGTTCTGGCGCGAGGTAGATCAAGGTTACGCCGTCGTCTACGCCGACCGTGACCTACGTTCTGTCAGGCACGACCTACCCGACGCCGTATGTGACGAGATGGAGTTAGCACACGGCTTGTCGGGTTCGTTGAAGCTGGAGAAGACGGGCAAGTACCTCGTTCCGATCGAGGCGTACAGGCGGCACCACGAGGCTGTCGAGGACGTGGCGGACGACGTGGTACTAAAATCCGGTAGACAGCACCGTGCGACGCCGACGAGCTTTGGGATGGACGACTGGCTCCGTCTCGTCGGGTGGTACGTCACGGAAGGTAGCGTATACGACGGTGGGACGGGCGATCATAAAATCACCATACACCAGCAGGGCGACGAACGCGACGAGATACGTGACCTTCTGGAACGTATGGATCTTAACTATTCGACGGACGCGCGCGGAATCAACCTCTCGAACCGTCTCCTCCTCAACTGGTTGGTCGAGAACTGCGGCGCGGGGAGCGGAGAGAAACGTCTGCCTGAGTTCGTCTTCAGACTCGACGCGAGCCATCTGAAGGTACTTCTGGAGACGCTGGTCAAAGGCGACGTTCGTCAGACCAAGTCTGACGAGCCAGCCAGAAGCACCGCTTCTGGCGACGGTACACCTTCAGAACGCACAGGTAAGGTCGACAAGTTCTGGACAAAGAGCGACGCTCTCAAGGACGGTATCATCCGCTTGGGGGTACGGTGCGGCGAGAAGCCCACAGTGAAGAAACAGGACGACGGTACATGGTATGTGTCGTTCGGTAAGAGGGGTTCGTTCAACAAGAGCGTGAACGCGTCGGTTGAGGATCACGAAGGGAGCGTCTACTGTCTGACGGCGGAGGACAACCACGTCGTTCTCGCGGGACGGGGTGGCAAGTTCCAGTGGGTAGGTCAGTCGCTCTACCCGATGTCAATGATTTCGGTAAACGCAAGTCCCGAAACAAAGGTCGGTGAGGACTACGACGGCGAGACGTACGAGGTAGATATGCCGGACGGCGACGAGGTACGTTTCCGTAAGGAGCCTGAGGGTCTGACGAAGAGCATCGTGACCGAGCTGTTGGAGGAGCGCGACAAGAAGAAGGCGGCGCGCGACGAGCACGATATGGGGAGCGAGAAGTACGAAAAGTACGACGACCAGCAAAACGCAATAAAGGTCGTCATGAACTGCTTCGACGGTGAGACGGAGGTAGTTGGCGAGGACGGCGTCAAAGACATCGACGAGGTGGAGGTTGGCGAGTCGCTGTACACCATCGACCCCGACACTCAGGAGGTGGAGACGAAACGCGTGGTCGAAACACAGGAGTACGCGTACGACGGTGAGATGGTCGACATAGAGACACGGTACGTCGACTTCTCCGTGACCCCGAACCACCGTATGTTGGTTGAGACGGACGGCGAGACGCGTTTCGTGGAGGCGGGCAAACTCAACGACTACACCGGCTATCAGATACCCGACGGCGAAGCTATCGAAGGGCGTAAACCTGAGACGTTCAGTCTGCTCGAGGAAGGGGACGCCGAAACAGCGTACCTGTACACCGACGGGGGCGGTGCGGGCTACAAGAAAGCCGTCGGTGATGCGGGCGAAGCGCTCGAATACGACTCAAACAGGAAGGCGTACAGATGCTCGCCGGGTTACGTCTCCGAAAACCCGGTCGTCGCGGACGAGGCTGACGAGGTACTCGTCCAACGTGGTGCGAAACATTCGTCCGTCCCCGCGGAGTACGACATCCGTGACTGGCTCCGTCTCGTCGGATGGTACGTCGCCGAAGGGAGCGTCTACGAGATAGAGCCGAAGGGGTACGAGGACACGAAACGCGGACGGTCGAAGAAGGTACAGTTGGGTCAGTTGGACGAAGAAGGACGTGAACGCATCGTCTCTCTTCTGGAGCGTATGGGTCTGAACCCGTTGGAGGAGGCGCGGCAGATAAGCTTCTGTAACGCCGTAATCGCCGACTGGCTCGTCGAGAACTGCGGCGCGGGGAGCGAGGAGAAACGTCTGCCGGGGTTCGTCTTTGAACTCGACGCATCGTTGCTCGAGCATCTCTTCGACGCGCTCATACGCGGCGACGGTGATACGTATTCAGGTATACGTTACTCCACTAAGAGCGACGACCTCAAGGACGGTGTCGTACGTCTCGCCGTCCATCTCGGCTACAAGCCGCTCGTGAACCGTGACTCAGGCGTCTGGCGTGTACGTTTCAGCGACAACGAGGGCGCGTTCCGTATGCACCGCAACGGCGGGATGAGCGAGAACGACGGGCGCGTCTACTGCGTCACAGTCGAGGACAACCATACGGTTCTCGCGGGGCGCAACGGCAGTTTCCAGTGGGTAGGTCAGTCGTACTACGGCGTAGCGGGGTATCCGCGTTTCCGTCTGTACGACCGCGAGATGGGTAGCGCCGTCACCGCGACAGGACGCGCCGTCATCGAGCATACGCGCGACATGGTAGAGGACGAGGGGTACGAGGTGGTGTACGGTGACAGCGTGACGGGAGAGCGTCCTGTGGTCTTACGCGACTCGGACGGTCGCGTACGCGTACTCCCGATTCGGGAGGCTTTCGAGAAGGCGAAGACTGCGAAACGGAGAGTCACGGCAGACGGGGGCAAGGAGTACCGCGCACTCGAAGGCTGGGAGGCGCTCTCGGTGAACGATGAGGCGGAAGCCGAGTGGAAAAGTGTCAAGGGTGTTATGCGTCACCCGACGGAGAAGGACGTCGTTCGCCTACAGCACAAGTTCGGCGAGTCGGTAACGACACGCGACCACTCGTACATTGTGGAGAAGGACGGAGAACTCACCGAGAGCGAGCCCGAGAATGTGGACGCACCCCTCAGGGTACCGTCGATCCCTGAGGTTGAAACCGTTGAGGAGGTAGACGTGTACGAGGTGCTCCGCGGGTACGAGCGCGACTACGTCGACAGACGCGGTGGGGCGACGAAAGAGAAGACGAAGCGCGTCCGTACGGACGGCGAGTACGTCTGGTTCAGTCACGAAGGAGACGGCGGCAGGGACTCTACTATCAAGGTTCAGAGAAAGGTCGAGGTAGGTTCCGAGGAGTTTCGGGGACTGCTCCGGCTACTCGCGAGGTTCGTCGCCGACGGGAGTTCCTCCACCGAGGAAACGTCGGCGGAAAAGTTCGGTGCGAGCATCGCGTCGGGGAACGGCGAGAAGCTCGACAGGCTCAAGCGCGACTACGACCGCCTCTTTGAGAACGCTGTTGTGAGTGTAACGGCTTCCGACTCGGGCGACGAGCGCACCGTCGCTTACGGTACACAGGACGGGGAGACAAGCGTCAGTTACAACGACACCACGAAGAAGCTCCAGATGATGAACGAACTCTCGGCGGTCTTCTTCCGCGAGTTCGCAGGTCAGAGGTCGCACAGGAAGCGTGTCCCGGGGTTCGTCTACCACCTACCGAGGGAGGAACAGAACGTCTTCCTCAACGCGCTCGTACGCGGCGACGGTTCGCGCGAGTTCCCACGGTATTCAAGCGGGTACGCCGAACGTAACTTCGACTTTGAGACGACGAGCAGGGAACTCGCGGGCGGACTCTCAGTACTCCTGACACAGCGCGGAAAGAAGCACTCGCTGAAGTACAGAGAGGAGAAGGAGAGCTACACGGTACGCACATGCGACTACTACCGGGAGGGTCGGGCACCCGTAGTTGAGGAATCCGAACACGACGGCTACGTCTACGATATATCCGTTGCGGACAACCAGAACTTCGTAGACGCTGTCGGGGGAATCGTACTCCACAACACCGACTCTACGCTCGTTGAACTCGGCGACGGTAGCCCTGACGAACTCGTGGAGAGGGGCGAGGCGCTCGAATCCGTCGTCAACGAGAGCTACGACTCGTTCGCCCTCGAAAGCTTCAACGCGGAGACGCATATGTGGGAGATAGAGTTCGAAAAGCTGTACGAGAGGTTCTTTCAGGCGGGACGGAAGAAACGTTACGCGGGAAAGCTCGTCTGGAAGGACGGTAAGGCGCTCGGTACGCCCGACCTCGACATCACGGGGTTCGAGTACAAGAGAAGCGACGTTGCACCCGTGACGAAGGAGGTTCAGCAGGAGGTCATAGAGATGATACTTGACGGCGCAGGCTTCGACGAGGTTTCGAGGTACGTACGCGATGTCGTCGACCGTTTCAAGGACGGCGACTACGGCTACGACGATATGGGGATACCGGGCGGAATCGGTCAGAAGCTCGACTCGTACGACACTGATACGGCGCAGGTAACGGGTGCGAAGTACGCAAACAGGAACTTAGGCACCAACTTTACGAGCGGTAGCAAGCCCAAACGTCTGTATATAAAACGCGTCAAGGGTGACTATCCGCCGACGGATGTCGTCTGCTTCGAGTACCCCGAACAGGTTCCTGAGGAGTTCGAGGTCGACCGCGACAAGATGCTCGAAAAGACCGTACGTAACCCCATAGAACGTATACTCGAAGCTCTCGGGTGGTCTTGGAGCGAGGTCGTCAACGGGCAACGCCAGCAGGGCCTGGGTAGCTTTACATGACGACATTCCTGTCGGGCGGGACAGGCACGCCGAAGGTGATCGACGGCGCGCGCGACGTACTCGACGGCTTTAACGTCGTCGTCAACACGGGGGACGATGTCGAGATAGCCGGTAACCTCGTCTGTCCTGACATCGATACGGTTCTCTACACCCTCTCCGACCGTATCGACCGCGACAGATGGTGGGGGGTCGAAGACGACACGTACGCGACACACGAGGCGCTTACGGGCGAAGGCGTACGTACCGAACGCGTCGAGGCGGCGCGCGAACTCGGCGAAGGGCGCGCCTTCTCAGGCGACGGCGAGTTCATGCTCATAGGCGACCGCGACCGTGCGACGCATATACTCCGATCGTCGGCGCTCGACGAGGGTGAGACACTGACCGAAGCGACAGAAAGGGTCGCCGACAGGCTCGGCGTGCCTGAAGATGAACGCGTCCTGCCCGCGACCGACGACCGCGTGGCGACTTACGTCGAGACCGACGAGGGTGAGATGGCGTTTCAGGTCTGGTGGGTGGCGCGCGACGGCGAACCCGAACCACGCGGTGTCGAGTTCCGCGGCACGGACGACGCCGAGGCGACCGCCGAGGTACGCGACGCCCTCGGCGAGGAGGTTGTTATAGGACCCTCGAACCCCGTCACGAGTCTCGGTCCGGTTCTCGGCGTCGACGGTGTGCGCGAAGCCTTACGCGGGACGCACGTCGTCGCCGTCTCTCCGTTCGTCGGCGGCGAGGTCGTGAGCGGTCCCGCGGCGCGTCTCATGGAATCCGTCGGTCTCCCACCGTCGTCGCGCGGTGTCTACGAGGCGTACTCCGACTTTCTCGACGTGCTCGTCGTCGACGGCGAGGAGGTGGAAGCCGACTGTCGCGTCGTGGAGACGGATACGTCGCTCGAAACGCGTGAGGACGCCGTGCGTCTCACAGAGAGGGTCGTCGGTCTCTAATCGAACATCTCGTCCGCCTTGTCGAACATCTCGTCGAGGTCGAGTTCGTCGCCGCCGACATCTATCCTCCCGGTTTGGTCGTCCGTGTCGTCCTCTTCGTCCGACCCGTCGTCTTCCTCGGCACCGTCCGAGGACGTAACAGTCTTCTCGTCCCTCTTCTCATCGACGGCGAGCAACGCGTCGACGTCGTCCTGTACGTCCTCAACGGCGTCGACGGCGTCCTCAGCCCATTCGTCGCCTTCTACCGAGCTCGAGCTACCGGGTTCGGGGACGACGGACTCAACGGCGTCGACGAAGACGTATGCGTCGGCGTACAGACGTGCGTTCTCGAACCTTCCGTCGGGTAGTACGTCGGCGTGTCCGAAACGATCCTCCTCGGCGAGGTAGTAGACGGTCGGCGTTCCGTTCTTAACGAGCATCACGTCTCCGCCGTCTACGGCGTAGCCGGTTAGACCCGTCTCCCTGATACGCCCGGTCAGGTCGTCGGCACCGTCAGACTCGTAGATAGGGGGTTCGGTTGCGGGCAGAACGACGGGGACGGAGCCGTCGTCCAACGTAACCCGGCTTGGAACCGCGACTCCCGTAAGCGCCTGTGCGACGGCACGGACGTGCTCACCAAGCTTCTCGCGGTTCTCATCGTCTATATCTTCGAGACCACGGACGACGGAGACGAGCCTGTGGTGGAGTTCGTCTGAGTCGGTCGAAGGCGACCGTGTGGCGTACGCGATCGTCGTTACTAGGAGCGAGAGTGCGAAGAAGAGAAGCACGGCGGGGAAGACGGGGGCGTATATGAACTCAAGCGGTGCGCCCGCGAGTAGCAACGAGTGAAGTACCTCGGGGGCAAGCCCCGAGGCTTCACCGTTTTGACCGCACGTCCCAAACCGGGTCGTGCCGTCGCAGGCGAATTTAATTCCCCTCGACCTTCGCATAACGGGTCGGCTCCGGATTAACACCCGAACACAGCGTTA